>CAVPWU010000011.1:0-334910 GCA_963709665.1 uncultured Actinomycetota bacterium | reverse complement strand
CGAATCAGCGGTGCCCGGCCGACGAGGTCGGATCGATCAGCCGTGCGAGCGCCCGCATCCGGGGGATCACCTCGAGGAAGTCCCGATTGCCGGTCCCGACCAGCATCATGGCGCCGCTGTAGGCCATGAAGAGGGCGCTGACCAGCTCCGGGTCGTCGAACGGGCCGAGCGCGGCACGCAGGTGCCCGATCGTCCCGGCGGCGACCGCCCCCCGAATCCGGGTGACGTCGGGCTCGTCGGAGATGATGGCCATGAAGACGGCGCGCGACAGTCGGGGATCCGCGGCCAGGGCGGCGGACGGACCTTCGAACGCCGCGCACACCCGGTCGACGAAGGTCGCGTCCGGTGCCACCCGGGGGGCGGGGATCGCCTGCATCTGCCGCCAGTGCAGCTCCGAGATCAGGTGCGCCTTCGAGGTGAAGTAGCTGTAGGCGGTGGTGTGGGTCAGACCCGCGCGATGGGCGACCGATCGCACGGTGAGCTTCTCGAAGCCGACGGCGCGGACCTCGTCGAGGGCGGCATCGAGGAGGGCGGTGACGCTGGCCGACTGACGCTCGGAGAGCCACTGGCGCGGCACCGTCCCCGGAGCCGTCGTGTCGACGCCGGTCATGAGCGCCCGGGGGTGCGGGGTCCGGGGAGCCGGAGGGGAACCCTCTTCGCCATCGTGCCCGTTACCTTCCTTCCCGTGTGGACGCCCCACGGGTCCTGCCCGCCGGGCTGTTGACCCGGTTCCCAGGTTGACATGTGTAAACCTGGATGGCAAGGTGACCGGGCTGCGGCGGCGCGGGGCCCGGGCCGACGGCGACGGTCGTCCTCCCGTGCCCGGCGCCTTCCACCGATCGGCAGCCACGGCGGTGATCCGGCCTGCCCAGTGCCACAAGGAGTCCGTCTCATGAGTACCCGCATCGGATTCATCGGGATCGGCCTCATCGGCCGACCCCTGGTCGAGAGCATGCTCCGTGCCGGGCTCCGCCCCACGGTGTTCGATCTCGACCCGGAGCCCCTGCAGGCGGTCGTGGACCAGGGAGCGGTCGGCGCCGCCTCGGTGGCCGACGTGGCCCGATCGTCGGACATGGTCGGGGTCTGCGTCCCCGCCGACGCCCAGGTACGGGCGGTGCTCGACGGTCCCGACGGTCTGTTCGCCACTCTGGCCGAGGGGGCGGTGGTGGCCATCCACAGCACGGTGCTTCCCGAGACCGTGGGCTGGGCGGCGACCGAGGGCGCGGTGCACGGGGTCCGGATCGTCGAGGCGTGCCTCACGGGCGGGCACTTCGCGGCCGCCGAGGGGCGCACGACCTTCCTGCTCGGCGGGGACCCCGCCGACATCGCCGCCCTGGAGCCGATCCTGACGGCGTGTGGGGAGACGCTGGTCCAGGCCGGCCCCCTGGGCAACGCCAACCTGCTGAAGCTGTGCCTGAACCTCCAGACCTACGTGTCCCACCTCGGAGTGGCCGAGGCGGTCCGTCTGGCCAAGGACCTCGACCTGCCGGTCGGGGGGCTGAAGGAGGCCATGGCCGCCAACGGCCAGCTGGGCCGGATGGGGGAGAGCTTCTTCAGCCTCCACGAGCTGCCCGACAGCATCATCGAGGACCGCAACATCCTGCCCATGCGGCGGACCTCGGGGGCCATCATCACCAAGGACCTGGCGCTGATGCACCTGGTCGGCGAGCAGCACCACGTGGACCTGCCCGCCCGTGACCTCGCCGAGGCCGAGTTCCTCCGGACCTACCGCCTGCCCGACCCGTCCGGCACCGCGGACGACGACACCTGACCCGGTGCCGACCCGGCACCCCGACGAAGGGATGACGACATGACCGACACCTCCCCCGCCCCCTACGACCGCGGCCTCGAGGTCCTCCGCGACGTCTACGCCGGCGACGTGGTCACCCTCCCCGAGGGCACCATGGCGTTCAACGACGTGATGGTCCAGACCCTCTTCGACCAGGTCTGGCGCCGCGGCGTGCTCGATGTGCGGACCCGACGGATGCTGCTCATGGGGGTGATCGCCGCCAACGGCCAGGTCGACACCTGGAGGATCCAGGCCCGGGCCGCCCTGAAGCGGGGCGAGCTCACCCCCGACGAGCTGCGCGAGACGCTGGTCATGCTGGCCCCCTATGCCGGGTACCCCAACATCGCCGGCCTGGTGGTGCCCTGCGAGGAGGTCATCAACACCTGGGTGGCCGACGGCTCGCCGCGGTGGGACGGGGGAGCCGGGCCCGAGTGAGGCCACCGGAGGCCGGTCAGCCGACCTGAAGGTGGCCTGCGTCCGAGGGGAGGATCGGTCAGAGCCCCTCCCCGGGCCGCCCCTCCCCGGGTCGCTCATCCCCGGGCCGTCCTGGGCCGCCCATCACCGGGTCTTCCCTCCCCGGGCCGCCTACGGGTCGGCCACCGACGCTTCCGATGCCGCCGTCAACCGGGTCGAGATCACCGGGAGGTCGGCATAGGTGCGGATCCCGGGCCCGGCGGCACAGACCGGGGCGATGGCATTGACGATCGGCAGGGCGGTGAGCCTCATCCCGATGGCGTGGAGGTCCGGGGCGGTCAGGGAGCCGAGGTCCTCGGTGTCCGGCCGGACGTCGACCCTCACGCGGAGGCGCGGGTCGCCGGTGACCTCGACGATCCACCCGTGCTCCACCGTCCAGGCGGGCTCGAGGTGGCGACCCATCACCCAGCGCTGGTGGAGTTCGATGAGCACGTCCCCGTCACGGACCGCCTCCCACCGGACGTCGAGTCCGGCCACGGTGCCGGCGGCGATGGGCCGGCCGGGCAGGTCCAGGTCCCGGGTGGCCACCGCGAAGTCGACCCGGCAGCGCGGCTCGTACGCCTCGAGGCCGAGCATCCCGGCGAGCACCTCGAGCCCGTCGTGGAAGACCAGGGTCGCCCGTTCGACCGCCTCGGCCAGCCCGGGTGCGTCGGGGGGCCGTCCCCATCCGAAGGCGTCCATGTTGCCGTCGCCGGCGTAGAGGCTGACGTCGACCGACTCCGTCGCCGTGAGGCGTCGGACGCCGAGACTGGCACCGGCGGCCACCCCGGCGATGAGGTTGAGGAAGCCGGGGTTCATGCCGCTCCCGAACAGGGTCGCCCCGCCTTCCACCGCCGCCTCCTGGAGCCTCGCCCGCGCCCGGTCGCCGACGGTCCGACCGGTGAGGAACTCGGAGGTGGTCACCACGTTGGCCCCCGAGCGCAGGATGGTGGCCACCTCGTCGACATCGAGGTGGAGCGCGTTGTAGACCACGCAGTCCGGGCGGAGGCCCAGGAGCAGGTCGACGTCGTCGGTCGCCGTCACCCCGGTGGGGGAGTCGAGCCCGCACAGGTCGGCGACGTCCCGGCCGACCTTGGCCGGGGAGTGGGCGAACACGCCGACCAGCTCGAGGTCGTCACGGTCGAGGATGGCCCGGACGGTCTGCCGGGCGACGTTGCCGGTGGTCCACTGCACCACCCGGAGCCGATCCGGCGCCGGTGGGGCCGGGCTCACCGCCGGAAGGCGAAGGCCACACCGGTGGAGAACTTGGTGAGGGTGACCTCGTCGAGCTCGGTGGCTGCGGTCTCCGACCGGCGGACCACCCAGGCGCCCTCCCCCTCGGGCTCCACCGTCCAGTGCGGGTCCACGCCCATGGCGATGGCCTGCAGCGCCCGGTCCTGGCCCGCCGCCAACACCGTCACCCACGAGTCGAAGCCCTCGGACCGCGCCGGCCCGGGTCCCAGCGTCAGGTGGACCACGTCCCCGTCGAGCTCGACCGTCCAGTCCACGTAGGCCCGGGGGTGGAAGGCCGGGTGCAGGTCGAACACCGTGGCCACGTCGGCGGCCGAGTCCCCCAGCCCGAAGGCCCGGGCCAGACGGTCGGCCGCCACCCCGGCCACGCCGGTGAACTGTCTGGCCACGATGTCCCGGGCCTGCGCCTCGTCGTAGTGCTCGGCCACCGCCGAGGCGAACGACAGGACCAGCAGGTGGCCCTGCAGCGCCACCTCGTCGAGGAGCGCCCGGAGGACCGGGGACGAGAACTCCGGAACCCGGAGGTCGGGGTCGAGGGGGCCCGAGTAGTCGGCGAGCCCGTCGTCACCCGGGTCGCCGATGGTCGCCAGCGGCAGCTGGGCGGCGTTCGTCCGGCCGATCGCCAACGCCCGCTCCGGGGTCGGCGTGTCCGGCTCCTCGGGGTCGATGGTCACCGTCCAGGCGCAGTGCGGGTGCCGATCGGCCGGGGTGCGTGGGGGCCGGTGGACCGGGCGCATCCGCAGCTTCGGGTTGGTCGCCCACCCGGTGGCGTCGAAGGTGGGGTCCTCGATGTGGTGGCACATCGCCACCACCATCTTCTCCCCCATCGGCTCGACGTCCATCAGCGCCCCGCAGTGGTCGAGGTGGAACGAGCCGTGATGGTCGTCCTCCACCCCCATGCGGAAGTCCATGAACTCCGGCGGGGCCCCGATGTCGAGCTGCATGCCCTTGAGGGCGACCTCGACGGTGTCCCCCTCGAACCCGAGGAGGCGCTGCATGCGCCTGGTGTAGACCGGGCTGGCGCCCATCCACTCCTGGATGGCGATCTCGGTCATCACCTCGAGCCCCCTCTCCATGGCGAAGGGCATCCCGGCCCGGTCGATCAGGTGCCCGGCCAGCAGGTACTCACGGGCCAGCGTGCCCAGCTCGTCGTGGGAGAGGCCGGCGAGGGAACGGTGGGTGCCGCCGGTCGCCTCCGAGGTTGAACCGTCGTGCATGCTTCCCCCTGGCCGGCCGCCCTGGACGTTCCGTCGACAGGTTGCCAGGTGTAAGAATAGATGTCAATCGGGGTCGGTCGACGCGCCCAACGCCGGTCCGAGGTCCCGCTTCCACCACTCGATGAAGCCCGGCTGGGTGTCCCCACCGATCTGGCACAGCGCCACGTGGGTGAAGCCGGCCTTGGCGAACTCCTGGACCGCCCCGACCACCGCCTCCACCGAGTCCCCGCACGGGATGGCGTCGGCGATGTCGTCGGCTCGCACGGGGCTCGAGGCCGCCTCGAACGCCGCCGTGCCCGGCAGCTCCGCATTGACCTTCCACCCGCCCCCGAACCAGCCGAACAGCTCGAGCGCGCGTGTGATGGCGGTGTCCCGGTCCGGGTCGTAGCTCACCGGCAGCTGACCGACCCGTGGCTTGCCGGACCCGCCGGCGGCGTCGAAGGCGTCGACGATGGCCGGGGAGGGTTCGACGGCGATGAGGCAGTCGGCCGTGCGACCGGCGAGCTCGCCCGACTGCCGGCCGGAGGCCGCCACCCCCAGGCGCAGGGGCTCGTCGGGCAGGTCCCACAGCTTGGCCGAGTCGACCCGGAAGTGCCGCCCGTCGAAGTTCACGTAGCCGCCGCCCCACAGGAGGCGGATGATCTCGACGGCCTCGTCGAGCATCTGGTGGCGCACGTTGACCGGCGGCCACCCGCCACCGGTGACGTGCTCGTTGAGGTTCTCCCCGGCGCCGAGTCCGAGGGTGAACCGGCCGTCGGAGAGGAGCCCGACGGTGGCCGCCTTCTGGGCCACCACCGCCGGGTGGTACCGCTTGATCGGGCAGGTGACGTAGGTCATGAGCTCGATCCGCGAGGTGACCTGGGCCGCCGCCCCCAGCACCGACCAGGCGTAGGGCGAGTGGCCCATCGCCTCCACCCACGGGAAGTAGTGATCCGAGATCACCGCGAAGTCGAATCCGGCGGCCTCCGCCAGCTGGACGTCGCGGACCAACTCCTTCGGTCCCGTCTGTTCGCACATCATCGTGTAGCCGATCACGGTCATGCCCCCGGATGTACCCACCGACCGCGGGGTCCAAGCCGGGGCTGCCCGGGGGGGAGCGGAGCGGCCGATCCCGGGGTACCGTCGGGTCAGCCCGCACGGCCCCGTGCCCCGACCCCGGAGGAGGCCCCCCAGTGCCCACCCGTGACCACGCCCCCGTCGGTTCGCCCTGCTGGGTGGACCTGTGGACCTCCGACGTGGAGGGGAGCCGCGCCTTCTACAAGGAGCTCTTCGGGTGGGAGTCCGGCGAGCCGGACCCGCAGTTCGGGGGGTACTTCATGTTCCGGCGGGACGGGGTGGACATCGCCGGCGGCATGGGGGACATGGGGCCGGAGATGCCGGCCGACAACAGCTGGAAGATCTACCTGGCCACCGACGACGTGGCCAAGACGGTCGAGGAGGCCGTCACCTACGGCGGTCAGGTGCTGGTGCCGCCCATGGCGATCCCCGAGGTGGGCATCCAGGCCGTGCTGGCCGATCCCACCGGGGCCCGCCTGGGGGCCTGGCAGCCGAAGCCGTTCCCCGGCTACACGGTGGTGCTCGAGGACGGGGCCCCCAGCTGGTCCGAGCTGTTCACCCGCGACTTCACCGCCTCGGCCGACTTCTACCGCTCGGTCTTCCACTGGGAGATCACCATGGTGGGCGACACCGACGAGTTCCGCTACGGCACCATGGGGGACCCGATGGGGGGCGAGAACCTGGCCGGGATCATGGACGCCTCGGGCTTCCTCCCCGAGGGGGTCCCCGACCACTGGTCGATCTACTGGGAGGTCGACGACATCGATGCCAGCGTGGCCAAGGTCGCCGCCCTCGGCGGGTCGGTGCTGGACGGCCCCCAGGACACCCCCTACGGTCGGATGGCCACGGTCACCGAGCCCACCGGCACCCAGTTCAAGCTCCGGATGGACAACAGCTGAACCGGACGGGCGGCCGGGTACGGTGAGGTCGCGGGACGGGTCCACCGCCCCCGGGGGAGGCAGCACCATGACGACGACGGACCGATGACCGACACCTACCGTCGGATCCTGCTGGCGTCGCGACCCTCCGGCCTGGTGACCGCCGACAACCTCACCGTCGACGACTCGGCGCCCGTCCCGGAGCCCGGGGAGGGCCAGGCCCTGGTCCGGGTGCGCCACCTCTCCATCGACCCGACCATCCGCACGTGGATGGACGACGCCCCCGGCTACCTGCCCCCCATCGGGATCGGCGAGACGGTCCGCAGCGGCGGGGTCGGCGAGGTGGTGGCCAGCCGGAGCGGGGCCCTCCCGGAGGGCAGCCAGGTGTTCGGCATGACCGGCTGGCAGGAGTACGTGCTGGCCGGCCCCGGTGCCGAGTCGATGACCGTCCTGCCACCCGGCGTCGATCCGGGAGCGGCCATCGGCGTCTACGGCGTCACCGGGATGACCGCCTACTTCGGCCTGTTCGACATCGGGGCTCCCCGGCCCGGCGACACGGTGGTCGTCTCGGGGGCGGCCGGCGCCACCGGGTCGGTGGTGGGGCAGCTGGCCCGGATCGCCGAGGCCGCCCGGGTGGTGGGCATCGCCGGCACCGACGAGAAGTGCGCGTGGCTCACCGACGAGCTGGGCTTCGATGACGCCATCAACTACCGGACCGAGTCGGTCCCGGCCCGCCTCCGCCGGGCCTGCCCGGACGGCATCGACGTGTTCTTCGACAACGTCGGCGGCGAGACCCTCGACGCCGGGCTCGCCCAGCTGGCCCTGCACGCCCGGGTGGTGCTGTGCGGGGCCATCTCCCAGTACAACGAGGATCGCCCGGTCGGGCCCCGGAACTACCTCAACCTCATCGTCAAGCGGTCGAGGATGGAGGGCTTCCTGATCCTCGACTACCTGGACCGCTTCCCCGAGGCGCAGGTGAAGATGGCGGGGTGGGTGATGGAGGGGCGGATCCAGCACCGGGAGCACGTGGTGGAGGGACTGGAGCACGCCGGCGAGGCGCTCAACCTCCTGTTCAGCGGCGGGAACACCGGCAAGGTCATCGTCTCGCTCTGACTGTCGCCGCCGGGCCCGGCGCCGGTAGCTTCAGGCCGTGCCCGCCGACCAGCCGACCATCGTGGCCACCTCCGGGGGCCTCCGCCGGGGGGCGCGGGGCGAGCCCGAGTTCGGTCCCCTGATCCACCACTCCCTCGAGCGGTCGGGGGTGAGCGGCCGGAGGCCCACCCTGTGCCACGTGGGCACCGCCATGGGGGACCAGCTCTGGTGGAACGCCATGCTCAACGAGGCGGGCCGGACAGCCGGTGTCGCCGTCCACCACCTCAACCTCTTCGTCATGCCCAACGTGGACGACCTGCAGGGCTTCCTCCTGGAGCACGACACCGTGTGGGTGGGCGGCGGGAGCGTGGCCAACCTGCTGGCGGTGTGGCGGGTGCACGGCCTCGACCGCGTGTTCCGCGAGGTCTGGGAGGCCGGGGTGGTCCTGGGCGGGGTGTCGGCCGGCTCGATCTGCTGGCACGTCGGGGGGACCACCGACTCCTTCGGACCCGAGCTCCGCCCGGTCACCGACGGCCTCGGCCTGGTGCCGTACTCCAACGGCGTCCACTACGACTCCGAGCCCCGGCGCCGGCCGGTCCTCCAGCGGCTGGTGGCCGACGGCACGCTGCCCGACGGGTACGCCACCGACGACGGCGTGGGGCTCGTCTACCAGGGCACCGAGCTGGTCGAGGCGGTCAGCGAGGTGACGGGACGGGCCGCCTACCGGGTCCGCCGTCGGGGCGACGAGGCGGTGGAGGAGCGCATCGAGCCCCGGGTGCTGCCCGGCGCCCTCTGAGTTCGACACCCGTCGGTCCCATCGGCTGTGATAGCACCCTCGTGAGCTTTCGCACCGCCGAGGCTCGCACGCCCGACACACCGCGGGACACACCGCGCGACACACCGCCTCTGGGGGGAACCATGAGCGACACCGCAACCACCGAGTCGACCGAGGCCATCTTCGACGAGCTCGACACCTGGCTCGACGACAACTGGGACCCGGACCTCACCGTCCGCCAGTGGTGGGAGCGGATGGGACTGGCCGGCTGGTCGGCCCCCAACCTCCCCACCAACGCCTACGGCAGGGGCATGCCCCGCAACGACGCCGTCCGGGTGGCCCAGGCCATCGAGCGCTTCGGCGCCCTCCCCGCCCCCGGTGGGCTGGGGCTGCTGCTGGCCGCCCCGACCATCGCCACCCACGGCACCCAGGAGCAGATCGACCGGTACGTCCGGGACATCGTCACCGGCGCCCGGTCGTGGTGCCAGCTGTTCAGCGAGCCCTCGGCCGGGTCGGACCTGGCCGGCCTGCAGACCCGGGCCGTCCAGGACGGCGACGAGTGGATCGTGAACGGCCAGAAGGTGTGGACGTCCAACGGCCAGAAGGCCGATCTCGGGATGCTGCTGGCCCGCACCGACCCCGACGTGCCCAAGCACCAGGGCATCACCTACTTCGCCTTCCCGATGGTCCAGCCCGGGGTGGAGGTCCGACCCCTCACCGAGATGACCGGGCGGGCCCTCTTCAACGAGGTCTTCCTCACCGACGCCCGGGTGGCGGACGACGCCATCATCGGCGGTCGCAACCAGGGATGGGCGGTGGCCAACACCACCCTGGCCAACGAGCGGGCCGGCCTGGGCTCCGGTGGCGGCAGCGCCGCCGCCAGCGTGGCCACCCCCGGCACCGTGGGCGGGGACCTCGACCGCCGGGCCGGCGACTTCGTGGCCGACCGCGGGAAGCGACCGGGGCGGGCCGGAGCCGGAGCCAGCGTGGCGGCGGCCGGCGGCGAGGGGGCCAGCGGCGACAGGGCCGGCGGCGACGACCCGGGGGACGAGTCGACCATGCGCCGGGCCATGGGGGGCGGCGCCGGCCTGCTGCTCGACGTGGCCAAGCGGAACGGCACCGACCGGGACCCCCTCATCCGGCAGGGCCTGGCCCGGCTCTACACCTGGGGGGAGCTCGGGCGGTTCAACGGCCTCCGCCTCAAGGCGGCCAAGGCGTCCGGCTCCGACATCCCGGGGATGCCCAACATCTCCAAGCTGTCGATGAGCCACATCATGCGGCTCTCCCGGGACCTGGGCATGCAGATCGCCGGCGCCGCCGGCATGCTGCACGCCTACCACGCCGAGGACCGGGCGTCGCTGGCCGACGCCGTGAAGGATCCGGCCATCCACTTCGTCACCGAGCTGGCCCTGCTGGCCCAGGCGCCCCCGATCTACGGCGGGACCGACCAGATCCAGCGGAACATCATCGGCGAGCGGGTGCTGGGCCTCCCCAAGGAGCCCAACAACGACCGCACCACGGCCTTCGCCGACCTGCCCAAGAACGCCTGAGGCGCGGCGTGGAGGTCGACCCCGCCGCCGCCGGCCTGGACCCCGACCGGCTGGAGCGGATCACCGAGCACTTCGGCCGCCGGTACGTGGAGACCGGCAAGGTCCCCGGCTGCCAGATCACCGTGGCCCGGGGCGGGGCGGTGGGCTACTTCCGGTCGTTGGGGGTCATGGACCGGGAGCGGGACACGCCGGTGGCGGAGGACACCATCTGGCGGATCTACTCGATGTCCAAGCCGATCACCTCGGTCGCCCTCATGCAGCTGTACGAGCAGGGCGCCTTCCTGCTCACCGACCCGGTGGACCGGTACATCCCGGCGTGGGGGGACCTGCGGGTGGAGGAGAGCGTCGAGGGCGGACCGTCCCGGCTGGTGGAGCCGGCCCGTCCCATGACCATCCGCGACCTGCTGATGCACATGTCCGGGCTGCCGGGAGCGGTGGTGCCCGACCACCCGGTCGACCACCGCTACTACGCCGCCCTCCGGGCGGCGGCGTCGGGCATGACCCTCGAGCGGGCCACCGACCTGCTGGCCGGGCTGCCGCTGAAGTTCCACCCCGGGACCCGGTTCAACTACGGGCTCTCCACCGACATCTGCGGACGGCTGGTGGAGATCCTGTCCGGCCGGCCCTTCGACGAGTACGTCGCCGAGTCGGTCACCGGGCCCCTGGGGATGGAGGACACCGGATTCTGGGTGCCCGACGACGCCGGCCAACGACTGGCCGCCTGCTACCTCCATGCCACCGATGCACCACCGACCCTCCTCGACGACCCGGCCACCAGTAGCTACCGTCGACGCCGCTCGTACCTGTCGGGGGCCGGGGGCATGGTCTCCACCTCCGGCGACTACCTCCGGTTCTGTCAGATGCTCCTCGGCGAGGGCCAGCTCGACGGCGTACGGATCCTCGGCCGGAAGACCCTGGAGCTGATGACCTGCAACCACCTGCCCGGCGGCGGTGACCTGGCGGCGTTCGCCACCGGCGGCTTCGGGGAGTCGGGCTTCGACGGCGTCGGCTTCGGGCTGGGCTTCGCGGTGGGGCTGGGCCCGGCCGTCACCGCCACCGTCGGCTCCTACGGGGAGTACTACTGGGGCGGGGCGGCCAGCACCGCCTTCTGGGTGGACCCGGTCGAGGACGTCACCGCCATCTTCATGACCCAGGTGGCACCCTCCACCCTCTACCCCTTCCGCTCGCAGCTGCGGGCGCTGGTGTACCAGGCGCTGGTGGACTGAGCCGGCGGGTTCCCGCCCGGCCGGCGAGGGGAACCGGCCCGCCACCGGGCGCCGTCCCGTGCCGACCACCGTCCGTGTACGGTGCAGGGATGGCTGATCAGGCGGAATTCTCCGACCTCGCCATGGAGTACATGCCCGCCCTGTACTCGGCGGCGTTGCGCATGACGCGGAATCCCTCGGACGCCGAGGACCTCGTCCAGGAGACGTATCTGAAGGCCTACCGCGCCTTCGGCAGCTTCGAGGCGGGCACCAACCTCAAGGCGTGGCTCTACCGGATCCTCACCAACACCTACATCAACACCTACCGGGCGAAGAAGCGCCGCCCGGAGATCGCCGATGTGGAGGACGTCGAGGACCTGTACCTCTACCACCACCTCACCGGGCCGCAGGCCGGCGGGCTGGGCCGGAGCGCCGAGGACGAGGCCCTCGACCGCTTCACCGATGACGACGTGAAGGCGGCCATCGAGTCGCTCCCCGACACCTTCCGGATGGCCGTGCTGCTCGCCGATGTGGAGGGGTTCTCCTACAAGGAGATCGCCGAGATCACCGATGTCCCGATCGGAACGGTGATGAGCCGCATCCACCGTGGAAGAAAGGCGCTGCAGAAGGCGTTGTTCGAGTTCGGGACCCAACGGGGCCTGGTCGGCGCAGCCGGCGACGGTAGGTAGGGAGAACGTGAGCGTGGGAGAGCACGAGTCACCACTGAGGAAGACCGCTGATGCGGTCGCCCCGGGGACCGGACCGCCGGCCGGGTTCCTCGACTGCGACGAGACCATCGAGCGTCTCTACTACTACCTCGACGGCGAGCTGACCGAGGAGCGACGGGTGGAGATCGCCCGACACCTCGACATGTGCGGGCCGTGCGTCGACGTCTTCGGCTTCGAGAGCGAGTTGCGCAAGGTCATCGCCAACCGGTGCAAGGACCATGTGCCCGACGCCCTGCTCGACCGCGTCCACCAGGCACTCAAGGAAGAGGGCGCCCGGCAGGGCAACTGACCGGCAGGGCAACTGACCGGCAGGGCAACTGACCGGCAGGGCAACTGAGCCCGCGGCGCGCCGGCGTGCACCGACCCGCCAGCATCGGGGGGCACCCCCTCCCTACACTGGGTTCTGTGACCCTCACCGTCGATCCGCCGAGTGCCGATCCGCCCACCGCCGATCCCGAGTCGCCGGGGGCGGTGGCCTGGGACGTGGCCGAACGGGTGGCCGGGTGGGTGAGCAGCCGCCGGCCGCTGCCGGCCCCCTACCGCCCCGACCTCCTCCAGCAGGACTTCGACGAGCTCACCGCCCAGGCGGAGGACCTGGTGGCCGAGGCCACCGGTCTGCGGTCCGCCTCCGGGAACGCCCGGGCCCGGGTGACCGACCGGGCCGGGTGGGTGCACGCCAACGTGGCCTCCTTCCAGCGGCTGGTCGGCCCGCACCTCGATCGGCTCACTCCCGGGCGGGTCGCCTCCACCAGCCCGATCGCCGGACGCCTGGCCGCCCCGCTGGCCACCGCCGGACGGGCGGCCACCGGCACCCAGATGGGCGTGGTGCTCGGATGGCTGTCCACCCGGGTGCTCGGCCAGTACGACCTCCTGATCACCGAGGAGGCCATCGAGGACCAGGACATCGTGTACTTCGTCGGCCCCAACATCGTGGCCCTCGAGCGCCAGCACGGCTTCGAGCCCCGGGAGTTCCGCCTGTGGCTGGCGCTGCACGAGGTCACCCACCGGTGCCAGTTCACCGCCATCCCCTGGATGCGGGACTACTTCGTCTCGCTGGTGGAGGAGGGGTTGGGCTCGCTCGACCCCGATCCCTCGCGGCTGGCCGAAGCGCTGAAGCGGCTCACCGAGGAGCTGATGGCCGGACGGAACCCGCTGCGCGACAACGGGGCCCTCGGCCTGGTGGCCTCCCCCGAGCAGCTCGAGGGGCTCCACCGGATCCAGGCCCTGATGAGCCTGCTGGAGGGTCACGGTGACGTGACCATGGACCGGGCGGGGGCGGCGGCCATCCCCAGTGCCGCCCGCTTCTCCGAGGTGCTGCGCCAGCGCCGCAACCAGACCCGGGGACCGGCCAAGCTGCTGCAGCAGCTGATCGGTATCGAGGCGAAGATGCGCCAGTACGAGGAGGGCGAGCGCTTCATCGCCGCCGTCGAGGAGTCGGGTGGCCCTGCCCTGCTCGACAACGCCTGGCGCGGGCCCGAGTGGCTGCCGTCCCTCACCGAGATCCGCAACCCCTCGTCGTGGATCTCCCGGATCGGCACCACCCCGGCCCTGTCGGGATGATCCCCTGATCGACACCCCACTGTGATCGACGCCCGGCCGTGATCGACGCCCTGCTGGCCCGGTGCCGCTTCCCGGCGGCCGGCTCACCGCTGACCTGCGCGGTCTCCGGCGGTGCCGACTCGCTGGCCCTCCTGATTCTGGCGGCGTCGGCCGGCTGCCGGGTCACCGCCGTCCACGTCGACCACGGGCTGCGCGAGGGCTCGGCGTCCGAGGCCGGCGTGGTGGCCCACGTGGCCCGACGGTACGGCGCCGGGTTCCGGTCGGAGCGGGTGGAGGTGCCCGACGGACCGAACCTCGAGGCCCGGGCCCGGAAGGCCCGCTGGGAGGTGCTGGGCCCGGATGCGGCCACCGGGCACACCGCCGACGATCAGGCGGAGACGGTGCTGATCAACCTGCTGCGGGGGGCCGGGGTCGACGGCATGGCCGCCATGCGGCCGGGGACGCGGCACCCCATCCTCGAGCTCCGGCGCTCCGAGACCCGCGGGCTCTGCAACCGCGCCGGGCTCCGCCCGGTGACCGACCCGTCGAACGAGGACCCCCGCTTCCTGCGGAACCGGGTGCGCACCGAACTGCTGCCCCTCTGCTCGCAGCTGGCCGGCCGGGACGTGGTGCCGGTGCTGGCCCGCCAGTCCACCGTGCTGGCCGGCGACGCCGACGTCCTCGCCGAGGTGGCCCGCCTGGTCGACCCCACCGACAGCCGGGCGGTGGCCCAGGCCCCCGACCCGGTGGCCCGGCGGGCGCTCCGGCAGTGGCTGACCGGGGACGGTCCCTACGCCCCGCCCCTCGACGCCGTGGAGCGGGTGCTCGAGGTGGCCCGGGGGGAGCGGGTGGCCACCGAGATCCCCGGTGGGGTCCGGGTAGCGCGCTCCCGGGGCCGCCTGTCGACCGAGGTGGTGGGCCCGCCGGAGGCCGGAGCCGGTACAGTCACCCTGTGACTTCCGCCGGAGACGAGTCGGTCGGTCAGCTGATCCGGCTCGAGTCCGACCCGGCGGTGGGCCCGGTGGTGGTCTCCGAGGCCGATCTCCAGGCCCGGATCGTGGAGCTGGGCGGGGAGATCACCGCCGACTACGCCGGTCGCCCCCCGCTCCTGGTCGGCGTGCTGAAGGGGGCGTTCATGTTCATGACCGACCTCTCCCGCTCCATCCGGTTGCCGGTGGAGGCGGACTTCATGGCGGTCTCCTCCTACGGCAGCGCCACCCGCACCTCCGGGGTGGTCCGTATCGTCAAGGACCTCGACGTCGACCTGGTGGACCGGCACGTGCTGGTGGTGGAGGACATCGTCGACAGCGGGCTCACCTTGAACTACCTGCAGCGCTACCTGCTGGCCCGCCAGCCGGCCAGCCTGGAGGTCTGCGCCCTGCTGGTGAAGGAGGGTCAGCAGCGCACCGCCGTCGACCTCCGCTACGTGGGGTTCACCATCCCCAACGAGTTCGTGGTGGGCTACGGGTTGGACGTCGCCGAGCGCTACCGGAACCTGGGTGCCATCCACCGCTACAACGGCGAGGCGGACATCCGGTGAGCGTCGACGTGGAGCGGATCGAACGGGCGGTGGTCGAGCTGCTGGCGGCCATCGGGGAGGATCCGGAGCGGGACGGGCTCCAGAAGACCCCGAGCCGGGTGGCCCACATGTACGAGGAGCTGATCGCCGGGCTCGACGAGGATCCCGGCGACCACCTGGAGGTCACCTTCGCCGCCGAGCACGACGAGATGGTGATGGTGCGCGACATCCCCTTCGCCTCGCTCTGCGAGCACCACCTGGTGCCGTTCATGGGCCGGGCCCACGTGGCCTACATCCCGGGGAACGACGGTCGGATCACCGGTCTGTCCAAGTTCGCCCGACTGGTGGACGGTTTTGCCCGGCGGCTCCAGGTCCAGGAGCGGATGACCACCCAGATCGCCGACGCCATCGAGGAGGCCCTGGACCCCAAGGGGGTCCTGGTGGTGGTGGAGGCCGAGCACCTCTGCATGTCGATGCGCGGCGTCAAGAAGCCCGGCACGCTGACCATCACCTCGGCGGTGCGGGGTCTGTTCCGCACCGACTCGGCCACCCGTGCCGAGGCGATGCAGTTCGTCCACGGCCGCTGATCCCCCCGTCCACGGCCGCTGAACCCCAGGGTCCGGGTGGAGGGCGGCAGAGGGGGCGGGAGAGGCGGCGGGAGGGTGGGGCGGAAGGGTGGAGGACCTGGGCACTTCCGGCCGGATCCGGGCCGATCCCCCCGGAATTCCGTCAGCGGGGGTCCCGAGCCTGGTTTACGCTGGGCACTCATGTCCGGCCTGGCTACCGAGGAGCGTCCCCTCGTCATGGGAGTCCTCAACGTGACACCGGACTCATTCTCCGACGGTGGGGCGTGGTTCGACCGCCGGGCGGCCATCGAACGGGGGCACCAGCTCATCGCCGAGGGTGCCGACATCGTCGACGTGGGTGGTGAGTCCACCCGTCCGGGCGCCGGGCCGGTCGCCGCCGACGAGGAGCTCCGACGGGTGCTGCCGGTGGTCGAGGCCCTCGCCCCCCACGTCCGGGTCTCCATCGACACCACCAAGCCGGCCGTGGCCGAAGCCGCGGTGGCGGCGGGTGCCACCCTGGTCAACGACGTGTCGGCCTCGCTGTGGCCGGTGGCGGCGGCAGCCGGCGTGGGCTGGGTGGCCATGCACCGGCGGGGCACCCCGGCCGACATGCAGGACCGACCGGTCTTCGAGGATGTGGTGGCCGAGGTGACCGGGTACCTGACCGACCGGGCGGGCCAGGGTGCGGCCGCCGGGGTCCCCGAGGTGTGGATCGACCCGGGGATCGGCTTCGGCAAGACGGTGGAGCACAACGTCCAGCTGCTGGCGGCCGTCGACCAGCTGGTGGCCACCGGCTACCCGGTCCTGGTGGGCACCAGCCGCAAGTCCTTTCTGGGCATCCTGTCCGCCTCCGCCGACGGCACGCCGGCTCCGGTGGGGGACCGCCTGGCCGGCTCGCTGGCCACCGCCACCTGGGCCCTCGAGCAGGGTGCCCGGATGGTGCGGGTCCACGATGTGGCCGCCACCGTGCAGGCGGCCACCCTGGTCGGCGACCGCCGCCGGTCGACCGGGTCCGGGTCCGGGTCGGGGTCCGGGTCGGGGTCCGGGTCGGGTGACGCTTCCCCCGACGCCGGTAGCGCCCCTCTCGGCCGGGCCGGGGTGTCCCGATGAAGGGGAAGTGGGCCGCCGGGATCCCACCCCGCAACTTCACCTGGGTGATCAAGGACCGCCTGGCGGTGAGCGAGCGGCCGGGCGGGTTCTCCCCCAACCACCGGAAGGTCCGTCGCCAGGAGGAGATCATCTGGCTCCAGGTCCAGGGCTTCACCCGGGTGGTGTCGCTGCTGCCGTCGTCCCACAACCTCAAGGCCTACGAGGAGCAGGAGCTTCCCAGCATCCAGTTCCCGCTGCCCCCCTCCGGCGATGCCCGGCCCGTGCTCCTCGACCTCTTCCGCGACATCCACGGACGGCTCCTCCACGGTGAGCGGGTCCTGGTCCACCAGGAGGAGCTGGGTGACCGGACCGTCGGAGTGGTGGCCGGCTACCTGCTGTGGTCGGGTCGGCTCCCGAGCGGCCCCCAGGCCACCACCGCCCTCGAGCACATGACCGGCCACGCCCTCGGGCCCTCCGGCCGGGAGTTGGTGGCCTTCGCCGCCCAGCTGCCGCCGTACGGGTCGGGCGCCCGGCCGCAGGCCCCGGCCGCCGGCTCGGGTGCGGGTTCGGGTCGGGTTCGGGTGCCGGCTCGGGTGCCGGCTCGGGTGCGGGTTCGGGTGCGGGTTCGGGTGCGGGTTCGGGTGCGGGCTCGGGTGCGGCCGCCGGCTCGGGTGCGGGTGCGGCCTCCGGCGAGCCCCGGCCCACCGCCTGAGCGGTGGCCGGCTCCCTGCGGGCGTTCGACCGGGAGGGTGGCCCGGAGGCCGACCGGATCGAGCTCCGTGGCCTGCGGATCCTCGGCACCCACGGGGTCCTGCCCGAGGAACGGGGCCGGTCCCAGCCGTTCGAGGTCGACCTCGACCTCGAGGTGGACCTGGCGCCGGCGGGTGACACCGACGAGCTGGCCGACACCGTCGACTACGCCGGGATCATCGAACGGGTGGTCGACGTGGTGGCCGGTGGCCGGTCCTACCGGCTGCTCGAGACGCTGGCCGGGGTGATCGCCTCGGCCGCCCTGGTGGACGAGCGGGTGGCGTCGGTCACCGTCGGGATCCGCAAGCTGCGGCCCCCGGTGCCCGCCGACCTCGACTCGGTCGGGGTCCGGATCACCCGCCGCCGGTGAGCCTCCGGTCGGTCGGGCGACCCGAGGCGAGGGCCTTCCTCGGCCTGGGGTCCAACCTGGGCGACCGGTGGGCCCACCTGCGCAAGGCGGTCGACCAGTTGCGGGCCGGCAGCGCCCTGCCGGTCACCGCCGTCTCGCCGGTCTACGAGACCGACCCCGTGGGTGGCCCCGAGGGTCAGGGCCCGTACCTGAACCTGGTGGTGGAGCTGGCCGTCCCGGTCGGGGTCGACCCCTACCGGCTGCTCGAGGAGTGCCGCCGGCTCGAGGCGGCGGCCGGACGGGTGCGCACCGTGCGGTGGGGCCCGCGGACCCTCGATGCCGACGTGCTGTGGATCGACGGGGTGACCTGCGAGGGTCCCGACCTGACCGTTCCCCACCCCCGGTGGCGGGAGCGCCGGTTCGTCCTGGCCCCCCTGGCCGACCTGGCCCCCGACCTGGTGGAGGGGTCCGACCTGGAAATCGCTGGTGGCGACGTCGAAGTCGTGGGTACACTGTGAACGTCTGAAGGCAGATTCTCTGGAACGAACGGCACCCGATCGGGGCCGGAACGCTGCAAAGGGGTCTCGTGACCACAATCCGCATCATCGGCCCAGGCCGGGCCGGACGCTCGTTGATGGCGGCGCTGGACGCCGTCGGGGGATACACGGTGCTCGATGCCTACGGGCGTCGTGACGCGCTGGCCGGCGCGGCGACCGGCGTCGACGTGCTGGTGATCGCCACCCCCGATGCCGAGGTGGCCCAGGTGGCCGCCGCCGTGGCGCCGGCCGACGGCACCGTGGTGCTCCACCTCTCGGGGTCGCTGGGGCTGGACGCCCTCGCTCCCCACGCCCGGCGGGCCTCGCTCCACCCCCTGGTGCCGCTGCCCAACCCCGAGGTCGGGGCCGCCCGGCTGCGATCGGGGGTCACCTTCGCGGTGGCCGGCGACCCGGTGGCCCGGGAGCTGGCGGGTGCGTTGGGAGGCGAGGCGGTGGTGGTGGCGGACGCCGACCGTCCGAACTACCACGCGGCGGCCACCATCGCCGCCAACCACCTGGTGGCGCTGCTCGGCCAGGTGGAGAGGGTGGCGGCCACCGCCGGACTGCCCCTGGGCGCCTTCGCCGGACTCATCCACGCCGCCGCCGACGATGCCCTCGCCCTCGGCCCCCACGACGCCCTGACCGGTCCGGCCGTCCGCGGCGACTGGACGACCATCGACCGCCACCGGGCGGTGCTGGGCGGCATGGCGGGCGCCCGCAACGAACTGGTGGCCTACGACGCCATGGTGGTGCTGGCCCGTCGTATCTCCCTCGAGGCAGCCGACCTCGATCTGGGCGGGGTGGACGACGCCGGCCTCGCCGGGGCGGTCAGCCCGGACCCGCGGGTCGGGTCGGGTGGCGCGGCGGGAGCGGGGTCGACGGCAGTGGCCCCGGCGGTGGCGGCTGGGACGGGGACGGGGACGGGGACGGGGACTGGGGCTGGGGCTGGGGCTGTGGCTGTGGGGGTACCTGGGTCCCCGGTGCCCGCGCGTGCCGGCGCCTTCGACGACCCCGTCCGCCCCGACGAGCCGGCCCTGGCCGGAGCCGGAGCCGGCGCCGGGGCCGACGGGGTGGAGCAGGTGGCGTGACCGGCGCATCCGTGCTGGGCGCCGACTCCCTGGTCGCCGACCCTCCCGACGCCCGACGCCGGTCCGACGGCAGGGCCGGCTGCCGGTTGGTGGAACGGGTCCAGGAGTGCTCGGACCTGCTCGAGGAGGCGCGGGCCGCCGGGATGACCGTCGGCCTGGTACCGACCATGGGCGCCCTCCACGCCGGTCACCGGTCCCTGATCGAGCGGGCCGTCGCCGAGTGCGACCGGGTGGTGGTGACGGTCTTCGTCAACCCGCTCCAGTTCGGTGACCCCGACGATATCGAGCAGTACCCGCGGACGCTGACCGCCGACGTGGCGTCCGCCGAGGCGGCGGGCGCCGCCCTGGTCTTCGCCCCGCCGGTCCGGGAGATGTACCCGGGGTTCCCCGCCCCGGTGGCGACCAGGGTGTCGGTCGCCGGGCTCGCCGACCGGTGGGAGGGGGCGTCCCGCCCCGGCCACTTCGACGGGGTGGCCACCGTGGTGGTCAAGCTCTTCGCCATGGCCGGCCGCTGCCGTGCCTACTTCGGTGAGAAGGACTTCCAGCAGATGGCCGTGGTGCGCCGCCTGGTGGCCGACCTGTCGCTGCCGGTCGAGGTGGTGGGGTGCCCGACGGTCCGGGAGGAGGACGGGCTCGCCCTGTCCAGCCGCAATGTCCGGCTCTCCGCCGACGAGCGCCGGGCGGCCCCCGTGCTGGCCCGGGCGCTCCGGGCCGGGGCGGCGGCCATCGCCTACGGCGAGTACCGGTCCGATGTGGTCGGGCGGGTGATGGCCCAGGTGGTGGCGGAGGAGCCCCTGGTGGAGCTGGACTACGCCGAGGTGGTCGCCGCCGACGACCTCGACCCCTCCGTGCCGATCGGGTCGGGACGGCCCCTCCGGCTGCTGATCGCCGCCCGGGTCGGTCCCGTCCGCCTGATCGACAACCTCGACCCCGGGCTCCCTCCCGACCCGGGATCCCCTCCGAAAGGAAGCCACTGATGCGTCGCCGCATGATGAAGTCGAAGATCCACCGGGCCAGCGTGTCCGACGCCAACCTCAACTACGTGGGGTCGATCAGCCTCGACCCGGAGCTGATGGAGCGGGCCGACATCCTGGAGTGGGAGCAGGTCACGGTGGTGGACATCGACAACGGTGCCCGCTTCGAGACCTACGCCATCGTGGGCAACCCGGGCGACGTCTGCCTCAACGGGGCGGCCGCCAGGCTGGTCCACAAGGGTGACCGGGTGATCGTGATCACCTACGCCGACTACGAGGAGGCCGAGCTCGAGCAGTTCGCGCCGCGGATCGTCCACGTCGACCGGACCAACCGCATCATCGACGAGGCGACCGCCCGCCTCGACGTCGAGCTCGACAGCCTGTCCCAGGCGTGAGCGGACCGACCGGAGCGCCGACCCCGGCGCCGGTCGACCTCGATGTCCTGGTCCTGGGCAGCGGGGTGGCGGGCCTGTCGGCCGCCGTGCGCCTGGCCACCCCCCGACTGCCGGCCGGCACCGGCCGGGTCGAAGGCGGCCCGGGCCCCGGAGCCGGCCTCCGGGTCGGCGTGCTGACCAAGGCCGAGCTGTGGCGGTCCGCCACCCGGTGGGCCCAGGGCGGCGTGGCGGCGGTGCTGGGTGGGGACGAGGACTCCACCGATCTCCACCTGGCCGACACCCTGGCCGCCGGGGCCGGCCTCTGCGACTCCGACGCCGTCCGGGTCCTGGTGGACGAGGGCCCGTCCCGGGTCCAGGAGCTGATCGCCATGGGGGCGGAGTTCGACCGGCAGCCCGGAGGTGCCCTGGCCCTGGCCCGCGAGGGTGGCCACTCCACCGCCCGGGTGGTGCACGCCGGCGGGGCGGCCACCGGCGCCGAGGTGGAGCGGGCGCTGGTGGATGCCACCCGGGCCAGCGCCGCCGCCGTGCTGGAGGAGTGGTTTGCCCTCGACCTGTTGGTGGAGGACGGTCGGTGCCACGGGGTGCTGGCCCTCGACGACGGTGGGCGGGTGGTGGAGGTGCGGGCCCGCCACACCGTGCTGGCCACCGGTGGCGTCGGGCAGCTCTTCTCGGTGACCACCAACCCGGCCGAGGCCACCGGTGACGGTCTGGCCATGGCCCTGCGGGCCGGGGTGCCGGTGGCCGATGTGGAGTTCATGCAGTTCCACCCCACCGCCCTCCACCACCCGGCCATGCCGCGCCCGCTGCTGTCCGAGGCTCTCCGGGGACACGGTGCCCGCCTCCGCGACGCCTACGGGGAGCGGTTCGTGGACGAGCTGGCACCCCGGGACGTGGTCAGCCGGGCCATGGCGGAGCGGATGCAGGCCCAGGGGGTCGAGCACCTCTGGCTCGACGCCACCGAGCTCGACGACTTCGCCGAGCGCTTCCCGACCATCACCGCCTCGCTGACCGCCATCGGGCTCGATCCGACGGTCGACTGGCTGCCCATCGCTCCCGCCGCCCACCACCTGTCCGGCGGCGTGGTCACCGATCTGTCCGGTGCCACCGCCCTGCCCGGGCTCTGGGCGGCCGGCGAGGTGGCGTGCACCGGGGTCCACGGTGCGAACCGCCTCGCCTCCAACTCGTTGCTGGAGGGGATGGTGTTCGGCGCCCGCCTGGCCGAGGCCATCCTGGACGGCCACGACGGGCCGTCCCCCACCGGGGTGATGAAGGCCGTGCTGGCCGGTCCCCCTGAGCTGCCGGGCACAGGTGCAGGTTCGGGTCCGCCCGGTGCGGACCCCGGGCCGGTCGCGACGAAGGCCACGGGGCCCGCCTCCGGAACCGGGATCGGGGACGTGTCCGACTCCTCCTCGACCATGGGGGTCGACGACGACGTCGAGAAGTCGGTGGACCGCCTCCAGCGGGCGATGTTCGCCGGCGCCGGCGTGGTCCGCTCGGCCGACTCGCTGTCCGAGGCCCGGACGGAGGTGGAGGCGATCGGACGGTCCGGCCCCGAGGGGATCCCCTCCGACCGCCGCCACGGTGAGCTGGCCAACCTGATCACCTCGGCCCGGGCGCTCCTGGCCGCCGCCACCCTCCGCACCGAGACCCGGGGGGCCCACGCCCGGCGCGACTTCCCGGAGGCCTCGGAGCGGTGGCGGCGTCGCATCATCCACCGGGACGGCCAGGTGGGCCTGCTGGCGGGGACGGTCGGCTCGGAACGGGAGTCCCGTACCGCCCGATGACGCCCCTCCAGCTGAACGAAGTGCCCGACCCGTCGCTCGTCGACCCCCCGCACCCGGCGGTGGTGGAAGCGGTGTCCCGCGCCCTGGCCGAGGACCTCCTCCCCCTGGGCGACCTGACCGCCGCCCTGGTGCCGCCCACCGTCGTCTGCACGGTGTCGGTGGTCAGCCGGGCGGTGGGGGTGGTGGCGGGACGGGCCTGTGCCGTCGAGGCGCTGGCCCAGGTCGACCCGACGGTGGCCGTGGACTGGCACCTGCCCGACGGATCCCCCCTGGTCCCGGGCTCGTTGGTGGCGGAGTGGGAAGGCCCGCTCCGCTCGATCCTCACCGCCGAGCGCACCGCCCTCAACTTCCTGGGGCATCTCTCGGGGGTGGCGTCGCTCACCCGCCAGTTGGTGGACGTGGTGACCGCCGCCAATCCCCACACCCGGGTCCTGGACACCCGCAAGACCACCCCCGGGCTCCGGGCCCTGGAGAAGGCGGCGGTGCGGGCCGGCGGCGGGCACAACCACCGGGGCAACCTCTCCGAGGCGGTGTTGGTCAAGGACAACCACCTGGGCGGGGTGACCATCACCGAGGCGGTCCGGCGGGCGCGGTCGCTGTGGCCGGGCCGGATGGTGGAGGTGGAGTGCGACCGGGTCGAGCAGCTCGACGAGGCGGTGGCCGCCGGTGCCACGGTGGTGTTGCTCGACAACATGACGCCCGACCAGGTGGCGTCGTGCGTCGACCGGGTCCGGGCGTCGGGCGCCGCCGCCCTCATCGAGGTCTCCGGCGGCATCGATCTCGTCTCCGCCCCGGGCTTCGCGGCAGCTGGTGCCGATCTGCTGTCGGTGGGCGCCCTCACCCACTCCGCTCCGGTCCTCGACCTGGGCCTCGACCTTCCGTTGGATCCAACCTCCCGCCGGCTGCGGGGAAAGGCCTGACCATGCTCCTCGCCATCGACGTCGGCAACACCGAGACCGTGGTCGGTCTCTTCGCCGACGCCCCCGACGACCCCACCGAGGAGACCGGCCCCCGAGACGGGAGCGAACCGTCCGGACTCGCCCACCACTGGCGGCTCTCGACGGTGTCGGAGCGGACGGCTGACGAGCACGCCCTACTGCTGACCCAGCTCCTCGACCTCGACGGTCTCGACATCGACGATGCCGTCACCGGTATCGCCGTCACCTCCTCGGTGCCGCTGGTCACCGCCAACCTCCGCCAGATGGTGACCCGGTGGTTCGACGTGCCGGCGGTGGTGCTGGAGCCGGGCGTCAAGAGCGGGATGCCCATCCTCTACGACAACCCGAAGGAGGTCGGCGCCGACCGGATCGCCAACGCCGTCGGCGCCCACGACCTCTTCGGCGGCCCCTGCGTGGTGGTCGACCTGGGTACGGCCACCACCTTCGACGCCATCTCGGAGAGTGGCCAGTACCTGGGCGGGGCCATCACCCCCGGGGTGCAGATCAGCCTCGATGCCCTGTTCGCCCACGCCGCCGCCCTGCGGCGAGTCGAGCTGGTCGAGCCGCGCAGCGTGATCGGCAAGTCGACGGTCGAGTCGATCCAGTCCGGGGCCCTCTACGGCTTCGCCGGGCAGGTCGACGGCCTCTGCCGCCGGTTCGCCGCCGTGCTGGGGGAGTGCACCGTGGTGGCGACCGGAGGACTGGCGGAGCTGATCGCACCGTATGCGGAGGAGATCGAGTACGTGGAGCCGTGGCTCACCCTCCACGGGCTCCGGATCATCTTCGACCGGAATTCGGCGGGTCGCCGGGGCTGAGACTCGGACCGCTCCATCCGCTCCACCCGCTCCGACGCCAACGGGGTTTGCGGGACCCGGGATCGACCGGACCCGCCGGCCCGGATCCGGCCCGGATGTGGCCCCGGCGGCGGTCGGACGGCGGCCCGATCCCTCACGGATCCCTAATACCGGCATGATCGACTGCAAATCCGCGCCGACGAGAGTGATTGCAGTGGCCGGAACCCACCGGCCGGAACGAGGAGATCACATGCCGAGCACTGCCGCATCATCCACCAGCCGGATCCGCTCGATCGCCCGCCGGGCTGCCGTGGGGACCGTTGCCGTCGGCGCCCTGTCCCTGGGCGTGTTCGGCCTGACCGGCACTGCCGGTGCCGCCACCACGGCCGTTCCCAAGGTGGGCGTGCACTTCAACTGCGACCGGGCCGACAAGGTCCTGACCCGCATCGCCAAGGGTGAGGCCGACATCAGCGCCGGGCTTCCGAAGCTGACCGCCGCCGAGCAGAAGGCGACGGCAGCCGGCCACACCAAGCGGGCGGCCGCCATCGAGAAGCGCATCACCCGCCTGGAGAGCTCGACCTTCAAGGCCAGGCTCACCAACGCCACCACCAAGATCGAGGCGAAGTGCCCGGGCAGTGCCCCCACCAGCCCGACCACGGGGTCCTGAGCGGGCCATCACCATCGGCCGTTGAGCGGCCGGAACGATCGGAGGGCGCCGGAGACGGCGCCCTCCCTCGCGCCCGGGTGCCTGAGGCCGACCAGGAGGCGCGCCCCACTCACTCCGTGTGGGGGAAGAGGGTGGGGCCGCCGCCCGGGTCGGGCGGGTCGGGGTCGGGTGGGTCGGGATCCGCCGGGGGTGGGCCGACCGGGCCGTAGCCGTGGGCTCTCCCCTTGGGGGTGACGGTGAAGCTCCAGCTGTGGTCGGGGTTCCGGTCCAGGTGGAAGTAGCCCCGGGTCTTCAACCCGTGGTGGAAGGGGCACAGCCGGACCAGGTTCCACCACTGGGTGGGTCCCTGCTTGGCGAAGTCCACCGACCAGTGGTCGATCTGGAGGTGACGGTGCTGGTCACAGCCGGAGATCACACAGACCGGGTCCCGCTCCAAGAGGGCCGAGGCCACCGGGGCGGGGATGCCCCGCTTCAGGTTGACGATGCAGGGGACGTCCACCCCGTCGGTGATGACCAGGCGGAGGAGGGCGTCCCCCATGATCTCCCGGGCCCGCTCCACCGAGATGGGCCCGATGCCGGGGATCTCGCACCTCTGTCCCGGCCCGGCGAACCCGGCCCGCAGGGCGGCGAGGTCGACCCGGACGTGGACGGTGTCGGTCCGGTAGGGGCCACGGGACCGGCCGGTGCCGGTGGTGGCACCCCGGCCCCGGCCCTGGCCGGTGCCCGATCGCTGGCCACCACCCGGGCCTCCGGTGCCCTTGCCGGCATCGGTGCCCTGTCCCTGCCCGGCATCGGGGCCCTGCCCGGCTCCGGCATCGGGGCCCTGTCCCGGCTCCGGCACCCCGGGTCCCGGCCGGGTCACCGGTCCCGGTGGCCCCGGTGGCCACCAGCTCCACCAGGGCGTCGGCCATGTAGGCGTCCCGGGACTCCTCGATGCCGGCCCTCCGGTTCCGGCGGAACACCTGGTCACACGTCCGCTCCAGCGCCGAGCGCAGCCGGGCCCCCTCCAGGGGGGCGAACCGGCCGTGGAGGAGGGTCATGCCGTCGACCGGATCGGTCCAGGTGCGGAGCGACCGCCTGGCGTGGAGCCGCTCCTCCCGCCGGCGCTCGTCCTCGGCCGAGCCCCGTTGGGCCCGGGCCCGGCCGGCCTTGTCCTGGACGGTGCGGAGGGAGTCGGTCTCCGCCCCGTCCAGCAGGTCGGCCTCCGCCCCGGGGTTCTCCTTCACGGCCCCCGAGATCAGCCGGGCCTTCCTCGGGGAGAGCTTCCCGCCCCGGAGGGCGTCCTCCACCCCGGGCTGGGAGCCGAGGTTCTCCCCCAGCTTCAGGGTGTCGAGGGCATCGCCCAGCGACTCCCCGGTCTCGGCGGCCAGCCACTCGGCCCCCGAACGCTGGCCGGAGCGGCGGTGGATGTCCGAGTCGGCGGCCCGCCTGGCGGCCAGGGTCTTGCCCGCCTGGGCCAGGTGCTCGATCCGGGCGAAGCGCCGGACCAGGGAGGCGGCGTCGTCACCGCTGAAGCGGGCCGGCTCGAAGGACCGCACGAACCCCTCGAGCTCCGACTCCACGCCGGACAGGACCGAGGTGGCCCCCTCCCCACCGCACGCCGCCGAGCACCCGGCCGGGGTGGCCCCACCGGTGGCCCTCGCCTCCGTCTTCGTCGCCCCGCCGGGGACCCGACCTGTCATGGGGAAATTGTCCCAGGGGGGTGTGACACCCCCCGCTGGTCGGATCACCGGCCGGGGAGAACGGCCGGGTGGAACCGCCCGGGGAGGACACCGGCCGGGGAGAACCGGCCAGGGGAGGACATCGACGAACGGGGACACCGGCCGGGGACAACACCGGCCGGGCGGGAGCCCACCGGTCCGCACCGGGCCGACCGGCTGGGGAGGGGCCAGGACCCGGGACCACGCGCCCCACGGCGCCGGCAGGCGGGGACACCGGCCGGGGGGAGCCGACCGGTCCGCACCGGGCCGACCGGTCCGGGAGGGGGCCCACCCCCGACCCACCTACCCGGTCGGCAGGTCGTCCAGGAGCGAGTTGGCCAACCGGGCCAGCCCGGCGGCCAGCTCCGGGGTCGGGCAGGCGGCGGCGGCGTCGGCGGCCTCCTGGGCGTACCGGCGCCCCACGGCCACCGAGGCGGGGACGGCGCCGGAGGCGGCCACCAGGGACCGGGCCTGCTCGCGCTCGTCGTCCCCGAGGGGGCGGCCGAGCAGCGGCTTCAGGTCCGGTCCGGTGTCCGGGTCGTCCAGGGCCAGGAGGACGGGCAGGGTGTAGATGCCCTCGGCCAGGTCCTGGCCGGCCGGCTTGCCCAGCTCGGCGGCCGAGCCGATGACGTCGAGGATGTCGTCCCTGACCTGGAAGATCATCCCGAAGAACCGCCCGAAGGCGGTGAACGCCTCGACCTGGGACCGGTCGCGACCGGCGGTCAGGGCGCCGATGCGGCAGCTGGTGGCCATCAGGGAGGCGGTCTTCCCGGAGATGGCGGTGGTGTAGTCGTCGATGGTCCGGCCGACCTGGAAGGCGGCGTGGACCTCGGAGACCTGGCCCTGGCAGAGCTCGCCGAGGGTGGCGGCCAGCAGCCCGGCGATCTCGGTGCCCAGGCCGGCGGCGATCTCGGCGGAGCGGGCCAGCAGGAAGTCGCCGGCCACGATGGCCACCAGGTTCCCGAACCGGGAGTTCACGCTCTCCACGTTGCGGCGGATGGTCGCCTCGTCCATGACGTCGTCGTGGTAGAGGGAGGCCAGGTGGACCAGCTCGACGGCGGCCGAACCCAGCAGGTCCTCACGGGTGGCCGCCCCGAGGCCCCCGGTGGCCGTGGACAGGGCCAATACCGGCCGGAGCCGCTTCCCACCGGCGGCGATCAGGTGGGTGGTGACCTCGTCGAGGAAGTCGTCGCCCGTCACGACGCACTCCATGAGCATGGGCTCCAGGAGTTGCAGCTGTTCCTCGAGGGCGGGAAGACCCAGAAGCTCGACGACGTTCACTTCAGACAGACGATAGGCGACAGTGCAGGTCGTTGAGGAACCGGGTCGGTGAGGGTGCGGGTCGCACCCGCACCTGTAGACTCCGGTCTAGTTGCTGAACCGCGGATGGAGGCGGTGTCGAGTGTTCGAACGATTCACAGACAGGGCTCGCAGGGTGCTTGTGCTCGCACAAGAGGAAGCGCGCCTCCTGAACCACAGTTTCATTGGCACGGAGCACATCCTCCTGGGCTTGATCCACGAGGGTGAAGGCGTCGCGGCCAAGGCGCTCGAGTCGATGGGGGTCTCCCTCGAGGCCGTGCGCGAGAAGGTGGAGGAGACGATCGGCCTGGCCGGGTCCGCCCCCACCGGGTCCCCGCCCTTCACGCCCCGCGCCAAAAAGGTCCTCGAGCTCTCCCTCCGGGAGGCGCTCCAGCTGGGCCACAGCTACATCGGCACCGAGCACATGCTGCTGGGTCTGGTGCGCGAGGGCGAGGGGGTGGCCGCCCAGGTCCTCCAGAGCCTCGGCGCCGATCTGCCGCGCGTCCGCCAGCAGGTCATCCAGCTGCTCTCCGGCTACCAGGGCAAGGAGCCGGTGGGAGCCGGCTCGCCCGGCAGCCAGTCCTCCGACTCGCCCACCGGCTCGCCGGTGCTCGACCAGTTCGGTCGCAACCTGACCTCCCTGGCCCGCGAGCACAAGCTCGACCCGGTGGTCGGGCGCGAGAAGGAGATCGAGCGGGTCATGCAGGTGCTGTCCCGCCGGACCAAGAACAACCCGGTGCTCATCGGCGAGCCCGGGGTCGGCAAGACGGCCATCGTCGAGGGCCTGGCCCAGCGCATCGTGGCCAACGACGTCCCCGAGACCCTCAGCGGCAAGCAGCTCTACACCCTCGACCTGGGCGCCCTGGTGGCCGGGAGCCGCTACCGCGGCGACTTCGAGGAGCGCCTGAAGAAGGTGCTGAAGGAGATCCGCACCCGCGGCGACATCGTGCTGTTCATCGACGAGCTCCACACCCTGGTGGGAGCGGGGGCGGCCGAGGGGGCCATCGACGCCGCCTCCATCCTGAAGCCGATGCTGGCCCGGGGCGAGCTCCAGACCATCGGCGCCACCACCATCGACGAGTACCGCAAGCACCTCGAGAAGGACGCCGCCCTCGAGCGCCGGTTCCAGCCCATCAAGGTGGACCAGCCCAACGTGGCCCTGACCATCGAGATCCTCAAGGGCCTCCGGGACCGCTACGAGTCGCACCACGCGGTGACCATCACCGACCAGGCCCTGGTGGCGGCGGCCAACCTGGCCGACCGGTACCTGGCCGACCGCTACCTCCCGGACAAGGCCATCGACCTCATCGACGAGGCCGGCAGCCGCCTGCGCATCCGCCGGATGACCACCCCCCCCTCCTACAAGAAGCTCGAGGAGGAGATCACCCGGCTCCGGGCCGACAAGGAGAACGCCCTGGAGAAGCAGGCGTTCGACCAGGCCAAGAAGCTGGCCGAGCAGGAGAAGGACCGCCTGGACCGCAAGGACGCCATGGAGGCGGAGTGGCGGGCCGAGGGCGTCGACCTGTTCGACGTGGTCGACGAGGAGGTCATCGCCGAGGTGCTGGCCAACTGGACGGGCATCCCCGTCTACCGGCTCACCGAGGAGGAGACCTCCAAGCTGCTACGCATGGAGGACGAGCTCCACAAGCGGGTCATCGGACAGGAGCCGGCCATCGCCGCCCTGGCCCGGTCGATCCGCCGGACCCGTGCCGGCCTCAAGGACCCCAAGCGTCCCAGCGGCTCGTTCATCTTTCTGGGCCCCACGGGTGTCGGCAAGACCGAGCTGGCCAAGACGCTGGCCGAGTTCCTCTTCGACGACGAGGACGCCCTGATCCAGCTCGACATGTCCGAGTACATGGAGAAGCACACGGTGAGCCGCCTGGTCGGCTCGCCCCCCGGCTACGTCGGGTACGAGGAGGGCGGCCAGCTGACCGAGGCCGTGCGGCGCAAGCCGTTCTCGGTGGTGCTCTTCGACGAGGTGGAGAAGGCCCACGCCGACGTGTTCAACACGCTCCTCCAGATCCTGGAGGACGGCCGGCTCACCGACGCCCAGGGGCGCTCGGTGGACTTCAAGAACACGGTGCTGATCATGACCTCCAACCTGGGGACCGCCGACCTCCGCAAGTCGTCGGTGGGCTTCGCCAAGTCGTCGGAGGCGGTCACCTACGAGCGGATGAAGACCAAGGTCAACGAGGCGCTGAAGGCGCACTTCCGGCCCGAGTTCCTCAACCGCATCGACGAGGTGGTCGTCTTCCACGAGCTGTCGATGAAGGAGGTCGTGGAGATCGTCGACCTCATGATCCAGCGGGTCACCAACCAGCTCGAGCTGCAGGGCCTCAGCCTGGTGCTCACCCCGGCGGCCAAGAAGCTGCTCGCCGAGAAGGGCTACGACCCCCAGCTGGGCGCACGGCCGCTGCGCCGGGCCATCCAGCAGATGATCGAGGACCCGCTGTCGGAGCGCATCCTGTGGAAGGAGTTCCGCTCCGGCGAGACCATCGTGGTCGACGTGGAGACCATCACGCCGGACCAGGCCGCCGCCTTCGATGTGAAGGGTGCACCGCCGCTGGTGGCCGGTGAGCAGCAGCTCACCTTCAAGGCCATCGAGGGCGTGGAGCCTCCGCCGCCGGTCGAGCTGGCCGGCGCCGGCGCCGAGCCGGACTGACCCCGGCCCGCCCCGGGCGGTCCACCGGCGCTGCCGGGCGGGGCCGACCGGTGGGCCCGATGCGGTACTGCGAACCCCCTGTCACCTGGTGGCGGGGGGTTCGGCCGTTCCGGGGCCCGGATCGACCGGACCGGAGCGGGTGGTGGGTGGCGGGTCGTGGTGGGTGGCGGGGCGGGTCCGGCGGGGCGGGCGGAGTGCCAAGGTGCACGATCGGAGCCGGCTGCAGCCCCGATCGGCGCACCATGGCCCCACCTGTCGCACCCGTTCCCTACCATCGCCCCATGGCCAAGACCATCCGACGCCACCGTTGCATCGACTGCGGTGCCACCACGCCCCAGTGGGTGGGCCGCTGCCCGACCTGCGGGGAGTGGAACACCCTGGTGGAGGAGTCCGCCCTCGACCCGCTGGTGCAGGCGGTGAACGAGCTGGACCTCTCGGCCATGCCCATGCCCCTGTCGTCGGTGGACCTGAGCGAGGCCAAGGCCATCTCCACCGGGGTGGACGAATTCGACCGGGTGCTGGCCGGCGGGCTGGTGCCGGGCTCGGTCACCCTCCTGGGGGGCGAGCCGGGCATCGGCAAGTCGACCCTGCTGCTGCAGGTGCTGATGGCCCGGGCCGCCGCCGGCCACCGGGTGCTGCTGGTCTCCGCCGAGGAGTCGGCCCACCAGGTCCGCCTGCGGGCCGAGCGGCTGGGGGCGGTGCCGCCCGGCCTCCTCATCCTGCCGGTGACCGATGTGGGAGCGGTGGCCGCCGCCGTGGTGGAGACCGACTGCGACCTGGTGGTGGTGGACTCCATCCAGGCGGTGGCGGTGGGTCCGGCCACCGCCGGCCAGCGCCGGGCCGGTGGGGTGCCCGGGAGCGTCACCCAGGTCCGGGAGTGCGCCGACCAGCTGGTCGGCCTGGCCAAGGCCCGGCAGGTGGCGGTGGTGCTGGTCGGCCATGTCACCAAGGACGGCTCGTTGGCGGGTCCCCGGGCGCTCGAGCACATGGTCGACACCGTGCTCTCCTTCGAGGGTGACCGTCACCACTCGCTCCGGCTGCTGGTGGCGGTCAAGCACCGTTACGGGCCCACCGGCGAGCTGGGACTGTTCGAAATGGCCGACCACGGCCTCAACCGGGTGGACGACCCCGGGCGCCTGCTCCTCGGGGACCGGCGGCCCGGGGTGGCGGGTGGCAGCGTGCTCCCGGCCATGCAGGGCCGCAGGACCCTCCTGGTGGAGCTCCAGGCCCTGGTGACGCCCATGGGGGCGGCAACCCCCAAACGGTCGGTGGTCGGCCTGGACGGCAGTCGTCTGGTCATGACCCTGGCCGTGCTGGCGCGGTACTCCGGCCTCGACCTTCCCCGGCTCGACGTGTTCGCCTCGGTGGCCGGCGGGGTGCGGGTCACCGAGCCCGCCGCCGACCTGGCGGTGGCCCTGGCGGTGGCGTCGGCCGCCACCGGTCGCCCGCTCCCGCCCGACCTGGTGGCGCTGGGCGAGGTGGGACTGGGTGGTGAGGTCCGGCAGGTCGACAATGTGGGCAAGCGGCTCGAGGAGGCGGCCCGCCTCGGATTCCGGCGGGCGGTGGTGCCCGGCAACTCACCGGCCGGACCGGCCGGCATGGAGCTGATCCGGGCGGAGACCGTGGCCGGGGCGCTCGACCTGTGCGGCGTGGGGCCGCCCCCGACCCCGGACGTGCCGCGTCACCGCCGGTCGATGGGGGACCTGACGGTGGTGCACGGGGACGGGGGGTCGGACGACGAGGAGCTCGAGGCCGCCCTCGAGGCGATCGACCGGAGGTTCCGGGCCGACGGGGATGCCCCCGCCGGGGACGGGAGTGCGCCCGTCGGCCGGGACGGGGACCCGGACCCCTTCCGGGACATCGCCGCGGATATCGCTGCGGACGAGGACGGTCGGTGACCGCCCGGGTCGGCCGAGTGGTGGGCACCGTCCAGGTGACCGACAGCGGACTGTCGGGGCCCGCGTTTCCAGGGCGCCCGACGGTGCCGGCGGGTACCATTCGCCGGTGAGCACTCGCCAGCAGACGGCGCTCAACGAGGCACTGGCCATGGCCGCGCCGGGACGGCCGTTGCGCGACGGTCTCGACCGGGTACTGCAGGCCAAGCGGGGCGCCCTGGTGGTGGTGGGCGACGACCCGGCGGTGCTCTCCATCTGCTCGGGGGGCTTCCTGCTCGACGCCGAGTTCAGCCCCCAGCGACTGTCGGAGCTGGCCAAAATGGACGGCGCCATCATCCTGGCCTCGGACGCCTCCCGTATCGCCCGGGCCAACGTCCACCTGATGCCCAAGGCCTCCATCCCCACCACCGAGACGGGGACCCGCCACCGCACCGCCGAGCGGGTCGCCCGGTCGATCGACGTCCCGGTGCTGTCGGTGTCGGCCGCCATGTCGATCATCGCCGTCTACCGGAACGACCAGAAGCACACCCTGCAGCCGATCAGCTGGCTCCGCGACCGTGCCGACCAGGCCCTGGCCACCCTGGAGCGCTTCCGGAGCCGGTTCGACGTCACGCTCACCGGTCTGTCCTCCCTCGAGGTGGAGGACACCGTGTCGGTGGGGGACGTGGCCGCCGCCCTCCAGTCGGCGGAGATGGTGGTGCGGATCGCCGACGAGGTCTCCGGGTACCTGGTGGAGCTGGGCGACGACGGCCGCCTGGTCCGGCTGCAGCTGGCCGAGCTGATGGACGGGGTGTCCGACTCGCTGCGCCTGGTCATCCGGGACTACCTCCGGCACACCTCCCCGGCTCCCGCCCAGCGGGCCGACGCCGTCGAGCGGGCCGCCACCCGGCTGGCCAACCTGACGCCCGACGAGCTGGTGGACGTCCATCGGGTGACCGAGGTGCTCTCCCTGCCCGCCTCCCTCACCGACATCCACTCCGGGGTGGAGCCCCGTGGCTACCGGCTCCTCCACCGCCTGCCCCGCCTGTCGGACACCATCATCGAGCGCATCGTGGACCGGTTCGTGAACCTGCAGCAGATCATGCGGGCCTCGCTGACCGAGCTCGAGCAGGTGGAGGGCGTGGGGGTGGCCAAGGCCCGCTCGGTCAAGGAGGGCCTGGCCCGGCTGGCCGAGACCAGCATCTTCGAGCGCTACCAGTAGGCGCAGGCACACCGGCGGTGGCGTCGGGGGGCGGGTCGGGGAGGGACCCGGCACCGTGTACCCTTGGTTGCTTCGTCTACGCGGTCCCGATGTCGCTCACCTGCCCGGGATCAGCACGCAACGCCAGGAGGAACGGTGTTCGACATCGGTGACAAGGTCGTCTATCCGCACCACGGCGCGGCTGTCGTTGAACGACGCGAGACCAAGGAGGCCTTCGGAGAGAAGAAGGAGTACCTGGTACTCCGTCTCGCCTACGGGGATCTGACCCTCATGGTCCCGGCCGACAACACGGAAGGCGTCGGCCTCCGCGAGGTCATCAACGACGAAGAGGTCGAGGAGGTGTTCGCGGTGCTCCGGAAGAAGGAGGCCCGGATGCCCACCAACTGGTCGCGGCGGTACAAGAACCACTCGGAGAAGCTCCGGTCCGGCGACATCTACCAGGTGGCCGAAGTGGTCCGGAACCTGTCGATCCGGGACAAGGACAAGGGGCTGTCGGCCGGCGAGAAGCGCATGCTCAGCCGGGCCCGCCAGATCCTGGTGTCCGAGCTGACCTTCGCCCTGGCCGTCGACGAGGAGACCGCCGAGCTGCGGCTCGACGAGGCGCTTCCCTGAGCCCAGGGGCCCCGGTCTGGGCCGTGGTGGTGGCGGGGGGCACCGGAACCCGGTTCGGCCGCCCCAAGCAGTTCCTCGAGCTGGCCGGTCGACCGGTCATCGCCTGGTCGGTGCAGGCCGCCCGGTCGGTGGCCTCCGGCGTGGTGGTGGTGGTGCCGGCCGGTGGCGACCCGGACGGCTCCGGGGCCGTGACGACCGACGATGCCTGGGGTGCCGACCTGGTGGTGGCCGGTGGCGACTCCCGGAGCGCCTCGGTCCGGGCGGGCCTGGCCGCGGTGCCGGAGGAGGCGGCGGTGATCGTCATCCACGACGCCGCCCGCCCGCTGGCCCCGCCCTCGCTCTTCGAGGCGGTGGTGGCAGCCGTGGTGTCCGGGGGGGCCGACGGGGCCATCCCGGTGGTGCCGGTGTCCGACACGGTGAAGCGGGTGACCGACGGGGTGGTGACCGCCACCGTCGACCGCGCCGGGATGGTGACCGTCCAGACCCCCCAGGCGTTCGTGGCCTCCACCCTCCGGGCCGCCCACGCCGCCGGCGGGGAGGCCACCGACGATGCGGGGCTCCTGGAGGCCCGCGGGGCTACGGTGCGCACCGTGCCCGGCGTACCCACCAACCTGAAGCTGACCTACCCCGAGGACCTGACCGTGGCCGAGGCGCTGCTGCCCTCCGGGGCGGTGCCGTGACCGCCGGCCCGGCCCCCGGGCCGGCCGCCGGGTTCCGGGTGGGGCAGGGCATCGACGTCCACCGGTTCTCCGACGACCCCGACCGCCCCCTGGTCCTGGGTGGGGTGGCGATCACCGGGGAGGGCGTGACCGGGTTGGAGGGGCACAGCGACGCCGACGTGGTGGCCCACGCCGTCGCCGACGCCGTCCTGGGGGCGGCCGGCCTCGGTGACCTGGGCCGCCACGCTCCCGACACCGATCCGGCGTGGGCGGGGGCCGACAGCATCGCCCTGCTCGCCCAGGTGGTGGCGTTGGCCGCCGAGGCGGGCTGGACGCCGGTGAACGGCGACTGCACGGTGGTGGCGGAGCGACCCAGGCTGGCGTCCAGGGTCGAGGCCATGTCCGAGCGGCTGTCGACCGCCCTCGGCGCCCCGGTGAACGTCAAGGCCACCCGGGCCGAGGGCCTGGGCGCCCTGGGCCGCGCCGAGGGGATCGCCTGCACGGCGGTGGTCCTGCTGGCGCCGCTGGGCGACGGAGCCGGGGCGATCCCGGGGGGCCGGTCGTGAGCCCGGGATCCGGGCGGGGACGCCCGCCCAAGCGCACCGGACCCGGGGCCTGGGGCGGGAGCTCGGCGGGCAAGGGCGGGGCGGGGGCCCGGGGCGGGAGCGCGGCCGGTCGGGGGGGTGCCGGCGGCCGGGGCGGGAGTGCCGGTGGCCGGGGCGGCTCCGCCGGGTCGGGCGGGCGTGGTGCGGGTGGAGGCTCCGGCCGCGGCGCCCGCGCCGGGGGCGGGGCAGGTCCCGTCCGCCGGGCTGACGACGACCGGGACCGACCGGGTGATCGTCGACGGAGCGAGTCGGTCGGCCTGGGGGGCGAGCAGGTGGAGGGCCGCCAGGCGGTCCGGGAGCTGCTGCACGCCAACCGGCGGCGGGTCCGGCAGCTGCTGGTGGCCGAGGGCATGGACCCGGCGGCCATCCTCGACGAGATCGAGGCGTTGGCGGTCAAGCGGCGGGTGAAGGTGGAGCGGGTCTCGCGCCGCCGGATCGACCAGGTGGCCCGCACCGAGGGACCCCAGGGGGTGGTGGCCCTGGCCTCGGCGGTGGAGGGCACCGACCTCGAGGAACTGTGCCAGCCGACCGGTAAGGGTCGTCCGCCGTTCCTGCTGGTGTTCGACGGGGTCACCGACCCCCACAACCTGGGGAACCTGCTGCGGAGCGCGGAGTGCGCCGGGGTGACCGGCATCGTGCTCCCCAAGCACCGCTCCGCCCATCTCTCCCCCACGGTGGCCAAGGTGGCGGCCGGCGCCATCGAGTACCTCCGGATGACGCTGGTGCCCGGGGTGCCCAGCGCCCTCCAGCGGATGTCGAGCCTGGGCCTCTGGACGGTGGGCCTCGACGGCGACGCCCCCCGCTCCCTCTACGACCTTCCGCTGGGCGATCAGCCGGTGGCGCTGGTGGTCGGCTCCGAGGGCGACGGGCTGGCTCCGCTCACCCGGAAGCGGTGCGACGCCCTGGCCGCCATCCCCCAGCACGGCACCCTGTCGTCGCTCAACGTGGCCACGGCGGGATCGATCGCCTGCTTCGACATCGCCCGTCGTCGGGGCTGAGACGGGGACCGAGGTCCCCCGGTCGACCCGGGGCCGGCGTCCGGCGACTCCGGCGACCTCGGAGCCTCCGGCGATCGCGGAGACTCAGGCGACCTCGGAGACCTCCACGCCCTTCCAGAAGGCGGTGTGGCCGAGGATCTCCTTGGCGGCGTCCTTCGGCTCCGGGTAGTACCAGGCGGCGTCCTCGTTGCGGGCCCCGTCGACGGTCACCGTCCGGTAGCTGGCGGTGCCCTTCCACGGGCAGACCGACCGGGTGTCGCTGGCCTCGAAGTACTCCGAGTGCACCTGGTCGTCGGGGAAGTAGTGGTTGCCCTCCACCACCACGGTCCGGTCACTTTCGGCGAGAACGGCGCCGTTCCATGTCGCTCGTACGGTCATGTGAGGTTCAACGCCCGGGCGCCCGGGCATGTTCCCTCCGGTGCCGACCGGGTCCGATGGAGGAGGCGGGAGGGGCCGACCGGGGGCCCGGGGGGCGGGGGGGCCCGGGGGCGGGAGGGGTCGGGGCGGGGCGGGTCGGGCGGTCGCCGAACGGCCGACCAGCCCGTGCGGTAGACCCGGGGGCGGGCCGGCCGGGGCCGAGGGGCGGGTTGGCCATCGGCGGTGGGGCGGTGGGACGGTGGGACGGTGGACGACCGGAGCCGTGGAACGACGGAACAGAGCGAGGAGCGCCGTGACCGAGCACGCTGAAGTGATCGTGGTGGGGATGGGACCGGGGAGTGAGGACGTCGCCGAGCGGCTGGCCGAGGCCGGCCTCGACGTGGTCGGGATCGACGGGCGCCTGGTGGGCGGCGAGTGCCCCTACTGGGGGTGCATCCCCTCCAAGATGATGATCCGGGGCTCCGACCTCCTGGCCGAGGGACGTCGCATCCCGGGCATCGCCGGGGAGTCGTCGGTGACGCCCGCCTGGGCCCCGGTCGCCGAGCGCATCCGGAAGGAGGCCACCGACGACTGGGACGACACGGTGGCCGTCGAGCGGTTCGAGCGGAAGGGCGGCCGGTTCGTCCGGGGGTGGGCGCACCTCGAGGGGCCCTCGACGGTGGTGGTGGGGGACCGGACCTTCGAGGCCTCCCGGGCGGTGGTGCTGGGGGTGGGGGCGACCTCGTGGAGCCCGCCCATCCCCGGGCTGGCCGACGTGCCGGCCTGGAACAACCGCGACGCCATCGAGACCGAGGAGGTCCCCGCCTCGCTGGCCATCATCGGCGGCGGCCCGATCGGGGTGGAGCTGGCCCAGGTCTTCTCGCGGTTCGGGTCCCGGGTGACGGTGCTGGAGCTGGGTCCCCGGCTGATGGGGCCCGAGGAGCCCGAGGCCGGGGAGCTACTGGCCGAGGTCTTCGCCGACGAGGGGATCGGCGTGCTCACCGGGGTGACCATCGAATCGGTGGCCCACCAGGACGGGCAGTTCACCCTCCACGTCGGGGGCGTGTCCCCGGTGGTGGTGGAGCGCCTGCTGGTGGCCACCGGCCGGCGCCCGTCCCTGGCCGGCCTGGGGCTCGAGTCGCTGGGGATCGCCGCCGATGCCCGCGCCGTCCCCGTGGACGACCATCTCCGGGTGGTGGAGGGGGTGTGGGCGGTCGGCGACGTGACCGCCAAGGGGGCGTTCACCCACGTGTCGATGTACCAGGCCGACATCGTGGTCCACGACATCCTGGGCGAGCCGGTGACCCCGGCCGACTACCGGGCCGTGCCCCGGGTCACCTTCACCGACCCGGAGATCGGCTCGGTGGGCCTCAACGAGCGGGCGGCCCGGGAGAAGGGCCTGCGGGTGAACGTGGGGTTCACGGAGCTCGAGACCTCGGCCCGGGGCTGGATCCACAAGGCCGGCAACCGCGGCTACATCAAGCTGGTGGAGGACGCCGACCGGGGCGTGCTGGTGGGGGCCTCGTCGGCCGGTCCGATGGGCGGTGAGGTGCTGGGCCTGCTCACCCTGGCCGTGCACGCCGAGGTGCCGACCGAGACCCTCCGGCACATGATCTACGCCTATCCCACCTTCCACCGGGCCATCGAGCCGGCCCTGAAGGACCTGGCCTCGAGCTAGGCCGGCCGGGACGACCGACCCCGCCCGCGGGCCGTGCGACCCGTCCCCCCGGCCGGAACGGCTGACCCGTCCCCCGGCGGGGCCGTCCCCCGCCCGCTTCAGCAGTACGGGTGGCAGAGGGTCAGCTGGAACTCGTCGCCCTCCGACCGCCAGGCGGCGTCCACCACGAAGCCGCACTCCACCAGCTCCGCCTCCAGCGCCTCGGGGGTGAACTTGGTGCTGATCTCGGTCAGCATCTCCTCGCCGTCGGCGAAGGTGAGGTCGAGGTCGAGGTCGCCGATCCGGATGGCCTGGTCGGCGGTGGACCGCAGCCACATCTCGATCCGGTGGTCGTCCTCGTTCCACCTGGCCACGTGGTCGAACCGGTCGAGGTCGAAGTCGGCGCCGAGGTCGCGGTTGAGGACGGCGAGCACGTTTCGGTTGAACGCCGCCGTCACCCCGGCGGCGTCGTCGTAGGCGCGGACCAGGCGCTCCCGGTCCTTGACCAGGTCGGTGCCGATCAGCAGGCGGTCCTCGGCGTCCATCACGCAGTCCAGGTCGACCAGGAACCGCCGGCGCTGGGCCGGGTCGAGGTTGCCGATGGTGCCGCCCAGGAAGGCGATCAGCCGGCGCCCGTCGGTGGGCAGCAGGCCCAGGTGCCGGTGGAAGTCGGCCACCACGGCGTCGACGGCCACCCCGGGGTACTCCTCGGACAGGGCGGTGGCCGCCTCCCAGATGGTGGTGCTGCTGACGTCCAGCGGCACGTACCGGGACAGGAGCCCGGTGGACCGCATGGCGTCGAGCAGGACCCGCGACTTGTCGCAGGTGCCGGCGCCCAGCTCCACCAGCACGTCGGCCCCGGAGGTCAGCGCCATCTCCTTGGCGAACGTCTCGAGGATCCAGCGCTCGCAGCGGGTCGGGTAGTACTCCGGCAGGCGGGTGATCTCGTCGAACAGACGGGACCCGCGGTCGTCGTAGAAGTAGACCGGGGGGATCTGCTTCGGGACGGCGGTGAGCCCGGCCCGGACGTCGCGTTCCATGGCTCCCCGGAGGTCGTCGGGTGTCAGGTGGACGGCGAGGGTGGGCGGCACGGCACGGTCGGATGGTGAGGGCACGGCTCTCTCCGGGGTTCGGGGGACTCAGCAGTCCCGGGCCAGGCGCAGTCCGCTGAACGCCCAACGCGCCGAGGGCGGGAAGAAGTTGCGGTAGGTGGTGCGGACATGGCCGGTGGGGGTGACGCAGGAGCCGCCCCGCAGGACGTACTGGCTGACCATGAACTTGCCGTTGTACTCGCCGACCGCCCCGGCGGCCGGCTCGAAGCCGGGGTAGGCGCTGTAGGCCGAGGAGGTCCACTGCCAGACGTCGCCGCAGGGGGCGGTGCGCCCCGCACCGGCTCCGGTGGCGGGGACCGGGGCGGGGTGGAGGCGGTCGAGGTCGAGGAAGTTGCCACCGTCGCCGGCCGGGTCGGCCACCACCTCCCACTCGGCCTCCGAGGGGAGGCGGGCGCCCGCCCACCGGGCGTAGGCGTCGGCCTCGTAGTAGCTGATGTGGCAAACCGGCTCGTCCGGGTGGACGGGGCGGAACCCCCCCAGGGTGAAGAGGTGCCAACGGTCGTCGAGGCGGGTCCAGTAGAGGGGGGCGTCCCACCCGTCCTTCCGGATGGTCGACCACCCGTCGGACAGCCAGAGCTCGGGGCGGCGGTAGCCGCCGTCGTCGATGAAGGCGATCCACTCGGCGCTGGTCACCGGGCGGTCGGCCACGGCGAAGGGACGGAGGTACTCGACGTGGCGGGGCCGCTCGTTGTCGTAGGCGAAGCCGTCCCCGCCGGCCCCGATCTCGATGGGCCCCCCGGCGTGCTCGGTCCACTGCAGCGACGGCAGGTGGCCCCCGTCACCGGTCGGGCCCTCGAGGTCGAGATAGGAGCGGTGGAGCGGGTTGCGGGACAGGGTGTGCTTGATGTCCATCAGCAGCAGCTCCTGGTGCTGCTGCTCGTGGTGGAGGCCCAGCTCGACGAGGGCGGCCACCTCGGGCGGCCGGGGGCGGTCGAGCACCCGGCCCATCTCCCGGTCGACGTGGGCCCGGTAGGCGGCGATCTCGTCGATGCCCGGTCGGGACAGCAGGCCCCGGGCCTCGCGGGGGTGGAAGGCGCCCACGCCCTCGTAGTACGAGTTGAACAGGTACTCGTAGGCGGGGTGGAACGGCTCGTAGCCGTCGTCGAGGGCGCGCAGCACGAACGTCTCGAAAAACCACGACGTGTGGGCACGGTGCCACTTGGTGGGGCTGGCGTCCGGCATCGACTGGACCGTCTGGTCCTCGGCCGACAGCGGGGCCGCCAGGCGTTCGGTCAGGGAGCGCACCCCGGCGTAGGAGGCGGCGGTACCGAGTGCACCTGTCTGTTCAAGCAACCCGGCCATCTGCTCACTCTCCTCCTCCGCCTCCGGGCCCCGGAACAGGCCGACCCGGGCGGAACCGCCCCGTCCGCGGGAAAGAACTTACCCGGCGGGGCCGGTTTCAGTCGCGCGAGCCGCCGCCGGTCGGTCCCACGGCCTCGGGGGCACCGGCGGTTCACAGCGGATTCTTAGGTACCTGCGGGCCCATTCACAGCGAGTCGTGCCATGGTTCGTGCATGTCCTCGCGTGACCACGGCGACGCCTCCGGGGTGCGGGCCGCCGACGGAGCCCCGTCACGCCCCGCCCCCGACGGGTCGGCGGCGGGCCCCTCGGGGGCCTCACCGGGTCCGACGCCGCCCGCCCTCGAGGTGGTGCTGCCGGTCTTCGACGAGGAGCGCCGTCTCGAGTCCGGGGTGCGGGGACTCCGGTCGTACCTCGACGGGGCGTTCGGCCGTCGGGCCCTGGTGACCATCGTCGACAACGGCAGCACCGACGCCACCCCCGTCATCGGCCGCCGCCTGGTCGACGAGATCGACGGTGTCGACATGGTGCGGATCGAGGAGAAGGGCCGGGGCCGCGCCCTCCGGACCGCCTGGTCGGCCAGCCGCTCGCCGGTGGTCGCCTACATGGACATCGACCTGTCCACCGGACTCGACGCCTTCGGCCCGCTGGTCACCCCGCTCCTCGACGGCAGCCGCGACCTGATGGTCGGCACCCGGCTGGCCCGGGGGTCGACCGTGGTGCGGAGCCTGCGCCGCGAGGCGCTCTCGCGCGGCTACAACCGGCTCGTCCACCTGACGCTCGGCCTGACGGTGTCCGACGCCCAGTGCGGGTTCAAGGCGGCCCGCCGCGAGGCCGTCGAGCACCTGCTGCCCCTCGTCGCCGACGACGGGTGGTTCTTCGACACCGAGCTGCTGGTGGCCGCCCGGCGCCGTGGGTTCCGGATCGGGGAGGTGCCGGTGACGTGGGTCGAGAACACCGACTCCCGGGTGCACCTGTGGAGGACGACCGTGCGGGACCTCGAGGGGATCGCCAGGCTGGCCCGCCATCCGGTGCCCCGCTGGGATGTCGCCGCCACGCCCACCGCCCCGGAGCCCGCCCCGACCCCGGGTGCGCCGGTGCCGGGGCGGGACCCCTCCGGGTCGGCGTCGCCGCCGACCGCCGTCGGGGTGCCGGAGTGACCTCGGAGCTGACCGCCCCGTCGACCCCCGGCGACGTCGTGGCACCGGCGCCGCCACCGCCCCACCCGGGTCCGGAGCCGGGGCCGCCCGCCGGCCCGCCGGACGACCACCCGTCCGGGCCGGGAGGGCCCGACGGCTGGGCGGACGGAGCCGGGGCCACCGGGCACGACGGTGACGGCACGCCCCCGATCGACGAGCCGCCCGCCCGGTCCGGGTGGACCGGCCGCGCCCACCGGCTGGTCCGGGGCAGACCGACGGATCCCGCCTGGGTCCGGCCGTCCCTGCTCGCCCTCCTGGCCGGCACCGCCGTCCTCTACCTCTGGGGGCTCGGCGCCTCCGGCTGGGCCAACTCCTTCTACTCGGCGGCGGTCCAGGCGGGCACCAAGAGCCTCCGGGCCGCCTTCTTCGGCTCGTCCGACGCCTCCAACTTCATCACCGTGGACAAGCCGCCGGTGTCGTTGTGGGTGATGGAGGTGTCCGCCCGGATCTTCGGGGTCAACGCCTGGAGCATCCTGGTCCCCCAGGCCCTCGAGGGGGTGGCCTCGGTGGGGGTCCTCTACCTGACGGTCCGGCGGTGGTTCTCGCCGGCGGCAGGCCTGCTGGCCGGCGGGGTGCTGGCCCTGACCCCGGTGGCCGTGCTGATGTTCCGCTTCAACAACCCCGACGCCCTGCTGGTGCTGCTCCTCACCCTGGCCGCCTACTGCACCGTGCGAGGGCTGGAGTCGGGACGGACCCGGTGGATCGTCCTGATGGCCGTCTTCGTGGGCACCGGGTTCCTGACCAAGATGCTGCAGGCCTACCTGGTGGTCCCCGCCTTCGGCCTGGTGTACCTCCTGGCCGCCCCGCCCCGCTTCTGGCGCCGGGTCTGGCAGCTCACCCTGGCCGCCGTGGCCCTGGTGGTGGCCTCGGGCTGGTGGGTGGCGGTGGTCCAGCTGACCCCCGCCGCCGACCGTCCCTACGTCGGTGGCTCGCAGGACAACTCCATCCTCAACCTGGTGTTCGGCTACAACGGGTTCGGCCGCCTGTCCGGGAACGAGACGGGCAGCGTGGTGGCCGGCGGGCGGTTCGGCGTCGGTGGGGTGGGGGCGGGTGGCGGCTCCCTGTGGGGCCCGACCGGCTGGAACCGTCTCTTCCAGTCGTCGATGGGGGGCCAGATCTCCTGGCTGCTGCCGGCGGCGCTCATCTTCCTGGTGGCGGCCCTCGTCTACACGGCCCGGACCCCGCGGACCGACCGGACCCGGGCCGCCTTCCTGCTGTGGGGCGGATCCCTGCTGACCACCGCCGTGGTGTTCAGCTTCGCCCAGGGGATCATCCACCCGTACTACACGGTGGCCCTGGCCCCGGCCATCGGCGCCCTCATCGGGATGGGCTCGGTGATGATGTGGTCGCGGCGCGCCTCGCTCGTCGCCCGCCTGGTGCTGGTGGCCGCCCTGGCCGCCACCGTGGTGTGGGGATGGTTCCTGCTGGACCGCAGCCCGGAGTGGCACCCCTGGCTCCGGACGCTCATCGTGGTGGCCGGCGTCGTCGGAGGGGTGGCCCTGCTGCTGCCGCCGAGGTGGCTCCGTCGCTGGGTGGCCATCGCCGTGGTGGTGGGGCTGGTGGCCACCCTGGCCGGACCGGCCGCCTACGCCGTCGAGACCGCCTCCACCCCGGAGTCCGGGGCGATCCCCAGCGCCGGTCCGGCGGTGGCCGGAGGGGCGTTCGGCTTCGGCGGCCCGGGGCGCCGGTTCGGGGGCTTCGGCGCCCCCGGTGGCGCCGGGGCCGGGGCGGCCCGGGGCGGGGGATTCGGCCGGTTCCGGCCGGGAGCGGGTGGCGGATTCGGCGGTGCACCCGGAGTCGTCCCCGGAGGTGCACCGGGTGCGGCCCCCGGTGGCCGGCCCGGTGGCTTCGGTGGGACCGGCGGTGGGGGTGGCGGGGTGGGGGCCTTCGGCGGCCGGGGAGGGGCCGGCGGCGCCGGCGGCCTGCTCAACGGCAGCACCCCGGGCGCCGCCCTGACCGGGGCGTTGCGTGCCGATGCCGGACGGTACCGGTGGGTGGCCGCCACCAGCGGCTCCGACTCGGCGTCCGGCTACCAGCTGGCCACCGGTGACCCGGTGATGGCCATCGGTGGGTTCAACGGCACCGACCCGGCCCCGACGCTGGCCGAGTTCCAGGAGTTCGTCCGAAAGGGCGAGATCCACTACTACATCGGGGGCAGCGCCTTCGCGTCCCTGTTCGGGCTCGGGGGCGGCGGCTCCGGCTCGAGCGCCGACGACGCCCAGCTGATCAGCGCCTGGGTGCGGACGCACTTCACGGCCACCACCGTCGACGGTGTGACCATCTACGACCTCACCCGGCCGGCGACGTCGTCCTAGGCCCGGCCTCCCCGGCGGTCTAGGAGGACGAGCTGACGGTGGTGGTGCCCGGCAGGTCGGTGCCGCAGACCGGCTGGGAGGAGATCGGCGTGAACCCGTCGGTCCCGGCCTTCACCACCCAGGCGCACGTCTTGGCCGGGTTGTGGCCGAAGTTGGTGGCTGTAGTCGAACGTGTTGGGCAGCAGGCCGTCGGCGTTGTACGACGTGATCCCCCGGAGGGCGGTGATCGTCGACGCCCGGGTCGGTGAGGCGCCCGCCTTCTCGAGGCCCTGGATCATCAGGTCGGCGCCCGCCCACGCCTCGTACTGGCTGAAGGAGGGGAACTGGGTACTGGTGAAGTGGGCGTACTTCTCCATGGCCGCCTGCATCTGCTCGGTCCCGGCGTTCGGGAGCGACCAGGGGCGGAAGAGGGACATGAAGTAGTCACCCTGGAGGGTGGCCCAGGCCGGCGAGTGGATCACGCCCGGCTCGTAGCCGGTGGGGAACAGCACGGCCTTCAGCTTGATCCCCGCCTGCTTGAGGGCGGTGGCCAGCGCGTAGTTCGAGTTGTTGTCGAGGGCGGGGACCATGGCGTCGATGTTCTTCTGCTTGGCGATGAGGGCCGGATTGGTGAAGTCCACGCTGCCGAACGGGAGGGTGGTGTCGAGCACCCCGACGGTGCCCCCGGCGTGCTTGAAGGACTCCGCGGTGCCGAGGGCGGCCCGGCTGGACGAGGGCGAGATGCTGTAGCCGTAGGAGCCGAGGATGGTGCCGCCGTGGGCCTTCAGGAAGTCGCCGATCTGGGTGTTCACCGGGTACTTCGGGTCCACGCTGCCGTTGTCGGAGGCGAACATGTTGGTGTAGGGCTGGGTGCCCCACTCGGGCCCGTCGCTGTAGGAGCCGGTGACCGGCACGCCGGCCTGCTGGGGGTACTTGGCGGCCAGGAAGAACAGCGGGCTCTGCGAGACGATGCCGATGGAGCCCTGGGAGATGGCGCTCTGGACGGCGGTGTTGATCTCGGTGGGGCTGGTCTGGTCGTCGATGACCAGCGGCACCAGCTTGTGGCCGTTGACCCCGCCCTCGGCGTTCTGCTGGTCGATGCGGGCCTCGAATCCGGCCGGCGACGTGCCGTCCTCGGCACCGCCCTCACCGGTGACCGAGGTGATGTAGGCGATGGTGAGGGGAGAACCGGTCGGTGAGGACGACGGCTTCGACGGCGGCGCCGTCGTCGTCGTCGTCGGTGACGCCGAATTCGAGCTGCAGGCGGCCGCCGTGAGGCCGAGGGCCAGGATCAGCGCCGTGGCCACCACCCCGGTGTGCGTCGTTCGCTTCAGCTGCATCGTTCCCCCTTGCCGCTCGTTGATTGACCTGGAACCGCAACGACAGGCCGCCACCCTCCGACGGGGGCGGCTGCGGAGCTGACGGCCGACGCCCGGACCCCCCGTTGTCTACCTCCGGGGAGCATAGAAGGTGACGGGGGCTGAAGACGGGGCGGATCCGGACGGTGACTTCCCAGGTGGGAGGGGATCCGGGTGGTGGCGGGCAAAAAATTGATTCCGACGTCGGTTTCGTATAATCTGACCCCGACCCACGGTGCGGCGTCCGTCGCTCGCCGACCACCACGACCACCACGACCACCACCACCACCACCACGGAGGAAGCCATGACCAGCAGGCTCGACTACCCGGTGTTCGACGCCGACAACCACATGTACGAGCAGGCGGATGCCTTCACCCGCTACCTGCCGGCGGAGTACCAGCAGGTGGTGAAGTTGATGACCATCGACGGCCGGCAGAAGTTGGTGCTCAACGGCACCATCTCCGAGTACATCCCCAACCCCACGTTCAACGTGGTGGCCGCACCCGGGGCCCAGGAGGACTACTTCAAGAACGGCAACCCCGAGGGGAAGTCCCGACGGGAGATCCTGGGCAAGCCGATCCGCTCGCCGGAGGCGTTCTTCCGGCCCGAGCCCCGCCTCAAGCTCATGGACGAGCAGGGCGTCGACCGGGCCATCATGTGGCCCACCCTGGCCAGCGTGCTCGAGGAGCGGCTGGTCAGGGACCCCGAGGCCACCCACGCCGTGGTGCACGCCTTCAACGAGTGGATGTTCGAGGAGTGGACCTTCAACTACGAGAACCGCATCTTCGCCGCCCCGGTCATCACGCTGCCGATCGTGGACGAAGCCATCCGTGAGCTCGACTGGATCGTCGAGCGGGGTGCCAAGATCATCCTGATCCGGCCGGCACCGGTCCCGAGCCTGAGGGGGTTCCGCTCCTTCGCGCTGCCGGAGTTCGACCCGTTCTGGGCCAAGGTCCAGGAGTACGACATCACCGTCGGCATGCACGCCTCCGACGATGGCCTGACCCGGTACTTCAACCAGTGGGAGGGGCACTTCAGCGAGCACCTCCCGTTCGCCAACGCCACGGCGTTCCAGGATGTGCAGCACTACATGTCCCGGGGGATCTTCGACGCCATGTGCTCGGCGGTGGCCCACGGCATGCTCTCGCGCTTCCCCGACCTCCGCATCCTCCCCGTCGAGAACGGATCGAGTTGGGTGCTCCCGCTCATCGACGCCCTCGGGCACTCCTACTCCAAGCAGCCCCGCCTCTACGAGGAGGACCCGGTGGCCGTCCTGCGGCGGAACGTCTGGATCCACCCGTTCTTCGAGGAGGACCCGGTCGGCCTGATCCGGGCCATCGGGGCCGACAAGGTGGTGTTCGGGTCGGACTTCCCGCACCCCGAGGGCCTGGCCGACCCCGTCTCCTACGTCCGGGAGCTCGAGAGCCTGCCCGGGGACGACGTCAAGCGGATCATGGGTGGCAACCTGGCCACCGCCCTCAAGGTGCCGGCCTGAGCGGACTCCGATCTCCCCGGCCCACCCACCGGTGGGCCGGGCCGGAGACGTCCCCGACGGCCATCCTCACCGAACCATGACCGCCGGCACGCCCCCACTCGAGGCGGCCGGAGGCGGGCTCACGGCGGCCCCGGACGGAGACGGGGCGTTCAGCGCCCCGCGCCCGCTGACCAGAAAGGGGGCGCTCACCCGCGCCCGCATCCTGGCGGCGGCCAAGGAGGTGTTCGAGGAGGACGGGCTGCTCGACGCCCGGATCTCGGACATCACCGCCCGGGCGCAGGTGGCCCAGGGGACCTTCTACGGGTACTTCACCTCCAAGCAGGAGATCTTCCGGGAGGTGGCCCTCCGGGTCGACGAGGAGCTGGGTGCGCCGCTCGGGGCGGTGATCCTCGACCGGTCGTCGACGGCAGCTCCCCGGGACCGGATCCGCGAGGCCATCCGCCTCTACCTCGAGCGCTACCGCCAGGAGGCCCGGATCATGGGCGTGATCGAACAGGTCTCACGGCACGATCCGATGCTGGGCCAGGCACGGGCGGAGCGGGGGGCCCGGGAGCGCCAGCGGGTGGCCGACTCCATCGGCCGGCTCCAGCAGCGCGGCCTCGTCGACCGCCGACTCGACCCGACGATCACCGCCGCCGTGCTGGGGTCCATGACCAGTCGCTTCCCGGAGATGTGGTTGACCGAGGGACAGTTGGACTGCACGTTCGAGCAGGGCGTGGAGCACCTCACCGCCATCTTCATGAATGCGCTGAACATGGGCGATGACGAGCCGGGGCGGTCGTGACGGTTCCGATCCGACCCTGACGGCCCACCGGCGTCACCGTCCCGGGCCGTCGCTCGAGCCGATCGCTCAAGCCGGTGGCTCGGGCCGGCCGGTCGGGCGCGACGGATGCCCGACCCACGGTGGGGCCGGGCATCCGTCGTTGCTCCGTGGTCCGGAGTCGGTGGGCTCAGGCGTCCACCAGCACCTTGTCGACGGTGGTGCCGTGCACCAGCAGCTCGTCGGTCTCCTCGGTCTTCCGGGCGTGCCAGAACCCGATGCCGACCAGCAGGGCCATCAGCCCGGCGAGGACGAAGGCGGCGATCCCGGCGATCAGGGCGATCTGCCCGATCATCCAGAAGGCATAGGCCTCCAGGAGCAGGCCCCGCAGGGTGGTCCCCTGGAACACCGTCTGTGCCTTGGCCTCGGCCGCCGTGTAGGCGGGGGAGCCCTTGGGCAGGGCCAGGGCGGCGGAGGAGAGCTGGGCGTAGGTCTGGCCGCCACCGATCTCCTGGAGGTGGTAGGCGATGAAGTGGTCGGCGTACGCCTCAGCCTGCTGGCCGGTGGTCAGCTGCTGACCGGCGTACTTCTCGAGGTAGGGGATCATCACCGGCTCGATCTCGCCACCCACCTTGGCCTGTGCGAACTCCGCCTTGGTGGGAAAGGTGATCTGCTGTTGGGCCAGCTGGCTGTGCACGCTCGAGTTGGCGAAGCTGTAGCCCCACATGAGCAGTCCGCCTGCGACGAGCAGGACGACCACCATGGCCACGCCGATGAGGCTGGCCAGCACGTCGAAAAGTTTGCGGTTCATGCCCGACTCCCTTTGGTAGGGCGCTGCCACCGTGGCAGACGCTTTCCTTCATCCTGCGCTTCACGATTCCGGACGGGCAGGGCCTAAGGTCCCAACCTTCCGGGCCGTCCGAAGGACGTCACCGCACCCGATCGCCGACCCGACGGCGAGGATGCAGGGGCGCGTGGGAAGGCGCGCGTAGGGGAGAGGCGCCGACAGGGAGGCGCGTAGGAGGGCGCGCGCGTTGCCGGGGGGGGGCCCGATGGGCGCGCCGGTGTCGTGACCCGGGTGAGGATGGCGGGGCCTTCCGGAGCCTGCCGCAGGGCGACCGATCACCGGAGGCCCCAGGGTCCACTCAGGTGGAGCCCTGTCCTGACTGGAGCCTCATGTCGATGGCTCCGAAGGACCATCCCCGCATGGCGCCCGTACCGATGCGCAGCATCCGGGTCGGGGATCGGGCATCGGACCCCGGCCAGGGTGTCAGGGACCCCGCCCACTTTCGGAGCTCGTCATCCCCCACCGGGTTGGCGATGCCCTGCAGCAGCACGCTCCACCAGCCCCCTTCCGGCTCCGGCGCGTCGGCCTGGAAGGCCACCACCGAGTGGGCCGCCGCCAGGTCGAGCTTGGTGTCGCGGACGGTCTGGATGAGCACCGAGTCGTCGCCCACGGCGAAGTGGATCGGGAGGATCACCGGCAGGGCGTCGATGCTCACGCTGATCCGACCCACCGGGACGGACGTCAGTCGGGAGAGACACTCGTCCCGGGACAGGGACGTCTTGTTCGGATCACCTGGATGTGCCACCCGACCCATCCTGACCGCCGCCCCGGCCGGCCAGCAGGGCCGAAAGACCCTAGTTCGTCGGGCTGACCAGCACGGCGGCTCCGTTCACCCGGTCATGGGCCAGGTCGGACAGCGCCCGGTCGGCCTCCTCGAACTCGTACGGCACCGCCGACACCCGCACCGGGACCCGGGCGGCGGCCCGCAGGAACTCCTCGCCGTCCACCCGGGTGTTGGCGGTCACGCTGCAGAGCGAGCGCTCCTCGAAGAGGTGCCGCTGGTAGTCCAGGGTGGGGATGTCGCTCAGGTGGATCCCGGCGATGGCCAGCACCCCGCCGCGATCCAGTGCCGCCAGGGCGGGCGGCACCAGCGTGCCCACCGGGGCGAAGAGGATGGCGGCGTCGAGTGGCTCCGGGGGTGGCTGGTCGGCGTCCCCGGCGCTGGCGGCCCCGAGCTCCAGCGCCAGCTCTCGGGCTTCGGGGGCACGGGTCATCACGTGCACCCGGGCCCCTTCCGCCATGGCGATCTGGGCGGTCAGGTGTGCCGATCCGCCGAATCCGTAGATGCCCAGTCGCCCCCCGGCCGGGAGCTGGGAGCGCCGGAGGGCCCGGTAGCCGATGATCCCGGCACACAGCAGGGGGGCCGCATCGAGATCGCTGAAGACGTCGGGGATGACGTAGGCGAAGCCCTCCTCCACCACCACGAAGTCGGCGTAGCCGCCGTCGACGTCCCAACCGGTGAAGCGCGGCTCGAGGCACAGGTTCTCCCGGCCGTCCGCACAGAACCGGCAGACCCCGCAGGTCTGTCCGAGCCAGGGGACACCCACCCGGTCGCCCGCACGGAAGCGGGCGCTGTCGGGCCCGAGCTCGTCGACCACCCCGACCACCTCGTGCCCGGGCACCACCGAGGGGTGCCTGGGGGCCAGGTCGCCCTCGGCCAGGTGGAGGTCGGTGCGGCACACGCCGCAGGCCCGGACCCGGACCCGGACCTGCCCCGGTCCCGGCACCGGTAGGGGCCGTTCGACCCTCCGGAGGGGCCTCGAATCGACAGGCCCGGGAGTATCCACCACCCAGGCCCGCATCGATCCCGGAGGCATCTAGGTCCCCTCCGTGTCGCCGGACCCCTTGCCGCGCATGATGAGCACCGCCGAGTGCGCATGGGTGGCGCAGTAGTCGGAGACCGAGCCCAGCACCATGCCGGACACCTCGCCGTGCCCCCGGGAGCCGAGCACCAGCAGGTCGGCACCCTCGGACGTCCGGGTCAGCAGCTCGGCGGCCTGCCCTTCGGCCACCAGGGCGGTCATCTCGAGGTCGGGGTGGAGGGCCCGGACCGGCCGGATGGCATCGTCGAGCACCGTCTGGGCGTCATGTCGCGGATCGAAGTCGGCGGGGAGGATGGCCCAGCCGGCGCTCGTCAACCACTCCCAGCTGTGGAGTGGCTCAAGGGTGGCACCGGTGAGCTCGGCCTCGTCCGCCGCCCAGCGCAGCGCGGCATCGGAGGAGGGTGATCCGTCGACTCCCACCACGATCCGGCGGGAGCCTGTCCCCGGAACCTCGAGTTCGGCCAATCGACCGGCGGAGCCGGTGGCGGTCGGTTGCGGGTGGGGCACCGCCGGGCGCACCACCACGACCGGACATCGGGAGCGATGGACGCACTGCCGACTGACCGAACCCAGCAACAGCCCGACGAACCCCCCGCGACCCCGCGATCCCACCACCAGGAGATCGGCCGTCTCGCTCTCCGCCCGGAGCGCCGCCGCCGGCATGTCCTGCACGACCCGGTGCTCGACGAGAAGGTCCGGGGCGACCGCGTGCACCGCGTCGACCACCTGCTTCTCGGCCTCGGCGGCGTAGGTCTCGAACTCCCCCTTGTCGAGGAAGGCGTAGTCGGGGCCCAGGGCGGTGACGGTTCGCAGGGCCAGGCCCCGCCGGCCGGCCTCGACGGCCGCCCAGCGCAGGGCGTGGTTGGATCCGTCGGAGTCGTCGAAGCCCACCACGATCCGGCCGCCGGTGGCGGCGGCGGCATCTGCAGGTGTCGGTGTGGCCATGGTGCTGTCCTCTCGTTCGGCTGGCGTTGGGTGTGGCGTGGTGAAGCCCGTCGGCAGGTGGCGTTACGTCAGCGGGACCGGTGCCTTCTCGGGCGCCGGACCATCCGTGGTGAGTGACATCGAGGCTCCCTGCCCCGGGCGGCCCCCAGGAGCGTGTCCTCTGTGCACGGTAAGGAAGCCCCACCGCCGTCACCAGGGGCGAAAGTCCCTTCGACGAGGGCCCGAAGCCCCGGCGCCCGCGGTCCGGGCGGCGCCCCGGCTCCGGGCCACCTACCGGGTGAGGGGCACGTCCCAGATCAGCTCCGTCCCCCCGGCGTCGGGGTGCCCGATGGTCAGCTCACCGCCGAGCTTCTCCGCCCGGCGACGGAGGTTGCCCAGTCCGAGTCCGGTCCCCCGTTCGGCGGCCGGGAGGCCGCAGCCGTCGTCCCGGACCTGCAACCGGCAGCGTCCGGCCGAGGCGGAGAGGGTCACGGTGGCGGCGGTGGCCTCGGCGTGACGACCGATGTTGGTCACCGCCTCCCGGATGACGGCCAGCAGGTGATCGCGGACGGCGTCGGTGACGGCGGTGTCGATCGGGCCGTCGAAGGATGCCCGGATGTCGAATCCCACCACCGGCCGGAGCTCCTGCAGGAGCGAGAGGACCTGGTCCCGGGTTCCCAGCCTCGATCCGTCCGATCCGAGTTCGAAGATGCTGGTCCGGACCTGTCGGATGGTGTCGTCCACGTCCGAGATGGCCTTGGTCAGGCGTTCGGAGCTGCGCTCGGCGGTGGGAGAGGCCACCAGCCCCTGGAGGGACAGCCCGATGGCGAACAGTCGCTGGATCACCGTGTCGTGGAGGTCACGGGCCAGGCGGTCCCGCTCCTCGTAGACGGCCGCCACCTGCACCCGGGCGTGCAGCCGGGCGTTGTCGATGGCGATGCCGGCCGCCACGGCCAGGGCCCCGATCAGCGCCTCGTCGTCGCTGGTGAACTCCGACCAGCCGATCTTGTCGGTGAGGTAGAGGTTGCCGTAGACCTCGTCCCGCACCTTGATGGGCACCCCGAGGAACGAGGTCATCGGCGGGTGGTGGGGAGGGAATCCGAAGCTCGACGGGTGGGCCTCCAACCGGGCCGCCCGCATCGGGCGGGGGTCGGTGATGAGTTCGCCCAGCACGCCCCGCCCGGTCGGCCGGTCCCCGATCCGGGTCTCCTCCTCGGGCCCCATCCCCACCGTCACGAACTCCGCCAGCGCCGTGCCGTCCTCGTCGAGGACCCCCAGCGCCCCGTAGCGGGCGTTGGTCATCGACCGGGCCTCCTCGACGATGTGCCGGAGCAGGGTGGGGAGGTCGAGGTCGGCCTCGAGCAGCAGGGTCGCCTCGAGCACTCGGCGCAGCTTGGCGGGGTCTTCGAGGGAGTGATAGGGCACAACACCTCCAGCGACCGGAACGACTAGCATTCTGGACAGCCGGTCCCCTGTACGCTACTCCTCTTTCCGGGGTCCCAACGAGGGAAATAGTAGAAGTCGGCCGGTGACCGAGGAGTGGCGTGGAAATCATCCGGATCTTCCTTCTCGATGACCACGAGATCGTCCGCACCGGCCTCCGCTCCCTCCTCGAGTCCCAGGACGACCTGGAGGTGGTGGGCGAGGCCTCGACCGTCGCCGAGGCCCTGGACCGGATCCCCCCGACCCGTCCCCACGTGGCCATTCTGGACGTCCGCCTCCCTGACGGTAGCGGGATCGACGTGTGCCGTGAGATCCGATCGGATCAGCCGGAGATCGCCTGTCTCATGCTCACCTCCTACGCCGATGACGAGGCGCTGTTCGCCGCCGTCATGGCCGGTGCCTCCGGCTACATCCTGAAGCAGGTGGGGGGAAGCAGCCTGGTCGACGACGTGCGCCGGGTGGCCGGGGGGGAGTCGCTGCTCGACCCCGCCATGGTCGAGCGCGTCGTCGAGCAGGCGCGCACCGGGGCCGAGAAGGACCCGCTCCTGGCCGCACTCACCCCCCAGGAGCGCCGGATCCTCGACCTGGTGGCCGAGGGTCAGACCAACCGCCAGATCGCCAACACCATGTTCCTGGCCGAGAAGACCGTGAAGAACTACGTGTCGAACCTCCTGGCCAAACTGGGGATGGAGCGGCGGACCCAGGCGGCCAGCTACGCCACCCGGGTGGCCGAGCGGGCCGCCCACGAGCAGCGGGGCGACGCCACCGGCACCTGAAGCCGGCGGTTGCCTGCCGGGCGGCCGGCGGCGGGCGGCACCTTCGGAGCCGGGCCGGGAGAGGGGACCTCGGCACCACCGTGGTGGCGGTCGCACGCACGTGACTTTCGGCCCTACCCTCATCGGCCCTCCGGGATTGGAATGGGTGGCGAGAGGCGCACCGGGCGCCGGAACCAGGAGGATGCCGTGCAGCGCTCCACCCGCCACCACCCGCAGCAGACCGGAGTCACCAGGACGTCGGCCCGTGCCACCCTCAGCCCGTACGTCCTCGACGACATCGCCATGACCCGCCGGGAGTTCGAGTCGGCACGTGGGTCCGATGTCCAGGTGATCGTTCCCCGCTAGCCAGCGGCCCGGGGAGCGGAGGGAGCAGCATGCCGGAGGATGCCAACAGCAGGACGAGCACCATCGTGGTGGGGGTCGACGGATCCGACCAGTCGCGCCTGGCGGTGAACTGGGCCTGTGACGAGGCGGCCCGGCGCGGCTCGCTGCTCCGGATCCTGTTCGCCGAGAGCCGGCCCCCCCGGCACCTCCCTCCCTGGTACGAGGCCGACGCCACCGGGGTGACCGCCGGCCAGGCGGTGGTGGACGACGCTGCCGCGCTGGTCGCCACCCGTAACCCCGAGGTGCTGGCCCGGGCCGAGGTGGTGGAGCGGGCCCCGGCCGCCGTCCTCACCGAGGCGAGCCGGTCCGCCGACCTTCTGGTGGTGGGAGCCCGTGGCGTCGGTGGCTTCCAGGGCCTGCTCCTGGGCTCGGTCAGCGATCAGTGCATCCAGTACTCGTACTGCCCGGTGGTGGTGGTCTCCGAGGGTCCGGACCAGCTCCCCGGGCAGCGCCCCCCCCACCTGGTGGTCGGGATCGACGGGTCGTTCGACTCCTCCCTCGCCCTCCACTGGGCGCTCGACGAGGCGAGGATCCGTTCCGCGTCGGTGGAGGCCATCTACGCCTGGCAGTACCCTCCGATCGGCGCCTTCGTGCTGGGTCCGACCGAGGGTTTCGAGGCCGCCGGTCAGGAGCTGGTCGACGGTGCCAACGCATCCCGGGACCGGTGGGCCCCGGACGTCCCGTTCCACGCCGTGGCCCACTTCGGCCCCGTCGTCCCCTCCCTCCTCGACGCATCTGGCGGCGCCGACCTCCTGGTCCTCGGATCGGGTGGCCACGGGACCTTCCGCGAAGCCCTCCTCGGTTCGGTGGCCCACCAGTGCGCCCGTCACGCCAGTGGCGCGGTGGTCATCATCCGACCGCCGGTGGCGTCGGTGGAGCGATCGCTGGCCGACGCCGTCAGCGGCGATCGGGAGCCGTCCGGGGAGGCTCCGACGTCGGTCCTCCGCCTGCACGGAGGGTCGTCGTGAGCATGGGGGTCGTGACCGGTGGCGGCGACCTCGGTCGCAGGGTGGGGGAGCGCCGGCGGGCACGGGGGCTCACCGTCGAGGGCCTGGCCGCCCGTGCGGGCATGAGCCCCAACCACCTCCGGGCGCTGGAGTCCAGTCGATGCCTGCAGCCCTCGAGGGCCGGCCTGTGGCGACTCTCCGACGCCCTGGACGTTCCGATCGATGATCTGACCGGCGGGGTCGGCGATCCGACCGGCGGGGAGGCGGGGTACCCCCCGGGTCGTCACCGACCTCCGGGACGGCCGTCGATCCGTGAGCTGACCGTCGATGAGTGCACCGCCCTGGTGGCCCCCGGCGGGGTCGGGCGGATCGTCTTCACCGATGAGCGGGGACCGGTCGCCTGGCCGGTCAACTTCCGGGTCTTCGAGGGGGACATCATCTTCCGGACCGCCACCGGGGCGTCGGTACTCGATCACCTGGTCGGCGCCGACGCCGCGCCCGAGGACCTGTCGTTCGAGGTCGACCGGTTGGATGACGCCCTGACGGAGGGATGGAGCGTGCTGATCACCGGGCACGGCCGCCTGGTCGCCGATCCGATCGAGCGGGTCCAGGTGGAGTCCCTCGCCGTCGAGCCCTGGCCGGGTGGGGCACTGGAGGTCCTGGTGCGCCTGACCCCCCACACCGTGACCGGTCGACGGACCCATGGCGACCGGTAGGGCCGAGCTGGCCGGCCCCGGGCCGGGTCGGGACGGTGATCCCCCCACACTGACCTGCGAGTTCTCCACCGGCGTCACCACCGTGCAGGTGCGACCGATCCTCCCCGACGACGAGGAGCGCCTCCGTCGGTTCCATGAGCATCTCTCCCCCCGGTCCGTCTACCTCCGATACTTCTACCTGCACCCCAAGCTCTCGGACCAGGAGGTTCACCGTCTCACCCACGTCGACTACGTGGACCGCCTGGCCCTCGTCGCCATCGACGGCGATCGCATCGTCGCCGTCGGAAGGTATGAGCGGTTCCCCGGAACCGCGGAGGCCGAGGTGGCGTTCGTGGTGGCCGACGAGTTCCAGGACCACGGCATCGGATCCCGGCTCCTGGCCATGCTGGCGGCGGCGGCCGCCAGCCACGGCATCACCGTCCTGGTCGCCGAGACGCTGGCCGAGAACCGCGGCATGATCGACGTCTTCACCCGGGCGGGGTTCCCGGTGACCACCAGTCGCGAGGGAGGGACGGTGCAGGTCAGGTTGACCATCCACTCTGACGCTTCCGGGAGCGCCGAAGGAGCTGAACCGACCGAACCGGCCGGCCGGGCGGGGACCGGCCAGCCCGGCGGGTGCCCGCCCCGGCGGGGCGACGTCCCCTCCCGTCACCGGGTGACCCATCACGCCCCGGTACCCGCCTCCCCCTGCCTGTGGTGACCGACGTCGCCATCCGTACCGAGGGGCTCACCAAGGCCTACGGGGACGTCGTCGCCCTGGACCACCTGGACCTCGAGGTGGCGCGCGGGGAGGTGGTGGGCTACCTCGGGCCCAACGGGGCCGGGAAGACCACCACCATCCGCCTGCTTCTGGGCCTGGCCCGGGCCAGCGCCGGCCGGGCGGAGATCTTCGGCCTCGACTGCGGCCGCCGGCCCCGGGAGACCCACCGGCGGCTGGCCTACGTGGCCGGCGAGGCCAATCTGTGGCCCTCGCTCACCGGGGCCGAGACCCTGAGGCTGCTCGGACGTGTGCAGGGTACGACCGACGAGGCCTACCGGGACGTCCTGACCGGGCGCTTCGAGTTCGATCCCGCCAAGAAGGTCCGGGCGTACTCCAAGGGGAACCGCCAGAAGCTGATCCTGATCGCCGCCCTGATGGCCCGCCCCGACCTGCTGGTGCTGGACGAGCCGACCAGCGGACTCGACCCTCTGATGGAGCAGGCCTTCCGATCGAGCATCCACGAGGCCCGTGACCGGGGCCAGACCGTGTTCCTGTCGTCGCACATCATGAGCGAGGTCGAGGCCCTCTGCGACCGGGTGGCCATTCTGCGGGCCGGGACCCTGGTCGAGATCGGGACGATGGCCGAGCTGCGCCATCTGAGTGCCCTCACCGTCGAGGCGACCTTCGAGGGCGAGGTCCCCGACCTGTCGGCTGTCCCGGGGGTGACCACGGCGGTGAGGGTGGGCCAGGCGGTGCGCTGCCAGGTCCGTGGCCCGATCGAACCGCTGCTCCGGGCCCTGGTGGACACCGGGGTCACCCAGGTCCTCAGCCGGGAGCCGTCCCTCGAGGAGCTGTTCCTGGCGCAGTACGGCGAACAGGGCGCGGCACCCCCGGATCCCCACCATGGCCACTGACCGGGTGGCTCCCGCCGCCCTGGCCACCCCGACGGCCCCGTCGGCCCCGTCGACCCCGTCGACCGGGTCCTCCCGGTCCTCCCGGTCCTCCCGGTCGGCGATCACCTCCCTGACCGCCCGCCGGGCTGGACGCTCCGGGGTCGTCTGGGGATGCATCTTCGGAATCTCGGTGGCGTCGTCCGCCCTCAGCTACACCAAGCTCTACAAGACGCCGGCCCAACGGCACGCCCTGGCCGCCACCTACGGATCCAACCACGCCACCGCCGCCCTGTTCGGACCCGGACCGCAGCTCCAGACCGTCGCCGGGTTCACCGTGTTCAAGTCCGGGATGACCCTCATGGTGCTCGGTGCGGTCTGGGGCCTGTTGACCAGCACCCGGCTCCTCCGGGGGGAGGAGGACGAGGGGCGGTGGGAGCTGTTGCTCACCGGGCAGACCACCCGGCGGGGAGCCACCGGGCAGGCGCTGGTGGGACTGGGCGCCGGCGCCGTCATCCTGTGGGCGCTCACCGCCGGCATCACCATGCTCATCGGCCGGGAGGCGGCGGTCTCCATCGCCGTGCGGCCCGCCGCCTTCTTCGCAGTGACCCTGGTGGCGACCGCCGTCATGTTCCTGGCCATCGGATCCGTGACCAGTCAGCTGGCCGGCACCCGTCGGCAGGCCGCCGCCCTGGCGGCGGTGGTCCTGGGGGTCAGCTACGCGCTCCGGATGATCGCCGATGCCGGCGTCGGGCTCCACGGGCTGATCTGGGCCTCACCCCTGGGCTGGGTCGAGGAGCTCCGGCCGCTCACCGACCCCCACCCCGCCGTGCTGCTGCCCATCGCCGGGCTCACCGGCGTCCTGGCGCTGGTCGCCTGCGACCTGGCCGGTCGCCGGGATGTGGGGACCGGCATGTTGGGCGACAGGGTACGCCCGCGCCACCCCTCCCGACTGCTCGTCGGCCCGACCGGTCTGGCCCTCCGGCTGACCCGGGCCACGGTGATCGGCTGGTGGGTCGCCCTCGCCACCGCCGGGCTCCTCTACGGGCTCATCGCCAAGTCGGCCGGGTCGACCATCGCCGGGTCGTCGGTCCATACCGTGTTCAGCCGGCTGGGTGCTGCCGGCTCCGGCGCCCAGGCGGTCCTCGGCGTCTGCTTCGTGGTCCTGGCCGCCCTGGTCGGTTTCGTCGGGGCCGGCCAGCTCGTCGCCGCCCGGGCCGAGGAGTCGAGCGGACGCGTCGATCTCCTGCTCGTCCGACCGGTCTCCCGGTGGCAGTGGATGGGGGGCCGGCTGCTCCTGGCGGTCGTCATCCTGGTGGTGAGCGGTGCGGTCGCCGGACTCTTCGCCTGGATCGGGGCTGCCAGCCAGCACTCGGGGGTGGGCCTCGGGACCCTGCTCGCCGCCGGCATCAACGTGGTCCCGCCGGCCGTGGTCGTCCTGGGCATCGGGACGTTGGCGTTCGGCCTGGTGCCGAGGGCCACCTCGGCGGTCGTCTACGGCTACCTGGGGTGGTCCCTGCTGGTCGTGCTCATCGGCGGCATCGGCACCACCGACCACTGGGTGCTGGACACGTCGGTCCTCCACCAGATGGCCTCGGCTCCCGCCGTCGCTCCCCACTGGACCGCCAACGCCGTCATGGTGCTGGCCGGCTCGGTGGCCGCCCTCCTGGGCGTGGCGGCCTTCCGACGCCGGGACGTCCAAGGGGCCTGATCCCGCACGGACCGGCGGCGCCGGGTGCCCCGCCGACCGTCCCGACCGTCCCGACCGCCCCGGCCGTCCCGACCTTCCCGACCGCTCAGAAGACCCGGAGCCGGGCCACCTGGTTGACCAGGCCCCGTCGGACCGGGTGCGGACGCTCCTGGTGCAGCCGGTCGAGTGCGGTCTGCATGACCTCTCGGATCTCGGTCGCACAACGGTCCACGGTCTCGGGATCGTCCGCCGCCCCGGGTCCCAGCCCGCTCCAGTCCATCGGCGGCAGCACCTCCACGGTGACCGACGACGGGAGCGGGGGCGGCGGCACCAGGGCGGTGGTGAGCCCGAAGGGCCCCCACAGGATGGGGAAGACGTTGATGCGGAGGCCGCCGAGCCCCACGAGCTTGGCGATCCGGTTCCCGCGGGAGACGATGACCACCGAGTCGTGGGCGCCCTGCGACACCACGGGGATGACCGGCACGCCGGTGCGGAGGGCGAGGCGGACGAATCCGGTGCGTGCCCCGAAATCGATGGTGTTGCGGTCGACCCAGGGCCGGCTCGCCTCCCAGTCGCCGCCCGGGTAGTCGAGGACCAGCCCCCCCGAGGCCAGGGCCTGCTCGGCCTCGTCGGATCCGGCCCGGATGGCGCCGATACGTCGGAGGAAGGACCCGACCACCGGCATGGTCAACAGGAGGTCGTAGGTGAGGGTGTAGGCCGGGTGGTCGGGTCCTCGGCGGTCGTAGATGGCCAGGGCGGTGGCCCAGGCGTCGGGCATGTAGAAGAGGCCGTTGTGGTTCCCCACCAGCAGGGCCGGGCCCTCGGCCGGAATGTGCTCCGTACCCCGGACCTCGGGGGAGAAGAAGGAGGTGTAGGCGCGGATCGCCGCCAGGTGCCGCTCGATGTAGCGGGGATCTCGCTCCGTACGGGTACCGCCTGGCTCCACCCTCCCGTTATCGCGCCGTCCTTCCGTCCCGCCCAGGGTCCTTGGTCACCATCGGGAGCCCGGACCCGTCCCGGGTCCTTCGGCCCTGTTCGGACCGGTGGGCTCCTGCCAGGATCGAAAGGCGATGGAAACTGACGGGCGGGATGACCAGGGAGGTACGTCCATGATGCTGGAACTGCCGGTGGCACTGGGTGACGAGTTGCTGACCACCCTCGACGAGGTGATCGGCGACCTGAGCGTGGAGATCGCCGATACCGACAACCCGGGATTCCGGAGGGACCTGAAGGCTCGCCGGGAGCGCCTCGAGGCGATCCGTTCCCGGCTCGTCACCGCCTCCACCGTCTGAGCAGCGGTGGCCACTCGCCGTGCCCCCCGGGAGTCGCTCGAGCAGGAGTTGAAGTTCGATGTCGACCTCGGGTTCGTGCCGCCCCCGCTGCCCGGGCAGCTGGGTCGGTGGGAGCGCCTGCCCGAACAACGGCTGGTCACCTCGTACTTCGACACCGCCGACCACCGCCTGTGGGCGGCAGGGCTGACCCTCCGCCACCGGTCCGGTGAGGAGGAGGGAGGCGGCCGGTGGACGCTGAAGCTGCCGGTCCCGGGGGACGGACCGACGCTCGACCGTACCGAGCTCACCTGGGACGGGACCCGGGCCCATGTCCCGGCCGAGGTCACCCGGGTGGTGCTCGGCATCACCCGGTCGTCTCCGGTGGGTCGACTCGTCGAACTGCACGCCGTACGGTCCCGCTCCGTCCTCCGGGACCCGGCCGGCCGCCGCCTGGGAGAGCTCGACGACGACTCGGTGACCGTCACCGGAGGGGACCGGGACGGGGCCAGGTTCCGCCAGATCGAGTTCGAGGTGGGTGCGGAGTACACCGCGGCGGTCGGACAGATGCACGAGCTGCTCGAGCGGGCGGGGGGACGGAGCAGCGGCGGCCAGAAGCTGGCCAAGGCGGTGGCGCTGTCGACGCCCCCCTGGCGAACGACCGTGGAGCTGGCCGGCACCGCCACCATCGGTCAGGTGGTGCAGCGGGCGTGTGGACAGGCGCTGGACCGTCTGACCGGTGCGGATCTCCTGATACGGCTGGACGGGGAGGATCCACCGATGGAGGCTGTGCACCGGGCGCGGGTGGCCACCCGGCGTCTCCGCTCCGATCTCAAGGTGCTGTCGCCGGGGTTGGAGGAGGAGTGGGTCCGTCCCCTCCGGGCCGAGCTCAAGTGGTTGGGCTCGGTGCTCGGGCGCGTCCGGGACGACGACGTGCTGGGGAAGGTCTTCGAGGCGGAGGCCGACGGGTCGGCCTTCGACGCCGGAGGGCGGGACGAGCTGCGCCGGCGCCTGGCCCGTGAACGACGAGAGGCGTGCCGTTCGTTGGGGTCGGTGCTGACCGACGCCCGCTATCTCGGTCTCCTGGAGGCCCTGGAACGGGCGGCCGAGCGGGGACCGACCGGTCCCGAGGGTGCGGCCGAGCCGTCCGGCCCGGCCGCCGGGCCGGCCGCCCCGCTCCTGGAGCGTGGGATCCGCAAGCGCCAGCGGGCCCTCCAGCGGAGCGTCCGGCGGGCCGGTCGCCGTCCGAGCGATCTCCAGATGCACGGTCTCCGGATCCGGGCCAAGGAGCTCCGGTACGCGGCGGAGATGGCCACGCCGGTGCTGGGTGCGCCCGCCCGGAGGACGGCCGGGCAGGTGGAGGCCATCCAGGTCGTCCTGGGTGACTACCACGACACGGTCACCGCGGAGGCCTGGCTCCGGCACGAGGCCGAGGAGGGCTCCGCCGCCGCCGGCTACTCGGCCGGCAGGATGGCAGCCGAGCAGTGCCGCCTCCGACGGCGGGTGCGGCGCCGGTGGAACGCCATGTGGCGCCAGGTGGACCACGCCTGGGAGACGGCCCGCCGCTGAGCTGGTGGGGCGGGCCGGCCGTGGCCACCCCCACGCACGGGGCCGGGCGGCCGGCCGCCCCTTCGGGACGGGTCGGCTGCCCGGTGCGCCTACGGGACCTTTGGCCCTAGGGGATCGACCACCGGCTCTTTACGCTGGCTGCAACGGGCGGTTCCCCGACCAGCCGCCCCCGTCGGCAGGCGATGATCACCGAGGAGGACGTGATGAAGGCAGCCGTGGTGCACGCATTCGACCGACCGTTGACGATCGAGGAGGTCCCCCGGCCGACTCCCGGCCACGGCCAGGTCGTGGTGAGGATGGAGACCTGCGGCATCTGTCACACCGACATCCACGCCGCCCACGGGGACTGGCCGGTGAAGCCGTCCCCGCCCTTCATCCCCGGCCACGAGGGAGTCGGAATTGTCGAGGACGTCGGGCCCGGGGTCCAGCGGGTGTCGGCCGGCGACCGGGTGGCGATCCCGTGGCTCGCCTCCGCCTGCGGGGCCTGCGAGTACTGCGCCTCCGGCCGGGAGACCCTCTGTCCCAACCAGCTCAACTCCGGGTACTCGGTGAACGGTGCCTACGCCGAGTTCGCCCTGGCCGATGCGGCGTTCGTCGGGCACGTCCCGGCCGGGGTCGATCCACTCGACGCCGCCCCCCTGACCTGTGCGGGCGTCACCACCTACAAGGCGGTCAAGGTGTCCGGCGCCCGCTCCTCCGACCTGGTGGCGGTGTTCGGGATCGGTGGCCTCGGCCATCTCGCCGTCCAGTACGCCCGGATCGCCGGCGCCTCCGTGGCCGCCGTCGACCTCATCGATTCCAAGCTGGATCTGGCCCGGGAGCTCGGGGCCGAGTACGTGGTGAACGCCGCCGCCGAGGACCCGGCCGAAGCCATCCAGGCCCTGGGCGGCGCCGACCAGGCCGTGGTCCTGGCCGTCTCGCCCATGGCCGTCGAACAGGCCTACCGGAGCCTGAGGCGGGGGGGCACGCTGGTGCTCGTCGGGCTCCCCGCCGACAACATCGTGCACCTCCCGATCTTCGAGACCGTGCTGCAGGGGATCACCGTCACGGGATCCATCGTCGGGACGAGGGTGGACCTGGCCGAGACCTTCGAGCTGCACGCCCAGGGGCGGACCCGGGTGGTCCGGGAGTCCCGGACCCTCGGTGAGGTCAATGAGTCCTTCGAGCAGATCGAGAAGGGCGGCGTGGACGCCCGCCTCGTGTTCGATTTCCGTTGACCCACCACCTGACGGATCCCGCTCGCCTCGCCCGGTGAGCCCGGATCCGCCGGCCCGTCACCGGTGGGGGACGCTCGCCGTCCTGTGCGTGACGCTCCTCCTGATCAGCATGGACAGCACGGTGTTGAACGTGGCACTGCCCACCATCGTGAGGACGCTCGACGCCAGCTCCAGCCAGCTCCAGTGGGTGGTCGACGCCTACGCCGTGGTGTTCGCCGGTCTCCTGCTGTCGATGGGGGCCCTGGGGGACCGGCTCGGGCGCAAGTGGGTCTTTCTGGGCGGGCTCCTGGTGTTCGGCGGCGGGTCGGCGGCAGCCGCCCTGTCCGGGAGCCCGGACCGGTTGACGCTGGCCCGGGCCGTCATGGGCGTGGGGGCGGCCGCCCTCATGCCGTCGACGCTGTCCATCCTCACCAACGTGTTCACCGGGGAGGCCGATCGGGCCAAGGCCATCGGCATCTGGTCCGGATCCACCGGGATCGGCGTGGCCATCGGCCCGATCCTCGGGGGGTTCCTGCTGGCCCACTTCTGGTGGGGGTCGGTGTTCCTGGTCAACGTGCCGATCGTGGTGGTGGGGGTGGCGGCGGCGATCTGGCTGGTGCCGAACTCCCGCAACCCGTCGGCCTCCCGTCCCGATCCGATCGGGTCCGGACTGTCCATCATCGGGCTCGGCCTGTTGCTGTGGGGGATCATCGAGGCTCCCTCCCGAGGGTGGAGCTCGCCGGAGATCATCGGGGCACTGGTGGGAGCCGGTGGGATCATCATCGCCTTCGTCCTCTGGGAGCACCGATCCGACCATCCCATGCTGCCGGTGCGGTTCTTCGCCGACCGCCGGTACAGCGCGGCCATCGGGGCGCTGGCCCTGGTCCTCTTCGCGCTGATGGGGATGTTCTTCCTGATGACCCAGTACCTGCAGTTCGTGCTCGGGTTCAGTGCCCTGCAGGCCGGCGTCCGCATCGCCCCGGTGGCGCTGGCGCTGTTGGTGCTGGCCCCGACCTCCGTCGTCGCCGCCCGACGCGTGGGGACCAAGGCCGTCGTGGTCCCCGGCATGCTGCTGATCGCCCTGGGACTCGGGATCCTGTCGCGCACGGCGGTGGGCGACAGCTATGGCCGGTGCATCCTCCCGCTCCTCCTGGTCGGTGTCGGAGTCGCCCTCTCCCTGGCGCCGTGCACCGAGGCGGTGATGGGGTCGCTCCCCCGGTCGGAGGCGGGGGTGGGCTCCGCCACCAACGACACGGCCATGCAGATCGGCGCCGCCCTCGGCGTGGGGGTGCTGGGGACCGCCCTCGACCTGCGGTACCAGCACCTGCTCACGCCGGTGATCTCCCGGGCCGCCATCCCCCAGGAGGTGCAGCGCCTCATCCAGAGCTCGATCGGGGGGGCGCTGGCGGTGGCGCAGCGCGCCCCGGCCGGGGAGGGGGCGGCCCTCGCCCTGGTGGCACGCCGGTCCTTCGTGTCGGGCATGGATCTGGCCCTGGTCATCGCCACCGTGGTGGTGGCGCTCGCCGCCGGGGTGGTGGCCGGCTTCCTGCCCAATCGCGGGAAGGGGGCCACCGTTGCCCCGGTGACCCGGGAGGCGCCCGGCGGGCCGGACCGGCGGGACGGGCCGGACCGCGGCCATCGGACCGATCGACAGCCCGGTCGACGGCGGGAGCGACCGAGCCGCTCGGACCGCCCTGACCCCGGCACCGGTGACTCCGTGGCCCCGTTGGCACCGCCCTGACGCCGGGTGGGGTGGGGCAGCGGCCTCCGTCGTCGAGGGGGCCGGGTCGCCCGGCCGTCAGGGGTCGCCTGGCCGTCAGATCAGTGGCCCCTGCGGAGGCGGGACCCGGATGGGATCGGGTCGGGGCACCCGCCGGGTGCCCGAGCGTCTAGTCGCCGCCGGCCTCCACGAAGGCCTCCCAACCCGCGGTCACCCCGGGATCGTCGGCCGCCAGCCCCGGCAGGTCCGGCCGATCCGGCAGGGCTCCTCCCGAGTCGGGAACCGTCACGATCGGCGTGGGGCACGGGAGGAAGGGTGGAGGATCGTTGGAGGTGACCCCACCGTCGCTGACCACCTGGGTGGGAGCGCCCTCGGAGAACCAGCGTCGCTCGTGGCGCCCGTAGGGGTCGGCGTACCAACCCTCCTCCTGCCCGGACCGGCCACCCGTGGCCACCGGCACCCTCCGGGTGGGCCCGCCGGTGGACCGCATGGGCACCTCGACCTGGAGGATCCCGTCGTCGTACCTCGCCCGCACCCCAGCGCTGTCGGTGCCCGAGGGGAGTCGGATGTCTCGGGAGAACACTCCCTCCCGCAGGTCGGTCTCCGGGACCGGCCGATCGACCCGCCCGGCCCGGATCCGGAGGATGCCGGAGGTGACCGAGATCTCGATGTCCTGGTCGGCCCGGAGACCGGGCACGTCGGCGGCGATCGTCAGCTTCTCGTCGGTTCGGTACTCCTCAGCCATGCTCTCGCTTCTCCTGTTCGTTGTGGGGACCATCGGCCGGTCCGTGGCCCTCCGTGCCGGTCGGGCGGGCACCGGCGTCGGTGGCCGGGGCGCCTGCCTGCGCCGGTGCGGCGGCCATCACCAGCCCGGCATCGCCGGAGGTGTCGGTGGACTCGAGGCGCGGCGACCGGATGCGGTTCCGGAACACCCAGAAGTTCCAGGCCTGATAGGCGAGGACGACGGGGAAGAAGATGACGGCCACCACGGTCATCACCCCGAGGGTGTACGGGGGGCTGGCCGTGTTGGCCACGGTGAGGCTGTAGGCCGAGCTGGTGGTGGACACCATGACGTGCGGGTACAGGTCGAAGAAGATGGAACCCACCGTCGAGCCGATGGCCAGGCAGGCGGCGGTGAACGCCCAGCCCTCCTGCTTGACCACGGCCAGCCACGCCGCCGCCACCGCCGCCATCACCGCCACGGCGTCCAGGGGGTTGGGGACGAACCCCTTGCCCAGTCCGAGGTGGCTCCAGGTCACGAAGATCCACACCAGCACGGCGGCCACCCACCCGATCCGTCCCGACAGCGTGCTGATGCGGTCGTGGAACTCGCCGGTGGTCTTGAGGGCCAGGTAGGTGGAGCCGAGGAACAGGCAGACCACGGTGAGGGTGACCCCGGTGAACAGCCCGAAGGGGACCAGCAGTCCGAAGAAGCTGCCCGTGTAGTTGTGGGCCTTGTCGATGGGGAGGCCGTGGAGCAGGTCGCCCAGTGCGGTCCCCAGCAGCAGCGGGATCAGCGCACTGCCGATGGTCAGGGACCATCGCCACGTCGCCCGCCAGCGGGGATCCTCGATCTTGCGCTGGAACTCGAAGGAGACCCCGCGGACGATCAGGGCGAGCAGGACCACCACCAGGGCCAGGTAGAAGGTGGAGAACATGGTGGCGTACCAGCCCGGGAAGGCGGCGAAGATGGCGGCGCCGCCCACGATGAGCCACACCTCGTTCCCGTCCCAGAACGGTCCGATGGAGTTGACGGCGATGCGACGCTCGAGGTCGGTCCTGCCCACGAAGGAGTGGAGCATGCCCACCCCGAAGTCGAAGCCCTCGAGGATGAAGAACCCGACCCAGAAGAGAGCCACGATCAGGTACCAGAGGTTGCTGAGGTGCATGGTGTCGCTCCTAGTAGACGAGGGCGGGCAGGCGGTCGTCCTCGCCCGGATCGGAAGGGAGTTCGCCTGACGTCGGAACGTCGCCGTCGGATTGGTCGCCGTCGGTTTGGTCACGGTCACCGTCACCGTCATCGGGGTCGGGTGCCAGGTGCTTTCTGCCGTAGTGGATCATGAGGTAGCCGTCCGCCGCCCCCAGGGCGATGTACAGGAGCACGAAGACGATCAGGCTGATCCAGATGTCGGTGGAGGTCACCGACGGGGAGGCGGCATTGGCCGTCTTCATCAGCCCCTGGACGATCCACGGTTGGCGCCCGCTCTCGGTCAGCATCCAGCCGGCGGTGTTCATGAGGAAGGGAACCACCACCACCCAGGGGGCGATGCGGAGGAACCACCGGGCCCGCTCCAGCTTGTGCCGACGCAGCAGCCAGACACCCCACAGGGAGAAGGCCGTGACCAGGGCGGCCAGGTAGGCCATCACCCGCATCGACCAGTACTGGATGAAGACGTTGGGGATGTAGTCACCGGGCCCGTACTTCTTGACGTCCTGGGCCTGGAGCTGGTTGAGGCCCTGGACCTCACCGTTCAGGTGATTGGTGGCCAGGACCGACAGCAACCCGGGGATCGAGAAGATCTGGGTGGGGGTCTGGTCGTTGTTGCCGCCGCCGACCTGGAAGACGGAGAACGAGCAGTGGCTGTCGCAGGTGTTCCACTGGGCTTCGGCGGCGGCGATCTTCATCGGCTGGTAGGTACCCTCGATCACCCCGAGCTCGCTCCCGACGAAGAGGGCCAGCACGATGGTGGGCAGCAGGACGATCAGCGAGATGACCGCCGTGCGACGGAAGGCCTCGACCTCGCGCTGGCGCCGGATCTGCCAGGCCGACACGCCCAGCATGACCAGCGCACCGGTGACCAGCGACGCCAGCAGGACGTGTACGTAGCTCCACAGGAACACCGGGTTGGTGAAGAGCGCCCAGATGTCGGTCAGCACCGGCTGATGCTGGGCGTTCATCACGTAGCCGACCGGGTGCTGCATCCACGAGTTGGCCGCCATGATGAAGGCGGCCGACAGCATGGTGGCACCGGCCACCAGCCAGATGCAGGCCAGGTGGACCTTTTTGGGGAGCCGGTCCCAGCCGAAGATCCACAGCCCGAGGAAGGTGGACTCGAGGAAGAAGGCCAACAGGCCCTCCATGGCCAGCGGGCCGCCGAAGATGTTCCCCACCACCCGTGAGTAGACCGACCAGTTCATCCCGAACTCGAACTCCTGGACCAGCCCGGTGACCACCCCGACCGCCACGTTGATCAGCAGCAGGGTCCCGAAGAACCGGGTGAGTCGTCGGTAGACCGGCTTCTCGTTCCGGTACCAGCTGGTCTGGAGCAACGCCACCAGAAAGGCCAGCCCGATGGTGAGCGGGACGAAGAGGAAGTGGTAGATGCTGGTGGTGGCGAACTGCCAACGGGCCAGATCGGTGGTCATGGCGTCGTGCTCCTGTCGTGGTTGATGAGCTCGGGGTGTGGCGGCCGGGGGAGTCGCCGCTCGATCTCCTCGACGTCGGCGTACCGCTCGGTCCGCATCTCCTCCCACCAGAGGTCGGAGTACCGCCCGCCCGCCGCCAGCAGGTCGTCATGGGCGCCCTGCTCGACGACCTCGCCGTGGTCGAGGACCAGGATCTGGTCGACCGACTCCAGCCCGGTCAACCGGTGGGTGATGAGGAGCAGCGAGCGGTCGAGGGTGGCGTCGAGGAGGTCGACGAGGAGGCTGTCGGCGGCCACCGGGTCGAGGTGCTCGGTGGGTTCGTCCAGCACCAGGATGGGGAAGTCGGCCAGCAGTGCCCGGGCGAGACCGATCCTCTGGCGCTGGCCGCCGGAGAGACGGGCGCCGTGGCGGCCCACCTCGGTGGCCAGGCCGGCCGGAAGGTCCCCGAGCCACTCGGACAGGCCCACCCGGTCGAGCACGGCCCGCAGCTCGTCGTCGGTGGCCGGCCGCCGGCCGATCCGGAGGTTCTCGGCGATGGTGGTGTCGAAGAGGTACGCCTCCTGGCCCACCAGGCCGACGATGGTCCGGAGGTCGTCGGCCCGGTAGCTGTCCAGCGGGCGACCGTTGAGGCGGACGGACCCGGCCCGGGTGGGGAGGAACCGGAGGAGCACCGCGGCCAGGGTGGACTTTCCGGCGCCGCTGGGCCCGACGATGGCCACCCGGCGCCCGGGCGGCAACGAGAGGTCGACCCCCGTGAGGGCGCAGAGCTCGGTGTCCGGGTACCCGGCCCAGACCGATCGGGCCTGCAGGTCGTAGGGGGCGGCCGGCAGCGGGTCGGGGTGCTCCGGATCGCCGACCGGGGCCGGGGTGTCCAGCACCGCGAACACCCGGCCGGCCGCCTGCCGCGCCCTCTGGAGGGACTGGGTGGCGACGGGCAGCCCGACCACCAGCTCGAAGGCGGCCAGCGGGATCAGGGTGATGACCGCCAGATCGACGCCGTCGAGGCGACCGGAGGACACGGCCGCCACCCCCGTCGCCAGGCACCCCCAGCAGGCCAACCCGGCCAGCAGGGTGTTGAGGGCCAGGCCCACGCCGGCGGTTCCCGCCGACCGGGCGGCGATGGCGGTGAGCTGGGCATCGTCCGAGCGCACGGCGTCCACCTGGGCGGGGGCGGCTCCGAAGGCCACCAGTTCCGGGGCGCCCTCGATCAGGTCCACCACCGACACCGCCAGATCACCCCGGCGGTCGGCGAACCGGCCCTCGCGGCGGCGACCCAGGGCCCCGGTGAGCCAGGGGACGACGGTGGCCGACAGGACGAGGGCCACGGCCAGGATGAGACCGGCGGCCGGCAGCATCCACCACATCACCGCCACGGTGGCCGCACCGGCGACGAGGGCGATGGCGAAGGGTGGGATCACCCGGATGATCAGGTCCTGGAGGGAGTCGACGTCCTGGACGATCCGGGCCAACAGGTCGCCGCTCCGGAAGTCGGACAGGCCCGACGGTGCCAGCCGCTCGAGGTGCCGGTAGACGGTCACCCGGAGATCGGCGATGAGTCGGAAGGCGGCGTCGTGACCGGTCAGGCGCTCGCCGTAGCGGAAGAAGCCCCGGGAGAGCCCGAAGAACTGGACGCCCACGATGGCGACGCCGAGGGCTGCCTCGCTGGGGTGCTGCGACGCCCGGGAGATCAGCCACGCCGCGGTGCCCATCAGCCCGATGCCGGCACCGACCGCCGCGGCACCCAGGAGCGAGGTCAGCACGATGCCCCGGACCGCCGGGCGGGTGACCGCCAGGGTCCGCCCCACCGGGGCCGGTGGCGTCCCGCCGGCGCCGGTGGGGGGCCGGCCGGTCGGGGTGCTCACGAGGCCACCCCCACCGCGGGGGCGAGGTGGATGACCCGGTCGGCCAGGGAGACCAACGAGGGTCGATGCGCCGCCATGATCACCGTCCGGCCCTCCATCAGCCTGCGCACGGCGACCAGCACCGCCTGCTCCGTCTCGCCGTCGAGGTTGGCGGTGGGCTCGTCGAGCAGCAGCAGCGGTGCGTCCCGGAGGAAGGCCCGTGCCAGCGCCACCCGTTGGCGCTCGCCGGTGGACAGGCCCGCCCCGCCCTCGCCCAGCCGGGTGTCCAGTCCCTGCGGGAGGCGGGCCAGCACCGGAGCCAGGCCGGCGTCGGCCACCGCCGACGCCACCTCCCGGTCGGTGGCGTCGGGCCGTCCGAGCCGGATGTTGTCGGCGATGGTCCGGGCGAAGAGATGGGTCCGCTGCGGCACCCAGGCGATCGACGTCCGCCAGGCGTCCGGGTCCAGGGTGGCCAGCGGGACGCCGGCGACGTCGATCTGGCCCCCGCCCACGGGGACGAAGCCCAGCAGGGCGCCGAGCAGGGTGGACTTCCCGCTACCACTGGGACCGGCCACCGCCACCACCTCGCCGGGCTCGATGGTGGTCGACAGGCCGTGGAGGGCGGGGAGGAGCCGCCCCGGGTAGGTGACGTCGAGGTCGGTGATGGAGATCCGTGCCGAGGAGGGATCCGGCACGTCGGTGCAGGTGCCCCGCGGGGGGAGTGGCCGCTCCAGCACCTCGAAGACACCCTGGGCCGCCTGCATGCCCTCGGCGCTGGCGTGGTAGCTGGTGCCGAGCTGGCGCAGCGGGAGGTAGGCCTCGGGGGCGAGGATGAGCACGAAGAGCGCGGTGTCGAGGGTCAGGTGGCCGCCGAGCAGGCGCAGGCCGACCGCCACCGCCACCAGGGCGACCGAGATGGTGGCCAGCAGCTCCAGGATCAACGAGGAGAGGAACGCCACCCGCAGCGTGTCCATGGTGGCCTTCCGGTAGCGGCCGGTGATGTCGCGGATGGTGGCGGCCTGGGCCTTGGCCCTCCCGAACACCTTCAGCGTGGGGAGTCCCGCCACCACGTCGAGGAAGTGACCGGCCAGGCGCTGGAGCACCGCGGCCTGCCGGGCCATCCGCTCCTGGGTGGAGGCGCCGACCAGGGCCATGAACACCGGGATGAGGGGCACGGTCATGGCGATGATCACCGCCGAGATCCAGTCGATTCCCACCACCACGAGGAGGACGGCCACCGGCACGATGACCGCCAGGAACAGCTGGGGGAGGTAGCGGGCGAAGAAGTCGTCGAGGGCATCGACACCACTGGTGGCCAGCACGGCCAGCGTTCCGGGCTCCTCGGCATCGAGGCCGGCCGGACCCAGGAGGGCCACCCGTTCGACCAGCGCGGTGCGCAGCTCCGACTTGGCCGAGGCCGAGGACCGGGCGGCGGTGCGCTCGGTCAGCCAGCCCAGACCCGCCCGGGCGACGATCACCGCCAGCAGGAGCACCAGCGGTCGCTCCAGGGCGCCCAGTCCCCGGTGCCGGAGGAACGCCCCGGAGATCACGGTGGCCAGCAGCCACGCCTGGGCGATGAGCAGGAGGGCCGTCACCGTCCCGAACACCACCGACGCCGCCAGAAAGCGGCGGGTGGCCCGGGCGTAGTGGAGGAGCCGGGGATCCAGCGGCCCCGCCCGTCTGGACGGGGAGTCAGGGGTGGCGGGTGCGGTCGGAAGGGCGGTGGCCGGTGGGCTCAACGACCGTTCCCGCACTGCTCGATCGCCTCGAGGATGAGGGCGTGCTTCTGGGTGTCGAGCAGCATGAGGTCGACCACCAACGCCCACATGGTGGTGCCGGCGTAGGGGCGCAGGCGCCGCCGGAGCTTGGTGAGGGCCCGAAAGTCCTCCCGTTCCGAGGTCAGCAGCCGGCGGGTCTGCTCCAGCAGTGGCCCGTCGATGGAGCGGGGGAGCCGGGGCACGGTGGCGACCGGCGGCTCGGCCAACATGCTCCAGGCCACGGCGTTGCTGAGGTCGGTGAGGAGTCGGTGGTGACGCCGTTCGTCCTCGAGGATCAGGTTGACGAGGTACCGGACACCGTCGTCGGGCGACTCCGAGGCCAGCTCCTCGTAGGTGGCCAGCAGCGCACCCTCCTCGGCACCGTGGTTGGCGATGAGTTCGACCAGCTCACGGGTCTCCGCGCTGGCACCGGTGGCCCGGAGGCCGTCACGTGCCCGCTCGAACCCTTCGTCGCCGGCCACCTCGTCGGCGGCCCTCCGCTGTCCGGCCCCTTGGACCGTGGAACCTGTTCCGTCAGCCTGCATGAAGCGCTCCTCGTCGTGGGACTCTCCTCTCCTCATGATCGTGAGTCGGCGGGTCGACCACTAGGGCCAAAGGTCACTCCGCCGGTGCGGATCGGAAGCCACCGCCGACCAGGGGGGTTCCGGCCGGGGGCCCACCGGCGGGTCGGTGGGCCGCTCCCGGGCGGCGGACGCACCGGATCCCGTGCCCGACGCCCGGGGGAGGACCCTCCTGGGCCCTCGACCTAGGTGGGGGTCGAAACGAGGCTGGCGAGCAACCCTCGGACCCTGCGGTCGATCTCGTCCACGATGGGTCGGACCTCCGCGACCGGCCTGCCCGCCGGGTCCTCCAACTCCCAGTCCAGATACCGCTTGCCGGGGTACACCGCGCAGGCGTCGCCGCAGCCCATCGTCACGACGACATCGGCCAGGCGCGCCGTCTCGTCGGTGAGTGGCTTCGGGAACTCGCGGGACGGGTCGAGGCCGCGCTCCCGGAGGATGGCGACGACCGAGGGATCGAGCTGGTCGCCCGGCTCCGATCCGGCCGACTCGACCCGTAGCCGGCCCCCGGCGTAGTGGTCGAGCAGCACGCGCGCGGCCAGGCTCCGGCCGGCGTTGTGGACGCACAGGAACAGCACGGTGGGCGTGTCGGTCACGTCGGCCCTCCAAGGGTCGGGGTGGCGGTCCGGTGGGGGACGATGATGTCGGCGGCCTCCGCCTCGGTGATGTCCGGGTAGAGCACCTTGATGAGTACCAGTGCCAACGCACCGCCGACGACCTGGGCGGCGATGAAGCTGGGGACCGAGGCCGGAGCGATCCCGGCGAAGGTGTCGGAGAACGTCCGACCCACGGTGATGGCCGGGTTGGCGAAGCTGGTGGAGCTGGTGAAGAAGTAGGCAGCGCCGATGTAGGCGGCGATGGCGGCCGGGGCACTCCGGGAGCGACCGCTCCGCGCCAGGGCGAAGATGACCACGATCAGGCCGAGCGTGGCCACCACCTCCGACAGGAAGTGCGCGGGGGTGGCCCGGTGATGCGTCGAGAACGTGACCGCCGCCTTGGAGAACATCAGGTTGGCCAGCACCGCCCCGGCGATGCACCCGGCCACCTGGGCCGGCAGGTAGGCACCGGCGGTCCGCCAACTCACCCCACCGAAGGCGGCGTCGACGAACGACACCACCGGGTTGAAGTGACCACCGGACACCGGGCCGAACATCAGGATGATGGCGTAGAGCCCGGCAGCGGTGGCTGCGGCGTTCTCGAGGAGCTGGAGGCCGGCCTCGCCGGGCGACAGGTTCTGGGCGGCGATGCCGGATCCGACCACCACGGCCGCCAGGAGGGCACTTCCCAGGAACTCGGCAACCAGGCACCTCCCCAGGGCGGTGCGCTTCATCGGCGGCTCAGCAGCAGCCGGTGGACGGCGACGGGGTCGTTCCCACCGTCACGTCGTCCGGCCGGCCTGTCTCGGGGACACAGCACGATCCGTCGCCGGCGATCCCGGTCTCGGCGGGGGCATCGGCCAACACGGTGTAGATCTCCCAGGGAACGCCGTTCGGGTCCTCGACCCACACCTTGTCCTGGACGGCGAAGCAGCAGGTCGTCGCGTCCTGGACCTCCGTCGTCAGGCCCCCGCCACTCAGCCGACCCGACGCCTCGGCGACCTCCCCCGCCGTCGCCACCTCGACGCCGAGGTGATTGAGGGCTCCTTCCACGCCGTGCCCCCGGCCGGCGGTGCTCTCCATCAGCACCAGCTTCAAGGGAGGGTCGGCGATGGCGAAGTTCGCGTATCCGGGCCGGCGCTTGGCCGGTCCGGTGCCGAACAGCTTGGAGTAGAAGTCGACGGCCACGTCGAGGTCTGCCACGTTGAGGGCCAGCTGGACTCGGGACACGGGAACCTCCATTACATTCACAGACGTCGATGCGTCGAGTATGATCGACCCATTCACGTTCGTCAATGGGAAGGTTGATCAGATGCCCGAGACGACCTCCGCACCGGAGGTCCGGTCAGTCGACCGGTGCTGCCCGTCGGTCCTCTCCGCCCCTCTGGGCGCGGCCGATGCCGCCGAGCTGGCTGCCGGGTTCAGCGCGCTGTCCGACCCGGTCCGGCTCCGGGTCCTGAGCATGTTGGCGGACGCCTCCGGCGGTGAGGTGTGCGTGTGCGATTTCGTCGACCCGCTCGGCAAGTCGCAGCCCACCATCTCCCACCACCTGAAGATCCTGAGCCAGGCCGGCCTCATCCAGGGCGAGAAGCGGGGTCGTTGGGTCTGGTACTCGCTGAACCGTGACCGCCTGGCCGCACTCCGGGAGGCCATCGACACACCGTGACCCGCCGCCGGGGCCCCGGGGTCCCGGCCGGCCCCCGGAATTCGTGAGGCCGTGGGTTCGGATGTTGCCTATCTCTTGAGAGATGACAGCGAGCCGGCGGTGGGAATCGAACCCACGACCTGACGATTACAAGAGGACTCTCGAGAATCGCGCAAGGTCACACCTCGTCCCGGCCCGGCTCATTTTCCCAGGTCCGACCGCCTCGGTCCACCGGACCTCGAAACTGGGCGGTGAGCGATGTGACACGCTGAGACGCAATTGTTGGGTTGAAAGTTGGGTTGAGAACAGGATTCTCAGCGATCAGACGATCCCAATCCGTCAGCTCGAGGATGGGCGTGTGTTGGGTCGGACCTGACCCAACACACCGGTCGGGCCAGCGAAGATCGTCTGCTTCAGTGTACCGATCCAGCACGCCCAAAATCCTTCGACGAGGCACATTGCGGAGTACTGCCGCCCCTGAACCCGTGGCGCAATGAGGGGCCGACAGGCATAATTGGGCCATGGCCGTTGCAGACCTGACCGAGCAGAAGCGCCTGCGCCGGCGGGCCGGAGACCCCCGCGTCACCGAGGAAGGTCGCAAGATCATCTCCCAGATCACCACGGGCGATCTGGCCGAGGAGTTCCAGGCTGCACTTGACGCCGATCTGACTGCGGATCCCCTTCTCGGTGGCCAGGCAGACGCCGACTGAATCGATCATCCACCTGTCGCGATGATCGTGATCGACGAGTACCTGGCCATCCGCGTGGTGTTTCGCCAGCGACGGATGGCCAGCGGACCTCCCCGACACCGAAGACCCGGTCCTTCCTCGAGCCGGCACTGGCGGCTCCTGCAGCGCATCCACGGACCAGGTGGTGGGCAGCTCTCCCGGAGACTGGCTGCGTTGACGCCAACTGATCGTGACACGCTCCGGTTCCCACATCCGGAGGTTCTGCAGATCCTCGACCCCCGCCCCCTTCTCGATGAGGCAGCTCGGATTGGGGCCCGGTTTGGCGGGGGGTGGCTCATCGACGAGACGCTCGCCGCCGGACTCCACAACGGGAGCGCCCTGTGGTTCGGCTCGGAGCGGAACGTCGGAGGGCTTCTCGCTGGTGCCACCGAGGAGCTCGGTATTGCCCTCCACGTTGCCGCCTAAGCCCCTGGGGCCAACGTTGGGGAGTGCCGTGGCGCCGGTCACCCCAGGGCGGCCCGGGCGGGCATCGAGCCCGCCATGTCCGCCGAGGAGGAAGCAGAGGGTCGGCGTCGCCGGAGCCGTACGAGAACTCCCACACCTGTGCATCATGGGATGGTCGACCTCCTGGCGATCCTCACGGAGCCTCCCCGCACCCATGGCACGAGGAGGCGCCCAGGCGGGCATTGAGCCCGCCGTGGCGCCTTGGGTAGTGACTTCCTGGTTGTGCGACTGAAGCTGGAGGGTCATGTCCACACAGTTGCATTGGGCAATGCCACTGCCGCATATTCGAATGGATGCGTATTCGTTGGCGGGTCCCGTTCTGTCGTGTGACCAGGCAGTTCGTCGGTGAGGTGACGTCGAGGGTGACGTTGGGTTCACCGGTCCTCACCTCGCTGACCAGGCATCCCTTGTCTCAGTCGCAACTGATGATCGAATCAGCGCGTCAGTTGCGACCACGAAGGGTGGCCTTGTGCAAGGCAGGAACGTGGTCGGGGCGGCTCATCTGAGCCTGGTCGACGGTGTCGTGGAGCTGGATCCCGAGTCGGCGGTGTTCGAGGCGATGCTCGACGGTTGGCGGGCCCAGCAACTGGCTCGGAGCCTGTCGTTCGCCACCATCGACGCCGGCGCCCGGGTGGTCCGTCGCTTCCAGGAGTCGGCGTCGTCGTTCCCCTGGGCGTGGACACCCGCCGGGTTCGAGACGTGGTCGGCAGAGCTGCGGATGGAGCACCGGGCACCGTCCACCCTCCGGAGCTACCAGCTCAGCCTCCGGGGCTTTCTGGCCTACGTCTGCGACCCCGTCTACGGCTGGGACGGGGAGTGCCTCACCCGCTTCGGGACCCACCCCGTCCAGATCTGTTCGGGGGCCAATTCGATGTCCCACGTGGTCGACGCCGAGGCCCGGCCCGGGCGACGGTCGATGACCCGGGCCGAGTGCCAGGACCTGTTCGACGCCGCCGACGCCCGGGCCGACCGGATCCGGATGGGAGGCCGCAAGGGGTGGGTGCCGGCGTTCCGGGACGCCACCATGCTGAAGGTCGCCTACGGCTGGGGCCTGCGCCGCCGGGAGGTGGTGATGCTCGAGCGCCACGACTTCGGGGCCAACCCCCAGGCCCCCGAGTTCGGTGACTTCGGGGTCTGCCAGGTCCGCTTCGGCAAGGCGGCCAACGGGTCGGGCCCCCGGCGTCGGGGGGTGCTCACGGTGATGGGCTGGACGGCCGAGGTGATGGACGAGTGGACGACGGACATCTGGCCCTCGGTCCGCCGGGAGGGGGCGGCGGGCCTGTGGCCCTCGGAGCGGGACGACCGGGTGAGCGAGGACCGGCTCAACTCGGCGTTCGCTTCGGCGGCGAAAGAGGCCGGGCTGGACACCGCCCTCAGCCCGCACTCCCTCCGCCACTCCTACGTCACCCACCTGATCGAGGACGGCTTCGACGTGCTCTTCGTCCAGCAGCAGGTGGGACACCGCCACGCCTCCACCACCGCCATCTACACCTCGGTCTCCTCCGACTACCGCACCCGGATGCTGCGGAGCGCCCTGGACGCCGTGGTGATGGGGCCATCCCGGAAGGTGGCCGGATCGTGACCACCCGGTCGGTGACCTACAGCTGGCGGCTGCGGGAGGTGATGGCCGCCCACGGCGTCTGGAAGACCACCGATCTGCTCCCGCTGCTGGCCGACCGGGGCGTCCACCTCTCCACCGCCCAGGTCTACCGGATGGCCGCCCGGGTGCCCGAGCGCATCTCGCTCCCCACCCTGGCTGCTCTCTGTGACATCTTCTCGTGCACGCCCGCCGACCTCATCGGGGTGGCGGCCGGGTTGCCGCCCCGGCCCGGCGAGGGCGATCCGCCCCCCATCGATCTGGCCGCCCGGCGGCGGCCCCGGCGGGCCCGGGTCGACCCGAACCGGTGACCGCCCCGGCCAAGCGGGTGGAGTGCGCCCGCTGCCACCGGGCGCAGCGGGCGTGTCAGACCTGGCCGGAGGGGCCGGTGTGTCGGACCTGTCTGCGCCACGCTGTCCAGCGGCGAGGACCGTGTGCGGGCTGTGGGGTCGACCGGCTCCTGCCCGGGCGCGATGGGAAGGGAGCAGGTCTCTGCGTCGACTCCGCGGCGATTCCCCGCTCGTTCCTCTGCGCCACCTGTGGGGCCGAAGGCCAGCAGTGGTTCTCCGCCACCTGCCTGGCCTGCTCGCTGCAGCGCCGGCTGGCCGCCCTCCTCGACGACGGGACCGGCCAGGTCACCCCGGCGTTGGTGCCGTTGGTGGAGCTGATCACCTCCACCGGCCGACCCTGGGCACGGCTGATCTGGCTGAGCCGGGGAGGAACCGCCGACCGGCTCCGGACCTTGGCCAACGGCACGGTCACCCTCGACTATGCCGGCGTGGACTCGCTGCCGCCGGGCCGGGAGGTCGACTACCTCCGCCAGCTGCTGATGGGGGCGGGCGTCATCGACCGTCGGGACACCCAGCTCGGGAACTTCGAGCGGTGGAGCGTGCGCTTCCTGGAGGTGATCGGCGACCCCGAGCACCGGCGCCTGCTGCGCACCTACCTGGTCTGGCGGCACCACCGGGACCTGGTCGACCGGGCCCAAGACGGCCCCCTGGCCTACAGCTGGGTCGCCGGTTGTCGGAACCGGGCCAATGCCGGACTCCGTTGGCTGAGCTGGTTGGCCACCCGCGGCCGGACGGTTGCCACCGTCGCCCAATCCGACCTTGATGCCTGGTTCGCCACCGCCTCCAACCCCCGGTCCGCCGAGGACTTCATCCGCTGGGTGGGGCGGCTCAACCGGCGCCCGACGCTCAGCTTCCCGAAGCCCCCGGTCCGGTCCTTCACGCCGGGCCCGGAGTCCGACCGGCGGCGGCTGCTCGACGAGCTCCTGGGCGACGACAGCATCAACCTCCGCGGGCGACTGGCCGGGTGCCTGGTGCTGGGACTCGCCCAGTCGGTCAACCGGATCTGCGATCTCACCCTCGCCGACATCGAGGACCGCCACGGGGAGATCTTCCTGACCCTCGGTGCCAATCCGGTGCCGCTCCCGGCCCCGATGGCGGCGTTGCTGACCGAGCTGCTCGACTCCCGAACACCGACCGGAACAGCCGATTGGCTGTTCCCGGGCAACTTCCCGGACAGCCATCTGTCGGGTCGGGCCTTGTCCCATCAGCTGTCCGGGCTGGGCGTCACCCGAGCGGGTCGCCAGGCGGCTCTGGCCCGACTCATCGGCACGCTCCCCGCCCCTTTGATCTCCGGCTCACTCGGCTACCACCGCAACACCGTCGCCAACCGGGCCGCCGCCCTCGGCACCGACTGGGCCGCCTATGCCGCCGCCAAGGCTCGCCAGACAACCAACTTCTGATGGCCGAACCCCACCGCCAGTGGTCAGGCTCTCGAATACAAGCCAATCGAATATGCGTCTCCCCCACTACAACGTCACCCTCGCTGGTCCGGGGCCCGACCGACACGGGGTGGTGAATGCGAGGTGGCACCGACGAAGTCCACACCCGGAGGCGCCTCACGGGGCTCGCCGTTGCCGCTCGCGGACCCCGGCATTCTGGGACGAAACAGGACGTATCGGGACCGCATCCTCTGGTGCAACTGTGTGGACTTGTTGTCCAGGTCCGGCCCCACGCGTCTGTCATCGCCACCTCGCGGTCGGGGCGGGCTCGATGCCCGCCCCGGACGCCCGTTGCGGTCGTCAGAACCGAGCTCGGCTCATCACCATGGCTGTGGGGTCGGTGCGGTTCGGGAGGTCGAGCGAGGCGGCCAGGATCCGATCAGTGCACTCCATTGTGCGGCGTTACCGTCCCGCCAGCCGGAGCCGCTGCGGAGGAGAAGACATGGCGCAAGTGGTGTCTGTGTCCCGAGTCCGGCCAGAGCTGCCCTCAGCCCCAAGGGACCCCCTTCGCAATCGTGTTCAAGGTGGCCGGGGGGCGATGCGGGGACGGCAGGACTGTCCATCGGACCCGGACTGGCGCTGGCGGCGTTTGGCAGAGGGCTTCCAGCCTTCCACCACTGGGTCGAAATCGTCGCCTGACCACGGAGGATGACATTGAGGGTGACGTTGGGACGGTGGGAGATCCCCTTTGCCGGCGGACTATCGACTGACCGATTCTCCCAGTCCGTCCCAATATCGCGATTACACGGGTGAAACGTCCCTGAACGGCACTTACACGGGTGATCCGCCCTCTGGACTGACCACACGAGGAACCTTCCTCGGGTGGAAGTCCAACCAGGAGGTGCGGCGTGCAGTGGAGTCCGGTATTCGAGTGTGTTGTCGGGTCCGATGGTCACAAGACCTATCGAGTCGGCCACGAGCTGGTCGATGAGTTCCTCGAGTTCGCGTCGGTGCGGTGCCGACCGAGCACGGTGCGGGCCTATGCCCACGACCTGAAGATCTTCTTCGGAGTGGTGACCAAGGATCCCACCGAGGTGACGCCGAAGGACGTCCTCGGCTTCATCGCCGCCCAGCAGCGTTCGAGGTCCGGAGTCGACAACGTGGTCCGGATCAGCGACGGCCTGTCCGGTTTGTCGCCGGCCACCATCAAACGACGGCTGGCGGCGGTGTCGGCCTTCTTCGGTTACGTGGTCCTCCGGGGAGACACCACCCTGGCTGCCAACCCGGTCCCCCGGGGGATGCCCACCCGACGGAGCCGTCATCGGGACCAACGGGGTGTGCCGTTGGTGCGAGGGGTGCGACGGCTGCCCCGGATCCTCGACGCCGGCGACGTCGAGCTGCTGATGTCGTCGTTCCGGACCGATCGGGACCGGGCCATGGCCCAGGCCATGTTGCTCGGCGGGCTCCGCCGTTGCGAGGTGCTGGGTCTGCGCCTGGAGGACCTGCGGGTCGGCGAGAAGCAGCTGTTCATCGCCGAGGGCAAGGGAGGTCACCAGCGCCTGGTCCCCATCTCTTCGACCTTCTTCGCCACGGTGGCTGACTACCTGAACCGGGAACGACCGCCCGATGCCCCGACCGACCGGCTGTTCGTGGTGCTGCGGGAGCCCCGACGGGGCGCTCCCCTGTCGGCGGACGGGCTCGACGAGGTCTTCGGGGCGGCCCGGGCCCGGGTCGGCCTGACCCACGGGACCTGCCACGAGCTCCGCCACACCTGCTTCACCCGTCTGAAGGAGGCGGGCATGGCCATCGAGGCCATCCAGGCGCTGGCCGGACACCGGTCGATCGCCTCCACCCGGATCTACCTCCACCTCGGAGGTGACTGGCTGGCCAACGAGTATCGGCGGGCCGCCGAGGCCATCGACGCCCAGGCGAACGTGGGGATGGCCCGATGACCGCGCTTGCGATCCCATCCCTCAACGGGCCAGATGAGCCGGTCAATCGACGCTTCGGAGGTGCTGGGCCGGAGATCACCTGGGGAGAGATTGCCCAGCGTGCGCCCCTGATGGCCTCCACCATGGCCACCTACCTGGACCAGCTGTCGGTGTCGGCCCGACCCGGAACCGTCTCCGCCTTCGACATCGCCCTGCGGTTCTTCGCCGGCCGGGTGACCGAGGCCGACCGGTGGTGCGTGGCCGTCGCCGATGTCGAGCGGCGCCACATCGAGGACTTCAAGATCTGGCAGGCCGCCCGGCCCGGCAAACGCGGGAAGCTGCTCTCGACCACCACCATTCGGCACCGCCTCGGGCTGCTCCGGACCTTCTTCGAGCGGATCATCGAGTGGGGCTATGACGACGCCCCGGCCCGGGTGCCGATCTTTCCCGGGGACTTCCCGAAGGCCGACGAGCCGTTGCCCAAGTTCTTGGACGACCCCACCATGGCCAGGTTCATGGCCGCCCTGGGTGTCGACCCCAACCCTCGTCGGCGACTGATGGTCGAACTGCTGGCCAGAACCGGCATGCGGGTCGGGGAACTGGCTGCTCTCGAGGACGACGCCATGGTGCAGATCAGCGAGACCTTCTGGCTGCGCATCCCAGTGGGGAAGCTGCACAACGACCGCTACGTGCCGCTCCACCCCATCCTGGTCGACCTCATCACCGACTACCGGAGAACCAGAGGGCCGAGCCATTCCGGCCATCTGGTCGTCCGCAACGACGGGCAACCCTTCGACCGCCGGACCATCCACCGCTATGTCGAAGCGGTCGCCAAGCGGGCCGGCGTCGGACACGTCCATCCCCACCAGCTCCGCCACACCCTGGCCACCCAAGCCATCAACCGGGGCATGAGCCTGGAGGCGATCGCCGCCCTTCTCGGCCACCGGTCGATGCGGATGACCATGACCTATGCCCGGATCTCGGACCGCACGGTGGCTGACGAGTACTTCCGGGTGACCGAGGCCGTCGAAGCCAACTACGGAAGAACGGAAGCCCTTCCGGACGATGCGGCCGGGTCGAACATGCGCCGACTGGCGGCCGACCATCGGAGGATGCTGGGCAACGGGATGTGCACCCGCCCAGCCGCCTTGGGCTGCTCCTTCGAGTCCGCCTGCGAGCGTTGCACCTTCTTCGAGACCGGTCCCCAGTTCATCCCGATCCTGAAGCGCCAACGAGACCACGCCGCCGAACACGACCAGGGCGACCGGATCGTCCTCTTCGAGAAGCTCATCCACGACGTCGACGGCGTCGGCTGACTGTGCTTCGATGGGCCTCGGTCCAGGGCCCGTGGATCACCCGTGTAACAACACATTCGGGACAGGGAGGGAATCCGATGGAATGATGACTCCATCTCTCGCCAACGACCAATGAAAGAGCAAACCCTTGTTGCTCTTTGTCTCGCCGCCATGGCCGTGATCGTCGTTGGAGTTCTTGACTCGGTTCTCTACATGCGTACCGAACCGCCCCCTCCGTCCGGAGTCTTTGGACTCCCTACCTGGTCGGTCATCGCAGCCATCATCGGTGTCGGTCTGATCGGTCTGTGTCTCCTGGTTTGGGCACCAGCTCGCCGTTGGCTCATCGCCGTTCCCTTGGTGGTGCTGGTAGTCGGAGCAACAAGCTTCGCTACGAAGCAGTCGCTCGCGAATCTCGGCCCCGACCCCTGTTACCAGTTGAATAGCGTGAACGTCGGAGAACTCCAGTCCTTCGATGCCACTGACGGTTCATCGGATGACGGCCCCGAGTGGATCAACATCTTGACGGACGGAGTGACCGATCCGGCGCCCGCAGACCGCCTGGCAATCGTCAGGGCGGTTGATATGAGCGAAGCCAGCGCTGGTCGGTTGGTCTCCTCGCTTCCGGCTTCGTTGCAGCCGACAGTCAGGAGGCTCGTTGCCATAGCCGGATCATCCACTGCGACAGCGGCAGTCCGATCAAACGAGGCCACCAGAGCCGACGTTCGTGAACTCTCGGACTATGCCTTCCGAGCGTGTGGGGATGCTGGGTAGCTCCCCCGATCGCCGGGAGTGAGACCACGTCCCCATGCTGGGATACTGCGTCGATGTTGATCTTCAACCAGTGGTGGAGCGGCCTTGAGGACATAGAGATCGACGCCATCCATGCCGAGGCACTAACCCCGAAACGTGAATCGCGTCATGGGTAAGTTCGAGCTGTCGTGCGGGCTTCCTCCGGGACCGAACTTTGCCGACCTGGCGGTGCTCGCCGAGAAACTCGGCTATGCCCGAGTGTGGATCTACGACTCCGCTCCGCTGTGGGAGGACCCCTTCGTCCATCTTGCCCTCGCCGCCGAGAGGACTGAGCGCATCGGCCTCGCCACTGCCGTGTTGATCCCGACTCAGCGATCCGTGATGGCCATGGCCTCGGCGCTAGTCACGGTGGCCCGGATTTCGGGGGGCCGCCTCCGGGCGTGCTTCGGCACCGGCTTCACTGCCCGCCTGGCCATAGGTCAGCGGGCGATGACCCTCACTGCCCTCGTCGAATACGTGACCGCCCTGCGGCAGCTTCTGGCCGGGGAGATCGTATTGGTTGACGGAGCGCCCGCCCGGATGCTCCACGCACCCGGACTGACCGAGGCCCGGCCTGTCGCTGTCCCACTCTGGCTGAGCGTTTTCGGGCCACGGGGACGTGCGCTGGCCGGTGAAGCGGCCGATGGAATCATCGGTTTGCCCCACCCAACCCTGCCGGCAGCCATGATCGTGTCCGGCACTGTGCTTGAGCCAGGCGAGGATCCAGGGTCAGACCGGGTCCGGAATTCCATTGGGGCATGGCGGGTTGTCGACTGGCACAATGCCTACGCCAACGGAGGTGCCGAGGCGGTGGACGATCTGCCCGGTGGACGGGCATGGCGTGAGGCCCTTGAGGCCCTGGCACCCCCGAACCAGCGACACCTGCTGACGTTCGACGGTCACGCAACCCATCTCCCCGATCGGGACCGCCAACTCCTCCCACACATCGACATCAAGTCGATGGTCGGGGAGCCCGACCGAATAACGCGGCAGCTGGACCGTCTGGGTGATGCAGGCTATACGGAGATCATCTACACGCCGACCGGTCCCGATGTCGAGCGAGAGCTTCGAACGATGGCATCCGTTCCTCGCTCTCCAGCGAGCCAGACCTGACATTGGGGGGTGCCCCAGATCGCCGGGAGAGGGTCAGTTATTGACCGTGGCTAGACGGCACGAGTGGGGCAGGTGCGGACGGGCGCCAGGTCGCTCCTTCGGTAAGTATCTGGAGGTGGCCATCCCACCAGGTCCCGAGAACCCCCAGGCGGCAACGTGGAGTGATCCTGATCGAGTGGATCGCTACCTGACCCGGATTGGTGGATTGGCCCCACGGGCTGCAGGTGAGGAGGTACTGGTGTCGGTGCTGCCTGCCTCACCTCGCACCGTTCTCGACCTGGGTTGTGGGGACGGCAGGCTGGCTGCACTGGTGCTCGAACACCGAAGCAGCGTCGAGAGGGTTCTGGCCGTCGACTCCTCGCCCGCCATGCTCAGCCATGCTCGAGATCGATTCGACGGCGATCATCGAGTTCAGCTCCGAGAGTGGAGTTTGGAGGAGTCCCTCACGCCACTTGGTTCGTTCGATGTTGTTGTCGCTGGATTCTCAATCCACCACGTTGAGGACGAGCGAAAGCGGGAGCTTTTCAGTGAGGTCGCTGGACAACTCACCGACGAAGGTGTCTTTGCCAATCTGGAAGTAGTCGCCTCAGCCACACCCGAGCTTCATCGCCAGTTCCTGGACCTCATAGGCCGTGCTGATGATGACCCTGAGGATCGACTTGCCCCTGTTGAATCCCAGCTCCTATGGATGCGAGAGGGCGGACTGTCGCAGGTTGATTGCATGTGGCGTTGGCGAGGGTTCGCACTTCTGGTGGGCCATTCGCACTGAGGTGCGAGGCAGGACAGAGTGCCCCAGACCGCCGGTTCGGAGACTAGGAACTTCCGACTGGCGATCAGGACTGGTGCGGACTGGCGACCGGTTCGAAACGGCCCCAGAAGGGTCCTGGTCCGACCAGTGCTTCGCCCTCCTGGGAATCAAACGACTCCTGCATCTCCGTTCCATTAAGTCTCGGGTGTTCCACCGTTCCATAGATGGCTGCGATGGCATGAGGAAGGGATGGATGGGTCGGGATCTCGCTTCGGATCAGACCGTCCCTTGCCTTGCGCTTATGGTCGACGGTGACAAGGGCGCCTTCAGCCCAGACCCCCTCACGCGATTCGTCGACCGAGAACGGCATCGGCCCAACACCGGGACCGGGCTGGCGAGGTGGCACCCTCTGCGGTTCGGCGAAGACCAGTGTCATGTTTGGACCGAAGCTCCGGTTGGTGATGAGAACGAGCATGCGGGGAATAACAGCGGGCCCATGCTCAGGGGAATCGGCCGGTCCACCTTTCGTATCGCTCAGCCAGCTCATTTGTTCACGGGGTATGACCCAGTCCTCGGCCAGGACATTGGGCATCACGACGCGGACCACATCGTCCTCAATGATCAAGGCAGAGTGCCGGGACCGACCGAAAGGAGATGCACGGAGGCGGATCTCTATCATGCGGAAACACCACCCATCCGAAGAGGTCGGGAAAACGTCACCGTACTAGAACGTGCCCCTAAACGCCGGGAGTGTTTCCCGCTCCGGCGTCGTGGGCGACGGGCTGCTTGATCGTCGAGCGGTCGAGATGTTCGGAATACGCTCGCGGGGTGGCTGAGCCTGGCAGCGTCGACGATGCCTTCCTGCAAAGGGACTACGAGACGAAGTTGAGCACTCTCGGCTTTTCCGACCCGAACACCCGGTCGGCTGAAAACGATCTCTATCGCTCGTACGTTGATGAAGGAGACCTGGACGCGGCCCTCAGATTGTCGGAGGAGGCACTGACTCTGGCCGCCGAGGTGTTCGGTGAGGGCGATTACGAATTCGAGGGCATCGAAATGTCGATCGCCAATACCTACTCCAACCTGGGCAGGTCCGAGGAGGCTCGGCCCATTCACCTGAGACTGGCGTCAGCGTGGCTCCTCCGCTACGGATATGACTCGGAGGCAGGAGTTGCGGCGATCAACAATTGCGAGGTGACTCTGCGTCGACTCGGTGATCAGCCGGGGGTGATCACTCTGTGGTCCTTTGTGGCCGACTTCTGCGCGAAGACCTACGGCGATGACCTGAGGGCACTGTCTGCGCTGTCTCGGTTAGCCGAGGTGCAGGTCGAAGCGGGCCACTTCGAGGAGTCCAAATCAGTTCATCAGTCAATGCTGCGCCTGGCGGTCAGGCTCGAGTTAGATCCTCGCTCAATCGTTGATGCGAAGCGTCTCATCGTCCAAGACTTGGCCAAGACTCGCGAGTGGGACCTAGCGTTCCGCTTGATGGAGGACATCCAGAGGCAGGCCACAGCAGAGCTCCCACCCCAAGATGACTTCAGGACGGCGATGGAAGCACTGCCACGACGTGTTCCCCGGACACCGAAACAGTGGGATCGCTTCCGAAGAAGATGGTCCAGGGGCGTCAACACGCGGACAGGGGAGAAGGTCGTGGCTCAGATCATGGCACTGCCTTACCCGAAGATTGTGATCCCTGCACCTGAGCAATTTCGTCCCTGATCGCCGGCTCCGGGTGCACCTCGCCGCTGGACCCCGCCGCCGAATAGGTGGGACAGGACGAGCCAGTAGGGCAGAATCAGAGATGTGAATGTCGAGCGCTGCGGAGAGTGCGGCTTCGACTCCGAGGATTGGAGCGATGCCAGTGCGATCGCAGCAATCCAGGAACTTCCGTTGCAATGGAATGAGGCTGTCGCTGGGCTGACTCCTGTTGATCAGCTTCGAAGACCCATTCACGAGATGCGGTCCATCGGGGAGTACGCAGATCATGTCCGAGAAGTGCTCTTCGGAATGAGGCTCCTTCTCGACAGCGCCATCTCGCACCCGGGGACCAACCTTGGAGAGTCGCCGCCGGCGCAGTTCAATTCCAACCTCGGCAGATTGATGTCGAAGCGGCTCTTGACGGAATTGACCATGAGGCCCGCTCGTTGAGTCACCAGCTCGCCGAACCTTCTTCCGACGACTGGTTCCTCGGCGTGACGTTCGACGGAGCCTCCGTCGATCCGCACTGGATCGCCCGGCACGCCGTGCACGATGCGACACATCACCTTCTCGACATCGCCCGCCTGCGCTCAGCACTTTGACAACTGGGTGACCGTCCCCGAACGCAGCGGATCAGAGCGGAACACCGGGCAGAAATTAGGGAAGGCCCTGAATGAGTTCGATCAAGTCTTCTCGGGCCAAGCCGAACCGACGGGCCTGGGAGAGTAGCGCCTGGGCATTGGCAGCTAGGACCCCGCGTTCTGGCTGACCGACGACGGTCACACCGCGCCCTCTGCGGAATTCGAGAATGCCTTCGTCGCGGAGTAGCCGGAGTGCACGGAGAACCGTATTTGGATGCACCTCCAGTACGGCGGCCATGTCCTTTGATGGAGGGAGGCGCTGTCCCGGGCCGACGTCCCCGTTCGCGATGTCCCGACGAATTTCCGCTGCGACCCACTCGTGGAGGTGCAGGCTCGGATCACGCCGGCCCTTGACATCGGTCATGGTGACAAGCAGAGTATCACCATCATGCTCACGTTGGATGAGGCGACTAAGCCGAGAATCAACGCCTCGGATGCACAGGCCGTCCTTCGTGAGGCAGCGCATAGGCAAAGACGACGGCAGCGACGAATCGCTGGAATCGTGGTCATGGTCGCCTTGGCGTGCATGGCGTTGATCTATGTCGTCGCCGACAGCGGAGGCGGTCAGCACGGCAGCCCTGCCGGGAGAGGCGAGCTGCGACCGGGGTCATCACGGACGAACCCGCTTATCCCTGGCTCTCCCGCATCGCTCGCCTCCGACCAATACCTCCTCACCAAGTCGAGCGTGCAGATTGCGGTTAAGGGCGTAGTTGGTGCGGTGACGATTCCAGCAGTTGCCCAACAGTGGACGAGCCAAGGCGTCACCTGTCTCCAGGTCGCGTTTGGAACACCCGAGTTTGCTTCAGCCGCCCAGCGCTCCGCATGGTTAGCCGCCGGCCTCTCAGCGTCTCCGATCGAGGAGGAGCCACAAGGATTCTGCAGCGACAACATCATCGGTGGCGGCGCGGCTCAGTATGCCCACCGGCTCGTCGACAAATTCCTCAACGGTGCTGCCAATCGGATTGGGAGTCGCTGACGTGGGAGCGCTGCCCTCCGATCCCTCCACCCTTGCCCATGTTCTCGAAGACAGTCGGACCGGCGCCACAGACTTTGGCGTCGTACAAGGTTCCGTGAAGAACCCAGGCTTTGAGCGGGCGCTCATCCTCCTACGGTCACCGAAGTTGGGCGAGACCGTCGCGTTTCAAAAGGCTCTCCTTCGAGCCATCCCGTTGCTCCACGGGGTCGTGAGCCTGGGCAGGCAGCGCACTGCCCTGGGAGATGTGGGGGTCGGTTTCGCCGTCGGGAGGGGTTCCGGGAGCCCGGCGGTTGTTCTCGACGCCCAGACCGGAAGGCTTCTAGAGGCGAAGAACTTCGAAGCGGGATCGCTCTACAGGTCAGTGGGAATGATGTCGTACTGGAATCCGTACGCGCAGAGCCCTCAGAGCACGGGGGCCGGGAATGTCAGTCTGACGATGGTCGGCTTCAGTCCATTGGGTGAGCAGACCGTGGTCGACAAACTGCCCCCGTATGGATTCCCGGCCTGAGCCCTCTGGGGGTGTCTCTAAACGCCGGGAAGGTGAGACGCTGCGCCAGAATGCTTGCCATGGCCGCAGCCGCTCTTGATGTGGACTTCTATGTCAGCAGCACCGATGGACCGACCCTGCGGATAGCAGGCAGCTCGGATGGGATGACGATTCTTCGGAAGGCCTGCAAGCGCCTTGCCGATGGCGAAGAAGGTGTTCAATTCTCCGACCTCGAAGGAGTAGCTCTCTCCAGGAGCGTTGGGAGTGTCGAATTTCGGCTCGGTGACCCGAAGGGGCTATGTCAACACGCTGGTCATCCGCCAGCATTCGTATTCGACGGTGACCGGGCCCAGTGGGAGGAACGAGTTCTTCTCCTCGGCCCTCTGGTACAAGCGGCGCCGGGCACCTTCCAACTTCTGGAGCCTAACGACGTGGAAGGGATCTGCGTGGAAGCGGTGGTCACTCAGTAGCAGGGTGTCCCAGATCGCCAGAAGGGTGACCCGCTGCTACGGATTTCCCATGGCCGCATGGACCTGCCGGTCGTAGGCTCCAACCATGGTGGCGGCGGCTTTCATCCTGGCATTTCTGCTCTTGTGCGCAGGTGGGGTTCTGCTAATCGTGTTCACTGATCGAAAGCGGTCTTTGCGAAGGCTTCGCCCGGGAGAGTCCCCATCGAAGATCATTCCATTTGGCATCCCAGTAGCGACGTTTGTAGCGCCCGAGCGAGCCGATCAGGTCGCCAGATCGGCGATCTTTCACGTAGGCGGCCACGACGTGGCTGTCTTCGCCGACGGAACTGTCATCGGGTGGATTGGCTCATCGCTGACGAACATCCCGAGGTGGGCGGAGTACCTAGTCTCTGTGTCCCGGACGGACCAGCCCGACGGCTCCATCGTCTTTGGTTGTGCTGGGCAGCCGAGGTTCTCGTCTACGGCACTCGGGGCGAGTCGAAGTTCGGAGCTCGCCGAGCAGTTGGTGGCTGAGGTGACCGTCCTTTCGTCGACCAGGACGGATTGAGGAGTATCCCTGAGCAATGCCCGGTGGGTGGGACACCTTCACGGTGGTGCCATGTAGTTTCCACTCATGGTCAAGTGGTCGGATCTTGCACCCGGCCTGTACCAGTGTTCCTTCTGTGGCAAGAGGACGAAGCAGATTCGCAGGGTCGACACTGGGCGCTCGTTCAGGGTCTACGTGTGCCACGATTGCACCGCCGCTGGGCTGAAGTGGCCCGGAGACCCCGACAGCTCGGCGGGGGACTAAGGCAGTTCGGAGAGCGTCCCACAACGCCGACTGTGGGCGCGTTATCCGAAGACGGGGTGCTTGCCGCTCGCGAGCTGCCCCGCTGCGACACCTCGGGGCGTGTGGATAGCCGCGCCACGTGAAGAGGCACCCACTGCTGTCACGGATAGCTGATGAAGTACTTCGAGAAGCCGAAAATGGCCGACCCAAGATCCAGAGTCCAAGCCCATTCCATTTTGGTCCACGTCCCTTCGGAAAAATGTTCTCTTGGCTATCGTGTTGACCATGATCACCACCTCGTTCTTCTTCGAGTGGCCGTGGGTGGTCGCGCTCTGTCTCGTAGGCGTTGTCGCGGTCGGGACGGTGATTGCCATGCAAGTTCTGAAGGCACGTCCTCCTAGCCCCTGATTCGTCACGTCCACCGGACGGACCCGACGGAACAAGTGTCCCGGACCGCCGGGTCTGCGCTGTCCTTTACCTACACAATCGAGAAATCGGTAGCGGTACACCTAGGCTCATGCTGTGAACGACGATGGCGACGCACAGCGCTTCAGTGAACAGCTCCGTGCCATTGAGGTGTCCAGGGCCAAGGCACAGCGCTATCTCGACCGGACTGCCCCCAAGGCGCCTCAGGCAGAGCTACCAAGCGCTCATTGGCGAGAGACGGGAGAGCGACTTTCGACTGCCCAGGGGGGCCAGCCAGCCTGCGGGGCGAAGGCGATTGAATACGTCCAGCGATCCATGCCATCCGCCGGTTCCCTCATGCTGAAAAACCCCACTTCGTGCATCCGGCCGCATGGCCATGACGGACCGCACGCATCCGAGATGATCCCTCACATCTACCGAAAGTCTCTCTGGAAGGCACTTTCTTGGGACTGACGAGTGACTCCTATCGCCGGAAGAAGGGCGCGAGGTTCAGAGCGGAGCGGCGTCGAAGTCGAAGGTGCCTCCGTCGGACGTCACGATTCGGTACCCACCGGTCGTTCGAACGGGGGCGATCCCAATGACCGGGCTGCTTATTTGCACTTCACCCATCGAACCATGGAATGCGGAGTCTCCAAAGGAGAAGATCCCCCCGTCCGAGGCCACGAGTTGGTAGCCGTGCCCGGAAGCACTGGTGACCACCGAGGTCACCGGTCGATTGAGGTGAAGGCTGCCGAGGGAGCCCTCGAAGGGCGCGTCCCCGTAGGCGAATACCCCACCATCGGCGGCCACGAACCAGTATCCGGCGCCGGTGGGCGTCGAAGCCATCGCCACCACCGGCTGGTTCAGGCGAAGGTTGCCGGTCGAGCCGAGGAATGGGGCGTCGAAGCTGAAGATCCCGCCGTCACCGGCCACCTCCCAGTAGCCCCCCGTTGCAGGATCGTCGGCAATACCGACGATCGGTTGGTTGAGCGGAAGGCCGCCCATCGAGCCGTGGAATTGGGCGTCACCGAAGCTGAACACCCCGCCATCGGCCGCCACCAACCAGTAGCCCCGGCCGTCCGCAGTCGACGCCATGCCGACGACCGGTTGGTTGAGTGGCTGACCGCCCATCGAGCCGAAGAATCCGGCGTCGCCGAAGGTGAACACCCCGCCGACGGACGAGACCTTCCAATAGCCGTCACCCGAGGGAGTGGACGAGACGCCAACCACCGGCGGCGTCGTGGCCGTCGGGGATGGCGCCACCCCTCCGGCGGAGATGAAGCTGGGACTCACGACTTCTGATCCGTTGATCGTCACGTCGAATGACGACTGATAGCGATCCTGGAGATCACGGATCGAGTAACCCTGCGCAGGGCTGTCGGGATCGCCGACCAGCAGACGGGTTCCGTCTGGAGCCCACGACAGGGATCCCGAGACGCCTCTCGACGCTCCCGTGCCACCGCTTTGGTACGAAAGCAGGTAGTGGAGATTGGTGCCGTCAGGGCTCATGAGATTCACTCCCACGGAGATCCCTTCCTCCGCGAGTCCGGGATCGGGCGGGAAGTCGGAGGCGAAGGCGATCTCGGTACCCGTCGGCGACCACAGTGGTCCTCCCACGTTCTCGGAGGAGGGCAGGGAGGTGATTCGGGTGGCGGGGCCGCCCCCCGACCCGACCCGGTAGATCTGACCATTGAAGAGAAACGCCAGCTGGGAGCCGTCCGGTGACCAGCTCGGGGCTGAACCCGCCCCGATCAGGACGGGATCGGTTCCGTCGGGATTCTCGGTCCAGACCTGCGGTTGAATGGTGCTGATCGAGGTGGCGTCGACGGCCAGCCGTGTTCCGGTCGGGGACCACACGGCGTCGGTGGCACAGGTTGTCCCCGGTGGATCGGGCAACACATGGACGCCAGAGCCGTCAGCGTCGATGACGCCGACCGAAAGGTTGTCGCACGGACCGACCAGATTGACATCCTCTGCTTCCGCCTCGAAGGCGATCCGCGATCCGTTCGGGGACAGGGAGGGGCTTCCCGTCAACCCGAGGAAGGCACCCTGCAGCGGTACGTTGACCGTCCGTTGGTTCCAGCCGTCGGCGTCCGCCAGCCCAATGACCAGAGGGGCGACGGAGGTCGTAGAGCTCGCCAGGTAGGCCACCTGAGCGGTGTCCGGGGTCAGGTGAGGGGTGACGGCCGCATCAACCGCTGAGCTTGTTACTGTCGTCAGCCCCATACAGACCAAGGCGCTGGCGACGACCAAGGCGCATCGAGCGGCCCTGAAGGACCTCCGTTTGTCCGTCGACCTCGTCCTGCACACCGCCATGGCATCCCCTCGTTCTCTCCGGCCGGTGGATTGCGACCGATGCTGCTACCCAGCCTGAGTCCGCCTGCTCTGACTGGATAGGGGCAGTCGTGACGGTTCACTCGGCTCGACGTGGGCGGAAGTGACCAGTGGACTCGTCGACGGACGGCTATCGGAGCCGTACTCCTAGAACCGAGGCGACGCCCCGAAACGCCGGGACCATGGCGCAGGCTCCCCAGGAAAGAACGGGTCGTTAGCCTGGGTGCGTGGAGGGACTGGCGAGCATCAAGATCGTCCGAGTTCGTGGCCGATGGTGGTTCGCATTCCAGCCGTTCACGGTCGAACTCGACGGTACGGCCGTCGGGACGCTCCGGGTACGTGAGAGCCACGCCTATGAAGTGGCATCCGGCGAGCATCGTGTGCGGGTGAAGTTCCGCAGAGTTGTCTGGTCCGAGCCCTTGGCGGTCAGAGTCACCTCGGACCAAGAGGTGGTTCTGGCCTGCCGCACGGACCGGTGGGGCTATCCAAGTATCAGGGTGGCCGGACCGGACGATCGTTCCGAGAGTCAACCGGCTGCCTAGTGGCTCGCCCACCATTGGGGGTGTCACCTACCGCCGGCTCGAGGTCGATATCAATCACCAGGAGTACGGTCTGTGGTCCCGATAGTCAGATACTCAGGCCGTGGGCCTCAGCTCTACGCTGACCTCGAGTCCAAGTGCGGTCGCGACCCGCTGAAGAGTAGTGATTGTCGCTCCGACGCCGCCTGACTCGAGCCGATCGATCGCGGCCTGACTGGTACCCATCCGACGTGCGAGCTCGCGCTGGCTGAGTCCGGCGGCCTCTCGAGCGTCGTGAATTCGTTGCCCGACCTCCGCGGCGAGACTAGCTTCGGCGTAGGCACGGTCGTACTCGACTCGCTCGTCGGCCGTCATGGTGTCGAGCTTCTGGTTCTTCAGTGCGGTCCAGCTCGTCCTCGTCATTGGTCCTCCTCGTCAGCGGTATGAGCCTGCTTGACGCAGACCCTCATGGCCAGATGTGCCCGAGCCACCTCCGCTCGTTCGTTCTGCCGTTGTTTCCTAAAAGCCGTCAACAGGACAATCCGACGATCGCCAGGGAAGAAGAAGGTGATCCGTTGGGCGACACGGCCCAAATCGAACCGGAGTTCGAAGAGGCCGTCCCCGAGCGAACGGGATCGAGGCATCCGGATGGAAGCGCCGGCGTCGGCCAAGTAGTCGACTCGCGAGGCTGCCACCGCGAAGAGCACGGGGGGCAACGACTCCAACCACTCCTCAACCTCGGGCTCCATCTCGACCGACCACTGTGACATCACAAATGATGTCACTCGTCCCGGTACCGGTCAACCCTCAACTCCGCCCAGGTCTCCCAACCCCCGCCCCTCCTCGCCCGGTCTTCGACCTCCGCTTCAGGTCGACACCAGCATGACGATCTCCCCTGGTCGCTCCCGGGCTGGTCAGTGTTGGCTGGCTCTCCCAACCGTTGAAGGAGAGATATGTCTGTACTCGACTCAGATTCCACCACCCTGGCCGTAGTCATCGATGACTCTGGCTTCGATGAAGCCCAGGTAGCCGCGGCTGCATTTCTCGCCAGGTACAACGGGCGCACGCTCGATGCCTATCGCTACGACCTGAGGACGTTCTTCCAATGGGCCACTGATGCGGGCGTTGCGGTCCTGGGAGCCAAGCGTCCCCACATCGAGCTCTACCGGACCGCCATGGAGGACAAGGGTCTGGCTCCCTCGACCATCGATCGCCGGCTCTCGACGGTGTGCGGCTACTACCGGTTCGCCCACATCGATGGACGAATCTCCGCCAATCCGGCCCAGTACATCCGGCGCCCGAAGGTCCATCCTTCGGAGGGACGAGGTCTGGACCGCCGGGAGCTGGGGACCTTCCTCTTCACGGCCGAGCGCTTCGACCGAAGCCATGCGGCCCTCGCCGTCCTCCTCGGCCTGAATGGACTCCGGGTGAGTGAGGCGTGTGGAACCAATATCGAGGATCTCGCGTTCACTCAGGGACATCGGACCTTGCGGATCATGGGGAAGGGGAGCAAGCCGGCGGTGATCCCTCTGGTTCCGAGGGCGGCTCGAACCATCGACCTGGCCATCGGCGAGCGAACCGAGGGGGCGATCCTGCGCCGGAGGGATGGCTCCAGACTCGACCGGCGGACGGCCCATCGCTGGGTGCGCTCTATCGGCAAGCAGGCAGGACTAGCGGCCGTCTACCCGCACATGCTCCGATCGGCCTTCATCATGGCCGCTCTTGATGCCGGCGTACCCCTCCGAGATGTCCAGATCGCCGCCCGCCACGCCGATCCCCGGACGACCACCGTCTACGACCGCCGACGGGAGAACTTCGATCGCCACGCCGCCTATGTCGTGGTGGCCTTCGTCGCTGGCGGATGATCGGCCACCTCCGCCCGCGAGACGGGATCTGCCGACTGTCTTTACCTGTCAGCTCTCGGATGTGCTCAACAAGACTCCACGGAGATCAGCGATCGAGCGGACGACCTCCTCGACTGAACGCCCGGTTCGCTCTGCGGCAGCTCGGACGAAGGTAAGTAGCGCGAAGAATGAGTACCGCCAGAGATCGTCGGCTTCCCACCACGCGGCATCCCCGAACAGGTCGGGGTAGACGCCGCCATGGATCATGGCGGCGGCAGAAATTGCGTACTTGCTCTTGTAGTGCTGTGTCTTGCCGGAGAAGCGGGACTCGCCGAGGTACCGCTCCCGGATCCCCTCGAAGTCGATCGGATCGCCCGGGGTGGCGCCGGAGATGGCGATTGCATCCGAGGCGAGCTCGAGGAACTCTTCGGCTGGAAAGGTGTCGTTCCGGGTGCGTAGGCCCGCGAGCTTGGCGAACGTCGCCTCGGGTGCCTCCCCAGCGACAAGGCCGACCAGCACGATCCGGACGGCTTCCTCCCGGTCCTCGGGCGTGGGCAGCTTCCTCGGCGCCATCGTGTCAACGGTAGATCGACGAGAGGCCTTCTGCAGATGTCAACCTCGAGCCGGCGGTCGGGACACCCGTGAATCGGTAGTTAGCTAATGTGCTAATCTGCGAACATGGCCGATCCAAGCGAGGCAAGCGTGTTCAAGGCGCTTGCCGACCCGACTCGCCGTCAGATCCTCCAGGACCTGAGGGAAGGGGAGCTTTCCGCCGGGGACATCGTGGCTCGCTTCTCGATCAGCGCGCCTTCGATCTCTCGTCACTTGAGCTTGCTGCGGGCGGCCGGACTGGTAGTCGAGCGCCGTGACGCCAACAGGATCTACTACTCACTGGTCGAAGAGCGACTGGCGCTCTGTGTCGGTGGATTCCTCTCTGCGGTCTGCCCGGAGCAGGTAGTTCTTCGGCGCAAGCGTCCCGGAGTGCCCACATGAAGACTCCTGACCTCGAAGGAACGATCGAACGACGGCTCCTCATCAACTTTCGCGCCGACCCGGACGTCGTGGCCTCACTGCTTCCCGCTCCCTTCCGACCTCAGGTCGTCCGCGGCTTCGCCGTCGCCGGCATCTGTCTGCTCAGGCTCGAGGAACTGCGACCCGCGGGATTTCCTCGGCTCCTGGGGCAACGAAGTGAGAATGCAGCCCATCGCATCGCTGTCGAATGGGACACCGCCGCCGGCGTCGCCCATGGCGTCTACATCACCCGCCGTGACAGCGACTCGATCCTCAACGTCCTGGCTGGTGGACGAGTGTTTCCTGGAAGGCACCACCGCTCCCGCTTCACGACACGACAGACCGAGCATGACATCACCGTCGGATTCCACAGTTTGGACGGATTCGCATCGGCGGAAGTACAGGGTCGGTTCGCCGGCGAGCTGGGTGATAGCCGACTCTTTGCCACGCTCGAAGAAGCCTCTCGGTTCTTCGAAGCCGGCTCCATCGGCTACTCCGACGGCGCATCTTCGGACGTGCTCGAAGGGATGGAGCTGGCCACGAACGCATGGCGGGTCGAGCCCCTACACGTGGATCACGCGGAGTCGAGTTTCTTCGATAACGAAGATCGGTTCCCTCCCGGGAGTGTGGCGCTCGACTGCGCCTTGTTGATGCGTCAGGTGCCCGTCACGTGGCGCTCAGCTGGCTCGATGCTCAAGCTCCATCTCGCCAAAAGCGGCTGAGACACGAGGGCAGGCGTATGCCCGCCTCCCGGCGTTCTGGGGCGCGCCTGACTCTCGTTGCGGACCGCTTGCCGACGGTGATCAGCTGACCTTCAGATAGCTACGCAGGGCCTCGCGCACGACATCGGAGGCAGTCGTCTGCTCGGCTGCAGCACGACTGTCAACGGCGCGGCGAAGTTCGGGGTCGAGGCGCACCGGGAGCGTGATGGCGGGTCCTTCGCCCATCGGAGGGCGGCCAGGACGGCGTCGCAGCTTTGTGACATCCAATCCGGCCTCAGCCTCATCGGCCATCCGCTGCAGCACCTCGTCGGTCAGCTCGATACCCGACATTGACCGTCCGTAGGTCTTCTTCTCAGTCATTGGCGTCTCCCAGCTCACGGAGTATCGGCTCGAAACTGCGGCGCATCCGCATTGCGTGAATCACGATCTCCGTCCCGTCAGAGCGGAGCACGGAGACGATCTCCAGCAGGTTTCCAGCTCGATCTGGGCCGAGACAGAGCACCTTGTCGTCATCAGCGTCTGCGACCAGGATGGCATTGTCGACAGCGTGCTCAATGTCCTCATCGCTTACGCCGTGCTTCCGGGCTGATCCGTAGATGTCCACGTGCTGAATATCGTATCACGAAACTAGCCGAGCGCGGGGCGAAAACATCAGCGCTCACGACAGCAAGCACGCAGGCGCATCCCCGGTCGCCCGTATCTGAGAGCAGATCCGGTGTTGTGTGATGCTCCATGGCAAGCACTATGCCTCACGCTCGGTGTCGATCGGCACAGATAGACCTCGGCGTTCAGCAGCGAAGATCGGACTGCGGATCACCACCGAGATGGCCGTCTGTCTGGACCAGATCCACGTCCTCCACCATGCCCGGAGCCACAAGGGGGCCGCCTCCTCCTTGAAGCGCATCGCCACGGGGGCGGAGGGTCCTTCCATGTTCACCAAGCTATGTGAATCGCCTTGAGCCCGGCGTCTTGACCACGGTCACACTCCCGGCGATCGGGGACACTCATCGCCCATGAGCGGCAATGATGATGGCGTGGCCAGTGAAGTGCAGAGCGCGACGGAGCTGGTTGGAGTGAAGCCTACGAAGGTTCAGTACCCCGGACCTGACGGAGATACGACCGAGGCCACCATCGACTTCCTAGCGGAGGACGGATATGTCCTGGTTCATGCGGTCACCGACATGCAGGTCGGCCAATCGCCTGAGGCTGCGTGCCACAGGGCGAACCGTCGCCTGGTGCCAACTTTCTGGGATTGGGATAGGCCGCATCCAGAGCATCTGATCCGTTGCCCGGATTGCTTGGCTCTCTACCCGCTTCATGACATTTCTTAGTTGGTCGGGCCGCTCGCGAGCCGTTGCAGAAGTGTTGTTACACGGGTGATCCACGGGCCCTGGACTGAGGCCCATCGAACCACACTCAGCCGACCCCCGTCGATGTCCTTGATGAGCCGCTCGAAGAGGACGATCCGGTCGCTCCTGGTCGTGTTCGGTGGCGTGGTCCCGTTGGCGGCTGCAGGATCGGGATGAACTGGGGACCGGTCTCGAAGAAGTTGCAACGCTCGCAGGCCGACTCGAACGAGCAGCCCAAGGCGACTGGCCGGGTGCACATCCCGTTGCCCAGCATCCGCCGATGGTCGGCCGCCAGTCTGCGCATGTTGGCCCCGGCCGCAGTGTCCGGAAGGGCTTCGGTTCGTCCGTAGTTGGCTTCGACCGCCTCGGTCACCCGGAAGTACTCGTCGGCCACCGTGCGGTCCGAGATCCGGGCATAGGTCATGGTCATCCGCATCGACCGGTGGCCGAGGAGTGCGGCGATGGCCTCGAGGCTCATGCCCCGGTTGATGGCTTGGGTGGCCAGGGTGTGGCGGAGCTGGTGCGGGTGGACGTGTCCGACGCCCGCCCGCTTGGCCGACCGCTTCGACATAGCGGTGGATCGTCCGCCGGTCGAAGGGCTGGCCGTCGTTGCGGACCACCAGATCGGCCCGAACGGCTCGGTCCCTCGGTTCTCCGGTAGTCGGTGATGAGGTCGACCAGGATGGGGTGGAGCGGCACGTAGCGGTCGTTGTGCAGCTTGCCCACCGGGATGCGCAGCCAGAAGGTCTCGCTGATCTGGACCATGGCGTCGTCCTCGAGTGAGGCCAGCTCGCCCGACCCGCATGCCGGTGCGGGCCAGCAGCTCCATCATCAGCCGCCGGCGAGGGTTGGTGTCCTTGGCCACTGCGGCCATGAACTTGGCCATGGTGCGGTCGTCCAGGAACTTGGGCAGCGGCTCGTCGGCCTTCGGGAAGTCCCCGGGGAAGATCGGCACCCGGGCCGGGGCGTCGTCATAGCCCCACTCGATGATCCGCTCGAAGAAGGTGCGGAGCAGTCCCAGCCGGTGCCGGATGGTGGTGGTCGAGAGCAGCTTCCCGCGCTTGCCCGGGCCGGGCGGCCTGCCACAGCTTGAAGTCCTCGATGTGGCGCCGCTCGACATCGGCGACGGCACACGCACCACCGGTCGGCCTCGGTCACCCGACCGGCGAAGAAGCGCAGGGCGATGTCGAAGGCAGCGACGGTCCCGGGTCGGGCCGAGACCGACAGCTGGTCCAGATAGGTGGCCATGGTGGAGGCCATCAGGGGCGCACGCTGGGCAATCTCTCCCCAGGTGATCTCCGGCCCGGCACCTCCGAAGCGTCGATTGACCGGCTCGTCCGGCCCGTCGAGGGATGGGATCGGAGAGCGCGGTCATCGGGCCACCCCCACGTTGGCCTGGGCGTCGATGGCCTCGGCGGCCCGCCGATACTCGTTGGCCAGCCAGTCGCCTCCGAGGTGGAGGTAGATCCGGGTGGAGGCGATCGAGCGGTGACCGGCCAGGGCCTGGATGGCCTCGATGGCCATGCCCGCCTCCTTCAGCCGGGTGAAGCAGGTGTGGCGGAGCTCGTGGCAGGTCCCGTGGACCAAGCCCGCCCGGGCCCGGGCGGCGCTGAAGACCTCGTCCAGTCCCTCGGCGGAGAGGGGTTGGCCCCGTCTCGGCTCCTTCAGGACCACGAAGAGCTGGTCGGTCGGGGCATCGGGTGGTCGTTCCCGGTTCAGGTAGTCAGCCACCGTGGCGAAGAAGGTCGGGGAGATGGGGACCAGCCGCTGGTGGCCTCCCTTGCCCTCGGCGATGAACAGCTGCTTCTCGCCGACCCGCAGGTCCTCCAGGCGCAGACCCAGCACCTCGCAACGCCGGAGACCGCCGAGCAGCATGGCCTGGGCCATGGCCCGGTCCCGGTCGGTCCGGAACGACGACATCAACAGCTCGACCTCGCCGGCATCGAGGATCCGGGGCAGCCGTCGCACCCCTCGCACCAGCGGCACACCCCGTTGGTCACGATGGCGGCTCCGTCGGGTCGGGCATCCCCCGGGGCACCGGGTTGGCGGTCACGATCGGCGTCCCCTCGGATGACCACGTAGCTGAACAGGCTCGACACCGCCGCCAGCCGACGCTTGATGGTCGCCGCCGACAGACCGGACAGGCCGTCGCTGATCCGCACCACGTTGTCGACTCCGGACCTCGGACCGCTGCTGGGCTGGCGATGAAGGACGAGGACGTCCTTCGGCGTCACCTCGGTGGGATCCTTGCTCACCAACCCGAAGAAGATCTTCAGGTCGTGGGCATAGGCCCGCACCGTGCTCGGTCGGCACCGGACCGACGCGAACTCGAGGAACTCATCGACCAGCTCGTGGCCGACCCGATAGGTCTTCTGACCATCAGGACCGACAGAACACTCGAATACCGGACTCCACTGCACCCCGCACCTCCTGGTTGGACTTCCACCCGAGGAAGGTTTCTCGTGTGGTCAGTCCAGAGGGCGGATCACCCGTGTAAGTGCCGGTAGGGGGCGCGAAATAACGCCCAGAACGCCACGCCCCCACGTCGACGAGGACACTGGCGGTAAGTCGCACGGAACGTCGTGACCAGGGAGGGTGACAGTGGAGCGGTGCCGGGGTGACGTTCGCCGCAATGAGATCTCGTTGAAGGTGGCATCCCGTGAGCGGTGCGGGTGACGATCGAGGTGACGCCTCTCCAGAGGATGGGATGGGACGAGAGCAGACCACCTGCTTTCCACCGAGACCGAGGAGACTGCTCATGCGAACCAACGCAAACCCGTCCCACCCCCGCCCACTGCTCAGCGTGGAGGAGACGGCGGTGTTGCTGGGTGAAACCCGCTCCACGCTCTACCGGGCCCTGAAGGCCGGGACGCTCCCGCTGCCGGTGTTCCGGATCGGCGGTCGTGTTCGGATCCCCCGTCGGGCCGTCGAGCGGCTGATCGACGGAGACCCGGAAGGGTCGTTTCCGCCACCTCGTTCGGCCTGAGGAGGATTCGAACCCGTGGGTCAGCGAGCCGCCCTGACCGACTGCTTGGCCTTCTTCGGCGTGAGCACCCGTCCCATGTGCTCGGAAGCCCGTCGGTCCTCCTCCGGGACCCCGTCGGTGTAGTGACGAGCCATCTGGACGGTCGACCAGCCGAGCCTGACCTGCTTCTGGGCCTCGGAGATCACCGAGTCGATCTGGGTGGCGTGGAAGTGGCGGAGCGAGTGCAGGTGGACGTCCGAGGCCACCTTGGCCTTGGTTCGCACCTTGGCGAAGAGGTGGCTGATGTTGTCCGGGTGGGGAGGGGTCTCACCGCCGGGCTCGAAGGAGAACACGAAGGACTCCGGAGCCAACCTGAGGTCGCAGGACCTGGCCAACGCCTCCTGCTCCTTCCGAAGCCCGGCCAGCTCCGAGAGCGTCACCTTGTCGAGCGCTACCTTGCGGGTGCTGGCTCGGGTCTTCGGCTGCCTTGCCTCTGCCCCGGTCTCGGTGCTGACCACACCCTCGTCGATCATCACCGTCCCGGCCTTGGTGTCAAGGTCGTTCCATCGGACCGCACAGGCTTCGCCCCTCCGCATCCCGGTGGCCGCCACCAGGCGGATGAGCACGGCCACCCGGACCTCGGCGGCCCGGGCGGCTCGCAGGAGCGCCAGCACCTCCGCCGGCTCGGGGGATCGGACCGGCTGGGGTCGCTCGGACGGCCCCCAGGACGGCAGTTCGGTATCGATCACCGGGTTGGGGAGGGTGTTGCCGCTCCACTTCCGGGCCAGTCGGCACGACCGGTTGAGGAGGGCCCGGGCCAACCGGACCGTGGTGTAGCCGGCGCCGCCCTCCTTCAGGTCACGGAAGTAGCGCTCGACGTCGTAGGGCGAGAGCGAGGCGATCCGTCGCTTGCCGATGGTGTCGTGCACGTTGCGACGCCAGACTCCTTCGTACCCCCGGACGGTGTTGGGGCTGAGGTCCTGCCAACCGTTCTGCTTCCATCCCTCGATGGCATCGTTGATGGTCGTCGTCGGACCCCAGGCCCGCTCTTCCCGTTCGGGGACCCGTGCGGGGTGGTCCTCTTGTCTAGTGACCAGGCGAGCCAGCTGACGCTCGGCCACGCGTTTGGTGCCTTCGTACGTGGCGTACTGGTGCCGCACCCGACCGGTGCTGTCGCGCCCGATGTAGACGCGCAACTCCCACACCCCGGGACTGCGTTCTCGAATGCTTCCGGCCATGGTGTGCCTCGAGTTGTTGGGTCGACTGTTGGGTTTCAGTCTACCAATGGCTTAGCTCGAAGGTGCAACGCTGTGAGCTGGGCATTCCCGAGCCGGCGGTGGGAATCGAACCCACGACCTGACGATTACAAGTCGTCTGCGCTACCAACTGCGCCACACCGGCTGGCCCCCGGAGATGGACCGGAGCACACCGCATCGTACCGGCAGGCGGGGATCGCCTCCGGGTTCGCCGGGACCCCGTACGTCACGGACGTCCCGTCGGAGGTGGGGATACTTGCTTCCGAACCCCCTGGTTGGCAGGCTGGCACGGAATGAGCAATCCCTCCGACCCAGGCGGATCGCCCCCCGCCTCCCCACCGGGTCGGGGGAGCGCACTCCCTATCGGGAGGGTGGCGCTGGTCCTGATCCTCTTCATCATCGTCACCGCCGTCCTGGTCGGCCAGGTCCACCCGACCAGCTCGGTGACCGGCACATCCGCCACCACCACGACCACCGCCGCCGGCTCGTCCACCACGGTGGCCGGTGGCTCGTCGACCTCCACCACCTCCCGCTCGTCGACCAGCACCACCAAACCGAAGTCGACGTCCACGACCACCACCACGACCACCCCTCCGGCCAGCGTCCCGGTGCTGGTGGCCAACGGATCGACCGTGACCGGAGCGGCCAGCAAGGTCGCCACCGAACTGCATGCCAACGGCTGGGACACGCTCCCGCCGGTCAACACCACGGCCAACGTGACGGCGTCGAGCGTCTACTACGCCCCGGGCAGCGAGGCGTCGGCCATGGCCATCGCCGCCTCGCTCTCGCTGGCCGCCACCGCCGTGCACCCCCTCACCACCGCCGTACCCGTGGCCAGCGTGGCCGGGGCCGACGTCGTGGTGGTGGTCGGCCCGGATATCGCCGGGAAGTCGGTGGTGGTGACGCCCACCACCGCGGCGCCCGCCACCACCACGACGACCAAGGCCCACTGATCGGTGCATCCGCTCCGTCCGGTGACGCCGCCTCGGTGACCGAGCCGTCGGCGGGGGAGGTCCCCTCCGGACCCCCGTCCGACCGGGACCGTCCCGCCGCCTCCGGTCCCGCCGCCTCCCTGTCCCGGGCACTCGGCCCCCTGGTGGTGGAGCCCAGCCGTACCGCCATCATCACCGACTTCGACGGGACCCTGTCCCCGATCGTCGCCGACCCGGCCACCGCACGGCCGTTGCCCGGAGCCGCCGACGCCCTCACCCGGCTGACCTCCACCTTCGGGTTGGTGGCGGTGGTCTCCGGCCGGCCGGTGGCGTTCCTGGCCGACCGTCTCCCCGGTGTCCGGGGGGTGGATCTCGTGGGTCTCTACGGCCTCGAGCAGCTCGCCCCCGACGGCCGGGTGGTGACGGCCGAGGACGCCGAGCCCTGGCGGCCGGTGGTGGCCGCCGCCGCCGAGCGGCTGGAGGGAACGGTGTCCCCCGGCGTGTTGGTCGAGGGGAAGGGGCTGACCGTCACCGTCCACTGGCGGAGGGCCCCCGAGCGGGCGACGGAGACCGAGGCCCTGGTGGCCGCCGAGGTCATCCGGACGGCGCTGCAACCCCATCCCGGCCGGATGAGCATCGAGCTCCGCCCTCCGCTGGCGGTGGACAAGGGAACCGCGGTGGCGGCACTGGCCGGGGGGTACCGGGCCGCCTGCTTCCTCGGCGACGATCTCGGGGACCTTCCGGCCTTCGCCGCCCTGGCACGACTGTCGGCCGATCGGGGGGTCGCCACCGTCTCGGTGGCGGCGGTCGACGCCGAGTCGGCCCCCGAGGTGGCCGCCGCCGCCGATCTGGTGGTGGAGGGCCCGACGGGGGCCCTCGACGTCATCCGGTGGCTGGCCGACAACGCCGCCGTGCCGGACACCTCCGGGACCGGGCGGGCTCCCGCTGCCGGCGGCCCCGACGGGCGACCGTCCTGACCGCCCCGCCGAGCTGAGGCGGGGACACCCCGCTCGTCAGCCGGCGGCCTCGAGCTGGTCGTCGAGCCAGCGCGCCGGTGGCCGGTCGAGGATCAGCTCCCGGAGCGTCTTGGCCATCGAGGCGCGTTCGGCCGGGTCCATGTCGAGCGCCCGGGACAGCACGGCGGCCGTACCGCTGACGTCGAACGGGTTCACCTCGAGCACCCCGGGCGCCAACTCGTCGAAGGCGCCGGCCTCCCGCGACAGGGCCAGGACGCCGTCGACGGTGTTGGTGAGCGCCCCCTCCTTGGCCACCAGGTTGAGCCCGTCGCGCACCGGGTTGACCAGCAGCACGTCGTAGCGGGAGAGGGCGGCCAACGACCGCGGGTAGTCGTCGTCGACCAGGAGCACGATCGGGGTCCATCCCGGGGTGGCGAACCGCTGGTTGATCCGGGCCACCGTCGACTCCACCTCGTTCTGGTAGGCCAGGTACTCGGCCAGTCCCTGGCGGGACCGGTAGGCGAGGGCCAGGAACACCACCCGGCCGCGCCGGTGGGGCTCCCGCTCCAGCAGCTCCTCGAAGGCCCAGAAGCCGCGCAGCAGGTTCTTGGACAGCTCCATCCGGTCGACCCGCACGATCACCTGGCGGTCGTCCTCGCCGACGGCGTCGTCGAGGATGGCACCGGCGGCCGCCACCGCCGGATCGGCCACCGAGGCGGCCAGCCGGACCGGGTCGACCGAGAGCGGGGAGGCGAAGGTGGGGATGCCGCCCTCCCGCCGCCGGGCCGGCGCGCCCAGTTCCAGCTGGCACGCCCGGTAGGCGGCCGCCCAACGCTCGGTGTGGAAGCCGCAGGAGGTGAAGCCGGCCATGCCGGCCAGCAGCTCCTCGGTCACGTCGGTGGGCAGGGCCCGGAGGGTGTCCGGGTCGGCGAAGGGTGTGTGGGTGAAGTGCGCGGTCCGGAGGTCGGGGCGGAGCCGGGCCAGCTCGGAACCCACCAGGGTCAGGTGGTAGTCCTGGACCAGGACCCTGCCGCCCTCGGGAGCCACCCCGGCCACCCGCTCGGCGAACAGGCGGTTGTACTCCCGGTAGGCGATCCACGCCTCAACCCAGTGGCGGTCGGACCGGGGCCGGCGCGGTGTGTCGAACAGGCGGTGGTGGCAGAACCAGAGCGTGGCGTTGGACACCACGTCGTAGGCCATCCGGTAGACGTCGGGATCCGGGTCGAGCAGCTCGATCCGCAGCCCGTCCTCGTGCACCATCCCGGACCGGGTGGCCATCCGGTCCGCCTCGCTGAGGGCACAGGCCACCCAGGTGGCCCCGGTACCCTGCACCAGGGGAAGCAGGGAGCCGGCCAGGCCGCCCGACGACCGCCCGGCCACGGGTCGGCCCTCCTCGAGGTGGAAGGCCAGCGGGCCCCGGTTGGAGACCACGACCGTGTCGGCCAGCGATCCGTCACCGAGGGTCGCACGATCGGTGACTTCCATGCGACGACGCTACCCGGTGGGTCGCCCTCCCACCCGTTCCCCCTGGTCCGCCGCCGGTCACTCTCCGAGCGGGCGGGGCCCTTGACAAGTTGTGAGTGACCAATCACAATCAACCCATGATGGTTCCGATCCGACAGACCGCCGACGAGCGCCGCACCGCCGTCCTGGCCGCCGCCATCACCGAGTTCGCCCGCTCCGGGTACGCCGGGACCTCCACCGACACCATCGCCAAGCGGGCCGGGATCTCCCAGCCCTACCTGTTCCGACTGTTCGGTACCAAGAAGGACCTGTTCATCGCCACCTACGACCTGGTGGGCAACCGGATCATCCGGGCCCTCACCGCCGCCTGCGAGTCCGCCGCCGATCCCGACGAGCGGATGGGGGCGATGGGCATGGCCTATCTGGAGCTGATGCAGGACCCGGAGCTCCTCGAGGTGCAGATGCACGGCTTCGCGGCCGCCACCAGCGACCCCGACATCGCCCGGAGCTGCCGACGGACCTTCCAGGACATCTACCGGATGCTCGAGGAGCACACGGAGATGACCGACGAGGAGGTCCGGGGGTTCTTCGCCTCCGGGATGATGATCAGCGTCATGTCGGCCATCGACCTGCTCTCGCTCCCCGATGCCTGGGCGCAGTCCCTCTGCCCGGACCCGGGCAAGTTCGAGGCGGCCAGCGCCGCCGCCGAGGCCATCCGCAACAACCGCCAGTCCGGTCACGACCTCACCACGGAGGAGACAGCATGAGTCCGTCCACATCGCCGCTCGCCATCCCCCGTTTTTTGCCCCGCAGAGGTAGTGATCACTCACAATCAATGTGGCGGGCGGGAGCCTCCCGCCGCCGGCTCCATCGGGCGGTCCCCTCCGCCCCGGTGAGCCCCACCTCCCCCGCTTCCCCGCTGACCCACGTGTCCCCCGATCCCTCCGAGGAGGTCGTCATGCCGCACACCGCCACCGAGTCCCGCCCCGCCGGGCCACCCGCCACCCCCGACGAGTCGCCCGGCGGCCGGACCGCCCGGTCGGCCGCCGTGTGGGCGGTGGTGATCACCGGGCTCGCCCTCTTCATGGCCTCCCTCGACAACCTGGTGGTGACCACCGCTCTCCCGGTGATCCGCGTCCACCTCCATGCCGGCCTCTCCGGGCTGGAGTGGACGGTGAACGCCTACACCCTGACCTTCGCCGTCCTGCTGCTCACGGCGGCGGCCCTCGGTGAGCGATTCGGCCGCCGGCGCATCTTCGTGACCGGCATCACCGTCTTCACCCTGGCGTCGGCCGCCGCCGCCCTGGCCCCCAGCATCGGGTTCCTGGTGGCGGCCCGGGCCATCCAGGGGGCGGGTGGGGCGATGATCATGCCGCTGTCGCTGACCCTCCTCAGCGCCGCCGTCCCGGCCGCCCGCCGGAACCTCTACCTGGGGATCTGGGGCGCCATCGGAGGGATCGCCATCGCCGTCGGCCCGCTGGTGGGCGGGGTGGTGACCACCGGGTGGTCGTGGCAGTACATCTTCTGGCTCAACGTGCCCATCGGCGTGGTGCTGGTGCCCCTGGCCTGGTGGAAGCTGCGGGAGTCCCGGGGTGCGGCCGACCCCCTCGACCTGGCGGGCGTGGCGCTGGTCAGCGTCGGGCTCTTCGGGGTGGTGTTCGCCCTGGTGCGGGGGAACGCCCACGGCTGGACCAGCCTCGGCGTGGTGAGCTCGTTCCTCACCGGCCTGGTCGGGCTGGCCGCCTTCGTGGCCTGGGAGCTCCGCACCGCCCACCCGATGCTCGACATCCGCCTGTTCAGGCACCGGGCCTTCGCGGCGGTCAACGTGACGGCGATGCTGTTCAGCTTCGGGATGTTCGGCTCCATCTTCTTCTTGTCGCAGTTCCTCCAGACCGTGCAGGGCTACTCGCCGCTGAGCGCCGGGCTCCGGGTCCTGCCGTGGACGGGGATGGCCATGCTGCTGGCCCCCGTGGTCGGCATGCTGGCCGAGCGGATCGGCGGCAAGCCCCTGGTGATCACCGGGCTGATCCTGCAGGCGGCCGGGCTGGCCTGGCTGGCGCTGCTGGTCACGCCGACCACCCCGTACGTCGACATGGTGCCGGCGTTCGTGCTCTGCGGGGTGGGCATGACCCTGTTCTTCGTGCCCCTGGCCTCGGTCGTCCTGGGCTCGGTGCCCCCGTCCCTGGAGGGCGTGGCGTCGGGCACCAACGCCGCCTTCCGGGAGCTGGGCGGGGTGCTGGGGATCGCCGTGCTGGGTGCGGTGTTCTCCTCCTCGGGCGGCTACGCCTCGGCCACCGACTACGTCAACGGCCTGACCCCGGCCATCGTGGTGGGTGCGGCGGTGGTCGCCGTCGGCGCGGTGGTCGCCGCCCTCATCCCCCGCCGGGGGCGGGCGGGAACACCGGAGGTCGAGGTCCCCTCGGCCCCGGAGGAGGAGCGCCAGCCGGCGCTGGTGGGCGCCGGCGCCTGACGGGGGGCCGGGTGGGGCGGCCCTGCCGTCCGGCCCTGCTGTCCGGCCCTGCTGTCCGGCCGGCCCGTCCCGGCCGGTCCAGGCCCGTCCCGGCCCGCACCGTCCCCCGGCCGGCACCGAGGCTCACACCGTGGCCCGGGTCAGCTCCCGGTCCCGCTCCGCTCGGGGCGGTCGGGGTGGGCCCGGGCCAGCGCCATGCGGAGGATCTCGGTGGCCTGGGGGCGGAGTTCGCCCAGCGGACGGTTCCGGTGCACCCGGGTCCCGAGATCCACCTGGGCGATGGTCCCGGCCCCGAACCGGGAGGCCACGTCGATCAGGAGGGCGAGCTCGACGGCGTACCCGTCGGCCAGGCCGCAGGCCTCCAGCACCGATCTCGGGGCGGCGGACTCGCCGGCCAGCGGCTGGACGATCCCGTCCAGGGCGGGGAAGAGCAGGTCGATCAGGGGTTTGGCCACCAGCTCGGTGACCCGCCCGCCGCCCTCCGGGGCGTCGTGGAGGGGCCGGCGGTAGAACCCCTTCACCAGGGTGGTGGTGGGGTCGAGGACCAGGGGCCCGAGCAGCCCGGACACGAAGTGGGCCGCGAAGTTGGTGACGTCGGCGTCCACGAAGGCGATGAGGTCGCCCTCGGCGACCTCGAGGGCCAGACGCATGGCCTGGCCCTTGCCACCGCCGCCGGCCGCCGTCCCCGATCCGGTGGTGACCACCCGGGCGCCGGCGTCCCGGGCCCGATCGGCGGTGGCATCGGCCGAGCCGTCGTCGACCACCAGCACCTCGTCGACCAGCGGGATCCCGCCCCGCCGGCCGGTGAGGGCACCGACCACCGGGCCGACCACGGCGCCGACGGTCCGGGCCTCGTTGCGGGCGGGGATGCACACCGAGATCCGTCGTCCCGACTTGGCTGCCTCGAGGATCCCCGGGTCGAAGTCCTGGTGAGGGAAGCGTCGATCGATCCCCTCGATGACGGGGCCCACCGTCGTCCCGCTGTCGTCGGTCAGCCGAGGTTGCATGGTGGCATCACTGTATTGGTACGGTCCGCCCGCGCGGGTCCCCCGGGACGTCGGCGGGGACCCGGCAGCTCCGACCCCCGGTTGACGGGGGTACCTCCCATCGTCCACCATGGAGGGATCATCCAGAGCGGCTGAGGGACCGGGCCCAGCGACGCCGCGGCAACCAGGACGAACCTCGGATCCCCCCAGGGGTCGACGTTCGTGGCAGGTGCCAATGCCCGAGCGATGAGGAGACTGCTGTGGATTTTGTTTCGGGACTGCGCTGTCGTGAGTGCGGGCGCGCCTATCCGGCCGAGGCCCTGCATGTGTGCGACTACTGCTTCGGACCCCTCGAGGTCACCTACGACTACGAGGCCATCGCCGACACGGTGACCCGGGAGCGGATCGCCGCCGGGCCCCGCACCATCTGGCGCTACGCCGACCTGCTGCCGGTGGCCGACGCCGCCCCGGTCGACCTGGGTGCCGGCTTCACCCCCCTGGTGCGGGCCGACCGCCTGGCCGCCGAGCTCGGACTCGGCGAGCTGTGGATCAAGGACGACACCGCCAACCCCACCGGCTCGTTCAAGGACCGGGTGGTGTCGGTGGCGCTCACCAAGGCCCGCCAGCTGGGGTTCAAGGTGGCCGCCTGCGCCTCCACCGGCAACCTGGCCAACTCGGTGGCCGCCCACGCCGCCCGGGCAGGAATGGCCTCGGTGGTACTGATCCCCGCCGACCTCGAGCAGGCCAAGATCACCATGACCACCGTCTACGGCGGCCGGGTGATCGCCGTCGAGGGCACCTATGACGACGTCAACCGCCTGTGCGCCGAGCTGACCAGCGAGCGGCCGGCCTGGGCGTTCGTCAACGTCAACGTCCGCACCTACTACGCCGAGGGCTCCAAGACGCTGGCCTTCGAGATCGCCGAGCAGCTCGGCTGGGAGGCGCCGGACCACGTGGTGGTCCCCATCGGCTCGGGCAGCCAGCTCACCAAGGTGACCAAGGGGTTCGAGGAGCTCACCAAGGTGGGCCTGCTGGAGGGCGAGCACGCCATCCGTATCTCCGGTGCCCAGGCGGAGGGGTGCTCGCCGGTGGCCACCGCCTTCGCCGAGGGAACCGACGCCATCCGCCCGGTCAAGCCGTCGACCATCGCCAAGTCGCTGGCCATCGGGAACCCGGCCGACGGCTGGTACGCCCTCGACGCCATCCGGAAGTCCGGTGGTTCGTGCGCCTCGGTGACCGACGACGAGATCATCGAGGGCATCGGCCTCCTGGCCCGCACCGAGGGGATCTTCGCCGAGACGGCGGGCGGGGTGACCATCGCCACGCTGGCCAAGCTGGCCGCCCAGGGGGCCGTCCGGTCGGACGAGCGGGTGGTGGCCATCGTGACCGGCCACGGCCTGAAGACGGTGGAGGCCCTGGCCGGCACCGTCCGCCCCACCGCCACCATCGCCCCTACCCTCGACGCCTTCGACCAGGCGATCGGCCACGACGACGGGCTCGACTCCGTCGGCGCCCGACCGCAGACCACCACCGGCGCCGACCCGGCGTCCACGAGGAGCCCCGCATGAGTGTCACCGTCCGCATCCCCGCCCAGCTCCGCACCCTGACCGGGGGCGAGTCCGAACTGCCCGTCGACGGGTCGACGGTCGGCGAGGTGCTCAAGGCCCTCGACGCCGCCCACACCGGGTTCGCCGAGCGGCTGTTCGACGATGCCGGGGGGCTGCGCCGGTTCGTCAACGTCTTCCTGGACGACGAGGACGTGCGGTTCCTCGGGGGACTCGAGACGCCGGTGACCGAGGGTCAGACGGTCTCGATCGTGCCGGCTGTCGCCGGGGGCTGAGCGGCGTCGGGGTGCCGACGTCGGCCCCGGTCGGGGTGCCGACGGGCTCCGATCCGGGCCCGAACCGGGGTGGGATCGGGTCGCACCACCGACCACCCTCCGCCGTCCGCACCTCGCTGACCAGGGAGTTCCGGCCCGCGGTTGCATGAGACCGGCGCGCGTGGTTTGCTGTTAGCACTCGACAGTGCAGAGTGCTAACCACTACGGAGGAACCCTGATGGCCAAGTTGATCACGTTCGACGAGGAGGCCCGCCGCGCCCTCGAGAGCGGCATGAACAAGCTCGCCGACGCCGTGCGCGTCACCCTCGGCCCCAAAGGCCGCAACGTCGTGCTGGACAAGAAGTGGGGCTCGCCCACCATCACCAACGACGGTGTCTCGATCGCCAAGGACATCGAGCTCGAGGACCCCTTCGAGCGGATCGGCGCCGAGCTGGTCAAGGAGGTCGCCAAGAAGACCGACGACGTCGCCGGTGACGGCACCACCACCGCCACCGTGCTGGCGTGGGCGCTCGTCCACGAGGGACTGCGCAACGTAGCGGCCGGCGCCAACCCGATGAGCCTCAAGAAGGGCATCGAGGCGGGCACCGAGGCGGCCGTGGCGTCGCTGAAGGGCATCGCCCGCGAGACCGACTCCAAGGACCAGATCGCCCAGGTCGCCTCCATCTCGGCGGCCGACCCCGAGATCGGCCAGCTGATCTCCGAGGCCATCGACAAGGTGGGCAAGGACGGCGTCATCACCGTCGAGGAGGCCCAGACCTTCGGTCTCGAGATCGACCTGGTGGAGGGGATGCGGTTCGACAAGGGCTACATCTCCCCGTACTTCGTCTCCGACCCCGAGCGCATGGAGGCCGTCCTCGAGGACGCCTACATCCTGCTGGTCGGCTCGAAGATCACCGCCGTGCGGGACCTGCTGCCCCTCCTCGAGAAGGTGATGCAGTCCGGCAAGGGCCTGGTCATCATCGCCGAGGACCTCGAGGGCGAGGCCCTGGCCACCCTGGTGGTCAACAAGATCCGCGGCACCTTCAAGAGCGTGGCCGTCAAGGCCCCGGGCTTCGGGGAGCGTCGCAAGGCCATGCTCCAGGACATCGCCATCCTCACCGGCGGCCAGGTCGTCACCGAGGAGGTCGGGCTCAAGCTCGAGAACGTCGGGCTCGACCTGCTGGGCCAGGCCCGCAAGGTGGTGGTCACCAAGGACGAGACCACCATCGTCGAGGGTGCCGGATCCGAGGACGAGATCAAGGGCCGCGTCGCCCAGATCAAGGCCGAGATCGACAACACCGACTCCGACTACGACCGGGAGAAGCTCCAGGAGCGCCTGGCCAAGCTGTCGGGTGGCGTGGCCGTCATCAAGGTCGGCGCCGCCACCGAGGTGGAGCTCAAGGAGAAGAAGCACCGCATCGAGGACGCGGTGTCCACCACCAAGGCGGCCATCGAGGAGGGTGTCATCCCCGGTGGGGGCGTGGCCCTGCTCCGCTCGCAGGCCGCCATCCTGGACGTCGCCGAGAAGCTCGAGGGTGACGAGGCGACCGGGGCCCGCATCGTGGCCCGGGCCGTCGAGGAGCCGCTGAAGCAGATCGCGGTGAACGCCGGCCTCGAGGGCGGCGTCATCGTCGACAAGGTGCGCCACCTGAAGAAGGCCTCCGAGGGCCTGAACGCCGCCACCGGTGAGTACGAGGACCTGTTCAAGTCCGGCGTCATCGACGCCGTCAAGGTGACCCGCTCGGCGCTGCAGAACGCCGCGTCGATCGCCGCCCTCTTCCTCACCACCGAGGCGGTCATCGTGGACAAGCCCGAGGAGTCCGCCGGCGCCGGCATGCCCGGCGGGATGGACGACTTCTAGGCATCTCGGCCCGGCACCGCCGGGTGCCGGACGCCGACGGTCGTGACGAGGGGCGCCCACCGGGCGCCCCTCGTGCGTTCCGCCCGCCGGCGATTCCCTAGACTCGGCTCGTGACCGAACCTCTCGCCCCGTCCGTCGGTTGGGGTGTGCTCCACCTCTTCTGCAAGGTCCCCCGCCCGCCGGGGGGGTCGGCCCCCGGGGTCGACCCCGAGGCGGTGACGGCCGCCGTCAAGGAGGCGGAGGCGGCCGGGGTGCAGGTGGTGACGGTGGCCCTGCTGGGACACAAGGCCGACCTGGGCTTCCTGGCCCTGGGGCCGGACCTCTGGCGGCTCCGGGCGCTCCAGACCGGGCTCCAGGCCGCCGGTCTCGAGGTGGCCGACTCCTTCGTGTCGCTGACCGAGGTCTCCGAGTACGCCGCCGGTCTCCCCGAGGAGATGAAGCAGACGCGTCTGTACCCGAACCTCCCGCCGGAGGGGATGACGGCGTTCTGCTTCTACCCGATGTCCAAGCGACGGGGTGACGTCGAGGGCTCCAACTGGTTCACCATGCCCTTCGAGGAGCGCAAGGCCATGATGTACGGCCACGGGGCCGCCGGGCGAGCCTTCGCCGGCCGGATCCTGCAGCTGATCACCGGCTCCACCGGCATCGATGACTGGGAGTGGGGGGTGACCCTCTTCGGGGTGCACCCCGACGATCTCAAGGAGTGCGTCTACACCATGCGGTTCGACGAGGGCTCGGCCCGCTTCGCCGAGTTCGGGCCGTTCGTCACCGGCATGGTGGGACCTCTCGAGACGGTGCTGGACCAGGTGGTCCCGCGTGGCTGACACCGCGGTCACCGGGCTCGGCCGGCCCGGCCCCGGCCTTGGGTCCGGTTCCGGTTCCGGTTCCGTACCCGGCCCGGGCGCCTCCGGCGACCTCGACCGGCTGCGCGGCCACCTCCGGCAGCTGGGACGGGTGGTGGTGGCCTTCAGCGGCGGGGCCGACTCGGCGTTCCTGGCCCGGGTGGCCACCGACACCCTGGGCGCCGCCCACGTCCTCTGTGTGACCGCCGTGTCGCCGTCGCTGGCCCCCGAGGAGCGGTCCGACTGCCGGCGCCTGGCCACCGAGTGGGGACTCCGGTGGGTGGAGGTGGTCACCGACGAGCTGGCCGACCCCGCCTACACCGTCAACGACGGGGCCCGGTGCTACCACTGCAAGGCCAGCCTCCTCGAGGCGCTCGACCCCATCCTGGCCTCCGAGGCACTCGGCGCCGAGACCGTCCGGTCCGGCCACTCCGGTGCCCCGACGGTGGTGCTGGGGGTCAACGTCGACGACCTGGGCGACCACCGCCCCGGCCAACGGGCGGCCGCCGAGCGGGGCGCCGCCTTCCCACTGGTGGAGGCCGGCTTCACCAAGGACGACGTCCGCCGGTGGTCGCGCCGACTCGGCCTACGGACCTGGGACAAGCCGGCGGCCGCCTGCCTCGCCTCCCGCGTGCCCTACGGTACGGCGGTGACCCTCGGCACCCTTCGCTCGGTGGCCGACGCCGAATCGGGGCTCCGGGCCCTCGGCCTCAGCCAGCTCCGGGTGCGCCACTACGGCGACACCGCCCGCATCGAGGTCCCCGCCGAGGACCTGGCCCGGGTGGTGGCCCAGCGGGACCGGGTGACGGCGGTGGTCCACGGGGCCGGCTACCGGTACGTCACCCTCGATCTGGACGGGTTCCGCTCCGGGAACCTCAACGACGCCCTGGGCGCCGACGAACGCCGCCCGGGCGCCGGGGGCACCCGGTGATCGGGGTCCGGGTGCGACTGACCTTCCCCGACGAGCTGGTCCGGGAGCCGATCATCGCCAACCTGGTGCGGGAGCTCGACATCGTGCCCAACATCCGGCGGGCGGACGTGGGCGAGAAGGGCGGGTGGATCGTCTGCGAACTCGACGGTGACGCCGCCACCGTCGACCGGGCGGTCGCCTGGTTGCGCGGCACCGGGGTGCAGGTGGACCTGCTGGGCGACATCGTCGAGAGCTGACCGGTGACCGACGGGTGGCTGGAGGCCAACCGCCTCCAGTGGGACGACCGGACCCGGATCCACGTGGCGTCCCGGTTCTACGACGTCGACGGCTGGCTGCGGAGCCGTCCCGGGCCCGGGTGCGGGAGGTGGACGCCCTCGGGGACGTGACCGGGCTCGAGCTCGTCCATCTGCAGTGCCACTTCGGCCTCGACACCCTGGCCTGGGCTACCGCCGGCGCCCGGGTGACCGGCCTCGACTTCTCCCCCGAAGCCATCCGGGTGGCGATCGGGCTGGCCGAGCGGTGCGGGCTGGCCGATCGGGCCCGGTTCGTCTGTGCCGATGTGCTGGACGCCGCCGAGGCCCTGGGCCACCTGACGTTCGACATCGTCTACGTCAGCCTGGGAGCGCTCTGCTGGCTGCCCAGCATCGAGCGGTGGGCCGAACAGGCGGCGGCGCTGGTACGGCCCGGGGGCCGGCTCTACCTGCACGACGTCCACCCGGTGGCCTGGTCGTTGGCCGACGACTCCCGCCACCTCGCCCACTCCTACTTCGAGGAGGCCGAGCCCCATGTCGACGACGCCGCCACCACCTACACCGACGCCGACCGGCCGCTGACCCATACCCGCAGCTACGAGTGGAACCACGGGCTCGGTGAGGTGGTCTCCGCCCTGATCGGCCAGGGCCTCCGGATCGACGTCCTGGAGGAGCACGACTGGACCGTGCACCGGCGCTTCCCGTGGCTGGTGGAGGAGGTACCGGGTCGGTGGACGTGCCCGGCGGGGAGCCCCCGCCTTCCGCTGTCCTTCACCGTGGTGGCGACCCGGGTCTGAGCGGTGCGGTGGTGGTCCTACCACCACCCCTGGCGGCGGATCAGCGGTCTTCGACGTTCCGGATCTGCCAGCCGGCCCCCGACACCTTGCGCGGCTCGTAGAAGAGGCAACCCTCGGGGCAGGCGAAGGGGATGGGCTCGTTGGCACCCACCGTGCACCGCTCGATCTTCTCTTCGTGGGCGGTGGTCTTCATCACGTAGTGGCGACAGTCCTCGTTCACGGGCACGCCCCATTCTGACCGATGGGGCACCGGGAGTGGGGGCGGTGGGCACCGGGGCGGTGGGGTAGCGTCGGTCGGGTGGATCCCACCCCCTCCACCAAGCAGCTCCTGCGCTGGAGCCAGGCCCTGGCCGGCATCGCCCGGACCGGCCTCGGCTTCACCGAATCCCTGTACGAGCAGGAGCGGTTCGAGGAGGTCCTGCGGGTAGCCGCCGACATCCAGGTGGCGGCGGACGGCGGGGACGACGCCGCCATGGACTTGGACGGCCAGGTCGAGGAGTGGATGGCGGCGGTGGGGAAGGGTGTCCCCGGCTACGCCACCCCCAAGGTGGCGGTCGGTGCGGCGGTGGGGAACGACAAGGGCGAGATCCTCCTCGTCCAGCGGGCCGACTCCGGGGTGTGGCTCTACCCGACCGGATGGGCCGACATCGGGTACTCGGCCGCCGAGGTGGTGGTCAAGGAGGTCGAGGAGGAGACGGGGATCGAGGTCGAGGTGGTCCGGCTCATCGCCGTGCTCGACGGCCTGCGGGTGGGGATCAGCCGGATCCCCCTCTACTCCCTGGTGTTCCAGTGCCGGGCCCTGGGCGGCGAGCTCAAGGCCCACCCCCTCGAATGCGCCGACGTGGGCTGGTTCGGCCCCGACTCCCTGCCCTCGCCCATGGCCGGGCTGGAGCGCTGGGGCGACCAGATCTTCGCCGCCCTCCGGGGCGACCCGGTGGAGGTTCTCTACGATCCGGTCCGGGTGCCGATCTGGCGGGGGGACCCGGACAAGGTCTGATGGCGGGTCCCGGCCGGGGAGGCGAGCGAGGTGCGCCGGCGGGGGTCGCTACACTCGCCGCCGTGACCGACCACCCCGGCCCCGATGGCGCAGACGGTCCCGACGGCCCGACGGCCTCCACCGGTGTGACGGTCGGCGAGGAGACCCGGGTGACGGCGGAGCTGGTCGAGGCGTTCGCCCGGCTGGTGCCCCAGCTGTCGTCCAGCTCGCCGCCACCCACCCACGAGGAGCTGGCGGCCATCGCCGGGTCGGCGGCCTCGGTGCTCTTCGTGGCCCGGACGGCCGACGGGGCCATCGTCGGCTCCCTGACCCTGGCCCTCTTCCGGGTGCCCACCGGGGTCCGGGCCTGGATCGAGGACGTGGTGGTGGACGAGGCCGCCCGCGGGGCGGGGGCAGGGGAGGCGCTGGTGAGGGAGGCGCTCCGCCGGGCGGAGGTGGAGGGGGCCAAGTCGGTCGACCTCACCTCCCGGCCGAGCCGTGAGGCGGCCAACCGGCTCTATCTCCGTCTCGGCTTCGTGACCCGCCAGACCAACATCTACCGCTTCGAGCCGGACCCCGTCGGCTCGGAGTAGGGCGTCGCGGAGGACCCGAGCGGGGTCGCCCTCTCCGCGGCCGGGCGGTGGGAGCTCTCCGGATCCCGCATAACGTGCCGAGGACCGGCCCGTGGACCTGGGCCGGGAGAGAGAGGGCCGGGCGTGCGCAATCCGATGTTCGAGTTCGACGCCACCATGGCCGACCAGATCTTCGAGTACTGCCGCGAGCGGCTGGCGGACGATCCCGTCGAGCTGGATGTCGGCGGCGTGTTCCCGGTGGAGTTCGCCGACCAGCTGGCCGGCGTGATCAGCCCCGGTGGGAACGACGCCGGGGACATCCTCGACCTCTTCGCCGAGGTGCTGGCCCCGGCGGTGATCTCGGTGGACAGCCCCCGCTACCTGTCCTTCATCCCGACGGCTCCCACCAAGGCGTCCCTCCTCTTCGACATGGTGGTGTCCTGCTCATCCCTCAACGGCACCTCCTGGCTGGAGGCGGCCGGGGCGGTGGCGGCCGAGAACCAGGTCCTCCGGTTCCTGGCCGACCAGGCCGGGCTCCCGCCGTCCGCCGGCGGGTGCTTCGTGTCGGGCGGCAGCCTCGGCAACCTGTCGGCCCTGGTGGTGGCCCGGGACACCGCCGGCCGCCGGGGGAAGTCCGCCGGGTCGGGTCGCTTCCGGGTGGCGGTCAGCGAGGAGGCCCACAGCTCCATCGCCGGCGCCCTCAACATCATCGGCGCCGACCCGCTGCTGGTGCCGGTGGACGACCACCGGCTGACCGGGGAGGCCCTCGAGGCGGCCCTGGCCGGCCAGCCGTCGGTGGACGACGTGGTGGCGGTGGTGGGGACGGCCGGCACCACCAACGCCGGGATCATCGACGACCTGGCCGGCATCGGGGCGGTGGCCGACGCCCGGTCCCTGTGGTTCCACGTGGACGCCGCCTACGGCGGGGCCGCCCTGCTGGTGCCGGAGCTCCGTCCCAGGTTCGACGGCATCGAACGGGCCGACTCCTTCATCGTGGACCCCCACAAGTGGCTCTTCGCCCCGTTCGACTCCTGCGCCCTCCTCTACCGCGACCCCCCGTTGGCCAAGGCCGTCCATGCCCAGCACGCCGGCTATCTCGACGTCATCGAGGGCGAGGAGTGGAACCCGAGCGACTACTCGATCCACCTGACCCGCCGGGCTAGGGGGCTCCCGATGTGGTTCTCCCTGGCCGTGAACGGAAGCGACGCCTACGGCCGGGCCATCGCCCAGGCGGTGGCCACCGCCGCCGGATGCGCCGCCCGGATCGAGGCCCTCCCCCACCTCGAGCTGCTCCGCCACCCGGAGCTGTCGGTGGTCATCTTCCGCCGGCGGGGCTGGGTCGCCGACGACTACCGGCGTTGGACGGTCGAGCTGCTGGCCAGCCAGGTGGCGTTCGTGACCATGACCATGTGGGAGGGGGAGCCCGCCGCCCGCTTCGCCATCCTCCACCCGGACACCGACCAGGCCCTGCTCGACGAGATCCTGGCCACCCTGGCCTGAGGCCCGTCGCAAGGCTCTCACCGAACCCCGCCCGACCGGCCCACCGCCGGACCGCCGGACCGCGGACCGCTGGACCGCCGGACCCGCGGGGTCAGCGGCCGGCGACCAGGTCGGTCAGACGGGCCACGAAGCCGTCCACGTCCGCCTCGGTGAGGTCGAACGAGGCCATCCAGCGCACCACCCCGGTGGACTCGTCCCACACGTAGAAGGGGTACTCGGCCTGCAGGGCCTGGGTGACGCCGTGAGGGAGGGTGGCGAACACCGCGTTGGACTGCACGGGTTGGACGACCTCCACCCCGTCGACGTCCGCCACCCCGGCGGCCAGGCGGGCGGCCATGGCGTTGGCGTGGGAGGCGTTCCGTCGCCAGAGGTCGCCCTCCAGGATGGCCACGAACTGGGCGGCCACGAACCGCATCTTGGAGGCGAGCTGCATGGACTGCTTCCGGAGGTACGGCAGGGCCTCGACCCCGTAGACCCCGTCGGCCCGGTCCGGGCGGAGGACCACCACCGCCTCGGCCCCCATGGCGCCGTTCTTGGTGGCCCCGAAGGAGAGGACGTCCACCCCGGCCCCCGCCCCCAGGTCGCCCAGCCCGCAGCCCAGCCAGGCGGCGGCGTTGGCCAGGCGGGCACCGTCGAGGTGGAGGAGCAGGCCGTGCCGGTGGGCCCACCCGCTCAGGTCGCTCAGTTCGGTCGGGGTGTAGCAGGTGCCGAGCTCGGTGGACTGGGAGACGGACACCACCCGCGGCTGCACCCGGTGCTGGTCACCGAGGCCGGTGAGCGCCGACGCCACCAGGTCCGGTGTCAGCTTGCCGTCCGGGGCGGGGATCCCCACCACCTTGCTGCCGAGGAACCGCTCCGGGGCTCCGCACTCGTCCACGTTGATGTGGGCGCCGTCGGCGGTGAGGACGCACTCGAAGGGCCGGAGCATGGACTGCAGCCCGACCACGTTGGCCCCGGTGCCGTTGAAGACCAGCGCCACCTCGGCCCCGTCGCCGAAGTGCCGGCGGAACTGGCGTTTCGCCTCCAGCGTCACCGGGTCCTCCCCGTAGGAGGGGGCGTGGCCGGTGTTGGCCTCGACGATGGCGGCCAGGATCTCGGGGTGGATGCCGGCGTAGTTGTCGCTGGCGAAGGTCCGGGCGCCGGGCTCCATGGTCGTCGGCTCCCCGGGCTCAGTCGATCTTGTGGAGGTCCACGATGAAGATGAGCGTCTCGTTGGGGCCGACCGGGCCCTGGCCCTGGGCCCCGTAGGCCAGGCTGGGGGGGATCACCAGCTCCCGGCGGCCGCCCACCTTCATGCCCACCAGGCCCTGGGTCCAGCCCGGGATCACGCCGCTGAGCGGGAAGGTCACCGGGGCGCCGCTGCCGTCGTCCCACGAGGCGTCGAACTGCTTGCCGGTCGACCAGGCCACCCCCACGTACTGGACGGTCACGGTGTCACTGGAGGTGACCGCCGGGCCGGTCCCGGTGATGAGGTCGCTGCTCTGCAGCACCGAGGGCGGGGCGCCGGTGGGGACGGTCACCGTCGGCTTGGTGTCGAACGACCCGGCCGGCGAGGGGTCGGCCACCGGGGGGAGGGCTGAAGCGGAGGAGCCCGGGGTGGTGGTGCCGGTGGTGCTGGGGGCCGAGGTGGTGGCGGGAGCTGAGGTGGTCGAGGTGGTGGAGGGCGACGAGGAGCTGCTGCACCCGGCCAGCCCGACGGCGGCGGCGGCCACGGTGAGGAGGACGAGCGTGCGGAGGCGGGACATCGTTCGGGTGGTCCTTTCGGGACGTCGGCGATCGGGGTCGCCCGGTGGGGTGGACTCCCAGACGGTACTCGGCACCACCGCTCAACGGTGGGCGGCGATGCCTCTAACCTGAGGGGATGCGGTTCGTCATCATCGGTGGGGGACCGGCCGGGAACCAGGCGGCGACCCACGCCGCCCGGCTCGGGGTGGAGGTCACCCTCATCGAGCGCGACGTGGTGGGTGGTGCGGCCAACCTCTGGGACTGCATCCCGTCCAAGGCGATGATCGCCACCGGGGGGGCGATGTCCTACCTCCGGCGGATCGAGGGCATGGGGGTGATCAGCGGCGAGGGCACGGTGGATCTCGAGCTCCTCCGGGCCCGCAACCGGGCGATCATCGAGAACCTCGAGCGGACCAACGAGAAGATCCTCCGCAGCCAGCAGGTCGACGTGATCCGGGGTACGGCCCGCCTCGACGGACCCCACCACGTGGTGGCGGACACCGCCGACGGGGAGCGGCACATCGAGGCCGACGCCATCCTGGTGAGCACGGGCAGCCGGCCCCGTCTCCCGACGTGGGCCGAGGTCGACGACGACCGGATCCTCACCACCCGGGACGCCTACCCCCCCGCCACCCTGCCCGACCACCTGGTGGTGGTGGGCTCCGGGGTCACCGGGGTGGAGTTCGTCCACATGTTCTCGTCCCTGGGCTCGGAGGTCAGCCTGATCGTCAGCCGCCAGCAGGTCCTCCCGCAGAAGGACCCCGAGGTGGCCGCCGTGCTGGAGGCCGACTTCGCCCGCCGCGGGGTCCACCTCCTGAAGGGGGCCAGGGCGGTGGACGTCGAGCGGGCGGTCGACGGGGTGACCGTCAAGTGCGACGACGGCCGGTCGGTCCGTGGCTCGCACGCCCTGCTGGCCATCGGTTCGATCCCCAACTCGGAGGGGCTGGGGCTGGAGACGGCCGGCGTGGAGGTCGACGAGGGCGGGTACGTGCCCATCAACCGCCACTGCCAGACGGTGGTTCCCCACATCTACGCCGCCGGCGACCTGTCCGGCAAGCTGCCCCTCTCCTCGGTGGCGTCGATGCAGGGCCGGAAGATCGCCGAGCACGTGGTGGGCGGTCACTCGGTGGCCCACCGCCACCTCAACTACGACAACGCCCCGTCGGCCATCTTCACCGAGCCGGAGATCGCCGACGTCGGGCTGGCCGAGGCCGACGCCTTCGCCGAGGGACGGAAGATCCGGGTCACCAAGGTCCCCTTCGCCGCCAGCTCCCGGGCCCTGATCGACAACGACCCCCGCGGGTTCGTGAAGATCGTCTCCGACCCGGCCACCGGGGTGGTGCTGGGAGGATCGATCGTGGGCCAGCACGCCGCCGAGCTGATCTCGGTGCTGGGGGTGGCGGTGACCGCCGGCCTCCGGGTGGCCGACATCGTGGAGTCGATGCCGGTCCACCCCACGCTCTCCGAGGCCCTGGCCGAGGCGGCCGAGTAGTCCTCGGCGCCCGGGCGGGCAGGGGTGCGGAGTCACACCCTCGCACCAGACTTCCGGACATGAACCTGAAGCTGCTGGAGCGGGTGGCCGACGAGCTGAGGAACGGCCTGGCCGGCTACGAGCCGGAGCGGATCAGCGGGGCGGACGCCGATCGGATGCTGAAGGCGTTCGCGGAGATCGAGCGCCTGGCGTCGGCCGGGAAGCTCCTGTCGGCCCGACGGGTCGAGTCCTCCAACGTCTGGCGCCGGACCGGCCACCGGTCGGCGGCCGCCCACCTGGCCGACGCCACCGGCACCGGCCTGGGGCCGGCCATCACCACGCTGGAGACGGCGCGCCAGCTGGGTGAGCTTCCCGCCACCGACGATGCCCTGCGGGGCGGACGGCTGTCGGAGGCCCAGGTCAAGGAGATCGCCGGTGCCGCCATCCTCCAGCCCGACGCCGAGCAAGAGCTGGTCGACGCGGCGGGCAAGCAGCCCCTGAACGTCCTGAAGCTGCGCTGTCGGCGGGTACGGGCGGGCAACACCGATCAGCACGAGTCGTACGAGAGGATCCGCCGGGGCCGGTACCTGCGGCACTGGTCGGATCCGGACGGGGCGGTGCGGTTCGATGCCCGGCTCACCCCCGACGACGGGGCGCGCCTGATCGCCTCGGTCAAGGCGGAGGCCGCCCGACTCGGGTCCGAGGCACGCCGGGCGGGTCGGGACGAGGGGCCGAGGGCGCTGGCGGCCGACGCACTGTTCTCCCTGGCCTGTGGGGCGACGGACGACCCGGTGGAGGCGGGAGCTGAGGGATCGCCGGCCGGGGGCCGGACGGTGTCGGACGGTGCCTCGCGGTGCGGGCGGTCGGGTCCGACCGCCATGGTCCATGTGCGGGTGGACCACGCCGCGCTGGTCCGTGGACACGTGGAGCCGGGCGAGATCTGTGAGATCCCGGGCATCGGACCCATCCCGGTGGAGGTGGCCCGCCAGCTGGCCGCCGACTCGATCCTGAGCGTCCTGGTCACCGACGGTGTCGACGTCACCTCGGTCTCCAGCGCCAGGCGGAGCATCCCGGCCAGGGTCCGGACCGCCCTGCTCGAGCGCGATCGGCGCTGCGTGGTCTCGGGGTGCGGCGTGGTCGACGGGCTGGAGATCGACCACGTGCACGAGTTCGGCAAGGGCGGCCCCACCGAGCTGGCCAACCTGGTCCGGCTCTGCCGGTGGCACCACTACCTGAAGACCCACCAGAGGTTCCGCCTCGAACGGGACGGCGACGGGTGGCTTCTGGTGGCGCCACCACCGCCGGTTGGCGCCGAACCCCCTCGCTGGCGGACCGGGTAGCCGGACCCGTTCCCTCGTCGGTCGGTCGGCCACCCACCGGCGCGCGGCTCTGCCCGCGCACGGTAGTGGGGTCCTCCCGAACCGGTCGCAGCCCGCCGTGGCCGGTGGTAAGCCGTTCGCATGGTCCGCCCGTTCTCCAAGCCTCCGGTGGTGGTCGTCGCCGTCGGCGTCGTGTGCCTCGCCGCCCTACTCCTGACGAGCTGCGGGGCCAGCACCCCGACGAGTTCGGCACCTACGGCGCTGCACGTCACCTGGCTGCAGGGCTACGCGGCGCCGGACACCCCCGCCCGGTACGACAAGGTGGGGATCCTGAAGATCGGACCGAGCAGTGCCAAGAACGTCCTGGTCCTCGAGCCGGGCACCTCGGCCGGCAGCACCTACTTCGTGTCACTCGCCAAGTGGGTCGTCGCCGAGGCCGCCGGTTGGCAGGTCTGGTCGGTCGAGCGCCGCGAGAACCTGCTCGAGGACCAGTCGGAGCTCGACCTCTACAAGCAGCACCGGGCGACGTCCGCGCAGCTGTTCGACTACTACCTCGGCTACCTGAAGGACCCGAGCATCACCCACCACATCCGGCCGGTGCCCAGCGCCAGCGTGGCCTTCGCCGGCCAGTGGGGGATGAACGTCGCCGTGCAGGACCTCCACGTGGTGATCGACCAGGCCGAAAGACTGAAGGGCCGCGTGGTCCTCGGCGGTCACTCGCTGGGGGGCTCGGTGGTCACCGCTTACGCCACCTGGGACTTCGGCGGGAAGGCGGGCGCCGACGACCTCGCCGGCCTGGTCTATATCGACGGCTCCAGCAGCCCGACGGCGGTGAGCGCCCAGGAGGCCACCCAGCAGATGCAGGCACTCGACGCCCCCGGGGCGTCACCCTGGCTGTCCTTCGGAGGCATCCCCGCCCCGTTCGCCGGAATCTTCGAGGCCACAGGGTCGGCGGCCGCCTACCAGGACCCGGATGCGCCGTCGCTCGGCCAGTCGTCCGGCCTCCTGCCGTCCGACATCGTTCCTCCGGTGCGGGTGACCAACCTGGGTCAGTACGGCTACGCCCTCAACGTGGCCACCTCGCCGCCGAGCCTGGTGGCCGCCCAGGCCCACCTGGGTCAGGGGGTGGCGGCGCAAGGCCCCGTCCACGGGTGGGACGGTTCCGGAGCCCTCACGCCGATCGACCGCTTCGCCGCCATGTTCTCGGGCCAGGGGATCCTGGGCGCCGATGGCACCGAGTGGTACTTCCCGCAGCGCCTGACCGACGACACCGGAGCGGTGGCCAACGGGAACGCCAACCCGGCCCAGAGCGTGTTTGATGTCGACGCCACCATGGGCCACTCCCTCCCCAGGCACCTTCTGATCTACGCCTTCGGAGCCCGTCTCGGGGGCCAGTCGGTCCTCGATGCCACGACAGCTCTGGCCCAGCAGTCGGGCATCCCCACGGGCAATCTCACCCTGGTCGATCGTCAGAGCACCTATGCCCACAACGACCCGGCCGGGGCGTATCCGGAGAACGCCTTCTTCGCGGGCCTGGTTCCCTTCCTGAAGAAGGTGGACGCTCTGGGGTAGGGGCCCAAGGGGCCGGGAGGTGAGATCGTCGCCGGGTGGTCGGAGTGGGAGTCCAGGCCGGAGCGCCGTGGGTGACGGCGTCCGAACCGGGTTAGCGTCGGGGCTCGCGTCGATCGAGGAGATCAGACATGCACGCCATCGCCCTGAGACTCAACGGATCGGCCGCCGGTGTGGTGCTCCCCGCCCTCGTGGCCGGAGTCATCTACGTCATCATCGCCGTCAGCACCGGCGCCGGATCGGGCGCCTCGATGGTGGGTGGGTTGGTGGTGGCGGCTCTGGCCGTCACGGTCGGATCCGTGATTCGCGCTGTCTTCAAGCACCGGAGCACCGGGCCCCACAGCTAGATCGCTCGCCCGCCGTGGCTGGCGAGCCGCAGCGGGAAGGTGCCGCCGGTCCCGGTCAGGCGCCGGTCCCGGTCGGTCCGGTCCGGCGCCCGGTCAGGCGCCGGTCGGGGGCGTGCCGCCGTCCGGGTGCTCGGCATGCCACGTCGACTCGGCCCGGAAGGCGATCTCGCGGAGCGGTCGGGCCAGCGTGCGCGCCGCCCGGGCGACGTCGTCATGCTCCGCCTTGATCCGACCGGGGCTCACCTTGATCCTGATCAGCTGACCCTCCAGCTCGACGGCGTCGAAGGACCGGGACGCCGTCCAGCGCTCGCCGGAGGTGGCCCGCACCCCGAGGGTCCCGGTCTCGGACCGGAGGACCGACCGGATCCGCTGGGTGTCCGCCGGATCACACAGGACGTGGATCACGGTGCCCGGGCGACCCTTCTTCATCACCACCGGCGACAGCCAGGCGTCGTGCGCCCCGGCCTCGATCAGGGCGCCGATGGCGTGGGCCAACTGCTCGCCGGTGGCGTCGTCGAGGTTCGATTCGAGCAGGGTCACCGGCTGACCGGCGTCGGCGTCGGCCAGGCCGCCGGTGCCCAGGACCGTGATCGGGACCGGAGTGGGCCCGGTCGTCGGGCTGTCACCGGCGTCGCCTCGGGCGCCGGCCGGGCTCCCGCCGGGCAGGCCGGCCAGCACCGCACCGCTGGCCCGCTCGATGCGGGTGCCGACCACCACCTGGGTGAGGTTGGGCAGCTCGTCGATCTCCCGGGTGCCGGCCCCGAACCCGCTGGCGCCCACCCGCATCGGAGGCATCGGACCGAAGCCGGACGAGAGGGCGGCCAGCAGGGCGGCCCCGGTGGGGGTGGTGAGCTCGACCGGCAGGTCCCGGCCCCAGGTGGGGATGCCCTCGAGCAGTGACACCACCGCCGGCGCCGGGTTGGGGAGGAGGCCGTGGGCGGATCGTACGGTGCCCATGCCGGTGGCCACCGGGCTCGACTCCACCTCGTCGATGCCCAGCACCTCGAGGGCGGCGGCGGTGCCCACGATGTCGACGATGGCGTCGTGCCCTCCGACCTCGTGGAAGTGGACCTGGTCCACCGGGCGCTGGTGGAGCCGGCCCTCGACCTCGGCCAGGACGGCGAAGGTGGCCAGGGCCCGGCGGGTCACCCGCTCGGGAAGCCGCGCCTCCTCGATGAGCCCCACGATGTGGGCGTGGGTCCGGACCACCACCGAGTCGCTGACGGTGACGATGGCCCGGGTGCCGGCGATCCCCCCGCGCAGGACCGGCTCGCACTCGAGCGTCCACCCGCCCAGCGGCAGGCGCTCGAGCAGACGCAGTACCTCGTCGAGGTCGGCCCCGGCGTCGAGGAGGCTCCCGAGGGCCATGTCACCGGCGATCCCGGCGAAGCAGTGGAACCACGCCACCGTCCGACCGGGCGCCGCCGCCCGGCGGGGTGCCCGCATCCGGTAGCTCGTCGAGGCGGCGCCGTCGGCCGGCCGGACGGGCGGGTGGTCGTCGGCGGGGAGGGAGGTGGTCACGGGAGCATCCGGGCGACGGCGCAGGCGGCGCCGAACCCGTTGTCGATGCCGACCACGGTGATCCCCGCCGCACACGAGGCGTGCATCGACAACAGGGCGGTGATGCCCTCGAGGGCGGACCCGTAGCCGGTGCTGGTGGGCACGGCGACCACCGGTGCCGGGGTGATCCCGCCCACCAGGGAGGCGAGTGCGCCTTCCATCCCGGCCACCACCACCACGGCGTCAACGTCGGCCAGCTCGTCGGCCGACGCCAGCAGGCGGTGGATGCCGGCCACCCCGCAGTCGGCCAGGACGGTCGGCCGCAGACCCAGCCCGGCCAGGGTGGCCCGACACTCCTCCGCTACCGGGAGGTCCGAGGTGCCGGCGGTGATCACCAGCGTCCGGGCGGATCGCGGCGCCGCCGCCCGCCACACCACGGTGGCCAGCTCTCCCCGGACCTGGTCGGCCCCGGTGGCCGTGCCGGTGACCGTGACCTGGCCCCCGGGATGATCGGACCGCACCCTCTGCAGCTGCGCCCGGTCCGCCCGGGTGAGGATGACCGGGTTCCGGGTGTCGGCCCCCGGGGTCGGTGCGGATCCCCGAGCGGGAGTGCCGTCCGCCCCGGAGGTGTCCCGGGGCGCCGCCATGCCGTGGAGGAGCTCGCCCACGATGGCGGAGCACTGGTCGGGGGTCTTGCCCTGCCCGTAGACGGCCTCGGGGAAGCCCTGGCGGAGGGAGCGGTGGTGGTCGACCTTGGCGAACCCCAGGTCGGCGAAGGGGAGTCGGCGGAGGCGGTGGACGGCATCGTCGGGGGTGCAGGCCCCCGAACGGACGTCCTCGAGGAGGCGTTGCAGTGCGGGCTCGTCCATATCGTTCACTATCCTGCCTGGGTATGGCCCCGGACGCATCCCAGGCCGCACCGCCGGACGGGCGGCAGCGGATCGGCTACCTCGGGCCCCGGGGCACCTTCACCGAGGAGGCGCTCCTCACCCAGCCCGACTACGCCCGGGCCGAGCTGGTGGCCTTCCCGTCCCTGGTCGACGTCCTGGAGGGGGTCCAGCAGGGCCGGGTCGACCTGGGGTTCGTCCCCATCGAGAACGCCATCGAGGGCACGGTGCGCGACACCATCGACAGCCTGGTCTTCGACTTCGACCTCTTCATCCAGCGCGAGGTGGTGCTCGACATCCACCTCCACCTGATGGCGGCCCCGGGCACCGTGCTCACCGATGTGAAGCGGGTGGCGTCCATCCCGGTGGCGACGGCCCAGTGCCGGCGCTTCCTCACCGAGCGGATGCCCTGGGCGGAGACGGTGGCCACCAACTCCACCGCCGAGGCCGCCCGGCTGCTGGGGGAGGAGGACGCCACCCTGTCCGGGGTGGTCACCGCCGCCATCGCCCCGCGGCTCCCGGCCGACCTCTACGGCCTGGAGATCCTGGTGGAGGACGTGGAGGACCACCCGGACAACCAGACCCGCTTCGTGACGGTGGCCCGTTCCGGGATCCCGGCCCCCACCGGCCACGACCGGACCAGCATCGTCTGCTTCCAGCGGGCCGACCATCCGGGGAGCCTGTTCGGCATCCTCTCCCAGTTCGCCGCCCGCACCATCAACCTCACCAAGCTGGAGTCCCGTCCGACCAAAAAGGCGCTCGGGGAGTACTGCTTCATCATCGACCTCGAAGGCCATGTGGACGACGAGCTGATCGCCGACTGCCTGCGCGACCTCCACGCCGGCCTGCCCGGGCTCAAGTTCCTGGGTTCGTACCCGGCCTCGGGCGCCGCCGGCCCGGAGATTCGACGTGAGGCGGGGGAGGCGTGGCGGGCGGCCGACGACTGGATCGGTGGGCTCCGGGGCCAGGTGGGCGCTCCCGCCACGCCGCCGGGCTGATCCATCCGGCCGACCGCCCACGAGGTGGTCCGGGGGCCCGACGGCTACCCTGGCCATCGCTCGGAGGGATGGCAGAGCGGACGAATGCGCGGCTCTTGAAAAGCCGTGAGACGCAAGTCTCCGTGGGTTCGAATCCCACTCCCTCCGCTGTAGGGATGTCGCGAGACATCGTGGACAGCTGAACCCACAGGCGCGTGGGCTCCAGGGTGAGATGTCTCAGAAGGTCTCCGTCGAAGGTCACCACCCGGCCGTCCAGGTCGGTCACGTAGAGGTGGATCCGGAGCCCGGCATGGCGGCGGCCGAGCGGACGAACCGGTCGACCGGGAGCGGGAGCTCGGACACCCACCGGGCGGACGGCTGTTTGACCACGTGCCCCTTCAGCGTCTGGGGCCAGCGTTCGATCCCTCCGCGGGTCTGGGGATGGTAGGCGGTCGCGGTCCGGCGGTCAGGTCGGAACCTCGATCTCGCTGGAGGACATGCCCTCGAACCAGGCGTTGGTCTCGCCGAGCATGATGCGACGCACGGCGGCGGCGCTGGTTCGGAGCTGCGTCATGCTGGTGGCGCTCTCGATCTCCTTCTGCTCCTGCTCGAGCTCGTAGGCGACGTCGCTGTAGCGCTCGGCGTGCCCGGCGTGGTTGGCGTGCGCCGCCAGGCCGTTGAGCGCCGCACCCGTACTCGCCAGCCCGATCACGATGATGGCCAGCACGCCGTCGGAGAACTCGAGGTGATAGTGGCGCTCCCCCAGGGAGGACCCGATCGAGCGGACCGTATGCACGGCGACGATGAAGACGGAGAGGCCGAACACCGCTCCGATCGCCCGCTTGTACCGAATGCTCCACTCGTCGTGGAGCTTGCTCTTGTCGGCGTGCCACGCCCGCTGGTCGCCGACCCAGTCGGTGCGCAACATCGCCTGGATCCAGGGGAGGTCGGCGGCCGAGAGGCGCAGCTCCGGCCGCTGATCCCAGATGTCCTCCACGACGGGCGCGAACCAGGGCACGATCCTCGATCTGGCCAGGGACCGTTCGATCAGTGGCTCGCCGTCCGGGTGGCCGTCGGAGCTCCGGGGTGCCACGAAGCAGGTGAATTGGCTGCTCCGCAGGTATTCGGAGATGGATCGATAGGCGATCCACCGGTCGTGGAAGATCTGTCGGACGTTGAAGACGGTGACCCCGAGCAGGAGCACCAGCACCGCCGCCTCGAAGGCGACCGGCGCCCAGCTGTTGAAGAGCAGCGACATGGCTCCCAGGGTGACGGCGGCCACGGTCAGGAAGTAGACACTGACATCCGTCCGCCGGAACCACCGCTGGTAGTGGTCGGCCAGCTCCTCCGCCGCGGCCCGCTTGGGCGTGAACCATGCCGCCACCTCCCGCCTGCAGGTCTCGGGTCCGGAGGTGGGGGCCGGGGCCGACCCGTTGCCGGTGGGGGCGGCAGCCGGTGGGGTGGTGCGGGGTTCGGCGTGCAGGAACCGGTTGTACTCCTCCAGGCGACGGAGGCGTTCCATGAAGTCGGAGCGACGCTTGACCTGCCGGAAGTAGCGGGTCAGGACGGTGGCCAGCTCGTCCCCGTCGAGCGGGTGGCCCTGCTGTGAGCCGGGATCACCCCGCCAGCGCCGCAGGATCATCTGGGGCTCGATCGCCCGACAGCCCGGGGGGCGCTCGATGCGGTGGCTGCTGACCCTTCCGGTCGGTACCCAGAGCACGGGAGTGCCATGGCCGAGCGCGTAGTTGACGGTGGCCGCCGTTCCGGCCGGCTTGCCATTGTCGGAGCCGTCCCACAGGGCGATGAGCACGTCGCACCTGTCGGCCACATGGTGACCGACATCCCGATACCAGTGGTCGCGCTGAGTCTCATCGACCGGCCTGCCCCGGTGGAGGGTGCGGGGCTTCGGGTCGAGGCCGATCAGCCGGTCGAACTCCTGGCGGGAGGGCTCGGACCCGCAGTCGTGGTCCCGATAGGTGGCGATGTCATAGGGGATGACCGCCGAGAGCTCGCCGGTCCACGAGGAGCTGCTGGATTGGCCGGCTCCGGGCGCCGATCGGGGAGCGGCCTCGAAGGCGGCGTCGACGGCGATCCGGTCCGCCCCCTCGGCCAGCGCCGACACGATCCGGAGTCGAAGCGGTGTGGTGGGGACCGCCCGTACGCCTCGTGCCCGGCGATGGCCGGCATTCCCGAACAGGGCGGTGACAGCCAGGATCGACGACATGGTGGAGGCGGAGACGGCGGGGACGTCCGATGGGTCGCGGTGGCCGGTGATCCCGAGCCGAAGCACAAAGGGAATCGCCGCTCCGTGCATTGATGGGGCCCGGTCTCGAGTCACGACGTCCTCCAGCGGGTTGGTGGCACCGTCGACGCCCGCAACCCAAGCGGCAAATACGCCTCGTGATTATGCTGTCCGCCGGGGGCCGTTGCAAAGGGGATGGAGCTTGAAGGGCTTTATCAGCTATAGCCGCGACGACAGCCTGCTCGTCGCTCCTCTGGTGCACGATCTCGACAAACTCGGCCATGACGTGTGGATGGATAAGGAGCTGTACGGCGGCCAGGATTGGTGGGACGAGATCCTCCGCCATATTGCCGCCTGCGACTTCTTCGTGCTGGCCCTCAGTCCCCGGTCCCTGGCGTCCGGCCCGTGCCGGCTCGAACTCGCCTACGCCGATTCGCTCCGACGGCCGTTCCTGCCGGTCGCCGTGGCACCGGTCGACACCAATGTGTTCCCTCCCCAGATCGCCCATGCCCAGTACGTGGACTACTCCACCGGCGACAAGGAGGCACTGCTGGGTCTGGCCGGAACGGTCGTCCGATTGCCGAGCGCGCCCGACCTGCCGGACCCGATGCCGACACCGCCACCGATGCCGGTGGCGCCCCTCTACGACGTCGAGCAGCGGATCCACTCCGAGCACCTCAGCCGCGAAGAGCAGGTGGTGCTCCTCTTCGACCTGCAGCAGCGGGCCCTCAAGCCGGAACTGACGGCCGGCGTGATCAACCTGCTGGTCGCCTTCCGGAGTCGCGACTTCGTCTTCGGGGACATTCGGGACCGGATCGACGCTGAGATCCACCGACTCCGGAGCCTGGAGGGGCCGGCACCGACGGCCGCCCCCTACGAGCCGACGGCCGCCCCCTACAAGCCGCCACCGCCACCGCCGCCGCCACTACCGCGGCCGCCGGCGGTGAGCGCGGCGCCGCCGGCCAAGGCCAAGGCCAAGTCCAAGACCAAGGCCCGGTACTCGGCGGGCTTCATGACCTGGATCATCATCGCCGGAGTGTTCGCCGGCATCGTTCCGTTCTTCGTGGGGATCGCCAGCCTCGGGCAGCCGGCACGGCGCGGCCAGGCCAAGGCACTCATCGTGGTCGGCATCGTATGGGCCGGACTCGCGCTGATCGGGAGCCTGACGCCGAGTTCCGGATCTGGGTCCTAGCTGGGTGGTAACGGCGGTACCGCTGTCCCGACGAATTCGAGATAGGGACCGCGCAGCCAGCATCCGCTCGAGTTCGGAACCGGCGGCCGTCCCCGAGGCGCAACACCGTCTCGACGATCGTGGCCATTTGGGTCCTGACCGACCCACGGGACCCGGCCCCCATGTCACCAATGGCGTCCATCGTCCGATCGATCATCACCCTGGGTCCCCGGACCCGGAACCCCGTCGGAGCGACGAAGGTGGCGGGATCCCCGGTCCATCGAGCGACGCGGGTCGCGCCCGGGCGGCCCTGCGGGCCCGCCGATGCCAGTGGCGGTCCCGACCCGACTTCAGCCGAACGGGTCGGTCGGCCTCGACCCCTTGTCCGGTCCCACCTTGGCGTGGAGCACCGCCCGCATCACCAGGATGCTCTCCTCGTAGGTGAGCATCCCCACCAGGTCGGGAAAGCTCCACCCCGTCTCGTACTCATCGCCGACCAGGTTGATGGCGATGGCCAGCATGGCGTTCTTGCCGTCCCGAAGGTGCGACCACGTCACCAGGTGGGTCAGGTGCGACCAGTCGGGGGCGGCCTCGAGGACTCCCGACCCGTCGGGCGCCGGTGCCACCCCCACCCGTCGGAGGAACCGTTCGTCGTCGAGCCAGCGCCCGTCCTCGATCAGCAGCTCCACGGCGGCCTCGACCGGATACAGGCCGACGGCGTGCGCCCGGAGCGCGTTGATGCGCTGTTCGGCCGACAACACCCGGGCGTCGAGTTCGTAGGGGGGGCGAATCGCGATGTCCTCCTTCAGCGCACCGACGGGCGGTGGTGAAGGGGGAACGGGCGACGGCCGGGACCCTGTCGATCTTCGCTGAGTGCGCGGGAAGACTCGCTCTGTGTATTGGCGTCAGCTCCGCGGGGGTGAGCTCAAGCCCACCGCCGACGCCCGGATCAGAAGCCGGGGAACGCCTGGCGGAGGCGGTCGAGTTCGAACCCCTCCGCGGTCACCGAGCCCGGGGTGTGCTCGGGGTCGAGCCGTCCGTAGAAGAGGCGGATCAGTGCCTCGCCCGGGAGGTCGAGGGTCGGGCCGCCAGCGGAGCCGTCCGGCGAGTCGTCCGGCTCCAGGCGACCACCGGTGTCGTCGAGGGTGAGTGACAGCTGCCGGGACGGCTGGTGGGTGGTGATCCGGACCCGCAGCGGCTCCCCGCTCGGGCGGGCGAGCCGTTCCACCTGCTGGTGCACCAGGTCGATGAGCAGGTCCACGGCGTCGGGGGCCAGGCCGGCGGAGGCGTCGTCCATCACCACCACGTCCCAGGTGTGGACGGCGTGCTCGCCGAGTCGGAGCGTCAACAGCCCGGCCGTCGAGTCCCCGGCCAGGGTACGTACCTCGCCGAACATCTCGAGCGACCAGGACTGGCGCTGGTGGTCGTCCAGGGCGCCGAGGTCGTCGAGGAAGGCGCGGTCCGCCGCCAGCCCGTCGTTCACCTGGTCGATGGGTGCCTTGGCGTTCCACCGGCCCCAGATGGGCTGGAAGGCATCCGGCCCGGGAGCCGGGGTCCCGTCGGCGCCCGCCCGCAGGAAGAGCTCGAAGATCTCCGCTCCGGACCCGAGGTGCGACAGCACCTGGGCGATCGACCACTCGGTGTCGTAGGAGGGGCCGGCGGCCTGCTCGGGCGTGAGGGATCCGACGGCACCCACCAGGCGCTGGTGGGACCGTACGAGGGCGGTGACCCAGTCGTCGACGGTCGTCATCGGGGGGCACCGGGGCTTGCGGCAGTGGGGTTGGTCATCTCCCCGTTCTAGCGTGCATCGGTCCCGGTCCCAACCCGCACCAACCGGACCGCTCCCGCTCGCGCGCCGCACCCCCTGCCGGCCTCGGGCCGTACCCCCACCCCCCTGACACCGTCGGGGCCCCCACCCGGCACCCGCTGCGGTAGCGTCCTCCTTCCGTGACACCGGACATGTCGAGTCCCCGCCGACGCCGGTCCCCCAGCCGGGCGTGACGACCGGAGGACCATCGGTCCGCGGCGTCATCTTCGACCTCGACGACACCCTGATCGACCATCGGGGATCGGCCACGCTGGCCCTCCGGAGGTGGTTGCCGACGCTGGGCGTGTCGCCGTCGGAGTCGATTGTCTCCGCCTGGTTCGAGGCTGAGGACCGCCACTTCCCCCGCTGGAGCTCCGGCGAGATCACCTCTGTCGAGCAGCGCCGGGACAGGCTGCGTGAGGTGCTACCGGTGGCCGGGGTCCCGACCGGTGATGACGAGGAGCTCGACGGGCTCTTCGCCGGGTACCTGGCCTGCTACCGGGAGTGCTGGACGACGTTCGACGACGTGGGCCCGACCCTCCGGCGCCTCCACGACGACGGGATCGACCTCGCCGTCCTCAGCAACGGCATCGCCGATCAGCAGCGGGCGAAAGTGGAGGCCACCGGCTTCGGCGACCTGCTGGGGCCGCCCTTCACTCCCGACGGCATCGGCTGCGGCAAGCCCGATCCGGCGGCGTTCCTGACGGTCTGCTCGGCGATGGCCCTGTCGCCGGCCACCGTCCTCCACGTCGGCGACCGCCATGACCTCGATGTCCTGGCGGCCCGGGCGGCCGGGCTGCAGGCCGTCCATCTCGACCGCCGGGATCGGGGCCCGCTCGATGAGCCCACCCGGATCACCACCCTCGCCCACCTGTCGGTCGGCTGAGGTCGTGCCGATGCCGATGCCGATGCCGACCGATCCCTCACCCGGCCGGTCGGCCACCGCGGGTGCCGGGCGCCGGGCCGGGCGGTCGGCGGTGCCGTCGCTCCTCCTGATCCTGGCCGTCGGGCTGGCGGTCACCCTGGCCGGGTGCACCGGCTCGCGGCCCGCCGGCCAGGCGGCCACCGCCGGGCCAACGGCCACCGCCGGCGTCGTCCGTTCATCCGGCTGCGGACGGACCCTGGCATCCACCGATGTCGCCCCGGGACACGACGGCTCCGGGGACCTCACCGACCCGGTCACCACCGGTACCTATCAGCTGTCGGTCCCCGCCTCCTACCGCCCGGACCGTCCGGTGCCGTTGATCCTGCTCTTCTACGGGTTCGCCGACGATCCCACCAGCTTCACCACCCTGACCGGCCTGCCGGCCCGGGGGGCGGCCGGCGGGGCGATGGTGGTGGTGCCCCACACCCAGGGCAGCGAGACGGAGTGGCAGTTCGATGGCACCGGCACCGACGGCACCTTCGTGAACGCCCTGGTGGAACACCTCGAGGCCACCTACTGCATCGATCGCAACCACATCGACGCCGCCGGGTTCTCCGCCGGGGCCGCCTTCACCATCGTCTACGCCTGCAGCCACCGGAAGCAGGTGGCCGCCATCGCCACCGTGGCCGTGGAGTTCGTCCTCGACTGCACCCGGCCCCTGTCGATCCTGGCCTTCCACGGCACCGCCGACCGGTCCGTCCCCTACCAGGACGGGGCCGAGGGCATCTCCCTCCCCGGCATCAAGGTCCCGGGGACCCAGCGGAACATGGCCGGATGGGCCCGTCTGGACGGCTGCCACCCGACCCCCGTCGCCACCCGGGTCGCCTCGTCGGTGACCCGCCAGCAGTGGGCCGGCTGCGCCGGCGGGTTGTCGGTGATTCTCTACTCGGTCCTCGGCGGCCCGCACGCCTGGCCAGGCGCCGACCCCACCCTCGAGCCGGCCGCCACCCAACAGATCAGTGCCACCGACCTGATGCTGGCGTTCTTCGACCACCACGGCTCGATGCCGGTGTGGCAGTCCCGCCGGAGCTGAGGCCGGTCCCGCCGACCCGCCGGGGCCCACCCGCCGGAGCCGGCCCGGCGGTGCCGGCATCCGCGAACCCGCGGACCGACCACCCGCGACCCTCAGTTCCGGCGCTCCCCGGCCAGCACCATCTCGCAGGTCCGACCGATGCGGCGGAGGCGGGTCTCGGGTCGCTTGGCCTCCCCGATCCACCGGACGAACTCCTTCCGGTGGGAGTAGGCCAGCTGGTCGAAGGCGTCCCGGGCGCCGGCGGCTCCCAGGGCGCCGGCCAGGTCCCCGGGCACCTCGACGGTCCGGGGCCGGTCGTCGAGGCGGACCTCCACGTCGACCGAGTCCCCGGCCTGCTTGCCCAGCTGCTCCTGGACGTCCTTCCGGACGATGAGGACGGGGAGCGGGCCCCCCATCTTGGCCAGGCTGCCCTGGTAGTGCACCGTCCCGTCGAAGACCACCCGCACCGGGACCAGGTTCCCCGCCCCGTAGAGCTCCCGGAGGTCGTGCGGGAAGTCCACGAAGGACGAGGCGTTCCCGACCTCCGGGTTCCCGTTGATGCGGGCCCGGAAGGTGATCGGCCCGGGGTCGGTGTAGGCCTTGGCCATCGGCTCAAGCTACCGTCGGCGCACCCGCCCCGGTCACCCGCCGAGGAGCAGCTCGTAGTTGGGGCCGCCCCGGAGATGGTGGCCGCCGTCCACGGGCAGGTTCACACCGGTCACCCAGGTGGACTCGGGCCCGGCCAGGAACCGCACGGCGCTGGCCACGTCCTCCACCGTGCCGACCCGGCTGATGGGCATCCCGTCCAGGTAGTCGTCGAGCAGCGGACCGCCGGCGACGATGAACTCCATCAGCTCGTCGTCGATGATCCCCGGTTGCAGCGAGTTCACGCGGATGCCGTCCTTGCCCAGCTCCTCGGCGGCGTACTTGCACAGCATGTCGACGCCGGCCTTGGCCGATCCGTAGGCCCAGAGCAGCCGGTGGGGGAAGCCCCCGGCCCCCGAGGACATGCCGATGATCGACCCTCCCGGCGCCTCGCCGCCACCGACGCCGGTCCCGACCCCGGCGGCCATCAACGGGGCACCGTGCTTGATGCAGAGGAACGTGCCGGTGAGGTTGAGGTCGAACGTGGCCCGCACCCCCACGACGTCGGCGTCCACCATGGGGCCCATGTGGTGGCCGCCCCCGGCGTTGGCGAAGAGGATGTCCAGACGGCCCCGGTCCCCGGCGGCCACCCGCACCGCCTCGGCCACCTGCTCCTCCTCGGTCACGTCGGCCACCACGTACCGGGCCCGGCCGGCCTGGTGGGGGCCCGACGAGGCCACGCTCCCCAGGGTCTCGACCGCCCGCTGCAGCTTCTCCTCGGTGCGGCCGCAGATGGTGACGTCGGCACCGTCGGCGATCAGTCGGGCCGAGGTTCCGAGGCCGATGCCGCTGCCTCCCCCGGTCACCAACGCCGACAGCCCGACAATGCCCGCCGTTCCTTCGTGCTTGGATGTCATGGACAGTTCCCCCTCTGCTGGACCCACCCGGGATCCTCCGGGTCGGTCCAGCATGCTACGGGGAAGACTCGACGGGCCCGCACGCCGTGCGGGCCGGGGGAAGGAGGGCCGGATGGCCACCAGACAGTTGAACCTGGCCGACCTGTTCGAGGTGGTGGCCGACACCGTCCCGGACCGGGAGGCGTTGGTGGCGGGCGATGCCCGCCTCACCTACCGGGAGCTCGACACCCGGGCCAACCGGTTCGCCAACGCCCTGCGCGATCACGGGGTCACTGCCGGGGCCCACGTGGGGATCCTGGCCCACAACTGCGTCGAGTGGGCGGAGGCGATGGTCGGTTGCTTCAAGGCGCGCACCGTCCCGATCAACCTCAACTTCCGGTACGTGGCCACCGAGCTCCGGTACGTGGTGGACAACGCCGAGCTCGAGGCGCTGGTCTTCGAGCGGGCCCTGTCGCCGCTGGTGGCCGAGTCGTTCCCCGCCGGCGCCGGCCCTGCCGGCCACGACCCCGCCGCCGACCCCGTCGGCGACGGCCTGACCGTCCCCGACCTGTTCGTGGTGGTGGAGGACGGCACCGACCCGTCGGTGACGATCGACCGGCCGGTGGTCCACTACGAGGCGGCCCTGGCCGGGGCCAGCCCGGAGCGCGGCGACACCCAGAGGTCGCCCGACGACCGCTACCTCCTCTACACCGGCGGGACCACCGGGATGCCCAAGGGCGTGGTGTGGCGTCAGGAAGACATCTACTTCGCGGCCATGAACCTCGGCAGCTGGGGGCAGGCGCCCATCGCCGACGCCGAGGAGCTGGCCGGACGGATCCAGGTCGACGACAGCGCCCGGGCGATCATGCTGGTGGTCGGACCGCTGATGCACGGCAACGCCCAGTGGGCGATGTGGAACGGCTTCCTGATGGGCGCCACCGTGGTCCTCTACACCGAGCACCGGTTCGATCCGGACCGGCTGTGGCGGATCATCAGCGACGAGGGCGCCGTGTCGGTGGCCCTGGTGGGGGACGCCATGGCCCGTCCCCTGGCGGAGGCTCTGGCCTCGGCCGAGCCCGGCACCTACGACACGTCGAGCCTGTTCGTCCTGGGATCCGGCGGGGCCATGCTCTCGGCCACCGTCAAGGAGGAGCTCCAGAAGCTCCTTCCCGGCGTGATGATCACGGACCGGTTCGGGTCGAGCGAGGGTGGGGCCCACGGTGCCGTCGAGTCCGGCGCCTCGGGACCCCGGTTCGCCATGAGCGACGACACCACCGTGCTGGACGACGACCTCCGGCCCCTGTCGCCGGGGGACGGTCGCATCGGGAAGCTGGCCCGTACCGGCCGCATCCCGCTCGGCTACTTCCGGGACGAGGCGAAGACCGCCGCCACGTTCCCGGTCGACGCCGAGGGCGTGCGCTGGTCGGTCCCCGGCGACCTGGCCACCATCGAGGCCGACGGGACCATCCACCTGCACGGCCGGGGTTCGGCATCGATCAACTCCGGTGGCGAGAAGATCTTCCCCGAGGAGGTGGAGGCGGCCGTCAAGACCCACGCCGGGGTGTTCGACGCCATCGTGGTGGGCATCCCCGACGACCGGTTCGGCGAGCGGGTGGCAGTGGCCCTCCGTCCCAAGTCGGGTACCGACCCGGTGACGCTGGAGGAGCTGCAGGAGCACTGCCGCTCCCACATCGCCGGCTACAAGATCCCGCGGGAGATGATCCTGATCGAGGAGGTTCCCCTCACCGCCGCCGGCAAGCCGGACACCAAGGCGGCCAAGGCCCTGTTCGTCACGGTCGCCTGATCCACCCGCTCTCAGGCGGCGGCGGACAGCACTCCGACCGGGGGCGACGCACCGTCGCCGCCACCGCCGGCACCTCCCGCCTCGGACGGCAGGGCGGCCGGCAGGGCGTCCGGCCGGCCGTCGCCTCCGAGGCCGCCGTGCCCCGCTTCGGTGGCCAGGGCGCCGGCCACCAGCTCCACCGCGGCCTCGAGCCGCCCCTCGGTGACCTCGACCGAGCGGTGGGCGGCGGCATCCGGCCACAGACCGATCACCCGCACCGGAGGGCGGGAGGGGGAGCGGAGGGCGGCCACCAGGGCCAGGTAGCCGAGCTCCACCTCGGCCCGCGGACCCGGCGAGCCCCCAGCCACCGAGACCAGGACGGTGTCGGGAGCGGTGGCCGGGCCGTCGGGGAGGGCGACCCGCAGCTCGGACCGCCCCTTGAGGCGGACCGTGCGGGGGGCGGGGCACACCCATTGGTCGTCGGGCCCACCCAGGCGGGGGAGGGGGTCGAACCGGTCCCAACGCAGGGACGTCCAGACCCCGGTGGCCCAGGTGGCGGCCTCGGCCAGGACGGCGGACCGTCCGCCGGTCCCCAGACCGGCGAACCACGGCTCCCAGTGGAAGGTGCGCCACCCGGAACGCTCCCACTCGGCCACCGCCAGGTCGGCCACCGCCCCCACCGCCGCCGCCGGCGTGGGGTGCCGCCGGTCGAGGCAGGCGCTGATGGCCGCCAGGCCCAAGGACCGCCGGACGAAGACGGGCTTCCAGGCGAAGGGATCGTCGAGGGGAGGCTCGCCCGGGGCCGCCCAGCCGAGCTGGCGCAGGCGCGGCAGCGAGAGGGTGACCTGCCGGCCGGGCGGCAGGGGGGCGACCAGCCCGGGGACGACGTCGGCCAGGTGCCGGCGGAGCGCCCGGCCCGCCTCCGGCCCGACCCGGCCGGCGGCGGGCCGCAGGATGGCCGCGGTGACCTGGTCGGCGCCACTCACGGCCGCCACCCCCCGCCCGGCAGGGGGTCGGCCGCCACCCGCCCGTTCGGGCCGCCGGACGTCGCGGTGACGTCGGGCACCTGGCGCTCCCCGGCGGTGGGGTCCTCCACCATGGAGCGGACGCCGTCCACCGTGCGGCGGGCGGCGGCGACCAGGAGGTCGTCGCTGACAGGGTCGACGTCGAGCTCGCCGGTCCGCGTGTAGTAGGTGGCGACCGAGAACGGCGGTGCCGGATGCCGCAGGGTCTCCACCAGGGCGGAGAAGTGGAGGTCGTGTCGGTGCTCGGGCCGACGCTCCCCGGAGGTGATCTCGACGATGGCCACCGAGGCGACGTCGAGGCCGGGGCGGCCGACGGCCAGGTCGATCCGCGTGGACAGCTCGACGGCGCCGCCGGCCACCAGCGCCCGCATCGGCTCGTCGGTGCGGGGATGCCAGGCCGGATCGAGGCCCGGCCAGCGCTCGGCCAGCCCGTCGGCCTGCCGCCGGACCTCGACGGCCAGAGCGTGCCGCTCGGCGGGGGGGAGGGCGTCCACCCAGGACCGGAGACCGGCCTGCCGGGTGTCGACGGCCAGGGCCTCGAGGGCGTCGGCGAACGGGTCCTCGGAGGAGCCGGTGGCGATGAGCTGACGGAAGAGGGCGCCGATCAGGGCGCCGCAGGCCAGGGAGGTCGAGTACCCGGACGTCTCCGGTCCCGGCGCCCTGCCGTCCCGGCGTGCCAGGGCGACGCGCAGCGCGCCCCGGGTGACCAGCAGCGGTGCCGACGCCGCCCCCCCCGGGGACGCCCCCACGCAGGAGAGCCCCTCGTCGAGCAGGCCGCGGAGCCGCTCGACGCGCTCGGGATCGGCCCGGGGACGGGGACGCCCGGTGAACCGCAGCCGGTCGAGCAGCGCCCCGCCGGACAGCGGGATCCAGCCCGCGACCGCCGGAGTGGCGGAGCTCAGGGTCTCCCCGTCGGGACGGTGGCCCCGTCCGACCGGGTCCGGGTGGACCCACCGCCGGGAGTCGACGTCGAGAAGTGCCATGGATGCAGTGTGCCCGAGGGGTGTAACACCACCCCGGGACACCGCCGATAGCCTGGCCACGCGATGATCCCCGGCTCCACCACTGCCATCTTCGCGGTGGGGTTCACCGTGTTCGTGGTGGCCTTCCTGGTCCTGTTGGTGATCACCGTCCGCTTCCTCATCGGGCGGGCGCGTGCCGCCCGGAGCGACTGGCTGGCCGAACGGGAGGACCTGGCGGCCGCCGGGGCCGTCGGGGAGGCCGACGGGGCCGACGACGGGCCCGAGCCACCGCTCACCGCCCTGGTGCTGTCAGGCGGTGGTCCCCGGGGGGCCGCCCAGGTAGGGATGCTCCAGGTGATGGCCGAGGGGGGCTTCGTCCCCGACCGGATCTACGGGGCGTCGGTGGGGGCCGTCAACGGGGCGGCGTTCGCCGGCAATCCCACCGTCGAAGGGGTCGAGCACCTGACCCGGATCTGGCGGGAGCTCCGCGGCGAGGACGTGTTCCCCCAGCGGCTGGGTCACGGGCCGTGGAGGTTCCTGCAGCAGCGCGAGTCCATGCACCCGAACACCGGGCTCCGTCAGATCATCGAGGACGGCATCGAGTTCGAGCGCCTCGAGGACGCCACCGTCCCGTTCGAGGTGGTCACCACCTCGATCATCGACGGGCGCGAACGCTGGCTGATGTCGGGTCCGGCGGTCGAGGCCGTCCTGGCGTCGGCCGCCATCCCCGCCATCTTCCCGCCGGTGGAGATCGACGGCGACCGGCTGGTGGACGGCGGGGTGGTCGACAACGTGCCGATCAGCCGGGCCATCGACGCCGGCGCCTCCCGGATCGTCGTGCTGCTCTGTGGTCCGCCCGACTACTCCCCCCTGCCGACCAAGCGTCCGGTGGAGGCGATGTTCAACGCCCTGATGATCTCCGTCCACGCCCGGTTCGTCCGGGAGATGAGCCGCCTCCCCGACTCGGTCGAGGTCATCGTGTGCGGCATCGACGCCGCCGAGTCACGCGACTACACCGACTTCACCGAGACGGAGGCGTTGATGGCCGCCGGTCGGATCGAGGCGCTCGACGTCCTGGTCCGCCACGGGGTGATCGACGCCCCGGTGGCGTCGGCGACCGAGCCGGTGGACACGGAGGAGCGAGCGGTCGCCGGGGACGGAACGGTGGTCGCCGTCGTCCCGGGCGAACCGACCACGCCCTGACCGTGGGGCACCCCGGGCCGTCGACCGGGTGGCCCGGTGCTGCACCGGTCGGCCGGGTGCCGAACCTCAGCCGCCAGGGACCGTCGACGGCACGGTGGTCGACGAGCTGCCCGGAGGAGCCGGGGTCGGGAATACCGGCGGGAGGCCCAAGGCGCCGGTGACCCCGTCGACGGTCCCGGCGACGGCGCCCGCCACACCGGCGCCGACGGCGCCCACCACGCCGGTGGCCCCGGTCACCGCCCCGCCCACCGTCGATCCGACCCCGCTGACCGCCCCGCCCACCGTCGATCCGACCCCGGTCACCGCCCCGCCGACGGCGCCGGTGGCCCCGGTCACCGCGCCGCCCACCGTCGATCCGGCCCCGCTGACCGCCCCGCTGACTGCGGATCCCGCTCCGCCGTTGGCCGCACTTCCGATCGAGCCCGACACCCCACCGACCCCGCCGACCGCGCCGTTCCCGGAGGAGGTGGAGGGTGTCGAGGTCCCGGTCCCACCGGGGGCCGCGTCCGACCCGTCGCCGGGGGCGGCCGGCGCCGCGACCGCCCCCGTGCCGGGGGCACCGGCTCCCGTCGATCTTCCGCCCGTTCCGTTCAGCGCCAACGGGAGCGACCCCAGCGGGGTCGGGTGGACCGGGGCCACCGGGGCGGCGGGGGCCGAGGACGGCGCCGCCACCATGGTGCCCAGGCCCAGGCCCAGGCCCAGGACCACGACGCCGGTGGTGGCGGCCGCCACCGGTCCGAAGGCACCGAGGACCCCCGACGGGCTGAAGACCCGGTCGACGCCGGATGCCAGATGGCGGACCAGGTGGTGGACCGCACCCAGGGGATGCCGGACGGTCTCGGCCAGCCTGGACAGGATCCTGGTCCGGAGGAGTCCCAGCGCTCCGGCGAACCCGGCCAGCCTGCCCCCCCGGCCGTCGAGGAGCATGAACTCGCGCTTGAGGGCCTGGCGGGCGCGCCACAACAGCGCCTCCACGGCGGTGAGGCCCACGCCCTCGTGCTCGGCGATCTCGCGGTACGACCACTCGGACCCCTCGCGCAGCTGCAGGACCCGGCGGTGCCGTTCGGAGAGCTTGGCGAAGGCGGTGGCGACCAGCGCGGCGTCCACCCCCTGCAGGACGGCGTCCTCGGTCTCGTAGCTCCCGTTGTCCCCCGCCTGCAGGCGGGACGCCTCGACCGGGGTCTGTCGGGAGTTCCTGCGGATGGTGTCGACGCAGAGGTGGTTGGCGATCACCGTGAGCCACGGATAGAAGCGCCGGTCCCCGGCGAAGCGCGGCAGCGCCCGCCACGCCCGGGTGAACGCCTCCTGCACCACGTCCTCGGCGTCGCCCGGGTCGCCCAGGCGCTGGATGCAGTAGCGGTGGAGCCGCCGGCGGTAGCAGGCATAGAGCTCGTCGAAGGCCTGGCGGTCACCGTGCTGGCACCGCTCCACCAGCCGGCGATCGCGGGCGACGTCCACATCGCCGTCCCGGGGTGACTCGACCAGGGCCGCCAAGGCGGGGGTCGTGACACCGGTCTGACAGGTCTCCCCGTGTCGAAGAGCCATCGGGTGGTCCTTCCCGTTGGCCGTTCCCGGACGATCCCATGTCTGCCTGACCCGGCGCCGGGAAGCGCACCAACTGCATTCGATTGTAGGTACATCGGGGTTGCATTGAAAGGCCGGGGTCCTTCCCGAAAGGGGAAAGAATTATTCTCGGACGGATCTTCGCAAGGTCCGGTATCCGACGTCGTTCCCTGAACGGCGGGTGGGGCGTGTTCTCCGTCAACCCCACGCCTGGCGTCCCCGGTCGGGGCCTTCCGCAACGGGTCCCGGGGGATCCGACAGTTCGGATGATCTGACCGCAAGGGGGGCCCATCACCGCCGTTCCCCCTCCAGAGGGGCCGGCATCCCGCCGGTCGGGACCGCCGAAGGAGGCACCGTGGACATCGCAGGCCCGAGCACCGTGGCCCGGCGTCCATGGGCCCACCGGACGCACGTCCCGTTCCTCGCCAGTGGTCGGCGTCCGTGCATCCCGCACGACCGGGTTCCCCGTTCCCGGTCCCTCAAGGCGCCGACTGGCCGCCTCTGCTGAGCTCCCGTATCCCTCACGCCCATGTGGTGGCAGGGGGGGACGACCGGCGGTACCGGGTCCGATCTGCCGGGACCGGGTCCGCCGAGCCGTTCCACCCCGGGCGCCGGGTGGGAGTCTCAGCGGGTGCGGTCCCTGGTCGCCGGTCCCTGGTCGCCACACCGCGGCCGGTCGCACCCGGCGCCGTCTCCGACCGGCCCGTCGGACCCGACCCGCGGCAGGCTCAGGCCTCGGAGCCGGACACCCACCCGCGACCGGGGACGTGACGCCGGACGATCCTGGCGGGCACCCCGGCGATCACGCAGCGGTCGGGGAAGGTGCCCCGGACCACCGACCCGGCCCCGACCACCACGTTCCGGCCCAGCACGGTGCCGGGCAGGATCACCACGCCGGTCCCCAGCCAGCTGCCCGTGCCGATGGTCACCGGCACGTCACTGGGCCACTGACTGTGGACCACCTGGTCGGGGTCCCGGTACCCGTGGTTCTGGTCGGTGATGTAGACGTAGGGCCCGGTGTGGACATCGTCGCCGATGTGCACCTCGAAGTGGCCGACGATGTGACTGCCGCGACCGATCATGCAGCGATCGCCGATGCGGACCACCGGGTCGGTGACCATCTGCTGACCGGGCACCATGCCCGCCGACAGGCTGACCCCCGGACCGATCAGGGTGTCGGAGCCGATGTGGATCCACCGCTCCCCGAAGACGGCACCCGGGGGGAAGGTCAGGCAGCTGCCGTCGCCGAAGGCGCCGAAGCGGGCCGCCATGGCGTCCTCCGGACCCACCGCCCCGTGGCGGACCACCCACCCCCAGCCGGCGTGCACCGCCCGGTTGGCCCACCGCCGTCCGGTCGAGCGGGTCGTCCGCAGGCCGGCGGCGACCGTCGCCCGGACCGCCGGCGGGAGCGATCGGCCAACCGGGCGGGCCGTTCCGGACCGCCGCCCCGCCTCACCGGCCGGATCCGATCCGAGAGGAGCCATCCCCACCACCGGTGGCGGGGTGGACGGGGACCCGTCCTCGGGGCGCGGGCTGGTGGCGGACACCCGACGACGGTAGCTGAGCCGCGTACCATCGGCGACATGCCGGACCGCGACCACCGCGACGCCGCCGACGGGCTGGACCGGCCGACCCTCGGCCGGGTCGGGTTCGAGACGGCGTCCGACGTCTACGAGCGGGCCCGCCCCGACTACCCCGACCATGCCCTGGCCGCCCTGGCCGAGCTGGGGAGGATCGGGAAGGGGACCCGGGTGCTCGACCTGGCGGCGGGCACCGGGAAGCTCACCCGACGGCTGGACGCCCTCGGCGCCACCTGCGTGGCCGTCGAGCCGTCGGCGTCCATGCGCCGGGTCTTCACCGGGGTGGTGCCCGGCGTCCCGGTGATGGGGGGCACCGCCGAGGCCCTCCCGATCGGCGACGGCACCGTCGAGGCGGTGGTGGTGGCCCAGGCGTTCCACTGGTTCGACGCCCCGGTCGCCCTGGCCGAGATGGCCAGGGTGCTGCGCCCGGACGGGACGCTGTCGCTGATCTGGAACGAGCGCGACGAGTCGGACCCGATGGTCGCCGAGCTGGTCACCCTCAGCCGCTGGGACCGCCACCAGCCCTACCCGGTGGGGAGGGACTTCGGACAGGTCATCGACGACTGCGGACGCTTCGGTCCCGTCACCCGGACCCGGGGGGCCTTCGTCCAGAGCCTCGACCGGGGCGCCTTCGTGGAGCAGGTCGCCTCGCGCAGCTACGTCCAGGTGCTCGACGCCGAGGACCGGGCCCGCCTGCTCGGCGGGGTGGAGCGGTTCGCCGCCACCCTCGACGAGCCCATCGCCATGCCCTACCTCTCGGATCTCTTCACCACCACCGTCCGGCCCTGACCCGCCGCCGGGGCTCCGGCCGGCCGCTGCCGGCCGCTGCCGGCGGTTTGCCCTCCGGCCCCCCAGGGTGGATCCTGGTCGGGCGCCGGCCCGGACGCCCGGGGGGACCGGCAGGGGGAGGGAGTCGTCGATGGTGAAGCTGACGTGCCTGTTGCGGCGCAAGGAGGGGCTGACGCCCGCCGAGTTCCACGACCACTGGAAGAACGTGCACGGTCCGCTGGTGGCCAACAGCAAGGCCGGCAGCCACGTCATCCGCTACGAGCAGAACCCCCGTCCGCTCGACGACTACCGGGACGACGACGACCGCAGCGGCTACGACGGGGTCACCGTCCAGTGGTTCCCCTCCATGGCCGAGTACCACGCCCACATGGGGGAGGACGACTTCCCGGTGATGATGGACGACATCGCCACCTTCCTCGACGTGGACCACCTCGAGTTCGTGGTCACCGAACAGCCCCTGGTGGTGATGGACGGCGAGGCGCGCTGGGAGTAGGGCCGTTGACATCCCGGGGGCTCGGACATACGATCCGTCATGTCGGACAGGCTGTCCGATCGACGAGAAGGGTTGTCCGATATGGGGCATGACGTGGTCGAGTTCGCTGACATCGACCTGACCGACTCCAGGCACTTCGTGAACGGGGTGCCGCACGAGTGGTTCGCGTTCCTCCGGTCCAATGCACCGGTGTGGTGGCACGAGGAGGCTGAGGGCCCGGGGTTCTGGGCCGTCACCGGCTACGACGAGTGCAACATCGTCAACCGTGACTACGAGCACTTCTCGTCGGCCCGCAAGGCCACCTACATCTGGGAGCTCACCGAGGACGTGCTGGCCCAGCAACAGCTGGTCATGCTGAACATGGACCCGCCGCTGCACACCCGCTACCGGCGTCTGGTCAACAAGGGCTTCACCCCCCGGATGGTCGCCCAGCTGCACGACCGGATCCACGGTGCCACCGACCGCATCATCGACAACGTCATCGAGGAGGGCCGGGCCGACTTCGTCACCGACATCGCCGCCGAGCTGCCGCTGGTGGTCATCGCCGAACTGCTCGGGGTGCCCGACGAGGACCGCCACAAGATGTTCGACTGGTCGAACCGGATGGTGGGCAACGAGGACCCCGAGTACCAGAGCTCGGAGGAGATCGCCCAGGTCGCCTCGATGGAGCTCTACGCCTACGCCTCCCAGCTGTTCGCCCAGAAGCGGGCCGATCCGCACGCCGACCTGATGAGCGTGCTCACCGAGGTGGAGATGGAGGGTGAGAAGCTCTCCGACTTCGAGCTCGAGCTCTTCTTCCTGCTCCTGACGGTGGCCGGCAACGAGACCACCCGCAACCTGATCTCCGGGGCCATGGCCGCCTTCTTCGAGCACCCGGACCAGTGGGAGCTGCTCCTCAACGACCGGTCGCTCCTGCCGTCGGCGGTGGAGGAGATGCTGCGGTTCGTGACGCCGGTGATGAACTTCCGGCGCCAGTCCACCAGTCCGTTCGAGCTGGGCGGACAGCAGATCGAGGCCGACCAGAAGGTCGTCTTCTTCCACGTCTCGGCCAACCGCGACGAGTCGGTCTTCGAGCAGCCCCACGTCTTCGACATCACGCGGAGCCCCAATCCCCACATCGCCTTCGGTGGCGGCGGCCCCCACTTCTGCCTGGGGGCGAACCTGGCCCGGATGGAGATCCGGGTGATGTTCGAGCACCTGCTCGACCGCCTGCCCGACATCAAGTTGGACGGCGAGGTCCAACGCCTCCAGTCGCAGTTCATCAACGGGGTCAAGCACATTCCGGTGGCCTTCACCCCGGCGGCCCGCCTGTCCGCCTAGTGCCCGCCCGCCGCTCCACCGACAACCTCAAAGAGGTCATCCGGGACTTCCGGCGCGACCAGGTCATCGACGTCGCCCGTCGTCTCTTCGGCGAGCGGGGCTCTACCGACGTGTCGATGGACGAGATCGCCACCCAGGCCGGCGTCGCCCGCTCCACCGTCTACGTCTACTTCGCCAACCGGGATGAGCTGCTGAAGGCCTGTCTGAAGCGGATGCACACCCAGCTGCTCGAGGCGCTGGCCACCGTCTGGGAGCTCGACTCCGACCCCCGGGACCGCCTCCGCACGCTGGTCAGGGCCATGCTCGACCGGGTCGACGAGAGCCCCGCCTTCTTCCTGCTGGCCCTGGTCACCCAGGAGACGGTGAACCAGGGTGGGAGCGCCCTCGGCAGCGAGCTGGCCCTGATCGGGCTCGACGTCGCCCGGCTCATCCAGGACCTGTACATCGACGGGGTGACCTCCGACCGGTTCCGGCCCATGGACCCGGACGCCGCCACCGCCCTGATCGGCCAGCAGCTCTTCGGGGCGATGACGGTCCGGGCCGGGGACCCGCACCCCAAGCCGGTGGCCGAGGCGGCGATCGAGGTGAGCGACTTCCTCATCCGCGGCCTCTCCCTCTGACCCGCCACCGCCCGCCCGGTCCCGGTGCCCCAACCGGACCCCCCGGCGCCCGCGGTATCGTGCGGAGTCCGAGTGGCGTCGGCCGATCCCGTCGACGACGTCCGTCCGAGGAGGGACGCATGCCGAGGTGTCTGGTCGTGCAGCACGTCGAGCCCGAGGGCCCGTACGCCATCGGGGTGGCCCTGCGCTCGAGCGGGGGATCGCTCGACATCCGTCGGGTCTTCGACGGCGACGACCTCCCCGAGGACACCGACGGATTCGACGGGCTGGTGGTCATGGGCGGACCCGCCTCCGCCACCACCGATGACGGCTTCCCGACCCGTCGGGCCGAGCTCCGCCTGCTGGTCGACGCCCTCGACCGGGGGATCCCCACCCTGGGGGTCTGCCTGGGCGCCCAGCTGTTGGTGGTGGCGGCCGGCGGCACCGTGCGCCCCGGCGCCGAGGGCGCCGAGATCGGGTGGGCCCCCATCGAGCTGAGTCCCGAGGCCTCCTCCGACCCGCTGCTGGCCGACCTGCCGCCGGCGCCCACCGTGCTCCACTGGCACGGTGACACCTACGACCTGCCGGCCTCCGCCACCCACCTGGCCTCGAGCGCCCGCTACCTCAACCAGGCGTTCCGGGTCGGCGAGCACGCCTGGGGCCTCCAGTTCCACGTCGAGGTGGACGCCGCGGCGGTCGACGCCTTCCTGGCCGCCTTCGGGGGCGAGGTCCGCCGGGCCGGACTCGACCCCGAGGTCATCCGCGCCGCCACCGGACCCGGCCTGGCCGCCCTGGCCCCGCTCCGGGACCTGGTGGCGGACCGGTTCGCCGGCCTGGTGGTCGGGCAGCACCGCGACCCCCAGCTGGTCGGGCAGGCCTGACCGTCGGCGGCCCCGAAACGCACCGGTCCCGAACCGACCGGGCACCCCGTGTTTCCCCACCGTTAACAGTTGGCAACAGCTGTTGTCTCCCAGGCAACACGGGCGTACAGTGACGCATGGCGACTGAGGCCACCCTGGCGTCCATCGGCGAGCGGCTGCGCTCCGCCCGGGACCGTCTGGGCCTGACCCTCGACCAGGTCTCCGAGGTCAGCGGGCTCTCCAAGGCCCACCTCTCCCGCCTTGAGTCCGGTGAACGCCAGCCGTCCATCTCCGCCCTCCTGGAGCTGTCGTCGACCCTCGGGGTGTCGGTCAATGTCCTGCTCGGCGAGGAGCACGACGGGCCTCCGCTCTCGGTGTCGGTGGGGGACGAGCCCCGGCACGAGGCCAACGGCCTGGCCATCACCACCCGCAGCGGGTACCCGGGCTCGTCGATCCTCGAGGCCCTGGCCATCACCATCGATCCCGACCGCCCACCGTCGGCGCCGGCCCGCCACCGCGGGGAGGAGTGGCTCTACGTGCTCACCGGGACCCTCCGGCTCGAGTTCGACGGCGAGGTCCACCAGCTGGCGCCCGGGGAGTGCGCCCACTTCGACGCCGACCGTCCCCACCGCCTGGGAGCCGTCGGTGGTCCCGCCGAGATCCTGATGCTGGCGGCCAAGGACTCACGGAGCCTGTCCGCCATCCACCGATGAGCCACCCGAGCCACCCGCCCGTGCCCCCGTCCACCCACCCCACCACCCGACGACCGGAGGTCCACCGATGACGACATCCCCAGAGATCACCGCCACCACCCAGGCCGAACTCGAGGCCACCGGGCCGAACTTCTCGCTGGACGACCTGATGTCCGTGCGGGACCGGACCCGCTGGGCGGTCCACGCCATCGCCTCCCAGGTCGAGGTGGGCATGGCCGAGGAGGAGGCCAAGTCCCTGGCCCGCGAGACCCTCAGCACCCTGGGCATGCGCCGCGGCTGGCACCACATCATCGTGCGGGTGGGCAGCAACACCACCAAGGACTTCATGGAGCGCTCGGAGCCGGGGGTGATCCTCGGCGCCGACGACATCTTCTTCGTCGACATCGGGCCGATCTACCAGGGCACCGAGGGCGATGCCGGCGACACCTTCGTGGTCGGGGGGAATCCCGATCACCATCGGGCCAAGCGCGACGTCCGGGCCATCTGGGAGGAGGTCCGGGCCCACTGGTTCGAGCAGCGGGTGACCGGTCACGAGCTCTACGCCTTCGCCGACCGGAAGGCCGCCGACCTCGGGTGGAAGCTGAACTTCGACCTCTCGGGCCACCGGCTCTCCGACTACCCCCACTCGGCCCACTACGACGGCTCCATCGCCGACGTCACCGAGGGGCTCCACCCCGACCGTTGGGTGCTGGAGATCGCCATCGCCCACCCCGAGCTCCCGTTCGGGGCCTTCTACGAGGACCTGCTGCTGGAGGACCAGTCGTTCCCCGGGTGGGTGTTCGAGGACGCGCCGCCGGCCTGATCCGGCGCCCGTCCCGGGCACACGCCCGCGCCCGGGGGCGGTGACTCCACCCCGACCACCGGGCGACACCACGGTCGGACCTTCGGCCGTGAGTCGAAATACGCCGTCCATCCATGTCCGAAAAGGATACAAATAGGAGTAGAGGTCTGTCCTGAATTATGGATAAAACATGGTGATTCGGTACGTTTTTACGAGGGACTTTACAGGCTGTTAACAGGGACGATATCCGGACGACACACAATCTATCTACTCTCCGATTGAGGTACAAATTGTACCTATAGAGCGGTTGCATCGACCCGAGATCCACATTCATAGACGTGGTGCTGGGCCGGTGTGGGTGGTGGGAACCCGCGGTTGCGACGAAAGGAGCATCGATCACGATGACCACAACCACCGGGAGCCCCCCGGAAACCGCAGCGGAGCCGACCGGGTTGCGTGCCAACGCCCTCGGCTTCCCCACCGTCCTGGCCCAGTCGATCGCCCTGATCTCACCGACCATGACGGCGGTGCTGATCATCCCGCTGGCCTTCGCCGACGCCGGCCAGGGCACCTGGCTGACCTACCTGTTCGGCACGGTGATGCTGCTCTTCGTGGTGGCGTGCCTGAACCAGTTCGCCCGCCGGTCGGCCTGTCCCGGGTCGATGTACTCCTACACCGGACGGGGCCTCGGTCCCACCGCCGGGGTCTTCTCCGGATGGACGCTGATCTGGTCCTACCTGTTCATCGGGGTGGCCGGCCTGGCCGGGTTCGCCGTCTTCGCCCAGCAACTCCTCGACGCGGTGGGGATCCATGTGACGGTCGCCCCGATCCTGCTGTTCGCCATCAGCGCGGCGACCTGCTGGTTCATCGCCTACAAGGACATCCGGGTGTCGTCGATCCTGATGCTGTTCATCGAAGCCCTGTCCATGGCCTGCATCCTGGCCCTGTCCTTCGTGGTGCTGTTCAAGCACGGGTTCTCGGTGGACACCAACCAGCTGACCCTGAAGGGCATGACGGCCCACGGACTCAGCCTCGGCGTGGTGATCAGCATCTTCTCGCTGGTCGGCTTCGAGAGCGCCACCGCCCTCGGCGGTGAGGCGAAGAACCCGCTCCGCAACGTGCCCCGGGCCGTCCGCTACAGCCTGATCATCGCCGGGGCGTTCTTCGTGTTCATGAGCTACGTCGAGGTCTACGGCACCCGCAACTACTCGACGCCGCTCAGCGCCATCGCCGCCCCGCTCAACGTCCTGTCCAACCTCTACGGCGTGCCGTTCTTCAAGGTGCCGCTGTCGCTGTGCGCCATGGTCAGCTTCTTCTCGCTGACGCTGTCGTGCCTGAACGCCGGCTCCCGGATCATCTACCCGATGGCCCAACACCGGATCCTCCCGCGGCACCTGGGACGTTCCCACCAGCACAACCGCACGCCGCACGTGGCCATCACCGTCTACATGGGGATGATCCTGGCCGTCCCGCTGGTGCTGGAGATCTTCACCAACCCCCTCACCACCTTCGGTGACGCCGGGACCCTGGCCGCCTTCGGGTTCCTGACCGCCTACTTCCTGATCACGGTGGCGGCGCCCCGGTACCTCCGGAAGATCGGCGAGCTCCGGCCCGTCAACGTGCTCATGGCGGTCATGGCCTGCGTGCTGCTGATGGTGCCCACCATCGGGAGCTTCTATCCGGTGCCGCCGTTCCCGGTGCGGATCTTCCCGTACATCTTCGTGGCCTACCTGGTGGTGGGGGCCGTCTGGCTGGCGATGGTCAGTCGCCGCCGCCCCGGCACCCTGGCGGAGATCGGCCGGGACCTCGAGCGGACCGAGCCCCAGTCGGCCACCCTCGTGGCCCCCATCGAGCACGAGCTCGACCCGGGGCCGGAGACCGACGGGGCCATCGAGCCGGCCGCCCCGCCGGTCCCGGCGCCGGCGGCGGCCATGGCGGAGCCTGCCAGGGCGTCCTGACCCACCGTCTTCGGGAGGCACCCACCCGTCTCCCGGGAGCCCGGCTGACCCCACCCCCACTCACGCCTGTCGTGGGGGGTGGGGTCAGCAGCCGGGTGGCTCCGCCCGGGAGGTGGCCACGCCCGGCGCACCCACGGCACCTCCCTCAGGGCGTCCCGGCCCCCGCCTGCACCTCGGCGGTCACCTCGTGGCGTAGCGGGCGGCCGGCCAGGTAGCGGTCGAGGTTGTCGGCGAACAGCTCGGCCTGTCGCCGCAGGCGCCCGACCCCGCCGGCGGCGTTGTGGGGCGTCACCCGCACCGAGGGGTGGGACCAGAACGGGTGATCGGGGGGCAGCGGCTCGGTGCGGAAGACGTCGAGCACGGCGGCGGCCGGGCGGCCGGTGTCCAGGGCGGCCAGCAGGGCATCCTCGTCGACCAGGGAGCCCCGGGCCACGTTGACCAGCACGCTCCCCGGTCGCATCGCCGCCAGGAACGAGGCGTCCACCAGGTCGGTGGTCTCCGGCGTGGCCGGGGCGGCCAGGACCACCACGTCGGCCCGGCCGATCTGCCCGGCCAGCCGGTCGGGGGTGACGGTGAGGTCGGTGGGGTCGTCGGGCGAGGGGGTGCGGCGGCAGCCCACGACCCGGGCCCCGAACGCCCGGGCCCGGACGGCCACCGCCGTCCCGATCCCCCCGAGCCCCACGATCAGCCAGGTGGTCCCGGCCACCTCCCGCCAGTCGTGGACCGCCCAGGCCCGCTCCTCGCCCTGACGGCGCCACTGGCCGGCCCCCTGGAACTCGTCGAGCACCGCCCGGAGGACGAACTCGGCGATGGGGAGGCTGTTGACGTGGGCGTTGGTGATCCGCACCCCGCCCCGGGCCAGTTCGGCGAAGACGGGGCTGTCGAACCCGGCGGCGGGGGAGGCGAACCAGCGGAGGGAGGCCAGGCGGGGGAGCAGCCCGAAGAACCGGCCCAGCGGGGCACCGGCCCGGAAGAGGTCGGAGGTGCCCCAGGCGACCTCCGGACGGGCCTCCTCATCGGCCACCGGTGCCCCGGACTCGTCGGTGAGGGTCCCGTCGAGCTGCAGGGTCAGCCACTCGACGCCGGGGCGGTGGAGGTCGTCGCCGAAGCTGTGACGGGCGACCGAGGTGAGGAGGACCAGCACGTTGGCAGCCTAGGGAGGCGACGTCGGGGAGGACACCGGCCTCCGTGGGATTGGGACGAGGGTCAGGCCGGGGGTGGCGGTGACCCGTCGCCGACCAGTCCGTCGGCGGGCTGGTCCCAGTGGTCGAGGTAGACGACCTTGCGGAGGGGGCGGCGGCGGACCGGCCCGTGGTGGCCCCGGGGCCAGCCGACCACCACGTGCCCGGCCAGCATCCAGTCCTCGGGCACCCCGACGGCCTCCCGGAGCAGCTGCTCGCCCCCGTAGGACGCCCAGCTGGTGAGGCAGGCTCCGAGACCCTGGGCCCGGGCGGCCAGCAGGAAGTTCTGCATGGCCGGGAAGATGGAGCCGCCCAGCAGGAGCTCGGAGGCCGAGTCCCACCGCAGCTGGGTGAAGAGGACGGAGGTGAACTCGCCGGCCCGGTCGTGGAGCTCGTAGGTGGCGCGGTTGGTACGGGCCTCCCGGCTCTGGTCGTCCTCGGCCGGCCGGCTCATCTGGTAGACGGGCTCGATGACCTCCAGGGCGCTGGCGGCGGCGGCGGCCACCACCTTCCGGACCTCGGGGGACTGCAGCACGATGTAGCGCCAGCTCTGGGTGTTGGCGCCCGAGGGCGCCCAGGTGGCGGCCCGGAGGCACCGGGTCAGGGTGGCGTCGTCGACCGGCTGGTCGGTGAACCGACGGATGGTCCGGCAGGTCGACATCACCTCCCACACGTCGGTGGCGGTTCCGCTCATGCATGCTCCTCTCGGTGGGTGCCGCCCACCGCGGCGGGCGTCGGGGCGTGCCGACCGTCGACCCCGGCCGGGGCCGACGGAGGGTGCCGGACGGTCCGCCCGGTCGACGCCGGTCCGCCAACCGTAGCCAGCACGCCCCCGGGCCCGGGGGCCGGGAGGCTCAGATGTACATGCCCCCGTTGACGCCGATCAGCTGGCCGGTGATGTAGCTGGCGTCGTCGGAGCACAGGAAGGCGCAGGCGGCGGCGATGTCGTCCGGGGTGCCGGCCCGCCCGAGGGGCACCATGCTGCCCAGCAGGTCGATGCTCGGCACGTCGCCCCTGGCTTCGGCGTGCTTGGCCATCGGGGTGTCCACGATGGTCGGCGGGATGGTGTTGGCGGTGATCCCGTGGGGGGCCAGCTCCCGGGCGAAGGCCTTGGTCATCCCGATCACGCCGCCCTTCGAGGCCGCGTAGTGCGCCATGTTGGGGGCGCCGGACTGGGCACTCGACGACGAGATGGTCACGATGCGCCCCCAGCCGGCGGCGATCATGTCCGGAACCGCCAGCTGCACGCAGGTGAAGGTGCCGGTGAGGTTGACGGCGATGATGTGCTCCCACTTCTCCGGCGTGATGTCGAGGACCGGGTCGAACGACTCGATCCCGGCGCTGGTGGCCACGATGGTCACCGGGCCCAGCTCCTGGCGCACGGCGCCGTAGACCGCCTCGAGGCGTTGGCGGTCGGACACGTCGGCCTCGTAGCCGGTGGCCCGGTGCCCCTGGGAGGTCAGCTCGGCCGCCGCCGCCTCGACGCCCTTGCCGTCGGTGTCGAGCAGGGCCACCGCGTGCCCGGCGGCGGCCAGCCGCTGGCCGATGCCCAGGCCGATCCCCGAGGCCGCCCCCGTCACCACCGCCACGCGCTCGCTCACTTGGGTGCCTCCACCGCATCGAACTCGATATGGAGGTCGTGGAGGCCCCGGAGCACCCAGGTGGGCTCGTAGGAGAAGTGGCGTTGGCCCACCGGGCCGTGGTGCTCCTCGGAGAGCCGGATGTTCCGGGTCCGGTCGAGGATCCGCTCGATGGAGATCCGCCCCTCGGCGCGGGCCAGGGGGCCGCCGGGGCACGAGTGGGGACCGCGACCGAAGGCCAGGTGCTCCTTCGAGTTCTCCCGGTCCACCCGGAACTCGTCAGGGTGCTCGAACCGTCGGGGGTCGCGGTTGGCGGCCCCGTTGAGGAGCATGACCGGGGTACCGGGGGCGATGTCCACGCCCCCCACCGTGGCCGCCTTCTTGGCCAGGCGGAAGTCCGCCTTCACCGGGCTCTCGATGCGCAGCGCCTCCTCGATGAAGCCGTTGATCCGCTCCGGGTGGGCCCGCAGCTCATCTTGGAGCTCGGGGTACTCGGCCAGGTACTTCAGCCCGGTGGCCAGCAGGCGGGCGGTGGTCTCCTGACCGGCGGCGAACAGGAAGGTGGAGATCCGCACCACCGAGACCACGTCCGGGGTCGAGCCGTCCGGGTACTTGGCCAGGGCCAGGTCGGTGAGGACGTCCTTGCGGGGATTGGCCCGCCGGTCCTCGATGTACTTGACGAACCGGTCGTCGAGGGAGTCGAGGGCGTTCAGTGGCGCGTCCTTGTCGACGACTCCGCCCATCGGCCCGGCGGGGCCGATCTCGCCGGTGGTGGCCGAGAGGCCGAACATCTCGCGGAACGCCGGGTGGTCCTCCTCGGGTACCCCCAGGACGTCGGCCACCACCAGCATGGCGAAGGGCTGGGTGTAGGCGCTGATGAACTCGCACTTCCCGTCGCCGATGAACTCGTCGAGCTGCTGGTCGACCAGGCGCCACATGAACGCCTCGTTGTCCTTCAGTCGCTTGGGGGTGAGCAGCCGCATCACCAGGGCCCGCTCCTGGGTGTGCATGGGCGGGTCCATGGTGACCATGTGCTCGTTCATCGGCAGCGTGTCGCGGTACTTGTCGATGATCTCGCTGATGTCATCGCCCACCAGCGGCACCGGGAAGGTGGCGAAGGGGCCGATCACCGAGTTGCACGAGGAGAAGGTGTCGAGGTTCCGGTAGACGTCGAGGGCCTCGTCGTACCCGGACACCGCCACCACCCCGTGGTGGGGAGTGGCCACCACCGGGCACTTGTTCCGCAGGTGCTCGAAGTAGGGGTAGGGATCCTCGAGGAGGGATTCGTCGGTGAAGAAGTCGACCGTTTCGTAGTCGCTCACGGGGCTCCGATCATCAGGCGCGTATGCTGTGCATGTGCTTAGCATCGGGGAGCCGGCGGGTCAACCTGCCCGGCGACGGCCGAGCGGGCCGCCACCCGGCGGACGCAGCTGGTAGGAACGGGTATGGCCTCCCCCCGCAGGATCGGCGCCGAGAGCTCGGAGACCCGTGCCGCCCTCCTCGACGCCACCGAGCAGCTGATGCTCGAGGAGGGGTACGCGGCGGTGAGCTCCCGGCGGGTGGCCCAGCGGGCCGGCCTCAAGCCCCAGCTGGTGCACTACTACTTCCGGACCATGGACGACCTGTTCCTGGCCGCCTTCCGCCGCCGTGCCGAACGGGGGCTCGAGCGCCGGGACCAGGTCTTCGACACCGAGCAGCCGCTCCGGGCCCTGTGGGCGTTCAGCGACGACCCCGCCAGCACCACGCTGTCGATGGAGTTCGCCGCCCTGGCCAACCACCGCAAGGTGATCGGTGCCGAGATCGCCCGCTACGGCGAGCTCTTCCGCGCCCGGAACACCGAGATCCTCGCCGAGATCCTGGCCCACTACGGGGTCGACCCCGAGGTGTTCCCGCCGGTGAGCGTGGTGGTCCTGGCCACCGCCCTCTCCCAGCTCCTGATCATGGAGGAGGCGATCGGCATGTCCGCCGGTCACGCCGAGACCCGGGCGCTGGTGGAACGGTTCCTGGCCCAGCTGGAGGGGGCCCCGGCGGTGTCGCCGCGGGTGCGGACGGCCACCCCGACAGCGGAGTGAGTCGCTGGTCGGCACCCGGCCCGACGGTTGCCCGCCGTTCCTGTATTCTCCTGCCGACGCCCATCCGGCCGGTGCCCGGCCGCCCGTTGCCCGGCGGCGCCCCGCACGAGAAGACGAGGGACCCCTGGTGTCGAAGGCGTTGACGTTGGTCGGCCACGAGGTCCAATTCACCGCTCCCGACCAGGACGTCTATCTCGACACCCTGGGCATGTCCGGGCCGGTGGACGTCCAACCCGTCCTCGAGACCTATGCCCTGCCCGGCGGTACCGTCCTCGACGTGGGCGCCAACATCGGGGTGACGGCGGTCATGTCCGGCTTCCTGGTCGGCGACGGCCGTGTGGTGGCGATGGAGCCGGTGCCGGAGACCTTCCGCCATCTCCAGCTCAACACGGAGCGGTCCGGTCTGACCAATGTCACCTGCCTCCGGGCCGCCGCCGGTTCCGAGGAGGGCGAGGTCGAACTGGTGACCCAGACCGGTGCCAACGTGGCTGCCTTCGTGGGGTACGAGCACGTGCTGGAGCGCTACCGCGGCTACGAAGCGCATGCGGCGCCGGTGGTCCCCCTCGACCAGGTCGCCGCCGACCAGCACCTCGATCGGGTCGACTTCATCAAGGTCGACGTGGAGGGCTACGAGCTCGAGGTGCTCCGAGGCGCCCGGACCGTGCTCGCCGACCACCGCCCGGTGGTGTTCCTCGAGGCCAACCACTACTGCCTGAACATCTTCCGTCGGATGTCGCTGGTGGACTTCACCGAGGAGGTGCTGTCGATCTTTCCGTTGGTCTACGCCCTCGACACCTCGTGCACCTACCTCGATCTGACCGACCCCTCGAGCCACCCGATCTTCTTCCACGACAATGCGGTGCTCGGCCGGTTCCCCAACCTTCTCTGCGGCTTCGGGCCGTCGGTCTCCGTGGGCGTCGCACAGATGGCCGATCGGGCGTACCGGTAGGGCCGACCCCTGGTCGGCGTGGAAGGCGCCGGCGGGCCGGAACTGCGCATCTCGGTCGGGCCCCGGTGGGCCCGCTTCTGCGACTTCGGAGCCGGCCGGGTGCCGGGGTTCCCGGAGTGGCGCGGGGACGGGGCCCGGCCCGCCGACCCGCCCACCCGCCGCCCCACCCACCGTGTCCTCGGCGCAGGATGGTTCCTGTAGCCTTTCGCGGTCTCGAGGTCACGGCTCCGCCCTCCACCCGGTGGAAGGCGGGCGGCCCACGGGCCGGAAGGCAGGGAGAGGTGCGAGAGCGGCCGAATCGGATTCACTGCTAATGAATTGACCTGGGTAACTGGGTCCGAGGGTTCAAATCCCTCCCTCTCCGCTCACGGGACCCGCCATCGGCGGGTCCTCGTGCTGTCCGGACTGCCGGCCCCGACCCGGCCTTGCCGCCCCCCCGGCTCGTGGCCGCCCCCCGGTGCCCGGTAGATTGTCCCGGTGACCCGGCATTACTGGTTGGAGACCCTGGGCTGCCCCAAGAACCAGGTCGACTCGGACAAGTTGGCCGGCACCCTGGCGGCGGACGGCTACGAGCCGGCCGAGAGTGCCGACCACGCCGACCTGGTGGTGGTCAACACCTGCGCCTTCATCGAGGCCGCCCGCCAGGAGTCGATCGACACCATCCTCGACCTCGCCGACCGGCGTCCGGCCGGCGCCCGCCTGGTGGTCACCGGGTGCATGGCCGAGCGCTACGGCGACGAGCTGGCCGCCGCCCTCCCCGAGGTGGACCTGGTGGCGCCCTTCGGCGCCTCGCTCACCGCCGATACCGCCGAAGCCGCCGATGCCGCCGGTACCGGCACCGGAGGAGCGGTCGGCACCCCGGTGGCCCTGACCCGGAAGCCGGGAGCGGCGCCCCTCCCCGCCTTCGACCTCCTCAACCTCCCCCGTCCCACCAGCGCCGCCCCGTGGTCGTACATCAAGGTGGCCGAGGGGTGCGACCGGAACTGCGGCTTCTGCGCCATCCCCTCCTTCCGGGGCAAGCAGCGCTCGCGCTCCACCGAGTCGATCCTGGCCGAGGTCGAGCAGCTGGGGGCGGGGGCAGGCGCCCTCCAGGAGGTGGTCCTGGTGGCCCAGGACCTCTCGTCGTTCGCCCTCGACCGCTCCGCCGGCCGGACGGTGCCCGCCCTCGACGGCCCGGCGATCGGTGCCAACCGCCCCATCGTGGACCTGGTCCGGGCGGTGTCGGCCCGGGTGGCCTGGACCCGCCTCCTCTACCTCTACCCGTCGACCCTCGACGACGCCCTGGTCGACGCCGTGCTGGCCACCGGCGTCCCCTACTTCGACCTGTCGCTCCAGCACGTGTCCCGTCCCCTGCTCAAGCGGATGCGTCGATGGGGGGAGGGGCAACGGTTCCTCGACCGGATCGCCTCCATCCGGGCCGCCGAGCCCACCGCCGCCTTCCGCTCCTCGTTCATCGTCGGCTACCCCGGCGAGACCGAGGACGACCACGACCGGCTCCTCGAGTGGCTGGCCGAGGCCCGTCTCGACTGGGTGGGCTTCTTCCCGTTCAGCAACGAGGCCGGCACCTACGCCGCCGACCTCGACGACCAGGTGCCCGAGGGGCTGGTGGCCGAGCGCCTCCGGGAGTGCGGCGAGCTGCAGGACGCCATCACCGCCGCCCGTCGGGACGAGTTGATCGGGGCCACCGTGGAGGTGCTGGTCGACGCCCCCGGGGTGGGCCGCACCTACCGTGAGGCCCCGGAGATCGACGGCGTGGTGGTGCTTCCCGGGGACCTGGTCCCCGGCACCTTCGTCGAGGTGGAGGTGACCGGCGCCGACGGTCCCGACCTGGTCGCCGAGCCGGCGGGCCGGGCGGGCCGTCCCGGGCCCCTGGCCGCCGCGGGGTCGTCCCGGTGAGCGGGGCGTCGGTCAGCTCCGGCGCCGGTGGGCCGGCCGCCGCCCCGGCGCGTCTCACCACCTTCGGGCCGTCGGCCCTGCTGACCCCGGCCAACGCGATCACCGCCCTCCGGCTGTTGGCCACCCCCCTGCTGATCGCCCTGGTCATGGTGTGGGGCCCCAACTGGGGGACCTTCCTGCTGTGGGGGGTCCTCTCCCTCACCGACGGGATCGACGGGTGGGTGGCCCGGCGCCAGGGAACCACCCGGTCGGGTGCCTTCCTCGACCCGCTGGCCGACAAGGTGGTCGTCCTCGGAGCCCTGGTGGCCCTGGTGGCCAAACACATCGTCTGGTGGCTGCCGGTGGCCATCATCGCCGTCCGCGAGATCGGGATGAGCATCTACCGCTCGGTGGTGGGCCGTCGGGGCGTCTCCATCCCGGCCCGCACCACCGCCAAGGTCAAGACGGTGCTCCAGGACCTGGCCATCGCCCTCTGCCTGGTCCCCCCGCTGGCCGACCACAAGGCCCTGCTGGCCACCGGGATCTGGGTGGCCACCGCCATGACCGTCTTCACCGGGGCCCAGTACTTCCTCGACGGACGGAGGGCCGGCCGGGCCGCCCCCGGCCCCGCCCCCGCCGGACCCGCGGAGGGCTGACCGCCCGTGCGGATCGAGATCGTGGCGGTCGGAACCGAGCTCCTGCTCGGTCAGATCGCCGACACCAACTCGGCGTGGCTGGGCGAACACCTGGCCGCCGCCGGGGTGGCCTCCCACTTCCACCAGGCGGTGGGGGACAACCACGACCGCATCGTCCTGGCCTTCCGCACCGCCCTGGCCCGGAGCGACGGGGTCATCGTCTGCGGGGGCCTGGGGCCCACCCACGACGACATCACCCGCGAGGCGATCGCCGAGGTGATGAACGTGCCGCTCCACCGCGACGAGGAGGTGGTGGCCACGATCCGCGCCATGTTCGCCACCCGCAACCGGGAGATGCCCGACTCCAACCTCCGCCAGGCCGACGTCCCCGACGGGGCGTCCCTCATCCCGCAGACCAAGGGCACCGCCCCCGGGCTCATCTGCCCGGTGGGGCACAAGGTGATCTATGCGGTGCCCGGCGTGCCCTACGAGATGGCCGACATGTTCGGGCGCGGGATCCTCCCCGACCTGCAGCGCCGGATGGAGGAGCGCGGCGAGTCCTCCGGGGTCATCGCCAGCCGGGTGCTCCGCACCTGGGGGATGAGCGAGTCGGGGCTGGCCGACGAGCTGGGTGGTCACATCGCGGGGCTCGACGCCGACGCCGGGTCCGGCCCGGGGGTGGCGACCATCGCCTTTCTGGCCAGCGGGATCGAGGGGATCAAGGTCCGGGTCACCGTCCGGTCCACCGACCAGGCCCGGGCCGCCGAGCTGCTCGACGCCGAGGAGGCGGAGATCCGCCGGATCCTCACCGCCGCCGCCGGCAACGTGGTGTTCGGGGTGGACGACGAGGCCATCGAGCATGCGGTGTCCCGGGCGCTGGCCACCGACGGTCTGAGCCTGGGACTGGCCGAGTCGCTCACCGGCGGCCTGGCCTCCTCCCGGCTGGTGAACGTGCCGGGGGCCAGCGCCTGGTTCCGGGGGGCGGTGGTGTCCTACGCCTCCGAGGTCAAGTTCGACGTGCTGGCGGTGCCGGAGGGACCGGTGGTCTCCGAGGCGGCGGCCAAGGCGATGGCGGAGGGTGCCCGCCGGGTCCTGGGCGCCGACGTCGGCCTGTCCATCACCGGCGTGGCGGGTCCCGACCCGCAGGACGGACGGCCACCCGGCACCGTGTTCGTCGGGCTGGCCCTGCCCGGGGCGGAGACCGAGGCCACCGAGTTCACGGTCCCCGGTGACCGGGAGCGGGTCCGGCAGTACGCCACCATCGCCGCCCTCGACCTGCTCCGGCGACGGCTCGAGGCCTGAGGCCGGCGGGGCGGCGCGGTCAGCCGGTCGGCCACCCCAGGGCCAGGGCGTCGATGGCCGGATAGATCCTCGACCGGAGCCACAGGCCGCCGGGGAAGGAGATGTGGATGCCGTCGCTCCACCGGACGGTGATCCCGTCGATGGTCGAGGTGTAGTGGCCGTCGGGGTCGAGGACCTTGTTGAGGTCGTAGACCGAGACCACCCCCGGGTGCTCGGCGGCGACCCTCCGGACCAGGGCGTTGTAGGCGTCGGTCCGTGACGGCTCGTTCTCCGGGTAGACCGAGCCGTCGGGCGCCTCGGCCGGGTCCACGTACGGCATGGTGAAGAACACCACCTTGCCGCCCTCGGCGGAGAGGATCTGCACCACCTGGTTGAAGTCGGCCATGAGGTGGTCGTCCCACAGCGGCTCCCCGATGTGGGTCCACTGCCCCTTGTAGAGGTGGTCGACGGTCTCCCACCGGCCGAGGAGGACGGCGGTCACCTGGGGGTGCTCGGTCCTGACGTACTCCGGCCACTTGGTCTGCCAGCCCTTGCACCCGGGGGTGGCGGGTCCGACGTTCCCCGACACGTTGATCTGCAGGTCGGGGTCGAGGTCGCAGCCGAGGTCGGTGTGGGTGAAGAGAGGCTGGATGCCCCACGTCTGGGGGTGGACGTTCAGCCCGACGATCAGGGTGGTGGCCATCGAGTCGCCGAGGAGGGCGAACCGGACGGGATTGCTGCCGAAGGCGCCGGCGGCGGCGAGCTGCTGGTGCTGAGAGGGGGTGAGACCGGTGACTCCCGACGGCACCGCCTGGGCGGCGGGGGCGGTGGTGGCGAGCAGCAGCACGCCGGCGGTGAGGCCGGCGGCCAGGGGGGTGAACACCCAGGCCCGCCACGACCGGATGGCGCCCCGGCGGATGGGGAGCTCCACCAGCTTGGAGGAGAGCACGGCCAGCACGAAGGCCACCGCCGAGCGGAGCAGGAAGAGCGGCCAGCCCACCACGCCCACCCGGGCCGAGGTCATCACCAGGATCACCGGCCAGTGCCACAGGTAGAGGCCGTAGGAGATCTTCCCGATGTAGACCAGCGGGGGGCAGCCCAGCACCCGGGCGGGGAGCCCGGTGGGCGCCTGCACCACCCCGAGGATGACCAGGCCGACCATCACGTCGGCCAGGAAGAAGCCGCCCCGGTAGGGGAAGGCGGAGCTCTCGTTGAGCCGGATCCACTCGACGGCGAAGCCGGCCGACGCCGCCACCACCAGGATCGACATCCACCGCCTTCCCGGGCGGGTGGCGGCCGGGGACCGGTGGGCCAGGGCGATGGCCACCACCGCCCCGATCAGCAGGTCCTGGGCGCGGGTGTCGGTGCCGTAGTAGAGGCGGCTGGGGTCGGCGCCCGAGTGGTAAAGGAGCCCCATCTCCACCGCCGAGGCCGCCGCCGCCACCACGGTGAGCGCCAGCAGGGGCCGGAGCGACCGGCGCCACTTGAGCATCCCCACCACCACCAGCGGCCAGACCAGGTAGAACTGCTCCTCGATGGCCAGGGTCCAGGTGTGGAGCAGCGGCGAGGCCACCGCGGTGATGGCGAAGTAGCTCTGGCCCGACTCGATCTGGTGCCAGTTCCCCACGTAGAAGAGGGTGGAGAGGGCGTCGATCCGGAGGGCCGACCGGGTGTCGGCCGGGGCGACCAGCCAGGCGTAGAAGGCGATGCCGATCAGCAGGACGAACAGGGCGGGCAGCAGGCGGCGGGCCCGGCGGGCCCAGAACCGCCGGAGCCGGATGGTGCCGGAGGCCGCCCACTCCTTGATCAGGAGGGCGGTGATCAGAAAGCCGCTGAGGACGAAGAAGACGTTGACGGAGATGAAGCCACCCGCCGCCCAGCCCAGGCCGTTGTGGTTGGCCATGATCCCGATGATGGAGATGGCCCGGATCCCGTCGAGGCCCGGGACGTAGGCGAGGCTCGGTCCGTACCAACGGGCGAAGGAGGCGGCCGACCGGGTGGGGGCACCCCCGGCCCCCGCCCCCTCGGGACCGGCGGCCACGCCCGGGGGGTCCGTCGCCGCCGGGGGTGCGTCGGGAGGGGTGGCGGTCACGGCTGGTGCTCCAGCACGGGCCAGACCGCCGGGCCCGGCTCCACCGCCCCGGCGTCGGCGTCGGCGGCGGTGGCCCGCCCGGGGCCGGCCAGGGCGGCGGCCGCCACCACCGCCCAGACGGCCACGATCCACCAGCCGGCCAGCGCCGGGAACTCGGTGACCCGGTGGACGGTGGTCAGCAGCCACGACTGGATCCCCACCGAGCCGGTGACCAGCGCCCCGCCCACGGCCAGGAGGCCGCAGGCCAGGCCGGCCCACGCCCACCCGTCGTTGCCCAGTCCGCTGGTCCGGCGGAGTCGTCGCAGCACCACCCCGCCCACCACGGCCACGGGCAGGGCCAGGTAGAGGACGTGGAGGTAGGGGAGGAAGCCGTCGTAGGTGGCACGGGCGCGCCCGGGCCAGGCGGAGACCGCCGACAGGGTCGACGAGCCGTTCCGGGTGTGGAGGATCCGCATCAGCATCGGCCACACCGCGATGGCCGCCAGCTCCAGGGCGGCGACCTCCAGCGGCCGCCACCACCGGCGCCGGCCCTCCGAGCGGAGGGCGGCCAGCAGTTGGCGGAAGGCGATCAGGGCGATGAGGGCGACCGCGGTGACGAACCCCTCGTTCTTGGACAGCCCGGCCACCAGCACCAGGATCACCGCCGCCCCGGCGTAGGCCCGGGCACCCGGGAGCTGCAGCCCGAAGGCCACCGCCCCCACGGCGGCCAGCGACCAGAGGGGGTCGGCGTACCCGTTGGTGATGAACGGCTCGGTGATGCCGAAGGCGATGAAGACCAGCAGCACGGCGGCCACCACGCCGGTGGCCAGCGGCAGCAGGGCCGGGAGCCCGCCGGTGGGGGACGGGCCGTCGGTGGTGGCCCGCCGGGTGGCGACCCGTCGCCCGCACTCCACCAGGGCGTAGGCGGCGGTGGCCACGGCACAGGCGTTGAGGAGGGCGACCACCACCACGCCCAGCCGGTCGGTGTGGACCCCGGTGAGGCTCCAGGCCACGGCGCTCGAGGCGCTGACCAACGGGGGGTACGACGTCTGGTCGAGCAGCAGACTGGGGAGGCGCAGGTTCACCAGCAGCTGGTGGTGGGGCTCCAGGAACCAGCCCGCCCGCATGATCCAGAGCGCCCGGGCGTCGAAGCCGACGGTGGGGGTGGCCAGGGCGCGCAGCGACCAGGCGCACGCCGCCAGGATCCCGACCGCCCCCACGGCGGCGGCCGCCGGGAAGGGAGCCCGGCCGTCGCCTGCGGCCCCGGGGCGGAGCTCGGGGCGGATGGCCCAGAGGGCGACCACGCCGAGGGCGGCGGCCACGGCCAGGCCGATGAACCAGGCGAGCAGCGCCCCACCGACGGCCAGCTCACCGCTGGCGGCCAGGCCGGCCACCACCGCTCCGGTCAGCGGGGCCAGGGTGACGGCCATCCAGCGCCCTCCCACCAGTGCCAGCGTCGGCAGGAGCCCGGCGGCGGTCAGCACCGCCATGGTCACCACGGCTGCCGCGGTGGTACTCACGATCGCCACGTCCCCACGGCCGTCATAGCGGCGGTGGGGGCGGTGGACCGCCCCCGGGCACCGAGGATCCCGTGCCGACCCGCACCGTGGTGCCGCCGCCGGGAGCGGGGTACCGGGCCACCACCACCGTGCCGAGGCAGGCACCGGGGGCGTGGACGCCGTTGCGGAGCGACAGCTCGGCCACCGCCCGGGAGACCGGGTCGGCGATGGTGATCCAGCTCCCGGCCCCCTTGAGCAGGGTGACGAAGTCCGCCAGGTCGGCGGTGGCGAACGCCACCGGCTGGCCGGGGGCGACCAGGCTGCGGGTCTGGACGTCGATGCAGTGGTAGAAGGCATCGTCGAGATCGGCGTCCCGGACGGTGGCCGCCTGCCGCTGGACGCCCACCGTCCGGTCCCCCCGGACCGCCTGGACGCCCAGTCCGACCAGCGACACCAGCACGATCACGGCGCCGACGACGGTCACCGCGGTCCGGCGCGTCCGACCTCCCTCCGGCGTCGCCACCGTCGCGCGTTCGCCGTTCACGACGCACGAAGTTACCAGTGAAGCCGCTGGGATCCCGGGCGCTCTCCGCTACGGCGCCGTGGTGGCGGCGGCCGGTGCGGCACCGGGGGACGGGGTGACGGTGACCCCCGCCGGGACCAGCTCCACCCAGGTGTTTCCGGGCTTCAGGGTGATCGGGGCGCCGGCCGCCGAGGTGAGGGTGGCCGGGGTGGTGAGCGACGCCCGGCTCCAGGTGCCGGCGATGGCCACCCCGTCGCGCAGGACCACCAGGGGTCCGGTCCCGGTGGAGGTCACCAGCACCTCGTGACCGCCCTCGTCGTTCTCCACCCAGGACCCGGTGGCGGTCTGCACCGTCATCACCACCACGTTGGTGGCCGCCGTCTGTCCTCCGTTCAGGAGCATGTCGGGCTGCCCGGCGTAGGAACGGAGGTAGGTACCGGTGGACGGGCTCCACGTCCAGGTCACGTCGGAGGTCGACGAGAACGGGATGTGGACGCTGGTCCCGGAGCCGGCGACGCTGCCGGCCGGCACCGCGACGGAGTACTGGAAGATGGGCGCCGGGGGCGTGGTGTCCGCCGGGTCGAGGGCCCACAGGGAGGCGGTGTTCACGAAGGTGGAGTAGGGGGCCACCCGGCCGGGCTGCATGATGATGGCGGAGCCGTTGCCGCCGGCGTAGAGGTTCTCGTCGATCAGCGGCGACTCCTTCAGGAGGGCGATCACCGGGTCGATCCCGCCGGCGTGGACGAGCAGCGGGTTGGAGAGCTGGGCCATGATGCCGGCGTCGGGCTGGCGGGCGGAGCGGATGTCGCCGACCAGCGTGGAGGTCTGGCACTGGAACACCGCCAGCAGGCGGGTGATGGCCCCCTCCACCGGCTCCTCGAACACGATGTCGGCCTGGTTCAGACCGGCCGAGGGGCGGTCGCCCGGGTAGTTGCCGATCTTGATGCCCAGGGCCGGCCGGGCCGGGACGTTGCCGCCCGGGGCCGGGGTGCCGGTGAGGGGACAGGTGGGGACCGCCGCCGGGGCGACGGTGGTGGTGGACACCGGGACGGCGGCGGGCGCCACCGTCGCCGTCCTGGAGCTCGAGGTGGCCACCAGGGCGATCACCCCGGCCACCACCAGGACGCCGACGGCGCCCAGGATGTACAGCCAGGTGGAGCCACCGCGCTTCCCGCCCGACGACTGCTGCCGGAGCTCCTTGCGGGAGAGCCCGCCCGTCGCCGGGGGTTCGGCGCCGCCTCCCTCGTCGGGGGTTCCGGTGGGCGGGGTGGTGGGTGTCTCGTCGGCCATCGCGCAGCGAGGCTACTCCCGACGCCTCCCCACCGGGGGTGATCCCGGGGTGTCCCCCCGCGGTGGACCGGCCTTGACAGCCGGGGCCGGACGGTCCACCATCGAACATGCGTTCGGGTCTACAGTGAGCCGGACGGGAGGTTCCATCGACCCCCTCCCGGGTCCCCAAGCCGTGTGTCACACCCCCTCCGTAGGGTCGGCCCGGTCAATCGAGCGAGAGCAGTGAGGAGAAGGACATGGAGCGAGACAAGGCACTCGACATGGCGCTGGGCCAGATCGAGAAGCAGTTCGGCAAGGGGTCGGTCATGCGGATGGGTGAGAACCTCCACATGAACATCGAGTCCATCCCCACCGGGGCGCTGGCGCTCGACCTGGCGCTCGGCATCGGCGGGCTCCCCCGTGGCCGCATCGTGGAGATCTTCGGCCCGGAGTCGTCGGGCAAGTCGACGCTGGCCATGCACGCGGTGGCCGAGGCGCAACGCAACGGCGGCATCTGCGCCTACATCGACGCCGAGCACGCCATGGACCCGGTCTACGCCAAGGCCATCGGCGTCAACATCGACGACCTGTTGATCTCCCAGCCCGACACCGGCGAGCAGGCGCTCGAGATCGCCGACATGCTGATCCGCTCCGGCGCCCTCGACGTGCTGGTCATCGACTCGGTGGCCGCCCTGACCCCCCGGGCCGAGATCGAGGGGGAGATGGGCGACAGCCACGTGGGCCTCCAGGCCCGGCTGATGTCCCAGGCGCTGCGGAAGCTGACCGGGACCCTGTCCAAGTCCCGCACCATCGCCATCTTCATCAACCAGCTCCGCGAGAAGATCGGCGTCATGTACGGCTCCCCCGAGGTCACCCCCGGAGGCCGGGCGCTGAAGTTCTACTCGTCGGTCCGCCTCGACATCCGGCGGATCGAGACCATCAAGGACGGTGCCGACCAGGTCGGCAACCGGACCCGGGTCAAGGTGGTCAAGAACAAGTGCTCCCCGCCCTTCAAGCAGGCCGAGTTCGACATCACCTTCGGCAAGGGGATCAGCCGGGAGGGCTCCCTCCTCGACGTCGGGGTGGAGCTGGGCTTCGTGAAGAAGTCCGGAGCATGGTTCACCTACGAGGGCGAGCAGCTCGGCCAGGGGCGTGAGAACGTCAAGACCTTCCTGATCGAGAACCCGCAGCTGATGGCCGAGATCGACCAGCGGATCCGGGAGCACCTGGCCGCCCAGAACGCCGCCAAGCTCGATCCGGTCGCACCGCCCGCCACGGAGATCGACCCCTCGTTCGAGGACGACGACCAGCCCATCACCCTGTCGGAGTAGCCGGAGCCGACCCCCGACGTGACCGGGTTTGCCCGGGGGCGTCGGGGGTACCGCTCTACCAGTCGCCGGCCCGGGACGCAGCAGATGCGTCCCGGGCTGCTGCGTGTCCGGGCAAGGCAACCGGACCCGTCGCCTCAACGGGGAGCTCCGCTGCCGACGGGGCCTGGGTAGGGTGGTCGGCGTGATGCCAGCTCGGAGCACCCGGCTGCGGCGGGTGACCGGAGTGCGGCTCCTGGCCCCGTTCCTGGTGCTGACCGCCCTGACGGTCTGCTGGGTCCCGGCCCGGACCCTCGCCGGGGCGTCCGTGAGGTCTCGTCGGGCCGAAGGTCCCTCCCTTCCCCCCAATGCGGTCGTCGCCTTCGGTGGCGCCTCGCTCGGCACCGAGCGCGTTGACCGATCCGAAGGACCCGGTAGTGGGGATGGCGGCCACCCCCGACGGTGGTGGGTACTGGATGGTGGCCTCCGACGGGGGCATCTTCGCCTTCGGCGACGCCGGGTTCTACGGCTCCGAGGGCGGCACCCAACTCAACGACCCGGTGGTCGGCATGGCGGCCACGCCCACCGGCAAGGGCTACTGGCTGGTGGCCTCCGACGGGGGCGTCTTTTCGTTCGGCGATGCCCCCTTCAGGGGCTCGACCGGCTCACTGACCCTCGACCGGCCGGTGGTGGCCATGGCCGCCACGCCGGACGGCCAGGGGTACTGGCTGGTGGCCTCCGACGGGGGCGTCTTCAGCTACGGCGACGCCCGGTTCTACGGGTCGGAGGGCGGCACCCAACTGAACAGGCCGGTGGTGGGCATGGCCGCCACCCCGGACGGCCAGGGCTACTGGCTGGTGGCCTCCGACGGGGGTGTCTTCAGCTTCGGCGATGCCCAGTTCAGGGGCTCGACCGGTTCGCTGACGCTCAACAAGCCGGTGGTCGGCATGGCCGTGGCTCCGCACGGTGGTGGGTACTGGATGGTGGCCTCCGACGGGGGCGTCTTCAGCTTCGGCGACGCCCCCTTCTACGGTTCCGCGGGTGGCGCGCAGCTCGGCGCCCCGGTGGTGGGCATGGCCGCCTCGCCGGCCGGCGACGGCTACTGGCTGGTGCTCGGATCCCCGCTCCCGCTGGCCGGCAAGGTGGTGGGGATCGACCCCGGGCACAACGGCCTGAACTACACGGCTCCCCAGATCATCGACCAGCCGGTGTGGAACGGCCAGGAGGACGAGGCCTGCGACACCACCGGGACCGAGACGGCGGGCGGCTACACCGAAGCACAGTTCAACTTCGACGTCGCCTCCTACCTCGAGGCCGACCTCGCCGCCGAGGGCGCCCAGGTGGTGCTGACCCGCCCGAACAACTCGGGGGTCGGCCCGTGCGTGACCACCCGGGCGGCGTCCCTCAACGACGCCCACGCCGATGTGGCCGTCGATATCCACGCCGACGGCGGGCCGGTCGGAGGACGGGGCTTCGCCGTCCTCGAGCCGGTGGCCGACGGGCCCAACAACCCGGTGATCGCCACCTCCTCCGCCTTCGCCACCATCCTGCGCGACACCTTCGCGGCGGACACCGGGATGCCGGTGAGCTCCTACGACGGGGTCGACGGCCTGCAGCCCCGGAACGACCTGGCCGGGCTCAACCTGACCACGGTTCCCAAGGTGCTCATCGAGTGCGGCAACATGCAGAACGCCACCGACGCCGCCATGCTGGTCGACCCGGCCTTCCAGCAGTCGGCCGCCGCCGCCATGGCACAGGCCATCACCACCTACCTGACCGATTGAGGGACGCTCAGGTCCCGACCGGGTCTCCGCATCCGGGCTGGAGAGCGCGGGCTAACGCGGGGCCCGCCCACGTCTCCCGGCGATGGGGTGTCGCACCGCCGCCGGTTCCGGGGTCTCGTCGACCCTCAAGCCGGGGGGCAGACCCGTCGACAATGGGAGCGTGGCTCCCCGAACCCCCCGCCTGCTGGCCGGCCTGCTGGTCGCGTGTCTGTTGGGGGTGGGGGTGGTGGCAACCTCCCCCCCGGCGACGGCCGCCCCGGCCATCGCCGTCAGCCTCGACGGGGTGCACGCCAGCCCGTCACCCACCGACTTCTGGCTGGCGTCGACGACCGGGCAGGTGTGGAACTTCGGGAGCGCCCCGGCCTACGGGGGCCTGACCTCCCCGCCCGATGCCCCGGTGGTCGGGGTGACCACCACACCCGACCGGCACGGCTACTGGCTGGTGGCCTCCGACGGCGGCATCTTCTCCTTCGGCGACGCCCGCTTCTTCGGCTCCACCGGCAGCCTGGCGCTCAACCAGCCGGTGGTGGGGATGGCCCCCACGCCCGACGGTCGGGGCTACTGGCTGGTGGCCCGGGACGGAGGCATCTTCGCCTTCGGCGACGCCCGGTTCTTCGGGTCCACCGGCAGCCTGGTCCTCAACCGGCCGGTGGTGGGCATGGCGGCGACCGCCGACGGTGCCGGCTACTGGCTGGTGGCCTCCGACGGCGGCATCTTCGCCTTCGGCGACGCCGCCTTCCACGGCTCCACCGGCAGCCTGGTGCTCAACCAGCCGGTGGTGGGCATGGCCTCGGCACCCGACGGCGGCGGCTACTGGACCATCGCCGCCGACGGCGGCATCTTCGCCTTCGGCGACGCCGCCTTCTACGGTTCGATGGGCGCCACCCCGACCCCGGACCCGGCCGAGCGGGTGGTGTCCACCCCCAGCGGCCTCGGCTACTGGGTGGTCGACCAGAACGGCACCGCCTGGGCGTTCGGCGACGCCGGCGCCAGCCCGCCCACCCAGGGGCTGCTCTTCCGGCCGGTGACCCCGGGGGACGGCGCCGTCCTCTTCGCCTTCGCCCAGCTGGGGAAGCCCTACATCTGGGGAGGTGACGGCCCGGTGGGCTACGACTGCTCGGGCCTGGCCCTGGCCTCCTGGGAGTCGGTCGGGGTCTCGTTCGCCCGGGTGTCCGACGACCAGTACCACACGGCCGGCGTGGCGATGTCGATGTCCGACCTCCAGGCCGGCGATCTCGTCTTCTGGGGGTCGGACGAGTCGGACTGGACGACCGTCGACCACACCGCCCTCTACGTCGGCGGCGGGCGCATCGTGGAGGCCACCGGCGACGTTGTCCAGCTCAACTCGCTCTCGCAGTGGGGCAGCGCCGGGGTGATGCCGGTCGGGCGCCACCCGTAGGGGTCGGCATCCCGGCACCCGCAGGGGGTCCCTGCCCCGGTGCGATGACCACCCCGGGGCCTCCGCGCGTCGAGGATCCCGGCGACGTGGACGGGGAACGGGATCCGGACGGAGGAACCCCCGGCGGTTGACCCCGCACATCGTCGGGTCGACAATCGGTGGGGTGTCCAGCATCGAAATCGACGAGTACCTCGAGGATCTCGAGGAGCCCAAGCGGTCCACCCTCCAGCAACTGCGGCGCACCATCCTCGAGGTGGTCCCCGAAGCCGAGGAAGGGCTGTCCTATCGACTCCCCGCCTTCCGGCTGAACGGCAAGGTCATCGCCGGCTTCGCCGCCTTCAGGGAGCACCTGAGCTACCTGCCCCACAGCGGTTCCGTCCTTCCGGTGCTCCGAGAGGAGGTCGCCGGCTACCACTGTTCGAAAGGAGCGCTGCGGTTCCCGGTCGACTCGCCCCTGCCGCGGCCGCTCGTCGAGCGCCTCGTCGGGGTGCGCATCGCCCAGGCGTGGCCCCAGCCATGAACCCGTCAGGTGTGACGGGAGCCACACCACGGCCGACCTCGCCCACCGCTCGCCGGCCGGGGTCTCACGAGCTGGCCCGGTGGGGGACGGCCACCGTCCTCGGCGCGGGTGGGAGCGCGGGGTCCGTCACCGCCGGCCGTCGAGCCGAGCGGCTGAGACAGGCCCCGATGAGGAAGACGCCGACCAGCAGCAGGTCCGGGGAGATCGTCACGATCCCGAGCAAGCCGACCACGAGCGTTGCGATCGAGACGGCCCAGGCGGCCGGTCCGGCCGTCGGGGGGTCCTCCTCGCGGCGCCGGTAGAGGAGGAGGGCCACCAGGGCGGCGGCCACCAGCCCCGCACCGGCCACCACCAGGTCGGCCGCCCCGTAGGCCTGAACGTAGGTCCGTGGGCGGAGCCTGGCGTCGACCGGAACATGGACCACGAAGATCAGGGCCACGTTCAACGCTCCCAGGAGGAGGGCGAGGGAAAGGAGCGCTGTGGTGATCCCGCCCAGCCGCTTCACGGACACCTCCTTCCCGCTCCATGCTCGCTTCCGCTCCATGCTCGCGCAACGTCGGCCCGCGGTCACGTGGCGCTACGTGCCCATCCGTTCCCACGGGGTCACCACCGGCGACCGGGCCCCGGCTCGCCGGTGGCGGAAGTGGCGGCACCGAACCCGCTTCCGGGACCACCTGCACCCGCAGCGGGCCCGGAGGGCCCGGAGGGCCGAGCCCACCGGTCGCCCGGGAGGGGTCCCTGGCAGATGGGGTCCTTCACCTCTGCCGCTGAGCGGGGAACCGGAGCAGGCTCCCTCCACGGCACACGTCCAGACACGCGAGCCGAGCCGAGCCGTCGTTGGCTGATCGGAGCCGAGCCCTTCTTCGAAGGAGGTTGGTTCCACAAGGGGACCCGCGCCCGGTCCTGGGACGTCGAAGACGTACTGGGTGCGGTGGCGATGCTCGGAGACGTCACGGTCGACCTGACCAATCCCGGATCCCTGCCGTCCACCGTCGGCGTGCACGCCTACGCCATCGGACGGGATGTCGACGTGCTGGTCCGACCGGGCACCGCGTGGAGCTGACGGGTCGAGCGAACAATGGCCATCTGAAGCACGAAGTCGACTCCGGTGCCGCCATCCGACACCACCACCTGATCAAGGTGACGGGTCACACCTTGTCGGGTGATGTGAGGGTGCGGTCGGTCGACGCCGACTCCTGAACGGCTCGCACCCGGCGGCCGGCACCGTGCCTCGGGTGGTCAGGACCGCTGGACCGATGCCCGGGCGTGGACGCTGTCGCGGATGAGCATGAACCGCATCGACCAGTAGCTGGGTCGAGGCCCGGGGAGCTGGTGCCGGGACCAGAGGAACCCCGCCAACGTGACGGCGACGGCGGCGAGCCAGATGATCACCCCGGTGGCCAGGATCCACGGTGTGGACCCCAACGCCAGGGCGACGAGACCCACGAGGGCGACGGCCAGGCCGACGAACCCCACCCGGAGGGCCCAGACCGCCATCCTCCAGTGTCCGTTGCGTTGCAGCCCCGGCGGCTCGTCCATGTCAGGGAGTCTCCCATGGTGACGCCATGCCCCGCTCCGGCCGGTTCAGCCGCCCCCCGACAGCACGCATGCCGGAACCGTCTCCGGGGGCCCGGGTGCGAAGTCGGCCGTTCCCACGCACGACCGGAACGCCTCGGGGGTGATCGTCGCCGGGCCGGTCGAGGTGGCGGGGTCCCACACCCACGCCCCGGCCTCGTACCGGGGGGCCTGCCCCAACGCCGCCGTCATCAACCCGACGGCGTAGGAGGTGTGGAGGCCCACCTCGTAGGGGGGCAGGCCGGGCTGGTCGGGGACCACCACCCGGGTCACCCCCCACCCCCGGACGGCGTCCCGGACGGCGGCGGCGGTCGCCGGCGTGAAGGTGGTCCACGGGTCGGTGCCCGAGGTGGCCTCCCCCCAGGCCGCCGCCCCCGGCCGCTCCTCGCCCAGCCGGTCCTGCTCGCCGCCGGGTCCCCCGCCCTCCGCCGAGTCGTACGACATCCGGTCCACCGCCTGCCAGGTCAGCGACGCCTGGAACCCGCCGTAGGGGCTGGGATAGGAGAGGACCACCTGGCCCGGTCCCAGGTGGGGGGCCACGGTCCGGAACCACTCCGGCAGCACCACCGGGCGGACGGTGAGGGGAAGGCTCCCCCGGTAGAAGTCGGCCATCGGCACCAGGGCCACCACCACCACGACCACCGGGACGATCCACCCCAGCACCCGGCGCCACCCCGGGGCGCCGGCGCTCCGGTGGGCACGCCGGGCGCGGTGGGCGGTGGCTCCCCCGGCCGGCACCTCGACGGCCACGTCGCCCGGGGGGCCCACCGCCGCCGTCCGGCTCCGGTCGACGATGATCCCGAAGAGGATCGCCACGCACACCAGGGTGGTCGACATGAACCGGTCGGGGAGGATGTTCTGGATGAGCGGGGTCCACCGCAGGACCTGCCACGGCACCCAGAACGGGTTCACGTTGTGGGCCACCGTCAGGGTGAGGGCGTAGGAGACCAGCCCGGTGGCGGTGAACAGCCACAACCGCCGGTCCCGGCGCCAGATCACCAGGCCGGCCAGCAGCACGGCCAGCAGCCCGAACCCCAGATAGTCGGTCTGGTGGAGGGCGATCCCCTGGTAGCCCCCGAACCGGTGGGACTGCATGGTCTCCGAGGCGGTGTTGTCCAGCCGGACCAGGTTGTTGAACCCGATGCCGAACAGCCCCGGGACCAGGTCGGGCCAGACCAGCCCGACCAGGTGGGCGGGCCCCCGCAGGACGAACCACAGGGGGTAGGCCAGCAGCACGGCGGTGGTGACCGCCGCCGCTCCCACCCCGACGGCGGCGTGGCGCGCCCGCCGACGGAGCTCGTCGGGGTGCCCGACGGCGGCATAGACCACCACCATCCCGACGGCGACCACCCCGACGATCAGCATGATGAGCAGCAGCTCGGTGCCGACGAAGAACTGTGCCACCAGCAGCAGCCCCAGCCCCACCCCGGTCCGGACCGGCCGGCGCCGCTGGCGGACCAGCAGCTCGTCGAGGCAGAGCACCACCAGGGGCGGGATCGCCGCGAAGCCCACCATCAGGTGGGCGTCGATGAGGTTGACGATGATCACCGGCGAGAAGCCGTAGAGGAGGCCGCCGACGAAGGCGGCCGGCGACCACGCCACCCACCGGCGCAGCAGCACGAACATGGCCAGGGCGGAGAGCACCGGGCTGAGGGTGAGCGCCACGTTGAGGGTGGCCACCGGTCCCCAGATCCAGGTGACGGGGGCCAGCACCACCCCGATGCCCACCTCGCTGGTGTTGGACAGCAGGTTGACCCCGCCGGGATGGAACATGGCCTGGGAGTAGAGCGGGTTCAGTCCGTGGGCGATGGCGTAGGCGGGCCACTCGAGGAACCAGGTGAACAGCGAGGTGTCCCCGCACCCGCAGGTGGTCACCGAGGTGGGGTGGGTCGACCAGACGTTCCACCACACCGCCACCGACACCACCAGGTAGGCGCCGGCCGCCACCAGCAGGGTGCGGAGCCGGTGGGGTCGGACCGGATCCGCCGGGTCGGAGGGCGGAGGATCGGACGGGCCGCCCTCGGGGCCGTCCCCCCGGCGGTCGGACCGGTGGCGGTCGCCGGGGTCGTCCGTCGGCGGCCCGTGGCGGTCGACGGTGGGGGAGGTGGTCATCGGTTCACCGGGCGCTCACCGGGCCCGGGGGGCGGCGAGGATGCAGTCGGGCACGGTGGACGCCTCGGCCGGCGTCCCGTCGGGACCGGCCTGGCAGGCGAGGTAGGCGGCGGCGGTGGGCACGGCGGCCGGGCCGGCCCGGTCGACCCCGGTCCACACCCAGGCGTCGGCCTGGCGCACCGGGCGTTCGCCGGTGGCCGCCGTCATCAGGGCGACGGTCGACGGTACCGACCGGACCTGCTCGTAGCGGGGCAGTCCCTCCGTGTCCGGCACCACCACCGTGGTGACCCCCCACCCGTCGAGGGCGTGACGGACCGCCTCGATGTCCGTCGGGCTCTCGGGCTGGGCACCGGTGGCCAGGGAGTTGACCTCCAGGACCTGCTCCCCGTCCCGCTCGGAGCCGGCCCGCGAGATCACCGAGCCCGGGCCACCCCCCCCGGCCATCGAGTACGTCATCCCGTCCACCGCCTGCCAGGTGAGGGCGCTCTGGAGGAGGGCGAAGGGCACCGGGTAGACGAGGAGGACCTGGTGACCGTCGAGGTGGGGACCGACGGTCCGGAACCAGGTGGGGAGCTCGACCCTCTGGACGGTCAGCGGCACCTGCTGTCCGAGGTAGGCCAGTGGGGGCGCCACCGCCACCGCCGCCACCGCCAGGGCGGCCACCGCCGCCGTCACCCGGGCCCGAGTCACCGGGGCGGGTCCGGCGCGGGTGAGGACCGCCGTCCGGGTGTGGTCGACGATCACCCCCACCATGGCGGCCGACGACAGGTAGACGATCAGCATGAAGCGGTTGGGCACGATGTTCTGGACCAGCGGGATGTGGGCCATGGCCTTCCAGGGCACCCAGAAGTGGTTCTCCCGGCCCAGGGCGAGGGGGAGGGTGAGGAGGGTCACCGCCCCGAACAGCCAGAGGCGCCGGTCGCCACGCCAGAGGAGCAGCCCACCCAGGACCACCACCACCAGGCCGATGCCCAGGTACTGGGCGGACAGGGTGGGGCCCTGGTAGCCGCCCACCTGGTGGGTCAGGTTGGTGAACGACGCCGAGGGGGCGGTGGGTAGCAGCACCCCCTTCCACGAGATGCCGCCGAACCCGGTGATGGTGTGGGGCCAGATCTCGCCGGAGAAGTGGGCCGGTCCGGCCAGGGCGAAGGCGGCCGGGTAGGCCAGCAGCACGGCGGCGGTGACCGCCCCGGCCACCAGCCCGCGGACGGCGTACCGGGGGTCCTGGGTGATGGTGTCCCGGTGGAGGTAGCCGTAGGCGGCCACCAGGACCAGCCCGATGCCCACCCCGATGGCCATGATGACCAGGGCCTCGGTACCGACGAAGAACTGCACGGCGACCAGCAGCCCCAGCCCCACCCCGGTCCGGACCGGCCGGCGCCGCTGGCGGACCAGCAGCTCGTCGAGGCAGAGCACCACCAGGGGCGGGACCACCCCCATCCCCACCATCAGGTGGGCGTCGGTGAGGCCGATGAGGAACAGCGGCGAGAAGCCGTAGAGGAGGCCGCCGACGAAGGCGGCCGGCGACCACGCCACCCACCGGCGCAGCAGCACGAACATGGCCAGGGCGGAGAGCACCGGGCTGAGGGTGAGCGCCACGTTGAGGGTGGCCACCGGTCCCCAGATCCAGGTGACGGGGGCCAGCACCACCCCGATGCCCACCTCGCTGGTGTTGGACAGCAGGTTGACCCCGCCGGGATGGAACATGGCCTGGGAGTAGAGCGGGTTCAGTCCGTGGGCGATGGCGTAGGCGGGCCACTCGAGGAACCAGGTGAACAGCGAGGTGTCCCCGCACCCGCAGGTGGTCACCGAGGTGGGGTGGGTCGACCAGACGTTCCACCACACCGCCACCGACACCACCAGGTAGGCGCCGGCCGCCACCAGCAGGGTGCGGAGCCGGTGGGGTCGGACCGGATCCGCCGGGTCGGAGGGCGGAGGATCGGACGGGCCGCCCTCGGGGCCGTCCCCCCGGCGGTCGGACGGGTGGCGGTCGCCGGGGTCGTTCCCCTCACCGGGGTCCTCCCCGTGGTCGGAGTGGCCGGGACCGCCCGGGTCGCCGGAGTGACGCCCGGTGGGGGCGTCGGTGACGGTCATGCCACCGGCCGCAGGTCGATCGGCGCCGCGGGCCGGCTCGCGACCCACCCCGCACCGGCCCACCGGAGGTGGCCCGAACGCCCGGTCCGGGCCTGCTCGTCACGATGGCTGGTTCCTCTCACGATCAAAGGGGAATGTTAGGTTGCCCATGGTGAAACCGTCTGCCGGTTCCGCCGAACAGCCCCGGGGAACCGACGCTCCGCAGGTGAGGGAGACGGTGGTGGCGGCCGCACCCGGGCCCCCCGGACCGGCGCCGGACCGGGTGCCGGGGGACGGCACGCCTGCGGACGGGGCGGCATCCGGAGCCGCGCCGACGAGCCCGGGATCGGCCACCCCCCCCAGGTTCCGGCTCGGCGACCGTCCCCCGCTGACCGGCGTCCGGGCTCCGGTGGTGATGGCCGTGCTGGTGTACCACTCCAACTTCACCTCGCTGCCGGGGGCGTGGGCGGCGGTGCAGGTCTTCTTCGTGCTCAGCGGGTTCCTGATCACCGCCCTCCTGGCCGGCGAGGGGGACCACCGGGGACGGATCAGCCTCAAGTGGTTCTACGCCCGGCGGACCGCCCGACTGCTCCCGCCCCTGCTGCTGACCGTCGGGCTCCTGCTCCTGTACGCCGCCATCGTGCCGGTGGCCGACGCCTCCCAGCGGGTGTGGGGGGACAGCGCCGCCGCCCTCTTCTACTACGCCGACTACCGGCAGGCCTTCGGCCATGCCCCGTTCTTCGGGTTCCTGGCCCAGACCTGGTCGCTCTCGGTGGAGGAGCAGTTCTACGTGGTGTGGTCGGTGCTGATGGTGGTGGCGGTGGCGGTGGGCCGGCGGGCCCTGGCCTACGGCTTCGCCGTCCTGGGGCTGGTCCTGACCACGGCCGACCGGCTGTGGGTGGTCTACAGCGCCCCCCACTACGACGGGGCGGTCTTCTCCCGGGCCTACTACGCCTTCGACACCCGGGCCGACGCCCTGTTCGTCGGCTGCCTGCTCGGGCTCCTGGCCACCGACGGCTACCTCGACGGTTGGGGGGTGTGGGCGCGCCGCCTGGTCACGGTGGTCGCCGCCGCCGCCACCGCCCTCCTGGTGTGGATCCTCCTCTACGCCCCGCTGTCGTCGGAGAACGTGCTGATCTGGTGGCTCCCGGTCAGCTCGCTGGCCTTCGTGGCCATCCTGATCTACTTCGTCACCTGCCCGAAGGGGTGGGGCTCCCGGCTGATGGGGATCGGCATCCTCGTCTTCGTGGGCCGGCTGTCGTACACCCTGTACCTGGTCCACTTCCCCATCTTCCTGGCCATCAGCCCGACCACCATGCACTGGCCGTTCTGGTCGACCGAGGTCCTGCGCCTGGCGGTGGCCTTCGCCATCGCCACCTTCAGCTGGTTCGTCATCGAGCGACCCCTGATGCGCTGGCGCCGTTCCCGGCCTTCCTGAGGGCCCCCGGCGGGCGGGTCCGGAGGCCCGGTCGACCCCTGGGTCCGGCCCCTCCGTGGGTACACTCGGGCGGTGGGTGATCCCTTGCATTCGGGTCTTCCAGCCACGCGCCCCGACCCGGGACCGGAGCCGGCGCCGGGTCGCATCCCCGGCCTCGACGGGATCCGGGCGGTGGCCATCATCCTGGTCCTCCTGTTCCACGGGGGGATCAGCTGGGCCGGCGGTGGCTTCTTCGGCGTCGACGTCTTCTTCGTGCTCAGCGGGTTCCTGATCACCGGCCTGCTGGTGGCCGAGTTCCGGCGGAGCGCCCACATCGGACTCAAGCGGTTCTGGGGCCACCGGGTCCGCCGGCTGGTCCCCGCCCTGCTGGCCATGCTGGTCGGGGTGGCCCTCTACGGGGTCTTCCTGGCGCCGCCCGACACCCTGGGACAGCTCCGCTCCGACGGCGTGGCCACCCTGCTGTACGGGAACAATTGGAACCAGGTGGTCGGCAACCAGGGGTACTTCGCCGCCCTCAACACGCCGCGCCCCCTGCTCCACACCTGGTCGCTCTCGATCGAGGAGCAGTTCTACCTGGTCTGGCCCCTGGTGGTGCTGGGGGTCCTCCACCTCACCCGGTCGCGGCGGGTGCTGCTGGCCGTCTGCACGGTGGGGGCGGTGGCCAGCGCGGTGGCCATGAGCCTCCTCTTCCACGGCGGAGCCGGGGAGAGCCGGGTCTACTTCGGCACCGACACCCGGGCGCAGGGCCTGCTGATCGGGGGGGCCCTGGCCGTCCTCCTCTCCCAGCCCCTGCTCCCGGGTCGCTCGAGGGCCACGCTCCCCGCCGACGACTCGTTCACCCGGCCGCTCCACCTGTCACCGCCGGCCCGGGTGTCGATGGTGGCGGTCGGCGTCGCCGGGCTGGCCGGGGTGCTGGCCCTGTCGGTGTTCGACAACAGCGCCACCACCTGGATCTACCACGGGGGGTTCGCCCTGGTGGCGGTGGCCACCGCCGCGGTGATCGCCTGCGTGGCCCTCGTCCCCGACTGCTGGTTGGCCCGGGGTCTCTCCCTCCGCCCGGTGCGCTACATCGGAGCCATCTCCTACGGCCTCTACCTCTGGCACTGGCCGGTCTTCGTGGTCCTCACCAACGCCCGGACCGGCCTCGCCGGGTTCGAGCTGTTCGCCGTCCGGGTGACGGTGGCGGTGGCCATCTCGGCCGCCTCCTTCCACTTCCTGGAGATGCCGATCCGCCGGGGTGCGCTCCGGGGTTGGCGGGCCTGGTTGGTCGGCCCGGTGGCGGTGGGGGGGACGGTGGCCGTCCTGGTGGCGGCCACCGCCGGCGCCACCCCCGCCCTCGGTGCCCAGGACCCCGGCACCCCGGCCCCGGCTCTCATCGCCCACGCCCAGGACCCGGGGACGGCGGCTGCCACCCCGACGGTGCCGGCCGGGACCACCGGCCCCGTCCGGGCCCTGCTGGTGGGGGACTCCGAGGCCAGCTTCCTCGGCTTCGGGCTGGGCCCGGACTCCGGCGCCTACGGCGTCGACTACGCCGGGGACGGCGTGTTCGGGTGCGGCCTGCTCGAGGGCACCACCACCCTCCACGGCACCCTCGACCTCGGGACGGTGGGCACCCGGTCGGGACCGGTGGAGGTGCCCTGCGCCACCCAGGACATCCGCTGGAAGGCCGACCTCGACGCCTTCCACCCCGACGTCGTGCTCCTGGCCGACGGGGAGTACGAGGTCCGGAACCGGCTGCTCGACGGCTCCTGGACCCACATCGGCGAACCCGCCTTCGACCGGGCGGAGCTGGCCGCCCTCCGCCGGGCGGTGGCCCTCCTCGGCTCCACCGGCGCCACCGTGGTGCTGTTGACCGCCCCCTACTACCACCAGCCCGAGCAGGCCGATGGGGCATCGTGGCCGGAGGACGACCCGGCCCGGGTCGACGACTACAACGCCATGCTCCGGCAGGTGGCGGCCGGTTCCGGCGGAGCGGTGGTGGTGGAGGACCTCAACCGCCACCTCGATCCGGACGGCCACTACGCCCAGACCATCGACGGGATCGACGTCCGCTACGCCGACGGCATCCACGTCGAGCCCGCCGGGGCCCGGCTGGTCGGCCCCTGGCTCCTCCAGCAGGTGGCCGCCCTGGGGACCGCCCGCCGGGCCGACCCGCTCCCGGGCGCCACCGCCCCGACCACCCCGTCCCCGGCGGTGGCGGCATCCGCCGCCCCGGCCGCCCCGGCCCGCCCCGGTGAGGGGCCGGCGCGGCGGGCGGCCACCCGCCTCCGGACGCCGCGCCACACGGTGACCACCACCACGGTGGACACCACCAGCGGCAGGGGGCCCAGCTCGAAGCGGAACCGCTCGTTCTCGCCCACCTCGAGCAACGAGGTGACCACGAAGACATAGGCGGTGGTGATCCACAGCACGGCCAGGCTGACCGTCATCGGCGGGTCGTCCCGCCGCCGGCGCCAGGCCACCACCGGGCCACCCAGCAGGGTGAGGGCCATCAGGGCCATCGCCTGGAGGGAGAGCCACGACCAGGGGAGCTGGAGCCGGGCGATGGTGGTGAAGTAGGCGACCCCGGGGTCGATGTCGGGCTGCCACTCCACCACCCGGTCGTAGGCACGGACGTAGCCGTTGATGTCGTGCCAGTTCGGGACGTCGGCGAAGTTCTGGTCGGTGGGGGTCACCCAGGTCTCCACCGACATCCCGATGTCGTACCCGTACTGGCCGGGCTCGGCCCGGATGAAGGCCAGGTCGTCGTGGAGGTACTGCTCGGACACGCTCACGTAGATCCGGTTGTCGTAGTTGGTGGAGCCGTTCTGCTTGGTGGGGGCGTCGAGGGCCACGATGCCGGTGTGGCTGAGGTGGGCGTAACGCGGCACGTAGTGGGAGGTCTGCCCGAACGCCGGGATCAGGGCCAGCGACGTCACCACCCCCCGCCGCTCCAGGGCCTTCATCTCCGGGGGCGGCACCTGGTAGAGCACCATCCGGGCCAGGTTCATCCCCATCCAGCTGCTGGTGGAGGTGGTGCCGAACAGCCAGACGTCCTTGATGCTCCACACCGCCACCAGGGCGAGGGGGACCAGGGCCACCGCCACCACCTGCTTCCACTGGTGGCGCAGGGCGACCAGCACCACCACGGTGACCACCAGCAGCCACTCCACCTGGTAGGTGCTGTTGAGCAGCACCAGGCAGGCGGCCGAGCCGAAGGCGCCCACCCCGAACCAGGCCCGGCGGGTCCGGAGGTACTTGACCAGGAACCAGGCGCCCACCACGTTGGCGGCCGCCGACGGGTAGGCGTAGGTGAACCAGTTCTCGTAGAGGACGTAGGCCGGGGCCGCCACCACCCCGACCAGGGTGACCACCAGGGCCACCGGCACCGGCACGGTGAGCTCCCGCAGCAGCCCGTAGGTGGCCAGCACGATGGCCAGCCCCAGGACCAGGGAGCAGGTCACCTCGAACGGGGTGCGGAGCCCGACCGGGAGGTGGAGGACCAGGCCGGCGTAGAGGTTGAAGAGGGGCGGTTGGCTGTGCAGGTACCAGACGCTCTGGAGTAGGTCGCTCCGGAGGAGGTGGACGTCGAGCAGCTGCCACATGTCGTCCTGGGTCAGCGTGAGCTGGGTGGCCGAGTACCGGACGCCGGCCAGGGCGTACACCAACCGGGAGACGAGGAACGCCCCGACCAGCACCCCGACGGGCCACGGGACCCTCCGGAGGCTCGGCACCCGTGCCACAGTAGCGACGACCGACCGCACTAGGGTGATCGCCGTTCCGGAGACCCCCTTGGAGACGACAGCCCCTCAGACCACCGTCCGCCCCACCGGCGCCGGCTCCCCGGACGGCGTGCCGGTGGACCGCCTGCGCTATGTTCCCGCCCTCGACGGGATCCGGGCGGTGTCCATCATCGGGATCATGGCCAACCACGGTGGCCTGGGGTGGGCCAACGGCGGCTTCATCTCCGTCAACGTGTTCTTCGTGCTGAGTGGCTTCCTCATCACCTCGCTGCTGGCCAAGGAGTGGTTGGCCTCGGGGACCATCTCCCTCCGGCGGTTCTGGGCCCGCCGGGCCCGCCGGCTGCTCCCCGCCCTGCTGGTGCTCCTGGTCGGCGTGGCGTTCTACGCCTGGCTGATCGCCCCGCCCTCCACCCGTTCCGCCCTGCGGGGGGACGGGCTGGCCACCCTCTTCTACGTGGCCAACTGGCACCAGATCCTCACGTCGCAGAGCTACTTCAGCCAGACCGCCTTCCCGTCGCCACTGCTCCACACCTGGACCCTGGCCATCGAGGAGCAGTTCTACCTGGTGTGGCCGTTGGTGGTGCTGGGCATCCTCAAGTGGCGGCGGTCGCTGCGCCCACTGCTGGTGGTCAGCGTGGTGGGGGCGCTGGTGTCGGCGGCGTGGATGGCCCACCTCTACCACGCCGGGTCCGACCCCAGCCGCCTGTACTACGGGACCGACACCCGGGCCCAGGACCTGCTGGTGGGGGCGGCGATGGCCATCCTGCTGGTGAGGCGGCCGCCGGCGGCCACCGCCCGGGGGCGCCTCGCCCTGTCGACGATGACGGTGGCGGCCATGATCGGCTTCGCCTTGGAGTGGAGCCGCCTCAACGCCTCGAGCGGCATCCCCTACCGGTTCGGGTTCCTGCTGGCCGACGTGCTGGTGGCCCTGGTCATCGCCGGGGTGTTCCAGGTGCCGGGCTCCCTCCCGGCCCGGGCGCTGGGCTGGCGCCCGCTGGCCTACATCGGCACCATCTCCTACGGGCTGTACCTGTGGCACTGGCCGGTGTTCGTGGTGCTCGACCACCAGCGGACCGGCCTCTCCGGCCTCACGCTCTTCGCCCTCCGCTGCGCGGTGAGCTTCGTCATCGCCGTCCTGTCCTCGCGGTTCGTGGAGCTTCCCATCCGGCGGGGGCTGGGCCACGGTTGGCGGGCCTGGGTCCTGGCCCCGGCGGCGGTCGGGGTGGCGGCGGTGGCCCTGCTGGTGGCCACCGTCGAGCCCTCGGCCGGGGTGGCGTTCGGCGGGGTGTCGGCCCCGGTCCGCCCCGGGGGTCCGCCGGTGCGGTCGCTGATCGTCGGCGACTCCATCGCCCTCACCCTCTTCTACGGGATGCTCCCCAAGGAGAACGACTACGGGGTCTCCCTCGAGCTGGGTGGTCACGTGGGCTGCGGGGTGGCCACCACCCTGCCCCTCGAGGACCACGGGGTGGTGGGCGAGCCCTTCCCCGACTGCCAGGACTGGCCGTCGTGGTGGAGCGGCCTGGTGGCCAAGTACGACCCCCAGGTGGTGGCCATCATGGTCGGTCGCTGGGAGGCCATGAACCGCATGTACGACGGGAAGTGGCAGCACCTGGGCGATCCCCAGTTCGACGCCTACGTGCAGTCCCAGCTCGAGCGGGGCGTGGGCATCGTCAGCGCCCGGGGGGCCAAGGTGGTCCTCTTCACCGCCCCCTACTTCGACAGCGGCGAGCAGCCCGACGGCCAGCCCTGGCCGGAGGACGACCCCGCCCGGGTCGACGTGTACAACAGGATCGTCCAGGCGGTGGCCGCCCGTCACCCGGGGCTGATCACGGTGATCCCACTGAACCGGTACCTCGACCCGGACGGCCACTTCACCTGGACGATCGACGGGCAGGTGGTCCGGCAGGGCGACGGCGTCCACAACAACTTCGCCGGCGGGCTGTACCTGGCCCCCAGGATCCTCCCCACGCTGGCCGCCGTCGGGCGGCAGTCCTCGGTCCCGGCCGACCTGCCGACGTCGGACACGCCAACCACCGTTCCCGGTGCCACCCCCTCGACGGTGACCACGACCACCACGTCGACGACGCCGCCCGCCACGGCGTCCCCGCCGCCGTCCACCCCCCCGGCCGCGGTGTCGCCGGTGACGGCCGGCTCCTCTGCCCGCGGCTGATGGTGGCCACCGATCGGTGGGTGGCCCCCCGGGGCGCCGCCCGGCCGGCGGCGATGACCGCCCGCCCCCGGCCGCACCGCTGGAGGGCCCCGGCGGTGGCCGCCGGCCTCTACCTGGTCGCCGCCGTGGCCCTCTGGTGGAACGTCTGGTCGGGGCACCCCACCTCCTCGGCCACCTGCGGCTGCGGCGACACCTCGCTCCTCACCTGGTTCATGGCCTGGCCGGCCTGGGCCATCCGCCACGGCGCCGACCCGTTCTTCACCACCCGGCTCCTCTACCCCGACGGCGTGAACCTGCCGGCCAACACCAGCGTCCTGGCCCTCGGAACCGTGCTGGCCCCGGTCACCTGGCTCTTCGGCCCGGTGGCCTCGCTCAACGTGGCCGCCACCCTCGCCCCGGTGGGCGGGGCCCTGGCCGGCCGCGCCCTGGTCCGGCGGTGGACGACCTGGGAGCCGGCGTCCTTCGTCGCCGGGCTCGTCTACGGGTTCTCGCCGTTCATGATCGAGAGCCTCACCCTCGAGCACGTGGACCTGGCCACCCTGGTCCTGGTGCCGCTCCTCTTCCTCTGCCTCCACGAGCTCCTGGTCCGCCAGCGGGGCCGGCTGGTGCGCTGGGGGCTGGCGCTGGGTGGCCTGGCGGCCGTGCAGTTCTTCATCAGCTCCGAGGTGCTGGCCATGGTGGCGCTGGCGGCGGGGGTGGCGGCCGTGGTGGGGGTGGCCCTCACCATCCGGCGCGACCCGGACGGGCTCCGGGCCCGGGCCCGCCGGGCGGCCCGGGGCCTGGCCACCGCCGCGGTCACCGTCACCGTCCTGCTGGCCTACCCGGCCACCTACGCCCTGGCCGGGCCGCGGGCACTGCCGGCCAAGGTATGGCTCGTGGCCCCCTACGACGGGAACTCGTGGGGCTCGCTGCTGTCCCCCCTGACTCCCGCCTACCGGGGGCCCAACCCCATCCTCGAGGTCGAGGGCTACTTCGGCGCCCACCCGTTGGGTAGCGGCTACCTCGGGCTCGGGCTGACCACCGTGCTGATCGTCGGGCTGGTCGTCTTCCGCCGGGAGATCGTGCTGCGGTTCGCGGCCGCCATGGTGGTGATCTTCCTGACCCTCTCGGTGGGGGCCAAGGCGGGGCCGTGGTGGCTGGTGCGGGACGTTCCGGTGATGGACAGCATCGTCCCCGGCCGGCTGGCCTGCATCACCGATCTGTTCATCGCCGTCATGGTGGGCGTCATCGTGGACCGGACCTACCGGTCGGTCCGGGCCGGACGGGTGGTCACCCCCGGGCCCGCCCGCCCGGCTCCGGTCGGGGCGGGGGGGTCGGACCGCCGCCCCTGGGTGGCGGCCACCGTGGCGCTCGGCGTGGCCGCCGTGGCCCTGGTCCCCGTCGCCTTCCAGTACGACCTCCCCTTCGCCGTCCGGCCGGTGGGGGTGCCCCTCTGGTTCACCACGGCCGGGACCCGCCTGCCCGGGTCGGCGGTGGTGGTCACCTACCCGTTCCCCTCCTCGGGGCTCCAGGCCCCGATGACCTGGCAGGCGGTGGGCGGCCTGCGGTTCTCGATGGTGGGGGGCGGCGGGATCGTGCCGACGCCGCCGGCCCATCCGCCCGCCTCCGAGCGCACGGAGACCCGGGCCGCCGCCGACCTCGACGTCCTCTCCTACAGCCTGGCGCCCCTGCCGACCGGCACCCCTGCGCAGCTCCTCCGCCTCCACCGGGCCCTGCGGGAGTGGGGGGTCACCGACGTGGTGGTCCCCGACGAGACCGGGACGCCGGCGCCCATCCGGGGGCGCGCGGTCCCCTGGGCCATCGCCTACCTCACCGCCGCCGAGGGACGGGCCCCGCAGCGGGAGGACGGTGCCTGGGTCTGGAGGCCGGGCTCGTCGGGCGCCGCACCGCTGGCCGTCCCGGCCGGGACGGTGGTCGGCTGCTCCCGCCTCCCGGCGACCGCGGTGGCCGGATGCGTGCTGGCCGCCGCCCGAGCGGGTGCGGCGGGGCCGTAGGTGCCCCGGGGCGCACCGCCCACCGAGGAGGCGTCGTTCCCTACCCGGCAGGCGTGGGGACCGGACCGTCACCCCGCCAGCGGTGCCTGCACTTCAGGGCGAACGAGACCGGCAGCGAGCCGATGCCCATGCACACGATGGCGATCGGCACGAAGATCCCGGTGATGGCGAAGATGGCGGCCAGGGTGTAGAAGATCAGGCTCGAGGGGACCTGCAGGAGGAGGAGGCCGGCGATCGCCCACCTCTGCCCACCGGTCAGCTTCGCCCGGGGGGGACCGGGCTCGGATACGACGGTCTCCACGACAGGCAATCTACCCAGCCGTGCCCACCCCTCAACGGGCGAACAGGTGATAGCCGGCGAACGCCCAGGCCGCCATGGCGGCGAGGTTCGCCACCGTCGACGTGGAGATGAAGCGGAGGAACTCCTCGGCGTCGGCCAGGCGGCCGTCCGACCGCCGCGCCACCCGGTCCGCCACCAGCCCGGCCACGGGGACGGCGATCCAGAAGGCGATCCCGAGCGGCCGGCTCGCCGGGAGGAGCAGCCCCGGGGCCAGCGGGTGCCCGCCGAGGGCGACCAGGCCGGCGCCGGCGGCCCGTCCCGGCCCGGGAGGCCCCGGACCGGGCGACGGGCCGGCGGGCGGCACCCCGGGGAGGAGGGGGGTCCTGATCCGGGCGACCTCGTAGCCGATGCCCACCAGCATCCAGACCAGCAGGACGGCGGCGTCCAGCGGCCGGAAGGCCTGCGCCAGGGCGCTGATGGTCAGGTGGGGCTGGTGCGGGCCGGTGGCGATGCCCAGCACGTCCCAGGCCAGCCCCACCGCCAGGATCCCGATCCACGGGGCGACGCCCCGGAGGGCGCGACGGCCTCCGCCCCGGCCGGGGCGGGGCCACGGGTCGTCCGCCGGTCGGATCGGCCAGCCGAAGCGCCGGCCCCGTGCGCCCCGCCGCAGGACCAGGGTGACCGTCGCCACCGCTCCGACCGAGACCACCCAGGTGACCTCCGCCGGCACCGTCGAGCGATGGTAGGCACTGACCCATCCGCACCAGATGCACAAGGCCACGCCGGCGGTGACGAGACGGAGGCGGCCACGCACGGCTCCGGTCTCTCCCAGGGCGACGGCCGGGCAGGGGGACGGTGGCACCCCCGGACCTACCGACCGGACACGTCGGCCCGATCGGTCACCGGCCGGCCCGGACCGTCCGCTCCAGGATCCCGAGCGTGGCCCGCAGGGCCGACTCGGGCACCACGGGGAAGCGCTCCTTGCGGTCACCGGTCACCTTCGACCAGTCGTAGTAGGAGGTCACGTCGGTGACCCCTTTCCCGCCGCCGGCCAGCCGGTAGCCGTAGAAGTGCGGGACCGGGACATCGGGCCCGAGGTCCCAGGCGATCTCCCGGTCCGGCTCGAAGACGATGATGTGCACGGTGACGTCGTACCTGCCCAGCGGGACGTCGTTGAGCGACTCGCGGTCCATGTGGATGACGAAGGTGTCACCCACCTTCTCCGCCGGTTCACCGGTGAAGTCCTGCAGCATCCCCGAGGCGTCGATGGCCACGTGGCCCGCCGGGCTGCGCAGGATGTCGAAGATGACGTCGGGCGGCGCCGGGATGGGCCGGGTCACCTCGATCCGGTCGGAGGTGAAGACGGTGTCGGGCATCGGGGCTCCTCGTGGACATGGGTGGGCCGGTGGCCCTCGAACCGCTCGGTTCCACCAGCATCGCGCTCCGGCACCCCGGCCCGCCGCCCCGGCCGGGCCCACCGGCGTCGCCGGTCAGGTGGAGGGCGTCGGCGTGCAGGCGGTGGACGGTAGGACGTCGGGGGTCCGGGTGACGGTCACGGCGATCTCGCCCACCCTGCCGACGTAGCCGTGCATGGCCGGCGAGGCGGGGGACCACTGGCTCAGCTCGACCTGCCGGCCATCGTGACCGTCGGAGTGGAAGCCGGCCCCGAACTGGGCCTGCCAGAACGAGTTCACCCGGGGCCGGTAGCCGCGGGCGTCGAGCTGGTTGACCAGCCCGATGAACTCCTCGGTGGGGATCAGCTGGGGTTGGCAGCGCGGGTCCTCGAACCCGTTGTCGCCGACGAACACGGTGCCCCGGCGGTCGAGCCCCGGCGTCACCAGGGCGGCGAGCCTGCCGACCACCGGGTCGGACACCGTGTGCAGGGCGGGGAGGGAGGCCACCTGCACGGTCAGGACGGCTCCCACCGCCACCGCCACCGCGCCGAGGGCCACCCGGACCCCGGGGAGGGTGGTGAACGGACGGGCGGAGCCCAGCCGGGGCCGCTCCCACCGCAGCATGCCCACCCCGATGAGGACGGCGATCGGGATGGCCACCGCCCAGACCATCAGGTAGCCGTAGATGGGGCCCACCACCCGCTCGGCGGAGATCAGGGTGGCGGCCAGGCCGGCCAGGCCGAGGAGCCCCAGACCGGCGGCGAACCGGAGACGTTGGCGCACCCCGGCCACCAGCACCGCCACCGCCACCGCCACCACGGCCACGGTGAGGAGGACGGCCAGGCCGGCGTGGGCGGGCGTGCCCCCCAGGAAGGAGCCCATCACCTCCGACGGGCCGACGGCCACCATCCCGTTCACCGCCACCAGCGACCACAGCGCGGCGCCCCACGACTGGGCGGCGTGGTGGGCGGTGAAGAACCGGGCGATGAGGGTCAGGTTGCCCGGGCGGTTGGTCAGCTGCTGCACCACCGGCGGCACCCACATGACCACCAGGGCCACCGCCCCGGCCACGGTCAGGCCGATGGCCCACCCGGCGTTCCGCCGACCGGGGTCGGCAGGGGCCGGCACCCGACGGTGGCGCCGGGCGGTGACCGCCCACCCGACGGTGGCCACCGCCACCACCACCGCCACCACCGGCAGGCACGAGATGTTGGTCTGGACGACGAAGCTCCCCACCAGCCAGGCCCCGAGCAGGGACAGCCCCGACCGGGCGAGCGAGGCGGCCGCCAGCACCAGCAGGAGCAGCAGCGGGAAGATCACCACCGTCGGGTTCCACGGACTCACCAGCGCCCCCAGCGCCGCCTCCGAGTAGGTGAGGCTTCCGGGGCCGGTGGCGGCCAGCAGCACTCCGAGGAACCCCACCCAGACCGCCGCCCACAGGGCCCGGCCCGGCCCGGCCCGGCGCAGCACCACCCAGACGCAGGCCAGGGCGGCCAGGGCGTTGAGGGCGGTGGCCCCGATGAACTGGGCCCGGGCGCCGTCGCCGAACACCCGGTAGGACAGCGACAGCAGGTAGAAGTAGGCGGGCCCGGGGTGGTTCCACCCGTTGTGGTCGAACACCCCGAGCTGCTGCTGCCAGCGCAGGGCCTCCCGGGTGTGGAGGTCGATGAGGGCGAGGTCGTCGGGCAGGTAGAGGTGCTGACCCGACGCCAGCACCAGGCGGGCCAGGATCACCGCGAAGGGCACCGCCACCGCCCCGAAGGCGATGGCTCCCATCCAGCCCGGGCGGGCCGGACGGCGCCCCCGGTGCCGGGCGGGGGCCGGTCCCCGGGCGGTGGGGAGCTCCGGGGTCGGGTCGCTCAACGGGTCAGGCGGCGTTGTTGGGGGTCGGGGCCTTGATCCCGGCGGACCCGGGAGCGTAGGCGACCTGCCACGTCCCCTGGGAGGGCTGGGTGAGGCTGGCCGGCCCCATGGCGATGACGGAGTAGAGATTCTCCATCACCCGGAGGAGGGGCGCGGTGACACCGGGGGTGGGGTCGGCCACCACGTTGGGGGGGATGAGGGTGCTGTTCTGGAGGGAGCCGACGAAGGTGGCGTTCCCCGAGGCGAAGACCCCTCCGCCGTGGGGCACGGTGTACCAGGTCACGTCGGAGAAGTTGTTGTTCCGGTTGGGGACCACCGAGTGGGCCACCACGTCGACGGTGGTGGGACTGGCCGGACCCGGGACGTAGCGGTCGAACTCCCCCTGGATCACCCGCGGCAGCTTCTGGCCGGCGGTGAGGCCGGTGCCGGCGAACAGCCAGGAGCCGGCGTCGAGGATCACCAGGTCGGCCATGGCCCCGAGGTCCTGGTAGGTGCTGCCGATCAGCTGGCTCTCGGGCTGGTCGACCGGGGACTGGTCCCAGTTCACCGTGACCAGCGTGTCGTTGGTCCCGGTCATCGGGTCCTCGGCGGCCGACTTGTAACAGACCTGGTGGCGGTTGTCCCCCAGCGCCGACGGCTCGATGCGGATCTGCCGGTAGCAGGCGTTGGCCCCCAGGAACGCCAGGTTCACCCCGGCGGCGAGGGCGGAGGCGGCGCCCGTGCGCATGGGCAGCGACCAGTACTCGTCGTGACCCAGGCTGATCAGCGCCCGGTGCTGGGTCAGCAGCTGGGGCCGGGCGTGGAAGTCGAGGTCGGTCCAGTAGGTGACGTCCAGCCCGAGCTGCTCGGCCTGGTAGATCACCGGGAACTCGTTGCCCACGAAGTCGGCCGCCCCGGACGCCCAGTCGTGGTCGTAGGGGCGGTCGAAGGAGACCACCCGGGCCCGGTTGGCGAAGCTCCCCCCGCCCGGGGCGTGGGTGAAGGACAGGGCCCCGCCGCTGTTGCCGTAGTAGAGGCTGTAGCCGCCCCACCGGTTGTACGCCTGCCAGGTGGTGACGCTCGACTGGATCACCACCGCCGCCGTCGAGGCGTCGTCGCGGATGCACAGGGGCACGAACTGCTGCTCGTTGTCGGGACCGACCAGCTTGAGCAGATAGGCACCGGGCGGCCACGACGACTCCACGGTGAGGGAGACGGAGGGGTTCCAGTTGCACTCCACGGTGTTGGTGGGGGCCGTCACCACCGGGACGGCCTGGCGTCCGCCCGGCACCTGGTCGGAGCGGTAGACCAGGCGGGCGCCGATGCCCTGGTAGTACCCCATCCGGTAGACCTCCACGTGGAAGGTGGGGGCCTTGGTGCTCACGTAGAGGGTGACGGTGTCGCCGGCCTGGGCGCTGACCTGGTCGGCGTAGCCCTCGATGTCTCCGGCCTGCTGGGGGGTGGTCACCCACCACGCCTGCCCGGTCTTGGCGTTCTCGGCCAGGATGGCCGGGTTCACCGGAAGGGTGACTCCGCTGGCCACCTTGGTGTTGACCACGCCGGGGGCGGTGCTGGTGGTGGTGACGGTGGTCGACGTGGGGGTGGGCCGGGGCCGGGGGGGAGCCGCTGACCGGCGGGCCGGCCCCGGGTCGTCGGTGGCCGCCACCGCCGCGGCGCCGGCCGCCACCGCGCCCCCGGCCGCCGCCAGCCCGATGAACCGCCGGCGTCGGAGGGTCCGCCGCCGGTCCGCGCCCCGACCGGGGCGCCCGTCGGTCGGGGCGCCCCCGGCCCCCCCGGCGTCATCGCCCGCCACCGCGCCGTCGGTCGCCGAGGCAGCGTCCCGGCCGGCCTCCCCACCGATCGACCCCGGCAGCTGCTGCCAGTCGAGGGGTGGGGACGGGGTGTCGCCGCCGGTCGGCGGGCCCCCGGGGCGGCCGGGGACGCCGCCGTCCCCTGGTTCGTCCTCCACCCGCCCAATGCTACCGGCCCCACCTGGGGGGATGGGGCCGCGGTGGCCCCCCGGCGCCGGCCCTGCGTACGCTCGGTCCCGCCGCCGGCTGGAGGGGCGGGGCCCCCGGGACACCGGTCCCGGCCCCCGAGGAGAGTGAGCACGCCATGGAGTACGGGATCATCCCCCCGGTCCGCACGGGGACCACCGCCGATCCGGAGTGGATCGCCGCCTTCGCCCGGCACGTCGAGGCCTGCGGATTCGAGTCGATCGTGGTGGTGGAGCACGCCGTGGTGGTGAGCGGTTACCGGAGCACCTACCCCTACGCCCGGTCGGGCCGGATGCCGTTGCCCGACGACTGCGCCATCCCCGACCCCCTCGATCTCCTGGCCTATCTGGCCGCCGTCACCGACCGTCTGGTGCTGGCCACCGGGGTGCTGGTCCTGCCCAACCACCAGCCGGTGGTGCTGGCCAAGCGGGTGGCCACCGTCGACGTGCTGTCGGGCGGCCGGCTCCGCCTCTGCGTGGGGGTGGGGTGGATGGACGAGGAGCTCCGGGCCACCGGCGCCGACCCGCGGACCCGGGGGCGCCGGACCGACGAGACCATCGAGGCCATGCGGGTGCTGTGGGCCGGCCACCGGCCGGAGGGGGTGACCTTCGACGGGGAGTTCGTCTCCTTCGCCCATGCCCACTCCTACCCGAAGCCGGTGGCCCCCGGCGGGGTGCCCATCCACATCGGTGGCCACAGCCCGGCCGCCGCCGCGCGGGCGGGCCGGCTGGGCGACGGCTTCCAGCCCCTGGGGCTGGACCCCGACCAGGTGCGCGCCCGCCTGGGCGAGATGCACCGGTCGGCGGAGGCGGCCGGACGCGACCCGGCGGGCATCGAACTGAGCCTCAGCGGCTACCTCCCCGCCTGCACCGAGGAGTCGGTGGCCGAGGCCGAGGAGCTGGGTGCCCGGCGGCTGGTCCTCTCCACCTCCCTCACCGACGACCTGGCCGCCCTCGAGGACGAGCTCTCCGCCTTCGCCGAGGCGATGGGCGTGCGCCCGGCGGCCGCCGCCGGGTGACCGGTCGACCCGGCGACGACGAGTCGGAGCTGCTCGCCCTGTCCGGCGAGTATGCCGCGGCGGTGGACGACCGGGACGGTGGCCGGTTCGCCGCCCTCTTCACCGCTGACGGCGAGCTGGTGGTGCCCCTCCCTCCCGAGCAGCTGGCGCCGGTGCGGACCCTGACCGGTGCCGACGTGCTGCGCTCGGTCCCGTCGGGCCTGGCCCGCTACGAGTGGACGCTCCACCAGGTGGTCGACGGCCACTTCGCGGTGCAGGCCCCGGCCACCGCCCCGCCGTCGGCCACCGGACGGGTGCGCGGCCTGGCCCACCACGTGCGGGCGTCCGACCGGCCGGGGGCGCCGGCCGCCGTCGACACCGTCTGGTACCTCACCTATCTCGACACCTACCGGCGGGAGGCAGACCGGTGGCGCATCGCCCGCCGGGAGCTCCACCTCCACTGGGTGGAGGAGCGCCCGGTGACCGTCCTGGCTCACCGGGCCGGCACCGGTCGGGGCGGCGGCGGCCCGACGTAGCGGGCAGCCGGGCGGATCAGGCGGTTGTCGGCCGCCTGCTCCCGCACGTGGGCGGCCCAGCCGATGGTGCGGGACGAGGCGAAGGTGGGGGTGAACATGTCCCGGGGGATGCCGCAGGTGGACAGGACCACACCGGCGTAGAACTCCACATTGGTGTAGAGCCGGCGTCCCGGCTTCAGCTCGGCCAGCACCTCCACCGTGGTCTGCTCCACCCGGGTGGCCAGCTCCACCAGCGGGCCCCCCAGCGAGCGGGCCACCCCGCGGAGGAAGGTCGAACGCGGATCGTCGGTCTTGTAGACCCGGTGCCCGAAGCCCATCACCCGGTCGCCCCGGACCACCGCCTCGCGGACCCAGGCCTCGGCGCGGTCGGCCGTCCCGATCCCGTCGAGCATGTCGAGGGCCCGGCTGGGGGCCCCGCCGTGCAGGGGGCCGGACAGGGCGGCCACCGCACCGGTGACGGCGGCGGCCAGGTCGGCGCCGGTGGAGGCGATGACCCGGGCGGTGAAGGTGGAGGCGTTGAAGCCGTGGTCGATGGTGAGGATCAGGTACTGCTCCACCGCCCGGACGTGCTCGGGGGGCGCCTCCTCGCCACGGAGCATCCAGAGGTAGTTGGCGGCGTAGCCGAGGTCCGGCCTCGGCGCCACCGGCTCCCGCCCGTGCCGGAGGCGGTGGCAGGCGGTCAGCAGGGTGGGGACGGCGGCGGCCAGGTGGAGGGCCTGGCCCCGGAGCTCCTCGCCGCCGATGTCGTGGGTCGGTCGCCAGCCCAGCTCCGCACCGAGGACGGAGACCCCGGTGCGCAACACGTCGAGCGGGGTGGACCCGTCCGTGGCCAGCGACGGGAGGACGGCGGCGAGCCCGGGAGGGAGGGCCCGCAGGCCGGCCACCCGGTCGGCGAAGGCGGCGGCCCGGTCGGCGCCGGGGAGCTCCCCGTCGAGCAGCAGCTGCCAGACATCCTCGAGGCTCCGGGTGGCGGCCAGCTCCACCGCCGAGTAGGGCCCGTAGTGGTAGAAGCCCTCCTCGCCCCGGACGTCCCCGACCGACGTCTCCGCCACCACGACGCCCTCCAGGCCCCGGGGGACGTCGACCCCCGCCTCGGAGGCCGGTCGGATCTGGGCCACGGACAGCAGGTCCCGCAGTGACACCACCCCGATCAGGGTGCCGTCCTCCACCACCGGCAGGTGCCGGAAGTGGTGGTGGGTGAGGCTGGCCCAGGCCGCCGCCGCCTCCTCGTCGGGGCCCAGCACGTCGGGGTGGGAGGTCATCCACAGCCGGACGGGCTCGGCGAGCGGGTCGGCGTGGGCGGCCGCCGATCGGAGCAGGTCACGCTCGGTGACGATGCCGGCGACCTTGGGACCGTCGACCACCACCACCGACCCGATGTGGTGGTCGTGCATGAGCCGGGCGGCATCGGCCAGCGAGGCGGAGGCGGAGCAGGTGACGGGCGGAGCGGACATCAGCTCCCGGACGGCGGTGGCCATGGGGACTCCTCGGGGCCGCCCGGTGGCCGGCCGGCCCGTGGTTGGTGGGCGGATCTCGACCCCAGTGTGCACGGGTCCCCCTGACTTGTAAATGTTGATCAAGTCAATGTCAGCCCGGCTAGGCTGCCGGGGTGTCCCGCATGCTCGAGAGCGACGAGGCGGCCCGGCGCCTGGGGGTCAAGGTCGCCACCCTCTACGCCTACGTGAGCCGGGGGCTCCTCCGGTCGCACCCGTCGCCCGGCAGCCGGCGGAGCCTCTTCGACCTCGACGACATCGAGCGCCTGGCCCGGCGGGACCGGGCCGGGGACCGGGTGTCCACCCGGCTGGCCACGGTGGCCACCTCGGTGACCCAGATCCGCCCCGACGGCCCCCGCTACCGGGGGGTCCCGGCCACCGACCTGGCCGGGACCTCGTCCTTCGAGGAGGTGGCCGAGCTGCTGTGGGGCGATGCCGGCCGAACGGGGACGACCGCCGGGTGGGAGGCGCTGTCGCTGCCGACGCCCCCGGCCCTGGGCGCCTTCGACCGGCTCCGCTGGTCGGTGGTGATGGCCGGTGCGGCCAACCCGCTGCGGGCCGACCTCCGCCCCGAGGCGGTGACCGGGAGCGCCCGCCGCCTGGTGGCCACCATGGTGGCCGCCCTCCCGGGCGACGGGCCCGGTGGGGGCTCCGTGGCCGGCCGCCTGGCCGGCCGCCTGGTCGACCGGCCCGCCCCGGTGTTCGTGGACGCCGTCAACCGGGCCCTGGTGCTCCTGGCCGACCACGAGCTGGCCACCTCCACGGTGGCCGTCCGGGTGGCCGCCTCCACCCGGGCCGACCTCTGGGACGCCGTCCTGGCCGGGGTGGGCACCATCGCCGGCCCCCTCCACGGCGGGGCCAGTCAGCTGGCCTACGGGCTGCTGGTCGACGCCGACCGGGTGGGTCCCGAGCGCGCCCTCGACGACACCCTCCGGTGGCAGCGGGTACTGCCCGGGTTCGGGCACACCGTCTACGTCGACGGTGACCCCCGGTACGGGATCCTGGCCGAGGCCTTCGAGGCGTCGGCCACCCCCGACCAGCGGCGGCTGGTGGCCGACATGGTGGCGCTGGCCTCCGCCCACGGGATCCCCGCGCCCAACGTCGACCTGGCCCTGGCCGCCCTGGCCTGGTCGGCGGGGCTGCCCGCCGACACCGGACGCACCGTCTTCACCGTGGCCCGGGTGGCGGGGTGGACGGCCCACTACCTCGAGGAGCTCGGTGAGCGCCCCCTCCGGTTCCGGGCCCGGGCCGTCTACGGGTCCGAGCACCCCGGAGCCGCCCCGGCCGGTGAGCTCCCACCGGGACCTACCATCGGGGCATGACCCTCCCGGCCCCCCACCCCGACCGCACCGCCCTCGTGACCGGGGCGTCGTCCGGCATCGGCGCGGAGATCGCCGCCATCCTGGCCGCCCGCGGGCACGGGCTGACCCTGGTGGCCCGACGGGAGGACCGGCTGCGTTCGCTGGCCGACGACCTGGCCGCCACCCACGGGATCCGGGCGGAGGTGGTGGCCGCCGACCTGTCCGACGAGGACGACCGCACCCGGGTGGTCACCGAGGTGGCCGAGCGGGGCCTGGCCGTCAACATCCTGGTCAACAACGCCGGGTTCACCACCATGGGCCCGGTGTCCGCCGCCGACGTGGCCGGGGAGCTGGCCATGGTGCGCACCGACGTCGAGGCGGTGGTCCACCTCTGCACCGCGTTCCTGCCGGGGATGGTGGAGCGCCGTAGCGGGGCTGTCCTCAACGTGGCGTCCACCGCCGCCTACCAGCCGCTCCCGGGCCAGGCCGGCTACGGCGCCAGCAAGGCGTTCGTCCTCTCCTACAGCCACGCCGTCCGGGCCGAGCTGCGGGGGAGCGGGGTCTCCGTCACCGCCCTCTGCCCGGGCCCGGTGGCCACCGGCTTCGCCGAGGCCTCCGGCCTCACCGACACCGAGGCCGGCGAGTCCCTGCCCGCCATCATGTGGGTGACCGCCCGGGCGGTGGCCGACGCCGCCGTGGCCGGGATGGACGCCGACCGGGCGGTGGTGATCCCCGGCATGGCCAACAAGGTGGGGGCCGGCGCCGGATGGCTGGCCCCCCGCTCGCTGATCCTGCCCCTGCTGGCCAAGCGCCACCCGGCGCTCCGCCCTCCGGCCTGAGGGGCGTCCCCGCCGGCGGTCCACCGCCGGCCCCACCGACCGAACCGACAAGGAGCCAACCATGAGCGATACCACCGAGTGGTCGCCCGATGAGCCTTCGGGCACCGAGGTGTTCGAGCAGGGCGACGAGGCCCTCGACGACGCCGAGGGCCTCGACCCCGGGTTTCTCGAGGACGTGGAGCTCGACCCGTCGCTCGATCCCACCCTGGCCGTCGACGACCGCGAGCTCGAGGAGGCCGGGGCGGAGTTCGACGATCCCGAGCGCATCGCCACCCTGGACGGCGGGGTGGACGATCCCGACGGGGTCGGTGGGCCGGTGGGCGGCGGCGACCCCATCCGCGCCGGCGAGGACGAGGCGTGGGACCTCGACGCCCCCGAGGTCCCCGGCGACGCCCCGGACCCCGCTGACTGAGCCGCCGCCGGTCGGGCCCCTCGATGCCGCCGCCGTCACCGCCGCCCTCCGGGCGGCCGGGTGCGTGGCCGCCGAGGAGGAGGCGGCCGAGCTGCGGGGGGCGGCGGACGACGACGCCCACCTCCGCCGCCTCCTCCACCGCCGGCTGGCCGGGGAGCCGTTGGCGTGGGTCACCGGGACGGCGGCCTTCTGCGGGCTGACGGTGTCGGTCGCCCCCGGGGTCTACGTCCCCCGCTGGCAGTCGGAGCCGATGGCCCGGTTGGCGGCCGACCGGCTGCCCGACGACGGCGTCGCCGTCGACCTCTGCACCGGGTCGGGGGCCATCGGGATGGTCCTGCGGGCCGCCCACCCCCGGGCCACGGTGGTGGGCACCGAGCTCGACCCGGTGGCGGCCGCCTGCGCCCGCCGGAACGGGCTGGTGGTGGTGGAGGGTGACCTCGACGGGGCACTCCCCCCCGACCTGGCCGGACGGGTGGACGTCCTGGTGGGGGTGCTCCCCTACGTGCCCGACCACGCCCTCCGCCTGCTGCCCCGGGACGTCCTGGCCTACGAGCCGCTCCGGGCCCTCGACGGCGGGGCCGACGGTCTGGCCCGGGTGGGGCCGGTGGTCGCCCGGAGTCCCCGCTGGGTGCGCCCCGGCGGGTGGCTGCTCCTCGAGGTGGGGGGCGGCCAGGACCGGCCGGTGGCCGACCTCTACCGGGCGGCCGGCTACCGCCGGGTCGACGTGCTGGAGGACGAGGACGGCGACCCGCGGGCGGTGGTGGGGCAGCTCCGGCCCGGCTGAGCCATCGCCGGCCTAGACGGCGTCGCCGAGCACCGACAGGATCTCGTCGCCGTAGCGGTCGAGCCGGATCGACCCGATGCCCGGGCAGGTCGACAGCTCGGCCAGGGTCCGGGGGGCCCGCTCGGCGATGCCCACCAGCTCGCGGTCGTTGAGGACCACGTAGGCGGGCACGCCCTGCTGGGAGGCGGTGGTCCGCCGCCAGGCCCGGAGGGCCTCCTCGGCCGGGCCGGCCGGGCCCGCCGGCCGGGCCGGGGTGGGAGCCGGGGAGGTGGGTCGGGTCCGGGCCGGGGGCGGAGGGGCGACCACCCGGGACCCGTCCAGCTCGTCGAGGAAGATCGACGGGGCGTCGGCCGCCCCCAGCACCACCACCCGGTGGCGGGTCCGGGTGAGGGCGACGTGGAACACCCGGCGCTCACCCTCCTCGTCCTGGCTCAGGCGGTGGGGGAAGCTCCCCTCCGAGGCGCCGTAGACCACCACGTGCCCCCACTCCCGGCCCTTGATCCGGTGGACGGTGGAGAGCAGCACCCGGTCGCCGCCGGTGGGGGTCGGGGCCAGGCTGGCCCGGAGCCACGGCTCGAACGACCCCACCTCGGGGTGGAGGGTCGCCACCGACTCCAGGGCCAGGAGGTCGTCGGTGTGGGTGGAGCGGTCGGGCTCCCGGCGCGAGCTGTCCAGGACGTCCATGGTGCCGCCCAGCCCGAGGTCGACCCGGACCGTCCGGAGGGCCTCGGCCGTCGATCGCCGGCAGGCGGCGGCCAGGCGCTCGAGGTCGTCGGCGTAGGAGTCGAGCTTGGGGGCGTCGCGACCGGTCAGGCGGCCGGCCAGGCGCCGGATGTCGTCGATCGAGGTGCCCCGGCTGCCGGCGATCATGTCCACCACCTTGGGGGCGATGCCACGGGACGGTCGCCGGACGGTGTCCCGGACGTCGGCGGCGGTGATCCGGTCCGGGTCGAGCCCGATCCGGAGGTAGGCGAGGGCGGTCCGCACCCCGGTCCGCTCGAGCACCGCCGGACCGAGTGGGGCCACGCAGGGCACGCCGGCCTCGGCGCAGGCCACCTGCACGGGGAGGAGGGTGGCGTTGACCCGGGAGAGGACGGCGATGTCCCCGGGCGCCACCCCGTCGGCCAGCCAGGCGCCGACCTGGTCGACGGCGGCGGTGGCCAGCTGGTCGGCCGGACGGCGGCGCACCTCGAGGGAGCCCGGGTCGGCCGGTCGGGCGGCCCGGATGGTCTTGGCCACCCGCCGGCGGTTGTAGCCGAGCAGGTGCACGGCGGCCCCGACCACCTCCGGCGGGCACCGGTAGTTGACCTCCAGGGCCCGCTCCGACGCTCCCGGGAAGTACCGGCCGTAGTCGAGGAGGAAGCCGGGGTCGGCGCCGGCGTAGCCGTAGATCACCTGGTCGTCGTCGCCCACTCCGAAGCAGTCGTAGCCGGGGGCGGACAGCAGCCGGAGCAGCAGGACGTGGGCCGGCGTCAGGTCCTGGAACTCGTCGACCAGCAGCGCCCGGACGTGGGACCGCGCCCGCGCCCGCGCCTCCGGGTCGGCCAGCAGCACCTCGAGGGCCCGGTAGATCTGGTCGTCGAAGTCGAGGAGGCGGGCGTCGTCGAGCGCCCGCCGGTAGCGGGTGAACCCGTCGGCCAGGCCGGTGGCGTCGGGCATCGCCTCCTCCACCTCCCCCGGGCTCCGCAGCCCGAGCCGGATGGCGGAGAGCCCGGCGATGTAGGGCGCCACCGTGTCGGTGTTGACGTGGCGGGGGACGTCGAAGACCTGCTGGACGAGGGCCCGCACCCTCGGCTCGTCCACCACCGTCCACGAGCCGTCCGGCCCCAGGCGGTTGCAGATCCACAGGCCCAGGCTGTTGAGGGTCCGGATGGTGCCGGCGCCGGTGGGGAGGATGTCGGCGCAGCGGTCGCGGAGCTCGTCGGCCGCCTTGGTGTTGTAGGCCACCGCGGTGACGGTGGCCGGGTCCATCCCCCGGTCGACCACCAGGTGGCGGAGGCGCTCCACCAGCACCCGGGTCTTCCCCGACCCGGCCGGGGCGATCACCCGGACCGGGCCGCCGGCGTCGGTCACCGCCGCCCGCTGGTCGTCGGCCAGGCCCTCGGGGGGAGACCCGGGGCGGGCCGACCGCAGGACCCCCCGCTCGGCGTTCCACCGGTGGACCACCCGGGTGCCGTCGGCCAGCACCGGTGGTGCGCCGGGACCGCCGTCGACGAAGCACGGGGTGCCGTCGGCCAGGGTGAGGTCGGCCGTGTCGCCGGCCACCACTCCCTGGTCGGCCAGGAGCCGGGCCGCCTTCCGGCCGTGCCACCACACCGGCTCGCCGGACCGGGCGTCGTAGGTGTTGGCCCACACCAGGAAGTGGAGCCGCTCGAGGGCGAACTCGAAGGTGGGGGCGAGGTCGTGGACCGGGCCCCGGTAGGACTCCGGCTCGCGCAGCCGGTCGCTGTCCACCCCCAGCTCGATGACCACCGGGGTACGGGTCGACCACGCCTGGTGCAGCGTCAGGAGGGTGGCGCCGGGATCGGCCAGCTGGGGCTCGCCGACCTCGACCCGGGGACAGGAGCCCCACGGCGCCGGGACGGGCTGACCGGGCAGGACCACCACCCCGCGGCCCAGCTCGGTGGGGACGGGAGTCATCACGCCACCGTACCGACCGGGTGCGACGGCCGGCCCGCCGGCGGGATCACCCGGCCGGCCGTCCCCCGATCCCCAGGGCGTGGAGGGACAGGCCCACCGGCCGCTCGGTGCTCTCGTGGCCGACGGCGTCGGGGGAGAGGGGCCGGTCGATGACGAAGCGCAGCTCGAGGTGGCCCGACGGGGGGACGAGGGCGGCGGCCACCGCCACCCGCTTCCGGTCCGGGCGCCAGCCGTCGCCCTCGAAGCGCCACTGGGCCACCGGCCATCCGTTGACGACCACGCCCACGTCCAGTCGCTTCCGGCCCGGCGCCAGGAAGGGCACCACCGTGCAGGTGAGGACCAGGTCTGGGCGGTCCGGCCCGTCGACCACCATGCGGACCGCCGCCTCCCGCCCGATGGTCCAGGTGCCGTGGGGCTCGGGGAACGACCACCCCCGGCCCAGAAGACGGTGCCCGTCACCCCCCACCGCGAACCCGAGCTGGTCGCCGGGGGCCACCGACCGGTGGCTGCCCGTCGACGATCGCCCCACCGGGGACCCCAGCCGTCCGAGGGTGCGCCAGGGGCGCCCCAGGGCCACGAAGAGGGCATGGGCCGGCACCTGGCGGACGCCGGGCAGGTCCCACCACTCGGTCAGGAAGCGGGCCCGGTCGGCCACCGAGGCCCGCCGGCCGGGCGGGACCCGCCGTCGGACGAACCCCTGGTAGGCGTCGGCCAGCTGCTCGGTGGGGGTGGGGAGTCGGAGGGCGCCGTCGGGACCCCGGCGGGGGGTCGCCCCCAGGCGCTCGGCCAGCGGGACCCGGGTCCGCCGCAGCTCGGCGAGGGTGGCCGACGGGACCGGAAGCCCCACCACCCGGCGCAGCACCTCCAGGGCGTCGGCGGTCGGGAGAGCCAGACGGTGGCGGCGGGCCTGGTCGGTGACCCGGTCCCAGGCCACCCCCTCGGGGCCGGCCGACCGGACCAGTGCCACCACGTCACCCGCCCACCGGAGGGTGGGATCGGCCTCGGGTCGGGAGGCGTGGGCGACCACGTGGAGGAGGGTGTCCTCTCGGCTGGTGACCAGGCAGGGGGTGCGCCCGAGGTGGGCGGGGCCGGCCGCCTCCCAGAACTCCCGATCGGCGTCGGGGTGGAGGGAGCCGTGGAGAACGTGCCAGTGGAGGTCGATCTCGGCGCCGGCGGGGTTGAGGGTGCCGATCGACCAGAGGCCCCGGGCCAGGGCGGCCAGCTCCTCCGAGGTGCGGGGCGGTCCCTCGGCGACGAAGCCGGCCGAGGCGAGCACGCCGACGGCCACCTCCAGCGACCCGAACGGGACGGCGAGGTCGATGTCGTCCATCGGCCGCAGGGCCACCGCCCCACCGGTGTGGTGGACCACGGCGGCGCCCTTCAGGGCCATGGCCGGGATCCCGGCGGCGTCCAGGGCGGTCAGGACCGGCTCGGTCTGGCCGATGAGGAACTGGGTCTTCAGCCAGGTGAACCGGGTGACCTTCCGGAACCGCGCCAGCCACGGGTCGTCGTCCCCCACCCCCAGTCGCTCGAGGTTGGCCACCAGGGGGGCGATCATCCGCTGGGAGGCGACGTCGAGCCTCTCCAGGTCGAGGTGGCGGCTCCAGGTCCGGTAGGCGACGAGGGCCCGTTCGTCGTCGGCCAGGGCCGCCCGGTAGAGGAGCTGGTGGTGCGGGGCGAGGGTGAAGGCGCCGTCGTCCCCCCGGGTCCGCCGCCCGAGGATCATCCGGGGTGGTCGTCGGGAGCCGCCGCCTCCCGCCGCCGGCGTTCGATGGCCGATCGGGCCACCGCCAGGTAGCCGGCCCGGACCCGCTCCCGGTCACGGGTCAGGTTGCCGTCGTGGGCCCGGCGCTCCACCACCACGGCGTCGAGGACGGTGAAGTGCCGGCCCGCCTCGCGGCACCGGGTGAGCCAGTCCACGAACTCTCCGGCCGGGAGGTCGGGGTCGAACCCCCCGCTGTCGAGGAACACCTGGCGACGGACCAGGAGGGCGCTGGGCAGGAGGCACGGCTCGGGGTCCCCGGTGGGGGGCCGACCGGGGGCGAAGCGCCGCATGAGCCCGAGGGCGCCGTCGAGATCGGGCCCGTCGACCAGGGCGCGGGCCTGGACGACCAGCCGGTCGGGCGTCATCCGGTCGTCCCCGTCCAGGAAGGCCAGCAGCGGGGTGGTGGCGTGGGCGGCGCCCCGGTTGCGGGCCGCACCCGGGCCGAGGGGCGGCTGGTCGATCACCGTCGCCCCGAGGGCACGGGCCAGCCCGGCACTGCCGTCGGAGGAGCCGTCGTCCACCACGATGACCTCGGCGGGGGGTCGGGTCTGGTCGAGGGCACTCCGGACGGCCTCGGCCAGGAAGGCCTCGCCGTCGCGGACCGGGATCACCACGGTGACCCCGTCCCCGCCGGTCACGCCCGACCCTGCTTGCGGAGGATGCTGAGGCGCAGCGAGCGGGTGATCCCGGCGGTCACGTCGGGCTGGGTGTAGGTGGTGTTGGCGGTGTGGAGGCGCTTGGCCACCACCACCTCGTCGATCACCGCCGGGACGATCCCCAGGTCGCCGAGGCGGGCCACCCACTCCACGTCGGCCGAGTGGCGGAGATCGGGTCGGAACCCTCCGACCCGGTCCAGCACCGACCGCCGGATGGCCAGGGCCTCGAGGACCCGGGCCGAGGGGGTGGTCCCGTCCAGCGCCTCCGGCACCGAGTCGGACACCCCGCCGGCGTCGGCGAACAGGGCCACCCGTCCGTAGCTGTAGCCCGCCTCGGGGGCGGCGGCGAGAGCGTCGGTGTGCCGCTCGAGGGCACGCCGGTCGAGGCGGTCGTCGGAGCTGGTCACCGCCACCAGGTCGCCGGTGGCCACCCCGGCGGCGGCGTTGAGCGCCCGGTGCCATCCGGCGTTGGGGATGTCGAGGACGGTGGCCCGGCCCCAGGCCGCCACCCGCTCCCGCGAGCCGTCGGTGGACCCGCCGTCGACGATGACCACCTGGTGGGGTGGCCGGGTCTGGGCGTCGATGGCGGCCAGGCACTCGCCGAGGTGGGGCTCGCCGTCCAGGAGGGCCATCACCACGGTGACGGTCAGGGGGGAGGTGCGGTTCATCGGGGCACCTCGGGCGCCGCCCGGCGCCGGTCGACGGAGTGGTGGAGGGCGGCCAGCAGGCCGTGGGAGCGGTTGGTGCGGCGGGAGCTCAGCGAGCCGGGGCGGAGCCGGTAGCCGAGTACCACCTCGGGGTGGAAGGTGAGGGGAATGCCGGCCTCCCGGGCCCGGAGGAACCAGTCGACGTCCTCGCCCAGGGTCAGGCCGGTGTCGAACGGCCCCACCCGGTCGAAGGCCGGACGCCGGATGAGGGCGGCGCCGGTGAAGAAGCCGTCGAACGGCTCGCCCTGGGGGACCAGGGGGGTGCCGGCATGGCACAGGACCCGACCGAGGGCGACGGCCGGACCGTCGGGGAGCCCGGTGCGGCGGGGGTCGGGGGTGGGGGCCATCCAGAGGTCGTCGGCGTCCAGGAAGACCAGCACCTCGCCCTCCGCCTCGTCGGCACCCCGGTTCCGGGCCGCCGACGGGCCGCCCCGGGACTGGGTGACCACCCGGAGCCCAACCGGTCCCCACGTCCTCGCCTCGGCCAGGGAGCGGACCAGCTGCCCGGTGCCGTCGGTGGAGCCGTCGTCGACCACCACCACCTCGAGCAGGCCGTCGGCGCCCTCCAGGCTGGCCAGGGTGGCCGGCAGGGTGGCCACGGCGTCGCGGGCCGGGATCACCACCGACAGGTCGGGAGGGCTCACCCCGCCGCCCCGGCCAGGGCCGCCCGCAGGGCTTCGGGGATGGACTCCAGGTCCGGTCCGACCTCCAGGCCGAAGACCGGCAGGTGGCGGATGGCGGCGGCGATGGCCCCGAACGCCCCCGGGCGGGCCCCCGGCAGCTGGAAGAGCGTGCTGGGGGCCAGGGCCCGGGCCCCGGCCGAGGCGGGCAGCGGCCGGAGCTGCCCGGTGGCCGGGCCCACCGTGGGGACCACCACCGCCCGGAGCGGCAGCGAGGAGGCCAGGAGCTCGGGCCGGACGGCCGCCACGTCGAGGACCAGCTTGCCGTCGTCGCGCTGGGAACGGACCGCCCCCGCCAGTCCGGTCAGCCTCGCCGCCATGGCCGGGGAGAGCTTGCCGATCCCGTAGAGGGCGTGGGCGGTGGGCGGGCCCAGGGTGGTCAGGACGCAGTAGTCGTCCGACACGTACCTCCAGCCGGCGTCCACGCAGACCAGGGCGGTGGTCGACTTCCCGGCACCGCCCCGTCCGGCCAGGAGGACGCCGCCCGCCGCCGTACCCACCACCGCGGCGTGGGCCAGGACCAGGCCCCGGTCGCCCAGCGCCCAGTGCAGCAGGTTCCGGAACGGGGCGTTGGGCTCCCAGGGGGGGAGGCCGCCGACGTCGTCGACCCAGAAGACGCCCTGGGAGGTCGCCCGCTCCCAGAGCGACAGGATGCGGCTGGCCAGGGCGTAGGCGACGTCGATCCCGGTGCTCCCCGAGCCCCGTACCTCGTCGCGGGGCAGGTAGTCGTCGAGCGACCACGGCGGGCGGGGGGCGGGGACCCCGGAACCGGCCGACTCCCACGCCGACAGGGTGATGACGGGCTCGGCGGGCGGCCCGGCCGTCCGGCACCGGGACAGGGCGGGGAGGAGGGAGTCGGCCAGGGGATCGCCGGCCACCCGGAGCAGCACCGGCTGTCCGGCGATGGTCAGGTGGAGGTCCCGCCGCCCCACGGCGTCGCAGGCCCGGACGAAGCCGGCACGGGCGTCGGCGGCCAGAGGGCCGATGTCGGGGACGGACAGCGGGGGGGCGGTACCGGTCGGGCGGTGGACGGCGGCCTACCCGGCGGCATCGGCCACGGTGGGCCAGCCGTCCCCGTCGAGGTCGATGTCGTGGATGGGGTCGAGCACCAGCAGGTCGGCCATGTCGGTGAACTTCTCGATCCCCGGCCACCCCTCCCCGACGGCGGCGTCGGCGGCGTCGGACGGCAGGTCGCCACCCACCTCGAGGAGCTCCTCGCCGACCAGGTAGCGGACGAACGCCGGGAGCTCGTCGTCGGCGGGCAGGTCGCCCAGCCTCCCGGCGCCGGCGATGGCCGTCCACCGGGCCGTCGAGGCGGCGTCGAAGGCGTAGTACGCGCCGGTCCGGAGCTGCACCACCACGGCCTCGTCCCCGAAGACCTCGGCCAGCACCTCGGCGGGGACCGGTCGGGCGGTGAGGTCCGCCCACGCCGTCATCGGCGCCGTCCGCGGAGGGGGAGGAGTCGTCGCACGGCCCGCATGGTACCGCGGCGACCCCCGCCGTCCCCCGGATGACGGGGTCGGCGAGCACCGCTTTGTAACATCTCGACGATGGACGGGTTCGGGGCGTGCACCATCGTGGCCCGCAACTACCTGCCGGCCGCCCGGGTCCTGGCCCGCTCGTTCGCCCGGCACCACCCCGGCTCGGTGCTGTCGGCCCTGGTCATCGACGACCCGCCCGGGGTCAGCCGCCCGGACGAGCCCTTCCACGCCCTGACCCTCCACGACGTCGGTCTCGGCGGCCCCCTGGGCCGGGAGATGGCCGGCACCTACACGGTGCTGGAGCTCTCCACCGCCGTGAAGCCCTGGCTGGTGGCCTCGCTGGTCACCGCCTCCGACCGCCCGGTGCTCTACCTCGACCCCGACATCGAGGTCTTCGCCCCGCTCGACGACCTGGCCTCCCTGGCCGAGGAGCACGGGGTGGTGGTGACCCCCCACCTGCTGACGCCGCTGCCGCGGGACGGGCGGAGCATCGACGAGGCGGCCATCCTGGTCTCCGGCGTCTACAACCTGGGGTTCCTGGGCGTCGGGCCGTCCGGCCTCCACGGCGGCTTCCTCGACTTCTGGCAGGAACGCCTCCGCCGCGACGGGGTGGTGGACCTCGCCAACACGCTCTTCACCGACCAGCGGTGGGTGGACTTCATCGACTGCTTCCCCCATGTCGTCCACCGCGACCCGGCCTGCAACCTGGCGTACTGGAACCTGGCCGGCCGCTCGGTGGCCCGACGCGGCGAGCAGGTGCTGGTGGACGGGCACCCCCTGGTCTTCTTCCACTACAGCGGGTTCGATCCCCGGCGCCCCCATGTGCTCTCCCGGCACCAGGGCCCCAGGCCCCGGGTGCTCCTGGGCGAGCACCCCACCGTGCGGTGGCTGTGCGAACGGTACGCCGCCCGCCTGCTCGAGGCCGGCTACGACCGGGACATCGACGCCCCCTACGGGTGGGCGACCACCCCCGTCGGCACCCCGCTCGACCCGGCCCGCCGCCGTACCTACCGCGCCGGGCTGAAGGAGGCGGACGCCCTCCGCCGGCCACCGCCACCCAACCCCTTCGACGACCCGGACGGCTTCGAGGAGTGGCTGGCGTCCTGGGAGATCGGCCCCACCGGCCTGCCCGCCCTGCTGTCGGCCGTCTGGTCGTACGGCACCGACCTGCAGCAGGCCTTCCCGGACCCGCTCCACGACGACGTCTCGGCGCGCGACCTCGAGCACTGGGCGGTCACCGCCGAGGACCCGAGAGCCACGGGGCTGCCCGCCGCCCTCCGCCGGCGCCTGGGTCACCCCGATCCGTCCCCGGGTCGTCCTCTGCCGGGGCTCAACGTGCTCGGCTACCTCCACGCCGAGCTGGGGGTGGGGCAGGCGGCCCGCCTCATCCTGGCCGCCGCCGCCGCTGCCGGCCTCCCGGTCAGCGCCGCCGCCTCCGACGACACCGCCAACGCCCTGGCCCACGACCCCGGCACCGGTTGGGACGCCGGGTGGTCCCACGACACCAACGTCTTCTGCATCAACGCCGACCGGTGGCCGTCGGTCCGGAGCCGGCTGCCCGCCCACCACCTGGGGGACCGGAGCTCGGTCGGGCTGTGGTTCTGGGAGGCGGAGCGCTTCCCGGAGTCGCTGTGGCCGGCCTTCGACCTGCTCGACGAGGTCTGGGCGCCCAGCGAGTTCGTGGCCGGCGCCCTCGAGGGAGCCGGGCGGGGCCGGGTGGTCCGGGTGCCCCTGCCCGTCGAGGTTCCCACCTGGCGGACCCACGCCACCCGGGCCGACCTCGGGCTCCCCGAAGGGTTCCTGGTGCTGTTCACCTTCGACTTCGCCAGCGTGGTGGAGCGGAAGAACCCGCTGGGTCTGATGGAGGCCTACCGCCGGGCGTTCGGTCCCGACGACGGCGCCCAGCTGGTGATCAAGACGGTGGGTGGCGACGTCTACTGGGAGGACCTCGATCGGCTGCGGGCCGCCGTGGACCGGCCGGACATCCGGGTCGTCGACGGCCACGTCCGGGCGCGCCAGGTCAAGGCCATGCTGGAGCACTGCGACTGCTACGCCTCGCTCCACCGCAGCGAGGGGTTCGGGCTGGGGATGGCCGAGGCCATGGCGCTGGGCCGGCCGGTGGTGGCCACCGGCTGGTCGGGCAACCTCGACTTCATGGACGAGGACACCGCCCACCTGGTCCCGGCCGACCTGGTCCCCATCCCGTCGGGCACCCCGGTCTATGCCGGGCTGGGCCGGTGGGCCGACCCCGACCTGGACGCCGCCGCTGCCGCCCTCCGCCGGGTCCGGGACGACCCGGCCGGGGCCGACGCCCTGGGGGCCCGGGCCCGGGACCACCTCGAGCGGACCCGGGACCCCCGGGTGGTGGGGGACGCCCTGGCGGTCCACGCCGAACGACTGCGGGTCGGCCGGCGGGTGCGGGCATGACGGGATCGGCCGACGGGACACCCAGCTCCCGGGTGGCGGCGGTGGTCACCGGGCGGGACGATGGTGCCGGACTCCTCGAGGTGGTGGCGGCGCTGGAGGCCGTGACGGTGGGCGAGGTGCTGGTGGTGGACGACGGCTCGCGGCTCCCCGAGGCGCTGGTGGCGCTGGACACCCTCGAGCGGCGGGGGGTGGAGGTGGTCCGCCAGGACCAGGCCGGCCTGGGCCGGGCCCGGAACCTGGGCACCCGGATGACCCGTGCGCCCTACCTCCTCCACCTGGGCACCGATGCCGTCCCCACCGCCGAGTTCGTGGAGGGCGCCGCCGCCCGGCTCGACCACGACCCCACCGAGGCGGTGGTCACGGCCGACGGCCGGCACCGATCGACGGGTGCCCGGATCGAGCTCGGTGAGCACGATCCCACCCTGCTGGTCACCGGCAACCACCTGGGGACCCTCGGGCTGGTGCGGCGCCGCGCCCTCGACGACGTCGGTGGCTTCGACGAGCAGCTGGTGGACCAGCTGGAGTGGGACCTGTGGCTGGGTCTGACGGCGGCCGGTTGGCGGTTCGCCAAGCTCGACCTGATCGGCTTCGAGGTCCTCGACCGGCCCGACCGGGAGCCGCCCCCGCCCGACGACGTGGTGGCGGTGGCCGAGGCGGTGGCCATCGCCGAGAAGCATCGCGGGCTCCTGGCCCGGTACCTGTCGTCGCTGGTGGCCAACTACCGGACCGCCCTGATCGAGCGGCGGGGGGTGGAGGACGGGGTGACGGCGACGGGTCGGGCGGGGCGCGACCGTCTCGACCAGGTGGCCGAGGCGGTGGCGGCCCGGACGGTGGCCCAGCGGGACGCCGCCCGTGCCCGGTCGAGGGTGGCGGAGGTGGAGGCGGCCCGGGTGGCGGCCGTGGAGGCGCTGGAGGTGGAGCGGGCCCGGCGGGGGGCGGCCGAGGAGGCGCTGGCCGCGGCCGGGGACCGGAGTGCCGAGCTCGGCCGGCAGCTGGCCGAGCTCCGGGCCACCCGGACCTACCGGTGGCTGGTCATCCCCCGGGGGTGGTACGGCTCCGTCCGGGCCCGGGGGGGTCGTCCCGCCGACCGGTAGGCGCCGACCGACCTCAGAGGTACTCGCGCCTCCGCATGGTCATCATGGTGAACCAGCCGGCGATGGGTGGCAGGTACGAGGTGAAGAGCCGCTGGACGAAGACGGCGGCCACCGCCTGCTCCTCGGGCACGCCGGCCGACGTCAGGCCGATGATGAGTCCGGCCTCCACCACCCCGACCCCGCCGGGCACCGGCGAGGCCCCTCCCAGCATGGAGGCCAGCGTCATCACCACCAGCAGGGTGGCGATGGAGACGTGCTCGCCGAAGGCCTGGAGCGAGGCGCTGAGGGCGAACACCACGGCGAGCTGGCAGCCCAGCGCCCCCCCGAAGATCTGCACGAACTTCCGGGGTCGGGACGACAGCGCCTTCAGCTGGGCGCGGAGCTCGGCGTACCGGGGGCGTAGCTTGCTGCGGGCCACCCGACGCCAGCGGGGGATGGCGAGGATCAGGCCGGCGGCCACCGCCACCACCACCACGGCCACCACGATCAGCCAAGCGGTGTGGGCGCTGCCGCTGGTGGGTGACTCGTCGAGGTGGATGTTCCCGAGGCCGAACGGCAGGGCGACGAGGAAGAGGACACCCTTCACGATCCAGCTGACCGAGGAGATGAGCACCCCGGAGCTGACCGCCAGGGTGGGGCTCAGCCCCTGCTGCTGGAAGAACCGGACCCGGGTGGCGATCACCGCCATGGTGCCACCGGCCAGCCCCACGAAGGTGTCGGCGATCTCCAGGGCCAGCACCCGGCCGTAGGGAAGGGGGTCGACCACGGCGCCGAGCACCTCCAGGGCCAGGGTCGGGAAGGTGGCCGCTGCCAGCACCACCACGGCCAGCACCCAGCCGGTGTCGGCGCCCCGGACGGTGTCGAACGACCGCCCGACGTCGAGCAGCACGCCGAGGAGCGCCCAGCCACCGATCAGGCTGCCGGCGATCAGCGCCACCGTCACCCAATTGATCCGCCGGGGCTCGGCCAGCTCCGGGACGTCGACCCCGGCGCGCTCGGCACCTAGCTCGCGGAGGGTGGTCAACTCCGCTTTGCGCTTCCGGAAGGAGCGGCCCAGCGAGGAGGGGAGGGCGGCGCGTTGGAGGAAGGGGAGGGCGGTGGCCAGGTCCTCGGGAGGCACCCGGTGGGAGGCGGCGGCCACCGCCTCCTCCGGGCCCACCGCCAGGGACACCGTGGCCAGGGTGCAGGCCAGATCCCGGTCGAGCTGCTCCTGGCTGGCGTCGGAGGAGGCGAAGCGGAAGTCGATGAGGCCGGCGGTGCCGTCCCCCAGGACCACGGTGTCGGGACCGACGGCTCCGTGGGCGATGCGGGCGGTCCGCAGCGCCAGGGTCTGGTCGAAGACGGACTCGAGGGTGGGGTCGTCGAGATCGATGGTCACCGGCGGGGCGGCCACCTCCTCGCCGTCGTCGTCGACGGTCGCCGGCGGCACCGGGTCGGCCGCCTCGGCGGCGTCCGCCAACCGGCGGCCGATGGTGGTGCCTGCCGGCGGTCGGGTGACCAGCAGGGCATCGTGGCGGGGACCGGCCCGGGCGGCGCTGACCACCGCGGGCGCCCTGGCCCCGTGGCTGGCCGCCAGCAGGGTGAGGTAGGCCTCGTGCTCGACCTGCTGGAGGCGGGTGAAGGTGAGGGTCGGCCCGGAGTCCCGGTAGAAGGCGAACCGGAAGGCCTTGGAGAACAGCTGGGCGTCCCGGGCGTCCCGCCCGTACACCGAGACGGCCAGGTGTCCGTCGTCCACATACCGGGCCACTCCCCACTCCTGGGTGTCTGCCGGCACCAGGTGGTGGACCCCGAGACCCAGCTCGCCGAGCAGGCCGGCCACGTCGGTCGCCGAGGGGAGGCCGAGCGGGGTCCCGAAGGCGAGCTGCACGGCAGCGGCCACGCCCCATCCCAGGGCGATGCCGGCGATCACGCTGGTGACCAGGCCGGAGCCGTGGACGATGGTGGCCAGCGCCACCAGCACGATGACCAGGTGGGTGATCCGCTTGAGACCCCGGGCCAGGTAGGGCGCCGCCGCCAGGGCGATGGCCACCGCCGCCGCCACCCGCGGCTGCGGGAAGTGGAGGTCCACGTGGGCCAGCGAGGCGAACGAGGTCCCTCCCCCGTGGATCCCCACCATCGCCTCGAGCAGGTAGGAGAGTCCCCAGGCGCCCAGGCCGGCCACCACGACGTCGCGGGCCATCCCCGGCCGGTGGGCAGCCAGGGCCAGTCCCGCCAGCACGACCATCAGGCCGAACGACCCGAGGACCCAGACCAGGGTCACCAGCCACCGGAACCCGCTGGGTGGCGGACTGACGAAGCCGACGACAGCACGCTCGAACCGGGCTCCGGTCAACTGGAGGACCCAGCAGATCGCCACGATCAGGCCCGCCAGGATCACCCGGAAGAGGTCGGTGCCGCGGCGGCGGGTGGTCCCGTCCCCGGCGGGGGCCAGGACGAGCGAGCGCCAGGGTCTGCGGATCGGTGCCGGAGCTGCGTCGGTCATGTCGTGAGGGAGCATAGGACCGTCGAGCCCACCGTCCTCGGGGGCGCGGACCGGCCCCGGGGAGATCCCCGGGGCCGGTCGTGTCCGGGAGGCGGAGGCCTCCCGTCGCTCACTCCAGGCGGAGCTAGCAGCAGATGTGGAAGATCAGATGAAGCAGGAAGATCAACCACGCCGGCAGGCCCGAGCAGATGCTCGGGGCCTTGGGGGTGACCGAGGCGGAGGCCGCCGACTGGGCGCCGGTGCCCACCGCGTTGATCGCCGCCACCTTGAAGGTGTAGGCGGTCCCGTTGGTGAGACCGGTGACCGTGTCGGTGGTCACGTTGCCGACCGTCACCGGGCCCTTGGCGACCCCGCCGACATACGGCGTGATGACGTACCCGGTGATGGCCGAGCCACCGTTGGAGGCGGGGGCCGCCCAGGTGACGGTGACCGAGCCGTTGCCGGCGGTCACCGTCTTGATGGTCGGGGCCCCGGGCACCGTGGTGGTGGAGGCCGCCGGCGTCACCGAGTTGGACGCTGCCGAGGCCGGGCCGGTCCCCACCGCGTTGATCGCCGCCACCGTGAAGGTGTAGGCGGTCCCGTTGGTGAGGCCGGTGACCACGTCACTGGTCACGTTCCCGACGGTGACCGGCGAGCCGGACGACGGGGTGATGACGTAGCCGGTGATGGCACTGCCGCCGTTGGAGGCAGGCGCCGTCCAGGTGACCGTCGCCGAGGCGTTGCCGGCCGTGGCCGTCCCGATGGTGGGAGCCCCCGGCACCGTGGCCGGAGCCGTCGGGGTCACCGAGTTGGAGGCCGCCGAGGCCGGGCCGGTGCCCACCGCGTTGATCGCCGCCACCGTGAAGGTGTAGGCGGTCCCGTTGGTGAGGCCGGTGACCGTGTCACTGGTGACGTTCCCGACGGTGACCGGCGAGCCGGACGACGGGGTGATGACGTACCCGGTGATGGCCGAGCCGCCGTTGGAGGCAGGCGCCGTCCAGGTGACCGTCGCCGAGGCGTTGCCGGCGGTGGCCGTCCCGATGGTCGGGGCCCCCGGCACGGTGGTGGCCGGCCGCCGGCGTCACCGAGTTGGACGCTGCCGAGGCCGGGCCGGTGCCCACCGCGTTGATCGCCGCCACCGTGAAGGTGTAGGCGGTCCCGTTGGTGAGGCCGGTGACCACGTCACTGGTGACGTTCCCGACGGTGACCGGCGAGCCGGACGACGGGGTGATGACGTACCCGGTGATGGCCGAGCCGCCGTTGGAGGCAGGCGCCGTCCAGGTGACCGTCGCCGAGGCGTTGCCGGCGGTGGCCGTCCCGATGGTCGGAGCCCCCGGCACGGTGGTCGCCGGCTCCGGCGTCACCGAGTTGGAGGCTGCCGAGGCCGGGCCGGTGCCCACCGCGTTGATCGCCGCCACCGTGAAGGTGTAGGCGGTCCCGTTGGTGAGACCGGTCAGGGTGTCACTGGTGACATTGCCCACGGTGACCGGCGAGCCGGACGACGGGGTGATGACATAGCCGGTGATGGCACTGCCGCCGTTGGAGGCAGGCGCCGTCCAGGTGACCGTGGCCGAGGCGTTGCCGGCGGTGGCGGTCCCGATGGTCGGGGCCCCCGGAACCGTGGCCGGAGCGTTCGGCGTCACCGAGTTGGAGGCCGCCGAGGCCGGGCCGGTGCCCACCGCGTTGATCGCCGCCACCGTGAAGGTGTAGGCGGTCCCGTTGGTGAGACCGGTGAGGGTGTCACTGGTGACGTTCCCGACGGTGACCGGCGAGCCGGACGACGGGGTGATCACGTACCCGGTGATGGCACTGCCGCCGTTGGAGGCGGGGGCCGTCCAGGTGACCGTCGCCGAGGCGTTGCCGGCGGTGGCGGTCCCGATGGTCGGGGCGCTGGGCACGGTGGTCGCCGGCTCCGGGGTCACCGAGTTGGAGGCCGCCGAGGCCGGGCCGGTGCCCACCGCGTTGATCGCCGCCACCGTGAAGGTGTAGGCGGTCCCGTTGGTGAGGCCGGTCAGGGTGTCGGTGGTCACGTTCCCGACGGTGACCGGCGAGCCGGACGACGGGGTGATCACGTACCCGGTGATCGGGCTTCCACCGTTGGAGGCGGGAGCCGTCCAGTTCACCGTGGCCGAGGCGTTGCCGGCCGTGGCGGTCCCGATGGTCGGGGCGCCTGGCACGGTGGCCGGTGCCACCGGGGTCACGGCGTTGGACGCTGCTGACGCCGGGCCGGTGCCCACCGCGTTGATCGCCGCCACCGTGAAGGTGTACGTCGTCCCGTTGGTGAGACCGGTCAGCGTGTCGGACGTCACGTTGCCCACCGTCACCGGCGAGCCGGACGACGGGGTGATGACGTAGCCGGTGATGGCACTGCCGCCGTTGGAGCTAGGCGCCGTCCAGGTGACCGTCGCCGAGGCGTTGCCGGCCGTGGCCGTCCCGATGGTCGGGGCGCCCGGAACCGTGGCCGGAGCCGTCGGCGTCACCGAGTTGGAGGCCGCCGACTGGGCACCGGTGCCCACCGCGTTGATCGCCGCCACCTTGAAGGTGTAGGCGGTCCCGTTGGTGAGGCCGGTGACCACGTCACTGGTCACGTTCCCGACGGTGACCGGCGAGCCGGACGACGGGGTGATGACGTAGCCGGTGATGGCACTGCCGCCGTTGGAGGCGGGTGCGGTCCAGGTGACCGTCGCCGAGGCGTTGCCGGCGGTGGCCGTCCCGATGGTGGGAGCCCCCGGCACCGTGGCCGGAGCCGTCGGAGTCACCGAGTTGGAGGCTGCCGAGGCCGGGCCGGTGCCCACCGCGTTGATCGCCGCCACCGTGAAGGTGTAGGCGGTCCCGTTGGTGAGACCGGTCAGCGTGTCACTGGTGACGTTCCCCACGGTGACCGGCGAGCCGGACGACGGGGTGATGACGTACCCGGTGATGGCCGAGCCGCCGTTGGAGCTAGGCGCCGTCCAGGTGACCGTCGCCGAGGCGTTGCCGGCCGTGGCCGTCCCGATGGTGGGAGCCCCCGGCACGGTGGCCGGGGCTGTCGGGGTCACCGAGTTGGAGGCTGCCGACGCCGGGCCGGTGCCCACCGCGTTGATCGCCGCCACCGTGAAGGTGTAGGCGGTCCCGTTGGTGAGGCCGGTCAGCGTGTCACTGGTGACGTTCCCCACGGTGACCGGCGAGCCGGACGACGGGGTGATCACGTAGCCGGTGATGGCACTGCCGCCGTTGGAGGCCGGAGCCGTCCAGGTGACCGTCGCCGAGGCGTTGCCGGCGGTGGCCGTCCCGATGGTGGGAGCCCCCGGCACCGTGCTGGCCGCCGTGATGGTGGTGGTGCTCAGGGGCACCGGGGTGGCCGCCGGGATGGGCGACGAACTGGTCAGGTCGGAGGCCGGGAGCGCCGTCGTTCCGGTGGGCCAGCCGTGCACGGTGGTGGAGATGCTGGACCCGAGCAGCGACACCGTTGCCGTGGAGTCGAACTCCGAGATCTCCGCGGGGAGCGCCGTTCCGGGCGCGCCCGAGGCGGTGAGCACGGTGTTGATGGTCGGGAAGGTCACCGTGGCACCGGCCGGAATGGCGGTCGAGCCCGACGACACCTGAATGTAGGGGAGCGTCGTGTCCCCGGCGAAGGGGAAGGGAGCCGTCTGGGAGTTACTGGCGGCCGTCAGGTTCTGCGGAGTGGCGGTGCAGAGCGTTCCGGTGGTGGCCGTGCAGTAGGTCACGGTCAGCGGAAAGGTCCCCGATGCGGGGATCGTGGAGACCGTCCCACCTGTCCAGCTGCCGGTTCCGCTCACCGAGCTGGAGACGTAGGTGGCGCCGGCCGGGACCGGCACCAGGGTCTGGATGTCACTGATGTCGGTGACGCTGATGCCCGAGTCGGTGGTCGGTACCACCTCGGGCGCCGGAGTCACGCTCAGGGTGAAGTTGGATCCCTGGGCGACCGTGGTGGGGGCCGAGCCGGTGGCGGTGACCTCCTGCTGGGTCCACCCGCCGAGGATCGGGGTCCCGAAGGTGAAGTAGGCCGAGACCGGAGTGGCCGCCCCGGCGGGAGCGTCGGTCAACGCCGCGACGCCGACGACGGAACCGACTGCGACGACAGCTGTCGCCAAGGCGGTCCCTAGGCGACTGAGCCGTCGCCAAACGGATCGTTCGTGTTGCATCTGTTGGGTTCTCCTTGGTCAGTGCGTGACCTGAGACCACCCGTACCCACCCCGTTCGCCTGCCCCAGTTCGAACGAACTCAGCCTGATGATCCGATAATTCAGATTTTCTGATGCCGCCATTCGCTGAACTGCGCCGATGCCATTTGCATTCGCGCAGTCAATAAATGATCCGACATACAGTTACGAGTCTTCGGACTCGAGCCCCCGAACTATTCAGTCACGCCCGCGAAGTGCCAGTAACGGTACCTGCGGGGCCACCCGATGTGACTCGACACACGTTAACTATCCGCCTTATCGGAATCAATCGGTTACCGATAAGTAATTGGCCAAACTCACAGCTTGTGTTGGCCTGGATACGGATTGTGACGGGCGGTGTGCTCAAATCCCATGGAAATATTTGCACCAATAATGAATGAGGTAGCGGGCCGTCCACCGGCACTGTGGCCGGACGACGGACCGGGCAGAATCCCGTAGATCCGGGGTCGGCCCGACCTTCGCCGGCGGCCTCTGTTACGTTGCACTACGGGTAGCAGGGGAGCGCCAACTGTCGGTGAGCGCAAGAGGGGTGGTACGGATGCATACGAGGGAATCCGAAGTGAGGGGGGGGCACACGACCTCCGGGTCCGGTGGGGGGCGCCGCAGGCTCCTGTGTCTCCTGGCCGGCAGCGCGTTGGCCGTCGGCATGTTCAGTATCCCGGTGGGCGCGGCCACCTCCGGACATCAGGCACCCTCCCCGGTCGGCACCGTCGCCGGCGTGGTCGCCGCCACCGGTTCCGGCGCCCACGTGCGGGGCTTCACCGTCCGCCCCCACGGTGCACCGTCGTGCACCTTCAACGGGACCTCCGGGCCCGTTCAGAATGTGACTCCGGGAGGTGCGATCACCATCGCCTGCTCCGGCTGGTCGCCCTTCGACACCGTCAACGCCGGTGAGGTGAGCCCGCTGTTCGCGGCGACCGAGTCCGAGAACGAGATCGACCCCAACATCCAACAGTTCACCACCGACGGTGCCGGCAACCTGAATGGCACCTTCATCGTGCCGGACCCGTTCGCGGCGCCCGACCCGGCCGCGGTGTGCCCGCCGACCCCCGCCCAACAGGCGCAGTACGGGGACTGCCTCCTGGTCCTGGCCGACTCCGCCGAGAACGGTGGGACGGTCGGTCTGGTCTACCAGACCGCCCCCGCCCCCGCCCCGACACAGGCGGTGACCGCCGTGGGGATCGCCTCGACGCCCGATGGCGGCGGGTACTGGATCGGCTGGTCCAACGGGAACGTGACCGTCCACGGCGACGCCGTCAACTACGGGGACGCCGCCGCGCTCCACCTGAACCAGCCCATCTCCCACATCGTGGCCACTCCCGACGGGCGGGGGTACTGGTTGGTGGCGGCCGACGGGGGCACCTTCGCCTACGGGAACGCCGGCTTCTTCGGCTCGATGGGCGGAATCCCGCTCAACAAGCCGGTGGTCGACATGGCCCCGACCAAGGATGGCCGGGGGTACTGGCTGGTGGCGGCGGACGGAGGCATCTTCGCCTTCGGCGACGCCGTGTTCCAGGGGTCGACCGGCTCGCTGACCCTCAACAAGCCGATGGTGGGGATCGCCGCTGATGACGCCACCGGTGGCTACTGGCTGGTCGCCTCCGACGGCGGAATCTTCGCCTTCGGGGCTCCGTTCTACGGCTCCACCGGCAGCCTCCACCTGAACAAGCCGGTCAACGGCATGGCGGCCACCGCCGACAGCCTGGGGTACTGGTTCGTGGCCTCCGACGGGGGCATCTTCACCGGCGGCGACGCCCCGTTCCACGGCTCCACCGGTGCCCTGCTGCTCAACGCCCCGATCGTCGGTATGGCCGCCGATCTGGCGACCGGCGGCTACTGGCTGGTCGGGAGCGACGGCGGGGTCTTCGCCTTCGGCGCTCCCTTCTACGGGGCGGGCTGACTCCGACCCGTACCCGTTCAGGCGTCCCGGCGACGGGGCTCCGAGTGGTCCCAGTCGGCCAGCAGGGTGCGGAGGGCGGTGAGGAGCAACAGGGGCTGGTCGAGCATGGCGTGATGGCCCGCCTCGGGGATCTCGATGACCGGGGTGACCCGGCCCAGCTCCTCGTACATGAAGCGGCCGATGTCGGCGGTGACCAGTCCGTGCTCGGACCGGAGGAGGGCGAAGCGGCACCGGACCTGGGAGAGGTAGGGCAGCGCCACGCCCCGGATCCCCTCGGTGAACTGAGCGAAGACCGAACGGTCGAACTTCCACCGCCACCCGCCGTCCACCGCCCGGATGGAGTGCCGGGCCACATGGTCCATCACGAAGTCGAGGTAGTGGTCCTGGGCGGGGACGGTGCGGAAGTGTCGGACGGCCTCCTCGACGGTGGGATAGGTCCGGGGTAGGCCGAACGCCTCCTTCACCTGGTAGGCCCCGATCTCCGGGTCGGGCTCGGTCACCGGCGAGTCGCAGACGATGGCGCCCGCCACCCGGTCGCCGTGGAGGGCGGCCGTGGCGATGGTGACGAATCCGCCCATGCTGTGGCCGACCACCACCGGCGGCCCGTCGATCTCCCCGGCGTCGGCCACCGCCAGCACCTCCTCGGTCCACTGCTCGAGGGAGTACTCGGTCCGGTGCTGGCTGTCACCGTGACCCGACAGGTCGAGGGCCAGGACCCGGAACTGGTCGCCGAAGGCGGCCGACACGTGGGTCCACCAGTGGGCGTGGGCCCCACCGCCGTGCACGAACACCAGACCCCGGGCCCCCGGCGGCCCACAGGCCAGGGCGTGGATGGTGGCGCCCTCGACGTCGACCGCCAGATCGGACTGGGGGACGGCCAGGGCGCGCCGGAACCACTCAGGCGCATGCGGGTGGGGCCGGTGGTCCGCCATGACCAGATCAGAGCACAGTCGCCGGGGGCGGACGTCCCGGCGTGCGGCGCCCGTCCGAGGGAGGGCCACGTGGCAGACTGCGCGGATGGCGGTCGGAGGACCGCCCTGTCCGTGCGGAGGAGGGTGGCGATGACAGTGACCGATCCGGGGGTGGCCTGGGCGCCGCCGCCGACCCTGCCGGCGGCCCGGGCGGTCGACCTGGTCAAGGTGTACGGGCGGGGCGATGCCACCGTCCGTGCCCTCGACGGGGTGTCGATCGACTTCGCCCGGGGACAGTTCACCGCGGTGATGGGACCCTCGGGCTCCGGCAAGTCGACCCTGATGCACTGCATGGCCGGCCTCGACACCCCGACCTCGGGTCGGACCTTCGTGGGTGACCTCGAGATCGGCGGCCTCGACGACCGGGGACTGACCCAGATGCGCCGCGACCGGGTGGGGTTCGTCTTCCAGTCGTTCAACCTGGTCCCCACCCTGACGGCCGCCGAGAACATCACCCTCCCGTCCGATCTGGCCGGGCGGCCGGTGGACCGGGAGTGGTTCGACCTCCTGGTCGCCCAGCTCGGGATCGGCGACCGCCTGAGCCACCGCCCCAACGAGATGTCCGGCGGGCAGCAGCAGCGGGTGGCGTGCGCCCGCGCCCTGATCGGCCGGCCCGATCTGATCTTCGCCGACGAGCCCACCGGCAACCTCGACTCCAACTCGTCGGCCGAGATGCTCGGCTTCCTCCGACGGTCCGTGAAGGAGTTCGGGCAGTCGGTGGTGATGGTCACCCACGATGCCCACGGGGCGTCGTTCGCCGACCGGGCGGTCTTCCTGGCCGACGGGAAGGTGGTGGGGGAGCTCGCCACGCCCACCACCGACACCATCCTCGAGCAGATGAAGCAGTTCGGGAGCTGATGTGTGGAAGGTGACCGTCAAGGGCCTCCTGGCCCACAAGCTCCGGCTGGCGCTGACGGCGCTGGCCATCGTGCTGGGCGTCACCTTCGTCAGCGGCACCCTGGTGCTGACGGACACCCTCCACAACACCTTCTCCACCCTCTTCGGCCACATCTACCAGAACGTCGACTTCGAGGTGCGGGGAACGGCGGCCTTCGGCCCCAACAACGGCGGTGCGGGAGCCAGTGCCGTGCGCAAGCCGGTCCCCGAGTCGATCGCCGCCGACGTCCGCCGGGTGGCCGGTGTGGCCTATGCCGACGGCACCGTAAGTGGCTACGCCCAGTTCGTCTCGAAGGCCGGCAAGGCCATCAGCACCGGTGGGGCGCCGACCATCGGGACCTCCTTCGATCCCAACTCCCGCCTGTCGCCGCTGACCCTGGCCAGCGGCCACGCCCCCCGGGGTCCCGACCAGGTGGCCATGGACCTGGGCACCGCCCAGAAGTACGGGTTTACGGTCGGTGACCAGGTCCGGGTGCTGCTGATCGGGAAACCCCGGACGTTCACCATCTCCGGGCTGGTGCGTTTCGGCACCGCCGACAACCTGGCCGGCGCCACGCTGGCGGCGTTCGAGCTGCCCGTGGCCCAGTCGGTGTTCGGCGACGCCGGTGTCTACGACGCCGTCAACGTCCTGGCCGCCCCGGGGGTCGACAAGGCCAGCCTCCAGCGGTCGATCGCCAGGGTGCTCCCGCCTGGCGTCGAGGTGGTGACCGGCGCCACCGTGGCCGCCGAGTCCACCAGCCAGATCAATCAGGGGCTGTCCTTCTTCTCCACCGCCCTGCTGGTGTTCGCCTTCATCTCCCTGTTCGTGGGGGGATTCACCATCTTCAACACCTTCTCGATCATCGTCGGGCAGCGGACCCGGGAGCTGGCCCTGCTGCGGATCGTGGGGGCCAGTCGCCGTCAGGTCTTCCGGTCGGTGCTGCTGGAGGCGGGCCTCACCGGGCTGGTGGCGTCGGTGGTCGGGCTGGGCCTCGGGGTGCTGGCCGCCATCGGCCTCACCGCCCTGCTGAAGCTCCTCGGCATCACGCTGCCGTCGGGCTCCCTGGTCATCGAGCCGCGCACCGCGGTGGTGGCCCTGCTGGTGGGGGTCGGGGTCACCCTGGTGTCGGCCATCAGCCCGGCCCGCCGGGCGGTGCGGATCCCCCCGGTCGCCGCCCTGGTCGACGTCGAGTCGTCGTCCGGCGAGTCGTCCCACCGGCGCATCGTGGTGGGGAGCGCCTTCGCGGTGGTCGGGGTGGTGGTGCTGGTCCTCGGCCTGACGGCGCCGGCCATCGCCCTGGTGGGCCTCGGTGCGGTCTGTGCCTTCATCGGGATCGGCATGCTCTCCCCGATGGTGGCCCGGCCGATGGCCGGCGCCATCGGCCGGCCGGTCGCCGCCCTCTTCGGCCTCCCGGCCCGGCTGGGTCGGGAGAACTCCATGCGGAGCCCCCGCCGGACGGCCCAGACCGCCTCCGCCCTGATGGTGGGCCTGGCCCTGGTCTCCGCCATCGCCGTCTTCGGTGCCTCGCTGTCCAAGTCGGCCACCAGCAGTGTGGACCAGGCCATCAGCGCCGACTACATCGTCACCCCCTCCCAGGCGGCGGGCGGAGCCGGCGGGTTCTCCGACTCGGTGGCGCCGGCCGCCGCCGCCGTGCCCGGGGTGTCGGCGGTGTCGACGGTCTACAACGGCGAGTTCGAGGTCCAGCACTCGCTGGCCTCCCTGACCGGTATCTCCACCGACCGCCTGGCCCAGACCGTGATCGTGCAGGTCACCGCCGGGTCGACGGCCACCCTGGCCCAGGGGCAGCTGCTCGTCGACGCCAACACCGCCAGCTCCAAGCACCTGACGGTGGGGTCGGTGGTGCCGGTCACCTTCGCCCAGACCGGGGCCGGCCACATGCGGGTGGGCGGGATCTTCAAGCCCAACGCCCTCATCGGGTCCTACCTGGCCGGGGACGGGTTCTTCGGGTCCCACTTCGCCAACCCCCTGCCGGTGGCCGTCCTGGTCCGGACCACCGGGGGAGCCACGGCGACCACCACCGCGGCGTTGGACCGGGTGCTCCGCCCCTACCCCAACCTGAAGATCCAGACCCGGGCGGAGTTCGAGAAGTCCCAGGCCGCCCAAGTGAACCAGCTGCTGGGCCTGGTCTACGTGCTCCTGGCCCTGGCCGTGCTCATCGCCCTCATCGGCATCGTCAACACCCTGATGCTGTCGGTCTTCGAGCGCACCCACGAGATCGGTCTCCTCCGGGCCGTCGGGATGACCCGTCGACAGATCCGGGGGATGATCCGCTCGGAGTCGGTGATCCTGTCGCTGTTCGGCGCGGTGATCGGGGTGGTGGTGGGGACCGCCCTGGGGGTGGCGTTCTCAGCCTCCCTGAAACAGCAGGGCATCACCGAGATGGTGGTGCCCTGGGTCAGCCTCGTCGTCTTCCTGGTCCTGGCCGCCCTGCTCGGCCTGCTGGCCGCCAGCTGGCCGGCCCGGAGGGCGGCCCGGATGGACGTCCTGTCGGCCATCGCCGCCGAATGAGGTGCCGGCCGTCGCTCACCGGTCCCCGAACCGGTCCCGGAGGGCGGTGAGGCGGACGTCCCAGAGCGCTCCCACCTCGGACAGCCAGGCGACGGCCTCCTCGAGCCCGGTGGAGACCACCCGGTAGCGCACCTCGCGGCCTCGGCGCTCGGTGGTGACCAGGCCGGCGACCGACAGGGCGCCCAGGTGCTTGACCAGCGCCTGGCGGCTCACCGGATAGTCGGGAGCCAGTTCGGTGGCGGTCAGGGGTCCGTGGCGCGACAGCTGGTCGAGGAGACGTCGCCGGGTGGGGTCGGCCAATGCCGCCCACACCTCCGCCGGCCCCTCCCCCGGGAGATCGTCGACCGGCGTCAGGCCCGGGCCCCGACAAGCACCGAGGAGCGCGCCCACACCCCGACCAGGCGCTCGTCCCATGCCGACCAGCCCGCCGAGTCCCGGGGGGCCGGGGTCAGGGTCCGTTCGGTGACGATGACCTCGGTGCCGTCGTCGTCGGGGCTCAGCACGTAGGTCACCTCGGTGGCCGGACCGTCGCCGTCCTCGGGCCACCAGCGGAACCGGAGCCGCCGGTCGGGCTCCACCTCCTCGATCCGTCCGAGCCGATGGGAGCCGTCGTCGCCGTCGAAGCGTGCCGGCGCCCCGGGCCGGAGCTCCCAGGCCACCCGTCCCCCCATCCACTCCCGGACCTCCTCGGGGTCGGTGAGCTGGTGCCACACCTCTCCCGGCACCGCCGGTAGGACGACCTGTCGTCGGATCATCTCGGGCCTCCGTTCGTGAGCAACTCCAGAGTTGCACATCCCCGACCCCCACGCTAACGTGCAACCTGCTAGTTGCACAATGGAGGAGGACGACATGAGCTACCTGGTCCCGACGGTCATCGAGCAGTCGCAGCGGGGCGAGCGCGCCTACGACATCTACTCGCGCCTCCTGAAGGACCGGATCGTGGTCCTGGGCGGCGAGATCAACGACGCGGTGGCCACGGTGCTCACCGCCCAGCTCCTTCACCTCGAGGCGGAGGATCCGGACAAGGACGTGTGCCTCTACATCAACTCGCCGGGAGGGGTGGTCACCTCCACCCTCGCCATCTACGACACCATGCAGGTGATCGCCCCGGAGGTCTCCACCGTCTGCCTGGGGATGGCGGCCTCCGGGGCCGCCGTGCTGCTGGCCGGCGGCGCCGCCGGGAAGCGGATGGCCCTGCCCAACAGCCGCATGTTGATCCACCAGCCCCACGGTGGCGCCCAGGGCCAGTCCATCGACATCGAGAACCAGGCCCGGGAGATGGCGTTCCTCCGGGGTCGCCTCGAGGAGATCCTGGCCCTCCACACCGGGCAGACCAAGGAGCGGATCGGCAAGGACACCGACCGCGACTACATCCTGGGGGCCGAGGAGGCGGTGGGCTACGGGCTCATCGACGAGGTGCTGGCCCCCCGCCGGCTCCCGCCCACCCCGGAGCCGGCCCTCCGGGCCGGGTGAGTCAGCCGCCCGGGGGCGCCACCGCCAGCAGCTCCGGACTGTCGTTGCGGACATTCCCCACCGCCCGCCCGACCTCATGGTGGATGAGGGTGCCGGCCGGAGCCGGGCGGAGGAGGGACTCGAGCTCGTCCCGATGGTCGACGGTCCGGTCGAGCCAGTGGGCCCACGACCCGGGTTCGAGGACCACGGGCATCCGGTCGTGGATCCCGTCCATGTCCGGACCGGCCTGGGTGGTGATGATGGTGGCCGAGTGGAGGATGGTGTCGTCCGGGCGACGCCACTGCTCGGCCAGGCCGGCGAAGACCAGCGGGCTCCCGTCGGCCCGGGTGAAGGCGTTGGGTGTCTTGACACCTCCCGCGGTGCGCCACTCGTAGAAGGCGTCCGCCGGCACCAGGATCCGACCCCGCCGGAAGGCGGAGCGGAAGGTGGGCCGGGTGGCCACCGACTCGGCGCGGGCGTTGAAGGTGGACCGTAGGGCGGAAGGGTCCTTGGCCGAGCCCGGGACCAGGCCCCACCGGTAGGCGCCGAGGACCCGGGTGCCGTCCGGGTGCCCGGCCACCCCCAGAATGGTCCGGGTGGGCCCCACGTTCCACGAGGGCTGGTACTCGTCAGGGTCGAGCGCCAGCTCGGCGTCGACCAGCTCGGCGAAGCGGGCGGGATCGGAGTAGAGGGCGAAGCGACCGCACATGACGCGAGCCTAACGACGGCGGTGGGTCGATCACCCCCCTGTCGGCGGCCGCCCGGACCGTCGGTGGGTGGCCGTCGCCCGGAGCCGGCCGGAGTACGCCAGGATGGGCCGATGACCGACCCCACCGTCCTCCTCGCCGACCGCCCCGTCCGCCGCATGGGCTTCGGGGCCATGCAGCTCCCGGGGCCGGGGGTGCTGGGGCCACCGGCCGACCACGACCAGGCCCTGGCCGTGCTGCGCCGAGCGGTGGAGGCCGGGGTGAACCACATCGACACCGCCCAGTTCTACGGGCCCGACGTGTCCAACCAGCTGATCCACGAGGCCCTGTTCCCCTATCCGGACGACCTGGTCCTGGTGTCCAAGGTGGGGGCGGCCCGGACCGCCGAGGGGGCCTGGATCCCGGCCCAGCATCCCGACGAGCTCCGTGCCGGGGTGGAGGCCAATCTGGCCTCCCTGCGGGTGGACCAGGTCCCGGTGGTCAACCTGCGGCGGCACCCCGACGGGGAGGTGCCGTTCGACGACCAGCTGGACACCATGGTGGCGTTGCGCGACGAGGGGCTGATCGGGGCGGTGGGGCTGAGCAACGTCACGCTCGCCGAGTACCGCGCCGCCCGGGACCGTACGGCGGTGGCGTGCGTCCAGAACCCCTACAACCTGGCCGACCGGAGCGGCCAGGACGTGTTCGACGCCTGCCGGGAGGACGGGGTGCCCTACGTGCCGTTCTTCCCGCTGGGCTCGGCGTTCGTGGACGTCAACCCGGTACTGGGCGCCCCGGCGGTGCTCCAGGCGGCCGGGCGGCTCGACGCCACCCCCGCCCAGGTGGCCCTGGCCTGGCTCCTCCACGCCGCCCCCGGTGTCCTCCTCATCCCCGGCACCTCCTCGCTCGGCCACCTGGAGGAGAACCTGGCCGCTGCCGACCTGGTCCTCGATCGTGAGGCGCTCGACGCCATCGGGTGATCCGGCGTCGGCCCCGACCCCGTCAGGGGCCGGTGTCGGCGCAGGGGTGGGAGCGGATCCGGGCGATGGCCAGGGTCACCAGGTGGCGGGGGAGGAGGTCGTTCCCCACGTCGTCGAGGAGGGTCAGCTCGATGGGCACCAGGCAGTCGCGCTGCAGCTGGACGACGACGTCCCGCTGCCAGCCGGCCCGCTCGAGCAGCTCCCGGGCCAGGGTGGTGGTGGCCCACTCCCAGCTGTCGTCCAGACGGCGGAGGCCCGACTCGTAGCCGACCCGGTCTCGGATGGCCGCCGGGTCGGCATGGGCCAGCCAGTTCACCTCGGTCCACACCGGCGGGTGCGCGGTGCCGTGGTACCGGCACCGGGCCTGGCCGGTCAGGATCCCTTCGGCCTCCTCGAGCACCCGGCCGGTCCGGGCCCTCCGTCGGAAGAACATGGCATCACCCCCGGGACGGCCATCTACCCGCCCGCCGGGCGGCAAAACCGGTCGGCCCGGGAGCACAGCCTAGGACGGAGTGGGCCCCCCCGCCCGCGGGTCCGGGGGCGGGGATCCCTCCGGCCCGGTGGCGATCGTTGCCACACTGTCCCCATGGCCGCGTTCCACCCGCTCCTCTGGCACGACTACTTCGTGGCGGCACTCGGGGCGTCGGCGGCGCTGACCGGGCTGGTCTTCGTGGCCATGTCCATCAATCTCCAGGAGATCCTGAGGTACCCCCGGCTCCCGGGTCGGGCGGCCGGGACCCTGGGGGTCCTGCTCAGCATCTTGTTGGTGTCGTGCTTCGTGCTGGCCCCCGGGCAGAGCCTCGTGGTGCTGGGCGTCGAGGTCCTGGCCACCGGGGTGGCGGTCACCGGCCAGGCCGCCTGGGTCTCGACGATCCACCGGGCGGTCGGCGACCCGCGCACCTGGACCCTCACCCCGCTGATCTCCCTGACCATCCCCGGGTTGACGCTCGCCGCCGGTGGGGTGAGCCTCATCGCCGGTGGGGGCGGGGGCCTCTACTGGTTGCTGGCCGCCACGGTGCTGGCGTTCGCCGCCGCGGCGTTCAACGCCTGGGTCCTCCTCGTCGAGATCGTCCGGTAGGGAAGCCGGCCCGCCCGGATCACCTCCGCCCGGTCGCCCTCCGTCCCGGGGGCACACCTAGGCTCTGCTGCCGTGCCGACGTGGAACGAGATCGAGCAGGCCGAACCCGAGTTCGCCGGGCGGGTACGGCGGCTGATGGACGCCGGGCGCCACAAGACCATCGCCACCCTGCGTGCCGACGGCTCGCCACGGATCTCCGGCATCGAGTGTGAGTTCACCCCGACCGACCTCCGGTTCGGCTCGATGGCCGGTGCCCGAAAGGGTGCGGACCTGGGAAGGGATCCCCGCTTCGCGCTCCACGGCCCGAACGTCCATCCGGCGGAGGGGAGTGAGGGCGAGTGGCCGGGCGAGGCGAAGATCACCGGCCGAGCCGTGCCGGCCGGCCCGGTGTCCACCGGCGGGGACGGTGGCCGACCCGACGGCGAGCTGTTCGTCGCCGACATCCGCGAGGTGGTCGTCACCTCCCTGAACGCCGAGGCCACCAAGCTCGTCGTCGAATGGTGGACGCCGGCCCGGGGACTGCAGCGGATCGAGCACGCCTAGCTCCCGGCGGCGACCCGGTGGGGCGGGTCGGCTGGTTGGAGTCGTCACCGTCCGACCGGGGCTCGTCCGGTAGGGGCGGGAGCGCACCCGGATCTCCGAGGTGCCGCCCCCTGCCTCGCTGCCGCCTCCTTGCGTCGTTGCCTCAGGCGTCGCCCGGAGGACCGGGTGCCTCGGCGACCGCCCTGACCCGTTCGAGGGTGCGGAGCATGTCCCGCTGATTGCGACGCTCCCGCAGGAACCCGCCGAGTGGGCGCCACAGCCTGGTCAGAATGCCGTCGCCGAGGTCGAACGACTCCGTGACCTCCGTCCCGCCGTCGTCGGTGGGGGAGAACTGGTAGCGCCAGGTGTTCACCGTCTTGCCGCCCATGACCACCGCGAACTCGAACACCTCCCCCGGAACGCACTCGGTCACCTTGCAGGTGGTCCAGTAGAGGACGGGCCAGTTCTCGTTGCGCTTCACATGGCCCCGGTAGGTGGCGCCGACCGCCGGACCGGTGGCACCGTCGAGCCACTCGGCCTCCACCACCTCCGGGCTGTACTCGCCCATCTTGGTGATGTCGCTCACCAGGCCCCAGACCTTCTCCGGCGGGGCAGCGATGGTGAGGGTGGCCGAGGCGCGCATGCCCCGACTGTAGGTCGTGGCCGGACCCCCCGGCCCAGGGCGGTGTCCGGCTCCCGGAATCGAGGGCGCCGACCCTGCTCAGACGCCGGGTCGGCTCGCCCCCGCCGACTCGAGGATCTCGGCGGCCTCCGTCTCGAAGTCCGGGTGATCGGCGAGCCGGGTCGACCACTTCTCCTCGATGTGGCCGAAGTGCCAGAGGGCCAGGGCGCCCGCCCAGGTCACGATGAACAGGCCGACGATGATGAAGCCGGCGGTGTTGAGGTTGAAGTCGGCCATCAAGGTCCAGAACGGGCCCGAGACGTGGAGCTCCTGGGGGATCAGCCCGAGCACCTCGATGCTGCCGATGAACAGGCAGATGAACACCGACAACGACGTGATGGTGAGGTTGTAATAGACCTTGCGGACCGGATTGAAGAAGGCCCACCCGTAGGCGAAGTTCATGAAGCAGCCGTCGAGGGTGTCCAGCAGGCACATCCCGGCGGTGAACAGGATGGGCAGGCACATGATGGAGTACCAGGGCAGGGACTGGACGGCCAGCAGGGCGGTGGTGGCCAGCAGGGCGACCTCGGTGGCGGTGTCGAAGCCCAGGCCGAACACCACCCCCACCGGGTACATCTGCCACTCCCGGGTGATCGACTTCATCCACCGGCCGAAGATCCGGTTCATGAAGCCGCGGTTCTCCAGGTGGCGCTCCAGCTCGGCCTCGTCGTAGTCGCCACCGCGCATCATTCGCCAGACGGTGATGATGCCGCCCAGGATGATCAGGTTGAGGATGGCGATGAGGAAGAGGAACGACGCCGAGACCACGGTGCCGAACACCCCGCCGAACTGCTCGATGGGCGAACCGCTGTGGGACACCGCCGTGAAGACGGTCTTCTCGGCCACCACGATCCCGGCCCCGATGGCCACCACGATGGTCGAGTGGCCCAGGGAGAAGAAGTAGCCGACGCTGATCGGCTGCTTCCCCTCGTTGATCAGCTTCCGGGTGGTGTTGTCGATGGCCGCGATGTGGTCGGCGTCGAAGGCATGGCGGAGGCCCAGGGTGTAGGCGAGGACGCTCACCCCGATCCCCAGGCCCTTGTAGTGGTAGGGGACCACGAAGGCGATGAAGACGCCGAAGCCGACCACGTGGAGCGCCAGGATGCTGAGGAACATCCACCGAGCCCGGCGCCACTGGGCCGGCTCCAGCGACCGGCGGATCTGCTGGAGCCGGGTGAGGGGAGCCGTGACGGCGGGGGCGACCTCGGTCACGGCCATCGAGCTGCTCCTCCTCGTCGGGTAGTCCGTCGTCCGCACCGTCCCCACCAGGCGGTTCCGGACACTCTGCCGCAGATGCGACAGCTTCGCAAGTGAGGAGGGGTGGCATCACCGGCCTGCTCTATCCTGTGGTCATGAGCAAGTCGGTGGCTCCGCTGGACCTCGGGGAGGTCGACGTGTCCTCGGTGGAGGACGTGCTCGCCTACCTGCGTGCCCAGGGCGGGCGCGCCACCGCCTCCCGTCGGATCCTCCTCGAGGTGCTCTTCGAGGCGGACGGGCACCTGAGTGCCGAGGAGCTCACCGAGGCGGTGCAGGTCCGGGCCCCCGACGTCCACCGGTCGACCATCTACCGGAACGTGGAGGAGCTGCAGCGGCTCGGGGTCATCGTCCACTCCCACCTGGGGCACGGACCCGCCACCTACCTGTTGGCGACCCAGGCCCACGCCCACTTCATCTGCGAGGAGTGCGGGGAGATGATCGAGGCGCCCGACGAGCTGTTCCGCGGCCTGGCCCGGACGGCGAAGTCCAGGCTCGGCTTCACCATCAATCCCCACCACTTCGCCATCCTGGGGCGGTGCCGGCGTTGTGCCGGGCTCCCCCCGGGCCCGGACCACTAGCGACCGGCGCCGCCAGCGCCCGGTAGCTCCGGTCCACCTCCGGGTAGATGCGGTCCCAGGTCCACCGGCGGGCCAGCTCCCGGGCGGCGGCCCGACCCAGTCGTCGCCGCAGGCCCGGCCGGTCGAGGAGCCGGCAGACGCTCTCCACCATGGCCGGGACGTCCCGGGGCGGGAACAGGAGGCCGGTCTCCCCGTCGACCAGGATCTCGGCCGGGCCCCCGACCCCCGACGCCGCGATGGCCACGCCGGCCCGCATGCCTTCGAGGACCACCATCCCGAACGGCTCGTACCGGCTGGGCACCACCAGGATGTCCGCCTCCCGGAAGTAGGCGTCGGCGTCGGTGGCCCAGCCCACGAACCGGATGCGGTCGGCCCGGCCGGCCAGACGGGCGGGGAGCCAGCGGGCCGCCTCCTCCACCGAGTCGGTCCGGGAGCCACCGCCCACCACCACGAACCGGGCCCGGGGGTGCCGGTCGAGGATGCCCTCGACGGCCTCGAAGTACTCGTGGGTCCCCTTCCGGTTGGCGAACCGGCCGACGTAGAGCACCACCGGGTCACGCCGGACCGGCCGTCGGAGGTGCCGTGCGGGGTGCCGTCGGCGCCCGGGGGCGGCCTCGATGCCGTTGCCGATGATGCTGACGTTCCGGAGGCCGGGATAGAAGCGGCCCAGGGTGAGTCGTTCACTGTCCGACAGCACGATGACGCCGTCGGCTCCGGTCACCGCCGAGTCCTGTACCGGCCCGTGGGGGATCCACTCGCCGGCCTCGATCTCGGCCCGGTCGATGGAGTGGGTGGTGTAGACGACCGGGACCCCGGTGGCCGCCCGGATGGCCTCGGCGATCGGCCACAGCCACGAGGCGTGGAGGTGGACCACCCGGTGCCGGTGATCGGCCACCAGCCGGGCGCCGACCGCCGGGGCCTCCTCGTACCTGGCCTCGGCGAGGACGAATCCCCCCGGGAACGGGTCGCCCCCCGCCACCCCGGGGGTCGGCCCCCGCCCCTCCGCCGCCAGGTGCGGGGACGCCGCCGGGTAGCCGTAGGCGCCGTAGGCGTACCCGCCCCGGCCGGGGTCGACCACCAGGACGGAGACCCGCGCCCCGGCCTCCACCGAGGCCCCGACCAGGCCGGCCAGGGCGGTCCCCATCCCACCGAAGTGGAGGGGTGGAAGCTCGGAGGTGATGTGGAGGACGCTGGTCGGGCCCGCCGCCGGGTCGGTCACGCCGCCGGTCGGATGGGCTGCTCGATGTCCCCCGCGTGGCGACGGTACTTCCGCCGCAGGGTCACCCGATCACGGACGGTGGCGTTGAGCGGGGTCATCCGGGTGGCGGCGATGGCCCTGGTCAACGGTTCCATCGGCGCCTCGATCGCCCGGCGGAACGGTGGCCAGAATCGGTCGAACTCCTCACTCCCGGATGCGAAGTCGCACGGACGCGAGAGGTCGGCGAAGTCGATGACCCGGGGTGCCCCCAGAAAGACCCGCGGCGTGGCGTCGCCGTCGGAGCGCCCGTCGCCGGTGGCGATCCGCCACAGCTGCCTGTCGCTGTACGCGAGCTCGAGCTGCTGGCACCAGTCCGTTCGGCGAGCCGCCGCATCGTCACTGCCCCACTGGTCCCCGCACTCCCAGGGATGGTTGTCCGGGGGCGGTTGGCCGGACCTCAGTGCGTCCTGCTTGGCCTTCCCCCCGTAGTCACCAGGCCAGGACAGCTCGTGCACGGCCCGGAGGACGTCGCAGTACCGGGCCCACTGGAGGTGGATCTCGGGATCGAGCTGAAAGTACGCCTGCAGGTCCGACTGCAGGGAGCGCGTGGCGACCAGCCACTCCCCGATCTGCCAGTCGAACTCGGTCCGGTCGCTCGGGCTGCCCCAGTCCTTGGCGCCCATCTTGGTGAAGGCGGCGTGGGTGACCACCCGGGTGACCTGCTCGCTGATCCGATGGAGGAGGTCCACCTTGAGGTCGAGCTCCTTCTGGTGGTTCTGCCAGCGTCGGGTGATGGAGGGGACCAGCAGCCCGGTCAGGAGCGCCCCCAGGATGAGAAGGGACGCAGAGGAGGCGAACCCGCTCCAGGCACTGGTGGCGGTCACCATCCCGCCGACCCGGTCGTCGCCGCCCGGGCGTCCTGCTCCGTCCTCGAGGTTCGCGGTTCCGCCATCGTCTCTCCGGGTGGGGGTTGCGCAGCAGTGTCTCTGACCGGGGCGACCTTCGTCAATCGACGACGGGCAGCTGCCACGGAGGGTGGTGGGTGGCCGCGGTGCCCCCACGACACGGCCGTAGGGTTGTGGGTGGAGTTCAGCCGGGAACTTCCTTGCCGGGCACGGGAGTCGAGATGGGCCGATTCGCACAGCACACGACACTGGTGGCCACCGAGGGGAACGCCGATCGGCTGGCCGGAAAGTTCCTCGAGTCGGTCGAGATGCAGCGGGGGAATCCGGCCTGCGAGTTGATGATGGTCAGTCGGTCACCGGTGGACGACGACGTGGTCGTTCTCACCGAGGTGTGGTCGAGCGAATCCGAGTGGGACCAGGCTCGGAACAGTCCCGCCATCGCCGCCTGGGCCAAGGACATGGCCCCGCTGGTGGCCGAAGCCCCGCAGAGCGTCCGGCTCGATCCTCTCGGCGGAAAGGGGCTCCCGTAGCCGCGAGGGTGGGATGTCAAGGAGGGCTGACCATGCACCTGAGGCGGTGGAGGGCAGCGGTGTTGTGCCTGGTGGCGGTCGTCGCCACCGCCTGCGGAGGAGCATCGCCATCCGTCCACCCGCCCACCACGACCCGACCGCCGGCCGCCTCGCTCGACCGGGTGGTCGACGCCGGGCGACTGACCTTCAAGATCCCGTCCTCCTGGACCGTCGGGTACGGGACCTGTCGGTGCGGCTGGGGCGTGCCCGACACCGCCACGCTGGACAACGGCCCGCAGGCGGCGGGGGGAGTGGCCTGCAACTGTCCTGCGGAGATCAGCAGTGCGCCATCCGGCCTTCACCTCTACGAGGGCCAGGCCGGGCTAGTCGCGGGTGGTAGTCCGGCCACGATCAACGGGGTCCGCGCCCAGGTGGGGCTGGACGTGGCGGAGGCATCGCTGACCGCGACCTTCCCCGACATCGATCAGTGGATCACGATCAGCCCTGCCCCACCATCAGGCACCGGTGCCAGCCGTCTCCGACAGGTCGCCCTGGAGAGGCAGATCTTGGCGACCGTGACGGTCCTCCCTGGTGGCGCCGGTACGTCGCAGGGAGTTGGGCCGGGCGGCGGCTGAGGCAACCGGGTCCGGGACGACCCGGCTCGTACACTGTGGCGGTGACCGGATCGGGCGACGGCGGGGCGGCCGGGCCACCCGGCGGCGCCCGCCCGGTGCTGGCGTCGAGGCTCCGGGGGTTCGGGGTCACCGTCTTCGCCGAGATGTCCGCCCTCGCCGAGCGGACCGGATCCATCAACCTCGGTCAGGGGTACCCCGATGCGGACGGGCCCACGGTGATGGCCGAGGCCGCCGTCGAGGCCATCCGCGGCGGGCAGAACCAGTACCCCCCGGGGTTGGGCACCCTCGGGCTCCGGCGGGCGATCGCCGCCCACCAGCAGCGCTTCTACGGCCTCGGGTACGACCCCGACCACCAGGTGCTGGTCACGGCGGGCGCCACCGAGGCCATCACCGCCGCCATGCTCGCCCTCTGCGATCCCGGCGACGAGGTGGTGATGTTCGAGCCCACCTACGACTCCTACGCCCCCGCCGTGGCCATGGCCGGTGCCACCCGCCGGGTGGTGCCGCTCCGGCCGCCGTCCTGGAGCTTCGCTGTCGACGAGCTGGCCGCCGCCATCACCCCCCGCACCCGTCTGCTGCTGCTCAACTCCCCCCACAACCCGACGGGCAAGGTGTTCGACGCCGCGGAGCTGGCCTCCATCGCCCGGCTCTGTGTCGAGGCCGACCTGCTGGTGGTCACCGACGAGGTCTACGAGCACCTGGTCTTCGAGGGGCGCCACGTTCCCCTGGCGACCCTGCCCGGCATGGCTGACCGCACCCTGACCGTCTCCAGCGCCGGGAAGACCTTCTCCTTCACCGGGTGGAAGATCGGCTGGGTCTGCGGCCCGGCACCGATGGTGGCCGCCGTCCGCACCGCCAAGCAGTTCCTCACCTACGTGAACGGCGCCCCCTTCCAGCCGGCGGTGGCCGTGGGCCTCGGCCTGCCCGATGCGTTCTTCGACGGGGCGGCGTCGGAGCTGGCCCTCCGGCGCGACCGACTGTGCGACGGGCTCCTCGGCGCCGGCTTCGAGGTCTTCCGACCCATGGCCACCTACTTCACCCTGGTCGACGTCCGACCGTTCGGCGACGAGGACGGCGTGGAGTTCTGCCGTCGGCTGCCCGGGCGCTGTGGGGTGGTGGCCATCCCGGCCTCGATCTTCTATGAGGACCCCGAGACCGGCCGGTGGCTGGTCCGCTTCGCCTTCTGCAAGAGCCTCGACACCATCGACGAGGCGGTGCACCGACTGAGCGGCCTCCGGCACCCGTAGCCGGCGCCGGCCCCGCCTGGCAGGGGGAGGTCACCCGTCCCGGGCGGCCCCCACGATGGCCCGGGCCCGGGCCGCCACCACCTCGTCCACCATCAGACCCTCGAAGGCGATGGTCGCCCCGTCGGCCTCGGCGAACGCCGCCAGGAGCCGTTCCGCCCAGTCGACCTCCTCCGGTGAGGGGCGGAAGGCCCGGTTGGCCAGTCCCACCTGGGCGGGGTGGATGCACATCTTTCCGGCGTACCCCAGGGCCCGGGCGCTCCGCGCCTCGCCGAGGAACCGGTCGTCGTCCCCGAAGTCGAGGGTGACCATGTCGAGGGCGGGGATGCCGGCCAGGCGGGCCGCCATGGCCACCGATGCCCGGGCCACCGCCACCTCGTCGTTGCCGGGGGTCCGGACGCCGCCGAGGTCGAAGATGTAGTCCTCGGCGCCGAAGTAGCAGGCGACCACCGGCGGCCCCAGGAGCTCCCGGGCGTCGACCACCCCCCGGACCGTCTCGAGGCCGGCCACCACCGGGCGGCCGCCCAGGGCGTCGACCGCCTCGTGCAGCTGGGCGGTCGACTCCACCTTCGGCACCACCACCGCCGTCACCCCCTCCGGCAGCGAGGCGGCGTCCTGGAGGAACCACGGGGTGGAGGGTGGGTTGACCCGCACCAGCACCGGGAGGACCGGCGCCAGGTCGGCGGCGGCCTGACGCACCGACTCCCGCCCCTCCGCCTTGCCGCCGGGGGGGACGGCGTCCTCCAGGTCCAGGACCACCACGTCCGGCGCCGACCGGGGGGCCTTGGCGGCCAGGTCGGCCCGGTTGCCCGGGACGAAGAGCATGCTGCGCCACCGGAGGGTCATGAGGGTCGGCAGTGCATGAGGGCGGACCGCCGGCAGCGGGCCACCAGCTCATCCCGCTGGTTGAAGCCCTGGTGGTCGAACACCACGATCCCCTGGGTGGGCCGGGAGGACGACCGACGGGCGGAGACCACCTCGGTCCGCGCCCGGAGGGAGTCCCCGTGGACGACCGGGGTGGGGAAGGCGATCTCCTCGAACCCCAGGTTGGCCACCGTGGTCCCGTGGGTGGTCTCGTAGACGGAGAGGCCGATCAGCAGCGCCAGGGTGAACATGCTGTTCACCAGCCGGGTGCCGAACTCCGTGGACTCGGCGAACGACTCGTCGAGGTGGAGCGGCTGCGGGTTCATGGTCATGACCGAAAAGAGGGTGTTGTCCGCCTCGGTGATGGTGCGGGTCACCGCGTGGTCGATGACCAGACCCGGGGTGAGCTCCTCGAACCACCTGCCCATCACCGGCCGGGGCCCGTTCATCGCCCCACCCGGTGGGCGCCGGTCACCGGAGGTGGTCCGGCCGGGTCCGGACCGGCGGAGGGTCGACGGGAGCTGCACGGCATGGGGGGACCTTCTTCTCCTCAGTGGAAACGATGTTGCCACGATACGCCATACTGGTTCTCCGGGGACCGACGACAGGGATCGGAGCGCGCTGGTGACAGGCTTGATCGACGAGTGCGGGGCCTGGCTCGACGCCAACTGGGACCCGGAGCTGACCGTGCGCCAGTGGTGGGAGCGCCTGGGCACGTCCGGGTGGGCGGCCCCCCACTGGCCGAAGGACGCCTACGGGCTCGGCCTGTCCACCGCCGACACCGCCCAGGTCCGGCAGGTGTTCCGGGAGCGGAAGGTCACCGGCCCTCCCGGCGGGTTCGGCCTGCTGCTGGCCGGGCCGACCATCTTCACCCACGGCACCCCCGAACAGATCGAGCGGTACCTCCCGGACATCCTGTGCGGCCGGAAGGCCTGGTGCCAGCTGTTCTCCGAGCCGGTGGCCGGGTCCGACCTGGCCGGCCTGCAGACCCGGGCGGAACGGGACGGCGACGTGTGGAGGGTCAACGGCCAGAAGGTGTGGACGTCGGCCGGCCACCTCGCCGATCTGGGGATGCTCATCGCCCGCACCGACCCCGACGCCCCCAAGCGGCGGGGGATCACCTGGTTCGTGGTCGACATGCACCAGCCGGGGGTCGAGGTGCGCCCGCTGATGGAGATGACCGGACGGTCCCTGTTCAACGAGGTCTTCCTCACCGACGTCGCCGTCCCCGGCGACGCCGTGGTCGGCGACCTCCACGGGGGGTGGGGCGTGGCCAACACCACCCTGGCCTTCGAGCGGGCCGGCCTGGGCGCCGGCTCCAGTGGTGCCGGCGAGTCCTCCGCCTACCCCGGCACCGTGGTGGGCCACCTCGACCGCCGGGCCGGGGAGTTCGTGGGGCGGGTGTCGGCCCGTCGGGCGCCCCCGCTCTCCGTCGACGTCCAGAACCTCCTGGACCTGGCCCGCTCCCGGGGGGCCACCGGCGACCCCCTGGTGCGCCAGCGCATCGCCTCCCTCTACACCGAGCAGACCATCGCCCGGGTGATGGGGTTGCGGGGCAAGGACCTCCGGGCGGCGGGCTCCGAGCTGCCGGGCATGGGCAACATCGCCAAGCTGCGGATGAGCGCCATGTTCCGGGCCGTGCGCGACCTGGCCCTCGACCTCCTCGGACCCCGCGGGATGCTCCACGCCTACGACGACAGCTCCCGTCGCCGGGGACGACGACCCCCAGGCCACCATGCTCACCGCCCTCTCCCTGTGGTCGCCGGCGCCCTCGATCTACGGCGGCACCGACGAGATCCAGCGGAACATCCTCGGGGAGCGCGTCCTGGGGCTCCCCCGGGACGGCCACGACGACTCGTCGGTGCCCTTCCGGGAGCTCCCCAAAAACGTTTGAGCGACGGTGGCGGCCGCCGATTCGGAGCCGGGCGTGGGCCTGGCTAAGGTCTCCCCGTCGAGCGTGGTGAAGGGCACCGACGCCGGGGCCGTGGACGCTGGGAACAGCAGCCGTCTGGTTCCGGGACCGCCGTACGGCCGTACGGCCCCCCGGTGGCGACCATCCGCACGGTGACGAAGTGAAGGCTGAAGAGAAGGTTAAGGAGAGCAGATGAGCATGCAGGGACGGTCAGCGATCGTGACGGGTGGGGCGGGGGGACTCGGCTCGGCGACGGTGCGGCGCCTGGTGGACCAGGGGTTGAAGGTGGTGGTGTTCGACATCGACGGTGGACGGGCCGAGGAGCTGGCCGCCGAGCTGGGCGACAGCGCCGTCGGCGTGGGCGGCGACGCCACCAACGACGACGACGTGGCCAGGGCCATCGAGGCCGCCAAGTCGCTGGGTGAGCTGTTCGCCCTGGTGAACGTGGCCGGCGGCGGCGTGGGCGGTGGCCGGACGGTGGGCAGGGGCAACGTCCCCCACGACAAGGAGTCGTTCGAGCTGACCCTGACCATGAACGCCACCGGCACCTTCAACATGTCCCGCCTGGTGGCGGCGGCGATGGGCGACAACGAGCCCGACGACGAGGGGCAGCGGGGCGTGATCGTGAACACCGCCTCCATCGCCGGCATGGAGGGCAAGTCCGGCCAGGTCGCCTACTCGGCGGCCAAGGCGGCCATCCTGGGCATGACCCTGCCCATGGCCCGGGACCTGGGCGTCATGGGGATCCGGGTGTGCGCCATCGCCCCCGGGACCATGGGCACCCCGCTGATGCTGGGGGCGCTCCCGCACCTCAAGAAGGACCCCTCCGAGGGGATCATCTTCCCCAAGCGCATGGGCTACCCCGACGAGTTCGCCCTCCTGGTGGAGTCGATCATCCGGAACCCGTACCTGAACGGCGAGAACATCCGCCTGGACGGCGCGCTCCGCTTCAGCCCCAGCTGATCCGGCGCCGACCGGCGCCGTCGGCCCGACCCGGCGGGGGTCAGCCGACGTGCCGGGGCGTCACCACGATGGACGGTATGGTGGCGCCGGCGCCGCACTGCAGCACCCGGTGGACGGCGGAGACCACCTCCTCCACCTCGATCAGCGCCCCGGCCATGTACGCCCGGCTGACCCAGATCGGATGCATCTCCATGGCCAGCTCGAGGTCCCAGTCGTTGGCGAACCCGGTCATCGAGTCACCTTCGCCCCCGGCGCAGTCGCCCACCGTGACCAGGGTGAAGCCGATGGAGGGGTGCTCGGCCCGCCACGCCTCCACCAGCTTGTTGAGGGCGGCCTTGCTCACCGCGTAGGACCCGAGCCCCGGCCAGGGCGGGGTCAGCGACGAGCTGATCGACGACAGGTAGGCGGCGGTGCCCTGCGACTCGGTGAGGTAGGGGAGGGCGGCGGCGGTGATCAGGGCCGCCCCGATCACGTTGGTGTCGAACATCCGGCGCCAGTCGTCGGCGGTCACATCGGCCAGCCGTCGGAGCAGGCCGATCCCGGTGGCGTAGACCACGGCGTCGATGCCGCCGAGCTCCCGGGCCGCCTGATCGATGGCGTTCCGGGCCGACGTCTCGTCGGTGACGTCGCAGACGACGGGCACCGCATGGGGCCCCGCCTCCTTGGCCGCCTCGTCGAGGCGGTCCTTCCGGCGGGCCAGCAGGGCCACCTGGTCCCCGCGGGATCCGAGGCCGGCGGCGATGCACCGTCCCAGTCCGCTCGATGCTCCGACCACCACAGTTCTCACGGGTACCGTCCTTTGTCCGACCGGGGTCCGGCCACGAAGTCGTTCAGGGGGTGATGACCGGCAGGCGCTCCCACCCGCGTACGGTCGAGGTCCGGGCCTGCTTGGCGTTCTCCCAGTCGACGTCCCAGGTGGGCCAGCGCTGCAGCACCTCGTCGAGGGCCACCCGACCCTCCAGCCGGGCCAGCGCCGCCCCCAGGCAGAAGTGGAGGCTGTAGCCGAACGACAGGTGGTGGTTGATCTTCCGGGTGACGTCGAACCGGTCGGGGTCCTGGAACTCCCGCTCGTCCCGGTTGCCCGAGGCGTTGAGCAGCACGATGGTGCTGCCCTCCGGCACCGTCTGGCCGTGGTGCTCGACATCGTGGGTGACGTACCGGGCCTGGATCGGCGACGGCGGCTCGAACCGGAGCAGCTCCTCGATGGCGTTGGGGACCAGGCTGCGGTCCTCCACCAGCTTGGCCCGCTCCTCGGGGTGCTCGGCCAGGACCTTGCCCGTCCAGCCGATCAGCCGGGTGGTGGTCTCGTTGCCGGCGGCGGCCAGGAGGTTGACCACGTTGACCACCTCGGTGTGGGTCAGGTTGCGGGTGGTGCCGGTCTCGTCCTCGAACTCCGCCTGCAGCAGCTCGGTCATCAGGTCGTCGGAGGGATGATCGGCCCGCCAGGTGATGTACTCGTCGAAGGCGATGGACTGGCTGGCGACGTCGAAGTCCTCGAAGGTCGGCGGCTTGCCCTCCTCGAGCCGGAGGCCGGAGTCGATGCTGTCCCGGATGGCCTCCTGGTCCCCCTCCGGGATGCCCAGCAGCATGCCGATGGTCCGCATGGGCATCTGGGCGCCGAGGTCGGCGATGAAGTCGAAGCCGCCGGAGCCCACCAGCGGGTCGAGGCTCCGGGCACAGAACTCCCGCACCTTGGGCTCGATGGCGTTCATCTTGCGGGGGGTGAAGACCCGGGACAGCAGGCCCCGGTGGAGGTTGTGGTCGGGCGGGTCCTCGAAGATGATGGAACCGGGCGGGATCTCCATGCCGCTCTGGATCAGTTCGATCAGGGTCCCCTTGGCGGAGCTGTACGACTGCCAGTCCAGGAGGCCCTTCTCCACGTCGGCGAAGCGGCTGAGGGCGAAGAAGTTGTACTTCTCGTTGTAGTAGAGCGGTGCCTCGTCCCGCAGCCGTTTCCAGATCGGGTACGGGTTCGAGTCGATCTCGAAGTCGTAGGGGTCGTAGTACACGTCAGATTCGATGGATGTCATCGCGGTCCTTTGTACGGGGCGGCGGCCGCCCGTGAACAGGTCATGTTACGACGTCAACTGGCCGGCGCCACCGAGATGGCCTTGAGCTCGAGGTAGCCGTCGAGGCCCTCCCGTCCGAGCTCCCGCCCGATCCCGCTGGCCTTCATGCCCCCGAACGGGGCCGCCGGATCCATGCTGTACGGCTGGTTGACACCGAAGGATCCGGTCCGGACCCCCCGGGCCACCGCCATCCCCCGCTCGGCGTCGGCGGTCCAGACCGACCCGGAGAGCCCGTACTCCGAGTCGTTGGCGATCCGGACGGCGTCAGCCTGGTGGCGGTAGGGGATCACCGACAGCACCGGCCCGAAGATCTCCTCCCGGGCGATGGCCATGTCGTTGTCGACGTCGGCGAACAGGGTGGGGCGCACGTACCACCCGCGGTCGACCCCGTCGGGGAGCCCGGTGCCCCCGACCACCAGCTTGGCCCCGTCCCGGCTCCCGGCGTCGATGAAGCCGAGCACCCGCTCCTGCTGGCGGCGGGCCACCAGCGGGCCGATCTCCGTCCCCCGCTCGCCGGGGTCGCCGACCGGGACCTCCTCGACCATCGTGGCCAGGGCGTCGGTGAACTCGGCGGCCCGCCCCTCCGGCACCAGCACCCGGGTCTGGGCCACGCAGGCCTGGCCGCTGTTCATCAGCCCGGCCACCCGGACCCCGGCGGCCACCGCCGCCGGGTCGGCGTCGTCCAGCACGATGGCCGCCGACTTGCCGCCGAGCTCGAGGCTGGCCCGCTTCAGCTGCGACCCGCAGCTGGCGGCCACCTGGCGCCCGGCGGCGGTGGAGCCGGTGAAGGACACCTTGTCGACGCCCGGGTGGCCGACCAGGTACTCGCCCAGCTGGCGGCCGCCCGGCAGCACGCTGACCACCCCGGGGGGGAGGCCGAGCTCCTCCACCAGCTCGGCCAGCAGCAGGGCGTCGAGCGGGGTCTCGGGGGCCGGCTTGACGATGATCGGGCAGCCGGCCAGCAGGGCCGGCACCAGCTTCCCGGCGATCAGGAACTGCGGCATGTTCCAGGGGACGATGGCCGCCACCACGCCGGCCGGCTCCCGGCGGACGATGATGTCCTCGCCGTAGAGGCCGGGGCGCCAGGCCTCCCACTCCACCTGCTCGGCGATGTCGGCCAGGCCGGTCATCAGCATGGCCGGCAGGGTGGCCTGGGCGAACTTGGAGAACGAGATGGGTGAGCCCATCTCGGAGGTGATCAGCTCGGCCATCTCCTTGCGACGGGCGCCGTACAGCGCCGCCAGCCGGCGGACGGCGTCGATCCGCTCGGCGGGATCGAGCCGGGGCCACGGTCCCTCGTCGAAGGCGTGGCGGGCGGCGGTGACCGCCCGGTCGACGTCCTCGGGACCGGCGGCGGCGGTGGAGGCGATCACGCCCTCGGTGTGGGGCGAGACGACGTCGATGACCTCATCGGTGCTGGGCGCCGCCCAGGCACCCCCTACGAACAGACGCTTCTGGTCTGGACCTGCCACCGGACCCCCTGGGACGCCGGCTGCCCCCAGTAGGTCGGCCGGAACGCACGTTATTTTACCTCAAGAAGTAGATTCTCGCGTTCCTGCCCGACGAGCGGGAGCGCGCTCCCGTCGGGTCAGGTCGCCCGGCGGCACCTCCCGCCGCCACCGGCGGGGCCACCGTCCGGGTGCCGGAGGACCGGTGGCACCGAGGGTCCAACAACGGTACTCTCTTTAGATAACAACACCGTTCTCACGACGATCTCGCACCAACTAGGGGAGGGCACATGGCGACACCCGCGCTGGACATCCCGGTCTTCGATGCCGACAACCACCTGTACGAGACCAGGGACTCGCTGACCAAGTTCCTCCCCGACGCCTATCGGGGGGTCATCGACTACGTCGACGTGCGGGGCCGCACCAAGATCGTCGTGCGGGGCCAGATCAGCGAGTACATCCCCAACCCCACCTTCGACGTGGTGGCCCGGCCCGGCGCCCAGGAGGACTACTTCCGGAAGGGCAACCCGGAGGGGAAGAGCCGCCGCGAGATCTTCGGCGAGCCCATGCGGGCCATCCCCGCCTTCCGGGAGCCGGGCCCCCGGGCGCAGCTGATGGACGAGCAGGGCATCGACCGGGCCTTGATGTTCCCCACCCTGGCCAGCCTGGTGGAGGAGCGGCTCCGCGACGCCCCCGAGGCCATCCACGCCGTGGTCCACGCCCTGAACGAGTGGATCTACGAGACGTGGCAGTTCAACTACGAGAACCGGATCTTCTCCACGCCGGTCATCACGCTGCCCATCGTGGACCGGGCCATCGAGGAGCTCGAGTGGGTGGTGGAGCGCGGTGCCAAGGCGGTGCTGATCCGGCCGGCGCCGGTGCCGGGCTTCCGCGGCCCCCGCTCCTTCGGCCTGCCGGAGTTCGACCCCTTCTGGGAGAAGGTGGTGGAGCACGACATCCTGGTGGCCATGCACTCCTCCGACAGCGGGTACGAGCGGTACGCCAACGACTGGATGGGCAGCGACAGCGAGATGCTCCCCTTCCAGCCCCAGGCCTTCCGGATGATGTCGGCGTGGCGGCCGATCGAGGACGCGGTGACCGCCCTGATCTGTCACGGCGCCCTCTCCCGGTTCCCGGCCCTGAAGGTGGCGGTGATCGAGAACGGCAGCAGCTGGGTCGCCCCCCTGCTGGCCAACTTCGCCGACATCTACAAAAAGATGCCGCAGGACTTCCTCGAGGACCCGGTGGTGGTCATGAAGCGGAACATCGCCATCAGCCCGTTCTGGGAGGAGGACCTGGGAGCCCTGGCCGACCTGGTCGGCGTGGACAACGTCCTGTTCGGCTCCGACTTCCCCCACCCCGAGGGGCTGGCCGACCCGGCCAGCTACATCCAGGAGCTGCACGGCCTCCCCGAGGAGTCGGTGCGGAAGATCATGGGTGGGAACCTGGCCCGTCTCATGAACATCGAAGACGCCATCGTCCGGGGATGACCTCGACCCCCGCCGGCGGGTGGGCCAGCATCCCCGCCATGGTGGCGGACTCGGCCGAGCGGTTCGGATCGGATCCGGCCGTCGTCGACGGGGACACCCGCCTCACCTACGCCGAACTGGTCGAGGAGGCCCGCCGCTTCGCGGCGTCCCTGGTGGCCTCGGGGGTCGAGCCGGGCGACCGGGTGGCCATCTGGGCGTTCAACTCCGCCGAGTGGATCGTCGCCGTGCTGGGCCTCTTCGAGGCCGGGGCGGTGCTCGTCCCCGTCAACACCCGGTTCAAGGGGGCCGAGGCCGCCGAGATCCTGTCCCGGAGCCGGGCCCGGCTGCTGGTGACGGTGACCGACTTCCTGGGCGCCGACTACGTGGCCATGCTGGGGGAGGCCGCCGTCGACCTCCCGGACCTGGCCGACATCGTGGTGGCCCACGGACCCACGGTCCCCGGCGCCACGTCGTGGGGCGACTTCCTGGCCCGAGCCACCCCGGAGGCCGGGGACGAGGCCCGCCGGCGGGCGGCGGCCGTCGGGGCCGACGACCCCTCCGACATCCTCTTCACCTCCGGCACCACCGGGGTTCCCAAGGGCGTGGTCCAGACCCACGGGAGGACCCTGCAGGTGGCCACCGACTGGGTGGCGATGACCGGCCTGACCGCCGGCGACCGGTACCTGATGGTCAACCCCTACTTCCACATGTTCGGGCTGAAGGCGGGCATCCTCGCCTCGGTGTCGGCCGGCGCCACCATGTTCCCGCTGGCGGTGTTCGACGTCGACCGCCTGCTGGCGGTGGTGGCCGCCGAGGGGATCACCGTGCTGCCCGGGGCCCCCACCCTCTACCAGGGGATCCTCGACCACCCCGACCGCCACCTCCACGACCTCTCCACCCTGCGGGTGGCGGTGACCGGCGCCGCCGACATCCCGGTGGAGCTGATCCGACGGGTGGACGCCGAGCTCTCCTTCTCCGTGGTCATCACCGGCTACGGGCTGACCGAGGGGGGGACGGCGGCGGCCACCTCGCCGCAGGACGACGTGGAGACCATCGCCACCACGGTGGGACGCCCCCGCCCGGGGTTCGAGCTCCGCATCGTCGACACCGAGGGGGCCGACCTGCCGACCGGTGAGGCCGGCGAGGTCCTCCTGCGGGGGGGAGCATCATGTCCCACTACCTCGACGATCCCGAGGCCACCGCCCAGGCGCTGTCGCCCGACGGGTGGCTGCACACCGGCGACCTCGGGGTGGTGGACGACGCCGGCTACCTCCGGATCGTGGGTCGGTCCAAGGACATGTACATCGTCGGTGGGTTCAACGCCTACCCTGCCGAGATCGAGAACGCGCTGCTGCGGCACCCGGGGATCCGGCAGGTGGCGGTCATCGGCATCCCCGACGAGCGGCTCGGCGAGGTGGGGATGGCCTTCGTGGTCCCCGAGCCCGGCACCGGGGTGAGCGGGGACGAGATCGTGGCGTGGAGCCGCCGGGAGATGGCCAACTACAAGGCGCCCCGGGCGGTCGAACTGGTCGACGAGCTGCCGGTGAACGCCACCGGCAAGGTGGTCAAGGAGGAGCTGCGGGCCCGGGCCGCCGGCCGCTCGGCGACCCCGGCATGAGCGACGACCGCCCGCACGGGCTCTCCTCCTTCGCGGACCTCCGGGTGGTGGAGCTCGGGGTGTGGGTGGCCGCCCCGTCGGCCACCGCCCTCCTCGCCGACTGGGGCGCCGAGGTCATCAAGATCGAGTCGCCGAGCGGTGACCCGATGCGCAACGTGTTCGGCTCCATCGGCATCGCCGGCGACCTTCCCAACCCCGCCTTCGCCCTCGACAACCGGGGCAAGCGGAGCGTGGTCCTGAACCTCCGGGAGGAGGCCGACCGCCAGACCCTCGAGGACCTCCTCGCCAGCGCCGACGTGTTCGCCAGCAACCTGCGTCCCGACGCCCTGGACAAGCTGGGCCTGGAGCCGTACGCCACCGTGGCCCGCCACCCCCGGCTGGTCTACTGCAGCATCAGCGGGTACGGCCTCCGGGGGGAGGAGCGCAACCGGCCCAGCTACGACATCGGCGCCTTCTGGGCCCGGTCCGGCCTGGCCATGCAGATGGCCGACGGCGAGGGCAGCCCGCTCAACGCCCGCGGCGCCGTGGGGGACCACATCACCGGCCTGGCCGCCGCCGCCGGGATCCTGGCCGCCGTCCTCGAGCAGCAGCAGACCGGGGTGGGCCGGGTGGTCGAGGTGTCCCTGCTGCGCACCGGCACCTACGTCCTCGGCTGGGACCTCGGGCTCCAGATGGGGCTGGGCAAGGTGTCGGCGGCCGAGCCCCGGGACCGCAACCAGTCACCGCTGATGAACCCCTACCGGGCGTCCGACGGGCGGTGGTTCTTCATCACCGGCCTCGAGGCCGATCGCCACATCGGCCCGGTCCTCCGGGCCCTGGGCCGGCCCGAGCTCCTCGACGACCCGCGGTTCGCCGACGCCCGGGCCATCCGGAAGAACCGTCGGGAGGTCATCGCCCTGCTCGACGAGATCATCGCCCAACGCACCCTCGACCAGTGGGCCGAGGCGTTCGACCGGGAGGACGCCTGGTGGGCGGTGGCCCAGACCCCGGCCGAGGTGGTGGCCGACCCCCAGCTGCTGGCCAACGACGGCATCGTCGAGGTGGAGGGCGGGGCCCTGCGGTCGGTCAACGGGCCGGTCAGCTTCTCCGACGTGGTGCACGACCCGACGGTCGGCGTGCCCTTGCTCGGGGAGCACACCGCCGAGCTGGTCAAGGAGCTGGCCGAGCGGGACGACGCCCCGGGGGGCTAGGCCCCCGGCGGCCGCTCAGGTGGTGGCGGCCCGGGCCCGGGCCAGCAGGCCCCGGGCGATGACGATCCGCTGGATCTCGTTGGTCCCCTCGCCGATGACCATCAGCGGGGCGTCCCGGTAGTAGCGCTCCACCGGCAGGTCGGTGGTGTAGCCCACCCCCCCGTGGATCCGCATGGCCTCCATGCTCAGCTCGAGCGCCGTCTCGCTGGCGAACAGCTTGGCCATGCCCGCCTCCACGTCGCACCGGAGGCCGGCGGCCTTCCGCTCGGCGGCGTTGCGGGTGAGCAGGCGGGCCGCCTCCAGCCGGGTGGCCATGTCGGCCAGCTTCAATTGGATGGCCTGGTGGTCGGCGATGGGCTTGCCCATCGTCTGGCGGTCCTGGGCGTAGGCCAGGGCGGCGTCGAAGGCGGCCCGCGCCACCCCCACCGCCCGGGAGGCGATGTTGATCCGCCCCACCTCGAGCACCCCGAGGATCTGGGGAAGCCCCCGGCCCACCTCGCCGATGAGGTTGGCGGCCGGGATCCGGTGCTCGGCGTAGGCCATCTCGACCGTCTCCACTCCCCGGTAGCCGAGCTTGCCGACGTGCTTGGAGACCGAGATCCCCTCGAAGGCCGGCCCCGGCTCCTTCTCGACGATGAAGGCGGAGATGCCCTCCTCGGTGCGGGCGGCCAGGGCCACGATCCCGGCCCGCTCCCCGTTGGTCACCCAGGCCTTGGTCCCGGTCAGCACGTACTCGTCGCCGTCCCGGACCGCCCGGCACGAGAGGTTCCGGGTGTCGCTGCCGGCGTCCGGCTCCGACAGCGACAGGGCCCCCCGACGGTCCCCGGCCGCCATCACCGGCAGCCACCGCTGCTTCTGCTCCTCGCTGCCGTGGGCCATCAGGAGGGTGGCGGCCATGGTGTGGGTGTTGATGATGCCGGTGAGGCTCATCCACCCGTAGGCCAGCTCCTCGATGATCCCGATGTAGGTCAGCAGGTCGAGCCCCAGGCCGCCGTAGGCCTCCGGGATGGTCACCCCGAACAGGCCGAGCTCCCGCATCTGGGCCACGATCCCGGTGGGGAAGGCGTCCTCGTGCTCCAGGTCGGAGGCCACCGGGATCACCTCCCTGGCCACGAACCGGCGGACGGTCCCGATGATCTCGTCGCGCACCTCGGGGTCGGTCGGCGGGCTGTACGGGGGGGCGGCGGTGGGTTCCGGCACGGGTGAGAACATTACATGCTCCTAATGTTGACGTCGATCTCACGAGCGAGAAGAATGTTTCCGATGTCCGGCCCCCTGACGCACCACGCCCTGGAGGGCGCCGCGGCTCGATTCGGGGACCGGGCGGCCATCCTGGCCGGGGACGACCAGTGGTCGTACCGCCAGCTCGACGAGGCGGCCGACGCCTTCCGGGCCCACCTCGAGAAGGCGGGGGTGGTGCCCGGCGACCGGGTGGCCCTGATGACGTCGAACCGGGTGGAGTTCGTGGCGGCGGTGTTCGGGGTCAGCAAGGCGGGGGCGGCCGCCGTGTTGATCAGCCCCGCCTGGAAGTCGACCGAGGTGGGCCACGCCCTGGATCTGACCGACCCGGTCCACGCGGTGACCGACGGCCCCGCCACCGGGCTGATGGAGGGCCTGCTGGGCGCCGACCGGGTCACCGACCTCGACGGATGGTCGGCCGGCGACCTCCCGGTGGCCCCGGGCCCGGTGGACGGCGTCCGCGACACCGACGAGTCGGTCCTGGTGTTCAGCTCCGGCACCACCGGCCTCCCCAAGGCGGTACGTCACACCCACCGCTCGATGGGGGAGGCCACCCTCCACTGGTGCGAGACGCTGGGCCTCGGGCCCGACGACCGGTTCCAGGTGGCCACGCCCCCCTCCCACATCCTCGGCCTCCTCAACCTGCTGTCGGCGGCCACCGCCGGCGCCACCGTCCGACTGCACCGACGGTTCGACCTCGACGAGGTGCTCCGCCGGATCGAGACCGACCGGATGACCCTCGAGATGGCGGTGGCCCCGATCGCCCTGGCCATGGCCAACCACCCCGACATCGAGCGGTACGACCTCTCCTCCCTGCGCTACATCATGTGGGGGGCCACGCCGGTGACGGCCAGCGTGGCCGAGACGGTCACCCGCCGGACCGGGGTGCGCTGGCTCCCGGGCTACGGCGCCAGCGAGCTCCCGGTCATCGCCGTCAACCCGGTGGGCGACCCCGCCCACTGGCGCCTGGACTCCGCCGGGCTGCCCCCCGACGGCGTGCAGCTCCGGGTGGCCGACCTCGAGACCGGCGCGGTCCTGCCGCCCGGCGAGATCGGCGAGATCCAGGTCCTCAGCCCGTCGGCCATGGCCGGCTACCTGCCGGAGGAGGCCACCGCCGAGGCGTTCGCCGACGGCTGGTACCGCACCGGCGACGTGGGATGGTTGGAGGCCGAGGGGTGGGTCCACCTCACCGACCGGTCCAAGGAGATGATCAAGGTCAACGGGTTCCAGGTGGCACCGGCGGAGATCGAGGCGGTCCTGCACCGCCACCCGGCCGTCCTCGACTGTGCGGTGTTCGGCCTGACCGACGAGCGGGCCGGCGAGGTGCCGGTCGGCGTCGTGCAGCTCGACCCCGCGGTGCCGGTCGCCGACTGCGAGCTGGCCGAGCTGGTGGCCGGCTCGCTGGCCTCCTACAAGCAGTTGCGCCACGTGGTGGTGGTCGACGCCATCCCCCGGCTGCCGTCCGGCAAGGTGCTCCGGCGCGCCCTCCGCGACGAGTGGACCCCGCGGCTGCTGGCTCGAGAGGGCGTCTCCTGATGGATGTCCGCCTCTCCTCCGACCAGCAGGCCGTGCGCGACTCGGCCACCCAGGTGGTCGACCGGCTCGGTCCCCGGACCGTCGGCCAGCTCGACGACCGGGAGCGCTCGGACAGGCTCGACGCCGCGGTGGCGTCGTCGGGATGGCGTGAGCTGCGCGACGCCGACGACGGGGACGCTCCGCTGGCCTCCGGGGTGGAGGTGGCCCTCATCGCCGAGGAGCTTGCCCGGGGGCTGGCCGACGCCCCCTTCACCGGCCCGACCCTGGCCGCCGAGCTCCGGCGGCGGACCGGCGCCCCCGCCGCCACCGCCACCGAGACGGTGGGGCTCACCCCCACCCTGTCGGAGCTGACCGTCGCCGTCGACGGGGCCCTGGGATCCGAGCTGGTGGCGGTGGACGCCGACCGCTCCCCCTCCGCCCTGGTCCTGGTCCCCGCCGGGGGGGGCCACGCCCTGGCCGAGGTGGCGGTCCGGCCCCTCGACCTGCGGGCCGACCTGACCCGGCCCGCCGCCGGCGCCGCCGCCGGGACGGTGGTCCGGAAGCTCGACGGCCAGGTCCGGGCCCTGACCGCCGACGACCTCGACGCCTGGACCGCCCTGGGGCTGGCTCTCACCAGCGCTGACCTGGTGGGAGCCATGCGGGGGGCCATCGACCTCGCCGTCGAGTACGCCGGCGGCCGCCAGCAGTTCGGCCGGCCCATCGGCTCGTTCCAGGCTGTCCAGCACCTGCTGGCCGACGCCCTGGTGCTGATGGAGGGCTCCCGCAGCATCGCCCGCCACGCCGCCTGGGCGGTCGACGCCCTCCCGCCCTCCGGGGCGGTGGAGGCGGCGGCCATGGCCAAGGCCTACTGTGCCCGGGCGGCGCGGACGGTCGGTGAGATCTCCATCCAGGTGCACGGGGGCATCGGCAACACCTGGGAGTGCCTGGCCCACGTCTACCTCCGCCGGGCCCTGCTCTCCAGCCAGCTGCTGGGTGGGGCCAACGCCAGCCTCGACCGGGTCCTCGCCCTCCAGGGCCTCGGGGGTGACGATGGACTTCACTGACTCCCCCGAGGAGACCGAGTTCCGCCAGCGGCTACGGAGCTGGATCGCCACCAACGACCCCGGCCTGCCCGCCTCCTCCACCGACGACCGCTACTGGGCCGGACAGGCCAGGTGGCACCAGTCGCTCTACGACGGCGGCTTCTTCGGCGCCACCTGGCCGAAGGAGATCGGCGGACAGGACCTGCCCAGCGTCTACGACGTGATCATCGACGAGGAGCTGGCCGCCGCCGGGGCCCCGCCCCGCCCCGGCCTGGGCTACCTGGTGGAGGGAATCCTGGAGCACGGCAGCCCGGAGATCCAGCAGCGGTTCCTGCCCGGGATCGTCAGCGGGCAGGTCCGGTGGTGCCAGGGGTTCAGCGAGCCCGACGCCGGGTCGGACCTGGCCTCGCTGACCACCCGCGCCGATCGCCACGGGGACGAGTACGTCATCGTGGGCCACAAGGTCTGGACCAGCTACTCGGACGACGCCGACATGTGCCTGGTCCTGGCCCGCACCGACCACGACGTCCCCAAGCACAAGGGGATCTCCGCCTTCGCGGTGTCGATGCGCCAGCCGGGGATCGAGCAGCGGCCGCTGCCGATGATCAACGGGATCACCAAGGAGTTCGGGGAGGTCCACTTCGACCACGCCCGGGTCCCGGCCGCCGACATGATCGGACGCCCCGGCGAAGGCTGGCCGCTGGCCATGACGGTGGTCAGCCACGAGCGGGAGCCCCACCAGCTCGGCTTCGCCGGCCGGTACAAGAAGCTGGTCAAGGACCTGGTGGCCCAGGTCCGGGCGGACCCGTCGGCCTACAGCGCCGGCCAGCTCCGCGAGCTGGGCTGGGCCATCGTGGAGGCCGACATGCTCCGGCTCCACGTCAGCCGGCGCCTCTCCGAGCGGCTCGACGGGATCTCCCACGGGCCGGAGGGCTCCATCGACAAGCTGCTGATGACCTCGACGGAGCAGACGGTGGGGGCCGCCGCCCTGGCTCTGGGGGGCATGGGGTTCGGCGGCGACGACACCTGGCTCAAGGTGTACCTCTACAGCCGGGCGCAGAGCGTGATGGGTGGCACCTCGCAGATCCAGCGGAACCTGGTGGCCGGCCGCATCCTAGGATTGCCCGCCTCATGACCCCCTACGCACTCACCGACGAGCTCGAGGTGGAGTCGGACGGTCCGATCCGGATCATCCGACTCAACCGTCCCGAGCAGCTGAACGCCACCAACCACGGACTCCACAGCGGGTTGGCCGACCTCTTCCCGCAGATCGACGAGGACGACGACGTCCGGGCGGTGGTGCTGACCGGCAAGGGACGGGCCTTCTCCGCCGGCGGCGACTTCCACTACCTCGACGAGCTGACCGGCGACGCCGAGCTCCGCCGGGAGACACTGATCGACGGCAAGAAGATCGTGACCGGCATGGTGCGGTGCCGGGTCCCCATCGTGGCGGCGGTGAACGGGCCGGCCGTCGGCCTGGGGTGCAGCCTGGTGGCGCTCTCCGACATCGTCTACATGGCGGAGACCGCCCACCTGGCCGACCCGCACGTGATGCTCGGGCTGGTGGCCGCCGACGGGGGTCCGGTGACCTGGCCGCTGATGACCAGCCTCCAGCTGGCCAAGGAGTACGCCCTCACCGGCGACCGGATCCCGGCCCGCCGGGCGGCGGAGATGGGGCTGGCCAACCACGTCTGCCCTGACGACGAGGTGGTGGCCCAGGCGCTGGCCTGCGCCCACCGGATCGCCAAGCTGCCCCGCCAGGCGGTGGCGGACACCAAGCGCATCCTCAACCTCCACCTCGAGCGGGCGGTGGTGGCCACCCTCGACTTCGCGCTGGCCGCCGAGGACCGGTCGTTCACGTCCCCCGAGCTACGGGCCAACATCGACCGCCTGCTGGCGCCACGCCGGCCGGAGGCCTAGGGGTGGTCGAGGCGTGAAGGTCCCGGCCTCCGGTTACCCACCAGTAGGATCGGCGCGGTGACGAACGAGGAGTCGGTGGCCGAGGCCGAGCCCGCGGCCGGCGACTCGTCGGTGAGCCGCCGGGAGCTGGCCGTGGCCCGGTCGCTCTACACCGCCAAGACCCGGGCCGAGAACCGACTGCAGCGGTTCCTGGACGCCGCCCTCGAGCTGATGAACGACGGAGACTCCGGACGGGACTTCACCGTCCACGAGGTGGTGGAGCGCTCCGGCCAGTCGTTGCGGCTCTTCTACCAGTACTTCAACGGCAAGCACGAGCTGCTGCTGGCCCTCTTCGAGGAGTCGGTCCGGTCCACCACCGAGCTGCTCCGGGGGCAGGTGGCCGAGGAGGACAGCTCGCTCGACCGCCTCCACCGGTTCGTGGTCGAGTACTACCGGCTCTGCCGTCCCGCCCCGGCCATCGGCACCTCGGCGCCGATCCCGGCCGCCCCGGCGATGGTCGACTTCGCCCAACAGCTGCTGACCAGTCACCCGGCGGAGGCGGCCCTGGCCTTCGAGCCACTGGTCGCCCTGTTCGGGGACCTGCTCGACGAGGCGGCCGCCGATGGGCACATCCGGCCCGGCCTCCGCCGCCGACCCATCTCCGGCATGGTGCTCGAGGTGATCATGTTCAACGCCTTCTCGGTGGCCATCGGAGGGGCGTCCACCCGGGTGGACGCCACCGACCTGGCCGAGGAGCTGTGGGACGTGATCCTCAACGGGGTGAGGGTCGAGCACCCCTCCTGACCGTCAGTGGGGCGACGGCGCCGTCGTCGGGATGGCGGTGGCCACGCTGAACGCCACCAGATGCTCGAGCTCGGCGGGGTCGGGCCGGCTCCGCTGCCAGAGGTGGTCGGTGAGCCTGCCCACCATGGCGTGGGCCACCAGCGTGGCGTCGAGCTCCGGCCGGTGGCTCCCCAGTTCGATGAAGGGTTCGACCAGCAGGGACGCCAACGGGGCGCTCGGCGACAGGGGGGGCGAACCCACGGCCTGCCCCAGGGTGCCGGCGTTCCACAGGACGGCCAAGGTGGTGGCGGCACCCTCACCGGCGGCCTGGGCCAGCACCCCCTCCACCCACCGGCGGACCCGGTCCTCGGCGGACGCCTCCTTGGCCATCTGGTGGGAGAGATAGCTCCGCAGCCGCTCCATGCCGTCCTCGAGGATGGCCGCCACCAACGAGTCCTTGGAGACGAAGTGCCGGTAGAAGGCGTCGTTGGACAGCCCCGACGCCTCCACGATGTCGGCCACCCTGGGCCGCGAGGCGGTGCCCCGCTGGGCCATGACCTCCCGGCCGGCGTCGAGCAACCGGCGGACCTCGCCCGAGTAGTCGGGCATCCGGTTGGCCAGCGTCCGCCCGGCGATCCGCGCCGCTACGTCGTTCTGTTCGCCCGGATGTGGATTCTCCATACTCAGAATGTTATTCTGTCGGAGCACGGGGTGGGGGCACGGCCGCCGTCCGCCACACGTTTGGACCACGAATCGAGGAACCACCGATGATCGACCTTGACCGACTGGCGACCTGGATGGACTCCCGCGACCTCGAGGTGGGTGCGCCGATCGAGCACCAGTTCGTGTCGGGTGGCACCCAGAACGAGATCTACGAGATCACCCGGGGCTCGCTCCACGCCGCCCTCCGGATCCCCCCGGCCTCGGCCCCGGACAGCCGGGACGCCGGGATCCTGCGGGAGTGGCGGATCATCGACGCCCTCGACGGCACCGACGTCCCCCACACCAGCGCCATCGCCGCCTGTGACGACACCTCGGTGCTCGGCCGTGCCTTCTACCTGATGGGGTTCGTCGACGGGTGGTCGCCGATGAACACCGACGGCTGGCCGGCCCCCTTCGACACCGACCTCGAGGCCCGGCAGGGGCTGGCCTTCGAGCTGGTCGACGGCATCGCCCGGCTCTCCCAGGTGGACTGGCAGGCCAAGGGGCTCCAGGACCTGGGACACCCCGACGGGTTCCACGAGCGCCAGGTCGACCGGTGGACGGCCTTCCTCGAGCGGGTCAAGGGACGGGAGCTCCCCGGCTTCGACGAGGCCGCCGCCTGGCTGCGGGCGCACCGGCCCCTCGACTTCATCCCCGGCCTGATGCACGGCGACTACCAGTTCGCCAACGTGATGTACCAGCACGGGGCGCCGGCCACCATGGCCGCCATCGTCGACTGGGAGATGGGCACCGTGGGCGACCCCAAGCTCGATCTGGCCTGGGTGGTCAACGGGTGGCCCGAGGACCCCGACGCCGGGGACGGGGAGATCTCCTATGTGGACATGAAGGGCATGCCGTCCCGCACCGCTGTCGTCGACCGTTACGCCGAGGTGTCCGGCCGACAGGTCGACGACATCGACTACTACTGCGTGCTGGCCAAGTGGAAGCTGGCCGTCGTGCTCGAGCAGGGGTTCCAGCGGGCGGGGGACAACGTGGTGCTGCAGGCGTACGGGCCGGTCATCCTCAACCTGATGCAGGGCGCCGCCGACCTCGCCGAGTCCACGGACTACAAGGGGTGAGCCGCTCCCCGTCGGCCGGCGTCCCCGGCGCCGGCGGCCGCTGAGGTGCGGGCCGCCGTCTGCGCCCGCTACGGGGGGCCGGGCACCGTGACCGTCGAGGAGCGCCCCGTCCCCGACGTGGGGGCCGGCGAGGTCCGGGTCCGGGTGGCCGCCGCCTCGGTGAACTTCCCCGACGTGCTGCTGATCGCCGACCAGTACCAGCTCTCGGTGCCCACCCCCTTCGTGCCCGGGAGCGAGTTCGCCGGGGTGGTCGAGGAGGTGGGCCCGGGGGTGGAGGGGATCGTCGCCGGCGACCACGTCATGGGCACCGCCATGGTCGGGGCCTTCGCCGAGCAGGTGGCCATGCCGGCCGCCACCATGCGGGTGGTGCCCGACGGGGTGGACGACCGGGTGGCCGCCGCCTTCGGGGTCGCCCACCGCACCGCCTACCACGTGCTCCGGTCGGTGGCCCGGCTGCAGCCGGGCGAGGAGCTGATCGTGCTGGGCGCCGGGGGCGGGGTCGGCCTGGCCGCCGTCCAGCTCGGCGTGCACCTCGGGGCCACCGTGACGGCGGTGGCCTCCTCGGACGCCAAGCTGGAGGTGGCCGCCGCCTACGGGGCCGGCAACCTGGTCGACCACACCGCCGGCGACCTGCGGGCCGCCCTCCGGACCCTCCTCCCGGCCGGGGCCGACGTGGTGGTCGACCCGGTCGGCGGGGACCTGGCCGAGCCCGCCCTGCGGACCCTGCGCTGGGGGGGCCGCTTCGTGACCGTCGGCTACGCCTCCGGCGAGATCCCCCGTATCCCCCTCAACCTGGTGCTGCTGAAGGGCTCCCGGATCCTGGGCTTCCAGTTCCGGGACTTCGCCGAGCGGTGCCCGGAGGAGTACGAGCGCAACGAGGACGAGCTGCTCGCGCTGCTCCGGACCGGCGTGGTGGTGCCGCACATCGGTGCCACCTTCCCCCTCGACCAGGTGGTGGGAGCCCTGGAGCTGGTGGCCGGGCGGGGGGCGGTGGGGAAGGTGCTCCTCGAGCTCTGAGCCCGGGCGGCGGCTGACGGGCCCGCCCGGGGCTCAGGTGTCCGGTGTGGTGACGATCGACGGACCACAGTCGACGGCCCGGGAGTTGCTCGAGTTGTCACACTCGGCGATGGCGATGGGCCCCCGGTCGGTGGGATTCTGGCTCACGATCGCCGGCGTCACCGGGGTTCCATCGCTCCAGGTGCCCATGAAGGTCAACTGCGACCAGTTGCAGGCCGTGTTGGTCAGCGAGCAGTTCTCCAGGACGTCGGCGTTGCGGTACATCCCGTAGTACTTCATGGCATCGTCCGGCGAGATCACCGAGTTGGGCATGGTGTGCTGGGCGTCGAGCGTCACGTTGCCGACCGTCTGGGTGATCAGGTCGACGTGCACCTTCTGGGTGGCCGGGAGCGGGACGGAATCGAAGTAGTCGATGCCGATCCGGTTGTCGACGAAGCTGTCGTCGTCGCCGTTCTGCACGATGAGCCGGGTGTTGGCCGGGAACGGGATGGGGCCGGTGCCCACGCCGTCGAGGTACCAGGGGTTGAGGGCGTAGACCCAGAAGCTGGTGGTGCCCCAACCCAGCGCCTCCACCCGTTGGGCCAGGTAGGCGCTGGCTCCGCCGCCCTCGGAGTGACCGATGATGCCGAAGCGGGTCAGGTCGCCGCTGGTCAGGTCGGAGACGGAGGCCTGCAGGGCGGCGAGCTCGTCCTGGAACGACGCCGTCATGGTGGTGTCGGTGGTGTTGTAGGTGGCGAAGATCACCACGTTGCCGGTGGACACCAGGTGGTCGATGAGTCCGGCGTAGAGGAGGGTGGAGCTGGCGCCCAGGCCGTGCACCACGGCCACCACCGGGCGGTGGTTGTCGTTGCATGTCCCGCCGGTGACCGGCGTGGCTCCGGTGCCACCCGGGTAGTAGATGCTGATCGACTGCCCGGAGGCCGCCCCGGCACCGCTCACCGGACTCGAGGGAACGGTGCACGGGCCGTTGGAGCCGTAGCCCACCGTTGGCTGGGGCGGGGGAATCGCACCGCCCGGGGCGGGGGAGTTGGCGACGACCTGGCAGGCGCTGCTCACCAGCAGGACCGCCAACAACCCGGCGGCGACCGCGGCACGGCGGCTGGAAGTACCACCCCGTCCAGCTCCCTCGAACGATCGCTCAGGTTGCACGATCAAAGACATAACATCCCCCCCAACGGTTTGGGAACAAGTACCAAAGCCCTCCGCCGACCGCCCCCAGAATTGGTCCAATGCGTCGAAGGGATCGTGCAGGTTGCACCATCCAATGTCAAGGCTCTTGACGTCCCGCGGTTCAACGCCCACTCCTCGTGAACGGCGTAGGGACCGGAGAATTCTGCTGGAGGTGGCGGGGGAATATCCCGGGTGTGTTCCTGACAGTTCGTCAGAATGTCGGGGGGAAGTCTCTCGGCTATGCGTTCGAACAGGGGACGACCGATTGTGACAATTCATCAGAATTGCACCAGCACTGCTCTCCGTAGGAGAGGCGTCGCCGCACCCCGGACTCGCCGACGTGTCGCCGGAGGACCCCGGTGTTCGGCAGGGGTGGACGCCGTCCGTCCGGTCGGCAACGGGTGGCCGGAGGATCTGCCGAGGCGCGCCGGCTCTGCGTCACGGCAACCCCGGGCCGCTCCGCACCAAGGCCAGGCTCCGCTCCGGCCGCTGGCGGCTCAGAGGGGCAGGAGCCGGGGGAGGGTCCGGGTCTCGATCATCTCGGTGCCCAGCGCCCGGGTCAGCACCGAGGTGGAGCCGAGCACCCCGTCGAGCACCATGGTGCGACGGACGTATCGGTGGAAGGCGTGCTCGGCGGTGAAGCCGATCCCGGCCAGTACCTGTTGGCAGTGGCGGGCCGTGGTCTTGGCGCCCCGCCCGGCCACCGCCTTGGCCATGGCGGCGGTGACCGGCGAACCGTCCAGCCAGGCGGCGTCGATCACCGCCTCGGCCATCTCGATGGCCACCAGGGTCTCGGCCAGCCGGTGACGCACCGCCTGGAACCCGCTGATGGCCTGCCCGAACTGCACCCGCTCCAGGGCGTGGGCACGGGCCAGCCCCAGCATGGTCCGGGACGCCCCCACCAGCTCGTGGGCGACGGCCAGCTGGCCGACGGCGACGGCGGCATCCCAGCGCTCAGGGGCGACCTCGTCGCCGTCCCCGGGTGACCATCCGGCGCCGCCGGTGACCGCCACCAGCCCCAGGCTCGGGTCGATTCCGCCGACCACCCGGAGGTGGAGGGCGTCGCCCGGGAGGCGGACGGCCCGGAGGGTGTCTCCGTCCGCCGCCACCACCACCAGGTCCTCGGCGTCGGCCCGACCCGCCAGGGCCAGCCCGTCCACCGCCAGGCCGTCCCCGCCGACGGTGCCGGGGGGGGCGGTCCCACCGAAGGCGGGGAGCACCGGGGCGACCCCGGCGGAGGGGAGGGCCAGGGCGCCCGCTACCACCCGGGCCAGCGCGCCCGAGGTGACGTTGGACCGGCCCTGCAGCCCGAAGAGGGAGGCGATGGCCACCCGCGGCTCGGCCTCCAGGGCGTCGGTCCACCCCAGGTCGTCGAGGGCGGCGTCGAGGGCGGCGCCGGTGTGCAGCCCGGTGGCGTGCTCGAGGCTCCGCTCCAGCAGCTCGGCGTCCTCGCGGTCCATCACCGGTCGGCCCCCAGGTCCAGCAGCCGGCGGGCGATGATGTTCCGCTGGATCTCGGCGCTGCCGCCGTAGATGGTGGCGGCCCGGGAGAAGAGGAACTCGGTCCGCCACCGCTCGCTCGCCGGGTCGTCGCCCAGGGCCACCTCGACGTCCAGGGCGTCGGCCACCAGGTCGAAGACCGCCTGCTCGGTGGTGGCCAGGAGGACCTTGTCGATGGAGGTCTCCGGACCCAGCGCCCCCCCCTCGGCCATCCGGTGCTGGGTGGCACGCGATCGGGAGCGGAAGGCGCAGAGCAGCTGGGTGACCTCGCCCAGCCGGACCGGGTCGAGGGCCCCCTCCGGGGCGACCTCCACGAACTGCTGGAGCCGGTGGTGGAGGTGGGCGGCCCGGTGCCACAGCGAGGTGCTCCGCTCGTAGGGGAGGAGGTCCATGGCCACCGCCCAGCCCTGCCCCTCGCCGCCCAGCATCCGCTCCTCGGGGACGAAGACGTCGTCGAAGAAGACCTCGGTGAACTCGTCGCGGCCGTGCATGGAGGTGATGGGCCGCACGGTGATCCCCGGGGAGTCCATGTCGACGAAGAGGGCGGTGATCCCCCGGTGGGCGGACTCCGGGGTGCCGGTCCGGGTGAGGAGGACGCACCGCTGGGCGTACTGGGCCAGGCTGGTCCAGACCTTCTGGCCGGTGACGCTCCAGCCCCCCTCCGCCCGCACCGCCTTGCAGGCCAGGGAGGCGAGGTTGGATCCGGTCCCCGGCTCCGAGAACCCCTGGCACCAGGTCTCGTCCCCCCGGAGCAGCTCGGGGACCATGGCGGCGGCCAGCTCGGGGCGGGCGTAGTCGATCATGGTGGGGGCCAGCACCTCGGTCATGGAGTAGAGCCCCGGGTCCACCAGGTCGCGGGAGGTCAGGGCCTCGCCGAGGTAGGCGCGCATCAGGGTCGACCCGGCCAGGCCGCCCACCCGCTCCGGCCAGCCGTACCGCATCCATCCGGCGTCGTAGGCCAGCCGCTTGACCTTGGCCAGCTGGGCCATCTGCTGGTCGAGGGTGTCCCCCGGGGCGTCGAAGGCCAGCTCGCCCCGGTGGGCGTCCAGCCACCCGTCGAGCGACGACCGGAACTCGTCGAGGTTCACCGGGGTCCCGACCGGCTCATGGGGCGGTGGGCTGCGGCCGGGTGGGGTCGTGGGCCCGCCCGGAGTTCCGCTCCCCGCTCTTGCGCAGGAAGGTCATCGACCGGGTCCGGAGCCGCCACCCGTCGGCCGTCCGCCGGTAGGTGTCGGTGTAGTACCCGATCCGCATGTCGTGGGTGGTCTGCTCGACGAAGCACAGCGGCTGCTCGCCGGTGCCGGTGTCGCCGTCGAGCTCGAGCACCGGCGGCCCCACCAGGAACAGGCCCTTGGGAGCGGCAGCCACCAGTCTCGGGAAGTCGACCAGCTGGTACACGTCGCCGAAGGCGCTGTAGGTCCCGTCCGAGGTGAACACGTCGACCACCGCGTCGACGTCGTCCTTGGTCATGCCGACGGCGTAGCGGGCCAGCAGCTGCTCGAGCTCGATGACGTCGGGGATGGGCAGGTCACCCATGGCATGGTCCTCCTGGAGACGTGCGCGGCTTCCGGGCACCGGGAGCCGTCGATGGCGGCATGATGCGAACCGTGGGATCCCCGGCCGGCGACCCGCCCCGGAACACCCGGGGGGTCGTCACGCTCGATGACGATAATGAGCTTCTTCCCCCAAGGCAATTTGCTTGGCATCCGTTCGGGGCACCGTCGATAGAGTGACCAGCGATCGCATCGCCGAGGAGGGTGTCATGGGGGAGTCGGGCAGCACCGGGGATCGCTGGCGCCTCCGGACCGTACCTGCCGAGCGGGCGCAGTACTACCGGGACCGGGGGTGGTGGACCGACGACACGCTGGGCGACACCGTGGCCGCCGGTATGGAGCGCCTCGCCGGGGTGGGGTTCCTGGTCCGCTCCAAGGTGCGCCCCTGGCGGGGGACCTTCGCCGATGTCGACCGGTCGGCCCGGGCGCTGGCCGGTGCCCTGGCTGCCGACGGGGTGGGGCCGGGCGACGTGGTGGCCTTCCAGCTGCCCAACTGGGTGGAGGCGGGCATCACCTTCTGGGCGGCCGCCTACCTGGGGGCGGTGGTGGTGCCGATCGTGCACTTCTACGGGGCCAAGGAGGTGGAGTACATCCTCCGGATGACGTCGCCGGAGGTGGTGGTGACGGCCGACCGGTTCGGCCACAACGACTACCTGGCCACCTACCGACCGCTGATGGCCGAGCGACCGGGGGCCCGGTGGCTGGTGGCCGGGGAGACGCCCGCCGGCCAGCTGCCGGCCGGCGCCTCGGCCATCGACACCCTCCTCGACCACGCGCCCCTCCCCGGCCCGCTGGCCGTCGACCCCGACGCCCCCGCCATCATCGGCTTCACCTCCGGCACCACCCGGGACCCCAAGGGTGTGATCCACTCCCACCGGACCATCGGCTTCGAGGCCCGGCAGCTGAGCGCCCTCTCCCCGGCCGACGCTCCGGCGGGGATCACCGGCGCCCCGGTCGGCCACTTCATCGGGATGTTGAACGCCTTTCTGATGCCACTGCTCCGCGACCGATCGGTCAACCTGATCGACGTGTGGGACCCGGCCGAGGTGCTGGCCATGATGACCGAGGAGGGCCTGAGCATGGGTGGGGGGGCCACCTACTTCCTGACCAGCCTCCTCGACCATCCGGACTTCGGTCCCGAGCACCTGGCGCTGATGCCGTTCATCGGCCTCGGCGGGTCGACGGTGCCCGAGGCGGTGACCCGGCGGGCCACCGACCTGGGGATCAAGGTGTTCCGCTCCTACGGGAGCACCGAACACCCGTCGATCACCGGCAGCTCCACCACCGATCCCGAGCGGCAGCGGCTGGCCACCGACGGCCGGCCCCTCCCCGGCGTCGAGCTGCGACTCGACGAGTTCGGCGAGATCTCCAGCCGGGGCCCCGACTGCTTCATCGGCTACATCGACCCCGAGCTGACCGCCGCCGCCTTCGATGACGACGGGTGGTACCGGACCGGGGACGTGGGGGTGCTCGACGACGAGGGTTGCCTGACCATCACCGACCGGATCGCCGACTTCATCATCCGGGGCGGCGAGAACATCAGCGCCGTCGAGATCGAGGACCTCCTGCTGGGGATGCCGGCCATCGCCGAGGTGGTGGTGGTGGCCGCCCCCGACGACCGGCTCGGCGAGCACGCCGCCGCCGTGGTCCGACTGCGGGAGGGGGCGACCGCCCCCACCCTCCCGGAGGTGCGCGACCATCTGGCCGCCGTCGACCTGGCCCGGCAGAAGTGGCCGGAGGAGCTCATCGTGGTCGCCGACCTCCCCCGGACCCCCTCGGGCAAGGTCCAGAAGTTCAAGGTCCGGCACCAGCTCCGGTCCGGGGAGCTGACTCCTCCGGCCTAGGGCCCGATGGACCGAGGGGGCGGGCCGTGGGACCCTCGGGCTTCCGGGGTGCCCGCCGTGGTGGGGCGGACGATTGGGCCCTTCGGCCCTAGTCGGCAGGCGGGGCGGTCCCTAACCTCGACAGTGGAGACAGGCCCGCCCGCCCCGGGCGGATGCCGGTCTCGCGAGCGGCAGTCCGCGGCTCGGGCAATCAACGCTGGGAGGTCCGTCATGAAGGCACTGGTCTACAAGGGCCCAGGCAAGAAGGCCTGGGACGAGGTCCCCGAGCCGAAGATCGAACAGCCGACGGACGTGATCGTCCAGATGGTCGCCACCACGATCTGCGGCACCGACCTCCACATCCTGAAGGGCGATGTCCCCGAGGTGGAGGTCGGGCGCATCCTGGGTCACGAGGGGATCGGTGTCATCACGGAGGTCGGCGACGGGGTCACCCGGCTGTCCGTCGGCGACCGGGTCATCCTGGCCTGCGTCAGCTCCTGCGGACGGTGCTCCTACTGTCGCAAGGGCATCTACAGCCACTGCCTCGACCCCGAGGGCATGGCGGGCATCGGGTGGATCTTCGGTTACATGATCGACGGGACGCAGGCCGAGCGTGTGCGGGTCCCCTTCGCCGAGAACTCGGTCTACAAGGTCCCCGAAGGCATGACCGACGCCGAAGGCATCCTGCTGTCCGACATCCTGCCGACCGGGTTCGAGATCGGCGTGCAGTACGGCCATGTCCAACCCGGCGACGTCGTCGCCGTGATCGGGTCGGGGCCCGTCGGGCTCTCCGCCGTCATGACGGCCCGCCTCTACGGCCCGTCCAAGATCATCGCCATCGACCTGGACGCCGCCCGGCTGGCCCGGGCCGGCGACTTCGGTGCCACCGACACCGTCAACTCGGGAGACCCCGACTGGAAGGACCAGGTCCTCGCCCTCACCGACGGTCTCGGCGTCGACGTCGCCATCGAGGCGGTGGGAGTTCCCGAGACGTTCACCATGGCCACGGTCATCGTCCGGCCCGGAGGCAACGTGGCCAACATCGGGGTGCACGGTCGATCGGTCGACCTGGCGCTCAACGAGCTCTGGATCAAGAACATCGACATCTCGATGGGCCTGGTCAACACGGACACCCTGGGTATGTTGTTGAAGCTGGTCGCCGAGCACAAGCTGCCCGCCGAGAAGTTCGTCACCCACGAGTTCTCGTTCGACCAGATACTCGATGCCTACGACGTCTTCAGCCACGCCGCCGAGCACGACACCCTCAAGGTCCTCATTCACTAGGCCGGGTCACCCCGGGCCCGGGCCGGGGCGTGCCCTGATCGAGCCGGCCCCAGCGTGCGTCCCGCCACGGGAGTGCCGGGTCCCCTGCCGGCCGACGCCCGGAGCCAGCCTCCAGTTGATGCCTCCAGAAAACTAGTTCTACTATCCAGAGAACTACGCTCTCTCCCCCGAGGCGGGTCCGCGACGGGCGCCGCCGGGGGAGGCGTGCCCCAGGGGTGGGCACGATCGGAGACACGGAGGAGACCGGATGCCCGTACTGACCACCGAGAAGCTCGGCGACACGGTGGGAGCTGCCGTCGTCGACGTCGATCCCGAACGGCTGGTGCACGACCCGGATCTGCCGGCCCACTGCCTCGAGGCGCTGGAGGAGAACGGTGTGCTGGTCTTCAAGGACCTCCACATCGACGACGCCGCCCAGGTGGCGTTCTCCAAGCGGCTGGGCCACGTCGAGACGTTCCCCAACGCCGATCCCCCGGAGATCTTCCGGGTCACCCTGGACAAGCGGAAGAATTCGGCCGCCGCCTACCTGAAGGGCACCTTCGACTGGCATATCGACGGGTGCACCGACGACATCCCGATCATGGCCACCATCCTCAGCGCCCACGCGGTGGCCACCGCCGGCGGCGACACCGAGTTCGCCAGCTCCTACGAGGCCTTCGAGAGCCTCTCCCCGGAGGACAAGGAGCGCGCCGAGTCCCTGCGGGTGGTCCACACCATCGAGGCCTCGCAGCGCCTGATGAACAAGAACCCCACCGACGAGGAGGTGGCCCTGTGGCGGTCACGCCCGTCGAAGGAGCACCCGCTGGTCTGGTACCACCAGTCCGGCCGGAAGTCACTGGTCCTCGGGGCCACCACCGACCACGTGGTGGGGATGGACCCCGACGAGAGCCGCGCCCTCCTCGACGACCTGCTGGACCGCTCCACCGCCGAGGACCGGGTCTACCGGCACCAGTGGGAGGTCGGGGACCTGGTGATCTGGGACAACCGTGGTGTCCTCCACCGTGCCCTTCCCTACGACGAGACCTCTCCCCGGGACATGCACCGCTGCACCCTGACCGGGGACGAGCCGATCAAGTGATCGTCACCGGTGCCTGACCCCGCCCCGGTCGACGAGGGGGCGACCTCGCCGGTGGACGGCACCGCCGGGCCTCCCCGCATCGACCCCCTCCCCCCGGGGGAGTGGCCGGACGGGATGCGGGCGGCGCTGGCCGCCCTCCGGCCGGCGGACGCCACCCAGCCGATGCCGCCCCGGGACCCGTCCCGCCCCAAGGGGCTGAACGTCCTCGGGACCCTCGCCCACCACCCGACCCTGGCCCGGGACTACCACACCTTCAACGGGCACATCCTGTTCGCCTCCACCCTCTCGGCCCGCCAGCGCGAGCTGCTGGTCCTCCGGGTGGCGGCGGTCCGGCGGTCGACCTACGAGTGGAAGCAGCACGTGGTGCTGGGTGGCGACGCCGGCCTGACCCCCGAGGAGATCGACCGCATCGCCGAGGGGCCGGACGCCCCGGGGTGGACCCCGATCGACCGGGCGATGGTACGGGCCGTCGACGAGCTGGTGGCCGACGCCCGGATCGCCGACCCCACCTGGGCCGCCCTGGCCGCCGAGCTCGACACCCGGCAGCTGATGGACCTGGTCTTCACCGTCGGGGCCTACGAGGTCCTGGCCATGGCCCTGCGCTCCTTCGGCGTGGCCCTCGACGACGACCTGAAATGAAAATGACCTTCTCTTTTTAGAGATTGGTGTTATCATGACCGCAGCATCCGACCAGGAGGACCGATTTCATGGCGCACTTCACGAAGCCGGCTGAGGGCAGCTGGACCGAGCACTACCCCGGCCTCGGCACCGGCACGGTGAACTACGAGGACTCCATCTCCCCCGAGTTCTTCGCTCTCGAGCAGAAGGCCATCTTCAAGAAGACCTGGTTGAACGTCGGTCGGGTGGAGCAGATCCCCCGCACCGGCAACTACTTCACCAAGGAACTGGTCTGCGCCGACACCTCGGTGATCATCGTCCGCGACAAGGAGGGCCTGGTCCGGGGCTTCCACAACATCTGCCGCCACCGCGGGAACAAGCTGGTGTGGAACGACTACCCCCGCGAGGAGACCAGCGGGACGTGCCGCCAGTTCACCTGCAAGTACCACGGGTGGCGCTACGACCTCGACGGCTCCCTCAACTTCGTGCAGCAGGAGTCGGAGTTCTTCGACCTGGACAAGGACGACTTCGGCCTGGCCGCCGTGCAGACCGAGGTCTGGCAGGGGTTCATCTTCGTCAACCTCGACCCGGAGAACACCACCTCGGTGAAGGAGTACCTGGGGGAGCTGGGCGCCGGCATCGAGGGCTACCCGTTCGGCGAGATGACCGAGGTCTACAAGTACCGGGCCACCGTCGGGGCCAACTGGAAGCTGTTCATCGACGCCTTCGCCGAGTTCTACCACGCACCCGTGTTGCACGCCAAGCAGGCCACCGACGACGAGTCCCGCAAGCTGCAGGGCGTCGGCTTCGAGGCGCTCCACTACGCCATCGACGGGCCGCACAGCATGGTCTCGTCGTGGGGCGGCATGTCCCCCCCGAAGGACCTGGGGATGGTCAAGCCCATCGAGCGCATCCTCCGGAGCGGGCTGTTCGGTCCCTGGGACCGCCCCGACATCGGGGGCCTCGACCCCCTGCCCGGCGGTCTCAACCCGGCCGACCACAAGGCCTGGGGGATCGACTCGTTCGTGTTCTTCCCCAACTTCATGCTGCTGGTCTGGGCCCCGGGGTGGTACCTCACCTACCACTACTGGCCGACCGCCCACGACTCCCACATCTTCGAGGGCACCCTCTACTTCGTGCCGCCGAAGAAGGCCTCCGACCGGCTGCGCCAGGAGCTGGCGGCGGTCACCTTCAAGGAGTACGCCCTCCAGGACGGCAACACCCTCGAGGCGACCCAGTCGATGATCGAGACCCGGGTGGTCACCGAGTTCCCCTTGGGCGACCAGGAGGTCCTCCTCCGTCACCTCCACCGCGTCGCCCGCGAGTACGTGGCCGACTACACGTCCGTCACCCCGGTCGACCTCCCGGCCGCCCGCTGACCCAGGAGATTCCGATGACCACCCTCCCCACCGCCTTCGCCGACCTCGAGCCGTACACCGACTGGTGCCTGGCCTCCGAGGCCGAGCGCTATGCCAAGCGCCTGGCCAGCTCCATGGACGAGATGCAGGCGTTCTACGACGCCGCCATGCCCCGACTCGAGGAGGCCATGGCCTACCTCGACGGGTTCGAGCTGAACGACCTGCCCGAGGACGCCGGCCAGCTGCTGCTGCTCTGCTACTCCCTGGTCAACGTGTCCTTCCCCGTCGAGGTGTGGCGCCAGCCCCGCGTCCCGGACAGTGGCGCCGCCTCCATGGACGCCATCATCGAACCAGCGGTGTGAGCCGAACCTACGGAGTCCCGGCCCGTCGGGCGTCCGGTCGACCGTCGATGCAGGGGTGGTCGTGCGGCTCGGCGTGATGGTGGGCCCCGAACGGGGCCGGTACGCCACCAAGATCGAACGGCTCCTGGCCGACGCCCAGTGGGCGGAGGAGGCCGGGTTGGCCTCGCTCTGGGTGCCCCAGATCCCCGACGACTTCGACGCCCTGACCGCCGCCACCCTGATCGGCGACCGGACCTCCCGCATCGAGATCGGCACGGCGGTGATCCCCGTCCAGCCGCGTCACCCGATCGCCTTGGCCCACCAGGTGCTCTCCACCCAGGCGGTGTGCGGCGGCCGCCTCACCCTCGGTCTCGGGGTGTCCCACCACTGGGTCATCGACGAGATGCTCGGGCTGCCCTACGAGCACCCGGTCGCCACCATGCGCGCCTACCTCGACGTCCTCGACGTCGCCCTGGCCGGACCGGGGATGGTGGACGTGGTCAACGAGCGGTTCCGGATCCACAACCCGATGGACATCACCGACATCGGGCCCACCTCGGTGATGATGGCGGCACTGGGTCCCGCCATGCTCAAGCTGGCCGGCGAGCGGACCGACGGGACCATCCTGTGGCTGGCCGACGAGCGGGCCATCGGCACCCATGTGGCTCCCCGGATCAACGCTGCCGCCGAGTCGGCCGGCCGGGGTGCCCCCCGGATCGTGGCCGGCGTCCCGGTCTGCCTGTGCGGCGACGACGAGGTCGAGGTGGCCGTGGAGCGGGCCAACCGGGTGCTGTCGGAGTCGGAGGTGTCCCCCAACTACCAGAAGCTCCTCAACCTGGGCGACGCCCAGTCGGTGGGGGAGATCCTGGCCGCCGGCTCCGAGGCGTCGATCGAGAAGCGGTTCCGCTCCTTCGCCGACGCCGGGACCACCGACCTGTCCCTGCGGGTGGTGCCCATCGGTGCCGACCGCGAGGAGAAGCTGGCCTCGTCCCGGCGCACGCCGCGAGTTCCTCGCCTCGCTGGCCGGGCAGTACTGAGCGTTCGCCACCCCACCGCCAACGGAGGAGTGTGATGGAAGAGAACCAGCCGCTCGAGGCCGCCCGGGCCATGCGCCGCGCCATGCTCGGCGACGCCTACGTCGACAGCCAGACCGCCGACTCCGACCCGGTGGCGGTGGAGTTCCAGGAGTACGTCACCACCATGGCCTGGGGGGTCTGGACCCGCGGCGGCCCCCTCTCCACCCGGGACCGCAGCCTGTTGGTCATGGCCATGACCGCCGCCCTCGGACGGATGGAGGAGTTCCGGCTGCACGCCAGCGCCGGCGAGCGGACCGGGGTCACCGACGCGGAGATCGACGAGCTCGTCTTCCAGATCGCCGCCTACTGCGGGGTGCCGGCGTCGATCGCCGCCCGGCGGGAGGTCCGCGCCCTCCGCCGGGCGCGGGCCGACGAGCCGTGAGCGGTCCGACCGTCGGCTTCGTCGGGCTGGGCAACATGGGCCACGAACTGGCCACCACTCTGGTCGGCTCCGGTCACGATCTGGTGGTGTTCGACACCGCCGGCGCCGACCGCGCCCCGGACGGCTCCACCCCGGTGGACGGGGTGGCCGAGGTGGCCCGACGGGCGGAGACCGTGGTGCTCAGCCTCCCCGACGGGTCGGTGTCCGCCCGGGTGTGCGGGGAGATCGCCGACAGCCTCCGCCGCCGGACCGCCTGTGTGGTGGACACCTCGACGGTCGGCGTGCAGGCGTCCCGGGCCATCGCCGCCCGGCTCGGGGAAGCCGGAGTGGGCTATGTCGACGCCCCGGTGTCCGGCGGCGCCGCCGGGGCGCGGGCCCGCACGCTGGCGGTGATGTTCGCCGCCAGCGACGAGTGGTGCGACCGGGCGGCACCGGTGCTGGCCGGCCTGAGCGACCGCCGCCGGCGGGTGGGGGACCGCCCGGGGATGGCCCAGGCCATGAAGCTGGCCAACAACTTTTTGGCCGCCACCGCCCTGGCCGCCACCAGCGAGGCGATCGCCTTCGGCCTCAGCGTCGGCCTCGACATGGCCACCATGCTCGAGGTGCTCGACAGCTCGAGCGGCCAGAGCGCCGCCACCCACGACAAGTTCCCCAACCACGTGCTGACCGGTCGCTACGCCTCGGGCTTCACCAGCTCGCTGATGGCCAAGGACGTCCGCCTCTACCTCGACGAGGTGGGGGAGCGGGACGGCGCCGCCGCCATCGGGGCGGTGACCACCGAGGTGTGGGAGCGGTTCGCCGCCTCGGAGCCGGGGGTCGACTTCACCCGCATCTACCCGTTCACCGCCGACGGGCCGACACCGGCCGGCTGACCGCGGTTCCCCGAGGGTGTGGGCGGGGATCCCATCGGGACCGGGCGGGATGGCGTCGTCGGTCGGGTCGACCGCTCGGCTGGCCTTCCGGCGCAGAACGCCCGCCAGCCGGGTCTGACGGACGCCGTCCACGCCGCCAGGGACGACGGAAGACCCCGGGCGGGCTCGGGACTCCATCGGAGACGGTTCACCCCGGCGGCTCCGGGCTGGCGATCGAGGAGCTGGCCGTCCAGGACTGCCGGTCGTTGGTGACGCCAGGTCAGAGTGGGGTGAGCCCGGCCCGCTCGGCCTCCTCGACCGTGAGCTCGGCGGAGGGATCTGCCTCGAGGCGTTCGTCGGGGATCGCCACCCCGCTCTGGACCGAGTACCCGAACGTGCCGGCCTCGAGTCGCTGTTCCGCACGATCGATGGCGGCAAGGTGGCTCTCGAGCTCGGCGCGAACAGACTCGTCGGTCCCCTCACCGGTCAGGGGCTCCGCCGAATCGAACATGTCGCCTGGCTGGTTGGCGGCCTCGCGGTCGGCCTGATCTCGTCCGGCCATCTCCACCAGCAGCTCGTTCGTCCTCTGGCGATCCGCCCGGAGCAGCTCCTTCGCTCTCGCTACATCCATCGGCGCTCCTCAAACTGGTAGGTACCCAACAAACCTAACCGCGGTTGGTTTCGCCCAGCCGGCCTCGCGGCTGTGGACCGTCCGCCTCCGGCTGCCCGTCCCGCCGACGCGTCCGTTCGAACCGAGGTGGAGGGGGCGGATCCGGGGCGGGTCGGCGATCGCCCCGGGCCGGAGCGTGTGACCGCGGAACCGGTCGGTGGTGATCCGTTGATCCGACGACGGAGGGAACCGCCCGCCCCACGCATGTCAGCGCGTGCAATCGTCAGAGGAACGTCACGGGGGTCGCTTCCTGCTTGCCCTGGGCGAAGCCTGCTCGGACGGCGGGGATGCGGGTTGCCGGATCCATCTGGTTCGTGCCCATCGCGACTCGGGATTCGGCGTTCGGTGTGATCACCTCGACGTGGCTGCCCTGCCGGCGGAGGCCCTCGACCTGGCTCGCGAGATCCGTTCCCCACTCCGGTGGCCTGCGCAGGCCCTCGAACTCGCCTGCTTCCGGTTGCGTCTGGCCCCGTCCCCCCAACGGCGAAAGGACCACGACGTTCGCATAGCCCGAGGCAAGGTCCGCATTGTCGGGGGACCGCACGCCGCCGTCGATGTAGCGCTCGCCGTTGATCGTGACGGTGGGCACCAGTCCGGGCAGCGCTGTGCTGGCGGTGACCGCGTCCACCAGCTCCACGCCCGAGTGGCGGTCGAAGGTGACCAATTCGCCCGTACGCCGCGTTGACGGCCGTCACGATCATCGGCCGGTCGGGCCATTCCGGGTGAGGCAACCGGGCGGCCACCACCGCCCGCCGCTGTTCCGCCCCGGGTTCGAGGATGGCATCGCTCTCCAACCCGAACGCACCCATCGCACGTTGGAGATCAGCCGCCGATGTGGCGGCGGCACCGATGGCCCTCATCCTCGCGAACACCGTGGCCATCGGCAGCGATGGCGGCTGCGGTCGGTTCCGCCCCACCGGTCGAACGGGCGGAGACAGCACCGACTCCACTAGTTCGGCCGCCGCCAGGCCGCTACGCACCTGCGCCGCCGCCGTGGCTCCGGCCGAGGTGCCGACCACCACATCGGCGGACTCTGTCAGATCGAGACCAGCTTCGGCCAGGCCTGCGATAACTCCGATTTCCCACGCATTTCCGGCAGCTCCGCCACCACCGAGAACTACCGCGACATCGTGGCCCACCCGCGGGTGCGAGGTACGTCGCTCCGGTGGGTCCGCGAAGGACCCGGCGTCTTCCCCGGTCGACGGGTGCGATTCGTGAATGTGCGACATGTCTTGGTCCCTTTCAGGGCATCCGAGATGCGGGTGCCCCAGGGCCGAAGACGTGGAAGCGCTAGAGGCTCCAGCGTGAAGGGGTGGGCACCCGACTGTGAACGGAAGGAATCGGACTCACCTCCTCAGGACGTGCGCTACGACGGCGCTCCGGTACGAACTGGGGTTCAACGGTAATCGGGCGGGGAGGACGGCTGCAAGCGCCCGGGCGAAGTGTTCGTAAGCCCGGGGCACCCGAGCGTGGCGCTGGCGGCCGGCATGCACCGCCGGGCCTCTGAGGTCGGATCCTGCGACTGCCATCCGGCGGTCGGGGCAGGAGTCGAGCGGCGTGCCCCGGTAGGCTGTGACGGTGGCGGAGCCTGACTACGACCCCTTCAGTCCGGCAGGAACCGTCGAACGCTTCGGTGACCTCTCCCGTGGTCTGAGCCGTCGTCGCTGGGGCAAGGTGGTGGTGTGGCTCGCGCTCGGCCTGTTTGTCGGGGTCCCCCTGATCGCGTCCCTGACGGTTCTGCTCGTTCATCGCCACTGATCGCTCGACGAGATCCGGGAGGGGTTCCACCGACCCGGCGTGGCGGGACGGCGGCGTGGTGGCACGACACCGTGACGAAGAACATCACGGTGCTCGTCCGGACGAGTTGGCCGCCGACGCTGAGGCGTTGGCCCGTGTCGACGGTACGAGCCCCTCCTCGATCCCTCACCCGTAGTCCGGGCACGGATCGCCGCGATCTGCATCGTCGGTCTCGGCCCGGCCACCTGGGGCATGTCGGATGTGCCACGGCGAACCGGGGGAGGAGACCAACCTCCGAGGATAGATTGCGCCGGTGGACTGGAAGCTCGAGCTGGTGTCGATTCCCGTGACCGACGTCGATCGGGCGAAGGCCTTCTACGTCGACCAGGTTGGATTCAACGCTGACCACGACCACCAGGTCAGCGATTCGCTGCGCTTCGTCCAGCTCACGCCTCCCGGATCCGCCTGCTCGGTGGTGCTCGGAACCGGTATCACCGATATGGCGCCAGGATCCCAACGGGGCGTTCAGATCGTCGTCGAGGATGTCGAGGCCGCCCGGCAGCACCTCATCGGCAACGGCGTAGCAGCGAGCGAGGTGGACGTTCAGCCGTGGGGCTCGTTCGTCACCTTCAACGATCCCGATGGCAATACCTGGGCGCTGCAGCAACTGCCGACGAGGTAGTTGGACCACGAGGGTGGCCACCCTCCGGTGACGGGGGGGCAGGCGCTGACCCGAGCCACGAGCGGGGCCCGACGGGGGATCAACCCTCAAGGGCTGCCGCCAGGCGTTCCAGTGTCTGGCTCATCGTCGTTCGGTTTCGCTCCGTGCGATCGTCGATACCCGAAGTCCGGTGGCTGAATTCCATGACGGATTCGGGCCGGAGGTCATCGTTCCACTCGGTGACCCGGCACCCCGATGCCGTCGGTTCGAACCGATACCCCCAGGTGGAGTAGTGGAACTCCATCAGCGAACACTCGAAGACGAACGACCGCCCGGGCTCAGCCTCGATGACCTTGCCCTGTGTGGTCCACTCATGCTCACCGTTGCGGTTGTGGCCGTCGAAGGTGGCGCCGAGGACCGGGCCGTCGAATCCCTCGTGCCACTCGCAGGAACGGCACTCCTCCGACCACTCGCCCATGCGGCTCACGTCAGCGATGGCGGCATACGCAAGATCGGGTGATGCGGCGATGTCGCGGGTGACTTCGATTCTCTTGCCCATGATCCGGAGTTCACTACACCGCCTCGATGGCTGTCGAGCAGGATCAGCGGCCCGTTCCCGGCGCTCAGCGGCTCGTGAGCGTGCCCCGACAGGACCGGGAACCCACCGATCCCTCATCCGACGTGCCTGTCGCACCCACCCAGGCGCCCTGACCGGGCACGCCGGGCTCGGAAGGACCCGGTCCCGACCCTCGACCCCCGTCCTGGGGCGCGGGGTCTGCGAAGGTCCCCGCCGGCGACCTCCCCATCCTGCCGTTCAGCCCGCGGTGTCGTCCCGGTAGACGGTTCCGCCCTTCATCACGAAGCAGACCGACTCGGTCACCGTGATGTCGGCCAGCGGGTCCCCGGGGACAGCCACGATGTCGGCCAGCAGCCCCTCCTCGAGCCGGCCCCGGTCGTCGGCGTCGATCAGCTCGGCGGCCACCGTGGTGGCGGCCCGGAGCGCCTGCAGCGGGGTCATGCCCCGGTCGACCAGGGCCACCAGCTCCTTGGCGTTCCTCCCGTGGGGGATGGCCGGGGCGTCGGTCCCGCAGGCGACCCTGGCGCCGCGCTCGATGGCCTTGGACACCGTCCGCTTGGCCCGGGGGAACACCTCGGCCGCCTTTGCCTGCAGCTCGGGTGGGGCGTGCGAGGTGTCGAAGCCGTCGGCCAGGTAGGTGGTGGCCACCAGAAAGGTGTCCTGCTCGATGAAGTAGTCGAGGGTGGCGTCGCTCATCAGCGAGCCGTGCTCGATGCAGTCGATGCCGCACTCGACGGCCACCCGGATCGCCTCGTCCCCGTGGCAGTGGGCGGCCACCTTCAGGCCGGCCCGGTGCGCCTCGTCCACGATGGCCTCCAGCTCCTCGGTGGAGTACTGCCGGGCCCCGGCCGGACCGGTGTGGGACATCACCCCGCCCGAGGCGCTGACCTTGATCACCTGGGCGCCGTACTTGATCTGGTAACGCACCGCCTTGCGGACCTCGGCGACGCCGTTGGCGATGCCCTCCTCCACCGTGAGCGGCAGCACGTGGGGGGCGAAGGCCTGGAACATGGTGGGGTCGAGGTGGCCGCCGGTGGGGCTGATGGCGTGGCCGGCGGGGACCACCCGGGGACCGTCCACCCAGCCCAGGTCGATGGCCTTCTTCAGGGCCACGTCGAGGAGCAGGCCGCCGGTCTGGACGAACAGCCCGAGGTTCCGCACCGTGGTGAATCCGGCCCGCAGGGTCCGCTGGCCGTTGGCCACCGCCCGCAGGGTCCGGACCGCCGGATCCTCCTGGACCGGGATCAGCGGGCTGGCGTGGTTGGGACCCCCCAGGAACAGGTTGACCTCCATGTCCATCAGCCCGGGGATCAGGGTGACGTCACCCAGGTCGAGCTCGACGGCGTCGGCGGGGATCGACGTCGGCGACACCCCGACGATGCGGTCGCCGTCGATCAGCAGGTCGCCGGGCTCGACCAGCCGGCCGGCGGCCACGTCGAGCATCCGGGCGCTGACCAGGTGGACCGGAGGCTGCGGGGTGCGGGGGCGGGGCATCGGGGCTCCTTGGGTCGGGGAGGGGAGGTTCGGGCTTGCGGATCAGGATGTCCAGAAATTGGAAACCGTGTTATCGGGGGGACCGGTCGGGGTGGGAAGACCGTCCGCCCCGCTCCCGGGGCATGCACGCGCCACCGCCCTCACGGCAGGACGCGGAGGATCCGTCGCCGGGGTGGCGGACCGATGGTCGGGATGAGAACAGCATTTCCACCCATGCTAACCTTCCGGGGGTGAAGGAACGCTCCACCCCCTTCCCCCTCCTGGTCGACCGCTCGTGACGGAGATCGACGACGTCGTCCGTCGGCATGGCTACCACAGCCTCCGGGTGAAGGAGGTGGTGGAGGAGACCTCGGACACCCGCTCCTACGTCCTGGAGATCCCGGCCGACCTGCGGGACGACTTCTCCTACCGCCCGGGCCAGTTCTGCAGCTTCCGGATCCACGTCGACGACCAGGACCCGGCCCGGTGCTACTCGATGTCCAGCGCCCCCGGGGTCGATGACGATCTGGTGGTGACCGTCAAGCGGGTACCGGGCGGCGTGGTCTCCAACTGGCTCAACGACCACGTGGCGGACGGCGACCTCCTCGAGGTCACCCGGCCGGCCGGCATGTTCTGCCTCCGGGAGGGCGACCGACCGATCGTGGGGTTCTGCGGCGGGAGCGGCGTGACCCCGGTCATGTCCATCGTCAAGAGCGCCCTGGCCACCACCGGGCGGCCGATCCGCCTGCTGTACGCCAACCGCAGCCCCGACTCGGTCATCTTCGAGCGGGCCCTGCAGGGGCTCGGCGCCCGCTACCCCGGGCGGATCGACCTCGCCCACCACTTCGACACCGACTCCGGGTACCTCGACGCCACCGCCGTCGCCGCCTTCGTCGACGGCCGGCTCGACGCCGATTTCTACCTCTGCGGGCCGGGTCCGTTCATGGAGATGGTGGAGGGGGCCCTGCTGGACCTGGGGGTGGACGCCGACCGCATCCTCGTCGAGCGGTTCGAGGCGTCGGCCGCCGAGCCCCCGTCCGAGGGGGCCGAGGCCCCCGACGCCCCCGAGAACCTCACCCTGATCCTCCGGGGCAAGAAGCACACCATCGGCTACCACGCCGGCGACACCGTGCTGGAGACCGCCCGCCGGGCCAACCTCCCGGCCCCCTACTCGTGCGAAGCCGGCAACTGCGCCACCTGCATGGCACTGATCCTCGAGGGGACCGCCACCATGCGGGCCAACAACGCCCTCGAGCCGGACGAGGTGGCGGAGGGGTGGGTGCTGACCTGTCAGGCCCAGCCCACCAGCCCGGTGTTCACCGTGGAGTACGAGGGGAACTGAGGCCACCCGGTCGGCGGATCGGATGGAAACCCGATTCTTTTGACGGGAGAATTCGCTCTCCTTAGGATGGCGGGAGGGCGGAGGTGACCAGCGGGGGTGCCGTCGACGCCGGATCGAACGGAGGGGCCATGTCCATCACAGTCGCTGCCCTCGGGCAGTCGCTGGGCATCGAGGTCACCGGGCTGTCGGGGGCGGCGGTGGCCAACCGGGAGGGCGCCGGGCGCTGCCTGCGCACCCTCGAGGAGCACGGGGTGATGGTCTACCGCCACGCCCACCTCAACGACGATCAGCTGGCGGCGTTCAGCCGCATGCTCGGCGACGTGGCCATGGTGCCCCGGGGTGCCGTTCGCGGCTACCGCGAGGTGGAGCCGGTCACCTGGGGCTCCCCGGCCGGGGTGTCGGACCACGACCCGCTCACCTGGGCCTGGCGCATCGACGGCGCCGCCGACATGGTGCCCGGCCGGGCCACCCTGCTCTCCGCCCAGCGGATCTCCGAGGAGACCGAGACGGAGTTCGCCAGCACCTACGCCGCCTTCGAGGCACTCCCCGACACCGAGCGGGCCGAGCTGACCGAGCTCCGCGTCGAGCACAGCTTCGCCGCCTCCCAGCGCCTGCTCCACCCCGACGCCGAGGCCGAGGAGCTGGCGGCGTGGGCGAAGGTCCCCGTCCGGGTGCAGCCCCTGACCTGGACCCGGAAGAACGGGCGGACCTCGCTGCTCATCGGGGCCACCGCCACCGGGGTGGTCGGACGGAGCCCGGAGGCCGGGCGGGACCTGCTCGACCGGCTGCTCGACTGGTCCACCCAGCCGCAGTTCACCCTGCGACACCGGTGGCGGGCCGGGGACCTGGTGGTCTGGGACAACTCCGGTATCCTCCACCGCGCCCGGTCCACGCCGGACACCCCCCCCTCCGTGTTGCACCGAACCACCATCGCTGGCGAGGAGGCCATCGCATGAACGAACGTCGAGTCGCAGTCGTCACCGGTGCCGGGTCCGGTATCGGCCGGGCCATCGCCATCCGGTTGGCCGCCGACGGGCTGGCCGTGGCCGTCCTGGACCTGAACGACGAGGCGGCCACCGCCGTGGCCGGGGAGATCGGCGGCGACGCCCTGGCCGTCGGCGGGGTCGACGTCTCCGACCGGGCCCAGGTGGATGCCGCCATCGCCGGGGTGACCGAGGCGCTGGGCGCCCCCCTGGTGCTGGTCAACAACGCCGGCATCACCGGGTTCAAGCGCTTCCTCGACATCACCACCGAGAAGTGGGACCGGATCATGCAGGTGAACCTCAACGGCCCCCTCTACCTGACCCAGGCGGTGCTGCCCGGCATGATCGAGGCCAACTGGGGCCGGATCGTCAACATCTCGTCGTCGAGCGCCCAGTCCGGCCAGCCCTACATGGCCCACTACGTGACCTCCAAGGCGGGGCTCATCGGCCTCACCAAGTCGCTGGCCCTCGAGTTCGGGCCCAACGGCATCACCGTGAACACCATTCCGCCGGGGATGATCGACACGCCGATGCTCCGGGTCTCGGAGGAGAAGGGGCTGCTCGGTGGCTCCCTCGAGGACAACGCCGTCAACTCCCCGGTCCGCCGGGCCGGCGTGCCGGAGGACATCGCCCACGCCTGCTCGTTCCTGGTGTCGGAGGGGGCCGGCTACGTCACCGGCCAGGTGATCGGCGTCAACGGCGGCCGCAACACCTGACCTGCCGCGGCCCTCGGTCGACCCGGGGCCCTACGACCCGACCAGCGGGCGCCCGGCGCTGTTGGTGGACAACCACTCCCCGAGGGCGGCCCCGGCGTCGAGGACGTGTGCCTCGGTGATGGTCCGGGCGGCCACGGCGTCCCCCTCCTCGATGGCCTCCAGCAGGGCGGCGTGCTCGCTCCGGCTCCGCTGCTCCTGCTCGGGGAAGAGCCGGAAGAAGCTCCCCGGCACCACCCGGACCGCCTGGCGGAGGTAGGTCAGCAGGCGGGGCGAGCCCGACGCCAGGTTGACGGCCCGGTGGAAGTGACGGTTGGCGGCCACCACGTCGTCGGCGTCGTGGACGGCGGAGGCCAGGGCCCGGAGCTCCACCAGCTGGGGCCCGGTGATCCGGGCGGTGGCCCACTCGGCTGCCTTGCCGGCCAGGGCGGCCAGGACCGCGAAGTTGTCCACGGCGTCCTCCGGGGTGATCCCCACCACCGTGATCCCGCTGCGGGGGGTGACCACCACCAGGCCCTCGTAGGACAGCTCGAGCAGCGCCTCGCGCACCGGGGTCCGGCTGGTGCCGAACTCCCGGGTGATCTTGTCCAGGTCGACCCGCTCGCCGGGGCGCAGCTGACCGGTCAGGATCCGGTCGCGGAGCTCGTCGGCCGCCCGGGCCCGGACCGTTCCGCCGATCAGCTTGATATCTGACATATCACATCTTATATTTCAACGATGCTCCTTCGTCAACGAACGGTCCGGTGGTCGTGATGCGTCAGATGTCCTTGGTCGGGTTCATGCAGGCGGGCAACGCCACCGTGTACGCCGGCTCGTGGCGCCATCCGGCCACCGAGCACGGGTTCCTCGACGCCGGCTACTACGAGAAGCTCGGCCGCACCCTCGAGCAGGGCTGCTTCGACATGATGTTCTTCGACGACCGGCTGGCCATGCCCGGGATCTACGGGGGCTCGGTGGCCGAGGCGGTCCGCCACGGCGCCCGTCCGGTCAAGCTCGACCTCAGCATCGTGCTCGGGCTCCTGGCCGGCGTCACCCGGTCGATCGGGCTGGGCGCCACCTACTCGACCACCTACTACTCCCCCTTCCACGTGGCCCGGACCTTCGCCACCCTCGACCACCTCACCAAGGGTCGGGCGGCGTGGAACGTGGTGACCTCGGTCAACGACAGCGAGGCCCAGAACTTCGGGCTCGATCAGGTCATCGGCCACGACGAGCGCTACGACCGGGCCGACGAGTTCCTCACCGCCACCACCGGACTGTGGGACACCTGGGAGGACGACGCCCTGATCCTCGACCGGGCCGCCGGTATCTTCGCCGACCCCGCCAAGGTCCACGAGCTCAACTACGAGGGCGAGTGGTTCAAGGTGCGCGGTCCCCTGACGGTGCCCCGCTCGCCCCAGGGCCGGCCGGTGCTGCTGCAGGCCGGCTCGTCCGGCCGGGGCCGGGACTTCGCCGCCCGCTGGGCGGAGCTGATCTTCACCGGGGACCCCAGCATCGAGGTGGCCCGGGCCCATTACCAGGACCAGAAGGCGAAGATCGGCGAGCAGGGCCGCGACCCGGACGCCGTCAAGATGCTGCCGATGGCCTACACCGTCCTGGGGGAGTCGACCGCCCAGGCCCAGGAGCGCGAACAGATGTTCCTGAACGACCTGGTCGATCCCATGGCCTCCCTCACCCTGCTCTCCGAACTGATGAACCACGACTTCTCGGACCTGTCCCTCGACACCGTCATCACCGACGAGATGGTGGAGTCCATCTCCGGCATCCGGGGCCTGGTCCAGAACCTCCGCGCCCACCTCGGCGACAAGGTGACCCTGGCCGACCTGGCCGGTCACCGGGCCACCCTCCTCCAGGGGCCCCGCTTCGTGGGCACCGCTCCCGAGGTGGCCGACCAGATGGAGGAGTGGTTCGGCACCGGCGCCTGCGACGGCTTCGTCATCGCCGCCACCCACTCGCCGGGCGCCTACGAGGACGTGGTCCGCCTGGTGGTCCCCGAGCTGCAGCGCCGCGGGGTGTTCCGGGACCGGTACACCGGCACCACCCTCCGCCAGCACCTGGGCATCGAACGGCCGGTCGGCACCGCCCATGGCTGACCCGGTCGCCCCGCTCGAGGGGCTGCGGGTGGTGGACGCCGCCACCCTGGTGGCCGGCCCGATGGTGGCGACCATGCTCGGCGAGTTCGGGGCCGACGTCATCAAGGTGGAGCAGCCGGGGGTGGGCGACCCCCTGCGGACCTGGGGGGACCGCAAGGACGGCATCGGGCTGATGTGGAAGAGCGTCAGCCGGAACAAGCGGTGCGTCACCCTCGACCTCCGCCAGCCCGAGGGACAGGAGCTCCTCCACCAGCTGCTCGACGTCAGCGACGTCCTGGTGGTGGGCAGCCGACCCAGCGCCCTCACCCGCTGGAACCTCGACTACGAGACGGTCCACGCCCGCCACCCCCGACTGGTGATGCTCCACGTCAGCGGGTACGGGCGGGGCGGCCCCCACAGCGACCGCCCCGGCTTCGGCACCCTGGCCGAGGCGATGTCCGGGTTCGCCCAGGTGACCGGGCAGCCCGACGGGCCGCCCACCCTCCCCCCCTTCATGCTGGCCGACGGGGTGGCGGCCCAGGCCGCCACCTGGGCGGTGATGATGGCCCTCTACCACCGGGACCTCCACCACGGGAGCGGCCAGCTGGTGGACGTCAGCCTCCTCGAGCCCCTGGCCCGCCTGGTGGAGTCGGCCACCCTCTCCTTCGACCAGCTCGGCGTCTCCCCGGGCCGGGTGGGCAACAGCCTCCCGGCCAGCGCCCCCCGCAACGCCTACCGGACGGCCGACGGCCGGTGGCTGACCATCTCCAGCGCCTCGGCCAACATCGTGCTGCGGGTCTACCGCGCCATCGGCCGGCCCGAACTGTGCGACGACCCCGACTACGTCGACCCGGTCCGCCGCAAGGAGCGGGGGGACGAGGTGGACCGGCTGGTGGCCGACTGGGTGGCGGAGCGCCCGCTCGACGAGGCCCTGCAGGTCTTCCTCGACGCCGAGGTGGCGGTGGCCCCCGTCTACGACGCCGAGCAGCTGTTGGCCGACGAGCACCTGGCCGCCCGGGGCACCTTCACCCCGGTGGCCGACGAGGACCTGGGACCCATGGCCGTGCAGGGCCCGGTGGCCTGGCTCAGCGACACCCCGGGCCGGATCACCCATCTCGGCCAGTCCCTGGGCGCCGCCAACCACGACGTCTACCAGGGCCTCCTCGGCCTCGACCCCGACCGACTCGTCGCCCTCGAAGCGGCGGGTGTCATCTGACCACCCCCTGGAGGCTGCCGTGACCGGACCCCGATCCCGCCGCTCCGAGCTGGCCACCCCGGCCAGCTCGGAGAAGATGTGCGCACGCGCCCCGACTCCGGAGCCGACCTGGTCTTCCTGGACCTCGAGGACGCCTGCGCCCCGCTGGTCAAGGAGTCCTCCCGGGCCATCGCCGTCAACGCCCTGGTCGGCCAGGACTGGGGCCGCACGGTGCGGGCGGTCCGGGTCAACGGTCTCGAGACCCCCTGGTGCTACGGCGACGTGGTGGAGGTCGTCACCGGGGCCCGCGAGGCCCTCGACGTCATCATCGTGCCGAAGGCCCGGTCGGCCCGGGACGTCTGGTGGTTCGACGTCCTGCTCACGCAGCTCGAGACCCAGCTGGGCCTCACCAAGCGGATCGCCCTCGAGGTGCTGATCGAGGAGGCCGAGGGCCTCGCCAACGCCGCCGAGATCGCCAGGGCGAGCGACCGGCTGGAGGCCATCATCTTCGGCGCCGGGGACCTGTCGGCGTCGCTCCGGGCACGGGTGGACGGCAACTTCGACCCGGTGGGCGAGTACCCGGGCGACTTCTGGCACTTCGCCCGGGTGCAGATCCTGGCGGCGGCCCGCGGGGCCGGGATCGACGCCATCGACGCCCCCTACCCGGCGTACCAGGACCCCGACGGGTACCGGCGGGCGGCCGAGCACGCCAGCCTGCTGGGCTACGACGGGAAGTGGGCCATCCATCCCGGCCAGATCCCCATCGCCAACCAGGTGTTCGCCCCCACCGAGGCGGAGATCGCCGACGCCGAGGAGTCGATGGCCGTCTACCGCCGGTCGGAGGCCGAGGGGGTGGGGGCCATCGGCCGGGAGGGCAAGCTGGTGGACGCCGCCCACATGCGGCTGGCCGAGAACGTGCTGTACAAGGCCTCACTGGTGGCGTCGGAGGGCCCCGGGACCTGACCGACCGGGGGTCGTGGGCGTGCCACGATAGGCCGAACACAAGGAGGGGCCGGATGAGTGATCCGACGGGGAAGCAGGCGACGTACCGGGTCGTGCAGTGGGCCACCGGGAACATCGGGACCAAGTCCCTGCAGGGGGTGATCGGGCATCCGCAGCTCACCCTGGTCGGCCTGTACGTCACCTCGGAGGCCAAGGAGGGCCGCGACGCCGGCGAGCTGGCCGGGCTCGAACCGACCGGGGTGCTGGCCACCCGGGAGGTGGCCGACATCCTGGCCCTGAAGCCCGACTGCGTCCTCTACATGCAGCAGGGCGTCGACGTCGACGTGATCTGCTCGCTGCTGGAGTCGGGCATCAACGTGGTGACCACCGCCGGCATGTTCCACCACCCGCCGAGCGTGGACCCCGAGGTCCGCCGGCAGGTCGAGGAGGCCTGCCGACGGGGCGGCGCCTCCATCCACTCCACCGGGTCCAGCCCGGGCTTCATCTCCGAGGCGGTGACGCTGGTGATGACCTCGTTGCAGCGCCGGCTGGACCGGCTGCACATCGGCGAGTTCGCCGACGTGTCGAGCCGGAACTCGCCGGAGCTGCTCTTCGACATCATGGGGTTCGGCAAGGACCCCTCGGAGTTCGACGCCGCCCGGTGGGAGTTCGGGGCCGGGTCGTTCGGCCCCTCCCTCCGCCTGCTCGGGGACGCCATCGGCATGCCCATCGACTCGGTGACCTCCAGTGGCGGGGTGGCGGTGGCCAACCGGACCCTCGAGATCGCCGCCGGTACCCTCCCCCGGGGGACGGTGGCCGCCCAGAAGATGAACGTCTCGGGCTGGCACCAGGGGCGCGAGCTGCTCGGCTTCAGTGCCACCTGGTTCTGCTCCTCGGAGGTGGACGCCGACTGGGACTTCCGCCAGGGAGGCTGGCGGATGGTCGTCGAGGGGGACAGCCCGCTCGACGTCGAGGTGCGCCTGGACATCCCCCTCGAGCGGATGGCCGAGACCACCCCCGGCTACACCGCCAACCGGGCGGTCAACGCCGTGCCGGTGGTGTGCGACGCCCCGGCGGGGATCCGGACCACCGTCGACCTGCCCCAGATCATCGCCAACCTCGGGGGTCCGGCGTGAGGCCGCTCCCCGAGATCACCCCCTGGGGCGGCTGGTTCTGGACATCGGGCGCCGACGGGCGCCTCCGGATCCAGGGGTGCGACGACTGCGGCCAGCTGGTCCACCCGCCGGTGCCCATCTGCCCGACCTGCCGGGGCCGGTCGTCGACCCCCACCGTGGTCTCCGGCGAGGCCACCGTGGTCGGGTTCACGGTCAACGCCCACCAGTGGCACCCCGACCTGCCGCCGCCCTACGTGGTGGCGGTGGTGGCCCTGGCCGAGGACGCCTCGGTGCGGCTCTCCACCAACATCACCGGGTGCGAGCCCGAGGACGTCCACATCGGCCAGCACGTGGCCGTCCACTTCGAGCAGTTCGACGACGTCTGGCTGCCGCTCTTCGCCCCGACCGGGGCCCCCGACGACCCCGATCCCCTGGGGCCGCCGCAGCACCCGGTGCCCAGCCCTCCCCACCACCACGACCACTTCGAGTCCCGGTCGGTGCTGTCGGGGGTGGGTCGTTCGGCGCTCGGCCGGCGGTTGATGGTGGACCCGCTGTCCCTGACCGTCGACGCCTGCCTCGAGGCGGTGGCCGACGCCGGCCTCACCCTCGAGGACATCGACGGGCTGTCCACGTATCCGGGGGCGGCCGGGATGGGGATGAGCGAGGGCGGGGTCACGGCGGTGGAGGAGGCCCTCCGCCTCCACCCGGTCTGGACCAACGGGGGCGGCGACCTCCCCGGGCCCGGCGGGGCGATCATCGCCGCCATGCTGGCGGTGGCCAACGGCCTCTGCCGGCACGTGCTGTGCTTCCGCACGGTGTGGGAGTCGACCTACGCCACCCTCCGGATGGGCGGGGGAGGGGGTGGACGGGCCTCCGGGTGGCACCAGTGGAACGCCCCCTACGGCGCCCTGTCCGCCGCCAACTGGATCGGGAGGAACGCCAACCAGTACTTCCACCGCTACGGGGCCGACCGGGAGATGCTCGGCCTGATCGCCATCAACGCCCGGACCAACGCCGGCCGCAACCCGGCCGCCATCTACCGGGACCCCATGACCATGGACGACTATCTGGCGGCGCGGCCGATCACCTCGCCGTTCGGGCTGTTCGACTGCGACGTGCCGTGCGACGGCTCGGTGGCGGTGATCGTCTCGGCCGCCTCGGCCGCCGGCGACCTGCCGAAGCCGGCCATCCGGATCGAGGCGGTGGGCACCCAGATCCTCGAGCGGGTCTCGTGGGACCAGGGCGTCCTCACCCACGAGCCCCAGGTGCTCGGCCAGGCCGCCCACCTGTGGAGCCGCACCAGTCTCACCCCCGACGACGTGGACGTGGGGCTCCTCTACGACGGGTTCACCTTCAACTGCGTCTCGTGGATCGAGGGACTGGGGTTCTGCGACTTCGGGGAGACCCAGGACTGGCTCGACGGCGGGCGCCGGATCGCCCTCGACGGGCAGTTGCCCGTCAACCCCCACGGAGGGCAGCTGAGCGAGGGACGGACCCACGGGTTCGGCTTCGTCTACGAGGCGATGAAGCAGCTCCGCGGCGAGGCCGACCGGCGGCAGGTGGCCGACGCCACCACGGCGGTGGTGGCCACCGGCGGGGGTACCCCGTCCGGGGTGCTGCTGCTGCAGCGGGACGGGGTCTGAGCCGACGCCCGCCCGAGGGGGCGCACCCGGGCGCCGGCGGGTGCGGGGGTCCCGGCCCGACCGACCCCGGGGACCGGTCGGGCCGGGATCTCAGGCGGTCTGGGACGCTGGCTGCCGGTCGGGACCGGCGTCGCCCCCCGCCGCGGCGATGGCCAGGCGGTCGAGGTAGTGGTCCCAGCCGGAGGTGTGGTCGCTCACCGCGTCGTCGGGCAGCCCGCGGTGGACCAGGCGGACCCGGGTCCGGTCGCCCTCCGGAGTCAGGGTGATCTCCACCTCGGTGGAGCCGGCCGGGATGGGGTGGTCGGGCTCGTCCCATCCGAAGGTGAACACCACCTTGGAGTCGGGCACCACCTCGAGGAACGTGCCCGCGCCGGGGTGGGCCCCCTGGACCAGCACGCGGTAGTCGCCGCCGACCCGGGGGTCGATCTCGGCCTCGGTCCCCATCCACCGGACGTGCTGGGCCGGGTCGACCAGGAAGGGGAAGATGGTCGCCGGGCTGGCGTCCACCATGGTCTCTCGCATCAGTTCAGCCATCGGTGCTTCCTTTCGCTCGTTCGGCCGCTTCGGCCAGGTCCTGCAGTCGCTGCAGACTTCCGGTCCAGTACTCGTCCAGGAACCGGCGCAGCCGGTCCATCTGGGCGTGGTTGGCCCGGTAGAGGCGGCGGGTGCCGTCCCGCCGCTCGAGGATCAACTCCGCCTCACGCAGCACCCCGAGGTGCTGGGAGATGGCCGACCGTGTGACGTCGGAGAACCGCTCGGCGATCCGCGCCGCCGGCAGCTCCTCGGACCACACCAGTCGGAGGATCTCCCGCCGTCGGGGCTCGGCGAGGGCCTTGAACGCCGTATCCATGGATTGAATATTAGTCAATACTTACGTAAGTGTCAACTAACAGATTATCCGGGATGCGCCCGGCCCGGTGGCGTCACCCGTCCGACCCGGTCGGTCGGCAGGCGCACACGGCTCGGACCGAGGCCTCCCGCCATCCCCGCAGGGAGCTCACGGTGGCGACGGCCTCGGCCCGGTGCAGCTCCTCGACGGTGACGACCCGCTCGGTGATCGCTCCCTCGTCGAGCAGCCGGGCCCGCTCCACCCCGGGCAGCAGCCCGCTCCGGCGGGGCGGGGTGTACCACCGGTCCCCGAACCGGACCACCAGGTTGGCCCGGGTGGTCTCGGTCACCTCGTGACGTCGGTTGACCAGGACCACGTCGTCGGCCCCCGGATGCCGGGCGCTCCGCTCGTCGTACCGGCGCCGGTCGGTCGTCTTGTGGAGCAGGCCGGGGTCGGAGGGGTCGACCGGTTGGTCGTCGTCGACGCAGAGGGTCACCGGTCCATCGGGGTCCGACCCCCCGTCGAGGGGATGGAGCTCGATCTCGACGGTGGCATCGGAATGGAGCAGCAGCCGGACCCGGGCCGGCCGGTCCTGCCCCCGTACGGCCTCCGCCAGTCTCACCCTCACCTCCCCCGGGGGCGGGTACCCGAGGGAGGCGGCCGAGGCGGCGAGCCGGTCGAGGTGGCGGCTGAGGTTGCGGAGGCCGGAGTCGGTGGCGGCCGCCGCCGGGTCGAACCCCATCGTCTCGAGGAGCGCGGCTGCCGGTCCCTGCGGATCGATCACCCGGAGCTTGATCAGCAACTCCTCCCACTCCGCCTCCGGGACCGAGTCCCAGGTGACGCCCCCGCCCGATCCGTACTCGACCACCCGGCGCCCCTTGTCCACCACCGCCGTCCGGATGGCCACGGCGAACCGGGCGTCGGGTCCGTCACCGGGTGCCCCCGGGCGGACGATGCCCACCGCTCCGCAGTAGACGCCCCGCCCGGACCGCTCGAGTCCGGCCAGCAGACGCATGGCGGCGACCTTGGGGGCACCGGTCACCGAGGCGCAGGGGAACAGGGCGGCGAAGACATCGCCCAGGCCGGTCCCGGGTCGGGCGGTGGCGGTGACGGTCGACGTCAACTGCCACACGGTGGGATGGCCCTCGAGCCGACCGAGGTCGGGTACTTCGACGGTGCCGGGCACGGCCAGCCGGCCGAGGTCGTTCCGGAGCATGTCGACCACCATGACGTTCTCGGCCCGCTCCTTCGGTGAGGTCCGCAGTGCCTCGGCCAGGTAGCGGTCCTCCTCGTCCCATCCTCCCCGGCGGGCGGTCCCCTTCATCGGGCGGGTGGTGAGCCGACCGGCCCGCAGGTCGAAGAAGAGCTCGGGGGAGCCACAGGCCACCGCCCAGGCGTCGGTGTCGAGGAAGGCGTGGAGCCCGCCGGCGTGCCCGGAGACGAGCCGGCGGTAGAGGTCGAACGGGTCCTCGGTCGGGAGCCAGGGGCGACGGAACCGGGTGGTGAGGTTGGTCAGGTAGGTGTCGCCGGCGGCGATGGCCTCCCGGATGGCCCCGACGGCCCGGCCGTGGTCCCCGGCACCCATCTCGGGGATCCACGTGGTCCCACCCGGGCCCCCGGGGTCCGGTGGCCACGGCGTCGCGTCGCTCGGCCCCGGTCCTGGCCGCTGCGGAGCGCCGGCGGGCGCCGTCGTCGGTAACGGTGGGGCGGGGCGGGAGCGAGCGAAGAGCCCGAACCACGCCAACGGCAGATCGGTGCCTACCGGGGCCGGGGGGCCGCACGGCACGGCGAAGGCCGGGTCGAACGCCGCCGCCGCGTCGTAGGCCACGAAGCCGGCCGCCGTCCATCCCCGGCGGGTGGCCGCCTCGACGTCGGCGAGCACCCCTCGGACATCCGCGAGCGTCGTCGCCTCGAGCACCCCCCGGAGGTCGGAGAGCTCGAAGGTGGTGGTGCCGTCGGCGGTCACCTCGTCGAATCGGCAGCGGAGCGGGACGGACACGGAAGCGATCCTCGCACGTCGCTCCGGTCGTCCCCACCGTGGCGGGGGGGTCGGGTGCAGCTTGCTCGCGTTGCCGTCTCCTGCCACCATGTTCGACCAATCGCCGTCGGTCTCGAGTTCATCGGCACCCCGTGGGGCCAAGGAGGTCGTGTGGCAGCAGTCCCAGCAACGAGCGAGGCGCGTGGCTCCGATGCCACCGACCGACCGCCCGTTGCCGACGGCTCCCGCCCCCGGGGGATCAGCCCGGTGCGGGCCACGGTGATCGTCGCCCTGGTCGGACTGGTCATCGCGGTGGCCGTCTCCTGGACGGCGTGGACGCTGAACAACCACAACGAGCACCGCCTGCTGGAGGTGCAGACCCAACAGGCGGCCGCCGTCCTGAGCTCCACGATCCTGGGCCTCCGGGACCCGCTGGTGACCGTGCTGGAGACGGAGACCGCCACCGGCGGCAGCCCCCAGCAGTTCGAGAAGTTCGCCTCCACCTACGTGGGGCCGAAGCTGCCCTTCGTGTCGGCGACGTTGTGGCGGTCGGACGGATCCACGCCGGTGCCCGTGCTGTCGGCCGGGGTCGAGCCCCTGCTGGACCCCCACTCGCCACCGGCGCTGGCCCTGGTCGACAAGGCGCGGACCAGCCCGACCTTCGTGGTCACCCCCGTGCCGGTCCGCGGCCCCCGGAGGATCGGCTACGCCGTGGCCGATCCCCGCGACCCCACCTTCGTCGTCTACGCCGAGCGGGCCATCCCGGCCGACCGGGTGGTCCCGGTGGAGAGCGGCTCGGCCTTCTCCGACCTCGACTTCGCCACCTACCTGGGCCCCACCACCAGCCTGTCCGCCCTGTCCACCACGGACGTCCCCCTGCAGGATCTGCCCATCTCCGGTGACACCTCGAAGGCCTCCATCCCCTTCGGTGACTCCACCGTCACCCTGGTCGCCACCCCCCGTGGACCGCTGGGTGGGTCGTTGGGGGGTGCCCTCCCGTGGGTGTTCCTGGTCGGGGGGTTGGTCGTCACCGCCGGCGCCGCCGTGGTCACCTACCTGCTGGCCCGGCGTCGACGCACCGCCGAGCACGACGCCCAGATCATCTCCGGCCTCTACCGGCAGCTCGACGGCCTCTACGGGGAGCAGCGGTCGATCTCGGAGACCCTGCAGCAGGCGCTGCTGCCCCAGCGGAATCCGACCTTGCCCAATCTGGAGGTCGCCTCCCGGTACCTTCCGGGGACCGCCGGCGTGGAGATCGGCGGCGACTGGTTCAGCCTGATCGACATCGGCGACCATCGCTTCGCCTTCGCGGTCGGCGACGTCTCGGGGAAGGGTGTGGACGCCGCCGCCATCATGGCCCGCATGCGGTTCACCATCCGGGCCTACCTGACCGAGGGCCATCCCCCCGACGTCGTGCTGGGGATGTGCTCCCGTCAGCTCAACGTGAACCAGGACGGACACCTGGCCACCGTGCTGATCGGGGTGGGCGACACCACCACCGGTGTCGTCACCTTGGCCAACGCCGGTCACCTCAACCCGCTACGGGTCTCCGGCGCCGCCGCACCCGGGTTCGTGACCACCGAGGTGGGGCTCCCGTTGGGTGTGGCCGCCGGTGCCTACCGGTCCACTGCCGTGCAGCTGGCCAGCGGGTCGACCCTGATCGCCTTCACCGACGGGTTGGTCGAGCGGCGCGGCGAGAACATCGATCGGGGGTTGGAGCGGCTGGTCCGGGCGGCCACCGACCCGGTCCCGACGGTCGACGACCTGGTCACCCGCCTGACCGACACCCTGGGCCCGACCGGCTCCGACGACGATGTGGCCGTGCTGGCCCTCCGGTGGACGAGCCCGCCGGGGCCGGGCGGGGCCGGCGGGCCCGCCGCCCTCGCCGATCAGATCGGCTGAGCGGCCCGCTCCGGGTCGCGCCGGTGTGGAGACGGGGGAAGCGGGTATCGGTGGTGCCGGTCGATCGTCCGGTGCCGGCGTCGATCGCAACCGAGGGAGGGATGGATCAAGGTGTCCGACGAAGCACAGGCCGTGGCCTCGGCCATGGAGGCCTACACCGCGAGGGCGGAGTACTCGCTGCAGGTGGTCACGACGCGCTCGGCCGAGGGCGAGCCGAGTGGCTGCCTCATCGGCTTCGTCACCCAGTGCAGCATCGTTCCCCCCCGGTTTCTGGTGTGCCTCTCCAAGGTCAACCACACCTTCCGGGTGGCCGAGCACTCCGACGCCGTGGCGCTGCACCTCATCGGGCGGGACCAGGTCGAGTTGGCGGCCCTGTTCGCCGAGGCCAGCGGTGACACCGTCGACAAGTTCAGCCGGTGCCGGTGGCACCCCGGCGTCACCGGCGCCCCGGTCCTGTCCGAGTGCGCGGCCTGGGTGGAAGGCCGGGTCCTCGACCGCTGGAGCGTGGGGGACCACCAGGCCCTCCTGGTCCGGCCGGTGGCCGGTGGCCGCGGTGCCCCCGGGCCGCTGCTGACCTTCCAGGGCAGTCCCGACTTCGACCCCGGGCACCCCGTCGCCGGCTAGCCACCGCCGGACGGGACGACGGTCACCGCTGGTTCTGCCTGGGGAAGGCCACCTCCTCCAGTAGGAGGTGGATGGTGGCGGCGATGGGGATGGCGATCAGGGCACCGATGATCCCGAGCAGCGATCCGCCGACCAGGGTGGCGATGATGGTGAGGCCGGGGGAGACCTTCACGGTGTGCTTCATGACCCGGGGGTTCAGCAGGTAGTCCTCGAGGAACCGGTAGGTGATGTAGAAGGCGGCGGTGGCGATCCCCACCGGCAGGCCCTTGGTCAGTGCCACCAGCGAGACGATGACGCCGGCGATGGTGGAGCCGACCATGGGGATGAGGTCGAACACCGCCACCACCAGGGCGAGGAGCAGCGCATAGGGGACCCCGAAGATCACCAGCCAGAGGTAGGTGCCGACCGCCGAGATCACCGAGGTGAAGAGGTTGCCGAGCATGAAGCCACCCACCCGGTCGAAGACCTCGTCGGTGAGGAGGGTGGCCCGTTCCCGCCGACTGCGGACGATCAGCGACAGCCAGAGCCTCTTCACCCCCGGGAGGGCGATCAGAAAGTAGATGGTGAGTGCCACCACGCTGACCGTGGCGACGCCCATCGACAGCAGCACCTTGCCGGCGCCCAGGATGCCGCCCGCCACCGGGAGCTTGATCTTGGACCTGCCGTCGAGGTAGCTCGTCAGGTGGAACCGCACCACCAGGCGGCCGGCCCAGCCCCTGCCGGCCAGGAGATCGGCCCTGTACCGGGGGTAGTTGGTGCTCAGCACGTGGAACTCGTGGGTGATCGGTGGGATGGCGATCACCACGAACAGCCCGACCGCCACCACGAATCCCAAGGTGACGACGGCCACCGCGCTCGCCACGCGACAGGGACCGGGCGGTGAGGCGATCGATGATCGGGTTGAGCCCCACGGCGATGAACAACGCCAGCCCCACGATGACCAGCACGCTGGTGATCTCGGCGATGCCGCGGAACACCACGTAGACCACCGCCACCCCGAAGGCCCCCGCCATCCCCACGAAGAACGGGTTGCGTCGATCGAACGGGCGGCCCAGGGTGCCCAGCGATCCGTCGGTCTCGTTGAGCTGCCGCTCGACGTCGGTGGGGAGGATCAGGGCGTCGGGAGGCGCCGGGGTGTCCCCCGGGACGGACAGGCGCTCACCGGCCACCTCCCCCTGGTGGACGGTCACCCGGGCACCCCGGCCGGGGGCCCGGACCGGTCACGGTCGGCACCCCGAGGTCGCGGCCGAGGTCCGGGGGTGGGCGTGGACCGGGGTCGAACCATGGCCCCGGACATTCCCCCTTCGGGAAGCCGGTAAACGACGCCGGCGACCCGGGCTCCCGATGTCGGGAGGGGTCAGGGCCCGGCGTGGGTCATGGGGGTCGCCAACAGCGGCCCGTCGATGATGCTCCACGCCTGGTCGAGGAGTCCGAGGGGGTCGGGGATCGACGGGTCGTCCGCCCACAGGCTCATCACCTCGTCCACCACCAGCAGGGCGGCACCGGCCGCGAGGTGCGGCACCAGCGGGCCGGTGTCGTCGTCGAACCACGGCCGGAGGGCGTCGGCCAGGCGGTCGCGACTCCTCCGCTGCGCCTCCAGCCACCGCCCCCGGAGCGCCGGCGTCTCCCGCAACATCTGCTGGAAGGCCCGGGCCGGGGCCGGGTCCTCGGCCACCGGGGCCAGGGCGGCGGCCAGCATCGCCCGCAGCACCGAGCCCACCGGCTCGCCGACGTCGTGCCCGGCCAGGTGGTCGATGGCGTCGTCCATCGACATGCTGGCGATGGCGGTGATGACGTCCTCCTTGTTCGGGAAGTAGCGGAAGAACGTGCGGGAGGAGACGTCGGCGGCCTCCACGATGTCCTGCACCGTGGTGGCGGCGTACCCGCGCTCGATGAAGAGCTTGGCGGCGGCGTCGGCCAACTCCCGTCGGGTCCGCTCCTTGTTCCGTTCGGTTACGCCACCGCCCATGATCCCCCCTGCCGATCCGTTCCCCCCAGCTTGCCCGATTTCATAGCAACTTGCGACATAATGGCAGAAGATGCCACACTGGCGGAGTGAGTCAAGTTACCGGGACGAGCCCGGACGTGGTCGAGGCGGCGGCCCCCCCGGTCCCACGGCTCCGGGACAACCCCTGGTTGACCCTGGTCAGCGTCGCCCTGGGCGTGATCATGGTGGGCATCGACGGCTCGGTGGTGGCCGTGGCCAATCCGTACATCGGCAGGGACCTCCACGCCTCGCTGGCCGACCTGCAGTGGGTCACCAACGCCTACCTCCTGGTCATCGCCGTCACCCTCATCCTCGGCGGCAAGCTCGGCGACCGGTTCGGGCGCCGGCTGATGTTCCTGGTCGGCGTGGTCGGGTTCTCCCTGACCTCGCTGGCCATCGGCCTCGTCGGTACCATCGACGGCGTCATCGTGCTGCGGGGCCTCCAGGGTGCGTTCGGCGCCCTGCTGCTCCCCAACACCCTGGCGCTGCTGCGGACGGCCTTCCCTCCCGAGCAGTTCAACCGGGCGGTGGGTATCTGGGTGAGCGCATCGGCCACCGCCACGGCGGCCGGCCCCATCATCGGTGGCCTCTTCGTCGAGCACATCTCGTGGGAGAGCGTGTTCTTCATCAACGTGCCGGTCGGAGCGGTGACCCTGTTGATCGGGATCCTGGTCCTCCGCGAGACCAGGGAGTCGGTGCGCCAGCGCTTCGACATCCCCGGTCTCGTCACCCTGGCCCTCGGGTTGCTGGCCATCGTCTACGGGCTCATCGAGGCCCAGAGCTGGGGATGGGGGAGCGACGGCACCCTGGGACTCGTCGCCGGCGGGGTGGTCCTCCTCGCCGGGTTCGTCTGGATCGAGAGCGTCGTCGCCAGTCCGCTCGTCCCGCTGCGGATCTTCCGGTACCGGGTGGTGTCGTTCAGCACGGTCATCGTCCTGCTCAACTTCTTCGCCCTCTTCGGCGTGCTCTTCTTCGTGTCGCTGTACCTCCAGAGCGTGCACGGCTACACCCCGGTCCAGGCCGGTCTGCGTCTGCTGCCGCTCACCGTGACCTTCGCCTTCGCCGGGCCGGTCGGGTCCCGACTGGTCGAACGCTTCGGTGCCTGGGTCCCCATCACCGCCGGCCTGCTGGCCTCCTCGGTGGCCCTCTTCTCCCTGATCTCCCTGCAGGTCGACTCGTCGTACCTCCACCTCTGGCCGGCCTTCATCCTGCTGGGGCTCGGGATCGGCCTGGTGGTGACCTCGGCCACCGACGCCATCGTGGGCAGTACCCCCGCCGACGACGCCGGGGTGGCGGGTGGGATCCAGACGACGGCCATCCAGCTGGGTGGCGTCCTCGGCACCGCGGTGTGCGGGTCCATCCTGGCCGCCTCGGTGGCCGGGGTCCTCGTCTCCGACCTGCGGAGGCACGGGGTCCCGTCGGGGCTGGCCGCCTCGGTGTCGCACCAGGGGGCGGTGGTCTCGCAGGGTCTGGCGCCGGTCCCGCCGGGGACGTCGGAGCGCGTCGCCGAGGCGATCACCGCCGGCAGTCACGCCGCCTTCATGACCGGCCTCCACACCACGATGTTCGTGGCCGGCCTGGTGTCGCTGGTCGGTGCGTTCCTGGGCCTGTTCCTACGTTCGGAGGCGCGCTCCCACGGTGACCACCCGGTCGAGGCCGAGCAGCTGGTCATGGGCCCGGCCACCGTCGCCGAGTAGCGGGGGGCGACCCGAGCCCGGGCCGGGCGTCAGCTCCCGCGCCGGATCTGCTTGTCCGGTGCGTCGGGGTCGAGCCCCCAGGCGGCGACCCAGGTGGGCGTGATCCGGATGACCTGGCGACTCATGAAGGCCACCGGGGGATCGACGTCGGTGAGGGCCACGGCGGTCCCCCGGACCTCGAGGCCCCGAACGGTCCACGGGTCCACCGCCACCAGGTCGTCGATCACCAGTGCCACCTGCGGGTTGCCCACCACGTTCCGGAACTTGCGGGTCTCGCCCATGGCGAACCCGCCGATCAGGAGGTCGCCCGTCTCCTCGTCGAGGAACACGCCGACCGGACTGTTCTGCGGGGCGCCGTCGGCATCCACGGTGGCCAGCCGGCCCAGCGGCTGGCTCGTCACGTACTCCCGCTCGACCGCGGTCAGGGCGACGGGGGAGGTCATGCCCTCAGCGTACGGCCGCCGGACGGCCGCCGGCCCGGAGAAGTCCCGGACCACGCGGTGGTCCGACTCAGCCGGCCCGCCTCCCGAGCTCGGGTGCGGCCGCCGACCCGTCGGTGGCGGGGATGCCATCCCGGGTGGTTGCCTGGGTGGTGCCCAGGTGCTCGCGGATGCGCACCACCAGGGTGTCGAGCTGGTCCCAGCCGACCACCGACGCCCACTCCCCGCACGAACACGCCGAGCGGATCTGGTCGTCGCTCACCTTCATGTCGATCTCGTGCTGGGGGGGCGCCGCCGGGGTCGGCACCGCGTTCCACGCCGGCACCGCGTCGGCGGTGGGTGAGGGGAGCCCGTTGACCACCCGGAACTGGGTGGCCAGCTCCGGGTCGATGACGTCGAGTGCATCGGCCGTCTCCTCGAGAATGAGGAACCGCTCTCCCATCGCGCTCATCGCTGCCTCCTGGACCCGCGCCGGAATTGCGAGCATAGGAGTCCGACGGACCGGCGACAAGGGTGGACCGTCGGAGTGGCCGGCCATCCGGGGGTCATCGACCCTGCCTACCCCGGCCGATGGGCCGGCGACGGGCCGGGCTACGAGGAGCGCAGCTGCCGGATGTCGGGGAGCGCCGTCCGGCGCACGGACCGGAGCACCGGTCGGGCGAGAGCCAGGCCCACCAGGGTGTCGCGGTCACACCCCAGGTGGCCGGCCGCCCGCTGCAGGAGGTTCCCCAGGTAGAGGGCCATGTGCAGCAGTCCGAGCCGATCCGAGCCTCCGAGGAGGGGAATCGGCTCGATCGCCTCGTCCATCCCGCCGGCCTCGAGGACGGCCTGTCGGACGGCCCACAGCTGCCCCAGGGCGTCGTCCACTCCGGTGCCCGCCATCTGCAGGAGGGCGGAAAGCCCCAGCTCAAGAGCCAGATCTGCCTGGGTCATCTCCGCCGGCACCAGGGCGGGCAGGCTGCGGAGGACGGCGGGGGCGAAGGCAACGGGGTCGGACTTGCTCACGACCTCAGTGTGACAATGGGGTGTGACAGGGTGGTGGATAGCCCCTGAGCTGGGTAATGATAGGCGCATGCCTCGCACCGTCTGGAAGGGCGCTCTGAACTTCGGCCTGGTCAACGTCCCGGTGGGGCTCTACTCGGCCACCCAGGACCGGACGCTCCACTTCAACCAGCTGGAGGAGGGCACCTCCGACCGGATCCGCTACAAGAAGGTCAACGAGCGGACCGGTGAGGAGGTCCCGGCGTCCCGGATCGTCAAGGGCTACGACCTGGGCGGTGGTGAGTACGTCCTGCTGACCGACGACGAGCTCAACGCCGCCGAGCCGGAGAAGTCCAAGCTGATCGAGATCACCGACTTCGTCGACCTCGACCAGATCGACCCTGTCTTCTACCGGTCCACCTACTACCTGGCCCCCGAGGGCGAGGCGGCCAACAAGGCCTATGCCCTCCTGCGCCAGGTGATGCGGGAGGCCAACAAGGTGGCGATCGGGACCGTGGTCATGCGGAACAAGGAGTACCCGGTGGCCATCCGACCGGACGACGAGGTGCTGAAGCTCGAGACCATGTACTTCGCCGACGAGATCCGCTCGCCGGCCGAGGACCTCCCCGAGCTCCCCGGCCCCGACCAGGTGAGCGACCGCGAGGTGCAGATGGCCGGCCTCCTCCTCGAGTCGATGGCCAGCGACTGGGACCCGGACAAGTACCACGACACCCACCGCCTCCAACTCGAGTCGATCATCGAGGCCAAGCGCCAGGGGAACGAGATCGTCGTCGGGGAGGGCGCCGCGCCGGCCTCGACCAAGGTGGTCGACCTGATGGAGGTCCTCAGCGCCAGCATCGACTCCCTCCAGGCGGATCGGAAGCCGGCCCCGAAGGGCCCGGCCCGGCCGGCGGCCAAGAAGGCGCCGGCCAAGAGGCCGACCCCGATCAAGAAGGCCACCCGGCCGGCCAAGGCCACCAAGGCCAAGGCGCCCGCCCGCCGCCGGGCCTCCTAGCCCGCCGGCCGGCACGCCGCTCCGGTCGGGACTGCAAGACTCCCGACATGGACGTGCACCTGGTGGACGGGACGTACGAGCTGTTCCGTCAGTACTTCGGCCAACCCTCGCGGCGGTCGTCGGAGGGCGACGAGATCGGCGCCGTCCGGGGGGTCGTGCTCTCCCTGCTGGGCATGCTGGCCGACGGCGCCTCGCACGTGGGGGTGGCCACCGACCACGTGGTCGAGTCGTTCCGCAACGACCTGTGGCCCGGGTACAAGACGGGGGCCGGCATCGAGCCCGAGCTCCGCTCCCAGTTCGATGTCCTGGAGTCGGCGCTCGGGGCGCTGGGCGTGGTGGTGTGGCCGATGGTCGAGCTCGAGGCCGACGACGCCCTGGCCTCGGCGGCGGCGGTGGCGGCCGACGACCCCGCCGCCGACCGGGTGGTCATCTGCACGCCGGACAAGGACCTCGCCCAGTGCGTGGTCGGACGGCGCGTGGTCCAGCTCGACCGGCGGAAGGGGGTGGTGACCGACGAGGACGGCGTGTGGGCCAAGTTCGGCGTCGCCCCGCAGTCCATCCCCGACTGGCTGGCCCTGGTGGGCGACTCGGCCGATGGCTTCCCCGGGCTGGCCGGATGGGGGAAGCGGTCGGCCTCGGTGGTCCTGGCCCACTACGGGACCGTCGACGCCGTTCCCGACGAGGTGGCCGACTGGGATCCCGCCGTGCGCTCCGAGCTCCGGGGTGCCCCCACCCTGGCCGCCCGGCTGGCCGGGGAGCGGGACAGGGCCGAGCTGTTCCGGGACCTGGCCACGCTGCGTCGGGATCCCGACCTGCTCGACGGGGTCGCCTCGCTCCGGTGGACCGGGCCCACCGCCGAGTTCGAGGGGGTGTGCCGGCTCCTGCGGGACCCGGCGATGGCCGAGCGGGCGCACGCGGTGGCCGCCGGCTGATCGGAGCCGCCACCGGTGGCGGGTCACCCCGGGGTGCCGAAGACCTCGTCGAGTTCGGTGGGCACCGGGGTGTCCAGCTGGGCGTAGGTGCACGAGTCGGGGCTCCGGTCCGGACGCCAGCGGACGAACGAGGTGGCGTGCCGGAAGCGGTCCACCTGGAGGTGGTCGTAGGCCACCTCCACCACCAGCTCGGGGCGGAGCGGCTCCCAGCTCAGGTCCTTGCCGGCGCTCCACCGGCTCTGGCCGCCCGGGACCCGGCCACCGGGGGTGCCTTCGGCGAGCCAGGGGTGGCCGTCGGCGGCGCGGCGCCGGTAGGGCTCCAGCGTCTCGACGAACTCGGCCCGCCGGGCGACGCTGAACCCGGAGGCCACCCCACGTGGTGGAGCACCCCGGCGTCGTCGAACAGGCCGAGGAGGAGCGAGCCGACCACGCCCCCGGACTTGTGCCACCGGAAGCCCGCCGACCACGCAGTCGGCCGTCCGCTCGTGCTTGACCTTCATCATGGCCCGCTTGTCCGGCTGGTAGGTGGAGCTCGCCGTCCTTGACCACCACGCCGTCCAGCCCGGCCCCCTCGAAGCGGGAGAACCAGTCACGGGCCACGTCCGGGCGGGTGGTGACCGGGGTGAGGTGGACGGGCGGCGCTCGCCGGAGCCAGCGCCTGCTCGAGGGTCCGGCGGCGCACGGCGTAGGGCTCGCCCTGCAGGTCGGCGTCGTCCAGGGCCAGGAGGTCGAAGGCCACGAAGGAGGCCGGCGTGGTCCGGGCCAGCAGCTCGACCCGGGAGTCGGCCGGATGGATCCGCTGGGAGAGGGCGTCGAAGTCGAGGCCGCCCGGCCCGGCGATGACGATCTCGCCGTCGACCACGCACCGGTCGGGCAGGTTGGCCCGCAGCGAGTCCACCAGCTCGGGGAAGTAGCGGGTCAGGGGCTTCTCGTTGCGGCTGCCCAGCACGACGTCGTCGCCGTCGCGGAAGACGATGCACCGGAAGCCGTCCCACTTGGGCTCGTAGTAGAGGCCGTCCCGCTCCGGCAGCTCCCGGGCCAGCTTGGCCAGCATCGGCGCCACCGGGGGCACGACGGGGAGGGCCACGGACGGATCGTACTGCGGCCGCCGCGGCCGGGACGGAGGTCCTAGGCCCCGTGCCCGGCCGTCCAGGCCAGGAAGTCGTCCAGGGGCAGGGTGTTCATCACCCGGTCCGACGGGACGCCCGCCTGGGCCGCCTGCTCGCAGCCGTGGCGCTGCCACTCGAGCTGGCCCGGGGCGTGGGCGTCGGTGTCCACCGTCACCACGCAGCCGAGGGAGAGGGCCAGCTCGAGGAGCGGCTCGGGCGGGTCGAGGCGCTCCGGCCGGGAGTTGATCTCCACCGCCGTGCCGGTGGCGGCACAGGCCCCGAACACCGCCTCGGCGTCGAAGGTGGACGGCGGGCGGCCCCTGCCGACCACGATCCGGCCGGTGCAGTGGCCCAGGATGTCGGTGTGGGGGCTCTCCACGGCCCGGAGCATCCGCCGGGTCATCTCCGGCTCCTCCATCCGCAGCTTGGAGTGGACGCTGGCCACCACCACGTCGAGCTGGGCCAGCAGCGACTCGTCCTGGTCGAGGGCCCCGTCCACCAGGATGTCGACCTCGATGCCGGTCAGGATGCGGAAGGGGGCCAGCTCCTCGTTGAGCTCGGCCACCATCGTCGAGCTGGCGGCGCAGGCGGTCGGCGTCGAGCCCGTGGGCGACGGTGAGCCGGGGGCTGTGGTCGGTGAGGGCCCAGTAGTCGGTGGCCGAGCGTCCCGGGCCGCCTCGGCCATCTCCCGGATCGGCGACCCCCCGTCCGACCAGTCGGAGTGGCTGTGGCAGTCCCCCCGGAGCCGGTCGAGCAGGTCGGCCGCGGCGCCGCTCACCAGCGGGCGGTCCGGTCGGTCTCCAGGCGGGCCAGGTAGTCGGGCACGTCCGGCCGGCGGCCGCCTCCTGGATCACCTGGGCACTGGTCTTGCCCACGTCGGGGATCGTCTGCAGCCGGGCGGGGGTCATGGCGGCCAGCTCGTCGACGGGCAGACCGTCGATGGCGGCGGCCGCCTTGCGGAAGGCCCGGACCTTGTAGGACTCGGCCCCGTCCCGCTCGAGGAGGTAGGCGATGCGGCGGAGGGCGCTCGGTCGGCTCCACCGTTCAGGCCTTCCTGGCCCGGCTCGGGGCCACCCGGGGCGGCTCGTCGGGCGCCTTGGGGTACTCGGGCGGCCACGGGGCGTCGTGGAGGCCGTTCCGGCCCGGTCGCGCGCCGCCAGGTCCAACAGCGGCTGCAGCGACTGGGGCGCGTCGGCCATGGACGCCCAGGGGTCCCCCCGCCGCCCGAGCAGCTCGGGAACGGTGCGGATGGTCAGCGCCTCGGGGTCGACCGTCTCCACCTCGTCCCACGACAGCGGCGTGGAGACCTGGCCACCCACCCGGGGACGGGCGAACCAGGCCCCGAAGACCGTCTTGTGGGGGGCGTTCTGGTTGAAGTCGACGAAGATCCGCTCGCCCCGCTCCTCCTTCCACCAGTTGGCGGTGATCAGGTCGGGGTGGCGTCGCTCGAGCTCCCGGGCCAGGGCCACCGCCCCGGCCCGCACCTCGATGCTGTCCCAGCGCGGCTCGAGGCGGGCGTAGACGTGGAGGCCGCGGTTGCCGGTGGTCTTGGGATAGGCGGTGATGCCCAGTCTCGTCGAGCAGGGCACGCACGCAGGCCGCCGCCGCCCGGATGTCGGTCGAAGGAGGTGCCCGGCTGGGGGTCGAGGTCGATGCGGAGCTCGTCGGCATGGTCCGGGTCGTCCGCCCGGTAGGGCCAGAGGTGGAGGCCGAGGCACCCCAGGTTGACCGCCCACAGGACGTGGGCCAGGTCGGCCACCACCAGGGCGTTGGAGGTGGTCCCGTTGGGGGTGGTGACCACGGTGGTCTGCAGCCAGTCCGGGGCGCCGGAGGGCACCCGCTTCTGGAAGAAGGACTTGCCGCCCGCCCCCTCCGGGAACCGCTGGAGCATGGCCGGCCGGCCGAAGGCGGTCACGGCCAGCGCGTCCGGCCACGGCCACGTAGTAGGAGGCCAGCTCGAACTTGGTCGCCCCCAGCTCGGGAAAGTAGATCTTGTCCGGGCTGGAGATCGCCGACCGTCCGGCCGGCCGCCTCGAGCGCCCGGACCTCTCTGGTGGCCGCCACGGTGCCACGCTATCCGGCCGCCCGGGCCCACCCCCGGTCGGAGGCGGCTCGCCCACCCGAGGTCCGGGCCGGTCGTATCCTCGGGTGATGGTCCCGACAGCGAGCCGGTGCCGGCGCCGGGCCCGGGAGGTCCGGTGACCGGGGACGGCCTGGCCCGCTGGACCGGATGGGACCTCCGGACCGGTGCCCATGCCGACCCCGACGCCCCGGCGGCGTTCGCCCGCTCGGCACCGGTGGGCCCCGCCGACGGCGGCCACTACGAGCTGCTGGCCGTGGCCGCCCGGGGGTTCCGTCCCCCGAGGTTCCTGGGCGTGACCCCCACCGGCCGGGCGGACCCGGCCCGGGTCGCCGACGAGCCCGACCGGCCCGGGCTGCGGCAGACCTGGTCGCTGCTCTACCGGACGGTGGCCGAGACGGGTCCGGTCGAGGTGGCTCCGTTCGCCATCTACCTGCTGGGGGTCGACCCGCCGCCCGATGCCACCGCGGACGACCTGGCGGTGTTCAACGACTTCTACACCGAAGTCCACCTCCCCGAGGTGGTCGAACGGCGCCGTGCCCTCCGCGCCGTCCGCTACGAGCTGGTGGAGGCGGTCCGGGCGCCGTATCCCAAGGCGCCCCGGTTCCTGGCCGCCTACGAGGTCGACGAGGAGTCCGCCGCCCATCGCCGGCACTCCGGGCCTCCCTACGCAACGGGCCCCGACGTCTGGCAACGGCACACCACGCCCTGGCGCCTCTGGTTCCGACGGCTCGACCCCGACGGGCCTTCCCCGACCTGATCGGGCCGCCACCGGAGGTCAGGTGCCCTCGGCCACGGTCCGGCCGGCCTCCCGGAGGTGCGCCAGCAACCGGTCGACGAACGCGACCTGGGCCCCGACCAGCTTCAGCCGGGCCGTCGTCGCCGACACCCAGTCGGCCCGGTCCACCTCCGGAAACGACCGGCGCTCGCCCGACCGGGGAGGCCACTCCATCTCGAAGGTGTTGCTGACCACCCGGTCCACGGCGAAGTCGGGCGCCTCGACGGCCCACGCCCGGACCTGCTTCCCGCCCGACTGCACCACCTGGCCCAGATCGATGCGGGGCCCGGGCGGAGCCGCCACCCCGAGCTCCTCGGCGAACTCCCGCTCGGCCGCCGAGGCGGGCTCCTCGTCCTCGCCGTACTCACCCTTGGCCACCGACCAGGCCCCCACGTCCCTCGTGGACCAGAAGGGCCCCCCGGGGTGCACGAGGAAGAGGTGGAGCACCCCGTCCCCGGCCAGGCGGAAGGGGAGGAGTCCGGCACTGCGTCGGGGCACGTGGGTTCCTCCTGGCTCCGGGCTGGTCCCGCTGGGCGGCGGCGCCGACGTCACCTGCCGGAGAGTAGCCACCGGCCGGCCGACCGAATGCACCGACGTCCGGGATCGGGCGGGACCGGACCCTCGCCGGCGCCGGCGGATTCGACGAGACTGGGACCATGGATCTCCAGGCCGTCAGCGACAAGATCGACATCCACGAGCTGCTCGCCCGGTACGCCCGGGGCGTGGACACCAGGGACTGGGACACGTGGAGGGCGGTGTTCACCCCGGAGGCGACGGTCGACTACAGCTCGGCCGGGGTCCCGGTCGGCCGGCGCGACGAGGTCGGCGCCTGGCTCGAAGCGGGCCTGGAGAGCGTGCCGATGACCCAGCACTTCATCAGCAACATCGAGATCGACCTCGACGGCGACCGGGCCAGGGCCCGGGCGATGTTCTTCAACCCCATGCACCTGCCCGGCATGGACCAGCAGTCCTACTGCGGTGGCTACTACCACCACGACCTGGTCCGGACCCCCGACGGGTGGCGGAGCGAGCGACTGGTCGAGGAGAACGTCTGGTTCGTCAACCGCCCCGGCGGGTGACGGGGTCGGGGCGGCGTGCGCTCCACCCGGTCGGGCCGGCGGGGGAGTCGCAGCTGACCGGCCGCCCCGCGGCCCCCTGCCGTCCCCGCCTCACGGCTCCAGGCACTCGGCCAGCGACACCTGGCGGCTGCCGTCCCGATGCTGGGGCAGGTGGCGCGAGGAGTACGCCTCGGCGTTGATCCGCACCGACTCCTCGGTCACCACTCCCGCCCGGATGCGGGCGGGCACCCCGAGCGCCATGGCGCCGGCCGGCACCTCGGTCCCGGGAGCCACCACGGCGCCGGCCCCGACCAGCGAGCCGGACCGGCAGGTGACCCGCTCCAGGACCACGGCGCCCGAGCCGACGAGCACCAGGTCCTCGAGCAGGCAGCCCTCCAGGTGGGCCAGGTGGCCGATCACGCAGTCGGAGCCGATCCGGGTCGGGTTCTGAGGTTGGGTGTGGAGGACGGCGCCGTCCTGGACGGAGGTCCGGGCGCCGATGACGATCGGGCCGTTGTCGGCCCGGATGACCACTCCCGGCCAGATGCTGGAGCCGGGACCCACCCGCACCTCGCCGATGAGGACCGCCTCGGGGTGGATGTAGGCCTCCGGGTGGATGCGCGGTCGGTCGTGGTCCAGTGCGTAGAGCGTCATGGCGCCATTCAAACAGCGGGGCGGGTGCCGGGGTGGCATCGGCGCCTCGACGCCCGTCCCGGCCCCCACCCGGCCCGTCAGGCGAGGTAGGTGGCGCCGAAGGCGGCCAGCCAGTCGAGCACGACGGCGGGCTCGTCGCGGACGTGGGACACGATCACATGGTTGAGCCCGGCGGCTTCGATGCGACCGAACCCGTCGCGGTGCCGTTCCGGGTCGACGGTGGGGTGGCGGAGGGAGGCCTCGTGGTAGGAGGTGAGGTAGTCGATGGGCTCGGTGCGGCCGGCCGCCTCGGCGTCCCGCTCGAGCTCGGCGATGGCGAGGATGACGTCGTCGAGGGTGGCCAGGGTGGCGGTCTGGGTGGTCCGGGCCAGCTCGGCGGAGCCGATCATCGGCATCCACCCCTGGGCCCGTTCGATCACCCGCCGGCGGGCCGCCTTGGAGTTCCCGCCGATCCAGATCGGGATCGGATCCTGCACCGGCTTCGGCAGCGCCACGACGTCCCGGGCCGTGAAGTGCCGACCCTCGTAGCTGAACGGCTCGCCCTTCCAGTGCAACGGTAGGCAGTCCAGCACCTCGTCGAACAGCGCGCCGCGCTCGTCGGGCGACACGCCGAGGGCGTGGAACTCCGACTTCTGGTAGCCGGCGCCGAGTCCGAGGATGAAGCGCCCACCCGACAGCTTGTCGACCGTGGCCGCCGCCTTGGCCAGGACGAACGGGTTCCGGTAGGGCGCCAGGGCCAGGTGGGTGAGGAGCCGGATCCGCTCGGTGGCAGCGGCCACGAACCCGAGGGCCACGAACGGGTCGAGGCTCTGGTGGCCGCCCTGGTCGAGCCAGCGGGCGCCGGGGATGGGGTGCTCGGTCAGGGCCAGCGCATGGAAGCCGGCGGCCTCGGCGGCCCGGGCCACGTCGGCCAGGTCCCCGGAGTCGAGCATGTCCCCCTGGGCACCGTTGGTCTCGGGGTAGTGGAAGACGAATCGCAGGGTCATGGCGGCAGTCTGTCAGCGGCGCCACGGCGCGGACCGGCATCCGGGCCGGCCCCCGCCGTCCGGGCCGCCCGATCCCGCCCGCCGGGTGGCGACCACCGGGCCGCGGTTCCGCCGGGAGGGGCGGGACCTACAATCGCCCCGACCGGTCTCTTGGCGCGGTCGTCATGACGACCCGCCCTCCACCCCGAGGACGGATGGTCCCGACAGATTGGTTGCGACATGCCCGGCATGGGGCGCCCCCTCCAGAACGACAACCCCCTCATCACCGCCGCCTTCCGGACCGCCCTCGACCACCAGCTGCTCGTCCTGGTCATCCTGGGCGCGCTGCTCGCCCTGGCCTGGAACCTGGCCCGGACCGTGCACTACCGGCGAGCGGTGGCCGCCGGCACCCTGCACGCCATCCCCCCGCGCCCGTGGCCCTACCCCGAGCCCCGGGCCCGACGGCTCCTCCGGATCAGCTTCGGGCTCCTCTGGCTGCTCGACGGCCTGCTCCAGGTGCAGGGGGGGATGCCGGTCGGCCTGCCCGGCTCGGTGATCACCCCGGCGGCCAGCTCGTCTCCCGGGTGGGTCCAGCATCTGGTCAACGTGGGGACGACCATCTGGTCGAACCATCCGGTCACCGCCGCCACCGCCACCGTCTGGATCCAGCTGGGTGTCGGTGCCTTCCTGCTGGTGGCGCCGCGCGGCAACTGGTCCCGTGGCGCCGGCGCCGTGAGTGCCGGCTGGGGCCTGGTGGTCTGGGTGTTCGGCGAGGCGTTCGGCGGCATCTTCGGCCACGGCAGCAGCTGGCTGTTCGGCTCGCCGGGGGGCGTGCTCTTCTACGTGGTCGCCGGCGTGCTGGTGGCCCTGCCCGAGACGTCGTGGGAGTCGCCCCGGCTGGGCCGGGGTCTCCTGCGGGGCATGGGGGTGCTCTTCGTGGGCATGGGCGTCCTGCAGGCCTGGCCCGGGCGGGGATCCTGGTCCGGCGGGGCCCACACCCCGTCCGCCGTGGGACCGCTCACCACCATGGTCCGACAGATGTCCCAGGTGTCCCAGCCGTCGGTCTTCGCCTCGTGGGTGCGTTGGTTCGGTGGCTTCCAGGCGGGTCACGGATGGCTGGTCAACCTGGTCGTCGTGGTCCTCCTCCTCGGGGTGGGCGCCGCCTTCGTGAGCGGCCGTCCCCGGGTGGCCCGGGTCGGCGTCATCGTCGGGGCACTCCTCTGCCTCGCCACCTGGGTGCTGGTCCAGGATTTCGGCTTCTTCGGTGGCCTGGGCACCGATCCCAACTCCATGGTCCCCATGGCCCTGATCTTCACGGGGGGCTACCTGGCCATGGTGCGACCGGCGGTCCGGGTGCCGGCCGGTGAGCCGAGCCCGCGGCCCGAGGGGGTGCCGGCGGCGCCGCCGGAGGTGACCACCGCCCCGTCGGCACCCTCGGGCTGGCTCGACCGGGTCAACCCCAACTACCTCCTGCGCTCGCTGATGGCGGTCGGGGCGCTGGTCGTGGTGGCGGTGGGAGCGGCCCCGATGGCGGTGGCGGCCGTCAACCCCACCGCCGACCCGATCATCATCGAGGCGGCCAACGGGATGCCCGATCCCGTCGACACCCCGTCGGCCCCCTTCACCCTCACCGACACCGGCGGCCGCGCCGTCTCGCTGACCTCCCTGAGGGGCAGGACCGTGGTGCTCACCTTCCTCGACCCGGTCTGCACCTCCGACTGCCCGCTGATCGCCCAGGATCTCCGACTCGCCGACCGGCAGCTCGGTGACCAGGCCCGGGACGTGGAGCTGGTGGCGGTGGTCAACAACCCGCTCTACGACACCACCGCCCTCACCTCCGCCTTCGACCGTCAGGAGGGGCTCGACCACGTCGCCAACTGGACCTACCTCACCGGGTACGTCGGCCCAGCTCCAGCAGGTGTGGAACGACTACGGGGTGCAGGTCGAGACCTCGCCGGCGGGGGGCATGGTGGCCCACAGCGACATCGTCTACCTCATCGACAAGCACGGTCGGACCCGACTGATCCTCAACGCCGACCCCGGGGACGGCGGCACCCAGGGGTCCTCGTTCGTGGGTCAGCTGACCAGCCAGATCAGCAGCGTCGTCCGGTCGTGACGCCGGCTCCCCGGCGGCCGGCCGGACGACCCTGGCGGAGGCTCGCCGTCCTCGTTCTCGTCCTGGGCGCCGGACTGCAGGTCGGCGCCACCTCCGCGGCGGCGACGCCGGGAGGGGGCTCGTCGGCGGCGGCCCCGGCCGTCCCGCTGTCCAGCTCCACGGTGGCCGGCACCACCACCTGGGCCACCCTGGCCATGGGGCATCTCGACGACCCGCTGAACACCTTCTGGCAGCTCCTGGCCCTTCCCGCCGGCGCCTCCTGGCGGATGACCACCCCACCGGGGGTGGCCAGCAACGGCGGGTTGATCGCCTCGACAGCCCCGACCTCGGTCCTGGCCGGCTTCGGGCCCTCCCAGGATCTCCGGTTCTCCCCGCTGGCCCGAACCGCCGACCAGGGGTCGACCTGGGATCCCGGCGTCCTCCCGGCTGGCCTGTCCCGCCTCCCGGACGCCCTGGCAGCCACGGGCAACGAGTCGCTGGCCCTCCTGAGCACCGCGGCGGGCACGGTGGTGACCACCTCCGGGGAGCTGTCGACGTGGACCCGGGTGACCACCACCGCCGCCCTCCGCCGCCGGCGGGCGGCGGCCGGTTGCGACCTCCGGTCCCTCACCGCCGTGAGCCTCGATGCCGCGGGCGGCACCCTGGTCGGCGGCTCCTGCGCCCGGGGCGGCAGGGCCGGCCTGTTCCTGCTCTCGTCGACGGGATGGAGCCAGACCGGTCCGGGCGTCTTCTCCGGGGGGAGCACCACCGAGGTGGTCCGGATCGACCAGACGGCGGCGGGCACGGCGGCCCTGGTCAGCGTGGGCAGCGGCCAGGCCGCCCGCCTTGTCGGCCTGTGGAGCTCCGACGGTCTGCACACCTGGGCGGTGTCGGCCGGCCTCCGGCTGGGCCGGGCTTCCCTGCTGTCCACCGGGACGACCGCCGCCGGCGGGTTCGTGGTGGCCCTCCGGGGCGGGGCCGGGCCCTCCTCGGCGGCGGTGCTGGCTCCGGCGGCGCCGCGCTGGCAGGTGCTCCCGGCGCTGCCGTCGGGCACCACCTCGGTCACGGCCACTCCCGGAGCCGGCTACGACGCCCTGGTGCCCGCCGGCACCACGCTCTCGGTCTACGGGCTGGTCGGCGGCGGATGGGCCCGGATCCAGCGGCTGCAGGTGCCGATCCCCTACGGCTCGTCCAGCTGACGCTGACCGGCCGTCCGGATCGGGGGCCGGGCGACGGTCAACCGCCCCCGCCGTGCCGGTCGGCCCGCTCGAACTGCCGCTGGACGTCGGCCCAGCGGAGGGGATCGTCGGCACTCAGCTCCTCGTCCGTGTGCAGCAGGAAGAACGTCCCCACCGTCAGCAGGACGAGCAGCATGCCGAGTTTGGAGACGAACCCGGCGATCTGCTGGTCGTTCAGGGGGCGGAGGTGCACGGCCAGGCGCGACCCGGCGAACGTCCCGTAGAGCGGGTGGGGGGCCAGGATCAGCACGAACGACAGGAACGCCGGCACCACGCCCTGAGCGGCCAGGTAGCCGAACCGGACGATGGGCTTCAACCGGGGGATCCCGGGAACCCGGCCGAGCACGGGGAGCCACAACACCAGGCCGGCCCCCAGGACGACGGCGATGAGCAGACCCCGGACCAGTGGTGAGGTCGCCTGGGCCCCGACCAGGACCGGGGCCATCGAGCCGACCAGCAGGACGGTCACCGTGACGACGGCCACCGGTGGCCGGCTGAGTCGGACCAGAGCGGTGTCGACGACGGCCGGCCGGGTGGCCCACTCGAGGAAGTCGTGCGGCAGGCCGAGGAGCAGCATCGGGGCGGCGGCCAGGACCAGCAGGAGGCGCTGCAGCACCAGTGCGGTGAGGGACCAGTGGGCGGCCAGATCGGCGACCGGCCAGGTCAGCGCCAGCGCCAGCACGCCGATGGCCCCGGCGAAGAACGCCTGCTGGTGCCGGGACCATCGGATCGGACGCTCCCGGGAGTGCAGCAGGTGGCGGTGCACGAGGAGGGTGACCGCCACGGCGGCGACCAGGAACGCCCACGTGGTGAGGTGGAAGTCCCAGCCGAGCGGGTCCACGGCCGCCAGCCCGGTCATCGGCGCATCCCCCGGACCCTCCACGGATCGGGACGCCCTCCGGTCATCGCCGTGCCGTGGGGCGGGCGAGCGGTGGACCGTCCCGGGGTGCGGTGCCGGCTGCACCCTCCGGGTCCGGCCCACCGGCGGGACGGGAGCCGAGGGTGCCGCTCCGCAGGACGAGGCCGACGCCTGAGCTCACGGGTTCGAGGCTACCGCCTCCCTGCCGACGGAATCCGGGCCGTCGGGGCACCGGTCCGCGCCCCGGTCGGTGCGGGATAGCCTCGGGGAAGGTCGGAGGGGACACAACGATGCAGCTGCCGCCGTTCTGGCAAGTGACACCGATCGCCGTGGTGGCGTTGGTGGTGGGCGTCGGGTACGAGATCGGGCTGCGCCGGCTGGCCGTCCGACAGTCCCCGGGACACCGGAGGGCCACCCGCCGCCGGAGCTGGGCGTTCTACGCCGGTCTGGGCGGGCTGATCGCCGTGGTGTCGGGTCCCCTGGACCGGTGGGCGATGGCATGGCTGAGCGTCCACATGGTGCTCCACGTGCTGGAGATGTTCTACCTTCCCCCGCTGCTGATCCTCGGGGCCCCGTGGGTGCCGCTGTCTCTTCGCCCTCCCCCTCGAGCCGCGACGCCGGCTGCTCGCGCTTCTACTACCGGTCGCCCAAGGCGGCCGGGCTCCGCGGGACTCTGGAGGGTCGTGTCCAACCCACTGGTGGCCATCGTCCTCTTCAACGGTGTGATGGTCGTCTGGCACCTGCCGGTGGTGTTCGACTGGGCCTCCAACCACGACTGGGTGATGGGCTGGCTGATGGCGCCCAGCTTCGTGCTGGTCGGCCTGCTCTTCTGGCGGATCATCCTGCCGTCCCATCCCTGGGCACCCCGCGGCTCGACCCGGGTCCAGATCGGGGCGATCGTGGTGACCGCCTTCGAGATGCTGGTCCTGGCCATGGCCATGTCCATCTTCACCAAGGCCCCCTGGTACTCGATGAACGTGGTGATGGACGGACCGGTGGCCGCCCTCCGGGACCAGCGGTACGCGGCGGGCATCCTGTGGATCTGCGGGGACTTCTGGGCCATCCCGGCCCTGGTGCTGGTGGGCTACCGCCTCTACGGCACCGAGGGAGGGGTGTCGGCCTCGCTGGAGCGCGCGCTGGGCCGGGTCTGACTCAGGGCGGGGCGGCCGGTGTCCGGCGCCCGGTCCGCCTCGAGGCTGAGGACGTACCGGTTCCACGCTTCGAGCTCGTCGTCGGGAGGGGACGCCGTCGCGCCGCCGGAGCGCGGGGCCGGCGGCCGGCGGACGCGGTCGTGCCCCTGCAGCAGGTTCCACCACATGTAGACGGCGAAGGCGGCGAACAGGGGCCACTCGAAGACGTACATCCAACTGAAGGAGTGGCCTCCCAGGGCCCGGCCAACTCGAAGGCGAAGGCGCCGCAGCAGACGATGAGCCCGGCGGCCAGGGTGAGGTGGAGCCGGAAGGCGTCCCTCCCGGTCAGACGGACAGGCTGGCCGGCGACCGGGTCGGCGTCGGGTGACTGTGCCGGTTCCACCGCGTCCACCCTATCCCTGCGCCCACGGCGGGGACCCTGCGGCGACGGGACCGTTGGCGGGTGGTGGGGTGCACGTCGCGACCTCCCGTGCCGTGACTACCATCGGTGGCGTCCGAGCAGGATCCGGTCACAGGGAGGGGAGCGATGCACGGCGACCCAGAGCCCGGCGGCCGGCTGACCGCAACGGGGGGCCCGTTGGCCGGGCTGACCAGCGGCCTGCGCCGGAGGTGGGCCACCGAGAAGGGCCGTCGCCGGATGGTGATCGCCGCGGTGGCGGTGGTCGCCGTCATCAGCATCGCCGTGGTCGGCATCCCTGTTCGCCTCGCTGGCCGGTGAGAGCCAGTCCTACAAGGACGGCTACGCGGCAGGTGGGGCGGCGTACACGGCCTACGGCAGCTCGGCGATCACCGCCCGGCAGGCCTGCCAGGACGAGGAGGCGACGCCGGGCGGTCGACCCGCCCACGACAACCCGGCCCAGTGGGTCCAGGGCTGCGCCGACGCCTTCGACCTCGCCCAGTCCGACAACTGACGCCAACCGGGCCCCGGGCGGTCGCCCGCCCCGGGGTCGAGGGGGGTCCCGCTGCCCTCACCCGCCTCCGGAGCCGGGCGGCCAGTTCTCCATGAGGTCCGACTTGTAGGCCACCAGGCACCCGAAGGCGACGGTGTAGAAGGCGATGACGAACACGGTCAGCGTGAGCTGGGAGTAGGTGACGACCGCCACCACCACCAGGACGCAGTAGAGGGCGGTGGCGGTGCGACCCTGCCAGGTGAGCGGGGTCACCCGGAGGCCCCTCTCCTTCTTCCCGAACCAGAGAGGGGAGTCCTGGCGGGCCACCTCAGCCCACCCTCGGGTCGGACCCTGGTGGATTCGTCCGGTCGGACGCGACGCGGGGCACGGATCCAACGGTACCGCCCGGCCGGTAGACCCGTGAGGGCACGACGGTGACCACCGGTGGCCCGCAGGTATCGCTGGGGCGATCCCGCGGCCGGTCGACGGACCCCAGCCCGATCCGGTCGAGGATCTCCGGGTCGAGGGAGACGGGATGGCGTGTGACCACATGACCCGGCACTCCGTCGACCCGAAGGGAACGACTGGTGAGCGCTTGGAGCTCCAAGCTCGATGGCGGTGTCCAGCGGACGTGACGTGGCCCACCCCATGGCCGGCCTCCGCCCCCACGCCGCCGCGGGTACCGTGACCGCACGGGAGAGTGGTCAGGGGAAGTGACAGGCGGCGGAGTAGTGCTACCGTCGAGTTTGTCCGGAGTCGTGGTGGGTACGTCGTGGCCACCACGCCCGGCTCAGAAGGGGGATGGGATGGTCGACTCATCGGCGGTCCAGCCTGTACCGGCCGCGGCCGAGGGCTCCAGCGACCGGCCGTCGCGCCCCCTGGGGCTGATCCTGACCGTGGTCATCGCCGTCGCCGCCTTCATCGTGGTGGCGCTCCTCTTCCACTCCCAGTACTACAAGTCGCCGGCCGGCACCCTGGTGGCCAAGCCGGTGGGAACGGTCACCGTCAACGGGAGGACGCTCCAGCACGTCACCCTGGCGTTCAACACCTATCCGGACTCGACCGGCATGGTCAACGGCCAGCCGATCCACCCGGGCGGCAACCCGGCGTGGCCGGCCTACGGTCCCACCAACCAGTTCCAGGTGCCCGCCCATGCGCTGGTGACCGTCACCGTCCGCCAGTACGACTCCGGCGGCGCCCTCAACAACCCCTTCTTCGCCACCGTCTGCGGCACGGTAGGGGGCGTGGCCCGGATCAACGGGAAGCTGGTCCACTCCATCGACCCCAACAACGCCGGCCACACCTTCACCGTCCGGGGGGTGCCGGGTACCGATCCCGGCGTTCTTCCTCAGCGTGCCGCTGCCCGCCGTGCCCGGCAACAACCAGGCGGACAACGGCCAGTACGAGTTGGTGACGTTCAGCTTCGTGTCCGGCTCCAAGGGCACCTACGCCTGGAACTGCGAGTTCCCGTGCGGCACCCAGGTGGCCGGCTTCGGGGGCCCGATGTCGGCCTTCGGGTTCATGTCGGGGTTCATCCATGTCGTCTGAGGAGCACGGAGTGGAAGAAGACGGGGCTGATCCGCTCCCGGAGTTGAGGCCGTTCTTCTCCCGGGCCGGGGGGAAGATCTTCATCATCTGGTTGGCCATGACCGTGGTCGGGGTGCTGATCGGGGTCGTACGCCCCCCACCATCTCCTCCCGGACCATGCTGTCGACGCAGGGGACGAAGGTCTGGCAGACCATCGTGCTCTTCACCATCCTGGCCGCCCCGGTGGCCGCCTTCGTCTACGCCGTGGGTCTCTACAGCCTCCTGGGCTGGAGGGCCCGGGGCTTCGGCAAGAGCGACGAGGCTCCTCCCGACGGGCCCGTCCCTCCGTGGGGACGCCCCGATGACGGCGCTGTGGGTCGGGGTCTCGGCGGTGCTGGTGGTCATCCTCCTGGTGTGGGGACTGGGCGAGTTCACCGCCGAGCAGACCACCCATCCCAACACCCTGGTGGTCGACGTCACCGGCCAGCAGTGGCTGTGGACGTTCTCCTATCCGGGGGCCGACAACGTGGAGACCCGGTCGCTCGTCCTGCCCGATCAACCGTCCCGTCGAGTTCGACGTGACCTCGGTGGATGTCACCCACGGCTTCTGGCCCGCCAGCCTGGGCGTGCAGGTCGATGCCAATCCCAACACCGTCACCGTCATCCAGGCCACGCCGGACAAGCTGGGCGGGTTCACCGTGCGGTGCAGCCAGCTGTGCGGGCTGTACCACTCCTTCATGTACGCCTCCGGGGCGGTGGTCACGCCGCAGAGGTTCGCCGCCTGGCTGCACGGTCACGGCGTCCCGGTCCCCAAGGCCGCCGAGGCCGCCGACCTCACCAGGTCCTCATGATCTGCCGACCTTCCCCTTCCCCACTGCGCAACAGGGTCGCGCCCTGGCGGCCAGCGGTAGCGAAAGGGTACGACCGTGACGATTGCCGAAGCGCCCCCGATCCTCCTCGAGGACACCCCGATCAGCCGGGCCGCCGGTGGCCTCTACCGTCGGCAGAACGCCCTGACCGGACTGATCGGCGGCATCGTGCTGGGCTTCATCGGCTGGCTCGTCTCCCACCAGTCGCTCCAGGGTTCCAACTGGGGCTCCGACATGGTGGTGACGGTGACCATGGTCGGATGGGTCCTCGGCTTCAACATCGGGGTCGGCACCTTCAACGCCCCCATCCGGTGGATGCTCGGCCACGATCAGAGCTACGAGGACGAGCTCTACGCCGCCGGTGTGACCCAGGGGAAGCGGCGCTACTGGAAGTTCTGCACCGACCACAAGGTGGTGGGGACCCAGTACCTGGTGCTGGTGATGGTGCTGTTCGGCGTCGGCGGCACCCTGGCCATGATGATGCGCACCCAGCTCATCACCCCCCACTCGAGCTTCCTCTCGCCCAACTCCTACAACGCCATCGTCTCCGTCCACGGGATGGTGATGATCATCGCCACCATCATCATGGTGACCGGGCCGTTCACCAACTTCATCATGCCGATCATGATCGGGGCCAAGGACATGGCCTTCCCGAGGCTCAACGCCATGAGCTTCTGGGTGGTGGTCTCGGCGGTGCCGCCCCTGCTGGCCACCTTCTTCCTCGGTGGCGTGGACGCCGGCTGGACCACCTACGCCCCGCTGTCGGTGCAGGCGCCGGCGGCCATGGACGCCTTCTGCATGACCATGATCGTCTTCGTGGTCTCGGTGACCGTGGCGGGGATCAACACCATCGTGACCATCTTCACCATGCGGGCCAAGGGCATGACCCTCGGCCGGCTGCCCATCTTCACCTGGGCGTCGATGGTGGGGGCCGCCCTCAGCATCTACGCCATGCCGGCGCTGCTGATCGCCTTCACCGCCATGATCACCGACCGGGTCACCGGCACATCGTTCTTCGTGGCCGCCCAGGGCGGCACCGGCTGGCTGTGGGAGAACGCCTTCTGGATCTTCGGGCACCCGGAGGTCTACATCATCCTGATCCCGCCGGTGGGGGCCATGCTGGAGGTGGCCAGCACCTTCGCCCGCAAGCCGCTGTTCGGCTACAAGGTGACCATCGCCGCCTTCACCGCGGTGGCCGCCCTGTCGCTGATGGTGTGGGCCCACCACATGTTCACCACCGGGTGGGCCCCCGACCTGGCCGGGCCCTTCATGGTCACCACCGAGCTGATCTCCATCCCCACCGGCATCATCTTCCTGTGCATCATCGGGACCATCTGGAAGGGCAGCATCTGGACCCGACTACCGATGTTCTTCGTCTACCTCTTCCTGTGGAACTTCATCATCGGCGGGGTGACCGGCATCTACCTGTCCGACGTCCCGGCCGACAACTTCTTCCACGGCGACATGTTCGTGACCGCCCACTTCCACTACACCCTGCTGGGCGGGGCCATGATCGCCGCGGTGGCCGGCCTGTGCTACTGGTTCCCGAAGATCTCGGGCAGGATGTTGAACGAACGGATCGGCAAGACGGCCTTCTGGATCATCGCCATCGCCATCCAGATCACCTACTTCGGCCAGTTCTGGGAGGGGTTCCAGGGCATGCCGCGTCGGGTGGCGTTCTACGACCCGATCTTCCTCCGCGCCAACCAGATGACCAGCGTGGGCGGGTACCTGCTGATGCTCGGGTTCCTGGTGCTCCTGTACTGCATCATCGACGGGTGGCGACACGGGAAGCCGGCCCCGGCCAACCCCTGGCACGCCAAGTCCCTCGAGTGGAAGGTGCCCACCCCGGTGCCGCTGGTGAACTTCCTGGTCGATCCGGTGGTGACGGCCGATCCCTACGGGTACGGGGAGCCGGAGCCGGACGGCGTCGAGGTGGAGGCCCCCGACCCCGACCGCGAGCTGGTACCCACGCTCTCGAGCGACCGACCGGTGACCGGAGGTGAGGTGCTGTGACCGTCACTGCCACGGAGCACGAGGAGCCCCAGGAGGATCCCCAGGACGACGGCCGGAGCATCGAGGCCGTTGCCGGCCACCACGAGACCCGGGAGCAACGACACTTCAAGGAGCGGTTGGCCGTCTGGCTGTTCATCGCCGGGGATCTGGTGTTCCTGCTGATGGAGCTGTTCTTCTGGTTCTATCTCCGGGCCCTCAACACCAACGGGATGTGGCGGGGGGCCGCCTGTAGCAAGGCGAATCCCTGCACCGACGGACTGGGGAACCCCATCACCGGCGAGATCGCCAAGGCCAACCCGGCCTACACCCTGGTCATCGCCGGCCTGACGGTGGTGGCCGCCCTCGTCGTCTGGCGGGTGGAGGCGGCCTCCCGTCGCCAGGAGAGCCGCGGGGTCATCAGCGGCACGGCGGCGGTGGCCCTGGTGCTCCTGCTGGCGGCGGTCGTGGTGCAGTGCCTCCAGTTCGGCAACCTGCCGTTCACCACCATCGACGGTTCCTACGCCTCGAGCTTCATCTTCTTCATGGGTTCGACCCTCGGCCACCTCCTCCTGCTGTCGTTCCTGATCTTCGCGGTGTTCGAACCGGGCGCGGCGGGGCAAGTACGACGGAGGCCACTGGTACCAGGTCCGGGTGAACCGGATCTTCGCCGTGTGGATCGCCATCTCCACCTGTGTCCTGGCCCTGGTCATGGTGCTGTTCGCGTGACCGGTGGTCCCGACCTGCCGACGGACTGATCGGTGGTCCGCTGATGGCGATCTCCTCGGTGGCGCCTCCCGCCCAGCTGACCTGGGGGGCGCGGGTCGGTGCCTACGTGGCGCTGACCAAGCCCCGGATCATCGAGCTGCTGCTGGTCACCACGCTGCCCACCATGATCGTGGCGCAGCGGGGCCTCCCCCCGGTCCGCCTGATGGGGGCCACCCTGCTCGGCGGGGCCCTGGCCGCCGGCGGTGCCAACGCCATCAACATGTTCGTCGACCGGGACATCGACAAGGTGATGCACCGGACGGCCAGGCGGCCCCTGGTCACCGGGGCGGTCACCCCCCGTGCCGCCCTCACCTTCGCCATCACCCTGGAGGTGGCCGCCTTCGTCGAGCTGTGGGCCTGGGTCAACCTGCTGTCGGCCGCCCTGGCCATCTCGGCCACGCTCTTCTACGTGTTCGTGTACACCCTGTGGCTCAAGCGGACCAGCAGCCAGAACATCGTCATCGGCGGGGCGGCCGGGGCGGTGCCCGTCCTGGTGGGCTGGGCGGCCGTCACCAACAGCCTGTCGTGGACCCCGGTGGTGCTCTTCGCCGTCATCTTCGTGTGGACCCCGCCCCACTTCTGGGCGCTGGCCGTCAAGTACAAGGACGACTACCGGGCGGCCGGCGTGCCGATGCTGCCGGCCGTGGCCACCTTCCGGCGGACGGCCCGGGAGATCCTCCTCTACAGCGTGGTCCTGGTGGGGGTGTCCCTGGTGCTGGCGGTGGTGGCCCCGCTGGGCGTCCTCTACGTGGTGTCGGCCTCCGCCCTCGGGGTGGTGTTCGTGGCCCTGGCCGTGCGGCTGCTCCGTCAGCAGACGGCCAGGTCGGCCATGCAGCTGTTCAGCTACTCGATCACCTACCTGACCCTCCTCTTCGTGCTGATGGCCGTCGACGTCGTCACCAAGCATTGATCGACACGAGTCCACCGGTCGACCCGCCCGCCGGAGGGGTGCCGGGGGAGGGGGCGCCCACCGCCCGCCCTCCGGGCCCCACTCCCGTCGTCCCGGCGCCCGCCATGCGGCCCCGGGCGCTGCGCTCGCTGCTCATCGGTTCGGTGATCGCCATCGCGCTGGTGGTGTTCCTCTTCGTCGGCCTGGGCCGTCCGTCCAAATCGGGTACCTCGGGTCCGGCGGTCGGCGTGGGGAGCCAGGCTCCAGGCTTCTCGCTGCCGTCGCTGACCGGCGGCGCACCGGTCGACCTCGCCGCTCTGGGCGAGGACCTCCACCGTCCGGTGGTCCTGAACTTCTTCGCCTCCTGGTGTGGACCGTGCAAGGCGGAGTCGCCGCTGCTGGCGCGGACCGCGGCGGCCGAGCAGGCCGACGGATCCGACGTCCAGTTCATCGGGGTCGACGTCAACGATCCCCACGCCAGCGCCCTCGCCTTCGTGCAGAGCGCCGGCATCACCTACCCGGTGGGAGCCGACACGGAGTTCGAGGTGAGCGGCGCGCAGTACGCCCTGGTGGGCCTGCCGCAGACCTTCTACGTCGACGCCTCGGGCAGGGTCATCGGCCACACCTTCGGTCCGGTCAGGACGTCCGCCGAGCTCCAGGGGTGGATCCACCGGCTGACCAGCGCCGGGTCGCACTGAGGGACCCCGGGACGACCGGCGTCGGTGGCGATGATCCCCTCCGGCCTGCCCGGCCGAGCGCCGCACCCGGGATCACACCGGGGGTCCCATCGACGGGTGGAGGACCCGGGCCACCCCGTTCGGCAGCCCACGCCGGGGCGTGGCCACCAGGTCCCGCTCCCGCCCCGGCGCGGTACCCGGGAGGTCTCCTCCTGCGGGTCCGGGCCGGACCTCCGTCCGGGCCGTCGGGTCGGGGGTCCCGCCCACCGGGAGACGGAGCTGGTGACGGAGCTGCTCGGGCGACCAGCTGGCCCGGGACTGCGTGCGGCCGCTCCAGCGCCTGCCCTCGCCCATCTGTTCGTTCAAGCTGGCGATCGCCCTGTCGATGAAGTGCATGGTTCGTGGAGCGGGCTGGTTGGGGGAAGCACCGCTCACCTCCTCACCGGCCACGGTACGGACCGCTCCGTAACGCCAGCCTCGAGCTCCCGTAGCGTCAGCTGTGAAGATGGCCGGCGGTGGAGTGGAGCGTGCCGTTGGGTCGGGGGGCTTCGACAACGGAACGGGATCCACCGGCCGGCGCCGACACCCGGCCCCTCGGATCGCCCGGGCGGCGGCCGGGACGGCCGACCGAGGTGATGCCGTGACCCACGGCCCCGTGGGCCGGGCGGACCCCGGTCTCCGGGCCGGTCCCCGACCCCGGCTCGTCCCGGCGTCGGCGTCCGCCGCCGTGCCGGCCGGTGGCCCCCGGTGACCCCGGCAGCGCCACCAGCACCAACACCGTCCCGGCGGCGGTGACGCCGGCCGCAGCCAGCAGCGCATCGTGGCTCCCCAGCGAGAAGCCGGCACGGGCCAGGTGGGCCAGGGCCTCGCCCAACGGCCCCCCGACGAGGCGGGCGACGGCCAGCGCCCCTCCGAGGGATCCGAGGATGGCCTGCCTGGCGGCCGGCGGCACCGGACGCTGTGCCAGCGCCGGCACCAGCGTGCCCTGGAACCGACTGGAGAGGACGCTCCCCACCACGGCGACGCCCAGCGCCCCTCCCACCTGCATGGCGGTGCTGTTGGTGGCCGAACCGACGCCGCTGTCCCCGTGGGGGAGCGTGCCCAGCACCGAGTCGGTGGCGGTCGGCATCAGCAGCCCGGCGCCCAGGCCCATGAGCAGCATGCCCGGGAGGATCCGGGGAAGGTCGGCGGTGACCGACGAGGCGGCGGCGATCTGCACCAGGCCACCGGTGATCAGCCCGAGACCGGCGGCCGCCGTCAGCTTGGTGCCCACCGCGGACACGACCACGGTGGCGCCGAGCGCTCCGACAGCGAGGACCACGGCGATGGGAACGATGCACAGCCCGGCCTTCAGCGGCGAGAACCCCAGCGCGAACTGAAGGAACTGGGTCTCCATGAACAGCCCACCCAGAAGGGCGAAGACCCCCAGGGCGACGGCCACGACGGCGATACTGAATCGGCGGGAGCGGAAGAGGCCCAGCGGCAGCATGGGGTGATCACAGTGGTGCTCCCAGAGAAGGAACCCGGTGGTCACCGCCAGGCCCCCGAGGAGGGCGCCGAGTACGGAGGGCGACGTCCACCCGCGGTCCGGGCCCTCGATGATCGCCCACAGGACCAGGCCGAGACCGCTGATGGTGAGGACGGCGCCGAGCGGATCGGGCCGTCGGGCGGCGTGGTCGTGGGACTCGGGCACCCAGACCATGGCTCCGACGATCCCCACCACCACCACAGGGACGTTGACCAGGAAGATCGAGCCCCACCAGAACCTCGACAGGAGGAGGCCCCCGGCCACCGGCCCGACGGCGATGCCCAGGCCGATGGTCCCGGACCACACCCCGACCGCCCGGGCCCGCTCGGCCGGCCGGCGGAAGAGGTCGTTGACGATGGACAGACCGGAGGGGATGGTGGCCGCCGCCCCCGCCCCCATCACCGCCCGCCAGGCGATCAGAGGATCGACGCCCGAGGCGAAGGCGGCCCCGAGGGAACCCGCCCCGAAGACGGCCAGGCCGAGCACGAACAGTTTCCGACGCCCGATGCGGTCGGCCAGGCTCCCGCAGGTCAGCATCACCCCTCCGAAGACGAGGGCGTAGGCATCGACGATCCACTGCAGCTCCTCGGTTCCGGCATCCAGGTGGAACACCAGGGTCGGCAGGGCCACATTCAGGATGGTGTTGTCGAGGTTCACCATGAGCACGGCGATGCACAGCACGGCGAGCGCCGCCGGGCGGCGGGTCGGGCGCTCGGGCGCCGGGGCCGTGGGAGGCACCGGGCTCAGTGGTCGGGGGGCGGGTCGGCGCCGACCCCGGTCCCCGCACCGCCGCCGGCGGCCGCCAACCGGTCGTTGGCCACCCTCAGCCGGTACCGTACCTCGGCGTCGGCATCCTCCACGTGCTCGGTCGGGACGAACCAGCGGACGGCGTCGGCCAGCACGTCGGGTCCACCACCGACCACCCATTCGAGGGTCCCCTGGCGTTCCGCCACGTCGGCCATCTGGAAGACCTCGGCCCACTCCAGTTCGGGAGCCCCACTCAGCTTCCACTCGATCTCGACGCGGTCGCCGATCTCCTCTGCCGTGGTCCGCCCCACGATGGTGATGGTCCTGCCGTCGGTAGGGGTCATGTGGCCGACCTGCACTTTCCGGACGCCTCCGTGGCCTCCACCTTCGACCCTACGGTCGGCACCCGGGTCGGACCAGGGCCGAAGGGCCCACGCTCCGGAGCCGGCCCGGGCAGACCCCGGTGGCATCGGGGGTCACCTCGGCTCCCGTGCCACCGACCTGGCCGGGGCGACCCCTCACGAGGGGGCTCGGATCCCGCCGGCTCCGTGGCGACCCCGTCGTGCCTCGAGGGGTGTCCCAGCTGCGGAACCCATGGCCGGTCCGCCGACGACGGCGGTCGGCCCGTCACGTCACGGTCGGGCTCAGGAGAGGCCACCGCCCGCATGGCAGTCTGAGGAGGTGGACCCGTCCGTCTCCCACCGCATGCATCGCACGCTCGAGCCGGTTCACGCGATGATCTACTTCGTCCCGGAAGCTCACGAGGCCTACTCCGCCGCGGGCCTGAAGGGCCGACGCATGGGCTACTTCGCATCCCGGTCCGCTGCCATGGGCCCGGTGCCGACGGAGGTCGTGATGGCCACCTTCTACAACTTCCACCCGGACCTGGTCCGGCGTGCCATCCCCGGGGCCTGGGCGTTGGCCAGCCCCTCGCGGGTCCTGGAGGCTCGCGTCGAGGCTGCCGACCGGGCATTGCGTCGGCTGCTGGGGGAGGCCATCACCACCCGTGAGATGAACGAGGCCGCCCAGCTCGCCCGCCGAGCCACCGAAGGGTGCCGGCCCGAGGGGCGCCCGCTCTACGCCGGCCATGCGTCACTTCCGTGGCCATCCCCGGCCGACCCGCATCTGGTGCTGTGGCACGCTCAGACGCTGTTGCGGGAGTTCCGCGGCGACGGGCATGTCGCCGCCCTGGTGGGTGCCGGGCTCACCGGGATCGAGGCGCTGGTCGTCCATCAGGCCACGGGGGAACTCCCACCGGGCGTGCTCCGGGTCTCGCGTGCCTGGTCGGAGGTGGAGTGGGCGGCCGCCGAGGCCTCCGTCGGCCATCAGCAGATGATGACCGACCCGATGAAGCCCCTGGGGCTGTCGCTGTGGCAGCTGACCACCCCCCGGCCCATGGCGGAGGCCGGCGGGCGGCTGTTCGTCGACGTCGCCCCGGTGCTGGGTTCGCCGACCGCCCGGGCCGGTCTGCTCGAGACGCTAGGGCGATCCGATCCGCGCATCGGGGAGGCGCTCCGGTCGGTGCTCGAACGCGACGGCTTCATCCCCACGAGGACGGACGACAGCCCCGCCTGGCGGTTCGGCGGTGGCGCTCCGGACCCCGTCGAGGTCGATCCGGCCGTCGTCGCCGGGCTGATCGAGCGCAGCCGGGCCTCCATCGCCGCCCTCCGGGAGCACATCCGGACCCTGTCGGGGTCGGCGCTGCTCGACTTCATCCGGACGGACATCGAGGAGCTGCGTCGGACGCTGTTCGACCCCCAGGGACTCCAGGCCATCCTGGCGTTCATGGACGCCAGCTGGTGGCTCAACGAGCACCTGCAGACCTGGCTGGGCGAGAAGCAGGCGGCCGACGCCCTGGCCCAGTCGGCGCCCGGCAACGTCACCTCGGAGATGGGACTGGCCCTGCTGGACGTGGCCGATGTCATCCGCCCGTATCCGGAGGTGGTGGCCTACCTGGAGCGGGCCGGGGACGAACACTTCCTCGACGACCTGGCCGGGTTGGAGGGTGGGGTGGAGGCCCGGGACGCCCTGGCCGGCTTTCTCGACACCTACGGCATGCGGTGCGCCGGGGAGATCGACATCACCCGGCCCCGATGGAGCGAGCGCCCCACCACCCTGGTCCCCCTCCTCCTCGGCAACATCCGGAACTTCGAGCCCGGCGCCGGCGAGCGGCGGTTCGAGCAGGGCCGACTCGAGGCGCAGGCCAAGGAGAAGGAGGTGCTCGAGCGCCTGCGGGCGCTCCCGGACGGGGAGCACCGGGCGGCGGAGACCAAGGTGATGATCGACCGGGTCCGGGCCTTCAGCGGCTACCGGGAGTACCCGAAGTGCGGGATGGTCAGCCGGTACTTCGTCTACAAACAGGCACTGTTGGCCGAGGGCGGACGGCTGGTCCGGGATCGGGTGTTGGGGGCACCGGACGACATCTTCTACCTCCGGTTCCAGGAGTTGGAGGAGGTGGTGCGCAGCCGCCGGGCGGATGCACCGCTCATCCGTCGGCGGCGGGACGCCTTCCGCTCGTACCGGGGGCTCCGGCCCCCCCGGGTGTTCACCTCGGAGGGGGAGGTCCTCGACGGGACGCACCGACGGCTCGACGTCCCGGCCGGTGCTCTGGTCGGCCTGGCCGCCTCCGCCGGGACCGTCGAGGGGCGGGCCCGGGTCATCCCCGACCTGGCCGACGCCGATCTCGAGCCGGGGGACATCCTGGTCACCGCCTACACCGACCCGAGCTGGACCCCGGCCTTCGTGGCCGTCGCCGGCCTGGTGACCGAGGTGGGGGGACCGATGACCCACGGCGCCGTGATCGCCCGGGAGTACGGGGTGCCGGCGGTGGTCGGTGTCGACCAGGCCACCTCGCTCCTCACCGACGGGCAGCGGGTCCGTCTCCACGGCGCCGACGGGTACGTCGAGATCCTCGGCTGATCCGAGGGTGCCATCCGGCCGATGGGCGTCTGCCGCCGGAGGACGACCCGGTCCCACCCCGCCCCGGACCCGACCGGGCGTTACCATCCACCCATGGCGGTCGCCGTCGATCTATACCGCCCGGAGCAGTGGAGCAACTTCTTCCTGCTGGTCGGCACCGGGGCGATCACCCTCACCGGCCTGGTGTTCGTGGCCATGTCGCTCAACCTCAAGGAAGTCCTGGTCGACGCCACCCACCGCAATCGGGCCATCAACACCCTGACCGGTCTGGCCCTGATCTTCCTGCGCTGCGCGCTGGTGCTGATGGGGGCCCAGACCCACCGGGCCATCGGCGCCGAGCTGTTCATCGTCGCCGGGATCTCGGCGGCGGTGTTCGTCCGGGGCTACGTCAACGCCCTCCGGATGAGCGACGGTCTCAGCACCTCCCGGATCGTCGGCGGCAGCCTCGTCCACCTGGCCGAGATGACCGGTGCCGCCATCTTCTTCGTCGGGTACCTGGCCGGTCTGTACCTCGCCGCCACCGCCATGGTGGTCAACACCTGTTACATGATCACGGCCGCCTGGCTGCTGGTGGTGGGGGCGCTCGATCAGCGGGCGGCCTGATCACCGCAACCGGAGCGCCCGACCCTCCACTACGGAACAGCTACCCGGGAAGCATGGTGGCGAGACCGTCGAGGACGCAGTCGAGCCCCCGGTCGAAGCCGTGCTCCAGGCGGGCCGGATCGTGGGGGGCGCGAGCATCGAAGACGACGCGGGTGAGCAGCGGGTAGCGGCCGCTCTCGATCAGACTCTGGATGTAGGGGGCCTGGGTCGCCATCCACTCCTCCTGGTCGATGCCGGAGCGCCGGACCGCCTCCTGTTCGGAGATCTCCTCGAGCACCCGACCACGGACGAAGGCGCCCAGCGTCTCGATCATCACCAGCATCTCGTCGATCTCCAGGCCGAGACCGTCGACGGTGCCGAGCACCCGCTCGTAGACCTCGGCCTCCTGGGGGCCGAACCCGCGGAGGCCGGCGCTCAGGGCGGCCATCCAGGGGTGGCGGAGGGTCATCGCCCGTAGTCCGTGGGCGAACGAGCGCAGGCCCTGCCGCCAGTCCCCGCTGACGTCGAACTGCAGATCGCTCCCCATCACCGCGTCGACCATCAGCTCGATGAGCTCGTCCTTCCGGGCGACGTAGCGGTAGAGCGACGCCGGCCCGACACCGAGGGCGACGGCCAGGGCCCGCATGGAGACCGCCTCGATGCCATGGGTGTCGGCCAGGTCCACCGCGGCCTGGGCGATCTCCTGGCGGGAGAGCGACGGGGCGGGACCGTGGGCGGCCCGTTCGGGGCGGCCCCAGATGACGCTGTGGCTCGAGCTCATTGCGAACAGTGTACCCAGTCTGGTACCGTTAGTACTGCGAACAACGTACTCAGTAAGGAGCCCGGGTGGAGACGAGTGGGGAGGCAGCCGCGGTGGTGACGACGGGAGGCCCGGGGACGGGCGCCAGCCGCGCCACGTCGGCGGTCGTCCGCAATCCGGTGCGCTGGCTGGTGTTCGCCGTGGTGATCGCCGCCAACATCATGGACCTGATGGACGCCACCATCGTCAACGTGGCCGGTCCGTCGATCCGGGTGGCGCTCGGCGGCAGTGCCACCTTCCTGCAGTGGCTGCCGGCCGGCTACACGCTGGCCTTCGCCGTGTTCCTCATCGCCGGCGCCCGCCTGGGTGACATGTTCGGGCGCCGGCGGCTGTTCCTGATCGGCTCCGCCGGCTTCACGGTGATGTCCGCCGCCTGCGCCCTGGCCCCCTCGCCCTCGGCACTGATCGCCTTCCGGGTGCTGCAGGGCGGGTTCGGGGCGCTGATGATCCCGCAGGGGTTCGGGATGATCAAGGAGGTCTTCGCCGAGGACGAGCTGACCAAGGTGTTCGGCGCCTTCGGTCCCATGATGGGTCTGTCCATCCTGGCCGCCCCCATCCTGGCCGGTGCCCTGGTGGAGGCCGACCTGTGGGGGATCGGGTGGCGGCTGGTGTTCCTGATCAACGTGCCCATCGGCATCGTCGCCCTGGTCGGGGCCGTCCGGGTGCTGCCGAGGACCGTCGCCCATCCGGGCCTGCGCCTCGACACCGGCGGGATGGTGCTGATCGGCCTGGCGTTGACGGCGGTCATCTACCCGCTGATCCAGGGCCGGGCCGACGGGTGGCCGGCCTGGACGTTCCTGTCCCTGGCCACCGGGGCGGTCCTGCTCGGCGCCTTCGGGCTGTGGGAGCGTCGGCGGGGGAGTGATCCGCTGATCGAGCCCGGGCTGCTGACCAACCGCACCTACACCAGCGGCATCCTGGTCGCCCTGGCCTTCTTCGGCGCCTTCGGTGGCCTGGTGCTCTGCGTCTCGCTGTTCGCCCAGCTGGGGGAGCACTTCTCCCCCGTCCACGCCGGGCTGACCCTGATGGCGATGGTGGTGGGCATGATCGCCGGGATGGGTGCCGGGATGGCACTGGTCGGACGGCTCGGCCGCCACCTGCTCCACCTCGGGGTGGTGGTCGTCGCCGCCGGCACCGTGGTGCTGGCTCTGACGGTGACCGGCGCCCACGTCGTCTCGACGCTGGACCTCGCCCCCGGGCTGTTTCTGATCGGTCTGGGTGCCGGGGTGAGTCTGGGCCAACTGTTCGACTTCATCCTGGCCGGCGTCGGTATGGACCAGGTGGGCTCGGCGTCCGGCGTGCTCGAGGCCGTCCAGCAGCTGTCGAGCGCCCTGGGGGTGGCCGTGCTGGGCACCATCTTCTTCTCGGCGTTCGACGCCAGCTCGCCGACCCGGGCGCTGGCCGTCACGGCCTGGGCGTGCCTGGTGCCGTTGGGCGCCACGTTGCTCCTGGTGTTCAAGCTCCCCATGCACGCTCGCGAGCCCCAGTCCTGACCCGGCGTGGGGGGGGCGGCGGGCCGCGTCCCCGCAGGTCCGGATCGACGGGGGTCCGGCCCGGGCGGACACCGGACACCTGGTGTCGGCGTGGCAGTCTGAGCAGATGGACCCCGGCGTGTCCCACCGCATGCACCGCACCCTCGAACCGGTGCACGGGATGATCTACTTCGTCCCCGAAGCCCACCAGGCCTATGCGGCCGCCGGCCTGAAGGGCCGGCGCATGGGCTACTTCGCGTCGCGGTCAGCCGCCCTGGGCCCGGTGCCGCCCGACGTGGTGATCGCCACCTTCTACAACTTCAACCCGGATCTGGTCCGGGGCGCCCTCCCGGGGGCTGGGCGCTGAGCGACCCGTCACGGGTCCTGGAGGCTCGGCAGGCGGCCGCCGACCGGGCGTTGCGACGGATGCTGGGGGACGCCGTCGGGGCCCCGGAGATGACCGAGGCCGCCGAGCTCGCCCGTCGGGCCACCGACGGGTGCCGGCCGGAGGGCCGCCCGCTGTATGCCGCCCACGCCGCCCTGCCGTGGCCGTCCTCCACTGACCCCCATCTGGTGCTGTGGCACGCCCAGACGCTGCTGCGGGAGTTCCGCGGTGACGGGCACGTCGCCGCCCTGGTGACCGCCGGCCTGACCGGGGTCGAGGCCCTGGTCGTCCATCAGGCCACCGGCGACCTCCCGCCCGGCGTGCTCCAGACGTCACGGGCCTGGTCCGACGACGAGTGGGCGGCCGGCGAGACCTCGGTCCGGGAGCGGGGGTGGCTGGCCGAGGACGGAACCCTGACCGACGCCGGTCGTCAGGCCCGCCGGGAGGTCGAGGACCTGACCGACAGACTGGCGCTCCCGTGCTGGGAGGTGCTCGGCGAGGAGTCGTGCACCCGGCTGCGTCACCTGGTGCGGCCGTGGAGCCGGACCATCGCCGAACGGGCGTTGGCAGGCGCCCTCACCGTCGACGACGGGGACTGACCCCCACCATCGGCCGGCATAGGCGGGGAGGCGAGAACCGCCGCCACCGAGTCTCAGCAGAAGAGGCGGTGGTGGTTGGCCCTGCCACCGAACTCGGCGGCGGGACTGAGGTCCCAGCTTTGGACCGACGGTGGATTGAGACGGTGGTCACCCCGTTCGGCACACCAGCCCGCTCGGCGGAGACTCGTCTCATGAAATCAACGACGTTGTCCTCGACGGACATCCCGTCGTCGCCGATCTGATCCCGCACCTCGTCTCGGGAGATGAGATTGGTCTGCCACGTCGACGGGTCGGAGGGCGAGCCAGTCGGATCCGGTGACTCCACATCGACCGCCCAATGATCCTCGTCGGGCTTCAGTACGGCTCGGATGGCGGAGGGAACGAACCCAATGGGCGTGAACGGTCCTCCTCAGGTGCGGTTGCACCCAGAGCGCGAGGACCGTCGGGCGACGTGCAGACCCGGCAGTACCGGCCCCGTTCCCCCAGCCGGAGACGCCCGGCGGGGATGCGACGTCCAGGGGACCGGACGGAGGCTCGGCCACCCCGGTACCTAGTGCGCCTGGGCAGGAGAGAGCGATGGGTCCTCTTCGGCCAGCTTGCTTCCCTCGATGTCCAGATCCGGCAACACCCGACGCAACCAATGGGGCAACCACCAGGCGGTGTCCTTGAAGATGTACATGGTGGCCGGCACCACCGTCATGCGGATCACGAAGGCATCGATCAGGACGCCGATGGCCAGGGCGAAGCCCAGAGACTTGGTGGTCGGGTCGGGGGACAGGATGAAGCTGGCGAAGACCGAGACCATGATGATCGCCGCCGACCCCACCACCTTGGCGCTCCCGCGGTAGCCGTCGGTGACGGCGGTGGTGGCGTCCTTGTGGAGGGACTCCTCCCGCATCCGTGACTCGAGGAAGACCTCGTAGTCCATGGCCAGACCGAACAGGATCCCGAGCAGGATGATGGGCAGGAAGCTGAGGATCGGCCCCGGCCTGGCGATACCGAAGACCCCGGACAGGTGCCCCTCCTGGAACACCCAGGTCACCGCGCCGAGGGCGGCCAGAATGCTGAGCACGTAGCCGACCACGGCGGCCAGGGGTACCAACAAGGAGCGGAACACCAGGATCAGGAGCAGCAGGCAGAGGATGATGATGATCGCCAGGTAGAGGGGCAGGGCGGACGACAGCTTGGCCGAGACGTCGACGTTCAGCGCCGTCTGACCGGTGACGTAGGTCTCGAGGCCGTACTGCACCTTGCCTTCGGCCACCACTCGCCGGATGCCGTGGATGAGGTTGGTGGTGGCGGTGGCGTTGGGTCCGGTCTTGGGGATCACCTGGACCAGGAACACGTCGTTGGCCTGATTGGGGATGGGTGCCCCGATCGACGCCACGTCGCTGGGCAGGTGCTCGGTCTGCTCCTGGTAGAACGCCGTGAAGGCCTGCTTCTGGGTGGGAGTGATTCCTCCGGGGGCGTAGACCACGATGAGGAGCGGTCCGTTGGCGCCCGGCCCGAACCCCTCGCTGATGAGGTCGTAAGCGCGCCGGGTGGTCTGACTGGTCGGTTGCGAGCCGGCGTCGGGCAGGCCGAGCCTCATGGTGAAGAACGGAGTGGCCACGAACAGAAGGACGATGATTCCGGCCAGGACGACCAGGATGGGGGCCCGCTTGAGGGTGACCACGTAGCGCCACGACAGGGGCTCGTACCCGGGAGCCGCCGCCTTCTCGAGCTTGTGGCGAGCCCAGCGGGAGGAGAGGAGCCGGTGACCGGCGAAGCCGAGCATCGCCGGCATCAGGGTGGTGGCGGCCACCACCGCTACCACCACCGCCCCGGCGGCCGACAGACCCATGACGGTCAGGAACGGGATGTTGACGACGCTGAGGGCGGCCAGGGCGATGAGCACCGTCAGACCGGCGAAGCACACCGCCGAGCCGGAGGTGGCCACGGCCCGACCGACCGACTCCTGCACGTCCATGCCGGCGGCCACCTGCTGTCGATGACGGTTCATGACGAAGAGCGAGTAGTCGATCCCCACCGCCAGACCGATCATGGTGGCCAGGACCGGTGTGGTGGCCGACTCGCTGATCTTGGCTGTCAGGGCCAGGAGGGCCAGGTTGGTGAGGGCCACGCCGGCGATCGCCGAGAAGAGGGGCAGCAGTCCCGCCACCACCGACCCGAACCCGATCAGCAGCACCAGGAAGGCGATGAAGATGCCGATGGCGTCGGTGTCGGTCTTGGTGCTGGCCTCGGCCACCTGGCCACCGAAGTTGACGTCGATCCCCGCTGCCTTGGCCGGGCCCCCCGAAGCCAGCAGGGCGTTCTGGGCCTTGGTGGTGACGTCGGCCACCGCCACCGGATAGGCCACGACGGCATAGGCGATCCGGCCGTTCTTGGACACCGTTCCCGCCTGGTAGGGGTCGGTGACCTCGACGACCTGAGGGAGTTTGCGGAGCTCGGCCAGCGTCGTCTCCACCGCCTGGCGGTCGGCGGGGTCGGTCAACGACTGCGACGCAGGCACCGAGAAGACGACCTGGGCCTGGGCACCGCCGGTACCCGGGAACTTCTGGTCGAGGAGGTTGAGAGCCTGCTGGGACTCGGTGCCGGGAATGGCGATGGAGTCGCTGGTCGGCTGCTCGACGTTGAAGGCCACCACCGCCAGCACGGCGATGACCAGTACCCATGCGCCCACCACATACCGGCGTCGCCGGAAGCACCACTGACCCACCCGATACAGCGCTGCACTCATCGATCCTCCTTGGGGGTAGACCAAGGCCCGGACAACGTTCGAGCGACTCTCCGTCGCGGGTCTTGGGAACGGCTGGAGCGCCCGCGTTCGCCGCGCCCTCGGTTGGCCCCATCCACTCGCACCTGAGGTGCACCAGCGATCCCGGCCACCCTTCCACCTTGAGGGAACGGCCGGACGGGGACCCTAGGGAAACTCCCTAGTTCCGCATGACGTGAGTCCCTCATGGCTGTTGGAGGTGATCAGCCCGCCAGGGTCCGGCGGGCTCCGGGTGGCTTCCGGACGAGACGCCAGGCACCCAGGCCCCCCAATGCCGAGACGACCAGCACCGAGAAGAACACCGCGGCATACCCGAGCTTCGAGGCGTTGAAGGCCGGGATGAGAAAGCGGACCAACGTCGGGTCGAAATGGTGGGGCTGGAGGCCGGTCTGCTCGGCCGCCTGGAGAGCCTGGCGGAGCTGTTGACCCTGGTGCGGGGTGAGACCGCTGGTGGTGAGGTGTTGGAGGCGCCGCACATAGACCTCGTGGAAGATGGCGTAGAGCCCGGCGATCCCGATCGCCCCTCCCGCCTGCTCGGCGGTCGCCGACGCTCCCGACACCTGGCCGGCCAGGTCCTCATCCACGGAGTCCAGGCTGACCGGGTCGCAGGCAGTGAGCACGAAGGCCAGACCGGTCCCGAACACCAGCAGGCCGGGAAGCAGGAAGAAGTAGTTGGGCGCCGCCGGCTGGATGAGGTGGACCCCCACGCCGAGGGCGAGCCCGGACAGGGCGAGGATGCCGAAACCGGCCACCAGCGGTGGTCGGCCCCCCGACCGGTCGTACCATCGACCGACGGCCGTCGACAGGAGGACCATGGGCACGGTGGTCGGGATCAGGGCCAGACCGGCCACGAACGGACTCATCCCGAGGTCGAGGATGAGGAGCAACGGGAAGATCAGACCGAGGCCCATCTCCACGAATCCGGCCAGAGCCTGACTGATCATGGCTCCGAGATAGTTCGGGGTCCGGCGCAGAAGGCCCACGTCCATCAGTGGATCGGCTGCCCGTTGCTCCCACCACAGAAATCCGGCGGCGCCGAGGAGCGCCACGGCCACCGGACCGACTACCGGGATCGACACCAGGGATGACGACTGGGCCTCGGTGAGTCCGAACACCAGGGTGACGATGGCCAGGCACAAGAGTCCGGCCCCGGGGAGATCCACCCGCACGTCGCCCTGGCGCTCCCGGTCCCTGGGTACGGCCGACAGGGTGGCCACCAGGCACACGATGGCCAGGGGCACGTTGACCAGCAATACCAGGCGCCAGCTGAACGCCGACGTCAGCGCCCCGCCGATGGTGGGGCCGAGTGCGCCGGCGATCGCCGCCACTCCCCCCATGGTGCCGAGCGCCTTCCCGCGCTCGGCCCTCGGAAAGGTGCTGTTGACGATGGCGACGCTCCCCGGCAGCATCAGAGCACCCCCCGCACCTTGGACGACCCGTGCCGCCAGCAGGAGCCCAAAATCGGGGGCCAGGCCCCCCATCACCGACGCCGCGCTGAAACCCACCGCGCCGATCACGAATACCCGGCGACGGCCGAAGAGGTCGCCGAGCCGACCCCCGAGGATGAGGAGTCCCGACAGCGACAACAGGCTCGCGCTCAGCACCCACTGCGCCTCTTGGGTGCCGACCCCGAATTGCTTCTCGATGGAGGGCAGGGCGAGCGGCACCGCCGTCTGGTCGACCAGGATCATGGCGTTGGCGACCGTCATCGCCGCCAGGACGAGCCGTCGACCCCTGGCCGGTCCTGCCGGCGCCTCGGACACCATGGGCGAGCACGCTATCCGCCACCGTCTCGGCCGGATGCCGAACATTTAGGGAGTCTCCCTAGTGCCCCCGGGCTGGCGAGTCCTCAGGCTGGGGAAGGTGAAGATCATCGTTGACGTCACCCTCGACGAGAACGGCCGGGCCGTTGGATCGGTGAGGCGAGCAGGACACACGGCGCGTGCCAGGGCGTTTTCCGGGAATCTCGAATTCCTGGCCCTGATCGAAAACCTGTACCGGACGGAGCGGGATGACCCCGACGACGCCGGATCGAACGAAAAGGAGCGGTCATGAAGAACCTGATCTGGAGTTTCTCCCCCTGGGTTGCCTTCCTCCTGGGCGTCCGGGTTGGAGGGGTCTACTGGGGAGCGGGCATCGGACTTGCGGTCGCCCTTGTCGTGCTGGTCCGGGCCATCACCCGTCATTCCGTCCACCTGTTCGACGTCATCGGCACCGTCTACTTCGGTGGACTACTGGTGCTCCTGGCTGCCATCCACCCCGGTGACATCAGCACCTGGGGTCGGTACGCACAGGCCGTGGCGCACGGTTCCCTCACCGTGATCGTGTTCGGCTCGATCCTCATCGGCAAACCATTCACCGAGCCCTACGCACGCGAGCAGGCCCCGGAATCCGTGTGGAGGACCGCCCGGTTCCACGAACTCAACCGCCGGCTCTCGGCGGTGTGGGGCCTGGCCTTTCTGGTCGGCACCATCTCGCTGATCATCGCCGGGTCTCGGGACTCCCGGCAGTTCATCCTGAGGCTGGTCGTCCCCTTCGGTGCCCTCCTGCTGGCTCTTCTCTATACGCAGAAGCAGACCGACCTGGCACGGGGCGAGGCGCCTGCCGACTGACCTGATGCTGATCCCCCGGACAAGTACGTAGGGATCCTGCAGCGTCCCGCCCCGATCCAGTCCCGACAGGAATGCCCCTAGCCGAGAGCGCCGACGGTTGCATGTTCTCGTCGCGACGGGCCCGGCCGGACCGGGGCGACCCGTCCACCACGGGCGGTCCTGGCGTTGGCCGCCATCGCTACCATCTGGTGATGGCGCATTCGTTCGGACCCGCGGACCTGCTGGTCGGTAGGGGGCCGGAACGCGACACGCTGACGGCTGCCATCGACGCGGGAGTTTCCGGCCGACCCGCGGTGGCCTGGGTCGAGGGCGAAGCCGGCATGGGGAAGACCACACTCGTCCGCCATGTCGTCGCTCAGCTTCCGGCCGGAGTCCAGGTGCTGCAGGTCACGGCGGAGGAACTGGCCAGCCACGTCCCCTTCGATCTCGCCCACCGGCTCGGAGCTCGTACCACCGAGACCTTCGCGGCGGGAATGGAGATCCTCGAGGGCTGGTCGGACACTCAGGACCGCGGCCCTCTGGTCGTGGTGGTCGAGGACCTGCACTGGGCCGATGCCGCGTCGGCCGGGGCCCTCCTGACCGCCGTCCAGAGGCTCGACGAGGACCGGGTCAGCATCATCGTGACGACTCGCCCGGGCGCCCAGGACGGGTGGGGACGCTTCTGCCGTGACTCGGAGCGTTGCCGGAGCATCGAGGTGCGGGCGTTCAATGAGGAGGAGGTGGCCGCGGTCGCCTCGTCGGCCGGCGTCGAGCTCACCCCGTATCAGGCCGAGCGCCTCCGCGCCCATACCGGAGGCCACCCGCTGTACGTACGGACCCTCCTCACCGAGTTGGGCGTCGACGAGCTCCGAGCTCCCGACGGTGACCTGCCGGCACCGAGGTCCCTGACGTCGTCGGTGACCGCCCGCCTCTCGGAGGTGCCGGAAGCCGCCCGATCGCTGGCCGCCGCGCTGGCGGTCCTCAACCACCGTGCGGCTCTCCCGCTCGTGGGTCGGGTCGCCGGTGTCGACGCCCCGATCGAGCCGTTCGAGCAGCTGTTGGCCACCGGTTTCGTCAGCTGGGATCCGCAGGAGCCCGGACCCCCGATCGAGTTCACCCATCCGTTGTTCCGACGGGGGATCTATCAGGATCTCTCGCCGAGTGTGCGCCGCGACCTCCACCGGGCCGCGGCCCGAGAATCCAGCGCCACCGCGGGCCTCGTCCACCGCGTGGCGGCGGCCGACGGTGCGGACGAGGAGCTGGCCCGGGAACTCGAGGCGCAGGCCAGGCGGGCCCTCCGCCAACGGGACAAGGTCCAGGCTGCGCGAGCGTTCGAATGGGCCTCCTCGTTGAGCACCCAGCAACCCGACGCCGAGCGCCGACTGGTGGATGCCGTCCGCACCTACATCGACGCCGGACAAGTTGCCCGAGCCGACGCCCTCGGCCACCAACTCGATCTGATGGAGGACGGACCGGCTCGGAATCTGGTGTTGGGGATGCTCGAGTGGAACAAGGGTCACACCGAAAGTGGTCGACGCTGGCTCGAGCGGGTGGTCGAGTCCGGGAATCCCGAAGGATCGGACGCCAGGGAGACGGTCGCCCGTGCGTGGGCCGAATTGGCGGAGATCTCCAACTCCTTCGGACAGGCACCCGATGCGGACCACGCCGCGCGCCAGGCGCTGGCCCTTGCCTCCCCGAATACCACGTCGGAACGGCTCGCCCAACTCCACGGTTCGCTCGCTGAGGGCTACCTCCACGGGGCGGCATCAGGATTGGCGCGCCTGCGCCTGCGTCTGCCCGAACCAGCCGAGCAGGTCCCCGGTGACGAGGTCGACCTCTTGGTCGTCCGGGCCACCCTGGCCATGTTTGCCGGATTCACCACGGCGGCGGTGGCCGACCTGCGGGGGGCGTTGGCACTGGTCCGGGCCGGCCACGTGCCGGTGGAACTCGCTCGTTGCCACCGGGAACTGGCCACGCTCCTGGTCATCAGGGGGGAGTTCGACGAGGCGCTGGTGCAGGCTCATACGGGCCTGACCATCGCCGTCGACGACCGACGAGGCATTGAGGACGCCGCCTGCCATGCCGTGCTCGGCACCATCCTGGCCTACCGGGGTGATCCGCAGGCGGCGGCGACGCACGCCGCCGCTGCCGCCGCGGCTGCCGATCGCCTGGGCGCCATCGAGGCCATGGCGCTGGTCCGGATCACCGACTCGGCGTTGGCAGTGGCGAACGGCGTGCCCGAGCGGGTCATCGAGTCCTTGGATCCACTGGCAGACGGCGCACCGATGTTGGCTGCGCTGACGTTCTGGCCCTCCTTGGTGGTGGCGCTGCTCGACACGGGCCAGATCGACCGTGCAGAAGACCGTATCGACGGGCTGGTGGAAGCTGCGAAGGCGAGAGGTCTGGACATGGACGCCCGGATCCTCGGGCTCCGGGCCCGAGTGGCGGCCGCTGGCGGGCAACTCGACGAGGCCGACGAACTCTTCCGCCAGGCCCTGGGCGACTTCGGACCCGACGATCCTTTCCTCGAACGCATACTCCTGGTCCGCGCCCACGGACAGGTGCAGCTGCGGCAAGGTGCTCGGCATGGGGGCCTGAACTCACTACGCGAGGCCCGGGAGGCACTGGTGTCGATCGGTGCCGATCCATTCGTCAGGCTGGTGGAGTCGGACCTCAAGGACGCGGGGATCCGATCCGGGCGAAGATCGGACAGAACCTCACTCGAGCTCACTGACCGCGAGCGAGATGTCGCGGTCTTGGTCGGCAAGGGATTCTCCAACCCCGAGGTGGCGGCGGAACTCTACGTAAGCCGAAAGGCGATCGAGTACCACCTGCGAAACATCTACGACAAGTTGGGCATCAGCTCACGGCGTGGGCTGCGAGGTCTGGAGATCTGACCGCCGGGATCGGATCGTGTCCAGTACCGCCACGGATCGGGAGCTCTCGCTCGGCGGACCGCCCGCCGGAACGTCTGGTCGCGGTGGCGGATCGTGCTGCTGGCACATCCGAGGAACACCCACAATACATTTGGTTGCTGGGGTGGACCCTGCGAGTCTCCATCTGGCCAGCTCGTCGAGTATCACTGAGAGGAGAAGCCCGTGACCAGTAGCCCAGCCATGCCCCCAATCCATCCAGGTGAGGTGTTGATGGAGGAGTATCTCGAGCCCCTGGGCGTCACTCAGCACCGACTCGCTGTTGCTATCGGAGTCCCTCCTCGGCGCATCAACGAGATCGTCCATGGAAAGCGCCGGATCACCGCTGACACCGCGCTCCGAATGGCGCGCTACTTCGGGACGTCGGAGCGCTTCTGGATGAATCTCCAGGGGCGCTATGACCTAGAGGTGGAGCGAGATCGACTTGTCGACGCCCTCGGTGAAATCACACCGCTGAAGAGCACCTGACCAACGAGATCGGCTTCTTCGGAGCGCAGGATGAACCGCAGATTTCACTGTTGAGC
>CAVPWU010000010.1:0-105389 GCA_963709665.1 uncultured Actinomycetota bacterium | reverse complement strand
TGGTGCAACTGTGTGGACTTGTTGTCCAGGTCCGGCCACGCGTCTGTCATCGCCTCCTCGCGGTCGGGCGGGCTCGATGCCCGCCCCGGACGCCCGTTACGGTCGTCAGAACCGAGTCGGCTCATCACCATGGCTGTGGGTCGGTGCGGTTCGGGAGGTCGAGCGAGGCGGCCAGGATCCGATCGGCACTCCCGATCAGGGCACTCCATGGTGCGGAGTTACCTACCCGCTAGCCGGAGCCGCTGCGGAGGAGAAGACATGGCGCAAGTGGTGTCTGTGTCCCGAGTCCGACCAGAGCCGCCGTCAGCCCCAGAGGACCCCCTTCGCAATCGTGTTCAAGGTGGCCGGGGGGCGATGCGGGGACGGCAGGACTGTCCATCGGGCCCGGACTGGCGCTGGCGGCGCATGGCAGAGGGCTTCCAGCCTTCCACCACTGGGTCGAAATCGTCGCCTGACCACGGAGGATGACATTGAGGGTGACGTTGGGACGGTGGGAGATCCCCTTCGCCGGCGGACTATCGACTGACCGACTCTCCCAGTCATTCCCAATATCGCGATTAGGGTAAACGTCCCTGAACGGCACCAGTGGGGCACCTGATTTTTGGCCAACTCTACCCGAACTAGAACAACTTGACTAGTCCTGCAACGAGCAGGCAAGGCAGCACAGGCCTAAAAATTTGCGCCAGAGAACAGATTGAACCGTTCCAACTTTTCGCTCGAAAAATGGGGCGGAAATTTAGGAAACACCCAGATCCACAGAATCTCGAAGATCAGGAAGAAGACTGCTCCCAGCAACAGATGGGAAGCACTTGAGCTTGCAGTTCCCCCTACTTCCGCTTGGAGAAGCGTGGCTGGCATGGCGGCGAGCTTCACAAGCCGAGGCTACCCAGTTACTACCAACGGAATGGGAGGATGCCACTGATCGCCGGGTCGATGTCGGCTGTCTCACCCGGCGACTGACCGTTATCCATTCGCCGGTCCGGCAGCACGGCCGGGTAGGATTGGAGGACAGCTCAGACGCAATAGCGGGCGGCTGGCCCATTGGGTCGGCGGAGGTTTGAACGAGCGTCGTACGGCGCCATTGGTTCCCTCGCTGTTAATTTCAGCGAAAGGAGGAACCATGGACCAGTCCCAGGACGTTGCAGAAATGCTTCGCTATGACGTGGCGCAGCTCCAGCGTGTCGTTGACGGCGTCACAGCAGAGCTCCCACTGACTCGGGTGGCACCGGAGATGATCCGGCACCTGACGATCGCCGCGAACACATTGCAGCGAAAGTAGGCGGTGAATGGTCCCCTCGGGCCTGACTGAAGTCCCGGGGGGACCGCTGCCTGCGGAGGCAAACCCGCGCTGCGCCGGGAGAGTGACCCGCAGGTAACCCTACGTAGACGCCGAGGACCGTCTTCGCCGGATCAGCCGGTAAACGATGAATCCCAGACCCAGGATGACGAGGTTGCCCACGACGAGAAGGTCGAACAACAAGGACAAGACCACGTTGTTCTGGCCGGCTTGAACGTTCGGGTGGTGTCTCATCCAGATGGTGTAGGCGATGCCTCCGAGAAAGTAGGCGTTCCATGCGAACAGCAGCAGGTAGAAACTGACTCGTGCCCAAGTGGGGCTCCTCCGGTGGCCACCGGCCCTAACCTCACCGCTGTCGACGGCCGCCATCCCCCAAGCGTGTCATCCCTCGGTGCCCAGGGGTATCCCTCAACGCCGGCTCGGTGGCGATCTTCAGCCGTGGCTGATCGGCACTTCGGCGATACCTATCGCGAGCAGACCAGTGCACGTTATCGGGCACTCCGCAACGGAAGATCCGCCCTGCCTGTAGTTCGCCAGAAGCTCCTCCGGGCAACCGCATCGGCGTAGTCTTCTCGGCAATGATGGGTGCGTGATCGGCAAGGCGGAACGAGAGTGTCGTGCAGTCAGGCGGTTGCCCCCCGGCACGCTGGGATCTCGGGCGTCACGTAGCAGTTGCAAGCGGTCGAGAACGACAGCGGGGGCCTCCGCAGTACACCGCTACTACGACCCGGCAACGGGGCAGTTCCTTACCGTCGATCCGCTGGTCGCCCAGACCATGCAGCCGTTCGCATTCGCTGGTGACGACCCGGTGAACGGGAGTGATCCGAGCGGGATGAGTGGTGGGCAACTTCCATACTGCTCAGGAACCTCTCCTCCTCCCGCAGGGGAATCTCAGATCCAAGCCTGCCAAGCAGAGGAGAAAGCTAGGTGGGGCTACGTACCAGAAGATACCAGCACTGATTGGTGGGACCATATTACAGTTGGTTTCGGCGGCTGCTACGTAGTATGCGCAAACGTGTCCTTTCAGGGTGGAGCATTCACATTGTCGGGTGGTGGAATGGGTTCCTGGATCATGGACCATATGTAGGCTATGCCAATTCGTGCGTATGCAATCGAAGCAATGAACAAGTCTGGGCCTCAGCAGGCTTTGGAGTAGGTGGCTCAGTTTCCGAAGGGGTCAAAAACGATTCTCCAAATCCCAAGGATCTGGAGGTTGACGTAGGTGCAGTGACTGGCGCCGGATTTGGTCAGATGTGGGGCGTTACCGCTGCTCCGTTTGGCGCCTCATGCTAATAACCGTTTACCTAGGACGGTATCGGATACATGGCGACGATTAACTCTAATCCCTATATAACGGTATTACTAGGGGTCGCCTGCCTAGTACTGTCTATCATAATGTATGTATTGTCGCCACGAATAAATAGCCGTGTTCGCAAAACCGTCGGAGCCAATAGACCGTTTAGATTCGAACAGATTCAGACAAAAGGTGGACCTCTGCTTCTGCTGCTCTTTGGATTGGTGTTGATTGTCGGGGGACTCATCCACATCCTGTAGGGCTAGACAAGGAAAAGCGACAGTTAGATGACGTCCGGAGATCTGAAGACACTGGAGGCCCCTGGTCGGAGATTGAACTACCCCGAAATCGGGGTCGTAGTAGACGCCAACCACGAGGATTCCGCCCCAATTCCGCTACGTCCTCGAGCCAGTTCGCCGTCGACCCAGTTCGGCGGAATCACGGCCTGCGCGATCGTTGGCGTTGGTGCAGGGACAGAAGCAATGTGCGAGGCACCGCCGGCGATGCCTTGCACGCGGCGAGCTCCCATCGAACACTTCTCCCAAGGGAGGTCGTTCCAACGGTAGGCGCCGCCGACGACAGATCTGAGTCTGTCATGCCTCCCTCGCCGGTGCGCCATCACCCTGGAGGCGCAATGACCCCGATGGAGAAGCAGGTTCAGGACTATCTGGAATGGATGGCTGTTCACAACTACGCCCGCACAACTGTGGCCGATCGATCGAGGTACCTCGCGTACTTCGTCGGATTCGCGCATGGGTTGGGAGTCGATGACGCCTCCGATGCCAGCCTGGAGCTTCTGGTTGGCTACCAGCACCAGCTCTTTGCTCACCGCAAGTCAAACGGCTTGCCGCTGAGCTTCGGCACCCAGGCCCAGCGCCTGATTCCGGTTGCCCAACTCTTCTCGTGGCTGCGCCGCGAGAAGAGGATCGCCAGCAACCCCGCGTCAGACCTCCTCATGCCCCGTCCTGATCGGCGGTTGCCCGAGGCCACACTCTCCGCCCCGGAGATGGCGATGGTCCTCCAGGGTCCGGACGTATCCAGGCCGCTGGGACTGCGTGATCGGGCCATCCTGGAGGTGTTCTACTCCTGCGCTCTGCGACGAGGGGAGCTCATCGCCCTACGCATTCAGGACATTGACTTCAGTCGGGGAACGGTGTTCGTTCGACACGGGAAGGGTGCCAAGGATCGATACGTCCCGGTCGGAGAACGAGCAATGTTCTGGACCAGGCTGTATGTCGAGGTGGTCCGTCGTGAGTTCGTCTCCGATGAGTTTCCCGACCACCTGTTCCTCTCGTCGCGTGGTACTCCCATCTGTGCCGATTGGCTCTGTCGCAAGGTGCGCTCCTACCTGGCGAAGGCGGGAATCGAGAAGGGTGGAAGCTGCCATCTCCTCCGCCACACCACAGCTACCCTCATGCTCGAGGGCGGAGCGGATATTCGCTACGTGGCAGAGATGCTCGGACATGCCAGACTTGAAACCACTCAGCGCTACACCAGGGTCAGCATCGAGCGGCTCCGTGCGGTGCACGCTGCTTCCCACCCCGCTGCCGGGCTGACTGTGGCAGACGCTCCAGAGCTATGCAGCGCGCTCCCCGAAGCTCGATCACGACTGGCCCGGTCCAGAGCTTCCGCACGGAACTGAGCTCGAACTTTTTGGGGCACGTGGACGGGTGCCAGTCACTCGGCCGCAGCCACCACGAGGAGCTATCACGGGTAGTGAGTGCCGTCCGAGTCACGGTTGGCGTCTACTACGACCCAACGAGGAGCGGTGGTACGCGAGTGGCCAGTGCCTCCCGAGTTTGGCGGAGGACCGGATCTGGGAAGGCCAATCGCTGCTACTGAAGTTCAGCTCTGAGTGGACTCAGTGGCACTAGACCTTCGGCCAATCCTTCCTTCCAACAGCGGCAGCACCCACGGTGCTCCCACATGGAACCATTTGAGTTATGTCAACGGCAACATCCGTTGATGGCGTAGTTGAAAACCTGAACGGCAAGCATCCGAGGAGCTCGTGCGATTCTGAGAGAACCTCCACTGGACGGAATACACCATCGGGATCTTGGGCAATCGAGGCTGCCATATTGGGACGGAGCGTCCAAGTGTCGGCAAAGGATCCGCATAGGTCGTTGCAGGCTCCGAGTACGACTGTATTTGGAGTCCCATTTGTCACCTTCACATCAAACTGGTCATCGTTAGCCGCGCAGGACGTAGCCAGACACAGAATCGCAAGCGCGCACACCATTGCTAGTCTTCCCACGCTTGCCCTGCCCTGGCGCAGCATTAACGTCGTTCTACCAGGCAAAGTCAATGGTTCCGTTCTGCCTGAGGCCTGGGAAAGTCATGCTTCTCCCCACCTTCGTATCGAAGCATCGGTCAAATAGATTGCTGAGCCCGATGCCACCGAACTGATTTCCGAAAAGTGGCTGGCCTGGCTGCCCTTCCTGCCAAATATTCTCCCCCTTGAGCAAATTGCCGAGAGTGTCACCTCCAAGTCCGGCTGCCTCGACCAGAACGTCCGGAGCAGTCAGTGTGTGCGTAATGGTTGAACACACCGTGGTTAGTGGTCCGCAATCCTTAGCGAGACTGTTGGTGTGCCCAATCGCTTCGTATGAGCCCCAGTACTCCAAGTAGGCGACGTCCTGAGGAACGTCAATAACATCTCGCAGCCAGGCGGAGACAGTCAGCCCACTCGGGTCACTCCCGTTCACTGGGTCGTCATTCGCGTAGCTGAACGGCTGCCCCGTCTGGCTCACCAGCGGGTCGACGGTCAGGAACTGGCCCGTGGTCGGGTCGTAGTAGCGGTGTACCGCAGAGAGATCTCGATCGACCGAGGCGGACGATCTTGGCCCTTGACGTGATCGCCGGCAGTTTCGAAGCAGGGAGTTGGGCGCCCGACGGCAGTGTCGAGGGTGTCGGTTGAGCCCGGCGGGTCGGCTGCAGGTGTCAGATGGCGTCAACACATTCTCATCATGCTCGCTCCCGACCTCCGGTGGACTGATCAGTGGCGGAGACGATCGGATCCAGGGAGATTGAAGGTTCGACGGTGGGCGAGCTCGTGACGGCGTCGGGTCCCGCCAGGGCTCTCAGCCGATGGCTCAAGGGGGCGGTGAATGACGCCTGCTCTGGTGTCGCGGTGGACGGGAGGACCTCGTCCACTCCTCTCCTTGATCATGAACCTGGAATTCGTCCCTACAAAATCCCTACAAACCGGCGTGACTGGGTGGATTCGGCGCTACCCGCTCCCGAATAGGCGCAGGTCAGCGCACTGGGGGCCACCAGCTGAACCCTCGGATCCGAGCACCCAGATCTACGAGGGCACCAACCAGGTGCAGCGGGTGGTGATCGCCAAGGCGCTGCTGGGGTGAGGTGTGTCGCCGGACCGACCACGGCCGGAGTTCCGAGGTTCGGCGTTACCCCTGGTCACCGGGAGCGGGGATGCCCCACCCGTCCGGCGATCGGGGGAAGGCTCAGCTCATGCCCCGGGCATGACATCGTCCAGTCCGATGCGTGTTGCCGTGACCACCAGGGCGGTGTAGCTGATGGTGATGCTTCCGCCTGCGGCATCGACCGCCGCTCCGATGCCCGAGAGCAACGCATCCAGCTTCTCGGGTGGTAGCTGAGTGTGGCCTCCGAACGTCGGGACAGTTTCCAGCCACTCGTCCCGCGTGTAGGTCCGCTCCCAGTCGAACTCCCACCACTCGGGCTCACTGAATGCCCCGGTCAGCCTGATGCCATCGGCCGCCTTGTCGGCTAGGGGCGCATAGGACGCCTTGCCGCCGGTCGAGCCACCCTGGAAGAACGGAAATTCGGGGAGAACGCGCTGGTAGACAGCAGCGAGCCCCTCCCCGAACTCAGGTGAATACGACATGACGTTCCAAAACAGCGCACTACGGCCGCCCGGGCGGAGACTGTCGGCCGCCTTGGATGCCCCACGGTCGGGGTCCACCCAGTGCCACGCCTGCCCGGCGATCAGGAGATCGAACGTGCGCCCGGCGCGATCCCACTCCTCGAACTTCGCGATCTCCACCTCGAGACCGCTCCGGCGGGCGTACTCGGCCATGCGCGGGTCCGGTTCCACGCCGAGTACTCGGCGCCCCTCCTGCCGGAACGGTCGAGCGGAGATGCCGGTGCCGATCCCGACGTCGAGCACATCGCGCCCCGGGCTCGCGGCCAGGATGGCGTCGACCATGGCCTTCGGGTACGCCGGACGCGTCCGCTCGTAGCGCTCCGCCTCTGCCCCGAACGACTCCGCCATCTGTCGGGCGTGATGAGCCTCACCAGGCACCTGTCCCGAAGGAGGTTCACTCGACACGGTCCGAAATTGTAAGGGGTCTCGAGACGGCCAGGTAGCCCGAAGGTGCACCTGGGTCTCGTCGAGCCCCCTGACGTGGGTGGGGGGGCGGGATCACGCCACCGCCGGCGAGGTGGCGGCGGCTCGGCCGGCGAACCGGCCGAACAGCGTGGAGTCGCCGATGGAGAGACCCGAGGCGTAGCCGAACGCACAGATGCCCGAGGTGGTGCGGCCGGCGGCGAACAGCCCCGGGATCGGCGCCCCGGCCAGGTCGAGGACCTCACCGGAAACGGTGGTCTCCAGGCCGCCCAGCGTGAAGGGCGCGTACGGGGCCGCCCCCCGCCGGAGGTCGAAGGCCCCGAGCGGGGGGTTTAGCGGACGGACATCCCCCGGTCCCTTGTGGAAGACCGGATCGAGTCCCTCCTCGGCGTGGCGGTTGTAGAGGGCCAGGGTCGACTCGAGGGATCCGGCCGCCAAGCCCATCTCCGCTTCGAGCTCACCGACGGTCTCGCACACCCACGAGGCCTCCAGGCCCATCCAGTTGGGCCGGTAGCCGGCCTCGTCGATCACCAGAAAGCAGGTGGCGTTCCGCTCGTACAGGGCGGCCTGGCCGACCCGCCCCATGTAGGTGTCCTCGTTGATGAACCGCTGCCCGGTGCCGTCGACGATGATCCCCTGCACCAGCTGCCGCGGGGGGATGATGGGCAGGGAGACCTCGCCGGCCTGCATGTGCTTCACCCGGGCGCCGACCGCCCGGCCCATCTCGATCCCGCTGCCGTCGTCGGCCTCGGTACCGACCTTGAAGGTTCCCAGGAGCAGCTTCGGCGCCCAACGTCGGAGCATCTCGTCGTTCCAGATGAAGCCGCCGGCGGTCAGCACGACCCCCCGCCGGCTCCTGATCACCAGGGGCTCGCCGAACCGGGAGGCCACCGCTCCGACCACCCGCCCGTCATCGACGATCAACCGCTCGACCCGCGTGTCGTAGGAGACCGTCGGGCCGGCGGAGACGGCGGCACCGGCCAGGGTCCGCATCAGCAACGACCCGGTCGAGCGCCGGGTCTTGGCCAGGTGGCCCCGGGGAGCCGGGACGGCGATCTCGTTGAACGGCCAGGCGTTCTCGCCGCCCGACCACACCAGGCCCTCGGTCCCCGCCGGGGCCATCTGCGTGGCCTCGTCGAGGCGGGCGTCGTACTCGACGCCCCGGGACACCAGCCAGTCGAAGTGGTCGGTGCTGGCCTCGGCGTAGGCGGCGACCTTGGCGGCATCGGGGTCCGGACCGCAGGCGGCCAGCAGGTAGCGGGTCAGGTTGTCGACGGAGTCCTCGAACCCACAGGCCTGCTGCACCGGGGTGCCCCCACCCAGGTAGACGATGCCTTCGGAGAGGGCGGCGGCACCTCCCGGTCCCGAGGTCCGTTCCGCCACCAGTACCTCGGCGCCGGCCTCCCGGGCGGCATGGGTGGCGCAGGTCCCGGCGGCGCCGAACCCGACCACCAGGACGTCAGTGGTCACGTCGAACGACGTGACATCGGCCAGGTGGAGCGGGCTCACCTCGTTGGACATCGCCTGGCTCCCCTCACGGTCGGCGGTGGGGCGGTGGTGGGTCGGCCGCCCGGTCGGAGTCATGAACGGGAAGCAGCATGGCACCGCCGGCCCGGTGACGGGGGACGGGCCGATGGTCCGGTGTGGCCGTGGACGGAAACTATCTACATGTTAAAGTGGCGCGGGCTCCCGGCCCCGGTGCGGACCTCCGCCACCACGGCCCGGAACCGGCAAGCACCTGCGTAGAGACTTGGGGGACCTGGTCCGTGACCACAGCTGTCGACAACCTCGGCTCCATCTTCGGGGATCCGGCCATCTACGCCGACCCGGCACGCTGGCACGCCGCCGCCAAGCAGATCCGTGAGCAGACGCCCATCCTGCGGGTCGCCCTCGAGGGCTATCCGGAGTTCTGGGCCGTCACCAAGCACGCCGACGTGATGGAGATCGAGCGGAACCCGGCGGTGTTCACCAACGGAACCGTGCCGGTCCTCACCCCCCAAGCGGACCACGGCGCCACCGACACGCCCGTCAAGACCCTGATCCAGATGGACGGCGCCGAGCACAAGGCGCATCGGGGGATCGTCAACGAGTGGTTCAAGCCCCGGAACGTCCAGGCCATGCAGGAGCGCATCGACCGTCTGGCCACCCAGTACGTCGACCGGATGGCGGGGTTCGGCGGCCGGTGCGACTTCGTCAGCGATGTGGCGCTCCACTTTCCGCTGCAGGTGATCCTGTCGATTCTGGGGCTGCCGGAGGACGACTACCCCCGCATGCTCCAGCTCACCCAGGAGCTCTTCGGTGCCGAGGATCCGGACATCGCCCGGATGGGGGACGACCAGTCGATCCTCGACGTGATCCTCGACTTCGTGAACTACTTCACCGCCCTGGCCGGCGAGCGCCGGGCCACGCCCACCGACGATCTCAGCTCGGTGATCGCCAACGCGGAGATCGACGGTCAGCCGCTCCTGGACATGGACATGCTGGGTCACTTCCTCATCATCGCCACCGCCGGGCACGACACCACCTCCAATGCCATCGCCGGTGGGATGGTGGCGCTGCTCGAGGATCGGGAGCAGCTCGAGCTGCTGCAGGCGGAGCCGGAGCTGATCGACCGGGCGGCCGACGAGTTCGTCCGCTTCGTGACGCCGGTCAAGCACTTCATGCGGACCTGCCAGGAGCCCTTCACCGTGCGGGACGTGACCTTCCAGCCCGGCGACAAGGTGCTGCTGTCCTTCGCCTCGGCCAACCGGGACGACGAGGTCTTCGCCGATCCGATGCGCCTGGACGTCCGCCGGGAGAACGCCTCGAGTCACCTGGCCTTCGGGTTCGGCCAGCACTTCTGCCTCGGCGCCCACCTGGCCCGCATGGAGATCCGGTCGCTCTTCAAGGAGCTGCTCGGACGCCTCGACGAGGTCGAGCTGGTCGACGAGCCGACCTGGATCCACTCCTACTTCGTGCAGGGCCCCAAGAGCATCCCCATCCGCTACCGGATGCACTGAGACCCCCGTCCGATGGTGCCGACCGAGGGAGACGAGTCGATGGAGTGGTCCCTGCCGGGGGTCCTGGACGCGGTCACCGTCGCCGCCCCCGATCGCGAGATGCTGGTGTGGAAGGACGTGCGGCGGACCTTCGGGGAGGTGGCACGACGCACCCGGGGCCTGGCGTCGTTCCTCGCCGCCCGGGGGATCGGCCTCCATCGGGACCGCCAGGAGTTGGAGCGGTGGGAGTGCGGGCAGTCCCCGGTGGCCCTCATCCTGCACAACTGCCCGGAGTACATCGAGTCGATGGTGGGGTGCTACCGGGCCCGGGCGGTGCCCTTCAACGTCAACCAGCAGTACACCGCCGCTGAAATCCGCTCCGTGCTCGACATGGTCGGCGCCGAGGCGGTGATCTACCACCGGTCGTTGGGGGCCCTGGTCAACGAGGCGATGGCGGACAGCGTGCGGGTGGCCATCGAGGTCGACGACCGTGCCGGGGGCGAGGACGTCCCCGGCAGCGTCCCCTACGAGGAGGCGGTGGCCCACCCGGTGGAGGACCTCCCGGTGCCGTCACCCGACGACCTGTACCTGGTGTGCACGGGAGGGACCACCGGACTGCCCAAGGCGGTGCTCTGGCGGCAGGCGGACGTCTACCTCTCCGCCATGGGGGGCCGGGAGGGGATCACCGCCGAGCAGATCACCGCCGCGGCGTCGGCCGGGTCGGGGGTGTGGTTCGCTCCCTCGCCGCTGATGCACGCCGCCGCCCAGTGGACGGTGTTCGCCGGCCTGCTGGGCGGGGGCACGGTCGTGCTGCACGACGACCGTCGGAGGTTCGACGCCGCCACCATCATGCAGACGGCGGCCGACGAACGGGTCAACCTGATGGCCATCGTGGGTGACGCCTACGCCCGCCCCATCGTGGAGGTGCTGGAGCGGACCCCGATGGACCTCTCCGCCCTCCGCGTGATCGGCACCGGGGGGGCCATCACCTCCGAGGAGAACAAGCAGGCGCTCCTCCGACTGCTCCCGCAGGTGGTCATCCGTGACGGCTACGGGGCCTCGGAGACCGGAGGCATGGCCTACGGGGCCTCCACCCGCGGTGCGGTCTCCGCCGTGTTCACCCCGGCTCCCGGAGCCGTGGTGCTGTCGGCCGACAAGACCCGGGTGCTGGAGCCCGGGGACGACGAGATCGGCTGGACGGCGCGGCAGGGGCGGGTGCCCCTCGGGTACCTGGGCGACCAGCGGAAGACGGAGGGGACCTTCCCCCTGGTGGAGGGTGTGCGGATGGCAGTGCCCGGGGACCGGGGGCGGGTGGCGGCGGACGGGGCCATCCAGATGCTGGGCCGGGACTCCCTGGTCATCAACACCGGAGGCGAGAAGGTCTTCGTCGAAGAGGTGGAGGAGGTCCTGCGCGCCCATCCCGACGTCGACGACGCCCTGGTGGTGGGGCGGACCAGCGACCGGTTCGGCCAGGAGGTGGTGGCGGTCGTCCAGCTTCGGGACGGGGCCCGGTTGGACCCCGTGGGCGTGCGGGAGTTCGTCGCCCTCTCCGTGGCCAGGTTCAAGGCCCCCCGCTGGGTGGCGTTCTGCGAGGTCATCCAACGGCACGCCAGCGGGAAGCCGGACTACCGGTGGGCGTCGACGTTCGCCGACGCCGCCGTCCCCACCACCCGCTGACCGGCGGCCTCCGATCCCGACGGTGGGTAGATTCGGGGTCGGAGGTCAGGAGGCGACGGCATGGATCAGGTGGATGACAGCCAGGTGGTGACGAAGATCAGCCCGGTCTCGGTGGAGGACACCGTGGACCGCCTGATTGCCCTGGTGACCGGCAAGGGCATGAAGGTCTTCGCCGTCATCGACCACAGCGGTGAGGCCGCCAGCCACGGCCTCGAGCTGCGGGACACCAAGGTGGTGATCTTCGGCAGTCCGGAGGCGGGCACGCCGGTCATGGAGCACGCCCCCCTGGCCGCCCTCGATCTCCCCCTCAAGGTCCTGATCTGGGCGGACGGCGACGCCACCAGGGTGAGCTACACGTCACCGGGCGCCCTCGGCGCCCGCTACGACCTCCCGGACGACCTGGCGGCCCGGCTCGCCGGCATCGGTGCCCTGACCGACGCCCTGGTGGCGGGGTGAGGTGATCGGGGTCAGCCCCCGGTCGGCGGGGCGGTCACCAGCTCCCGGACCGCTGTTAGGTCGACCTTGGCCGACGGGGTTCGGGGGAGCGACTCGACGATGAGCACCCGGCTCGGCAGCTCGTAGCGGGCCAGGCTCCCCGAGACCGAGGCGATCAGCTCCTCCGGCGTCAGGGGCGGCCCGGGACGGAGCTCGACGACGGCCACCGGGACGGCGCCCAGCCGCGGGTCGTCGACGCCGACGACGGCGGCTCCCCGGACCCGGGGATGGCGCTCCAGGGCGGCCCGCACGTCGTCGGGGTGGACCTTGAACCCCCCGCGGATGATGGCCTGGTCGGCCCGCCCCAGGATGAAGAGGAATCCGTCCTCGTCGATGCGGGCGAGGTCGGTGGTCCGGATCCACGGCGTGTCGGATCCCAGCTGCCCGGCCTTGACCTCGAGCAGGCCGACCTGGTCGGCCGCCAACTCGTCGCCCGAGTCGGGGTCGACCGTCCGCAGCCGGCAGCCGGCGTGGGCTCGGCCCACACTGCCGCGCTTGGCGGCCCAGAACGTGCGGTGGTCCCGGAGGTTCCAACCGGCCACCCCACCACCGAACTCCGTGGCGGCGTAGGAGATCAGCACCGGCACGCCGTACTTGGCGGTGAACGCCTCGGCGTCGTCCGGGGACAGGGGAGCGGTGCCGGAGACCACCGACCGCACGCTGCCCAGGTCGGCGGGGTCGAGATCGGCCTCCAGCACCATGCGGAGGGCCGCCGGAACCAGGCTCACCGTCTGGGGGCGATGCCGGCGGACCGCATCGATCCACCCGTCGACGGTGAACCGCTCGAGGAGGGAGAACGAGCGGCCGTCGTTGACGCACTGCAACACCCGGAAGAGCCCGCCCAGGTGCACGAGAGGGGAGTTGACGACGGCGACGCCGTTCCGGAGGGTGAGGCTCGACCGGTCGGCCGCCTCGTAGTGCTTGGCCCCGGCCAGCACCCGCACCAGTGTCTCGTAGCCGAGGTCGATCCGCTTGGGGGGCCCGGTGGTGCCGCTGGTGAGCATGCGCACGGCCACGCCGTGGGGAGGCGACCCCTCCACCGGGGGTGCCGATCCGTCCACCCGGACCCGGTCACCCAGCTCCGTCACCGTCACCCGGGCCGAGCCGGTCCGATGGTCGACGTAGGTCGCCACGTCCCCCGGCTCGCCGGCGACGAACGGCAGCCCGAGCCCGGCGATCTCCTGGCGGGTGCGGTCGGCCCCCCGTTGGGGGTTGATGGCGACCACGCAGCCCCCGGCCCGGAGGACGCCGAGGAGGAGCCCGACGGGAACCGGTCGGTTGCGGAGGAGGATGCCCACCGGGGTGCCCGGCTCCGGCACCAGGTCGGCCACGGCCTCCACCGTGGAACCGAGCTCCCCCCAGCTGCGCCATCGTCCGTCGAACTCGATGGCCGGAGCCGAGGGGTCGAGGGCGAGGACGGCGCCGATCCGTTCGCTGAGCCCGCCGGTGACGTCGGCCATCAGCGGATCCGCGGGGGGCCGGCGCCCCGGGGGAGGTCGGCCACCTCGGCCATGCCGATCGGATTGCCGAGCCGGGTGTAGAGGAGGCCCTGCTCCATGGCCGCCCGGTAGGGACGGTCGAGGGACTCCCAGATGGCCCGCACCGTCCCCTGGGTGGCGGCGGTGGGCTTGGCGGCGATCCCGGCGGCCAGCTCGTGGGCTCGGGACCACAGGAGGGCCGGCTCCACCACCTCGGTGACCAGCGAGATGCGCAGGGCGGTCTCCGCCGAGACCCGCTCGTCGTTGCCCAGGAGCGCCATCCGCAGGGTCTCCCCCAGACCCACCCGGCGCATGAGGCCGATCGGCTCGATGGCGGAGACCATGCCGCCGGTCACGTGGGAGTCGAAGAAGGTGGCGTCGCTCGAGCAGAGGACGACGTCCGACTCGTTGACGAAGTAGAAGGCGCCCGCCGTGCACATGCCCTGCACGGCGCAGACCACCGGCTTCCACATCTTCTGCCACTTGGGACTGAGCAGCTCCCCCGGGTCGGTGTGGTTCCAGACATCGTCCGGCTGCCCGAACGGCTTGGACACGTCCAACCCGGCACAGAAGGCCCGCTCGCCGGCCGCCCGGAGGACCACGGCGTGGACCTCGGGATCGTTCTTGATGACCTGCCAGACGTCCCGGACCTCCTCGCACATGCGGCGGTCGAAGGCGTTGAGGACCTCGGGACGGTCGAGGGTGATGGTGGCCACCCGGTCGGCTGACGTCTCGTACCGGATGGTCTGATAGGTCGGGGTCACGTGCACCTCGATATCGACGGGGAGGAGGGGAACGACCGGGTCATCGCCCACGGAACTCGGCGGCCCGGCCCTCCCGGAAGGCCGCCAGGCCCTCCTTGAAGTCCCGGGTCCGGGAGGAGAGCTCGAGCGCGAACGACTCGTTCTCCATCGCCTCGGTCAGCCCGCTCTGGAGCGAGCGGTTGAGGCACCGCTTGGTCAGGCCGAGGGCCACGGTGGCCGCGCCCGCCAGCTGGTCGAGCAACCCGACGGCGGCGTCCTCGACGGCGGCATCGGGTACCGCCCGGTAGATGAGTCCGCAGTCGGCCGCCTCCGTGCCGGACAGCTGGCGCCCCAGCATCAGGAACTCCCGGGCCCGGGCCACGCCGACCAGCCGGGGCACCAGCCAGGTGGCTCCGCTGTCCGGAGAGAAGCCGCGGGACAAGAAGGGCTCCCAGAAGCGACAGGACTCGGCGGCGATGGCGAAGTCGGAGGCCAGGGCGATCTGACACCCGAGTCCGGCCGCCCACCCTTCCACCACGGACACCACCGGCAGCTGGATGCTGGTCAGGAGGTCGATGAGCCGGTGGGCCTGCAGGGGGGTCCGTCGCTGCAGGCTGCCGGTCCGGGGGCGCTCGGTGGGGTCGGAGTTCGAGGCCACCCAGTCGGCTCCGGAGCAGAAGTTGCCACCCCGGCCGGAGATCCGCACGGCCCGTAGCGAGTCGTCCGTCGACGCCGCCTCGAGGGCGTCGACCAGGGTCGTCACCGCCTCGACGTCGAGGGCGTTCTTCTGCTTCGGCCGGTTCAGCTCGATGCGGAGGACGGAGCCCTCGATACCGATCTCCACCCCTGGGCCCGCTGCCGGTGTCGTCATGTCCGTGTCCGTTCTAGTTGAGAGTCGGGGGGTCGTTCGGCATCCGTTGCGCCGCCCGGGGGCACCCGATACATTAATATCTTTAGAGGATGCGACCGGTTCCCCGGCCGTATCCGGGTGGAGTGGCCGGCAAGGGGGGTAGTGATGTTCACCCGCAGGATGACGCGCTGGGCGACCATCGTCGCGCTTCTGTCCGTCGGTGTCGGGGCGGTGGGGTGCAGTTCCACGAACTCGTCGACGGCGACCACGGCCTCCTCGGGCTCGGCCACCACGTCGGGGATCCCCGCCAGCGCCTTCCACGACACCACCGGGGTCACGTCCCACGGCATCAGTGTGGCCAACGTGTCGACGCTGTCCATCGGCGGACTGTTCGAGGGTGCCCTGGTGGGGACGGAGGCCTACTTCGACATGGTCAACGCCTCGGGTGGGGTCAACGGGCGGAAGATCACCGTGAACTCCGCCGACGACGGCTTCACCGGCGAGGGGAACAAGGCGGCCACCCAGAATGCGGTGACCAGTGACTTCGCCCTGGTCGGCGGGTTCTCGGCCGAGGACAGCTACGGCGCCGAGGTGCTGGCCCAGAACCCCGGGATGCCGGACGTGGCGGTGACCGTGAACCCCTCCACCACCAAGCTCCCCAACGTCGTCAACCCCGTCCCGCTTCCCGGAGGATGGGAGGAGGGGCCCCTGCAGTACTTCAAGGCCAAGTACCCCAAGGACATCGACGCGGTGGGCACCATCATCTCCAACCAGGCCGCCGGCCTCTCGCAGTGGGCCGGCGAGGAGTACGCCCTGAAGAAGGTGGGCTACACGATCATCTACGTGCACGCCACCCCGGAGACCCAGACGGACTTCACCCAGAACGTGATCGCCATGAAGAACGCCGGCGTGAAGCTGCTCTTTCTGGACCAGCTGCCGGAGATCTACACCTCGGCGGTGCTGAAGGCGCTGTCCCAGCAGGACTTCCACCCGCAGGTGATCCTGGGGGCGGGGAGCTACAGCAACTCGCTGGTCACCAACTCCGGTGGTGCCGCCAACGTCGACGGGGCGGCCGTCAACCAGAACTCGTCGTTCTACCTCGGGCAGGACAGCGGGAAGATCCCCGCTGTCGACACCTTCAACAAGTGGGTGAAGATCGCCTCGCCGACGTTCAAGGCCGACATCTTCTCCTTCTACGGCTGGCTGTCGGCCGAGCTGTTCACCCAGGCGCTGAGGAACGCCGGCACCGATCCCACCCGGGGCTCGCTGCTGACGGCCCTGTCCAAGGTCACCAGCTTCAGTGGCCAGAACATCGAGATCCCGGTGAACCCAGCGGCCAAGACGGTCAGCAACTGCTATCTGCTGGGGGAGATCGCCAACGGCGACTACCAGCGGGTGGACGACCCACCGGTGTCCGGCAGCACCAACGGCTACCGGTGCGACTACACCTACATCACCCCACCGAAGTAGGCCCACCGGGGTGCGGCGGCACCCCGGGTCGGATCGGGAGACTGGGGGGCAACGCCCGGATCCGGCGATCCCCGCTCCGTTCATCTGCAAGCCGCCCCGGATCCAATTGACGTTCGGACCGCCATCCGGCGATTCGCTCGGACGCGGGCAAGATCCGATGTGCCCACCTGGCGGCGGGGACGTCAAGGTCCCTTACGGCATGATGGCGGTGCGGGCGGCCGGCTCCGGGGCCTCCTGGCGCCGGTAGAGGGCGCGTTCGAGGGTGCCGAGCAGACGGTCCCGGGTCTCCACCGGGCTGATCAGCTCGTCCTGGCCGAAGCTCCGGGCCGACCGGTAGGAGGCCTGGACCTCCAGCTGGCGCAGCTGTTCCGCCTCGTCCACGTCGGAGCCCCGGGCCCGGCTCATGGCCGCCGCCCCCATCGCCCCCATGGTGGCGCCGGGAAAGGAGAAGGTGGCCGACTGGCCGTCGAAGGGGATGATCCCCATGACCATCGATCCGAAGCCGTACGCCTTGCGGAGGGTGACCGCCATCTTCGGCACCCGGGCCTGGGTCTGGGCGGCGTACATCCGGGCCCCGCTGCGAAGGATGCCCTGCTGCTCCGACTGGCTGCCCGGCATGACACCGGGGTTGTCGGCCAGGAAGATGAGCGGCAGGTGGTAGGAGTCGGCCACGGTGATGAAGTGGGCGGCCTTGTCGGCCCCGTCGGCGTCCAGCGAGCCGGCCAGCACCTTGGGCTGGTTGGCCACCACCGCCACCGGGTGCCCGCCCAGGCGGGCCAGGGCGCAGATCACCGGTCGACCGAAGCCGGGCTGCACCTCGAAGCCCGACCCCCGGTCGAAGACCACGTCGAGGACGTCGTGCATGTCGTAGACCCGACGGCCGTTGGCCGGGATGATGTCGAGCAGCTCCGGCACGCTGCGGTACCCGATGTCGCCGCTCGGGGTGTCGTCCGGGTACGACCACGCCGACGACGGGAAGTACCCCAGGTAGGTCCTGACCAGGTCGAGGGCGGCGGCGTCGTCGGGTGCCACGTTGTGGACCAGCCCGCTGGCCACGGCGACCCCGGGCCCGCCCAGGTCCTCCTTGCTGATCTTCTCGCCCAGCGACTCGGCGACCACCGGGGGGCCGGCGGTGAAGACGGAGGCGTGGGCGCTCATCACCGAGAAGTCGGACATGGGGGCCACCAGCGCACCGTGGCCGGCCGAGGCACCGAGGATGGCGGTCACCACCGGCACCCTGCCCGAGCAGGCCGCCTGGGCCAGGAGGTCGGTGGGGGTACGGGGATGGGCCTTGCCGTCGGCCCGGAACCCGGCTCCCTCCAGCATCATCACCAGGGGCACCCGGTCGGTCAGGGCGATCTCGGCGACCCGGTAGCGCTTGGCGTTGGCCGCCGAGCTGATGGTGCCGGCCAGTACGGTGAAGTCCTCGGCGGCGACCATCACCGGCCGGCCGTCGATGGAGCCCGACCCGATCACCACGGCATCGGCGGGGGCGTCGGTGCCGCCGACCAGGGTCCCGATCTCCTGGAAGGACCGCGGGTCGAGCAGGTGGTCGATCCGGGCCCGGACGTCCAGCTTCCCCTGTCCGTGGTGCTTGCGGAGGCGCTCCTCGCCACCCATCGCCCGGGAGGCGGTGCGCCAGCCCTCGAGCTCGTCGAGTGCGCTCTTCCAGGCGGTGGCGCCGTCGTCGCTCATCGGACTCCCTACCGGCCGGTGAAGTGGGGTGGGCGGCGCTCCACGTAGGCGGTGAGCGCCTCCCGCAGATCGTGGGTCTGGACGTTCAGGCTCTGGGCCATCGCCTCCGCCTCGAGGGCCTGGGCCAGGGAGGCGTGTCCGGCGTTGTCGAGCTGCCGCTTGGACATCGACAGGGCCACCGGCGGCCCGGCGGCCACCGTGTCGACGACGTCCCGGGTGGCGGCGTCGAGCTGGTCGGTGGGGACCACCGCGTTGACCAGTCCCAGGGCCAGGGCGTCCGGTGCGCCGACCATCCTGCCGGTGAAGGCCAGCTCCTTCGCCTTGTGGACTCCGATGCGTTGGCGGAGCAGCCACGAGGTGCCGAAGTCGAGGCTCAGGCCCCGCTTGGCGAAGATGGCGGAGAACCGGGCCCGCTCGGAGCACCAGATCATGTCGGTGGCCAGCGCCAGGCCGAGCCCGGCACCCACGCAGACGCCGTCGACCTTGGCCACCACCGGCACCGGGCAGTCGTGCACGGCCAGCACCACGTCGGCCAGCACCCGCATGCCGTGGAGGATGTGGCCGGCAGCCGGTCCGGACCCTCCACCCCCCTCCCCGCCGCCGGCGAGGTCGGCGCCGGCGCAGAAGTCGCCGGCCGCCCCGGTGAGGATGATGGCCCGGGCCCCCGAGTAGGCCAGGTCGTGGAAGGTGGCGCCGATGGCGACCCACATGTCCCCGGTGCAGGCGTTCTTCGCCTCGGGACTGTCGATGGTCACGGTGGCGACGTGCCCGTCCACCTCGAGCAGGATGCGCGGGTGATATGACGGAGAGCCATCGGACACGCTATAAACATCTACAGGTTCGAGGGGGTGGCGTCAAACGCGTCGGAGGTCCCCCGACCGACCCTCGTCGGCCCCCAAAGGAAGCGCAGCAATGGACCTCGGAGTGCGGGATCGCGGCTATCTGATCGTCGGCGGGACGGCAGGAATGGGGCTGGCCGCCGCCCGGGTCCTGGCCGCCGACGGCGCCCGCCTCGTCGTCACCGGGCGGGATCGGGAGCGGGCCGAGGCGGCGGTGGCGACGCTCACCGCCGACGGTGGGAGCGCGGTGGCGGTGGTCGGTGACGTGGGCCGGGCCGGGGAGGCCGACCGGGTCGTCGAGCAGGCGGTGCGGGCGTTGGACGGCGAGCTGGCCGGGGTGGCGGTGACCACCGGCACCGGCCTCGCCGCCCATGCCGATCTCGAGCACGCCACGGACGAGGTGTGGGCGGCGGCGTTCGACGACCTGCTGATGGGCACGGTCCGGATCGTGCGGTCCGCGGTGCCCCACCTGGTGACGGCGGGCGGCGGCACGGTGGTCACCACGGCGGCGTACTCCATCCACGCCTACCATCCGGCCCGGCTGCCCTACGTCACGCTGAAGAGCGGGGTGGCCGCCTTCACCAAGACGATCGCCCGGGCCTACGGCCCGAGCGGGGTGCGGGCCAACTGCGTGTGCCCCGGAGCCATCGAGACCGACGCCCTGGCTTCGGTCCGGTCGGCGCTGGCCCAGGACCGGGGCCTGCCGCCCGAGGGCCTTCTCGAGGCGGTGATGGCCGAGGAGTGGCACATGGACGTCGCCCTCGGCCGCCCCGGCCGACCCCAGGAGGTGGGAGAGCTGTTCGCCTTCCTCCTCTCCCCGCGTGCCGGGTACCTGACCGGGGCGGTCATCAACATCGATGGCGGCACCGAGTTCTGATGGCCGAGGACCGGTCGACCCCCCCGAGGAACAGGAGTGAGCGGTGAGCAAAGTGGAACGGGCACATGACTGCCTCTGCAACGTGGACATGGGCGACGGCCCCCAGTCCGACTGGATGGTGAAGGTCAAGCAGGACACCTTCAAGTCGAACTTCGACCTGCGGAGCCGGGAGCTCCCCGAGCTGCTCGAGGAGATGGACGCCCAGGGCGTCCGGCGTGCCGTCCTCATCACCAGCATCGTCAAGCCCTCCCAGCGGGCGACCGACTTCGTCGAGGCCCGACCCGACCGCTTCAGCCTGGGTCTCGGGGGTCACAACCTGCTCCGGCCCATGCGCACCCTCCGGGCCCTGGAGTCGTTCGTGGCCAGCAACCCGGTGGCCTACCTCACCGTGGGCCCGAGCTTCTGGGGGGACGGACGGTACCCGCCGACCGAGTCGGTGTACTTCCCCCTCTACACCAAGTGCTGCGAGCTGGACATCCCCCTCTGCATGAACACCGGGCTGCCCGGTCCCCCCATCCCCGGCGAGGTGCAGAACCCGATCTACCTCGACCGGGTCTGCTACCACTTCCCCGAGCTCAAGCTGTCCATGATCCACGGTGCCGACCCGTGGTGGGACACGGCCATCAAGCTGATGATCAAGTACACCAACCTGCGCCTGATGACGTCCGCCTGGTCCCCCAAGCGCCTGCCCGAGTCGCTGCTCCACTTCATGAGGACCCGGGGGAGGGACCGGATCATCTTCGGCTCCGACTCGCCGGTGCTCTCCATCACCCGGACGGTCACCGAGGCCGCCGCTCTGGACCTCCCCGCCGAGGTGCTCGACAACTACCTCTACGGCAACGCCGAGAGCTTCTTCTTCTCCCGCCCGGGCGCCGTGGGCTGATCAGGTCCCGGCCTCCGGAGACCAGATGTCCAGGAGCTCGCGGGTGGTGGTCACCGTGGCCAGCAGGGACAGCGAGAGGTCGATCACCTGGTCGGCGTAGGCCCGGGGCACGCCGGCCACGGCGTCCCGGGGGAGCACCACCTGGTAGGCGGCGTTCACCGCGTCCATGACCAGGCTGGGGATGGCGATGTTCACCGACACCCCGGTGGCCACGATGGTGGTCACGCCCAGGTTCCGCAGGACGGCGTCGAGGTCGGTGCCGCCCATCGGGCCGACACCGTGGTAGCGGGCGAGCACCAGGTCGTCGGGTTCCGGGCCCAGCTCCGGGAGGAGCGAGGCCCCCCGGCTGCCCGGGGAGAGGTCGCCTCCCAACGCCACGGCGGCGGCGAACAGCCGGGCGTTGTGGTTCGAACCGAGCTCGTCGGACCGGCGCTGGGCCAGGCAGTGGACCACCCGGACACCGGCGGCCCGGGCCACCGGGAGCAGACGGGCGAGGTGGGGGATGGCCTCCCGCTGCGCCTCGGCGGCCAGCTCCCCGAGTGGCGCGCCGGGACCGACCACCCCCACCTGGCACTCCTGGGTGACCAGGGCGGTGTGTTCCGGGTCGACCAGACTGCTCAAGGGGATGCGGGGCACGGCGGAGGGTCCTCTCCTGGGGTTCGACGATTGAAAGTATCTAGACGATTTACTATAGTCAGCGGGCGCCGCGACGACCGGGTCCTGGCCCGCCACGGGGGTACGACGTGAAGATTCCATTCACCTGGAAGCCGACCGGCTGGTACATGATCGGCTGGTCGGCCGAGTTCCCGGCCGGGCAGGTGCGGCCCCTCCGCTACTTCGGTGAGGACCTGGTCGCCTACCGCGACGACGATGGTGGGCTCCACGTCCTCGACGCCCACTGCCTCCACCTCGGCGCCCACCTGGGTCACGGGGGGAAGGTCCACGGCGACTGCGTCGAGTGCCCGTTCCACGGTTGGCGGTGGGGTCCGGACGGCGAGAACCGCCACATCCCCTACGAGGACCGCCCCAACCGGTCCAAGCGCCTCCGGGTCTGGCCGGTCCGTGAGCAGCACGGGTGCGTGTTCGTGTGGCAGCAGCCCGACGGCGACGCCCCCCGCTGGGAGCTGCCCGACATCTTCGGGACCTTCCCGCACCTCCCCCAGGACGAGGCCGACTACTACCGGCCCTACCCCGAGCTGTCGGTGCGGTACGAGCGGGAGCCGGTCCATCCCCAGGTGCCGGCGGAGAACGCCCCGGACAGCGTGCACTTCCAGTACGTCCACCGGGCCACCGTCACCCCCAAGCTGCTGGAGTGGGAGATCGTCGACCAGGAGTGGCGGTTCCTGACCGGGTGGCCGGACACCGCCAGCCCCGACCCGGACGCCATGGCCCTCCGCATCCACAGCGTCCTGTTCGGACTGGGCGGGGCGATGAGCGCCTTCGAGGGATCCTCCAACTACCGGCTCATCTTCGCCACCACCCCGGTCGAGGACGGGTGCTCGGACATGTTCTATTCCATCTGGTGGCCGCGACGGCCCGGTGACGAGTCGGACGTGCCCCCTCCGGACCTGCGTGAGCGTGTCGAGAAGGAGTTCCTGGTCACCCTGGAGGACGACCTGGAGATCTGGCGCTACCAGGAGTACATCGAACACCCCGCGCTCGCCAGACAGGACGCCCGACCCTACGGCGCCCTCCGGCGGTGGGCCCGCCAGTTCTACGACGTCGGCCCGACCGGCGGCGGGTGACGACCATGAGGGGCCAGCCGTGGATCTGAACCTGACGGCCGAGGAGGACCAGCTGGTCGACGCCGTGCGGTCGATGCTGCGCCGCCAGTCGTCGCCCGATCGGGTCCGGGCCGCCGAGGCGTCGGGATTCGATCCGGAGCTCTGGGTGGAGCTGCAGAAGCTCGGCGTGCCCTCCCTGGCGGTGGCCGACGGGGCGGAGCCGCCGGCGAGCCTCCTCCAGCTGGCCCTGGTGGCGGAGCAGTGCGGGGCGGCGCTGGCGTCCGCCCCGGTGCTCGAGGGGCTGGTGGCGGCGCGGCTGCTGGCCCGTTGCGGTGGTCCGGCGGACAACCTGCTCGAGCCGGTGTGCCGTGGGGACCTGGTCGCCACCGTGGCACTCGGACCGGTGGGCGCCGGGGTGCCGATCCTGCTGGCGGCCGGATCGATCGCCGATCTGGTCGTGGCCCTCGACGGCGAGGAGCTGGTCGCCGTCCGTTCCGATCCCCCCGGGCGGCGGATCGAGAACCTGGGGTGCCTCCCCCTGGCCTTCCGGGACCCGGGGTCCGGCCGGCGGACCGTCCTGGCCGGGGGAGCCACGGCCAGGTCGCTCCTCACCTCCGCCCTCGTCGACTGGAAGCTCCTGTCGGCGGCGCAGCTGACCGGTGTCAGTGCCGCCGCCCTCGACCTGGGTGTGGAGTACGTGAAGTCACGCCAGGTGTTCGGCGCCCCGATCGCCACCTTCCAGACCATCGCCCACCGGCTCGCCGACGACGCCACCGCCATCGACGGCGCCCGCCTGCTGTCCTACAAGGCGGCCTGGGCGTTGGACGAACACCGCCCGGGCGGCGACACCCTGGCTTCGATGGCCTGGCTGTTCGCCGCCGAGACCGCCCTCGGGGTGACCCGGGACTGCCTGCACTACCACGGTGGCTACGGCTTCACCGCCGAGTACGACATCCAGCTGTACTTCCGCAGGGCCAAGGCCTACGCCCTCCTGTGGGGCGACCCGAGAGCGGAGTACCGCCGCCTGGGCGACCTCCTGTTCGGGGCGTCCGGACCGCACCCCGAGCCCGGGGAGGCGGCGTGAACTTCGACCTCGACGACGCCCGTCCCGACTTCCGCCGGGAGGTGGCGGCCTTCCTCGACGCCTACCCGACGTCGGAACTGATCGAGCGGTGCCGCCGGACGGGCACCAACCACGACTGGGACCTCCACCGGGCCCTCGGGGACCGGGGGTGGCTCGCCGGTGGATGGCCGACCGAGTACGGGGGCCGAGGGGACGACGGCGCCGTCGAGCTGCTCATCCTGGCCGACGAGCTCGAGCGGCGGGGCATCCCCTCCGACGGTCTCGGCATGACCATGCTGGTGGCCAACACCCTGCTGAGGTGCGGTTCCGAGGAGATGAAGCGGACGGTGCTGCCCCGGGCCCTGGCCGGGGAGATCGTGATCTGTCTCGGCTACACGGAGTCGCACGGAGGGTCGGATGTGGCCTCGGCGAAGACCACGGCGGAGCGGGACGGCGACGGCTGGGTGATCAACGGGCACAAGATGTTCACCACCCTCGCCCACGAGTCGGAGTACGTGTTCCTCCTCACCCGCACCGACCCCGACGTCCCCAAGCACCGGGGCCTCACCATGTTTCTGGTGCCGATGCACCACCCCGGCGTGGAGGTGCAGCCGATCTGGACCATCGGGGACGTACGGACCAATGCGACCTACTACTCGGACGTGGTGGTCCCCGACTCGGCCCGGGTCGGGGAAGTGGACGGGGGCTGGGCGGTGATGGGCGTGGCCCTGATGTTCGAGCGGTCGGGCGGGGGAGCGGACGTCCGGGTCCTCGACGAGGCGGTCCGGGCCGCCGGGTCGGTGACCACCCCGGACGGGCGACCCCTGCTCGAGGACGACACGGTCCGCGAGCGGCTGGCCCGGCTGGCCATCGAGCGGGAGGTCTCCGGGCTGCTGCGCCTGCGGAGCCAGTGGGCGCAGGTCCAGGGCTCACGGTCGATGGTCGAGGGGTCGATGTTCAAGCTCTTCTCCGCCGAGTCCCAGGTCCGGGCGGCCGGCGACCTCCTCGACATCTTCGGTCCCCTCGGGCTGGTGGAGGCGGGCGACCCCTCGTCGCCCGGGGCCGGGGAGTTCGCCCACGAGTTCCGCCACTCCATCGTGCTGCCGATCTACGGCGGCTCGAGCGAGGTGCAGCGGCGGATCATCGCCGAGCGGGGACTGGGCCTGCCCCGCTCCTGAGCGGTGGGCCCTCGGCTCCGGTCAGGGGGCTCCGAACCAGGTGGTCAGGGCGTCGTGGAGCCCGGCATCGGTGCCGTCCCCGACCCAGGCGACGTGGCCGTCGGGACGGACCAGCACGGCGGTGGGAGCGTCCACCGTGCCCAGCACCGGGAGCTCCCAGGGCCCGGCGTACTCGGCGTCCACCCGCGGGACCCGGTCCGCCCAGGGGGCGCTGTCCACCTCACCGGGTCCGCCGAGGTTCACCAGCACCGGCTTGGCGTCGTGCAGGAGGGTGAACACCCGCACCCGTCCCTCGGTGGTCACGAGGTCGAGGTCGGGCATACGGCGTCCGAGCAGGGGGTGGCCCTCCCCCAGGTCGTAGTGGATGTCCAGCCCGCTGAGCTCCCCGGCCAACCGCCTCCGCGGCGCATCCATGGCCAGGAGCTCACCCAGGGTCTCCTGGAGTGCCCCGGTGCGCGCGTCGGTGCCCCGGAGCGCACCCTGGGCCAGGGTGTTGTGCTGCACGCGGGCACCCACCGGGTGGCGCTCGGCATGGTAGGTGTCCAGGAGGTCGTCCGGTGACGTCCCGTCGATGACCCGGGCCAGCTTCCATCCGAGGTTCACGGCGTCCTGCACACCGGTGTTGAGGCCCTGTCCGCCCTGGGGGGAATGGACGTGGGCGGCGTCGCCCGCCAGCAGCACCCGCCCCCGGCGGTAGGACGCCGCCTGACGGGTCATGTCGGTGAACCGGGAGATCCAGACGGGGCTGTGCACCCCGTAGTCGGTCCCGTCGGCGAGGAGGAGAGCCTGGCGGAGATCCTGCAGGGTCGCCTCGCCGGTGCGATCGAGCTGCGGGTCGGTCAGCACCACCCGGACCAGCCCGCCGTCGCCCGTCGGGCCGATGCCTCCCCCGGGTCGCAGGCCGAACTCCGGCTGCACGTCCATCTCGACCTCGGCGATCAGCCAGCTGGTCGACGGGTCCCATCCCGGGAACTCGATCCCCGCCGCCTTCCGGACCAGGCTGCGTCCGCCGTCGCACCCGACGAGGTAGTCCGCCCGGAGCGACCGCTCGCCGGACAGCTGGACGTCGACGCCGGAGTCGTCCTGCGCCAAGCCGGTCACCTCGGTCCCCCGGGCCACCGGCACCCCCAGCTCGTCGACCCAGGCGGCCAGGATCCGTTCGACGTGCCTCTGCCACAGCGCCAGCCCGTAGGGGTGGCGGGTGGGGAAGTCGCTGATGTCCAGGGGGATCCCCGCAAACCGCTGCACCTGCATCGCCTGCCCCTCGGCGAGGAACCGGTCGGCGACCCCCCGTTGATCCAGCACCTCGATGGTGCGGGCGTGGAGGCCACCCGAGCGCGAGCTCTCGAGCTCGAGGCTGGTCCGCCGCTCCACGACCAGGACGTCGATCTTCGCCAACGACAGCTCGGCCGCCAGCATCATCCCGGTCGGACCCCCTCCGGCGACCACCACCCCGTGCTCGGCCATTCGCGACCCTCCTGGTTCCCTCGGTTGCAGTTCGGACCGGAGATTCTGCGCACCGGCCCGTGCCGCAAGCGGCCGCCCGGCGCTATCTTGAGAGTGGCGGGGAGTGGGCACTCCTCCCCCGACCGTCACCGATGGGTCCTCCGACCACGCGACGCCGACCCCGAGGACGAGGCCCCCGAGGGAGACCCTGCATCCGAGCGGGACTCGGGGCCCTCAGTCCTGGTGGTGCATGAGGTCGATGACCGTCTCGGCGTCCTGGCCGAGCATCACCCGGCTGACGATCGACATGTGGGAGCGCCAGTGCTCCTCGGCCTCCATCGCCTGACCGCCCTCGATGAGCTCGGCCAGCCGCTCCTGCGAGCGGATGCCCCGCCGTCGGGTGGCCACCGAGCCGACCGGATCCTCGCCCCGACTGACGGCGGTGACCGCCCGGAGCACGATCTCGTCGAGCATCTCCATCAGTATGCTCAAGGTCTCGTTGCCGGCCAGCCGGACCAGCTGCTCGTGGAAGCGGACGTTGGCCTGGCCGAATGCCTCGGGATCCTCGAGCGCCGCCCGCTCCTCCTCGATCAGCACGCGGAGCTGGGCCGCCGACGACCGCCGCTTGCGCGACGAGGCGGCGGCCTTGGCGGCCAACGGCTCGAGCATGCTCCGGGCCTCGAAGACGTCGGCCAGGGGCACGTTGCGCGACTGGAGCAGCAGGGCCGTCGAACGGGCGGTCATCCGGTGGTCCGGCGACTGCACAACCACCCCGCCATGAAGGCCCCGCACCACCCGGATCAGCCCCTCGGTCTCGAGGATCCGGAGCGCCTCCCGGAGGGAGGGGCGGGAGACCCCGAATCGCTCGACCAGGTCGGGCTCGCGACCCAGGGAGGCGCCGTCCGGGAGCTCGCCGCTGACGATCAGGCCCCGCAGTTCGTCGGCAATCTGCTGCGGCTTTTCGCGTTGCACAAGACTGCCTTTCTTGCCTTCGGCCACATTCGCCCTTCCGTCGGTCGGTCGCACCCACCGACCGGGGTGGGTGACCCGTTCCCGGAGGACCGGGAATCGGTGAGGCCTGCCGACCGCCAGCCTACCGTTCCCGAATCATCTGAAGCTATTGCGGACCGGGGAGGTGGGGGGCCGCCCGCCGGAGCCGCCTCCGCCGGGACTTGAGTGGGTCTCGGGGTGTTGGTTACCCTGCTGCGCGGACCGCCGCGACCGGGCGGGCCGGCGATCAGGGGAGTGGACCCAATGCCTGTCGAAGACGTCGATGCCTTCCGGGCACGGGCACGGGAGTGGATCCGGGAGAACCTGCTGCCCCGCAGCGAGAGCCCGGCGGCGTCGGTGGGATCGGTGCTCAGCGAGGAGGAGGAGCTGGCCGCCGTCGCCCACGAACGGTCGGTCCAGCGCCGGCTGTTCGAGGCCGGGTTCGCCGGCATCACCATCGCCCCCGAGTACGGCGGCCAGGGACTCACGGTCGAGCACCAGCGGGCGTTCGTCGGCGAACTGCTCGGCTACGAGTACCCGTCGCGCTTTCAGGTCCCCACCTTCACGCCCTGTGCCTCGGTGCTGCTGGACTTCGGGACCGAGGAGCAGAAGGTGCGCCACCTGCCGGCCATCCTCCGGGGTGAGGAGCTGTGGATGCAGCTCCTCTCCGAGCCCAGCGGCGGTTCCGACGTCGCCGGCGCCCTCACCTCCGCGGTCCGGGACGGCGACGAGTGGGTCCTGAACGGCTCGAAGATCTGGACCACCGGGGCCTGGTGGTCGGACTGGGGGCTCTGCCTGGCCCGCACCAACTGGGACGTCCCCAAGCACCGGGGGCTGACCGTGTTCACCCTCCCGCTCCACCAGACGGGCATCACCATCAGCAAGATCGAGATGCTGAACGGCTCCAAGGAGTTCTGCCAGGAGTTCCTCGACGACGTGCGGGTGCCCGATGCCGACCGCATCGGAGCGGTGGACGACGGCTGGTCGGTGGCCATCCGGTGGCTGTTCCACGAGCGGATGCTGTACAACTCGCCGCTGGTCTCCCAGCCCGCCGACGCCTCGGCCACCTATGTGGGCACCGGATCGTCGCTCGAGGTGGCCCGCGACGCCGGTCGACTGGACGATCCCGTGGCCCGGGATCTCGTCGGCGAGGCGCGCACACTCCAGCTGGTGGGAGGAGAGCTGCAGCGTCGGATCATCGCCGGGGTCGGGTCGGGGCTGATGCACGACCAGGCCGCCGCCATCACCCGGCTGTTCTCGGGCGCCGCCTCGGCCCGCAGCCGGACCATCGCCTTCGAGCTGGCCGACGCCGCCGGGGCGGTCTGGGCCGACGAGGACGGGACGGTGGCCGGATCCGGGCCGGGCTTCCTGATGCGCCAGTCGGGCTCCATCGGGGGTGGGACCACCGAGATGGCCCGGAACGTCATCAGCGAACGGGTGCTCGGGATGCCCCGGGAGCGGGCCGGCGACCGTGACATCGCCTTCCGTGACGTGCCCCGGGGCGGCCAGCGGCCCGAGTAGCGACCGCCCCGGCCCCCGGCTCCCGGTCGCAGGACCCGGCGTTGGGGGAAAAGACATCCAGATGTTTTGGATGGTACGTTCGGCCGCATGCCGGGGGGTCGTCTGAACGGAAGGGTGGGCATCGTCACCGGCGGAGCGTCGGGGATCGGGCTCGCCACCACCCGGCGGTTCGTCGACGAGGGCGCCCGGGTCATGGTGGCGGACCTCGACGAGGATGGGCTCGCCGCTGTCCGGGCCGAACTGGGCGATGCCGTGGCGAGCCACCGGTGCGATGTCCGCTCCGAGCCGGAGATGGCCGGGATGGTCGAGGCGGCCGTCGAGCGGTTCGGGTCCCTGGACATCGTGTTCGCCAACGCCGGGATCGGGGCCCTCGCCCCCATCGTGGACACCGACCTCGCCGAGTGGATGCGGGTCCTCGAGATCAACCTGGTGGGGCCCCTGCTGGCCGTCAAGCACGCCGCTCCCCACCTGGGCCGGGGCGGGTCGATCATCCTCACCGCCAGCCTGAACGCCGTGCAGCCGGCCGTCGGGATGAGCGCCTACTGCTGCTCCAAGTCGGCCCTGGTGATGCTGGCCAACGTGGCGGCCATGGAGCTGGGACCGCGGGGGATCCGCGTCAACGCCATCGGCCCCGGGCTGGTGCAGACCGCCCTCACCGAGGGGATGTGGCTGATCCCGCCGGTCGTCGACGACTTCGTCGAGAACGCCCCACTGGGCACCTACGCCACCCCGGAGGACATCGCCGACCTGGTGGCCTTCCTGGCCTCGGACGAGTCCCGGCTCATCACCGGTTCGTTCCACCTGGTCGACGGCGGCGCCCACACCAAGCGCTACCCGGACATCCTCAAGCACCTCGAGGGGCTCTCGCCCTCCCCGTGACCACTGCCCCCGACCCGGGTGGGCGTCCCGCCCCTCCGGGTCGTCAGGCACCGGCACCGGCCCTGCCGGTCCCGGTCCCGGGCCTCGCCCGTCCCTGTCGACGCCCGTCCGCCGTGGTTGCCCTCCCCGGTAAAACGTCTTAAGCTTTAGGGGTCAACGGAACGGAAGGGTTGACCGTGGAACGGAGACGTCATGGGCAACGAACTGCAGGCGGTGGACGCCGACAACCACTACTACGAGGCGATCGACTCCTGTACCCGCTACCTCGACCCCCGGTTCAAGGGGCGGGGGGTCGAGGTGCTCGACCAGGGGACCCACAAGATCCTCCTGGCCGGTGGGCGCAAGTACAAGTTCGTCCCCAATCCCACCTTCGATCCGGTCATCGTCCCCGGCTGTCTCGACCTGCTCTTCCGCGGGCAGATCCCCGACGGGGTGAGCCCCGGCTCGCTCCACCAGATCGAGCCCATCCACGCCGAGTACCGGGACCGTGACGCCCGACTGGCCACCATGGACGAGCAGGGACTGGATGCCATCCTGATGTTCCCGACCCTGGCCTGCGGCATCGAGCAGGCCCTGCGGGGGGACATCCCGGCCACCGTGGCGACACTGCACGCCTTCAACCGCTGGCTCGACGAGGACTGGGGCTACTCCTACCGCGACCGGATCCTCGCCGTGCCGATGCTCTCCCTGGCCGATCCGGCCGCCGCCGTCGAGGAGATCGACTCGCTGCTCGAGCGGGGGGTGCGCATGGTGCACCTCCGGCCGGCCCCGGTGCCCACCGCCGACGGTCGGGGTCGCTCGTTCGGCCATCCCGCCCACGATCCGGTCTGGGACCGATTGGCCGAGGCGGGGATCCCGGTTGCCTTCCACCTCGGGGACAGCGGGTACGAGATGTTCGCCGGCGCCTGGGGAGCCCAGGACCACTTCGAGGCCTACGCCGGTGTCGACGTGCTCACCCGCCTGCTGGTGTCCGACCGGCCCATCCACGACACCGTCGCCAGCATGGTGATCGACGGGGTCTTCCACCGTCATCCCGACCTCCGGGTGGCCAGCATCGAGAACGGCTCGGACTGGGTTCCCCTGCTGGTCAAGCGCCTGCACAAGCTGGCCAACCAGAACCCCCGCGCCTTCCCCGACGATCCGCTCGACGTCATCCGCACCCATGTGTGGGTCACGCCGTACTACGAGGAGGAGCTGCGCAAGCTGGCCGATCTGATCGGCACCGAGCGGGTGCTCTTCGGCTCCGACTGGCCCCATGGCGAGGGTCTGGCCGACCCCCTCACCTTCACCAAGGAGCTCCACGACTTCTCCGACGGCGAGATCGGAATGGTCATGCGCCAGAACGCCCTCGACCTGCTGGGCGTGACGTCCCTGGGCGGAGCGGCCGCGTGACCACCGTCCCCACCGAGGAGCGTCGGGACGACGCCGACCTCGACGACGACGTCACCACCTGGCTGAAGGAGCAGTGGGATCCGGAGCTGACCGTCGCCGAATGGTGGCAGCGGGTCGGCGAGGCGGGGTGGACGGCGCCCCACTTCCCGATCCGCTGGGGCGGTCGCGGCTACTCGCGTCGGTCGCCGGGCCTCGTACGCGCCGCCTTCGACCGTCACGGCGCCGTGCTGCCCCCCAGCGGGCTCGGTCTCCTGATGGCGGCGCCGACCATTCTGAGCCACGGCACCCCCGAGCAGATCGAGCGGTACGTGCCGCGTATCTACGACGGCTCCAACGCCTGGTGCCAGCTGTTCAGCGAGCCGGGCTCCGGCTCCGACCTGGCCTCCCTGTCCACCCGGGCCGAGCGGGACGGCGACAAGTGGGTCATCACCGGCCAGAAGGTGTGGAGCTCCATGGCCGTCGGTGCCGATCACGGGATGCTCCTGGCCCGCACCGACCCGACGGTGGCCAAGCACGCCGGGATCTCCTGGTTCGCCTTCTCGCTCGACCAGCCGGGGGTGGAGGTGCGGCCACTGGTGGAGATCACCGGCCACGCCATGTTCAACGAGGTCTTCATCGATGAGGCGGTGGTCGATGACGCCGATCTGGTCGGCGGGCTCAACAACGGGTGGGCCGTCACCCAGACCACCCTGATGTTCGAGCGTACCGGCATCGGGGCCGGGGGCTCCATGCGGGGCTTCCCCCCCGCCGGGCCGAAGGGCGGCTTCCTCGACCTCCCTGCCGGGGAAGCCCTCGACGTCGAGCCGCCTCCGTCCGGGAGCAAGGTGCTGTCCCTGTCCGAGCTGATCGAGCTGGCCCGCACCGAGGGTCGCTCGGAGGATCCGCTCATCCGGCAGAAGCTGGCCCGCCTGGTGGCCTTCACCCGCACCGGCGAGTGGACGTCGAGGCGGATGGAGGGGGAGATGGCCCGGGGCCGGGGAGCGGGCTTCCCCAACCTCGGCAAGCTGGCCCAGACCCGGGTGGCCAAGCTGTCCGGCGAGCTCGGCTGCGACATCCTGGGCATGGCGGCCACCCTGTGGGACCCCGACGGACCGGTGGCCGGCCGCTACCCCGAGGCGATGGTGTTCGCCTGTGCCTCGTCGATCTACGGGGGCACCGATGAGGTGCAGAAGAACGTCATCGGGGAGCGCGCCCTGGGCCTGCCCCGCGAACCCGACCCCCTGAAGGGGACGCCGTTCGACGAGCGGACGCAACGGATCGCCTCCCTCTTCGGCGGCCCCTCCTGAGGGCCGGCGGGACGGGGGTGCCGGCCGGTCGCCGGACCCACGGGCATGAAAGATCTAAAGGAAAGAGGGTAACGTGAAGGTGGTCGTGAGGTGGGAAGGGACGGCGGTCGGTGTCTGATCCGCGAGTGGTGCTCGAGCAGGACCGCGACACCGGGATCGCCCGGGTCACCATCAACAACGCCGACCGTCGCAACTGCTACGACCCGCCGATGCGTCGGCAGATGGCGGAGTACTTCGACCTGCTGGCCGAGGACGACGACATCAAGGTGGTGGTCCTCCGAGGGGAGGGCGGCGTCTTCAGCGCCGGCGCCGACATGGGCAACGCCTACGCCTGGTACGGCCCCAGGGACGAGGAGCGGGCCAACGGCAACGGGAAGAGTCGCCGTCCCAGCCAGCGCCGGCGGCTGACGGTGGACCGGAAGACGTTCCAGTTCTACCACGACTACCTGGGCTATCCGAAGGTGACGGTGGCCGAGGTGCGGGGTTTCGCGCTGGGGGGTGGCTTCGAGCTGGCGCTCATGTCGGACATCTCGGTGGTGGCCTCCGACACCGTGGTCGGCATGCCGGCCACCCGGTTCCTGGGTCCGGCCCTCGGCGGGCTCCACATGTTCTTCCACCGCCTGGGGCCGATGCTGGCCAGGCGGATGCTGCTCACCGGCGACACCCCGCCGGCGTCGGAGCTCGAGCGGTACAGCATCTTCACCGAGGTGGTCGCCGACGACCAGGTGGAGGCCCGGGCCGACTGGTGGGCCCGGAAGGTCGCCAAAATGCCGGCCGACGGGATCGTGATCGCCAAGGAGGCGTTCCGCCTGGTGGAGCAGTCGCAGGCCTACCAGGGGGAGGAGGTGTCCTCGTACCTCGTCCACGCCTACGGGACCAACCTCCAGTTCGACGAGGACGAGTTCAACTTCGTGAAGACCCGGGCCGAGCACGGCACCAAGAAGGCCTTCGAGCTGCGCGACGCCCACTTCGACGTCCCGGAGCCGTAGGCCGGGGAAGGGACGGGCGGTCCCTACCGGTCGAGCTCGGCCACCAGCCGCCGCAGCAGCGGGGCGAACATGATCAGGGTGTCGGGGTCCTCGGCCTCGGGCAGGGCACCCAGGGCGGCGGCCCGGAGGCTCATCCGCATCAGGATGATGGCGAAGCGGACGCCGGCGAACGCCTCGTACCAGGCCAGGTCCTCGAGCCGCTCGCCCGCCACCGCCTCGTACCGTTCGACGACCCGGTCCTTCCGGAGCAGCCCGGCCAGCGCCGCCGGACCCTCACCGGTGAAGACGTCGGGGAGGAAGGTGGTGATCATCTCCCGCATGAAGGTCTGGAGGAAGACCATCCAGGCCACGTCGACCTCCGGCGGCCCGGTGGTGGCCATCTCCCAGTCGAGCACGGCGACCGGTCGGGGGCCCCGGTAGATGATGTTGCCGATCCGGCTGTCCCCCCAGTTGAGGACCGTCCGCCGGTTATCGGGGAGGGAGGCCTCCAGCGCCGTCAACGCCTCCTCGATGGCGGGCACCCGCCTGCCCTCGCGTGCCCAGTCGTAGTAGCGACGCTGGGCGCCCAGCTGGCGTTGGAGGGGTGGGACCGGGGAGCCGGCGTGCTCGAAGATCTCGAGATCGGCGGGGTCCCGCACCTGGTGGATCCCGACCAGCACCTCGACGGTGTTCGCCTCGAGCTGGGCCAGCTCCGCCACCGACAGGGCCGTCATCCACCCCTCGAGGAGGTAGGGCGGGGTGTCCCGCGGGACGTCACCGTCGACGTGCCGCATGACCAGGAACGGGGTGCCCAGCCAGTCGGGGTCCTCCTCGTACCGGACCACCTCGGGGACCGGGACCCGGGTGCGGTCCCGCACCAGGTCCAGGCAGTCCCGTTGGAGGGCCAGGTCGAAGACGGGGAACACCGGGTAGGGGATGTCCTGGTGGGGTGCCAGCCGGGCCACGTACCGCTGGCCGTCCACCCCGAACAGGAGGGTCTCGTTGGCCATCCCGTTGTCAGGCAGGGAGCAGTCGCCGAGGGTGGCGCCGGCCCCGTAGGAGTGGGTCACCCACCGGGCCAGGTCGTCGCGGAGGGCCGAGGCCTGGCGTCGCCAGGGCAGGTCGGGGGAGGGCGACCGGGTCACCGTCGGGTCACCCCGCCCGGCTCGGGGCCGTCGACGTTGGGGACGGGAGCGTCGAGTCCCTGGGCCATGGTCGGCATCGTACCTCGACGGGCCCGGGTGGAGGAGTAGATCCTCTAGATGTTTATCTGCCTGCGACGGGCGGTCCGCCGACCGGTGCGGCGGGAGCTTCGATCCTCCGGGCGGCCCCGGGGGGCTGGCGACAGGGCACCATGGCTGCTATAACCTCTAGAGGTTTCAACGTACCCCGGGGCCGCGACGACCGGTCCAAGGAGAATGAGCAGTGGAGCGACCGATCGCGGAGGTGTTCACCTGGCCGGCCGAGGAGCCGGCCCTGATCGGCAGCAGCTGCGGCGACTGCGCGGCCGTGACGTTTCCGGCCCAGGAGCGCTGTCCCCGCTGCGGTCATCGGGCCATGTCCGAACGCCTGCTGCCGCGCCGCGGCACGCTGGTGTCCTGGACCACGCAGGGATTCCCACCGCTGGTGCCGTTCGCCGGGGATGGGACGGGCCGATCGTTCGAGCCGTTCGGGGTGGGTCTCGTCCAGCTCGACGACCTGGTGCGGGTCGAGGCCCGCCTGACCGAGAGCGACCCGGAGCGACTCGAGTTCGGAATGGAGGTCGAGCTCCGGATCGTGCCCTTCTTCGTCGACGAGGAGGGTGACCAGGTTCTCACCTTCGCATTCGCCCCCGCGCCGGACGGCGCCACCACCGCCTGAGGAGATCCCGTGGACGACATCGCCATCATCGGCGTCGGCCTGCACCCGTTCGGACGCTTCGGAGACAAGTCGGCGTTCGACATGGGTGCCGAAGCCATCGACGACGCCCTCCGCGACGCCGGGGTCGGCTGGCCCGAGGTCCAATTCGCCTACGGCGGCAGCTGGGAGGTGGCCCAGACCGACCCGCTCACCGGGCTCCTCGGACTCAACGGGGTCCCCTTCGTCAACGTCTTCAACGCCTGCGCCACCGCCGCGGCGGCCATCCAGCAGACGGCCAACGCCATCCGGGCCGGGGTGGGCGACATCGGCGTCGCCGTCGGCCTCGACAAGCACCCCCGTGGATCGTTCAAGGTGGATCCCACGCTGGTCAACATGCCGGCCTGGTACGCGGAGAACGGCCAGTACGTGACGACCAAGTTCTTCGGCATGAAGATCAACCGCTACATGCACGATCACGGTATCTCGACGGGGACCCTGGCCCGGGTGGCGGCCAAGAACTACCGGAACGGATCCCTCAACCCGAAGGCCTTCCGCCGCACCCCGGTGTCGGAGGAGGACATCCTCGCCTCGCCGGTGCTCAACTACCCGCTGACCTCGCTGATGTTCTGCGCCCCCGACGAGGGGGCGGCCGCCGTGGTGATGTGCCGGGCCGACATCGCCCACCGCTACACCGAGGCTCCGGTGCTCCTGAGGTCCAGCGTCCTCCGGACGCGCAACTACGGCGCCTACGAGGTGAACACCAGCTGGGCGGCGGTCGACGAGGACGTGTCCCCGACGGTGTACGCGTCACGGGCGGCCTACGAACAGGCCGGGCTGGGCCCGGAGGACGTGGACGTGATCCAACTGCAGGACACCGACGCCGGGGCCGAGGTGATCCACCTGGCCGAGAACGGCTTCTGCCTCGATGGCGATCAGGAGCGGCTGGTCGCCGATGGTGCCACCGAGATCAACGGGGCCCTGCCCGTCAACACCGACGGTGGCCTGATCGCCAACGGCGAGCCGATCGGTGCCTCCGGGCTCCGCCAGATCCACGAGCTGGTGCTGCAGCTGCAGGGCCGGGCCGGCGACCGTCAGGTGCCCGGTGATCCCCGGGTCGGCTATGCCCAGGTGTACGGCGCCCCGGGCACGGCCGCCGTCACCATCCTCGCCCGCTGAGGGTGCCGGCCGGCTACTTCGGGGCGAAGTGCTGCCCGGCGTCGAGCCGGATGCACGACCCGTTCAGCATCGGCGTCTCGACGATGGCGAGCACCAGCCGAGCGAACTCCTCGGGGCGGCCGAGCCGCTTGGGGAAGGCGGCGTCACGGGTGAGCGCCGCCGCGAATTCGTCCGGGATCCCCTGGGTCAGGCCGGTGGCGAACAGGCTGGGAGCGATGGCCATCGCCCGGATCCCCAACGAGCCGAGGTCACGGGCCATGGTGAGCATCATGCCGGCGATTCCCGCCTTGGCTGCCGAGTAGGCGACCTGGCCGATCTGGCCCTCGAAGGCGGCGATGGAGGCGGTGCTGATGATCACGCCCCGCTCGTCGTCCTCCGGCTCGTTCCGGGCCATGTGGGCGGCGGCCAGCCGGGCGATGTTGAAGCTGCTGATCAGGTTCAACTCGATGGTGCCCCGGAACTCCTCCAGCGGGTGCGGTCCCTCCTTCGAGAGGGTCCGGCGTGCGGTGCCACCCCCGGCGGAGTTGACCGACACGTGGAGCGAGCCACCCAGCGCCTCGACGGCGGCGTCGAGGGCGGCTTCGACCCCGGCGTCATCGGTCACGTCGCAGGGATGGAAGGTGCCCGACAGCCCGGCGGCGACCTCGGCCCCAGCCGATCGGGGGAGGTCGAGGATGGCCACGTTGGCCCCCTGCTGGACGAGGAGCTCGGCGGAGGCCCGGGCCATCCCCGACGCTCCACCGACGATGATCGCTGACTTGCCCTTGGGATCCATGCTGGTGCGTCCTTCCTCGTCTCGGGGGAGGTGCTCCGACGGTTCGGAGGTCCCTCGATACCTCTATAGGTTTTCGTCCGGTGTGTACCTTAGCCCGTCGTCCGGCGGCCGGCGGGTGGTGGCGAGGGGAGCAGGACCGGCTTCACGACGGTGCCGGCCAGCGACGCTGCCTCGGCCTCGTTGATCTGGTCGAGGGGGAACGTCCGGACCAGCCGGTCGAACGGAAACCGGCCCTCCCTCCAGAGCCCGAGGAGGCGCGGGATGAGCGTCTGGGGATCGGCGCTGCCCTCCAGGATCCCGGACACCCGCTTGCCGACCAGCGCCAGGGGGTCGAGCGTCAGGTCGGCGGTCTGGACGCCCACGAACCCGCAGTGCCCACCCAGCCGGATCACCGCCAGGGCGGCCACCATCACCGACGGCACCCCGGTGGTGTCGAGGCTGTACTCCGCCCCTCCCTCGGCGATGGCACCGATGGCCTCCACCAACCCCTCGTCACCGCCGGCCAGCACGTGGGTGGCACCGAGCTCGAGGGCGAGGTCCAGGCGGTGCGGGTGCAGGTCGACGGCGATGATGGGAGCCGCTCCCACCACGGCGGCGGCCATCACCGCCGCCAGGCCCACCGCCCCGGCCCCGAACACCACCAGGCCCCGCCCGGCCGTCACGTCCAGGGCGTGCAGGACCGACCCGGCGCCGGTGAGGATCCCGCACCCCAGGGGACCTAGGAGCTCGAGCTCGACGTCGTCGTCCACCACCACGGTGTTCCGCTCGGTGGCGAGGCAGTGGGTGGCGAACGAGGACTGGCCGAACCAGCGGGAGGCCACCTCGCCGCCCTCGGCGTCCGTCACCCGCGTGCCCCACTGGAGGTCCCTCCCGGTGAGGTTCCGGGGGATGAAGGTGGAGCAGTAGGAGGGGAGTCCGCGGGAGCACATGGCGCAGGCGCCGCACGAGTCGAACGACAGCACCACGTGGTCCCCCACCCGGACACCGGCCACACCCGGGCCCACGGCCTCGACGACCCCCGACCCCTCGTGACCGGTGATGATGGGCAGGAAGCCGGCCAGCTGTCGCGGCACGACATCGGTGTGGCACATCCCGGCACCGACGACCCGGACCAGCACCTCCCCCGGACCCGGTGGTGCCAGTTCCAGCTTCTCCAGCCGGTACGGCCCGTCGGTGGAGCGCAGGACGGCGGCGGTGATCTCCATGGCGGTGCTCCAGTCGTCGTCGGTGGTGGTTCGACCCTTCGGCCGGTGCCGCTCAGCGGCACTCCCAGACCGGGTCCCGCTTTTCGAGGAAGGCCCGGGGCCCTTCGAGGGAGTCCTCGGTGTGGAGCACCCGCTCGCGGTAGGCCTCGGCCAGGATCTCCGCCTCGTGGAGCGGGAGCCCCAGGCCCTTGCGGATGGCCATCCGGGTGCCCCGGACGGCCAGCGGGGCGTTGCGGTTCACCAGCGCCGCCAGCTCCCGGGCCCGCTGACCGAGCTGGTCGGCCGGCACCAGCTCGGTGACGAACCCCAGGTCGTAGGCGCGCTGGGCGCTGAGCCGCTCGTGCTTGCCCAGCAGGGCCATGCGCATGGCCACGTTGACGGGCAGGGCCCGGGCCACCCGGACCATCTCCCGGCCCGAGACCAGGCCGATGCTGACGTGGGGGTCGAAAAAGGTGGCGTCGTCGGCGGCGATGGTGATGTCCCCGGTGGTCACCAGGTCCATGCCCGCCCCGCAACAGATGCCGTTGACCGCCACGATGATCGGCTTGGCCATCGTCCGGAACGGCGGGGTGGCCTCCTGGGGCGCCTCCCACTCGTGGTGCTGCGACAGGTAGCGCCCCTCGTGGGGCACCTTGCCGTCGTCGGGGATCCCCTCCACGTCGGCACCGGAGCAGAACGCCCGCCCGGTGGCGGTCACGATCAGCGTCCACACCTCGTCGTCGGCCTCGGCCCGGTCGTAGGCGTCCCGCAGCTCCTTGACCATCCGCCGGTTGATGGCGTTGTACCGCTCGGGGCGGTTGAAGGTGATGGTGGCGGTTCGGTCCGCCACCTCGTAGATGATGGTCTCGTAGGACATGGTCATGAGTCTCCCTCGGGGGCACCGACGGTCGTGGCCGGGGCGTCCACCGCGGTGCCGACGGTGTCGATCAACGCCTGCAGGGCTGCCTTGTCCACCTTGTCGCTGGCCGTCCGGGGGACGTCCTCCGGACGATCGGTCACGTACCAGCGGGACGGCACCTTGAAGCTGCTCAGCCGGGTGCGGACGGCATCGTGCACGGCCTCGGGCGTCAGGGTCGTCACCACCACGGCGCCCACCGCCCGCCCGCCCGCCGGCCCCGGCACGTCGGAGACGAAGGCCTGGTTGACCCCGGGCACGCTCCGGAGGGCGGCTTCCACCTCGGAGGGGTAGACGGTGGCCCCGCTGACCTTGAACATGTCGTCGGTGCGGCCGCGGTACCAGAGGAACCCGTCGTCATCGAGGCGGCCGAGGTCGCCGGTGCGGTAGTAGCCGTCGCCGTCGAAGGTGTCGGCCCGGGAGCGACCGCAGATCCCCCGCATCACCGCCGGACCGCGGACACCGATCTCGCCGTCGGTGCCCGGTGGGCAGCGCTCGCCCGACTCGGGGTCGAAGATGGCGACGTCGATCCCGGCGAACGGCCGCCCGCAGCTCCCGTGCTTGCCCGGGGGCAGATCGGTGTCCAGCCGGTAGCCGCAGTAGGGGCCGAAGGTCTCGGTCATGCCGAAGAGGTTGGCCCGGGCCGACGGCCCCGGGCGCCGGTCCACCGGCAGCACGGCGGGGAGGCTGCCGGGTCGGAGGGAGGTGAGGTCGGTGGTGGCGGCCCGGGGGTGGGCGGCCAGGCGGGCCGCCTGGTCGGGCCATCCCCGGAACAGGGTGACCCGCTCGCGCTCCAGCAGGCCGAGGGTGGCCACCGGCTCGGGGACGGCCTCGGTGATCAGGGTGGCCCCCGCCACCAGGGCGGTCAACAGGCCGCCGGAGAACCCACCGGTCCAGAAGAACGGCATGGGGATGTAGAGGCGCTCGTCCGCCGCCACGCACCGGTCGGTCAGCCCGTTGGCGGTGGCCCGGATGGCCCCACCGTGGGTGTGGATGACCCCCTTGGGCAGGCCGCGGCTGCCGGAGGTGAAGAGGACGACCAGGTCGTCGGCGGGACGGACCCGGCCGTCGAGCGCCGCCACCAGGGCACCGTCGACCTGGCCGGTGGGCAGGTGGTCGGCCGCCCACACCCTCCGGAGGTTGGGCAGCTCGGCGTGTCGCCGGCCGGCACCCGTCGCCTCGACGATGCCGGGGGCCACCGTCTCGAGGTCGGCGAGGTAGGTACGTCCCCGGAACTCCGGGGTCACGATCAGTTCGGTGACCGCCGCCGTCTGCAGCTGGCTACCGAGCTCCGGTGGTTTGAGCAGGGTGCTCAGCGGCACCAGGACGGCCCCGATCCGCATCACCGCCGAGGCGATGGTCACCCACCCGACCCCGTTCTCCATCAGGAGCCCGACCCGGGACGAGGGCCCGACCCCGGCGGCGACGAGCCGGCCGGCCAGTGCCGCGCTCGGCCTGGTCGAGCTCGTCGTGGCCGACGGCGTCCCGCTCGTCGATGACGGCCGCCTTGTCGCCGTGGGCGTCGGCGTTGTGGCGGAGGAGGGCGGGGAGGGTGAGCAGGTCAGGCACGGAGGAGCTCCCGGAGGGCGCGCAGGTCGAGCTTGCCGCTCGACATCATGGGCACCTCCCCCTCGTCCATGGCCACGATCCGTTTGGGGACCTTGTAGGCGGAGAGCCGGGCCCGGAGCCGGCCGGCGAGCTCCTCGGCGTCGGGGGCGACGGCGGCCGGGGGCACCCGGAGGACGGCGACCACCAGCTGACCGGTGGCCGGGTCGTCCACCCCGAACACGTGGGCGACCAGGCCGGTCTCGTCGAGCACGGCCGCCTCCACCTCGCGGGGGGACACATTGGCCCCCGAGGTCTTGATCATGTCGCCCTGGCGCCCGTGGAAGTAGAGGAAGCCGTCGGCGTCGGCGTGGAAGAGGTCACCGGAGTGGTACCAGCCGTCCCGGTCGAAGGTCTCGTGGCGCTCCCGTCCGCAGTAGCCCGACATCAGGGCGGGACCCCGGAGGCAGAGCTCGCCGACCTGGTCCACCGTCCGGAGGGCACCGGTGTCCGGGTCGACCACCCTGGCCTCGAGGCCGGGGACCGGCCGGCCGAACGACCCCCGGCGGTGCTCGGGCTGCTCCGACTCGTCGTCGCTGGTCAGGCAGACGCTCCCGGTCTCCGTCATGCCGAGCATGTTGTGGTGGAGCTCCGGATCGGACGGGCGGACCTCTTCGGTCATGATCGGGTAGAGGTTCCCGCGGCGGATGGAGGTCAGGTCCCGTCCCGGGAACGTCGGGTCGGTGGCCAGGTGGGCGACCGACTGGGCGAAGCCGTTGACCATGGTGGGGCGGGTGCGCTCGATCAGGTCGAGGACGGCGGAGGGATCGGTGGCGTTGGAGCAGACCAGGGTGGCTCCCGCCTCGAGGGTCCCGAGCAGGGCGTAGGCGTAGCCGCCGATCCAGAAGAACGGCGAGTTGCAGAACAGGACCTCGTCCCCGCCGTAGCGCCGCAGCCGGTTGAGGACGTGGAGGTGGCCGAGGAGCGAGCCGTGGGTGTGGATGACGCCCTTGGGCTCGGCGGTGGAGCCGGAAGTGTGCACGATGACCAGGTCGTCCGACGGGTGGACCTGGCGCTGACCGGCCGCCGGCAGGTCGGGGTCGATCCGGGCTCCGGACTCGAGGACCGACCGGAGGGTCCAGGACCGGTCGACCGGCCGGTCGGGGGCGTCGAACGCCACCCGCCGGAGGGTGGGGACGGAGGGGGAGTGGAGCGGTGGCGGGGCGGACGGGTCGAGGTCGGGTGCCGCCCGGACGAGGATGTCGACGAAGTCGCGGCCCCGGTGGGCGGCGGCGGCCAGGAGGGTGTCCACCCCTGCGTTGTCCAGCAGCCCCCGGAGTTCGGCCGCCGTCGAGAAGGTACTGAGGGGGACGCTGACCGCACCCAGCCGGGCGGCGGCCAGCGAGGCGACCACGAACTCGGGGCCGTTGGGGTACAGGAGCCCCACCCGGGACCCGTGGGACAGACCGGCGGCGAGGAGGCCTCGGGCCAGGTCGGCGGAGCGGTCGGCGGCGCCGGCGTAGGTGAGGGTGTGCTCATCGCAGATGAGGAAGGGCTGGTCGCCCCGGTGGGCGGCCCGGGCATCCAGCAGCTCCCCGAGGGTGAGCGGCAGGGGAGCGGGAGCGGCGTTCACGCGGGGGTCCGTCGCGGCGAGACGTCGGGCAGGCGGGACCGGTCACCGGCCACCGCCTCCATGGTGGCCCGGCACAGCACGGTGCCGTCGAGCTCGAGGTGGGCGGTGGAGGTGATGCGCCGGTCGTCGGAGGCGCGCTCGATCCCGAACTGCAGGGTGGTGAGGAGGGGGGTGGGACGGCGGTACTCGAGGTTGAGTGCCGTGGTCTTGCCGGCCACGCCGTACCGGCAGTTGTGGTGCTGGATGACGCCGTCGAAGAAGACGGCCAGGAAACCACCGTGGACGTACCCCGGGGGCCCCTCGTAGGGGAGTGGGAAGGTGACGCTCCCGGAGGCGTGGGTGCCGTCCACCCGGAGCTCGTACTCGGGAAAGCACGGGTTGAAGGCGCCGATGTTCGCCGCCGTGGTCGAGATAGACCCGCTGGTCCGGTCGGCTGTCGGGTCCGATCCGGGGTGTGGGGTCGGCGGGGGCTCGTCCGGCCAGCGCCCGCTCGGTGGCCGCCAGCTCGTCGATCAGCCGGGCCACACCCTCGTCCTCCTCCTCCAGCGAGAGAGCGGTCCCGATCAGACGACGGGCAACCCGGGCGAGAGCCAGGGTCTGGGGGAGTGGCTGGTTGCCGAAGACCCAGGGAGCGGAGCCCGGAGGGGCGGAACTCTCCATCAGCCGGTCTCCCCCTTCCGACCGTCGAACACCCGTCCGGGATCGCCTGATCGTGCTGGACGCGGTGCCTGAAACATCTACAGCTAAAAGCTAGGACGAAGGGCCTCCCCGTGCAACCTCGGTGGAGCCGGTGACCGCCCCGTCGGGCCCGGTTGAGGACATGGCGATCCCGGTGGGACGATCCCGCTCAGCCTCGGTGCCGGGCGTCGGCACTCCCTCGGTTCGACACCACCACTCGGCCTGATCCCGCGACGCCTCGGCCCACTCGGAGCGGGACCCGGCGTTCTCCGGGACAGGCAGCCAGACGTCGAGGAACTCGACCAGGGCGTCGGCGGCCAGCGGTCGGGAGACCAGAAACCCCTGGCCCCGGAGGCAGTGGACGCCCTGGAGGATCTCCAGCTGGGAGTAGTCCTCGATCCCCTCGGCCAGGGTTTCGATCCCGAGGGCCTCACCCAGCTCGACGAAGCTCTTCACGATGACGTTGGCCTCCCTCGACTCCAGGATCGACGAGATGAAGGTCTGGTCGATCTTGAGTTCGTCGACGGGGAACTGGCGGAGATAGGCGAGCGACGAGTACCCCGTCCCGAAGTCGTCGATGGCGATCTTGACCCCCAGGCCCTTCAGCAGCCGGAGGCGCTGGAGCACGGCGGTGGGGTCGCTCATCAACATGGACTCGGTGATCTCGATGACCAGGCCGGACGGGTCACACCCGGCCGCCGACAACGCCTCGGCGACGTCCGCGACGATCTGGTCGGTCTCGAACTGGGCCATCGAGACGTTGACGGACATGATCAGGTCGAGGCCTTCGTGCTTCCACTGCGTCAACTGCCGGCATGCCTGGCGGAGGACCCAACCACCGACCTCGAGGATCAGGCCGTTGGCTTCCAGGGCCGAAATGAACTCGACGGGTGAGATGACCCCCCGGTCCGGATGCCGCCAACGCAGCAGGGCCTCGACGCCGTAGACGGCGACGGGATCCAGGTCGAACAGAGGCTGGTAGACGAGGAAGAACTCCGACCGGTTTACCGCTCGGTGGAGGTCGGATTCGTACCGGAGGCGAACGGAGGCCGCCTCGGCCATGGCCGGAGCGAACAGCACGCTGCAGTGCTTCCCCGCCGCCTTGGCCCGGCAGAGGGCGATCTCGGCGTCCCCGATCAGGACGTCGGCGCTCTCCCGGCCCCCGGTGGCGATCCCGATGCTGGCGGTGATGGCGATGGGGTACTCGCACCCGGGGCCCAGGTTGACCGGCTGCTCGACGGCCTTGAGCAGCTTGGCGGCCATGAGCTCGGCCTGTCCGTCGCCCAAGGGCTCGTCGAGGAGAACGACGAACTCGTCCCCACCCATGCGACCCACGGTGTCCGACTCCCGGACGGAGGCGACCAGCCGGCGGGAGACCTGGCGGAGGAGGGAGTCCCCGGCGGCGTGACCGAGGCTGTCGTTGACGTCCTTGAAGTTGTCGAGGTCGACGGAGAGCACGGCCGTACCACGGTGGCGCCGGCGGGACCGGGCGAGGAGCTGCTCGGTGCGATCCAGGACCAGGGCGCGGTTGGCGAGTCCGGTCAGGGTGTCGTGCAACGCGGCGTACGCCAGCTGGGCCTCGGCGGCCTTCCGCTTCGAGATGTCCCGGAGGTTGAACACCAGGCCACCGACCGCCGGGTTCCCCCGCATGTCGCTCATCACGGCTTCGACCTGGCGGACGGCGCCCCCGTCCACGGTCGGCATCCGGAATTCGAATTGGACCACCGGCTGGGCCGGCCCCTGCTCGGTCAGAAGGGCGGCCACCCGGTCGCGGTCCTCCGGGTGGACGAGAGGGAGGAGGCACCTCCCCACCAGCCGCTCCGGGGAGCTCCCGACCAGGTCCTTGCAGGCCGGACTCACGTAGGTGATCCGGGACCCGTCCTCGCTGACCAGCATGGTCGTGTCCGAGGCGTATTGGATGAGCGACCGGAACCGCTCCTCGCTGGATTGGAGCAGGTCCCCCGACGCCTTGATCTCACGGGCGGCGTAGACGGTGAGGCCGACCATGACCACGTAGATGAGGAACCCCAGGGCGACGACCCCCTCGGCGGTGGGTAGCGACAGTTCGGTCGGGACCAGGTGGATGGCGATGCCGATCTGGGCCAGCAGCACGCACCCCAGACCCACGGCCACCAGCCAGTGCCACAGGTCCGGGCCGTAGCAGATCACCGTGACGACGGAGACGGTGGCGATGGCGGTGATCAGGATCGGGCCCCACCCGGTCAGATAGGTGGCCGTGGCGGCCAGGATCGTCAAACCGGTCATCTGCACCAGCAGGCGTCGCCGGCCCGGATGCTCGTCCATCCAGGGAGGTGCGACCGCCACCAAGATGGCGATGGCGCCCAGGACCAGGGCCCAGGCCCAGATGGGCTCCGGTGAGATGAGGCGGAAGGAGCGAAGGAGCAGGGCGGTGCCCATCCCGATCACCACCACGACAGCCGCACCGGCGACGACCTGGGTCCGCGTGGACCGGAGGCCCGTCCTCCCCAGGGTGGCGGTCAGCCACCAGTCGCGGCGCCGGACCTCCTCCACCCGATCCGCTACCGGCGAACCGGTGATCATGTTCCCGCCGAGGCCGGCGCCACCGGAGGGGTGACGCCGACCAGGGAGGTGTAGGCGACGACGTTGGACAGGTAGCTGCCGGTGGCGTTGTCGAACGTCCCGCCACACGTCACCCGTTGCAGGGAGCTGCCGCCCCGTGGCCCGTAGGCCGCCGGGGACGGGAACCGGGTCTTGGTGGAGATGGCCACGGAGTCGGCCACGGAGTGCGCCACGACGCCGTCGGTCAAGCCGACCACCACCGGGTCCCCCGGCCGCAGTTGTCGAGCCGGAAGAAGGCCGCCGGACCCCGGTCGACGTGGCCCAGGACGACGGCCGATCCGACCTGCCCGGGTGAAGGGCCCACCTGGTACCAACCGGGTTGCTGGACGTCGGTGGGAACCTGGACGGTACGATCGGCGTTGAGGCCGAGCTGCGTCAACGGCAGCGACAGGTTGATGGCCGGGACCCGGAACCAGAGCGGCGTCGACCTGGCGACCGCCGGGGCGGCGGTCTGGGTCGGTTCCGGGACGACCGGACCCGACGCCCCGTGCCGGGGGGAGGGGGAGACGAGCCCGGCCAGGGCATGTTGATGGACCTGCAGGCCGACCCCGACAAGCCCGACGAGCCCGAGCGGACAGGTGGCCGCCGTCCACCAGCCGGGCAACCTCGCCCCGTGGCTCAGGCTCGACGGCATCAGGGCACATCAGGCCACTGCAGCCCGACGTCGCAGGGTCGGTCGACGGAAGTCTGAATTAGGAAATGCCATGTGCGTTCGCCTTGTGCTCGACATCCCGCATGCGCCAGCTGGGTAGCTGCCTGGCCGTGCAAGAGCGTCGAACTCTTGGCCAGTGGGACTGGCCGGGCGGACATGGCCGACGGCTATTCGGTGCGGCGTTCGACCGTCGATGGCCGGCTGCACGAGGAAGACTCTGCCGATGACCCCGCGAGGTGCGTGGTCGGCTCCTTCGATAGCCCTCGGGACAACTCGCCGTCATCAACGGCATGTTCCGCGGGGCGTAGGGCACAGAATAGTCCCGAACTTGCTAACTAGCAATGTATTTCTAGTCTTTCCCAGTACACTGGGCCGATGTTGAAATGGAGCTTCCTCACCAATCACGGGCGAGCGCTGTTGTGCATCGCCCACGATCCCGACACGCGGCTCCGGGACATCGCCGCCAGCCTGTCGATCACCGAACGGCGCGCCTACGGGATCGTGAACGATCTCACCGAGGCCGGTTACGTTCTCAAACTCCGGGACGGACGCCGCAATCGGTACGAGATCCAGACCCATCTCCCGCTTCCCGACATCACCAATCGGGAACAGGCCATCGGGGAGGTCCTCGACCTGCTCACCGGTCGTCCCACCGCCGAGGAGAGGGGCCGGGCCCGTCGCCGTCGGAGATGACGGGCCGCCCGGGTCGACATCGTCCGGTACCGGCTCCTGGCCCGGGGCGACGACATCGTCCCGATCCCGGGAACCAAACGGGTGTCCCCGGGTGGAGGAGAACGTGGCCGCCGACGGGATCGGGCCCGACGCCGGCCAGCTCGCCCGGCTCGACCAGGTCACCCCGCCGGTGGGCGGTCATCACCGCGAGGAGCAGATGCGGATGATCGAGCGCTGATCGGGGGGTCGGCTCCCGTCCGGTCCGACCCGTCCCCTACATGCGGCGGTCGCCGGTGGGCGTTCGAGCCGGGTCGGCGCCGTAGCCGATGGCCACGGCGGCGAGCTGTGAGGACACGTCCAGTTTGGAGAGGATGGAGCGGATGTGGGAGCGGACCGTCGAGAGCGAGACGACCAGGGACTGGGCGATGTCGGACGCCGACCAGCCCAGCATCATGGCGCTCAGGATCCGCCGCTCGGCCGAGGTCATCGTCATCAGCGCCCGGTAGTGGTCCGACAGGTGGGACTGGTCGACGTGGGACCGGTGGACCTGGTCGAAGTGGGCACGGGCGATCCTCCGGTCGCCCACGATCTCGCGGACGCCCGGGAGGGTCAGCTCGAGATCCTCCGTGTTGAGTACTCCGATCGCCCCGTTGGCCATGCAGGCGGCCATCGACGCCGCCGTGGCGCCCAGATTGACGGCCACCACCAGGCAGTGCTGTTTGACCAGGCGCTCGGTGAGGGTGGCCGGTGCCTCCCACCGCGCCAGAGCGTCGATCAGCGAGCGACCCCCGGTGGGGACCGGGTAGACGGGGACGAGGGCCACCCGGGCCGCCGATCGCTCGCACTCCTTGACGGCGAGATCGACGTCGGCCCCCCCGATGTCGGAGACGGTGAAGTCGGACCGGCGGGCCAGTCCGGCCAGCGACCGGACGATGAGGCCCGGGGGGGACCCGTACGGCCGCTGGCAGTCGACGACCACCAGCGCCGCCCGGACGATCGGTCGTCCCCGCGGGGCCGCGACGCGCGGCGCCAGCAGGTCGCTGAACGGGTAGACCGCCCCCCAGTCGTCCTCGCCGATCACCGCCACCATCAGCCGTCCCCCACGGTCACGGTCACGGTCTCGCTCCCGTGGTCAGCGGTGGCCGACCTCCCCGCCAGGTCGGAGCCATTCGGCGGGTCCACGGGGGGAGGGTCGGTCGGGTCCGGATCGGCCGGCGTCCGCTGCCGTTCCCGCCGGCGGCGCCGGCGGATGGATCGCAGCACCATCCCCAGCACCACGACGCCCAGCACCACCAGCCAACCCCACGGCCAGCTGCTGGTGGGCACCGAGGTGGCCACCGTCCCCAGGCCGGTTCCCAGCTGGACGCGCACCGTGTAGTGGCCGAAGGTGGGGGCGGGGATGGTGACGGGGAACCGCTCGGTGCGGGTGGCTCCGGCGGGCACCGGTGCCAGGGAGCCCCCCGCCGCGAACTCGGTGGGATCGGTCCCCCTTCCCACGGTGACCGCCGCCACCGGGTCGGGGAAGCTGGCCGCCGAGACATTGGTCACACGGACCACGAGGGTGGCGCGCCGGGGGCCTCCGAACCACGAGGACACCGAGATCGGGGTGGTGAGGCTGGCGGTCAGGGTGGCGGGTGCCGAGCTCCGCGGGGTCGGGGGCACGGCGGCCACCGGCGCACCGGCGATCTGCAGGGGCAGGTTCCTCGACTGGCCGCCGGGGTCGGAGACGACGATGACACAGGGGCAGGGGACCGGGGGGACCTTGACGTAGAGACCGGCATAGAACACCCCGCCGCTCCGGATGGCGGCGCTGACGGCGTTGGACTGGTCGCAGTCGCTGCTGAGGTCGACGGCGTCCTGGCCGCAGATCTGGACCAGCACGGTGTCGCCGACCGGGGTCCATCCGGCCCCGGTGAGGGTGACCAGCTCACCGGCCGAGGCGATCTGGGTGCTGGCCGACGCGGTGGGACCGGTGGCGGCGCCGGCCACGTCGACGGCTCCCGGGCCCCAGGGTGCCACGGAGGCGGTCAGTCTGAAGACCGCCCACACCATCACCCCCACGGCCCACCCGACGGGACGGATGCGACTCATACCCCGACTTCCTCGACCGGCCCTCCCGCCGGAGCCGCGGGTTCGTCGGGAGCGGGTTCCTCCGAGTGTCCCGACGCCTCCGGGGACCCGGTGGCCGGAGCTCCCTCCGGCGGCCCCCCCGCCGCTCCGGCGCCCCCTCCGGCGGCGGCCAGGCGCAGCCGCTTGCGGCGGCGCAACAGGAGGATCAGGCCCACGATCAGCGCTACCACGATGAGGGTGGTGACCCAGGGGATGTACCAGAAGGTGACGGAGGCGGCGGCCACCACCGGCACCGACGAGGACGGCTCCGACGCCGTGGCGCTCACGTGGGCGGTCAACGGCTCGAAGGGCGGGATCCCGTTCCACAGCTCGGTGAGGACCAACCTCCCGCCCGGGAGCATCTGGGCCGGCAACGGATTGGCCTTGGACTGGGCCCCGGTGCCCCGGTGCACGGTGTACTGGTGGATGGTCCCCCCCACCGGGGCCGTGATCGACACGGTGGCGGTGGTGGGGGTCAGGATCACGTTGCCCGTATTGACCAGCGTGAAGCGCACCGCCACCTGGGCGCCGCCGCTCAGGTAGGGGAACAGCGGGCTCTGGTGGAACACCGTGACGTTCTCGATGGTCATGGCGGGCCGGACCGGTCCCACCACCCGGACGTACATCGGCACGGCGAAGCGGAGGACCAGATTGACCCCCTCCTTCGATTGGGGCGTGGCCTCCGGATGGAGTTGCTGGACCACGATGGCGCCCACGTGGTCCCCGGGCACGGCGTCAGCGGGAATGGCCAGCTGGAAGGTGTCGACCGCCTCCTTGCCGGCCGGAATGGTGAACTGGGTCTGTCCGACCGTGACCCAGGTGCCGACGGCGGTGTTGTGCATCTGCGCCTGCTGTTGGAAGCCGAAGCCACCGGTCCCCGGCTCGTTGGTGGCGTCCTCGGGGTAGACGGTGAACGCCTCGGGGTTGGAGCTGGTGTTGAGGATGACCACCTGGTCGAGGACGGTGTGGCCGGGCTGGAGCTCGTAGTTGAACTCCGAGCGCTCTGCGACGCCCGGGGCCGAGTACGGCTCGACCGAGAACTGATAGTTCGACGACGGCCCGGGCGCGGTGGTGATCGCCCCCGCCCCCGGTGGGGCGAGCAGGACGCCGAGCAGCGGGACGGTGACAGCGATGGCCACGATCGCGGACTTCCACCGACGCGTGGTCGGTCGTGCTCCCTTAGGCATGGGTATTCCCCCCGAACTCGCCATGGACCTGACTCTCTCGCGCCGCCTCCACCGTGCGGCACGACCTTCCCCGGATGCGCGTCAGCGTGCTCACCTTACGACAGCGTCAACGTCAGGGTCGCCTGGAATCCGGGGCCGCTGGAGGCGGCGGTCGACGCCGGGACCGGGAGGATGAGCCCGGCGCCGCAGGTGAACGAGCCCCCCGAGCTGGCCGTCGTCGACTGGCAGAGCACCTGGGGCGTGTCGTGGAGCCCGGCCGGTGGCTTGACGGTGATCCCCGGGGCGGAGACCGACGGCCAGAGGTCCCAGGCCAGCGGGTACCTGGCCCCGGGCAACGAGGGGTTGGCGGCGGTCATCGGGGCCGGGCCGACGGCCCCGCCCGGCTGCACCACCGCTGACGATCCGGGCAGCACCGAGTCCACGGTGGCGGTCGGGGACCACCCCAGGTCGCCGCCCGGGATGCACAGCTCGCTGTAGTCCGCCGGGGTGTCGCAGGTGGTCGACGACGGGGCGGAGGGATCGACGAAGTCGCTGACCTGGCCGGTCAGCGACCACCCGGCGGTGCTGCCGGCGGCGTTGGTGATCGTCACCGGCGCCAGCTGCCCGCACGAGTCCTCGGCCTGGCCTCCGAGCAGCAACGGCGTGGCGCTGCACGACGACCCGTCCATCGAACCCAGTGGATCGATGGGTTGGGCCTGGGACTGCTGCAAGGTCAACTCTCCGGCCAACGGAGGGGCGACGGGGGAGACGACCAGCTGCGGCAGGACGGCGAGGGAGACCGTGGAGGTGTTCGACACATCGCCGTCGGTGTCCCGCACCTGGTAGGTGAAGGAGTCGTCGAAGGTCCCGGTGCGGACGACGTTGGCAAAGGTCAGCGACGGGTTGTCGACGAAGGTCACCGAGCCGTCCGGGTTGGGGGTGGCGGTGCCGTCGGCAGGCGGGGTGACGATGGTCACCGAGGTGGGGTCGAGGGGAAGCTCGGTAGCGGTGTCCCCGCTCACGACCGGCAGGCTGGCGGTGGCCCCCCAGGCCACCGAGTAGCTCTGCGGGGTGGCCACCGGCGGGGTGGCGGCCACGTGGTACGCCACCTGGGTGGTGGCGGTGTTCCCCACCGAGTCGGTGGCGGTCACCGTGAAGGTGTGCACGCCACCCGGGGCGGCGCTCGTGGTGTCGATCGGCGCCCCGTCGGCCACCGGCCCGGTGCACGAGGTGATGGTGACCACCGGGTCGGCGCAGCTGTAGGCGGCGTCGACCACCTGGCCGAAGTCGTAGACGGCGCCGTTCACCGGGGAGGTGATGGCGGCGGTGGGAGGGAGCGGGTCGGTCACGGAGAACGACACCGGGGGGCTGGGGCTGGCCAGGGGGGCGGTGGCCAGACCGGTGGGACTGGTGAGGGCCGGGAACCCGGGCAGGGTGACCGTGCCCGGCAGGGTGACGGTCAGCGAGTACCGGATGTCGAGGTACAGGCCGTCGGTGCCCACCCCCGGCGCCGAGTCCTCGGCCCAGCTCATGGCGAGTGACGACTGGTTGACGGCGTCGTAGGTCCACCCGGTGCCCTGTTCCCCCCGACCGTTCACCAACAGGATGCCCGCCGCCGTGGTGTGCGACGTGCAGGTGGCGTTGGAGCAGGCACCGGCGCCGACCGACGATCCGGGGCCGGCGGCGGGGGACGTCAGGCCGGTGGCCGAGGTGGTCACCGGCCCGTTGATGACGGCGCCGGCCGGCGCCGTGATCGTCCAGCTCAACCCGGGTCCCCCGGCTCCGACCGCCGAGTAGCCCCCTGGCTCGTAGACCTGCCACTGGACCGAGAGGGAGTCACCGATGACCAGCGGGCCGTCGTCGGCCACCGGCGAGATCACCTGGTAGGTGGCCTCCGGCGCGGTGGGCACCGGGCAGTCCGCTCCTCCGAAGCTGCACGAGGTGCCGGCGACCAGCGGGAGGGTCCCCGCATCCGTCGGGCCGATCACGGTGGTGGGCACCTCGACCATGTAGGAGACGGTCTGCTGGGCCGAGGTGCCGTTGGCGTCGGTGGCGGTCACCGTGAAGCTCGCGGCGCCGGCGCGGGAGGTGTCGATGGCCGAGCCGCTGGCCACCGGTCCGCTGCAGCTGGCCACGCCGTAGCTGGCCACGTCGCTGCAGCTGTAGGTGGCGTCGACCACCTGGCCGACCGTGTAGACAGCGCCGCTCACCGGGCTGGTCAGGCTGATGGCCGGTGGGGTGGTGTCGACCGACACCACGGTGGTGCTCGACAGGGCGGTGGGGGCCGTCGCCGTCGGCCAGCAGACAGTGGCGACGGGCACCGAGCCGGTGCCGGGGGCGGTCACCGCCAAGGTGGCGGCGACCGCCGGATCCGGGCTGGCCGTGGCGGAACCCACCGGCTGGACATCGAGGAGGTCGGTGGTGATGATCGTCCCCACCGTCGCCGAGGCGGTCAGGGTGAGGTTGACGGTGGGCAACGCAAAGGTCTGTCCGGCGGCGATCGGACCGGGCACCGTCTCCACCACGTCGTCCTGGCCCGGACTGACCGTGTCGGCGACCTCGGCGACGGTGGCCCCGGTACCCACGTCGGTGCCGCCGCTGAGGGAGGCGGAGACGAAGGCGGCACCGGCGGGCACCGGGTACACCACCCGCACCCCGCTCTCGCCGGTGACCGGGTCCCCCTGGAGGGTGGCCGGCAGCACCTCGCCGGGATCGGCGATGGACAGGGTGAAGGTCTTGCCGGGGAGCGACTGGGCCGGCGCCCCGGTGACCACCAGGCCCATCTGCTGGCTGATCGACGTCACGCCGAGCGTCGACGATGCCGAGCACGACAGGGGGGTGGGAATGGCGGGAGGGTCGGCGTGGGCGGTGCGCGACGGACCGAGCGGGGACAGCACCCCGACGGCGGCGACGATGACAGCCGTCGCCGCGGCGACCCGCCTCCTCCCTCCCTTGGTCACCCGTGCCTCCCGGTCAACTGCTCGACGTTCCGACAGCACCACCGGTCACCGTCACCGCTCCGCATCCCGGCGGGGTGCGGAGGGTGGCGGAGACCGGGGTGTAACGGAAGATGCGCAAGAGGAGCGGGGTGGCCCCCGCTCCTCTTGCGACTTCCAGCCGCACCCCTACCTGCGGTGCAGCATCAAGCCCGCTCCTGGGTTAGAAGAGCGTCAGGGTGATGGTGGCCTCGTAGGCCGGGACCCCGATGTGGGAGTCCACGACCGGCTCGGCGATCGACGCCGGCACGGACAGCTGCAGTCCGGCACCGCAGATGAAGGTCCCACCGGCCTGACCCGAAGCGGTCGAGCAGAGGGTCTTCGGAGCCGAGTGCAGGCCGGCACCGACCGGCAGCTCCACCACCGGGTTGGACTGCGTCTGAGCGCCTTCCAGAACCGGGTTGGGGTTGGTGGTCGGGGCCTGGGGCGTCACCGGGTTCACGATCGGACCCGAGGTCACCTGAGCGGTGTCACCGGGGACGATGATGTGTGCAACAGCCGATGCAGGCTGCCAGGCGAGGTTGTCGCCCGGGATGCAGTGGTTGTTGTACGTCGCCACGGTGTCGCAGGTGTTCCCCGGGGTGGACGGGTCGATGAAGTCGGTGACCTGTCCCTGGAGGGTCCACCCGGTGTCCAGTCCGGTGGCGTTGGTGATCGTCAGCGGGCTCAGGACGCCACAGGCGCTCTGCTCCTGGCCGTTCAGCGTGATGCCCGGCGTGCTGCCACCCGTGCAGAGGCTGCTGCCCAGCACGTCGAGGGGCAGGCCGCCGTTCTGGGAGAGGACGATCTGTCCCGGCTCCACCGGCAGCAGAATCAGCTGGGAGAGGCTGCAGGTGCCGAGGGCCCCGGTACTCCCGCCCGCGGCGTTGCCGTGCCCGGCACTGCAGGTGTTGAAGCTGACCGAGATGTTGACGGTCCCCGGCAGTGAGGTCAACCCGGTCGAACTCTTCACCGTGAAGGTGAAGCTGTCCGTCGTCGCCGCACTCCCGTTGTTGGTGTAGGTCACCGTGCCGTCGGGGTTGGCGACGGCGGTTCCGTTGGTCGGAGGCGTGGCGATGGCAACCGTGGCCGGGTTGATGGTGTCACCGATGTCGGTGGCACCGGCCAGCACGTTGATGGTGGTGCTCTGCCCGGAGGACACGGAGGCCGACTGCGGGGACACCACCACGGGGGCCGTCGGAGGCGACGTCACGTTGAAGGTGTCCATGGCGGCGGTTCCGGCGGCGGGCGTGCAGGTCAGTGCCAAGCCCACGTTCATGGCGAACGTCGAAGGCGTGAGGCTGGCGGCACCGGTCGTCGGTCCTGCCGTCCACGTCAACGGGTTCATCGGGATGTTGAGGTTGTAGGGCGGGTTGGGTGCTGCCCCCACCGGGATGGCGATCGGCAGTCCGGCCGCCGCCGATGCGGAGGTGGTCTGTGAGGCAACCCCCACGTTCTGCCCGTCGACCGTGATGCTGGCGGCGCTCAACGGAAGGGAGGTCACCGAACCGGCGGCCAGGTCGAGCAGCGACCCGGGGATCGTCGCCGAGACGGTGACGTCCTCCGTGAGGCTGGTGCCGAGCACCACATTGCCGGTGACGTTGGGTGTTTCCGTGATGGTCAGCGGCACCGTCTCGTTGCCGACCGGGCTGGGACAGGTGTAGTTGGTGGTGACGGAGCCGGCGTAGGCGGTGGTGGTTCCGACCAACGCCGCGAAGACTCCGGTCATGAGGCCCAGGACGAGCGCCAGGGAGGCACCCAGTCTGGCGGCGCGGGATCCGCGTCCCTCTAGCTTTCGTTTGACTACTGACACAGGATGGTTCTCCTTATTCAATGAATGTCCCCCGGTTACCCCGGCACTGCGGGCGCGCTTGAACAAGCCGGACCTGCTGCCGAAGCCGTCCGCCGGCACTCGCGGACGGTGCTGTGGTGCTCCTCCTCCACCCCTCATGATGGATTCCTGCACGGGGCTCGCCGTCTCCGGAGGAGTTTCGTGGCCCCTTGTGCCACACCCCCCGGTGTTTCGTCGTTCCCCATGCGCACGCTAAGTGATGCGTCCCGGCGGAACATCGTCAGGATTGGGGTTCCTCCCGGTAACCACAGCCGCGAGCAGCCCGTTTACGTGACCGGGGCGTGACATCCCGAAGGGGTCCCCGTCAGTCGGATGGCTCCGGGCTCGACGTGAGCCGTGGGGCGGCCGACCGGACCCGCGCCAGCGGGTCGAGGGCGTAGTAGACGGCCAGGGCGGCGTGGAACGCCAGGCAGGCGTAGGCGTTCAGGAAGGCGATCCCCAGGGCCACGGCGTAGACGCCCACCCCGGCGGTGAAGAGCACCGTCGACCGTCGGGGCTCGGGGAAGCCCGCCACCAGCAGGCGCCGCCCCGAAGAGGCGTAGACCCACAGGCCTGCCCAGCACACGGCGTTGACCAGCATGGTGGCGCTGTAGAAGACGGCGGCCACCCGGGTGTCCTCTCCTCGCCCGAGGGCGGTGCCGAAGACCCCGGTGGGATAGGGCAGGAAGGCCACCGTCGCCAGCAGGGCCAGGTTGAGAAAGAAGAACGGGCGGTCGACCCGGGCGAGGTTGGCGAAGACGGTGTGGTGGTTGAGCCACATGATCCCGATGACGGCGAAGCTCACCACGTACGCCGCCAACGAGGGCCACCGGCTGGCGAGCTGGTGGGCCAGCCGGTGGAAATCGGACGGCTGGGCGATGGTCAGCACCAGCAGGGTGATGGCGATGGCGAACACGCCGTCGCTGAAAGTCTCGAGCCGGGGCTTGCTCATGGGCGGCGGTGGGCCGTCGGCCGACCCCTCCGGGGCCTCGCTCACGGGACCGGTCGGGTCACGGCCGCCGCCCCCACATCGTCGTCGCCGGCGACCTGCCGATCGGTCGCCTCGACGTCCTCTCGATCCGGCGGGACCAGGTGGCGCAGCGGGAGATAGATGGCGGCAGCCACCGCGAAGCCGACGTAGAAGGAGAGGTCGGCTCCGTCCAGCCGGGAGGCCACCGGTCCCACGTACAGCGAGGTGTCCATGAACGGGATCATGGCGCCGAACCCGAGGACCAGGGCGACCAGGGCGGGGATCCCGGGAGGGAGGTTGCGCCACCGCATGAGCCGGACCAGGCGTCGGTGGCTGACCCTCCCGCCCCGCCGGCGCCAGTCGATGAGGATGACGGCGAAGAAGGGGGCGATCCAGTAGGCGCTGAACAGCAGGATGTTCTGGAACTTGGAGGCGGTGGCCCCGCCGTGGATCCAGAGGATCACGAAGAAGGCCAGCACGGTTCCCGCCACCGCGCTCCAGGTCCGCTTCACCTTGACCCCGCCGGCCTGGGCGGCCAGCGACCCCGAGTAGTCGTTCATGGCGTTGGAGGTGACGGCGCCGAACATGATGGCGATCAGGGCCAGGGCGCCGAGCACCCCTCCGCCCATCAGGGCCCGGACGCCGGCGGCGGTCTGGTTCCCGAAGGTCCGGGCCCCGGCCAGGCCGAGGGCGTAGACCCAGATGAACGAGGTGCCCATGCCCCCCAGGGTCCACCAGAAGATCGGGCCCGACGGGGAGGACGACGACTGGTACCGGCTGTAGTCCGAGGCGTAGCTGGCCCAGCTGAACGCCCCGCTGAAGGCGATGGTGGTCATGAGTACGAACGCCCCCACCGCCTCGCCGCCGTGGACGGAGTTGTGGAGCGGGAGATGGCCGTGCTGGAGCACCCGGACGGTGAGGACGAGGAAGAGGACGGCCAGGACGGCGCTGCCCCACTGCTGGAGCTGGTGGATGAACTCGTAGCCGAGGAACCCGAACAGGCCCTCGGCCGCCAGCACGATGAGCACGCCCACCGCGAACGGGACGTGGAACAGGAGCTGGGCGGCCTCCCCACCGAACAGTCCGACCAGGCCGTCCCATGCCACGGCGCTGAGCCACTGGACGGCGGCGGGGAGGGAGATGGCCCGCCCGAACGGCAGGCGGGCCAGGGGGAGCTGACCCATGCCGGTCTTCGGGCCCCAGGTGGCCAGCAGGGCCACCGGCAGCGTGCCCAGCACCACGCCGATGACGATGGCGGCGAGACCCGCCCGGAAGCCCAGCCCGAGGGCGAAGGCCAGGGTGCCGGTGAACACCCCGGAGAGCTCCATGTTGGGGGCGAACCAGACGGTGAAGTTCCGCCACGACGCCCCGTACCGCTGATCCTCGGGGATGGGCGCCATCCCCTGGGTCTCGGTGACCAGGTCACCGGAGCGGGCGGGGCGTGCTCCCTCGAACACACTGGCTGTGGACACGGTGGGCGGTCTCCCTTCGCCGGCATTACCCGGAGCAGGTTCGGCGGTCGGCGCCGGTCAGGCGCCCTCTCAGCCCGGTCCTTCCGAGCTCCCGTGCCGGCCAGTCTCGCACGCCGGGGACGACCCGGGCGGGTCCCGTGCCTAGAACGCGTTCTATACTCCTCCCCTGTACCGGTCGGCCCGACCGACGGCCCGACCGCCCGTCTACTCGCACCTCCAAGGGAGATCCGTCATGGCCCAACCGGTGATCGTCGAAGCAGTCCGCACCCCGATCGGAAAGCGGAACGGCTGGCTCTCCGGATTCCACGCCGCCGAGCTGCTGGGCAACGCCCAGGTCGAGCTGGTCAAGCGGGCCGGGATCGATCCGGCCGAGGTCGAGCAGGTCGTGGGTGGATGCGTGACCCAGGCCGGGGAACAGGCGTCCAACGTCACCCGCACCGCCTGGCTCAGCCAGGGCCTCCCCTACGAGACGGCGGCGACCACGGTCGACTGCCAGTGTGGCTCGGCCCAGCAGGCCAACCACTTCGTGGCCAACCTGGTCAACGCCGGTGCCATCGACGTCGGCATCGCCTGCGGGGTGGAGGCGATGAGCCGGGTCGGTCTCGGCGCCAACGCCTTCAACGGTCCGGGGCGGTCCAGGCCGGAGAACTTCCCGTGGGACATGCCCGACCAGTTCGGGGCGGCCGAGCGGATCGCCACCAAGTACGGCATCACCCGGGACGACGTCGACTGGCTGGGCTTCGAGTCGCAGCGCAAGGCGGCCGTCGCCGTGGCCGAGGGCCGGTTCGACCGGGAGATCGCCCCGCTCGAGGCCCCGGTGGTGGGAGCCGACGGACCGACCGGCGAGCGCACCATCGTCAGCAAGGACCAGGGGCCACGGGACACCACCCGTGAGGGCCTGGCCGGTCTGAAGCCGGTCCTTCCCGACGGGATGCACACCGCCGGCAACAGCTCCCAGATCTCCGACGGCGCCGCCGCCGTCCTCTGGATGTCCGAGGACCGGGCCCGCCAGGCGGGCCTGCGCCCCCGGGCCCGTATCGTCGCCCAGACCCTGGTCGGGTCGGATCCCTACTACCACCTCGACGGGCCCATCGCCGCCACCACCGACGTCCTGAAGAAGGCCGGCATGACCATGGCCGACATCGACCTCTTCGAAGTCAACGAGGCGTTCGCCTCGGTGGTGATGTCGTGGGGCAAGGAGCACGAGGTCGACTGGGACAAGGTCAACGTGAACGGGGGGGCGATCGCCCTCGGCCACCCGGTCGGCTCCACGGGTGCCCGCCTCATCACCACCGCCCTGCACGAGCTCGAACGGTCGGACGGCTCGCTGGCCCTGGTCACCATGTGCTGCGGCGGGGCACTGGCCACCGGCACCGTCATCGAACGGATCTGACCCCGCCGGGCGTAGCCCGGAGCCCGATCGGACCCCGGCCCGCCGGGGGTAGGCCGCGCGCCCGCCACCCCCACATCCCCTGACTCCTGCGTGCCCCCATAGCCTCTCGGGGCACCTGGTCTCGCTGTCTCCCGTACCCTTTGATGGCTTCCCCGGACATCCCGGACCGGGAGTGGGGTGACCGTTCGGTACATCGGCGACAATTACCTGGACGACCTACTATCTTGTGGTCGCATGCACACGGAGTGCGCGAGCGATCGTCAACGGGAGCGGCGGACGGTGGGGGGAGTCGGCTGTGCCCGGTGAGGTGATCTACCTCGAGGTGCCGGAGGCGGAGTTCCACATGGCCCAGGCGGTGGGTGTCCAGTGGGACGCCGGCCGCTCGGCGTGGTTCGTGCCCGCCGGCTCCGAGCTCGACCACGTGGCTCGATGGCTGCCGGCGGCGACCAACGGCAACGGCCACGGCTCCCACGCCGGACCTGCTGCCACGCCGGTGGTGCCGGCCGCCCCCGCTCCACCGGCCGCCCCCGCTCCACCGGCCGCCACCGCTGCCCCGGCCGCCCCCGCTCCGATGGTCGTCCCCGCCCACCCGGAACCGGTGACCGCGGGAGGCGTGGACTCGTCCACCGTCGCACCCACCGTCCCGAAGGAGGGAGCATCGGCAACGGTGCCCCCGGCGGCCGAGCGCCCGGGTGCGCCGCCGGCCGCCACGCCGGAGTCGGGTCCCCGGTCGGTCCACGACCTGGCGGTGCTCAGGTCAGCCGGCCGGCCGTCACCCCGCAACCCGGTGGCGTCGGAGCCGGGGGACCAGGTGTCGGGAGACGGGTCGTCGACGACCACCGCCACGCCGTCGACCCCCGAGGCACGGAGCTCGGAGGAGCGGGTCACCTACAACGTGTTCGGCGCCGTCAGCGACATCGAGGAGGACGAGGACGACGAGACGGCGCCCGGACTGACGTGGCCGGCGACGTCGATGGAGGTGGCTCCACCAGTGGTCTCCGCCGGACCTCGTACCGCGGTGTCCGTGCTGGGACTTCGGATGTACTGCTATCGGTGCGGGGAGGTGACGACGGTGATCGCCGGCGTCTGCATCCCCCCCGACGACGGCACCCATCGACTCGGCCAGCCCTCCGATCCTCCGGTCACCCAGTGGCGGTACCTCCCGTTGAGCCTCGTGGCCGTGCCGCTGGCCGCCGCCCTTCCGCCCGACTGGTTCCGGCTCGTCTCCGCCGGGACCGTGACCCTCCGCTACTCGGTGGACGTCGGACCGGAGCCGGCCTGGGCCAACGGATGCATGGTGTGCGACGCCATGCTGGCCGACCCGCCGGTCCAGGTCGCCTTCACCCAGGCCGTCACCGACGCCGGCGAGTTCCAGTCGTTCATGCTCCACTCCGTCGACCTGCCGGTCGTCGACCTCGAACAGGCACTCCGGGCCTACTGAGCGACTGGCGCCCCTCCGGTGCCACGAAAGTAGAATGCGTTCTACTTCAACGGGCGGTTGGCCCCACCCTGCCCGGTGCGACGCACCGGCGACCGGGGGCACCCGGGACCCGTCCGGCACCTAGGGGAGGAAACGTGAGCGGTACCGAACACCTGAGCTTCGAGGTCCGGGGCTCCACAGCCATCGTCACCATGAACCGGCCGGAGGCGAAGAACGCCCTCTCCGGCCCGATGCTGGTGGGCATGGTCGACGCCTGGTACGAGATCGACGGCAACGACGACATCCGGTGCGCCATCCTCACCGGGGCCGGTGGGACCTTCTGCGCCGGCATGGACCTCAAGTCGATGTCCGGGCCCGGCATGGAGTCGGTCCAGCACCGGATGACCGAGGACCCCGACCTCCACTGGAAGGCCCTCCTCCGCCACTACTCCCTGAAGAAGCCGCTGATCGCCGCCGTGGAGGGCTGGGCGGTGGCCGGAGGGACGGAGATCCTCCAGGCCACCGACATCCGGGTGGCCGGCGAGAGCGCCAAGTTCGGCGTCTTCGAGGCCCGCCGGGGGCTCTTCCCCCTGGGTGGCTCCACCGTGCGCCTCCGCCGGCAGATCCCCTTCACCGTGGCCATGGACCTGTTGCTCACCGCCCGGGAGGTCTCCGCCCCGGAGGCCAAGGAGATCGGGCTGATCGGGCGGGTGGTACCCGACGGCACCGCCCTCGAGACCGCCCTGGAGATCGCCGAGGTGATCGCCGCCAACGGTCCGCTGGCGGTGGAGGCCATCAAGGCCTCGGTCAAGGCCACCGAGGGGATCCCCGAGGAGCAGGCGCTGGCCATGGAGCTCGAGTTCGGCTGGCCCATCTTCGCCACCGAGGACGCCAAGGAGGGGCAGAAGGCGTTCGCCGAAAAGCGACCGGCCAACTTCCAGCGCCGATGACCGACCTCGGCACCTCCCCCGCCGAGGCGGTGGAGGCCCGGATCCGGTTGGCCGACGCCCTGCGGGTGACCATCGACACCACGGTGTCGGCCGACGTGGACACCGCCGCCCTGGTGGCGGCGGCCGAGGCGGTGGAGGAGGTCAACCGGGGCCTGGCCCAGGCGTCGGGACCGGAGATGCTGGCCCGCCGGCCCCCCGACCTCCGGGCGCCCGCCCAGGAGTTCTTCCCCACCAGCCCGATCCTGGGACTCTGCAACCCGATGGCCCCCCCGGTCCGGGTGGTCATCGTCGAGGGGGCCGACGGCGGGTTCCCGGCCATCGCCGGCACCGCCAACTTCGGCTATCCCTACCAGGGCCCCCCCACCTGCGTGCACGGTGGGATCATCGCCGAGACGTTCGACGAGGTGCTGGGGGCCGCCCTGCTGGCCGCCAGCCTCCCGGGGATGACCGGCACCCTCACCGTCCGCTACCGGAAGCCGACCCCGCTCCTCACCGACCTGCGCATCGAGGCGCGGGTGGTGCGTCACCAGGGCCGGAAGGTGTTCGCCGAGGCCGCCATCTACCGTGACGACGATGTTCTCACCGCCGAGGCGGAGGGGGTGTTCATCATGGTGGACCCGACCCAGCTGCTGGCCATCGCCGAGGGGAACGTCGACGGTGTCGACCCGGTGATGATGGATGCCGTCCGGGCCGAGGCCCTCCGCCGGGGGGCCGCCTCCGACGTCCATCCGGGAACGCCGGCCGGGTAGCCCACCGGCGACGGATCAGATCTTCTCCCGGCCCACCCAGTACGGGTCGCGGAGCTTGCGCTTGTACAGCTTGCCGTTGGGGTCCCGCGGCATGGCGTCGGTGAAGTCGATCGACTTGGGCGTCTTGAACTTGGCCAGCCGGTCGGCGCAGTAGGCCAGGATCTCCTCGGCCAGCTCCGGTGACGGCTCCACCCCCTCGGCCGGCTCGATGACCGCCTTGACCTCCTCGCCCCAGTCGTCGTTGGGGATGCCGAAGACGGCCACGTCGCCGATCTTGGGGAAGCCGAGCAGCACGTTCTCGATCTCGGCGGGGTAGATGTTGGCGCCCCCGGAGATGATCATGTCGATCTTGCGGTCCCGGAGGAAGAGGTAGCCGTCCTCGTCGATGAGCCCCACGTCGCCCACCGTGAAGAACTTCCCGATCCGGTTCTTCCGGGTCTTCTCCTCGTCCTTGTGGTACTCGAAGTCGCCGGTCTGCATGGACATGTAGACGGTGCCGATGACATTCGGCTCCTCGACCCGGTTGCCTTCGTCGTCGAAGATGGCGATCTCCGAGATGGGCCACGCCCGACCGACCGTCCCGGGCTTGGTCAGCCACTCCTGGGCGGTGACCAGGGTGCCGCCCCCCTCGGTGGCGGCGTAGTACTCGTCGATGGAATCCCCCCACCAGGCGATCATCTTGTGCTTCACGTCGATGGGGCAGGGGGCGGCGGCGTGGATCATGTGCCGCAGCGACGAGACGTCGTAGCGGTCCCGGGTCTCCTCGGGGAGGGCCAGCAGGCGGTGGAACTGGGTGGGCACCATGTGGGAGGTGGTCACCCGGTACTGCTCGATGAGCCGGAGCATGTCCTCGGGGATCCACTTGTCCATGAGCACCACGGTGTGGCCGAGGTGGATGGAGGCGCCCGAGTAGCGCATGACGGCGGTGTGGTAGAGCGGCGAGCCGACGATGTGGACGTTGTCGTCCTGGGGCTGGATGCCGAACAGGAAGAGGAGCCCGGACACGCTGAGGGCCGCCTCCTCCGGCGAGAGGCCGCTGAGGGGACGGAACACGCCCTTGGGGTTGCCGGTGGTGCCCGAGGTGTAGTTCATGATGTCGCCGATGGTCCGGTCCTCGGGATCGGTGGTCGGCTGGGCGTCCCGGGCCCGGGCGTAGGAGGTGAAGCCGAGGATGTCGCCCACCCCGAAGCAGACCGAGGACGGCAGCTCGGCCTCCTCGGCGGCGTCGAGGGCCACGTCGGCGAACCGCTCGTGGGCCACGAAGACCTTGGCCGGGGCGTCCTTCAGGATGTACGCCACCTCGGGGGCGATGAGGTGGTGGTTGATGGGCACCAGGTACCAGCCGGCCTGGAGGCAGGCCAGGTACAGCTCGAACACCTCCACACCGTTGGGCAGCAGGGTGGCCACCACGTCGCCGGGCCGGAGGTTCAGCTGACGGAAGGCGTGCACCACCTGGTTGGTCCGGGCCAGCAGCTCGGCGGCGGTGAACTCGGTGCCGTCCGGGTCGACCAGGGCCAGATGCTCCGGGTCCTCGTGGGCCAGTGCCCAGAATCCAAGATCACCCATGGTCTCCTACCCCCTGCACTACCTCGACGGAACCGGACGGTCGGCCGCCGGACACCCCGTCGTTGCCTTGTGCCCGGCCCGTTCGACGGTGTGGTCCCGACGGGGCAGGGGGAGAGCGCGGACAGGTCCGGGTGGCGCCGACCCGGTCCGGAACGCTAGAACATGTTCTCGTATTTGGTCAACCCGGCCGCCGGTCGGCGGGCAGGCAACGGCCCCACGAGGAGGCAACGGACATGAGTGGATTCCTGGACGGGAAGGTGGTCGCCATCACCGGCGCCGGCGGCGGCATCGGACGGGCGGTGGCCCTGGCGGCGGCCGCCGAGGGGGCCCGGGTGGTGGTGGCCGACATCGGGGTGGGTCTGGCCGGGGAGGACCCGACCAGCGAGGTGGCCGAGGCCCTGGTGAAGGAGATCGAGTCGGCCGGGGGCGAGGCGGTGGCGGTGGGGGAGAGTGTCACCACCCTGGCCGGCGGGGAGAGGATCATCGGGGCCGGCATCGAACGCTGGGGCCGCATCGACGGGGTGGTGGCCATCGCCGGCATCCTGCGGGAGCGGATGCTGTTCAACATGGCCGAGGACGAGTGGGACGCCGTGATCGAGACCCACCTGAAGGGTCACTTCACGGTGTTCCGGGCGGCGTCGGCCGTCATGCGGAAGCAGGAGGGCGGCGGCTCCCTGGTCGCCTTCACCTCCGGGGCCTTCGCCGGCAGCGTGGCCCAGGCCAACTACGCGGCCGCCAAGGGCGGCATCGTCTCCCTGGTGCGCTCGGCGGCGGCCGGCCTGAACCGGTACGGCATCACCGCCAACGCGGTGGCGCCGGTGGCCCGCACCCGGATGTCGGCCAACGTCCCGATGGACCTGGCGGAGATGGGGGACCCCGAGGACGTGGCGCCGCTGGTGGTCTACCTGCTCTCGGACCAGGCCAGGCACGTCACCGGCCAGGTGTACACCTCGGTGGGTCCGAAGATCGCCGTCTGGAACCAGCCCCGGGAGGTCCGGGCCGTCTACGCCGACGGCCGCTGGACCCCCGAGGCCATCGCCGCCCGGCTCGACTCCACGGTGGGCCAGGAGCGCATGCCGCTCCTCGACCAGCTCGAGGCGTACCGCAAGGCGGCCGAGGCGAAGGCGGCGGAGAGGCAAGTAGGCGGGGTCGCCGCCACGGCGTCGACCTGACAACCCGGGGGGTGTCCGGTAGCTTCGGCTGGCTGTCGCCGGCGGGGGGTCGGCGGGGCCATGGGGGGAGACCGGTGCCCGAGCACCATCCAGACGACGAATTCCACCCTCCGTCCACCGACGACCCGTACTGGACGGAGACCTGCTGGTTCACCTTCACGGTGCCCGAGCGACGGCTGTCCGGTCAGCTCTACCCGTTCTTCCGGCCCAACCAGGGGGTGGTGGCCGCCGGCGCCTTCCTGTGGGACGACACCGGCCACACCACCTCCGACATCCTCCACGCCCGGCACTTCTGGCACCTGCCGATGCCCGACCGGCCGCTCTCCGACCTCACCCTCCCCAACGGGATCACCTACCGGTGCGTGGAGCCGCTGCACCGGTACGAGATCGCCTACGTCGACCCCGACACGGGGGAGGAGGGTGGCGTCCGGATCGAGCTGACCTTCACCTCCCTGGCTCCCCCCAACTACCTGGGGGAGTCCCACCTCGACCAGCCCGGCCGCTACCAGGGGGTCATCGTCCTGGACGCCGAGGAGATCCCGGTGGACGCCTTCGGGTTCCGGGACCGGTCGTGGGGACCGCGTGCCCAGTTCGGGGTGGGGATCCACGGGACCCCGGCCCTCCACGGCGGCTACAGCTACGCCACCGCCTCCGGGCGGGACGCCTTCCACGCCATCACCATGGACTTCGGGTCGGGGTGCGAGGCCATCCACGGCTCGGTGGTGCTGGGCGGGGAGCGGGCCACCGTGGCCTCCGGTCGCCGGACGGTGACCGGTCGGGACCCCGTCACCGGCTACCCCCGCACCGTCGAGCTCGATCTGGTGGACAGCCGGGGTCGGAGTCTGCACGCCGCCGGCCGGTGCCTCAACGGACTGGGACTCGACCTCAACCCCAACCTGTTCTCCATCAACTGCCTGACCGAATGGACCTTCGAGGGGGTCACCGCCTTCGGCGAGGACCACGACAACTGGAGCGCCACCGGCATCCGGCGCTTCCTGCGCTCGTTCCGGGGTCTGGACGGCGACCCCACCAGCCGGACGCAACGAAAGGTGCAAGCCCCATGACCATCAGCGAGGACCCCAGCGGGGAGCGTCCCACCACCTCGACCCGCGACTACGAGCAGCTCCGGACCCAGCTCCAGACGTGGCTGGCGGACCGTCAGCCCGGGGCGGTGGTCTCCGCCCTGGTGGTCCCGGAGTCCAACGGCATGTCGTCGGAGACGGTGCTCTTCGAGGTGACCAGCCCGGACCGACCCGAGCCACGGGAGCTGGTGGCCCGGTTCGCCCCCGACCCCACCGCCGACCCGGTCTTTCAGGTCTACGACATGGCCCAGCAGTTCCGGACCATGCAGATGGTGGCCACCCACACCGAGGTGCCCATCCCCGAGGTGCTCTGGCTGGAGCCCGGGTCCGACGCCGTCGGGGTGCCGTTCTTCGTGATGGAGCGGGTCCGCGGCATCGTGCCCCCCGACGTGCTGCCGTACACCTTCGGTGACAACTGGCTCTTCGAGGCCTCGGTCGAGGACCAGCGGCGGCTGGAGCGGGCGTCGGTGGAGGTGGTCGCCGCCCTCCACCGGATCCCCGCCGACGGTCCGGCCGCCTTCCTGGCCGACGGCGGGGACGACGGCCGCACTCCGCTGCGTCGCCACGTGGCCGACCTGCGCGCCTACTACGACTGGGTGGTGGAGGACGGGGTGCGGTCCCCCCTGATCGAGCGGGGGTTCCGGTGGCTCGACGACCACTGGCCGGCCGACGAGGGCGAGCCCGTGTTCAGCTGGGGGGACGCCCGGGTGGGCAACATGATGTTCGAGGACTTCACCCCGGTGGCCGTCCTCGACTGGGAGATGGCCTCGGTGGGGCCCCGGGAGATCGACCTGGGGTGGATGATCTACCTCCACCGCTTCTTCCAGGACCTGGTCGAGGACCTGGGGATGCCGGGGATGCCCGACTTCCTCCGGCGGGAGCGGGTGGCGGCGATCTACGAGGAGGCCTCCGGCCACACCCCGCAGGACCTCGACTTCTACACCGCCTACGCCGCCCTGCGGCACGGGGTGGTGATGTTCCGGATCACCCGCCGGTCGGTCCACTTCGGCGAGGCGGAGATGCCCGAGAACCCCGACCACGCGGTGATGCACCACGTCCATCTCCAGCGGATGCTGGACGGCGAGTACTGGTAGGCCGTCACCGGGACCCGGCCGTGGTCGGGTCAGGCGGGGGCGGCGGTGAAGGGGAGACCGTCGATCAGCAGCGTGGTCAGGTTGGTGCAGAGCTGGTGGCGGGTCATCCCGCCGTCCTCGGTCCACCAGTCGCCGGCCGCGTGCACCATGCCGACGATGCCGTAGGCCCAGGGCTCGGCGGCGCTGGTGTCGTACCCCCACTGCCCGAGCAGTTCGGTGAGCACCGCCGCCACCTGCTCCCCGGTCTGCCGGATGTAGTCGTTCATGAACACCGTCGAGTCGACGGCGTCGATGACGGTCCGCTGGACCAGGAACCGGTAGATCTCGGGGTCCGCCTCGATGAAGGACAGGTAGGTGTCGATGGTGGCGTACACCAGCTCGCTCGGTGTCCCGCCGCTCCGCATCGCCCGCACCAACTCCTCGTTCACCCGCCGGGCCGAGGACCGGCCGATCGCCGCCACCAGGCCGGCCCGGTCGGTGAAGTGACGGTAGAGGATCGGCTTGGAGACCCCGGCCTCGGCGGCGATCTGGTCCATCGAGGCTCCCGGGCCCTCCCGACGGATGACGGTCTTGGCCGCCTCCACGAACTCCGCCGACCGGTCGACCCGGCGCCGGGAGCCCCGCCGACCCGGGGCCGGAGCGGAGGTGTCCGCCGGTCCGGTGGGTTCTTCGTCCAGCTCGGCGGCGGTCACCGTGCGCCGTCCCCGTCCCCCGGCCGGCTCCGGCTACGACCCGACACTTGCAGCCTCACGAATACCCCCGAAGGTCTCGTCCGCCTGGCGGTAACAGGTTCTACCGTTCCAGCAGCTCAAACATAGCCCGTCGGCCTGTGGTGATTTGGTTACTCTGAGTAACCACCCGATTCGGATGCACCCCGGAATCCCGCCGTGGCCGGGGGCCGACCGGTGCGGTGGTAACCGCCATCCGTGGTCGCCCCCACCCGGGGCGCCGCTCCGTTCACCCCGGGTCAGGGGCCGAGTCGGCGGCGGGTGCCCCCTCGGCCGGGCCGCCGGGGCCGACCCCGACATCGGCGGTCTCCCCGCGCTCGCCCGACACCGTCTCGTCATCCGGGTCGGCGTCAGCGGGCCGGGGCCCGGCGTCGCCGATGGCACCGTCCTCGCCGGCCCGCCAGGCCCGGAACCGCCCCAGGCGGCTGATCAACAGGGCGATCCCGGCCAACGCCAGCAGCACCCCGGCCAGCTGGGTCAGGTCGGACCCGACCCGGCCGTCCTCACCCAGCCACAGGTGCTCGTCGAGGAAGCGCTCGATGCCCCACAGGACCATCCCCACCCCCAGCACGATGCCCGCCGGGGGCAGCAGCCGGTCCGCCACCCGCTGGCCGTCCACCGGGGCGAACGGCTCCGGGGCCACGTTCCGCAACCACCGCTCGACGAGCAGCAGGATGCCGAAGATGGCGGCGTCCTCCATGGCCTGGAAGATCGGGACCGGGAGCCGCCGGCCCACCTGGTCGGCGTAGTACATCCCGAACCACTGGTGGGTGGGGTGCCCGCCACCCGCCCGCATCAGCTGCGGCCCGAGGAGCCGGCCCATGGCCCAGCAGGCCATGAGCACCGGCGCCATCAGATCGCCGAAGCGCAGGGACGGCAGCTCCGGGCACCGGCGGCGGGCGCTGACGATCCCCACCGGCACCGCGAACAGGATGCCCCCGAAGGAGGAGAGACCGCCCTGCCAGATGGCGGGGATCTGGCCGACGTTGTGCGAGTAGTAGGAGAAGCTCGAGAGGACGTGGAGCGTCCGGGCCCCGACCAGGGCGGCCACGATCACCCAGAGGAACATGCCGGTGACCCACTGCCAGGGGTAGCCGGCGTTCCGGACCCGACGCTCGGTGTACCGGAGGCCGAACCAGAAGGTCAGGGCCAGGCCGATGCCGTAGGTGTGGACCTCGAGGAACCAGACGTGGAAGGCGACGGGGATCGGCTGCATGGTGGAGGAACGTCAACAACGCCCGGGCCGGGACCGAAGGTGCCCGACGGAGGAGGTGCCCGACGCCCTGCCAGTATGCCCCAGGGACCCCGTCGATCGGGTGCGGCCGCCCGGGGAACCGGTCGGCCGCCCGGCGTCAGTTGACCCGACCGACCCCGACGAAGCCGTCGCCGGTCCGGATCGGGACGATGTGGACGACGGATCCCGTGTAGGGGGCCTCGATCATCTGCCCGCCGCCGACGTACATCGCCACGTGCTCGCTCCCGCCCGGCCCGTAGAAGAGGAGGTCGCCCGGCTCGATGTCGGCCAGCGGGATCTGGGTGGTGTCGTCGTACTGGCCGCCCGAGTAGTGCGGCAGGCTGATCCCCACCTGGGCATAGGCCCACATCACCAGGCCCGAGCAGTCGAACCCGACCCCCGGGGTGGCGCCGCCCCACACGTAGGGGACGCCGAGCTGGGTCTCGGCGGCCTGCACGGCACCGGCGGCACCGGCGGCCAGCGGCGGCAGGGGGCCGGTGCCGACCGAGCTCACCGTGGCGCCCGAGCTCGAGCCTCCCCCGCCCCGCCGTTGCCGGCCGTCGGGTGGTTCTGGGCGGCGGCAGCGGCGGCTGCGGCGTTCTGGGCGGCCTTGGCGGCGGCCAGCTTGGCGTTGGCGGCGGCCTGGGCGGCGGCGGCGGCGGCCGCCGCCTGCTGGTTGATGATGTTCTGCACCTGGGCGTCGGCGCTGCTCTTCTGCTGCTGCAGCTGACTGGCCAGGGCGGACGCCTGGGTCTTGGAGCTGGCCAGGGCGTCGGTGGCGGCGGTGGCCTGGGCCTGCTGCTGCTGGAGGGCGGCCTGCTGCTGCTGGAGGTGGCTCTGGGCGGTGTGGAGGCTGTCGACCGTGTTGGTGACGTTCCCCGACGAGATGGTGGAGTACTCGTTCCGGATGTTCACCGTGTTGTTGTCACCGGAGAACATCTGGGTCAGCTGCGACGAGGTGCCGTTGGTCATGTAGTCGTTGACGGCCTGGGTCCGGAGCTGGGACTCGTCCTTGTCGACGGTGGCCTGGTCCTTGGCCAGCTGGGCGCGGGTGGCGGCGATGGAGGCGTCGACCTGGGACAGCTGGTAGCTGGCCTGGTCGTACTGTCCGGTGAGGGTCTGGATCTCCGACTCCTCGGCGTTCAGCTTCGCCGACAGCGCGGCGGCCTCCGCCTTGGCGTCCGACAGCTGGTCGGCCGACGAGGGGCGGATGGGCGTCACGATCAGAGAGGCGAGGACGGTGGCTGCGGCCAGTGTGAGGATGGCACCGGTCCGCTTGACGGACCTCGTGCGCACCCCTCGGGGATCGCCTGGCTCGGACGTCGAGTACTGCTCGGCGTGAGTCATATTCCGATCAGTTCTAATCCATTTGGGTGGCGAATACAAGGACCCCCCCGCCCCGCACCCCCCTGACCTGGGCAAATGGATGTGATCGTTACGCGACCTTTACGCAATCGGTTCGACAGGTCCCACTCACCGTGCAGACAATGGAGGAGCCCGACCGACGGCCGCGGCAGACGATTATGGTCGAGATCATGGGTGAGATCATCGAGTTCCCGGTCAACGGCACCAGTGGCAGCGGCTACCTGGCCGAGCCTCCCGGCGGGGCGTCCTCCGGCCCCGGGGTGGTGGTCCTCCAGGAGTGGTGGGGCCTGGTCGACCAGATCACCCGGACCTGCGACCGGTTCGCGGCGGCCGGGTTCACCGCCCTGGCCCCCGACCTCTACCACGGGACCACCGTGCCCCTCACCGAGCCTGACGAGGCCGGCAAGGAGATGATGGCCATCCAGATGGGCCGGGCGGCCAAGGAGCTGAGCGGCACCGTCGACGAGCTGGTCCGGCGGACCGGCCGCCCGAAGGTGGGGGCGGTGGGCTTCTGCATGGGCGGTGGGCTGGCCCTGGTGCTCGCCACCCAGCGCCCCGACGCGGTGGCGGCGGTGGTCCCCGCCTACGGGCTGATCCCGTGGCCCGACGCCCAGCCCGACTACTCGGCGATGACGGCTGCCGTCCAGATCCACGTGGCCGAGGAGGACGACTACTTCACCCCCGAGGCGGCCCGGGCGCTCGACGCCCAGCTGAAGGGGCTGGGGAAGGAGGTCGAGGTCCACTCCTACCCGGGGGCCGGTCACGCCTTCTTCAACGAGGACCGCCCCGAGGCGCACCACCCGGAGTCGGCCGACCTCCTGTGGGAGCGCACGGTCAGCTTCCTCCGGCACCGGCTCGGCTGAACGCCGGTGGCCGCCCGCGGTGAGCCGCCCCTGGTCGAGCGGTACCTGACGCTCGGCCTCCGGCTGGGCCGCCACATCGACGGCATGGTCGACGCCTACTACGGGCCCCCCGCCACCGCCCGGGAGGTCGACGCCGAGCCGGTCCACCCCCCGGGTCGCCTGGTGGCCGACGCCCGGTCGCTGCTGGCCGATCTCGACGCCGGGCTCCCGCTGGACGGTCCCGACGCCGTCGCCGCCCCTGTCGGGGACGGGGCCACCCCGGCCCGGCGGCGGTGGCTCCGTGCCCAGGTGGTCGGCCTGCTCACCACCGCCGGGAAGCTCGACGGCTCGCCCATCTCCTACGTCGACGAGGTGGAGGCCTGCTACGGCGTCCGTCCCACCCGGGTCGACGAGAGCACCTTCGAGGCGGCCCACCGGCGCCTCGACGAGGTGCTGCCCGGTGGCGGCCCCCTGGCCGGCCGGCTGGTGGCGTGGCGGGAGTCGCACGCCGTGCCGGTCGACTCGTTGGGCAGGGCCATCGACGCCCTGGCTGACGACCTCCGGGACCGCACCCGGGCCCGGTTCGGGCTCCCCGACGGCGAGCACGTGACCTTCGAGCTGGTCACCCACCAGCCGTGGTCCGGGTTCAACTACTACCTCGGCGACCTCCAGAGCCGGGTAGCCGTCAACACCGACCTCCCGGTGCTGTCCACCAGCCTCGCCCACCTGGTAGCCCACGAGTCGTATCCCGGTCACCACACCGAGCACACCCGGAAGGAGGTGGGACTGGTGCGCCGGCGCCGGTGGCTCGAGGAGTCGATCTTCCTGGTGGGCACGCCCCAGTGCCTGCTGGCCGAGGGCCTGGCCGATCTCGGGCTGGAGGTGGTGGTGGGCCGGCGACCCGAAGCGGTGGTGGCCGAGCTGCTGGCCCCGGTGGGCATCCGGTTCGACCCCGAGGTGGTGGCGGCGGTGGCGGAGGCGGGGGAGGCCCTGGGCGCCGTCCGCCAGAACGCCGCCTTCCGCCTCCACGAGGACGGGGCGGACCCGGAGGTGGTGATCGACGAGGTGGCCCGGTGGGGCCTGCTGTCCCGCGACCGGGCCGCCAAGGCGGTGGAGTTCCTCACCCACCCCACCTGGCGGGCCTACCTGACCTGCTACGTGGAAGGCCTCCCGCTCTGCCGCTCCTTCGTCGGAGGGGACCCGTCGCGCTTCGACCGCCTGCTCTCCGAGCAGCTCACCCCCGCCGACCTGGCCGGGGACCCGGCCCCCGTCGTCGGGGGCTGACCCCACCGGGCCCGTCCGGTTTTGCGGAGCCGGTCGGGGGTCGTACGATTCAGGCATGTCCGAACGCTCCCGCAACCTGCCCCGCCGCTCGTGCATGTCCTCCCCGGGGTCCAACGAGAAGTTCCTCGCCAAGGCCCCCACCGTGCCGGCCGACATGAGCTTCCTCGACCTCGAGGACTCGGTGGCCCCCCTCGAGAAGGAGAACGCCCGGGCCAAGGTGAGCGACGCCATCAAGAACCTGCCCTGGGACGACCGGGTCCTCTGCGTCCGCATCAACGCCTGGGACACCGAGTGGACCTACGGCGACGTCATCGAGGTGGTGGGCAACGCCGGCGAGCGCCTCGACGAGGTGATGCTCCCCAAGGTGCAGTCGGCCGCCGAGGTGGTCGCCCTCGACCTGCTGCTCACCCAGGTGGAGAAGAAGAGCGGGCTGCCGGTCGGCCACATCGGGATCGAGGCCCAGATCGAGACCACCCGGGGCCTGATCAACGTGGAGGAGATCTGTGCGGCCTCCCCCCGCCTGGAGACCATCATCTTCGGACCCGCCGACTTCGCCGCCTCGATGGAGATGCCGGTGCTCACCGGCGGGGTGGCCATCCCCGAGTACCCGGGGGACCACTTCAACTACGTCTTCTCCAAGATCCTGATGGCCGGCCGGGCCAACGGGCTGCAGGTCATCGACGGGCCCTTCCTGAAGATCCGCGAGCTCGACTCCCTGCGGGAGTTCTCGCAGCGGACCCGGGTGCTCGGCTACGACGGCAAGTGGGCCCTCACCCCCGACCAGGTCGGGGTGCTCAACGAGGTCTACTCGCCCACCCAGGAGCAGTTCGACAAGGCCTGGGACATCCTCGACGCCTACCGGAAGGCCACCGAGGACGACCGCACCGGCGCGGTGATGTTCGGCGACGAGATGATCGACGAGGCCTCCCGCAAGATGGCCACCAAGTTCGTCACCCGCGGGGAGCGGGCCGGGCTCAGCCGCTCGGCCTGAGACTCCGCTCCCGACGGGCCTCGGCCGGGCGGGCCGGTCCGTGGTCGGGCCCCAGGTACCGGCGGGTCACGAACGGCGAGGTCATCGAGCGCACCAGGGCGCTGTAGTTCAGCCCGAACCGGAGCTCCGAGCCCACCGCCGGGGCCCGGGTGGCGCTCTCGAGCACCAGGTGGTCGCTGCTGGCGCCCAGGAGCTCGTAGTCGTCCGGGGGCACGATGCCCTCGGCATCGAGATCCTGACGGCCCAACGCCACGATCACCCGGTGACCCTCGCTCCCGGAGGCCGGTCGCCCGGGCGCCAGGCCGAAGGCGGTCTGGCCCCGGTCGCCCCGGGGGTGGGAGGGCTTCCGCTTGGACTCGATGACTTCGCCGACCAGGGAGACGGCGTCGGGGCGGAGCCCCTCGAGGAGGGACCGCCGGACCGGTTCGCGACCCAGCAGGATCGCCTCGCCGAGCCGCAGCTGGTTGACCCGACCGATGTCGGACCCGGGGGCCAGAGCCCAGGGGAGGTTCGCCGAGTTCCCCCCGGAGACGATGTCGAGGTGGAGCCCGAAGGCGCTCTCCACCGAGGCGGCCAGGGCGGAGAGCTCCGCCATGTTGGAGGCGTCGGGGACCACCCCGTTCTGGCAGGCCAGGTTGGCGCCGATGCCCCGCAGCACGATGGCGGGGAAGTCGAGGACCCGTCGGACGGTGGCGTGGAGGTCGGCCGGCATGACCCCCTCCCGGAGGTCCCCCAGCTCGACCATCAGGATCACGCCGTGTTCCCGTCGCTGCCGGCGGGCCGCCTCCGAGAGCCGCTCGATGACGTCGATCTCGCTGTTGAGGCTGGTGTCGGCGGCGGCGACCACCCGGTCGACCTGGCTGATCATGGGGGAGCGGATCAGGGTGACGGGGGCGGTGATCCCGGCCCGCCGCAGTCGCTCGACGTTCTCGGTGCGGGAGTCGCCGAGGCCGGTGACGCCGGCGGCCAGGAGCCGGTGGGCGATCTCCGGCGATCCCAGGGTGGCCTTGGTGACGCCGCAGACGGTGATCCCCAGGGGGTGGAGGCGTCGGACCAGGGTGCGGGCGTTGTGGTGGATGCGGTCGAGGTGGATCTCGAGCCGGGGTGTGCTCACGAGGCCTTGGCGACGGGCTCCCGATCGAGTTCGGGGAAGGCGCTCACCACCATCTCGACCAGCCGGGCCGTCGGCCGGGTCAGGGCGTCGGTGGCGGTCATGCCGAGCTCCGCCTCGTACCGGATGATGGCCGCAGTGACCTCGAGGTCGGTCATGTCCTCGTGGTTGATGGTCAGCCCGATGACCTTGGTGTCGGCGAAGGCCTCGATCAGGTTGATCTCACTGGCCGGGTCGGGGGTGGGGACGTCGGGGAAGTCTCCCAGCCACCGGCGGGCCGGGGCGTGCTGCAGGACGACGGCGTGGGGCTTGCTCCCGCGGAGGATGTAGCTGGAGCTCAGGTAGGCGGGGTGGCTGAGGGCGCCTTGGCCCTCGATGACCACGACGTCGGGCCGTTCGCCCTCGAAGGCCTCCACCACCGCCGACTCCATCTCGCCGGATGCGAACTGGCACGGGATGGCGTCGAGGGCCACGCCGTAACCGGCTCCCTGGATGAGGCCGGTCTGGCCGGTGCTGACCATCGTGGCCCGGATGCCATGGTCGTTGAGCGCCCGGGTGAGGATGGTGGCGGTGGTCCGTTTGCCGATGGCGCCGTCGGTGCCGAGGACGGCGATCCGGGGACAGGTGACCTCGTCGATGCGGCCGCTGAACATCCGGAGGTCCTTCTTGTCCCGGGGCCTGCGCACGTCGAGGATGGTCACGCCGTGCTCGGCGGCGACGGCGGCGAACTCGGGATCGTCGTTGAGGAACTCGTGGAGGCCGTTGACGATGCTGATGCCCTGCCCCATGGCGCCGAGCATCACCCGGCGTTCGTCGGTCGACAGCATGCCACTGAGGGGAGCCACGCCGAGGATCAAGAACTCGGGTGCCGAGCCGTGGCGGCGGACGGCGTCCGCCAGGTCGGACACCACCGGAATCGAATTGGGTTCGCCGCCCAGGAGGACGCCCGAGTCCTGCCCCGCCTGCCGGCTGTCGATCACCGAGACGATGTCGTAGCGCTCGGAGTGGCGCACCAGACCGTTGGCGGTCTTGCCGTCGGGTCTGCCGAAATTGGCCTCGCAGTAGACGACGGCTTTGGGTCGGGTGTCCCGGAGGGGGAGGAGCGGGCGCGGCGAACCAGAGGGAACGGTTGGTGCGTGGGGCATGGATCTCCTCGAGACGAGCTCAGAGGAGGCGACGGGGTGACGTTCGGTCGGATCGACCGGACAGCAACGGGGGTTCCCCACTCAGCGTGGATCGCCAGAGTACCGGGTTTCGGTCTCCCACGACCGGCATCGCGTCCCCGCCGCCCGGCCGGGACCGACGGACCGGCCAGCTCGGCACGGTCGGAGGCCCGCCATGGTCCAGGTCGGATTCCCGGCTCGGGGTGGGGTGCCCGGTCAGGCGGGGACCAGCACGGACTCCGCCTCCGGGGACGCCGCGAGACTGCCGACGGGAGGCTCGTCCAGCCGGATGAGGGCGATGCCGCCCACCACGAACAGGCCCCCCAGGGCCTGCAGGAGGCCCGGCGTCTGGCCGAGGAGCAGCCAGGCGAAGAGGGTGGCGAACAGCACCTCGGTGAGACCGACGAAGGAGGCCAGCTTGGCGCCCAGCCAGCGGGTGGCCCCGATGCCGGTGGCGTAGGCCAGTGCCCCGGCGACGAGCGACAGGCCGAGCACCGGCACCAGCCAGGTCACCTGGTGGCCGGCGAAGACCACCGATCCGCCGCCGATGTGGAACCGGAGCACGCCGATCGCATCGAGGGCCACGAGGGCGACGGCGCCGACCACCATGCCGCCCCACGCCATGGCCATGGGCGGCAGGACCTCCTCGGTGCGGGCGCACAGCACGAAGTAGCAGGCGAGGCCGGTGGCGGCACCCAGGCCCCACAGCACGCCGGCCGGCTCGACGTGCCGGGCGGCCGTGAGGTTGAGCACCAGGGCCAGCCCGACCAGGGTGACGGCGCCGCCGACCACGGTGAGGCGACGTGGTCGCTGACCCCGCCGCGCCCAGAGCCACAGCACGACGAGGAGGATGCCCGAGTACTCGAGGAGGAGCGCCACGCTCACCGACAGGTGGGCCACGGCGTTGAAGTAGCAGAGCTGGCAGGCCGCCACCGCCACCAGTCCGAAGACGAGCACCCCCGGGAGGCTCGGCCCCACGAGGTGCCAGCGGCCCCTCAGCTGGATGCCGGCGGGGACGGCGAGCACCGTGGCGGCGATCACCACCCGGGCGGTCACCGCCGCTGCCGGCGACCACCCCGCCTGGATGAGCGAGGATCCGAACGACCCGGAGGTGCTGAAGGCGGCGGCGGAGAGGATGGCCAGGCCGGCACCGACCCCGGGCATCCCGTTCCTCGACTCAACCGTCACCGCTCCGCTCCCGTCATGAGTAAACTGCACTTTGCCAGTGACGCTACCGCTGGGCTCGAAAGGAGTCAAGTTGCTCTTTGCTCATGACACGGAGATCGCACTGGTGTCGGCGGCGGCGCTGGTGAACACCGGCAGCCAGGGCGTCGAGGAGCTGGCCGGGCCCGACGACCTCGAGGTGTTCGTCACCCGGGAGGGCTGGACGGGCAGCCGGACCGGCGACCAGTCGGAGCTGGACGCCGTCCGGGCGCTGCGCACCCGCCTCCGGGCTGTCTGGGAGACCGACGAGGAGGGGGCGGTGGCCATCGTCAACGGCCTGCTCCGCGACGCCGACGCCCGCCCCCAGCTGGTCAGGCACGACGGGTGGGACTACCACGTCCACGCCACCTCGTCCGAGGCACCGCTGGCGGACCGGATCGCCGTGGACGCCGCCATGGCCTTCGTTGACGTGATCCGGACCAAGCAGCTGGACCGCCTCCGGATCTGCGCCGCCGACGACTGCTCCGATGTACTGGTCGACCTGTCCAAGAACCACTCGCGGCGGTTCTGCGATCAGGGGTGCGGGAACCGGGCCAACGTGGCCGCCTACCGGGCGCGGCTCCGGGCCTGAGGGTGGCGGCTTCCCGCGGTCCTCAGGACAGCGGGAAGGCGTTGGGAGTCCACGGCCCGGCCGGCAGGTCGGCGGCATCGCACACCGGGCGGTGGTCGCTGGTGAAGTAGGTGCCGGGAGCGGTGGGGAGCCCGGGGCTCTGCTGGTCGTTGGCCTCGACGACGACCAGCACGTACCAGCACTGTCCGACGCTCGACCGGTTGACCAGCAGCGCCGCCTGGTCCACCGATCCGACGCTGATCATGTCGGCATTGGTGGACGGTTCGGTCGGTCCGACGAAGGTGAGGGGGGGCTCCATCTGTTGGAGGACGGCCGGGGTCATCCCGGCGAAGGTCTGGTGGTTGGCGTAGTACGCCTTGCTGATGGTCAGGGCGGTGTTGAGGTCCGACTGGGCGGCCCGGTTGGCGGCGGTGCCCACCGCGTCGTTGCTGTCCGCCACCTCGTGCACTCCGAGGAAGGTGGGGATGGCGATGGCCAGCACGATGAGGAGGAGGAAGGCGGCTCCCACGCAGATCAGCGCCACTCCCCAGGTGGGGATCTTCGCTTTGGGGGAATCCATGGTCCCGTAGATGGGGGGGCCGGCGTAGATGGGTGGACCCGACGTCGGGGGTGGTCGGAACGGTGCCGACGGGCCCGTCGGGATGCCGACCCCCGCCCCGGCCATCGGAGGGAGGCTCATCCCGGGTGCCAGTGCGGTGAAGGCGGGCGTGGGCGGAGCGGCGGCCGGGTGCTGCTCCGGTGGGTACCACCGACCGTCCGACGCCTCCCACCACCCCGGTCCGGGGGGTCCCCCCGATGCGTTCATCCCATCCTCTCGCACTGTCCCGCCCCGTGGCCGAGTCCGGTCCGGCGACAGCCTGGCCCGACGACGACACAGTGAGTGCGTCGTCGTCCCGGCGGAAGGCGGTCGCTCCACCGAACCCGGGTGGGCGGCTGGTCAGAGAATCGACACGATCGGGTCCGAGGTTGAGCGTGAGCTTCGGACCTCCCCGACCGGGCCCCATCCGACCCGGGCCGCGGTGACGACCAGCCCGGCTCCGCCTCCCGCCGTTCAGCCCTTGGCCCGGGCCAGCAGCCCCCGGGCGATGACCTTCAGGGCCAGGGTCTCGTCGGCCCCCTCGAAGATGGAGAGGACCCGGGCGTCGACGAAGTACCGGCTCACCGCGAACTCCTCGGCGTACCCCATGCCGCCGTGGATCTGGAGGGCCTCCCGGGTGACCCACTCGGCGGCCCGGCAGACGTAGGCCTTGACCATCGACGCCTCGAGGCTGCCCTCGCCCTTCGACATCAGGCGGGCCACCTCGAAGGAGAACTGGCGGGTGGCCTGAATGAGGATGGCCATCCGGGCCAGCTTCACCCGGGTCAGCTGGTAGTCGCCGATGGGGGAGCCGAAGACGACCCGGTTGGCGGCGTACTCCCGGGCCGCCTCGTAGGCCGCCTGCATGACGCCGATGGCCCTCGCCGCCGTCTGGAGGCGCCCGTTCTCGAAGCCCTGCATCTGCAGGTAGAAGCCGCGACCCAGGCCCTCCTCGCCCCCCACCAGGCAGGTGTCGGGCACGAACCAGCTCTCGAAGGCCACCTCGTAGGAGTGCATCCCCCGGTAGCCGAGGGTGTCGATGGCCCGGCCCTCCATCCGCCCGGCCGAGTCCGTCGGCCTCCCGTCGGCCCCCGGCTCCTGGGTGAAGAGGAAGCCGTGGCCCTCGGCCTGCGGCTTCTCCACCAGGAACAGGGACAGTCCCCGGTGGGCCTTCGACCGGTCGGGATCGGTGCGGGCCAGCAGCAGGAGCACGTCGGCCCGGGCGGCGAACGTGCACCAGGTCTTCACCCCGTTGATCAGCCACCCCCCGTCGGTGCGGGTGGCGGCGGTGACCACCCCGGCCACGTCGGAGCCGAAGTCGGGCTCGGTGACCGCCACCGCCCCCATCACCTCGGCGGTGGCCAGCTTGGGCAGCCACTGCTGCTTCTGCTCCTCGGTGCCCCCGAACACGATGGCCCGGGTGAGGATCTCGGGACGGGTGATGAGCGAGCCGCCGGCCCCCAGGGAGCCCCACGACAGCTCCTCGGTGGCCACCACCATGCCCAGGTAGTCGCTCTCCCCACCGGTGGCGAAGCCGCCGTACTCCTCGGGCACCGACATCCCGAAGCCACCCATCTCGGCCATGCCGCTGATGATCTCCTCGGGGATGTCGGTGTTGGCCCGGTGGATGTGCTCGGCCCGGGGGCGGATCTGCTCCTCGGCGAACCGGTGGAAGGTGTCGCGCACCAGCTCGAAGTCGGCGTCGAGGTGCCGGTCGCCCGGCTCGTCGGCCAGCGATGCCACGAAGGCGGGGTCCCGGAAGGTGGCCACGAACGCCGCCGCCGGGGCCAGCCAGTCGGGCGACACCCCCCAGGCCTCCTCCCGCCCGATGAGGCGGGCGGCCAGGTCGGCGATGGCGTCGGCGGTGAAGGCGCAGGCGATCCGGGCCTCGGTGTCACCGAAGGCCCCGTAGCCGAGGGCGGCCTCGGCGGTCCGGACGGCGGAGGCGGCGTGGGCGACGTCGTAGGCGAGGACCTGGGCGACGTCCGGTCCGCCGGCGTCGGCCAGGGCGAGGGTGGCCGAGACCACCACGGAGGCGGCCAGCGAGAGGGCGTCGGCGGCCGCATCGAGATCGGGCGGGGGGAGGGGTTGGGAAGGCACCTCCCAAGGTTACCGAAGGGTCAGCGGGTGGTCCCCGCCGACGCTCAGCGGGGAGCCGGCTGGGCCACCACGGTCACCAACGGGGGGAGGACCACGGCGTCGTCGCCCGGGTCGACGTCGGTCAGGGCGGTCAGGTAGTCGGCCACCGGCCCCGGGCCCGCCCCGGCGGGCGCCTCGGCCCAGGCGTCCACGATGACCAGACCGGCCCGGCGGACCAGCGCCGGGAGCAGGGCGCCGATGTCCGGATGGCGGGCGTCGGGCATCGAGAAGGGCTTCCCGTCGATGCGGCCCGCCGAGGTGATCGGCTCCTGGGCCACCACCCAGCCCCCGGGGCGGACGGCGGACGCCATCCGGGCCAGCACCCGGGCCGGCTCGAGCACGTGGAGGAGGAGGAACCGGCAGAAGGCCAGATCGACGGGTTCCGGCAGCCGGAGGTCCTCGCCGGCCTGGGTGATGGCCAGGACCTGGCTGTGGGCCGCCGCCACCTCGGCCACCTCGTCCCGGGCCGAGGGGTCGCTGTCCACCGAGTAGACCCGTCCGTCGTGCCCGACGATCTCGGCCAGGGCCACCGAGACGTCACCGCCACCCGCCCCGACGTCCACGCAGGTCCAGCCGGGCCCGATGGCCAGGCGGTCGAGGGCGGTGGCCAGGGGCCTCCGGTAGACGTCGTCGCGCAGGCCCCGCATCTCCATGGGGCCCACGCTACCGGGCGCCATCCGGAGGCCCCGGCCCGACCCCGGGGGGCCGACGGGGTCGCCACCCCGGAGCCGATAGCCTCGGCGTCCGTGAAGATCACCATGTTGTTGTGCGACTCGGCCCAGGTTGCCGACGGCAAGCTCTACATCCTCGGGGGTGGCTGGAGCATGATCGGCCCCGATCCGGTGCCGTCGGCCATCGCCCTCAAGATCGACGTCGGCTGGCACGAGGCAGAGGACTCCCACCACTGGGAGCTGTTCCTCGAGGACGCCGACGGCCGACCGGTGCTGGTGGAGACGCCGGACGGCGAGCTCCCCGTCGAGGTGCGGGGGGAGTTCTCCGTCGGCCGTCCGACCGGCATCCCCGAGGGGTCGCCCATCGACGTCGCCCTGGCGGTCAACCTCGGCCCGCTGCCGCTGAATCCGGGCACCCGCTACACCTGGCGGATGGCCATCGACGGCAACTCCGAGAACGACTGGCTGCTGGCCTTCACCACCCGCCCGTCGGTGGTTCCCGAGGCCTGAGCCGCCCGCCCCCCGGTACACTCGACCTCCCATGACGACCTTCGACCGGCCGTTCGGCCGCACCTTCGAGGACTTCGAACCCGGCGACGTCTACCGGCACTGGCCGGGCAAGACCATCACCGAGGCGGACGACCACCTCTTCTGCATGATCACGATGAACCACCACCCGTTGCACACCAACGCCTGGTTCGCCGAGCACGAGACGGTGCAGGGGAGGAATGTGGTGGTCGGCAACCTGGTCTACTCCCTGGCCCTGGGAATGAGCGTGCCCGACGTCAGCGGCAACGCCATCGCCAACCTCGAGGTCGAATCGCTCATCCACCGCTTCCCCACCTTCCACGGGGACACCATCTACGCCGAGACCAAGGTCATCGAGAAGGTGGAGTCGAAGTCGCGGGACGACCGCGGGGTGGTCACGGTGGAGACCAAGGCCTTCAACCAGCACGGCGACGAGGTCTGCTTCTTCCGCCGCAAGGTGATGGTCTGGAAGGCGGCGTCGGCCCCGGCCCGCCGCCGCCCGTACGGCGACGACGTCTGGGGCTGAGCGCCCCCCGTCCCCGTTGGTGAGCACCCCCGCCCGGGCCGCACCCGCACTGTCCCGGCCGCTCGCCCAGCGACGCGCCCTGGGGGTGGCCGTCGTCGGGTGGGGGAGCGGTGCCGGAGCCACCAGCCGGCGGCCCGACCTCCCCTGGCGGCGGACCCGGGACCCCTGGGCGGTGCTGGTGTCGGAGGTGATGGCCCAACAGACCCAGCTGAGCCGGGTGGTGCCGGCCTACGGGCGGTTCCTCGGGCGGTTCCCCACTCCGTCGGCCTGCGCCGCCGCCTCGCTGGGCGATGTGCTCCGGTCCTGGGAGGGGATGGGGTACAACCGTCGGGCCCGCGGCCTCCACGGGGCGGCCACGGCCATCGTCGCCCGCCATGACGGGTCGGTCCCCGACGACCTCGGTTCGCTCCTGGCCCTCCCGGGGGTGGGGCCCTACACCGCCCGGGCGGTGCTGGCCTTCGCCTTCGGGCAGGACGTGGGGGTGGTGGACACCAACGCCGGTCGGGTGCTGGCCCGGGCGGTGGCGGGCACCCCCCTGCGACCGGCCGACGCCCAGCGGACGGTCGACTCGCTGGTACCGGCCGGGAGCGGCTGGACGTTCAACCAGGCGCTCCTCGACCTCGGGGCGATGGTGTGCCTGCCCGCCGCCCCCCGCTGCGGCGAGTGCCCGATCCGTCGGCGCTGCCGGTGGGCGTCGGCGGGGTGGCCGCTGCCCGACCCGGCGGCCGGATCGGCCGGGGTGTCGGTCCCGCAGTCGAGGTTCCACGGCTCGGACCGGCAGGGACGGGGACGCCTGATCGACGTCCTGCGGCGGGGGCCGTTGGCTGCCGGACAGGTGGCGGGGGCGGCCGGGTGGGCCGACGACCCGTCCCGGGCCGACCGGGTGGTGGCCGCACTGGTGGTCGAGGGGATGGTGGTCCGTCGCCCGGACGGCGGGCTGGCACTCCCGTAGGACGCCCGGACCGTCGCGGGGCGCCGCCTCAGAGCTGGAACCGACGGAAGAACGACCAGATGGTGTCCGTGGCGTTGATCTGGAAGGTGGTGAAGCCGGTCAGGTCGGAGATCGACCGGCTGAAGGCGCTCCCCGGCCAGGCATGGCCGCCTCCCACGATGATGTAGAACTCCACGTCGGTGCCGGGGGGGCAGCGGTAGGTCCGGAGGATCACCTGGCTCGACTTCCGGGTGTCGGTGGCGTGGGGGTTGCACCCGTCCTTCACCGCCCACGCCTGCACGGTGGCCGGGTACCCGGCGCCGTGGAGGTTGGCCTTGGGCAGCGTGGTCGTGGTGGTGGACGAGCCCGCCGACGCCCCGTGGCCCAGGATCTTGTCCAAGGTGCCGGTGCCGATCCCCCCGTTGAAGTAGAGGATCGGGTCGGCGGTGCCGTGGAAGGCCAGGATGGGGACCCGCCGGGTGGTGTGGCACGGGCGGGGCAGCTGCAGGCCGGAGACGGCGGCGATGGCGGCGAACTTGTCGGACATGGTGCAGGCCAGCAACGAGACCATGAAGGAGCCGTCGGAGAGGCCGCTGGCGTAGACCCGCGAGGTGTCGATGCACTGGGTGGACTCCACCTGGGTGAGCAGGGCGGTCACGTAGTCGAGGTCGGCGTTGCCGGTCCGGGAGGTGGTGTTCCACTCGAGGGGGTTGCCGGTGGCGTTGGGGAAGACGGTCACGAAGCCGTCGGTGTTGCCCAGGGCGCCGAACTGGGTGGTCACCGAGTGGACCTCGGCGCCCTCCTCGAGGCCGTGGAAGTCGAGGACCAGGGGACGGGGGGTGGTGTCGGTCCCCCCGGGGGCCGGGACGGTGTTGGACGGTTCGTTGAGCAGGTACCAGCGCGGGACGCCGTCCACCTCGATGGTCACCTTCTGGTCGGAGACAGCCGGAAGCCCCGGTTCGGTGGTGGGGATCGAGCAGCCCGGGGAGGGCACCGCCGGACCCTTGGCCGGGGCGTTGCCCGGTGCCGGGACCGGCTGGTTGGTGGCCGGAGCCGCCGACGACGACGAGCATCCGGCACACAGCGACAGGACCGCCGCCGCCACCAGGCCCATGGACGCGACGGTCAGTCGCTTGGTTCGGTCGCCCATTCTCACTCCCCCAGAAATCGCAGTACGTGGTCGTTGAAGGCGGAGGGCCGCTCCACCTGCAGGAAGTGGCCGGCCCCGTCCAGCACCACCATCTCCGAGCCCGGTGACAGGAACTCGGTCACCGGCCCGATGGTGTCGAGGCCCATGCAGCCGTCGTCGGCACCGTGCAGGTAGAGGGTGGGTTGGGGGCAGACGGTCCCCCCGGCCGCCTGGGCGGCCGCCGCCTCGGCGTGGTCGGGCGGGCCGGCGAACATCGAGCGGTAGTAGCCGAGGGCGGCGGTCAGCCGCTCCGGGTCGGCCAGCGCCCCCTTGACCAGGGCGGCATCGGCGGCTCCGTCGTAGCCGGGTGACCAGTCGGCCCACAGCCGGTCGAGGAAGGCCATGTCGTCGATCCCGACGCCGTACTCGGCCAGGGCGGTCTGGAAGAAGAAGACATACCACGACCGCTTGAGCTGGTCGAAGGAGAAGAACCCGGCGGCCATCGAGGCGGTGGGCGCCACCGCCGCCGTCACCACCCTCCGCCACCGCTCCGGCTGGTGGGCGGCCGCCCCGTAGGTGGCGAAGGCGCCCCAGTCGTGGCCGACGATCACCGCCTGGTCGGAACCGCCCAGGGCGTCGTGGAGGGCACAGGCGTCCAGGGCGAGGGTGCCGGTGTCGTACCGGCCGTCGGCGGGCACCGCGGTGGGGGCATATCCCCGCATGAAGGGCGCCACCGCCCGGTACCCTCCGGCGGCCAGGCGGGGGAGCAGGTACCGCCACGAGTGGGCGGTGTCCGGGAAGCCGTGGAGGCAGAGGGCCAGCGGCCCGTCCTCGGGTCCGTCCGCCAGGTAGGCGAAGTCGACACCGTTGGCGGTGACCCGGCGCTGGTCCATGGCCCGGAGGGTACTCCGGCCGTCCGGCCGCCGCCGGGAGCCGACCGGGTCACCCTCCACCGGCCGGGCCGTCGGGAGGGTCCCCGACGAGTAACGTGCACGGACGGTGAAGGTCCACTTCTTCGGTACCAGGGGTTCCTGTCCGTGCTCGTCCGACCGGTACCAGCGTTACGGGGGTAACACCTCGTGCGTGCTGGTGGAGGTGGACGGCGAGCCGCCGCTCATCCTCGATCTGGGGACCGGCCTCCGCGCCCTGGGGGAGTCGCTCGAACCGGTGCTCCGGGAGTCCGGCCGGCCGCTGGTCGCCACCGCCCTCCTCACCCACCTCCACTACGACCACATTCTGGGGCTGCCCTTCTTCTCCCCGCTCCGGGTGGCCGGTGCCGTCCTCGACGTCTACGGCCCGGCCCAGGAGGAGGGCACCCTCAAAGACGTCCTGGCCCGGGCGGTGCAGCCCCCCTTCTTCCCCATCACCATGGACGACTTCCACGGGGACCTCCGCTTCCACGACATGGACGGCACCGACGACCTGGCCTTCGGGGGGATCAAGGTGAAGGTGCGCAGCGTTCCCCACCGCGGCCACACCCTGGGCTTCCGGGTGGAGGCTGACGGGCAGGCGGCCGCCTACGTGCCCGACCACCAGGCGCCGCTCGACGGGCGGACGGTGGACCAGGGTGTGCTGGAGCTGTGCGATAGTGCCGACCTGGTGATCCACGATGCGCAGTACTCCGACGGCGAGTTCGCCGCCAAATCCGACTGGGGGCACTCCACCGACGCCTACGCGGTGCGGGTGGCGTCGGAGTCCGGAGCCAAGCGGCTGGCCCTGTTCCACCACGACCCCGCCCACACCGACGGCGAGGTCGACGGCCTGCTGGCCCGGGCCCGTGAGCTGGCCGCCCCGCTGGGGCTCCGGGACGTGACCGCCGCCGCCGAGGGGTCCACGGTCGACCTGTCCCGGGCGTGAGCGTGACGTTCGACGTCGCCGACTTCAAGGAGGCCATGGGGCGGTTCGCCACCGGAGTCACGGTGGTCACCGCCCTCGAGGAGGGGGTGCCGGTCGGCTTCACCTGCCAGAGCTTCGTCTCCCTGTCCCTCGACCCCCCCCTGGTGGCCCTGGCCCCCGCCAAGTCGTCGACCAGCTGGCCCCGCATCGCCCGGGCAGGCAGCTTCTGCGTCAACATCCTGGCCGACGACCAGCAGGCGGTGTGCCGGGGGATGGCCGTCTCCGGAGGCGACAAGTTCGCCGGGATCGAGTGGCACGGCGCCGCCCGCGGGGGGGCACCGGTGATCGACGGCTGCCTGGCCTGGGTGGACTGCCGGGTGGAGCTCATCCACGACGCCGGTGACCACGAGCTGGTCATCGGGAGGGTGCTCGACCTGGGCCTGGCCCCCGGCGCCCCACTGCTGTTCTACAAGAGTGCGTTCGCGACCCTCTGCGGGGCCGGACCCGACCAAGATAGGAACTGACCGTGCCCAAGATCGAGGAGTCCGACGTCATCGCCGACGTCATCGTGGTGGAGCCGGATCGCCACGGTGACGAGCGGGGCCGGTTCGTGGAGACCTACCGGCGCAGCTGGTTCCCCCTGGGACGGGAGATGACCCAGGGCAACCGGTCGGAGAAGCAGGCCGGGGCCATCGTGGGCCTGCACTACCACCTCCACCAGGCCGACTACTGGTACGTGCTGCGGGGGACCGCCCGGGTGGTCCTCCACGACCTCCGCCAGGGGTCGCCCACCGACGGCGCCACCCTCTCCCTCGACCTCGACGGCGACCACGACCGCGGGCTGTTCATCCCGCCCGGGGTGGCCCACGGGTTCGCCTCGCTCACCGACCTGACCCTCTGGTACCTGGTCGACAGCTACTACAACGCCGACGACGAGCTGGGAGTGGCCTGGGACGACCCGGCCATCGGGGCCGACTGGGGCCTCACCGATCCGATCCTCTCCGAGCGCGACCGCACCAACCCCCGGCGGGACGCCCTCGAGCCCGCCCTCCGTCCCCGCTCCCGCCTGCGCACCTGACACCCGGGTCGGCGGACCCCCGGCCCCGGGTGACGTCCCCGAGCCGGCCCCGGCGGTCTGCCAAGCTGCCCGGATGACCCCGCGCACCCCAGCCGCCAACCCCGCCGCCGATCGGGCCGCCACCCGGGCCCCGGCCAAGAAGGCCCCGGTCAAGCGGACGCCGGCCAAGCGGGCGCCCCGCTCCTCGAAGACGCCGGCCACGGCGGTGCCCGCCCATCGGACCCCCGGCGGTCAGCGCCAGACCAAGCGGAGCGTCCGGGCCAAGCGGGTCCCGGCGACCGCCGACCGGCTGGGCCAGCCCAACAGCGGGGTGCTGGTCACCGGGGGCGGCTCCGGCATCGGTCGCCAATCGGCCCTGGCGCTGGCGGAGGTGGGCCGGCCGGTGGGGGTCTGGGACATCGACGCCGCTGGGGCCGAGGAGACCGCCGGCCTCTGCCACGAGCGGTACGGGGTGACCGCCGACTGGACGGCCATCGACGTGGCGGACTCGGCGGCCATCGCCGCCGAGGTGCCGGCCACCGCCTCGGCACTCGGCTCCCTGGGTGGCCTGGTCCACGCCGCCGGCGTGTCGGGGGCCATGGAGGTGGACCACATCGACGACGCCACCTGGGACCGGACCATCGACGTCAACCTCCGGGCGGCGGTGATGCTGTCCAAGGCCCTGGTCGCCCCCTTCCGGGCCGCCGGGCCGGGTTCGGCCATCGTCCTCATCTCGTCCATCGAGGGGCTGTTCGGGAGCTCGCTCCTGACCGCCTACTGCGCCTCCAAGGGCGGGGTGCTCGGGGTCATGCGCTCCCTCAGCCAGCGGTTCGCCGTCGAGGGGTTCCGGGTCAACGCCGTCTGCCCGGGTGCCGTGATCACCCCGATGCTGAGTCCGGCCTTCGACATCCCCGGCTTCCGGGAGCGGATCGAGGACCGGACCCCGCAGGGACGGCTGGCCGAGCCGGAGGAGATCGCCCGGCCCATCCGGTTCCTCCTCTCCGACGAGGCCTCGTTCATCACCGGCACCCATCTGACGATCGACGGCGGGTTGACCTCGGTCACCGCCATCTGAGCGTTCCCTCCGGCTCCGATCGGGCTCGCCCCCCCTGCGGCCCCGGGTTCGGGTTGAATAGGCACGATGTGGATCGCGGTGGTGGCAGTGGTGGTGGTCGCACTGGGTGCGGTGGTGGCGAAGCTCACCTGGCGACCCAGCGCGGACGAGGACCACTCGGTCCGGGACTACCGCTCGGCCCTCGGGACCATCGAGCACCTGGGCGACCGGTCGACGGTCCGGGTGCTGGGCCGTACCGACGGCGAGCCGGGAGCGCCGGAGGCACCCGACACGCCTTCGGTCCACGTCCAGGGAAGGCCTCGGGTCCCGGCGGTGGCACGGCCCCGGATCGAGGACGACCTCTCGTCGGGTGGGCCGGTCGTCTTCGACGACGAACGCCCGCCCGAGCGGTACCGCCGCTCGGCGGAGGCCACCTCCGACGGCTTCCGCTCGGAGCGGGCCCGGCGGGCCGCCCTCCAGTCGATGAACCACCGACCTCGGCGCCTGATGGCCACCCTGACGGTGCTCGTCCTGCTGCTGGCCTTCGGCGCCCTCGCCTACGTCGGCAGCCACCGCGCCAACCACCATGCCACCGCCTCGCACACCACCTCCACCACGTCCTCCACCGCCACCACCGGCGGCCACTCGACCACCACCGTCCCCCGCCACACCCCCACCACGACCACCCGGCCGAAGACGGTCCGGACCACGCCGACCACCCTCCCCACCCAGATCGTGGCCACCGCCTCGACGGCGTTCACCGCCTCCTACCCGAGCACCACCGCCACCTACGTGGTGTCGCTGACCGCCAACTCCGAATGCTGGGTGCTGGCCAAGAACCAGGCCACCGGGGCGGTGGTCTTCACCGGCACCCTGGCCGCCGGGGCCAACCAGATCCTCACCACCACCGGGCCGATGCGGGTCGAGCTGGGCGCCCCCAACGTGACCATGACCCTCAACGGGATCCCGGTGGTGCTGCCCACCCCCATGCAGTCCCCCTTCGTGGCCACCTTCGTGCCCCCGGCGGCCCCGGTGGGGTCGGCGACGGGTTCCAGCTCCCCGACCACCGCCCCGGCGGCCGCCGGCGCTACGACGGCCCAGACGTGAGCCCCAGGGCGTCCAGGATGAAGGCGTAGACGAAGGCCTCGTCGCGCCAGGCGTCGTAGCGGCCGGAGGGCCCGCCGTGGCCGGCCCCCATCTCGGTCTTCAGCAGCACCCGGTTCTCCGGGTTGGCCGCCCGGAGCTTGGCCACCCACTTGGCCGGCTCCCAGAACCCCACCCGGGGATCCGACAGGCCGCCGGTGGCCAGGATGTCCGGGTACCGGACCGGCGTACCGTGCCCGTCGACCGACCGCACGTTGTCATAGGGGGAGTACGACTTCATCATCCGGTAGACCTCGGGGTCCTCGACCGGGTTGCCCCACTCCTCCCACTCCAGGACGGTGAGCGGCAGGCTGTCGTCGAGGATGGTGGTCAGGCAGTCGACGAAGGGCACCTCGGCCACGATGGCCCGGAAGAGCTCGGGGGCCAGGTTGGCGACCGCCCCCATCAGCAGGCCGCCGGCGCTGCCACCCCGGGCCACCAGCCGGTCGGGGGTGGTCCACCCCTCGTCGACCAGGGTGCGGGCACAGGCCACGAAGTCGGTGAAGGTGTTGGGCTTGTGGAGGAGCTTGCCGTCCTCGTACCACCGGCGCCCCATCTCCCCCCCACCCCGGACGTGGGCGATGGCGAAGACGAAGCCCCGGTCGAGCAGGCTGAGCCGGAGCGAGGAGAAGGTGGGGTCGATGGAGGTCTCGTAGGAGCCGTAGCCGTAGAGGAGGCAGGGCGACCTGCCGCCGGTGGGCCCGGAGGTGCCCGCCAGGTCGGGCCGGTAGACCAGCGACAACGGCACCCGGGTCCCGTCGTCGGCCACCGCCCACCGTCGCGCGGTCCGGTAGCGGGCCGGGTCGAAGTCGCCGAGGACCGGCTGGCGCTTGCGGAGGGTGCTGGTCCCGCTGGCCAGGTCGAGGTCGATCACCGACCGCGGGGTGACCATGGAGGTGTACTCGTAGCGGAGGACGGTCGAGTCGTACTCCGGGTTGGCCCCGCCGCCCACCGTGGAGGGCGTCTCGGGACGGTCCACCGGGGTGGAGACTCCGGTGGCGGCGTCGACCACCCGCATCCGGGTCTCCCCGTCCTGGCGCTCGTAGATGACCAGGTGGTCGGCGAAGGGGTCGACGGCGTCGAGCCGCACCCCGGGACGCCCGGGGAGGACCTCGGACCAGGAGCGGCGGCCCGGGTCGTCGTCGGGTGCCTCCATGAGCCGGAAGTCCTCGGCCCCGTCGTTGGTCACGATGAGGAACCGGCTGGGGCGCCCGCCGTCGGGGTCCCCCCGGTCGTGGTCGACGCTGTACTCCACCCCCTGCCGGCGGGGCTCCACCATCCGGAAGGCGTCCGCCGGCCGGTCGGCCGGGAGCACCCGGTACTCGGAGGAGACCTTGGAGTCCAGGCCCAGCAGGATGAACCGGTCGTCCTTGGTCCGCCCCACCCCCAGGTAGAACCGCTCGTCGGGCTCCTCGTAGACCAGCTCGTCGCCGGCCGGATCGGTGCCCACCCGGTGCCGCCACAGCTGGTACGGCCGCATGGCCTCGTCCACCCGGACCACGAAGACGGTGGCGTTGTCGTTGGCCCAGGCCATGCCGTAGGAGGTGTCGACCAGCTCCTCGGGCGACTCGGTGCCGGTCTCGAGGTCCCGGAACCGCATGGTGTACCGCTCGCCGCCCGAGGTGTCGGTCGAGTAGGCCAGCCACCGGTGGTCGGGGCTCACCGACAGGTTGCCGAGGGCGATGAACTCGTGGCCCTCGGCCAGCAGGTTCTCGTCGAGGAGGACCACCTCGCCGGGGAGCTGTCCGTCGGACGGTCCCGGGTCGGCGGCCGGTCCCGGGGCCGGGGCCCGGCAGTGGATGCCGTAGCTCGAGCCCTCCTGGGTGCGGTGGTAGTAGAGCCAGGGGCCCTTGCGGGCCGGGACCGAGAGGTCGGTCTCCTCGATCCGGGCGACCATCTCCTCGAACAGGGTGTTGACCAGGTCGGCGGTGCCGGCGGTGGCCGCCTCGGTGTAGGCGTTCTCCGCCGTCAGGTGGTCGATGACCGCCGGGTCGTCCCGGTCCCGGAGCCAGTACCAGTCATCGATCCGGACGTCCCCGTGGGCCTCGAGCTCCACCGGCCGCCGTTCGGGCACCGGCGGCGGACCGGGTGGGGGGCGCCGTCCGGTCGCCGGCTCCCGGCCGGCCCCCGGGGCGGCGTCGGCGGTTTCGGATGCGGAGGGTCCCGGCATCCCCTCATGGTGGCACGTCGCCCGGGCGAGCCCCCCGGCGGGCCCTCCCCGGCCGGACGTCCGCTGGACCCGGCGGGGTTGTTACTATCTGTATAGGAGAAATTGCCGTCCGCCCGGACGGTATCCCGGGAGCGCTTATGACGACCACCGATCTCGACCTCGGAAAGTACAAGCTTGGGTGGTCCGACGAGGAGGACTACGTCTTCAAGCCCAAGAAGGGGCTGAACGTCGACATCGTGCGTGAGATGTCGGCGATGAAGAAGGAGCCCCAGTGGATGCTCGACTTCCGCCTCCGGGCCCTCCAGCGGTTCGAGAGGCGCCCGATGGCCGAGTGGTTCGCGGTGAACATGCCCGACCTCGACTTCGACGACATCTACTACTACATCAAGCCCACCTCCGAGCAGGTCAACGAGTGGAGCGACCTGCCCGACGCCATCAAGGACACCTACGAGAAGCTGGGCATCCCCGAGGCGGAGCGGAAGTACCTGGCCGGGGTCACCGCCCAGTACGAGTCGGAGGTGGTCTTCCACCGCAACCGCGAGGACCTCGAGGCCCTCGGGGTGCTCTTCTGCGACATGGACACCGCGGTGCGTGAGTACCCGGACCTGGTCCGCAAGTACTTCGGGACCATCATCCCCCCGAACGACAACAAGTTCGCCGCCCTGAACTCCGCCGTGTGGTCGGGTGGGTCGTTCATCTACGTGCCCCCGGGGGTGGTGGTCGACCAGCCCCTGCAGGCCTACTTCCGGATCAACGCCGAGAACATGGGACAGTTCGAGCGGACGCTGATCATCGCCGACGTCGGCTCGCAGGTCCACTACGTCGAGGGCTGCTCCGCCCCGGTGTACACCACCGACTCGCTCCACTCGGCGGTGGTGGAACTGGTGGCCCTCGAGGGCGCCCGCATCACCTACACCACCATCCAGAACTGGTCGAACAACGTCTACAACCTGGTCACCAAGCGGGCCCGGGCCGAGGCCGAGGCCCACGTGGAGTGGATCGACGGCAACATCGGCTCGCGCCTGACCATGAAGTACCCCTCGGTGTACCTGATGGGGCCGAAGGCGTCGGGCGAGGTGCTGTCGGTGGCCTACGCCGGTGCCGGCCAGCACCAGGACGCCGGAGCCAAGATGATCCACGCGGCGCCGGAGACCACCTCCACCATCGTCTCCAAGTCGATCTCCAAGGACGCCGGGATCACCACCTACCGGGGCCTGGTCCACGTGGACGAGGGGGCCAAGCAAGCCAAGAGCTTCGTGCGGTGCGACGCCCTGCTCCTCGACGACATCTCCGTCTCCGAGACCAAGCCGTACATGGAGGTGGCGGAGCGGGACGCCCGGATCGGCCACGAGGCCACCGTCTCCAAGGTCGGCGACGACCAGCTCTTCTACCTGATGAGCCGGGGCCTGACCGAGACCCAGGCCATGGGGATGATCGTGAACGGCTTCATCGAGCCGATCACCCGGACGCTGCCCATGGAGTACGCCGTGGAGTGGAGCCGGCTGATCGAGCTGCAGATGGAGGGCTCGGTCGGCTGACGGGGCGACCGGCCGCCGGACGCCCCGGAGCCGGTCGTACCGGACCGAAGTCCACCGGTCCGGAGGAAGGTGCACAATAGGGCCATGCCCATGAGGGAAGAGTGCAAGCACTTTCAGAGCCGGACCTACGACTCGGGCGAGGCGGCGCGGTTCTGCAGCCTCGACCTGGCCCCCGACGCTCCGTGGAAGTGCCCGGACAACTGCCCCTCCTACGCTCCCCGCCTGGCCGACCAGGGGTGGAACCGGGGGAGCCTGGTGGAGCCGGCCCTCGAGGAGATGCCCGACGTGCCCGACGCCGATGCCGCCGCCCTGCTGGACAGTGCCGAGGACATCGTGAACGCGGTGGGTCCGGACGTCCTGGCCGACGTCGAGAAGGACGAGGCCCGAAAGCAGGGGAAGTGGTGGCGCCGGGGTCGGTGACCCGGGCGCTCAGGTGCCGGTGAAGGTGGGCGGCCGCTTCTCCCTGAAGGCGGTCATGGCCTCCACCAGATCGTCGGAGGCCAGGTGGCCGGCGTTCCAGGTGGCCACGTAGTCGAGACCGTCGGCCACCGAGCGGTCCTCGCAGGCGGTGAGCACCGCCTTGGTGCCCTGGACGGCCACCGGTGAGTTGGCGGCGATCTCGGCGGCCAGCGACCGGGCGTCGGCCAGCACCGCGGCGGCGTCGGCCGACACGTCGTTGACCAGCCCGATGGCCCGGGCCCGCTCGGCGGTGATGTCCTTCCCGGTGTAGGCCAGTTCGGCCAGATGGCCCTTGCCGATGATCCGGGGGAGCCGCTGCAGGCTGCCCAGGTCGGCGACGATGGCCACCTTTGCCTCCCGGACGGAGAGGAGGGCGTCGGCGCTGGCCAGCCGGATGTCGCAGGCGGCGGCGATGTCCACCCCGCCACCGATGCAGTAGCCGTGGATGGCGGCGATCACCGGCAGCGGGCACTCGGCGATGGAGGAGACCGACGCCTGCAGCCGGAGCACCTCCGACCGGGCCGACCGGGCCTGCTCGGCCCGGGAGGGCCGGGCTGCGCTCCCGTCGCCACCGGGGCCCAGCAGGCCGGGCATGGCCACCAGGTCGAGGCCCACGCTGAAGTGCGGGCCCCGGGCGGCGACCACCACCGTCCGGATCCCCGGGGTGGCGCCGATGGCGGCCATGGCCACCGGGAGGTCGGCCCAGAAGGCCGGCCCGAGGGCGTTGCGCTTCTCCGGCCGGTCGAGCCAGAGGGTGGCCACGTGGTGGTCCGCCTCGAGGGAGATGACCTCGGAGGCGAAGGAGGTGATGTCGACGGGACCGGACACGCTCATGTCGGCGATCGTAGGCGGCCCGGTTCCGGAGGGTGTCGGTGGCGTGGGCACCCGCTGGGGACCCGTCCCGTGCGGATCGGCGCGGCCCGGCCTCCGGTTCAGCTGTGAGGCGGGCATCGCCACCCGATGAGGCGGGCGGGCGGTCGGGGCGCCGGCGACCCTCCGGTAGGATGGGGGCGAGGCTCGAGAGCGGGCCTCGTTGCGCGAGAGGCCTGACCCTGTCCACTTTCACCCCCGAGCACGCCGCCGCCCTGCCGGGCACCTCCTGGCTGCAGCAGCGCCGCACGGCCGCCGCCGAGGCGTTCGCCTCCGGGCCCCTGCCCACCGAGAAGGAAGAGGTGTGGCGGTACAGCCGCATCGACCAGCTGGACCTGGACCGCTACCCGGCGCCGGGTGCCGCCGCCCAGGGCGCCACCGAAGCGCCGGGGCCGTCGGCTTCGGAGCGGATCCGGTCCCTGGTGGACGAGCTGGGCCCCCGCTCCGGGCTGATGGTCACCATCAACGGGGTCCTGGCCTCGGTGGCCTCCACCGCCCCCGACGAGTCGATGGTCCTCGGCCGCCTGACCGACCACCCCGAGGGCGCCCGACTGCTGGGCTCGGTGACCACCCACCCGGGCGACTTCGTCCTCCTCAACGACGCCTTCGCGGTGGACCCCCTGGTCATCGACGTGGCCCCCGGGGCCTCGGTGGAGGAACCGGTGATCGTGGTCCACCTGGTCGGCGGCGGTACCGACCTCCAGGCCGTCTTCCCCCGGGTGGTGATCCGGGCCGGTGCCGGTGCCTCCGCCGCGGTGGTGGAGATCGTGGTCGACGCCGACAGCGACCTGGTGGGCGGCGTCCCGGCCCCCGCCGGGTCGGCAAACGAACACCTGGTGGTCCCGGTGACCGAGCTCCAGCTGGCCGACGACGCCTCGGTCGACTTTGTCAGCGTCCAGTCGCTGGGACCCGCCACCTGGCAGCTGGCCCACCAGGCCAGCGTCATCGGCGCCCGGGCCGACCTCCAGAGCTTCGCCACCGCCCTGGGGGGCGGGTACGCCCGACTCCGGACCGACTCGGCCCTGGCCGGCGAGTCGGGGACCAGCCGCCTGCGGGCCGCCTACCTGGGTCGGGACGACCAGATGCTCGACTTCCGCACCCTCCAGGACCACCAGGCCCCCAAGACCACCAGCGACCTGCTGTTCATGGGGGCGGTGGCCGACACCGCCCACTCCGTCTACAGCGGCCTGATCCGGGTCCGACGGGGCGCGGTCCGGGCCGACGCCATGCAGACCAACCACAACCTGGTCCTCGACGAGGGGGCCCACGCCGACTCGGTCCCCAACCTCGACATCGAGGAGAACGACGTCCGGTGCAGCCACGGCTCGACGGTGGGACCGGTGGACGAGGACCAGCGCTACTACCTGGAGTCCCGGGGCGTCGAGCCGGCGGTGGCCGAGCGGCTGATCGTGGCCGGGTTCTTCGAGGACATCGCCTCCCAGGTGCCGGTCCCGGGGGCCCGGGCCGCCATCAGCCGGGCGCTGGCCGCCAAGGCGGGGGACCACGGTGCCTGAGACCCTCCGACTCTGCGGCCGGGACGACCTGGTGCCCGGCCAGGCCCGGCGCTTCGACACCGGCGGCCGACGGATCGCCCTGGTCCGGATCGGCGACCAGTTCTACGCCGTGGACGACCGCTGCAGCCACGAGGACTTCTCGTTGGCCGACGGTGAGGTGTGGCCCGACGAGTGCGAGATCGAGTGCGCCAAGCACGGCTCCACCTTCGACCTGCGGACCGGCCAGCCCTGCTCGCTGCCGGCCACCAAGCCGGTGGCCACCTACGACGTGGTGGTCGACGGGAGCGACGTCTCGGTGGTGGTCCCGTGAGCACCGGCGAGCTGGTCATCGAGGACCTCCGGGTCGGCATCCCGGGCAAGGTGATCCTCCAGGGGGTGTCCCTGACGGTGCGCAGCGGCGAGGTGCACGCGGTGATGGGGCCCAACGGCTCGGGGAAGAGCACCCTGGCCCACGTCCTGATGGGCCGTCCCGGGTACGAGGTGCTGGGCGGGTCGGTCACCCTCGACGGGATCGACCTCCTGGCCCTCCCCACCTGGCAGCGGGCCCGGGCCGGCCTGTTTCTGGGGATGCAGCACCCCATCGAGGTCCCCGGGGTATCGTTGATCTCGTCGCTGACCGCCGCCCGACCGGAGGTGATCGCCGAGGAGATCGGTGGCGACGTCGGCGCCGGGGACGTGGCCACCCGGCTGCGCACCGAGGCGGACCGCATCGGCTTCGACGAGCGCTTCCTCACCCGCTCCCTGAACGTCGACCTGTCGGGTGGCGAGCGGAAGCGCAACGAGGCGCTGCAGCTGGGGGTGCTCCGGCCCCGCTTCGCGGTGCTGGACGAGATCGACTCGGGGCTCGACGTCGACGCCCTGGGGGCGGTGGGCCGGCGGGTGGAGGAGGCCACCACCGAGTGGGGCCTGGGGGTCCTGGCCATCACCCACTTCCGCCGCCTGCTGCAGGTCCTCCATCCCGACGTGGTGCACGTCCTGTCCGCCGGCAAGGTGGTGGCCACCGGCGACAGCGACCTGGCCGAGGTCGTGGACCGGACCGGGTACGCCGGCTACGTCTGACCCGCCCTGACCGGCATCGGGCCGTCCGGCGACACCGGACCCCGGCGGCCGATTGCTAGCCTCACGCACTATGGCGCGCCGAACAGCTCCCCGGGGGGACGCCGACGCCGGCGGCACAAGCGCACGCAAGCGGAAGCGGAGCTGGCTGGACCGGGTGCTGCTGGGGGCGGTCATCGTGGTGGCCCTGGTGCTGGTGGCGGTGGGGGTCGGCTACGGCTACGTCCAGTACCGGTTCAACCAGGTGGCCAAGGTCTCCGTCAAGCACCTGAAGACGGCGGCCAGCGGCCAGCCCTTCAACGTGCTGATCATCGGCTCCGACAGCCGGGCCGGGCTGTCGGCCGCCGACGCCGCCCACTTCGGGTCACCGGAGACCCAGGGCGGCCAGCGGAGCGACGTGGTGAAGATCGTCCACGTCGACCCGTCCACCGGTGACGTCCGGGTGCTCTCCATCCCCCGGGACACCATGGTCACGGTGGCCGGGGACACCAAGGAGACCGGCACCTACAACCGGATCAACGCCACCTACGGCAACGGTCCCGACCAGCTGGTGCAGACCATCGAGGCCAACTTCGGCATCCCCATCAACCACGTGGTGCAGGTGGACTTCGCCGGCTTCCGGGGAGCGGTGGACGCCATCGGCGGCATCAACCTCGACTTCCCCTACCCGGCCAAGGACACCTACACCGGGCTCAACATCACCGCCCCCGGCTGCCAGCACCTCAACGGCGGTTACTCCCTGGCGGTGGCGCGCAGCCGCCACTACGAGTACAAGGAGGACGGGGTGTGGATGTACGACGGGACCAGTGACTACGGACGCATCCAGCGCCAGAACGCCTTCCTCAAGGCCCTGATCAACCAGGCGGAGACCCGGTACAACCCGCTGACCCTCAACGCCTTCATCGGCTCGGTGGTCCAGGGCGTCACCATCGACAGCACCTTCACGGTGGCCGAGCTGGCCTCCCTGGCGGGGGAGTTCCACACCTTCTCGTCCAGCGCCCTGGTCACCAACACCATGCCCACCTACGGGGCCAGCTCGTCGGAGTTCGCCTCCCTGGGGTCGGTCCTCTACGTGTCGGAGCCGGCCGCCCAGGCCGCCGTGGCCCAGCTGCTCGGCCAGGCCCCCGAGGCGGTGACCACCCCGCCCCCCGGTCCCTACGGGCCGTCGTCCACCACCTCCACGACGTACGAGGGGAGCGGCCGCTCCACCGGAGGCACGACCTCCCCGACGTCGGCGTCGTCGACCACCACCACCACGATCCCCACCAACTTCGACCCCACGCCCTGCTGATCCCCGCGGTCCGGCCGGTGGTGGGGATCGGGCCACCCTCGGAGCGGGTAGTGAAAGGGGATGAGGAGCTACCGGCAGTAACCCTCGCAACGCGATCGTCACGCGCCACCAGGGGGTTCGCGGCGCCGAAGCTCCCGGTTGCACTCACCGTGCGGTAACGTGACCACTGTCCGCGGCTTCAAGGTCCCGGCCGGAAGTGCCGACGTACAGGTGAGGCGGGTGAGATCGGAAGCGGTGATACCGACGATCGAGCCACGGCATTTCGTATGGAGGCGGCGTCTCGCCCGTTTCCCATTCATTGCATCTAGGTAGAGCCGTTGGAGGCATCGTGAAGAATCGTGTGGTAGGTCGTTTGGTCCGGGGCGCCCTGGGGTGCCTCATTCTGCTGGCCACGGTGGCGGGCGGCATCGTCCTCACCTCCGGGGTGGCGGCCGCCGCCCAGGGCACCACCACCGTCCTCACCGTGTCGCCGAACCCGGCCGGCTCCGGTCAGACGGTGACCTTCACCGCCACCGTGACCCCCAACCCGGGTGCCAACGGAACCGTCAACTTCCGGGCCGCCGGCAACAACATCGGGTGTGGGGCCCAGGGGCTCAACGCCGCCGGCGTCGCCACCTGCACCTACACCGCCGGCGCCGCCGGCACCACGGCCAGCATCACCGCGGTGTATTCGGGCACCTTCAGCGGTGGTGGCTACATCGGGTCCACCGCCACGCCGGTCACCCTCTCCGTCGGTCACACCACCACCACCGCCGTGGTGTCGTCCCTGAACCCGTCCGGCACCGGGGGTGCAGTGACCTTCACCGCCACGGTGACCAACTCGGTCACCGGCGTGCCTGCCGGCACGGTGAACTTCCAGAGCGGTGGGACCACCATCGCCGGCTGTGGAGCCCAGGCCCTGACCGGAGCCACCACCACCACCTCCACCGCCACCTGCACCACCAGCTTCGCCACCGCCAACACCTACTCGATCACCGGGGTCTACTCCGGAAACGGCACGACCACCGGGGCGTCGACCTCCCCCGTCCTCTCCCAGTCGGTGCTGACCGCCACGACCACCGCAGTGACCTCCTCGGCCAACCCGTCGGTCACCGGCCAGCCGGTCACCTACACCGCCACCATCACCCCGACGCCGACCGGGACCGGGAACACCGTCAACTTCGAGGACGGCGGCACCACCATCGCCGGGTGTGGCGCCGCGGTCGTCACCGCCGGCAAGGCCACCTGTACGGTGTCGGCCGGGTACCTGGTCACGGCCTCCCCGCGGACCATCACCGCCCTGTACTCGGGGAATGCCACCTTCTTCAAGTCCACGTCACCCAACTTCACCCAGACCATCAACAAGGGCGCCACCGGCACGGTGACCACCCTCACCTCGGGCACCAACCCGTCGGTGACCGGTCAGGCGGTTTCCTTCACCGCCACCGTCTCGTCGACCAGCCCGGCGACCGGGACCCCGACCGGCACCGTCGGTTTCACCGACGCCGGCACCCCCATCACCGGCTGCGCCGCCGTGGCGCTGACCGCCGGCACCGCGGTCTGTCCCACCGCCCTCGACGCCGCCAACGGCGCCACCCAGTCCATCGTGGCCACCTATTCGGGGGACGCCAACTACTCCGCCTCCGTCTCGCCCGGATTCACCCAGACGGTGAACAAGGGAGCCACCACCACCTCGCTGACCTCCAACAACAATCCCTCGGTCACCGGCCAGTCGGTGACCTTCACCGCCACGGTGGCCGCCACCAGCCCGGCGACCGGGACCCCCGGCGGCACCGTCACCTTCACCAGCGACGGCAACGCCATCGCCTGCTCGCCGGTCACGCTGTCGGGCGGTGTGGCCACCTGCACCACCACCTTCGACGCCACCAATGGCGCCACCCACTCCATCGTCGCCACCTACGTGGCCTCCGCCAGCTACGCCAGCTCGACGAAGACCCTCACCCAGGACGTCAACAAGGGGACCACCGGCACCGTCACCACCCTCACCAGTGGCACCAACCCGACGGTCACCGGAGCCTCGGTGACCTACACCGCCACCGTCTCGCCCGTCTCCCCGGCCGTCGGGAACCCGACCGGCACCGTCGAGTTCCAGAGCGGCGGCGTCGACATCACCGGCTGCAGCGCGGTGGCCCTGGTCGGTGACGTGGCCACCTGCACCACCTCGTTCCTCGCCGCCAGCGGCCTGAGCCACGCCATCGTGGCGATCTACTCGGGCGACAGCAGCTTTCTGGCGTCGACGTCCGCCACCTACACCCAGGACGTCAACCCGGGGAATACCACCACCACGCTGACTTCCGGCACCAACCCGTCGGTCACCGGCCAGTCGGTGACCTTCACCGCCACGGTGGCGGCCGTGGCGCCGGCCTCCGGGGTACCGGCGGGCACCGTGGAGTTCAAGAGCGGCAGCTCCGACATCACCGGATGCGCGGCGGTCACCCTGACCGCCGGTGTGGCCACCTGCACCACCACCTTCGACGCCGCCAACGGCGCCAGCCACTCCATCGTGGCCACCTACTCCGGCACCCCCAACTTCTACGCTTCCGCCTCCTCGGCCCTCACCCAGACGGTGAACCAGGGGGCCACCGGCACCGTCACCACCCTCACCTCCGGGACCAACCCGTCGGTGACCGGCCAGGACGTGACCTTCACCGCCACCGTCTCGGCGTCCTCCCCGGCCGTCGGGAACCCCACCGGCACGGTGGACTTCACCAGCGACGGCAGCTCCATCAGCTGTGACGCCGTCACCCTGGTGGGCGACGTGGCCACCTGCACGGTCGCCTTCGACGCCGCCAACGGGTCCAGCCACGCCATCGTGGCCACCTACTCCGGCGACGACAGCTTCCTCGGGTCGACGGCTCCCACCTACACCCAGGACGTCAGCCCCGGCGACACCACCACCACCCTGGTGTCCGGCACCAACCCGTCGGTGACCGGCCAGTCGGTGACCTTCACCGCCACCATCGCCCCGTCGGGAGCGGCGGCCGGCACCCCGACCGGGACGGTCGACTTCACCAGCGACGGCAGCTCCATCGGGTGCGACTCGGTCACCGTGTCGGCGGACATGGCCACCTGCACCACCACCTTCGACGCCGCCAACGGCAACCACACCATCGAGGCCGCCTACTCCGGCGACGACAGCTTCAACAGCTCGAGCGACTCCCTCACCCAGACGGTGAACCAGGGGGCCACCGGCACCGTCACCACCCTCACCTCCGGGACCAACCCGTCGGTGACCGGCCAGGACGTGACCTTCACCGCCACCGTCTCGGCGTCCTCCCCGGCCGTCGGGAACCCCACCGGCACGGTGGACTTCACCAGCGACGGCAGCTCCATCAGCTGTGACGCCGTCACCCTGGTGGGCGACGTGGCCACCTGCACGGTCGCCTTCGACGCCGCCAACGGGTCCAGCCACGCCATCGTGGCCACCTACTCCGGCGACGACAGCTTCCTCGGGTCGACGGCTCCCACCTACACCCAGGACGTCAGCCCCGGCGACACCACCACCACCCTGGTGTCCGGCACCAACCCGTCGGTGACCGGCCAGTCGGTGACCTTCACCGCCACCATCGCCCCGTCGGGAGCGGCGGCCGGCACCCCGACCGGGACGGTCGACTTCACCAGCGACGGCAGCTCCATCGGGTGCGACTCGGTCACCGTGTCGGCGGACATGGCCACCTGCACCACCACCTTCGACGCCGCCAACGGCTACCACACCATCGAGGCCGCCTACTCCGGCGACGACAGCTTCAACAGCTCGAGCGACTCCCTCACCCAGACGGTGAACCAGGGGGCCACCGGCACCGTCACCACCCTCACCTCCGGGACCAACCCGTCGGTGACCGGCCAGGACGTGACCTTCACCGCCACCGTCTCGGCGTCCTCCCCGGCCGTCGGGAACCCCACCGGCACGGTGGACTTCACCAGCGACGGCAGCTCCATCAGCTGTGACGCCGTCACCCTGGTGGGCGACGTGGCCACCTGCACGGTCGCCTTCGACGCCGCCAACGGGTCCAGCCACGCCATCGTGGCCACCTACTCCGGCGACGACAGCTTCCTCGGGTCGACGGCTCCCACCTACACCCAGGACGTCAGCCCCGGCGACACCACCACCACCCTGGTGTCCGGCACCAACCCGTCGGTGACCGGCCAGTCGGTGACCTTCACCGCCACCATCGCCCCGTCGGGAGCGGCGGCCGGCACCCCGACCGGGACGGTCGACTTCACCAGCGACGGCAGCTCCATCGGGTGCGACTCGGTCACCGTGTCGGCGGACATGGCCACCTGCACCACCACCTTCGACGCCGCCAACGGCAACCACACCATCGAGGCCGCCTACTCCGGCGACGACAGCTTCAACAGCTCGAGCGACTCCCTCACCCAGACGGTGAACCAGGGGGCCACCGGCACCGTCACCACCCTCACCTCCGGGACCAACCCGTCGGTGACCGGCCAGGACGTGACCTTCACCGCCACCGTCTCGGCGTCCTCCCCGGCCGTCGGGAACCCCACCGGCACGGTGGACTTCACCAGCGACGGCAGCTCCATCAGCTGTGACGCCGTCACCCTGGTGGGCGACGTGGCCACCTGCACGGTCGCCTTCGACGCCGCCAACGGGTCCAGCCACGCCATCGTGGCCACCTACTCCGGCGACGACAGCTTCCTCGGGTCGACGGCTCCCACCTACACCCAGCAGGTCTCGAAGGGCGACACCGGCACCGGGACCACCCTCACCTCGGGGATCAACCCGACGGTGACCGGAGCCCCGGTGACCTACACCGCCACCGTCTCCGTGACGGACCCGGCCTCGGGCACCCCGACCGGCACGGTGGCCTTCACCAGTGACAGCGTCACCATCACGGGCTGTGGCTCGGTGACCCTCACCGGCGAGACGGCCACCTGCACCACCAGCTTCGACGCCGCCAACGGGTCCAGCCACGCCATCGTGGCCACCTACTCCGGCGACGACAGCTTCAACGGGTCGACAGCCCCGAACTTCACCCAGACGGTGGACCAGGGGGCCACCGGCACCGTCACCACCCTCACCTCCGGGACCAACCCGTCGGTCACCGGCCAGTCGGTCACCTACACCGCCACCGTGTCACCGATGTCCCCGGCCGTCGGGAACCCCACCGGCACGGTGGACTTCACCAGCGGCGGCAGCTCCATCAACTGCGACGCCGTCACCCTGGTGGGCGACGTGGCCACCTGCACGGTCGCCTTCGACGCCGCCAACGGGTCCAGCCACGCCATCGTGGCCACCTACTCCGGCGACGACAGCTTCGCCACGTCGACGGCCGCCACCTACACCCAGGACGTCAACCCGGGAAGCACCACCACCATGCTGGCCTCGGACACCAACCCGTCGGTCTCCGGCCAATCGGTGACCTTCACCGCCACCGTGGCGGACGTCAGCCCGGCCTCCGGCGGCCCCACCGGAACGGTGGACTTCAAGAACGGCGCCACCAGCATCACCGGATGTGCCAGCCGGTCCCTCATCGACGGGGTGGCTACCTGCACCACCTCCTTCGAGCACGCCAACGGCTCGTCGCTCTCCATCGAGGCGGTCTACTCGGGCGACACCAACTTCAACGGGTCGAACGACACCATCACCCAGACGGTGAACCTCGGGACCACGGCGACGGCCACCACCCTCACCACCGGGACCAACCCGTCGGTGTCGGGCCAGTCCGTCACCTACCACGTGTCGGTGGCTCCGGTGGCCCCCGCCATCGGCAACCCCACCGGCACGGTGGCGTTCAAGGACGGTTCCGCCACCATCGCCGGATGCGCCACCCAGGCGCTGACCGCCGGGGTGGCCACCTGCACGGTGACCTACCCGTCACCGGCCGGGAGCCCGCACGCCATCACCGCCGTGTACTCCGGTGACACCGACTACGCCACCTCCACCTCGGGGGTCCTCGTCCATACCGTCAACCGGGGGACGACCACCACCACGGTCTCCTCGTCGGCCAATCCCACGCCCGCCTTCCAGGACGTCACCTACACCGCCACCGTGGCGGTCAACGCTCCGGCGGCCGGCACCCTCAGCGGCACCGTGGCGTTCGAGGACGGGGGCTCCACCATCAGCGGCTGCGGGTCGGTGGCGGTCAGCGGTGGCGTGGCCACCTGCACCACCAGCTACCTGGGCGGCCCGGCGACCACTCACCCGATCACCGCCGTCTACAGCGGGGATGCCACCTTCGCCGGGTCCACCTCGCCGGTGTTGAACGTGGTGGTCAGCAGCTCCATCGACGAGGGCTACTGGCTGGCGTCGGCCAACGGCGGGATCTTCACCTTCGGCGGTGCCAAGTTCTACGGCTCGGCCGGCTCGCTGCCGCTGAACAGCCCGATCGTGAACATGGCGGCGACGCCGGACGGCAAGGGCTACTGGCTGGTGGCCTCCGACGGCGGCATCTTCGCCTTCGGCGACGCCGGCTTCTACGGGTCGACCGGCTCCCTCCACCTCAACAAGCCCATCGTCGGGATGACGCCCACCGCCGACGGCAAGGGCTACTGGCTGGTGGCCTCCGACGGCGGCATCTTCGCCTTCGGCGACGCCGGCTTCTACGGGTCGACCGGCTCCCTCCACCTCAACAAGCCGGTGGTCGGGATGTCGGTGGCCCCCGACGGGCACGGCTACTGGCTGGTGGCCTCCGACGGCGGCATCTTCGCCTTCGGGGACGCCCCCTTCTACGGCTCCACCGGGTCCCTCCACCTCAACCAGCCGGTGGTGGGCATGGCCAGCACCCACGACGGGCACGGCTACTGGCTGGTGGCCTCCGACGGCGGCATCTTCGCCTTCGGGGACGCCCCCTTCTACGGGTCGGCCGGCTCCCTCCACCTCTTCAAGCCGGTGGTCGGCATGGTGGCCACCCCCAGCGGGGAGGGCTACTGGTTCGTGGCCTCGGACGGCGGGGTCTTCGCCTTCGGCGACGCCTACTTCGTCGGATCGATCGGTGGGGTCGACCAGCCCAGCCCGATCGTCGGCCTCGCCACGCTGTAACGACGGACCGATGGGACCCGAGTCATCGGTCGCCCCCCGCCCTGGTGGCGAGGGGCGACCGTGGCGTCGGGCGGCGCAACGGCCGACAGACGGCTCTCCGAGCGGCTAAGAACAGGGCAGGGTCGAGGATCACCGGACGGTGGTCCGGCGTCCGCAAGGAGTTGATGCAATGACCGACCGTTCCCCGGTCCCCGACATGCGGCTGGAGCTGGTCCCCGTCCCGGTGTCCGACGTCGACCGGGCCAAGGCCTTCTACGAGCAGGTCGGCTTCGGGAGCGTGGTCGACGCCCAGGTCAGCGAGGAGATGCGCGTGGTGCAGCTGACGCCCCCCGGCTCGAGCTGCGCCATCGTGTTCGGCACCGGGATGGGGCCCATCACCGACATGACCCCCGGATCGGTCAAGGGCCTCCATCT
>CAVPWU010000009.1:0-165967 GCA_963709665.1 uncultured Actinomycetota bacterium | reverse complement strand
GCGGGGTCGGGGGCATCGCTCACCCCGTCACCCTACGTGGCCCCGCCGGGCCGACCGGCGGCCGGCTCCCGGCCAATTCGCTCGGATGCGGGCACTACCATCCATCCATGGACACCGTCACCGACCCCGACCCCGGCCGGACACCGGAGCCCGAGCAGCCCACGGTCGCCGACATCGACGCCATCGACGCCCGCCTCGACGAGGTCGAGCGGTCGCTGGCCCGGATCGACGCCGGCACCTACGGCCGGTGCGAGGCGTGTGGCGCCCTCATCGATGACGCCTCCCTCACCGCCGATCCCACCACCGTCCGGTGCGACTCGTGCCGACCGCCGGAGGCTGGGGCCGGCCCCGACGTCGACCCCGGGCCGGGCGTGGCCGACCGGGGAGCGGACCCGGCGGCCCACCCGGCGGAGCACCCTCCGGCCACCGCCTGACGGCAGGCAGGCGACCGGAGGGCCGGACGCCTCCTACTTCTTGGTCTCCCAGAAGATCTTGTCGATCTCGGCGATCTGGGCCAACAGCTCGTCGGCCACGGCCGGGTCGGTGGTCTTCTTGACCTCGCCGGCCTTCTTGGTGGCCTTCCAGAACAGGTCGTGGAGGTTGGGGTACTTCTCCAGGTGCTCGGGCTTGAAGTAGTCGGTCCACAGCACCCACAGGTGGTGCTTGACCAGTTCGGCCCGCTCCTCGACGATGAGGGTGGCCCGGACCTTGAAGTGCTCGTCGCCGTCGGCGTACTTGGACAGGGCGCCCTTGACCGACTCCGCCTCGATCCGGGCCTGGGCCGGGTCGTAGACGCCGCAGGGGAGGTCGCAGTGGGCGTGGGCCACCGTGGGGGGGACACGCGGTCGAGGGTGGTGAGCAGACGGTCTGCGATGCGCATGGGCGGGGCTCCTTCAGTTGGGTACGTGGTGCCTGGCTGCCGTTTCTGGAGGGACGGCCGGCCGGTCCTTCTGGTACAGAGTGGGTGATGCGACGCTGCAGGGTCACCTTACCCAGGTTCCGTCGGTGAGTATCGTCCCGGCCCTGGTCCGGGGCACCGCACGCCCCCGTCGGGTCCCACGCTCCCTCCCCGGCCACCGCCGGAGGGTCTGGGTGGGGGTGGGGGTGGCGGCAGCCGCGGTGGCCGGGGGTCTCCTGCTGGTCCCGGCCGTCCGGCGCGTGGAGGTGGAGGGCGGCTCCATGGTGCCCGCCCTCCGGCCCGGGGACCGCCTGGTGGTGGTGGGCCGGTCCCGGTGGTCCCGGCTGAGGGCGTCGGGACGGTGGCCCTCCATCGGGGAGGTGGTGGCGGTCCGGGATCCCCGTCGGGCCGACCGTCTGCTGGTCAAGCGGGTGGGGGCGGTCGACCGCCTCGAGGGCACGGTGACGGTGGTCGGCGACGCTCCGTTGAGCACCGACAGTCGCGCCTTCGGGCCGGTGCCCCGATCGTCGGTGGTGGGGCGGGCCGTCTACCGCTACGCCCCGCCGGGCCGTGTCGGTACCGGCCCGTGGGCGGAGGAGTACGCTCTCGCGTGATGGCGAGCGCACACCCCGATCTCAACCGCCTGCTCGACGCCTCGTTCCTCGAGGGCATCGAGCACGACCCCCTCGAGGTCATTCGCGCCAAGCGGGCCGAGTGCCAGGAGTCGGAGGTCGGGCTCTCCTATCTGCGGCGCCTGGCCCAGGGCCGGCTCGACATCGTCCACACCTACCTCGACCGACCCACTGCCGAGCCCACGCCGAACCTGGCCGAGCTGGTGGTGGAGATGCCCGACATCCTCTCCTCCGACCGCCAACGCCCCAGCGGGCCGGGCCACCTCCCCCTGCTGATGGCCCCCGACACCGAGGACCCCGACCTGACCGCCGAGCTGGACGGGATCCTGGGCGCCGACGAGCTGCCCCGGCTGGCCACCCTCGACGCCACCGAGCTGGGCCGCATCTCGTCGGAGCTCGAGGAGTACGAGCGACGGGTGTCCGCCCAGCGCCGGGCGCTCCACGAGCGGATCGACGCCCTCCAGGCCGAGCTGGTCAGCCGGTACAAGACCGGTACGGCTTCGGTCGACGGCCTCCTCCAGTGACGGGGGACGAGCCGGACCCGCCCGCCGAGGGCGCCCCCTTCGTCAAGGAGCTACCCGAGCGCTTCAACGAGCTGGGGTCGTTCATCCGGGAGCAGCGGGCGGGGGCCCGGCTGTCGCTCCGGCGGCTCTCCGAGCTGGCGGGCATCTCCAACCCCTACCTGAGCCAGATCGAGCGGGGCCTCCGCCGGCCCTCCGCCGAGATCCTGCAGCAGATCGCCAAGGCCCTCCGCATCTCCGCCGAGACCCTCTACGTCCAGGCCGGGATCCTCGAGAAGCCGGACGGGAACACCGACCTCGGCCGGTACATCCTGTCCGACCACCACCTCACGGAGGAGCAGAAGCAGGCGCTGATGCGCATCTACCTGTCCTTCCGGCATGAGAACGAGGACGGACCCGGGGGCGTCCCGGTCCCCGACGATCCGGCGTCAGGTGGCCCGACGGTCACCACCCCCGGGGGCGCGCCACCCGCCGCCACGGTGTCCGCCGGCTGAACAGGGCCGGCTCAACAGGGCCTCCGGACGGGCCGTGCCGGCGGGTCGACCACCGCCGGGGAGGTCAGACCGGCTGACCCGACTCGCACCAGGCGTTGTCCGGCACGCCGGCGCAGGGGTTGGGCATGGTGGGCAGGTTGGTCGGCAGGGGCTTCAGGGTGACGGTGCCCACCCGTGGGTAGTTGTCGGTCGGTGAGCAGAAGCCGGGTCCGGCCAGGCCGGAGGCGCAGAGCACCTCGTTGAGGAGGGGCCCCCCGGTGTTGGCTCCGGTGGTGATGGCCCCGCAGGTCGGCTGGGTCTGCTCGAGGTCCGACGGCGTGCCCGAGGCCGGGGAACCGGCGGCGGTCACGTTCCCGGCGAAGCAGTTCTGGGGATGCCCCCCGGTCAGGGTGATCTGCCCGTAGTCGCCGTTGGTGGGGTTGCCGAAGAACCCGTTCCCACTGAAGGTGTTGTTCAACAGGGCGTCGTTCTGGGTGTCGAACACGCACCCCAGCCCGAACGACGAGAAGTCGGCGCCCCCGGCCCCCGCACAGGTGACCCCGGGCGGCGGGGTGTCGGTGTCCGGGAAGGGGACGAAGAGCGCCCCCCAACCGCCGTTGTGGACGAAGGTGTTGTTCATGATGGTGTCGTCGCGCCCGCCCGAGATGGTCATCCCGGTGCCCACCGGTCCGGCGCCGGCGTAGCCGGTCTGGGGCACGTCGGGGTTGTTGTTGTCGTGGACGAAGTTGTTCTCGAACACCCAGCACGAGGTGGTGTGGGTGATACCGCTGACCCCGTTGCCCGGACAGGTGCCGATCTGCGGGGGCGGAGGGTCGCTGGCCACCTGGGTGTTGGTGTCGAACCCGTCCTGGTTGTTGTCGAACTGCGAGTCCGATACCACCAGGGTGCCACCGGAGTTGGTCCCCGAGTAGCCGAGCGGGTCGTACTCCATCCAGGCGTTGTGGATCCAGGCGTCGCACTGCTGGCGGCACGCCCCCACGTACATCCCCGAGTCGTTGAAGTTGGAGCCGTAGATCTGGTTCCAGACCGCCGGGCCGGCCGACGCCGACGAGAAGATCCCGTAGCCGGCGGCGGTGCCGGTGTCCGAGGGGTCGTAGTAGGTGGAGGTGGCGGTGAGGTAGCTCCCGCTGAGCCCGGTGATCCCCAGGGGGCCGCTCTCCGACGGTGCCCCGTCCCACCAGACCTCGTTGCCGGCGTTGCCGTTGCCGGAGAGGAAGTTGCAGACGGTCAGGTTCTCGACGCTCACGTTGTCCGCCTTCCACACCAGGATCCCGTTCCGGCCGGCCGGTGTGCCCCCGTTGTCCACGCCGAAGTTCTGGTCGGCCGGATTGCTGCTGCAGGCGGTGGTGGCGGTGGACTTGGTGCCGTCGACGATCACCGAGTTCCGGTCCATCCCCCGGATGTGGATGTTGGGGGTGGTCACGTCCACGCCGCCGTACCAGCCGTCGGCGATGTCGCCGGAGCTCGGCGGATGGTCGAGGTCGTCACTCTCGTGGTAGTCGCCCGGGGCGATCAGGATCCAGTCGCCCGGCTGGGCGGCGTCCACCGCCGCCTGGATGGTGGGGTACTGGCCGGGGATCCCGTTGAACGTCCCCACCAGCAGTGCCCGTCCGCCGACGGTGGCGCCCAGCGAGGCCATGCCCACCATCGGCTGGTTGAGGTGCATGCCGCCGGTGGAGCCGTGGAAGACCGACTCGCCGTAGGAGAAGATGCCGCCGTCGGCCGCCACCAGCCAGTAGCCGTTGCCGTCGGGCGTGTCGGCCATCCCCACGATCGGCTGGTTCAGGGTCAGGGAACCGGCCGAGCCGTAGAAGGCCGCGCCGCCGAAGGAGAAGATGCCGCCGTCCGACGCCACCAGCCGGTAGCCGGAACCGCCGGGGAGGGCCGCCATGCCCACCACCGGCTTGTTGAGGTGCTGGCCGCCCATCGAGCCGTAGAAGACGGCGTCGCCGAAGGAGAAGAGCCCTCCGTCGGAGGCCACCAGGTAGTAGCCGTTGGAGGTACCGGTGGCCGCCATGCCCACGATCGGCTTGTTGAGCGGGCTGCCGCCCATCGAGCCGCGGAAGCCGGCGTCGCCGAAGGCGAAGATGCCGCCGTCGGCCGCCACCAGCCAGTACCCCTGACCGTCGGCGGTGGCCGCCATGCCCACGATCGGTTGGTTGAGGTGCTGGCCGCCCATGGAGCCGAAGAAGCCGGCGTCGCCGAAGGCGAAGATGCCGCCGTCCGACGCCACCAGCCAGTAGCCGTTGGAGGAGGGGGTGGCCGCCATGCCCACCACGGGGGCGTTCAGGTGGAGCGAGCCGGTCGAGCCGTGGAAGCCACTGTCGCCGTAGGAGAAGACGCCGCCGTCGGCGGCGACCGTCCAGTACCCGCTCGGCGAGGCCGGGGCGCCGTGGGCGGCGGCGGGGACGGACGCCGCGGAGCTGACCGCCGGGACCACGGCGGCGGTGAGGAAGCCGACGGCCAGTACCACCGACGCCGCCAGCGTGATCGGACGGACAGATGGGCGCAGGTTCATGGTCCCCCCCGGGGTGCCGGTGTCTACATCGGGTCTACACCCCGGTGGTCGGTTGCGCCACCGCCGGGGCCCCTGACGCGGCCGCCGGGTGGGTCGGGGCACTCGCCGCGGTCGCCCCGGTAGGCTCGGCGGCGCATGAGACGCCTGGCCGTGTTGTCGATGCACACCTCCCCCCTGGCCCAACCGGGCACCGGGGACGGTGGGGGGATGAACGTCTACGTGCGCGAGCTGACCTCCGCCCTGGCCCGTTCCGGCGTGGCCTGTGACGTCTTCACCCGGGCATCCTCCGACGACCTTCCCCCCACCGTGGTGGTGGAGCCCGGCTTCCGGGTCCATCATGTCCCCGCCGGCCCCCCGGCCGAGGTGGGGAAGGAGGCGCTGCCCGACATGGTGGACGAGTTCGCCGACGGCGTCCTCAAGATCATGGAGAGCGCCGGGGTGGGGGTCGACGGGGATCTCCCCTTCGAGGCCATCCACGCCAACTACTGGCTGAGCGGCCTGGCCGGCCACACCATCAAGCACCGGCTCGACCTCCCCCTCGTCTCCACCTTCCACACCCTCGACCGGGTGAAGGCGGAGTTCAGCCCCGAGGAGGTGGAGGCCGACTCCGCCCACCGGCGGGCGGAGGCGGAGGCGGCCATCATCAACTGCTCCGACACCGTCCTGGCCTCGTGCTCGGTGGAGGCGGACCAGATCTCCGAGCTCTACCACGCCGACCCCGGCCGGGTCCGCATCGTGGCCCCCGGGGTGGACCACGCCTACTTCGGCCCGGGCCACCGGCCCCAGGCCCGGCGGGCCCTCGGCCTGCCCACCGACGGTCCGCTCCTCCTCTTCGTGGGGCGTATCCAGCCGCTGAAGGGCGTGGAGGTGGCGGTCCGGGCCCTCGGCGCCCTCGGCCCCCGGCACGCTGACGCCCGGCTGGCCATCGTGGGCGGCCCCAGCGGCCCCCGGGGGCAGGCGGAGGTGGACCGGCTCGAATCCCTGGTGGACGAGTTGGGCCTCACCGACCGGGTCGGCTTCGTCCCGCCCCGGCCCCACGAGCTGCTCTCCACCTTCTACCGCGCCGCCGACGTCTGCCTGGTGCCCAGCCGGTCGGAGTCGTTCGGCCTGGTGGCCCTCGAGGCCGCCGCCTGCGGCACCCCGGTGGTCGCCTCCGACGTGGGCGGGCTCCAGACCCTGGTCGACCACGGCCGCACCGGCTACCTGGTGGACGACGCCGACCCCGGGGTCTTCGCCGCCCGGGTGGCCGCCATCCTCGACGACCCACTGCTGGCCGAGCGGATGGGGACCGCCGCCGTGCTCCGGGCCCGCCGGTACACCTGGGCCGGCGCCGGGCGCCTGTTGCACGACATCTACGAGGAGTTGACGGCCGGCCGGCTGGTCCAGTGCCGGTGACCGATCGCTGGAGCGGCGTCCTGAGCCCGTCGGAGCGGACGGCGGTGTGCGGGGTGATCGACCGGTGGGCGGAGCGGCAGCTGGCCGAGGGCAGCGCCCTGGTGGCCGCCGAGAGCCAGCCCGGCGGCGACCCGGTGACCGGGGCGCCGCGCTGGTACCTGCGGATGCGCGGCGAGGAGAAGGAGTTCGTCACCGTCTGGCTCACCCTCCGCCAGCGGACCCTCCACCACGAGGCGCAGTTCATGCCGGCCCCGGAGACCAACATCGAGTCGACCTGGCGGTACCTGCTGAAGCGGAACGCCGATCTGCTGGGGATGTCCTTCGCCCTGGGGCCGGAGGAGGCCGTCTACCTGATGGGCCGGGTGCCGGTGGAGCGGGTGGACGACGAGGAGCTCGACCGGGTGATGGGGGCGTCGCTGGCCTACACCGACGAGTGCTTCCCCACCGCCATGTCCCTGGGCTACGCCGGCCAGTACCGGCGCCGGCGACCCGGCCGGTAGGACCCACTGGGCGCCGGCCGGGGCGGCGCCGCCACTCCGGAGATCCCGGAACGGCGCTGGTAGCGTCGTCGCATGGCACCCAGACTTCTCGTGGTCGGCGGCGGCAACATGGGCTCCGCCCTGCTCACCGGCCTGCTGGCCGGGGGGTGGGCCCCGGTCTCCGACGTGGTGGTCAGCGACCCCGACCCGGCCCAGCGCCGGCGCCTCGCCGACCTCCACCCCGGGTTGGAGGTGGTGGACGCCCCGGTGGCCGCCGACAGCGCCCTGCTGGCGGTGAAGCCCGACGTGGCCGAGCCGGTCTGCCTGACCCTGGCCGCCGTGGGGATCCGCCGGGTCCTCTCCATCGTGGCCGGCCTGGCGTCGGCCCGGCTGGAGGCGGCCCTGGGCGACGGTGCCGTGGTGGTGCGGGCCATGCCCAACACCCCGGCGCTGGTGGGGGCGGGGGTGGCCGGCCTGTCCGGCGGCAGCCTGGCGACGTCGGCCGACCTCGACTGGGCGGAGGGGATCCTGGCCACCGTGGGCACCGTGGTCCGCCTCCCCGAGCGGCAGCTCGACGCCGTCACCGGGGTCTCGGGCTCGGGTCCCGCCTACGTCTTCCTGGTGGCCGAGGCGCTCATCGAGGCCGGGGTGCTGGCCGGCCTCCCCCGTGGCGCCAGCCGCCAGCTGGCGGTGGAGACCCTGCTCGGCTCGGCCCGGATGCTCCACGAGACGGGCGAGGATCCGGCCACCCTCCGGGCCCAGGTGACCTCCCCGGGCGGCACCACCGCCGCCGGCCTGCGCATGCTCGAGGCCAAGGCGGTCCGGTCGGCCTTCATCGAGGCGGTGGCCGCCGCCGTCGAGCGCTCCCGTCAGCTGGGCCGCTGACCCCGCTCCCGAGCCCGGCCCCGTACCGGCCCCACCGGGACTGATTCTCACTTTCCCGGCCCGTCCCGGTGGCGTACAGTCGCCGCAAGCGGAGGAGAGTCGATCACCGATGGACGAGAGCGCGAGCCCGGGGTTGCTGACGGTCACCGAGGTGGCGACGACGCTGCGGGTCTCCAACATGACGGTGTACAGGCTGATCAACACGGGATCGCTCCCGGCCATCCGGATCGGCAAGTCGTTCCGGATCCGTGAGGACGACCTGACCCGGTACCTGGCCGAGCAGTACACCAAGGCCGGCTGACCGGGGTCGCCCCGATGCCGGGCGACCACCGTCCGCCGGCGGTCTACTTCCTGTCCGACTACGGGCTGGTGGACGAGTTCGTGGGTGTGGTCCACGCCGTCCTCCACCGCCACGCCCCCGGGGTCCCGGTGGTCGACCTCACCCACCAGGTCCCCCCCTTCGACGTGGCCGCCGGCGCCGCCACCCTGGCCCGGGCCGCCCCCCACCTGGGGTCGGGGGTGGTCCTGGCGGTGGTCGACCCGGGGGTGGCCACCGGACGCCGCGGGGTGGCCCTCTCGGTGGACGTCCCGGGGGGTCCGGGCTGGCTGGTGGGCCCCGACAACGGCCTCCTCCTCCCGACCGCCGACCGGTGGGGCGGCCCCCGGTCGGCCATCCGCCTCCGCGCCGACCGGCGCTCCACCTTCGACGGACGGGACCTGTTCGGCCCGGCCGCCGCCCACCTGGTGGCCGGCGGCGACCCCGCCGGGCTGGGCGACCAGCTCCCGGTGGGCTCGCTGGTGTCCCTGCCGGCCCCGACCGACGACCGGGAGGACACCGGCCGCCTGGTCACCTCGGTCCTCTCCGTCGACACCTTCGGCAACGTCCAGCTGCGGGCCGGCCCCGACGCCCTGGACCGGCTGGGGGTACCGGTGGGCGGCCCGGTGGTCGTGGAGGTGGACGGAGGGGCGCCCACCGCGGCCCGTCGGGTGCTGGCCTTCGGGGAGCTGGCCGCCGGCCAGCTCGGCGTGCTGACCGACGGGGACGGCCGGCTGGCCCTGGTCCTCGACCGCGCTCCGGCCACCTCCCTCCTGGGCCTCGACGCCGGGGCAGCGGGCCGGGCGGTCGCCCTCGGCCACCCGGCCTGATCTCCCGGTTTCCCCCCACCGGTCGGCCCGCCCTACGATCCAACCAGTGCCACCTGCCGCCCCGTCCCGCGAGCCGTCCGGACCCCGTCGGATCCCCGAGCCGACGGTGGGCCGCCTGCCCGTCTACCAGCGGATCCTCGAGGAGCTCCTCCGTTCCGGCACCACCACCGTCTCCTCCGACCTCCTCGGCTCCCTGGCCCGGGTCAACGCCGCCAAGGTGCGCAAGGACCTCTCGCTGCTCGGCTCCTTCGGCACCCGGGGGGCCGGCTACGACACCGCCTTCCTGATCGCCCAGATCGACCGGGAGCTGGGGCTCGACCACACCTGGCCGGTGGTCATCGTCGGCATCGGGAACCTGGGACGCGCCCTCGCCCACTCCCAGGGGTTCACCACCCGGGGGTTCCAGGTGTGCGCAGCCCTCGACACCGACCCGGAGGTGATCGGGGAGCAGGTCGGGGAGGTGGTGGTGCGCCACCTCGACGACCTCCCGGACATCGTGGCCGAGCAGCCGCCGGCCATCGGGGTCATCGCCACCCCGGCGGGTGCCGCCCAGCGGGTGGCCGACCTGCTGGTGGAGTCGGGCGTCCGCTCGCTCCTCAACTTCGCCCCCAAGGTGCTGACGGTGGCGCCCGACATCCTCCTCCGCTACGTGGACCTGGGCATCGAGCTCCAGATCATGTCCTTCTACCAGTCCCGGGAGTCGGCGACCGACGACGACGACAAGATGCCGGTGATCCGCTCGGTCGGTCTGACCAGCGCCAACGTCGAGTGACGGTGGGTCGGGCCGCCGGACCCCTCTAGACTGGGGAGTGGCAGGGACCCTGCCCGGACCGGCATGCTGGTGGGTCCGGCGAGGTCCGGACCGACGAGGTAGGGATTGAGGCTGTGCATGTCCGAGCGACCGAGGCGGTGACCGGGTGTCCGTGATCGTCGTGGGCATCGAGCAGCGCCAGGCCCCCCTCGACCTCCTCGAGCGGGTGACCGTCGCCGAGGACGCCCTGCCCAAGGCCCTGGCCACCCTGCGCGACCGCTCCAACCTCTCGGAGGCGGTCATCGTCTCCACCTGCCTGCGCACAGAGATCTACGCGGTGGTGGAGCGGTTCCACGACGGGGTGGCCGAGATCCAGGACTTCCTGGCCGGCCTGGGCGACACCACGGTGGACGCCCTCACCGACCACCTGGCCATCCGGTTCGACGACGATGTGGCCGACCACCTGTTCACCGTGGCCTCCGGCCTCGACTCCGCCGTCCTCGGCGAGTCCGAGGTACTGGGCCAGGTCCGCCGGGCGTGGGAGCGGGCCCAGGCCGAGCGGGCTTCCGGCCCGGTCCTCGGCGCCCTCTTCCGGCACGCGGTGGAGACCGGCAAGCGGGTGCGCTCGGAGACGGCCATCGCCCGCGGCATCACCTCGCTCTCCCACGGGGCGGTGGCGCTTGCCGCCGCCCGCCGGGACGGTGGCCTGGCCGGCGCCCGGGTGCTGGTGGTGGGGGCCGGCGAGATGGGCGAGGGGGTGGCCCAGGCCCTGGCCGGGCACGCCCCCGCCTCGCTGGTGGTGGCCAACCGTTCGCCGGAACGGGTCGACGCCGTCCTCGGAGGACTCCCCCCCGAGTTGGCGGCCGTCACCCGGTCGACCGATCTGGCCGGTCTGGCCGGCGCGCTGGCCGACGCCGACGTGGCCTTCACCTCGGTCGGCACCACCCACCCCCTCGTCGAGCGGGCCACCGTCGAGGAGGCCCTGGCCGGTGGGCGCTCCCCGCTGCTGCTGGTCGACCTCGGCGTGCCGCGCAACGTCGAGCCGGCCGCCGGCACGGTGGACGGCGTCACCCTGGTGGACATGGACGCCCTCCGGCGGTCGGTGGAGGACGCCCTCTCCGGCCGCCAGGCCGAGGTGGCCCAGGCGCGGGGGATCGTGGGCGACGAGGTGGAGCGGTACCGGGCCACCGCCCGGGCCCGGGGGGCGGCACCGGTGGTCTCGGCCCTGCGGGCCCGCGCCGAGGAGGTGCGGGTCGCCGAGCTGGACCGGCTGCGGGCCAAGCGCTCCGAGCTGTCCGACGACCAGTGGGAGCAGGTCGACGCCGTCACCCGGTCGGTGGTGGCCAAGCTCATGCACCAGCCCACCGTGGCGCTGAAGGACTCGGCCGGCACGCCGCGGGGCGAGCGCCTGGTCGAGGCGCTCCGGACCCTGTTCGACCTGTAGCCGGTGCGCCGGCCGTGGTGACGGACCGCCCCGGCCTCCGGCTGGCCACCCGCGGGTCGCCGCTGGCCCGTTGGCAGGCCGACCGGGTGGCCGGGCTGCTGGCCGCCCAGGGGATCCCCTCCACCGTGGTGGTGGTGGAGACCGAGGGGGACCGCCGGACCGACGTGCCGATCCAGGCCCTGGGCGGTCAGGGCGTCTTCGTGAAGGAGGTCCAGGCGGCGGTGGTGCGCGGGGAGGCCGACGCCGCCGTCCACTCGGCCAAGGACCTGCCGGCCGCCTCCGGCTCCCTGGTGCCCGGCCTGACCCTGGCCGCCTTCCCCGAGCGCGCCGACCCGCGGGACCTGCTGGTCGGCGCCCGACTGGACGACCTCCCGCCCGGGGCCCTGGTGGCCACCGGGTCGGCCCGTCGGCGGGTCCAGCTGGTCAACCTCCGCCCCGACCTGCTCTTCACCGACCTCCGGGGCAACCTGGCCACCCGCCTGGCGGCGGTCGACCGGGTCTCGGCGGTGGTGGTGGCGGCGGCCGGGGTGGAGCGCCTGGGGTGGCAGCCGGCGGACGGACAGGTGAGCGAGCTCCTCGACCCGGCGGTGATGCTGCCCCAGGTCGGCCAGGGCGCCCTCGCCGTCGAGTGCCGGCAGGACGACGACGCCGTCCTGGCCGCACTGGCCTCGCTCGACGACCCCGGGGTCCGCGCCGCGGTGGAGGCCGAGCGCGCCTACCTGGCCGAGCTGGGGGGCGGGTGCACCCTCCCGGTCGGGGCCCACGCCGTGGCCGCCCCCGGGGGCGGGCTGTCGCTCACCGGCATGATGGCCAGCGACGACGGACGGGTGGTGCTCCGGCACACGGCGGTGGGAACCGATCCGTCGCCACTCGGCCGGCAGGTCGCCCTGGCCCTGCTCGACGGGGCGGGGGGCCGGAGCCTCGGCGAGTGGGCGGAGCCGACCGCCGTCGACCGTCCGGTCCCCCGGTGACCGTCTACCTGGTGGGTGCCGGGCCGGGCCGCCCCGACCTCCTGACGGTGCGGGGGGCCACGCTGCTGGGCCGGGCCGACGTGGTGGTCCACGACCGCCTGGTCGACCCCGGGCTCCTGGCCCTGGCCCCGGTGGGCGCCGAGCTGGTGGACGTGGGCAAGATCCCCGGGCGCCCCCCGGGCCAGGACGACATCAACCGCCTCCTGGTCGAGCACGGTCGCCGCGGCCGACAGGTGGTGCGCCTGAAGGGTGGGGACCCCTTCGTCTTCGGGCGGGGGGGCGAGGAGGCCGAGGCGCTGCTGGCCGCCGGGGTGGCCTTCGAGGTGGTGCCCGGCGTGACCTCGGCCACCGCCGCCCCGGCCGCCGCCGGGATCCCGGTCACCCACCGGGGCACCTCCACCTCCTTCACGGTGGTCACCGGGCGGGTCGGGGAGGCGGCGCCGGGCGTCGACTGGGACTCCCTGGCCCGGGCCGGGGGCACCCTGGTGGTGCTGATGGGCATGGCGGAGCGGTCGGTGATCGCCGGGGCGGTGCTGGCGGCCGGCCGCCCGGCGTCGACGCCGGTGGCGGTGGTCCACTGGGGCACCACCGACCGGCAGCAGGTGGTGCGGACCACCCTGGGGGCGCTGGCCGACGTCGACCTCCCGTCGCCGTCCACCATCGTCATCGGGGAGGTGGCGGCCCTCGACCTCGGTCCCCCCGACCCGGAGGGGTGAGCGAACCGGGAGCGGCCAGGCCGCCCCGGTACTCTTGCCCCATGCCGAGCACCGGTGGTCCGCTCGACGGGCGGAGCGTGGTGGTGACCCGGTCACGGGAACAGGCGTCGACCCTGGTGGCCGCCCTGTCCGCCCTGGGGGCCACCACCGTCGAGCTGCCGGTGATCGCCACCGCCGACCCGGCCGACGGCGGGGACGCCCTGGCCGCCGCCGCCACCCGGCTGGCCGCCGGCGCCTACCGCTGGGTGGCCGTCACCTCGACCAACGCCGCCGCCAGGACCCTGGCCGCCCTGGCCGGCCGCCCGGTGCCCGACGGCCTCCACTGGGCGGCGGTGGGGACCGCCACCGCCGGCGCCCTGAGGGATGCCGGGCTCCGGGTCGACCTGGTCCCGGTCACCGCCACCGGGGCCGGCCTGGCGGGCGCCTTCCCGGCCCCTGGACATCCGGGTGACGCCGTCCTCCTCCCGCGGGCGGAGACGGTGGGCGGCGACCTGGCCGACGGGCTCCGGGCCCGGGGGTGGGAGGTGGACGAGGTGGTGGCCTATCGCACGGTGGCCGGGGCTCCCGACCCCGCCCGGGTGGCCGCCGCCCGGGCGGCCGACGCCGTCGTCTTCACCTCGTCGTCCACCGTCGACCGGACCATCGGCCTGCTGGGCCGCGGGGGGATGCCCCCGGTGGTGGCGACCATCGGACCGGTGACGTCGTCGTCGGCCCGGGCCGCCGGGCTGCGGGTGGCGGCCGAGGCGGGGGAGCCCACCATCGAGGGTCTGGTGGCGGCGGTGGTGGCCGCCCTGGACGGCGACCGGCCGCCCCGTCCCCGGCCGTGAGCACCGTGGCCTCCACCGACCCGGCCACGGGCGGGCCGGACGCCGAGGCACCCGGGGAGGGCGGCACCCGCGCCCGGTCCCGCGCCCTGCCGGTGACGGTGGTGGTGGTCCTGGGTGTGCAGCTGCTGGGGCTGCTGGCCTACAGCACGTTCCTCTACCACCGGTTCGACCTGACCGACGACTTCGGCACCTATGCCCAGGCCTGGTGGCTGATCGGCCACGGCCATCTCAACCCGGTGGACACCATCCAGGCGCCGCCCTACCCGTTCTGGCAGAGCCACTTCGAGCTGGCCATGTGGCCGATCGCCCTGGTCGGGCGGGTCTGGCCCCACAGCATCCAGCTCCTGTGGCTCCAGGACCTGGCCATCGTGGGCACCGAGGGGGCGGCCATGGCCTGGGTGGCGGCACTCATCGGCCGGCGCCGTCGGGGCGTCCTCGTCGGGGTGGCCGCCCTGGCCTTCCTGGTGGTCAACCCGTGGTGGTACCAGGCGGCCTCCTTCGACATGCACTTCGAGCTGCTGGGGCTGCCGTTCACCGTCTGGTCGGCCTACGCCCTGTGGCGGGGACGGACCCGGACCTGCCTGGTGACCGCCGCCGTCGCCGTGCTCTTCGGCGACGTGGTCACGGTGACCATCCTCTGCGTGGCGCTGGCCGGCCTGCTGTCGCCGCCGGGTCCGGCGCTCCACCGGGGTGCGGACCCCACTCCTGCTGGGGGCGGCCGCCGTGGCCTGGCTGGCCCTGGTCACCCTGCTGGGGGGGAACAAGGGCAGCGGCATCGTGGACAACTACGGCTACCTGGTGGGGGCCGGCCCCACCACCCCGGCCACCACCGTCCTGTCCCGGCTGGCCCTCCATCCCTGGCACGCCGCCCGGGTCCTGATCGACCGGCGGGCCGGGCTGGGCCGGGTGCTGGCGTCGGCCGGGCTCCTCGGGGTGCTGACCCCGTGGGGGCTCACGGTGGCCGTCGGCACCCTGGGCCCGTCCGCCCTCAACGCCAACCAGGCCTTCCTCACCCCCACCATCGCCTTCCAGACCCTGGCGGTGATCCCGTTCGTCTTCGTCGGCACGGTGATGGTGCTGCTGCGGATCGCCGCCGATCCACCCGCCGGTGCGCCCGCCCACCGGCGCCGGCGGTCCTCCCCGGCCCGGCCGTGGGCGGCGGTGGCCCTGGCGGTGGCCCTGGCCACCCTCAGCGTGGTCCAGGGGGTCCCCGTCCTCCGTGCGATCCACGCCGACTGGTGGCGGGTGGACCCGTCCACCGCCGCCGCCCTGAGGGCCGTGCTGCCCCGGGTGCCCGCCGACGCCGAGGTGATCGTCTCGCAGGGGGTGCTCGGCCGTTTCGCCGAGCGGACCCACGTCTACCCCCTGCTCGCCTCCCCCCAGGCCTTCCCGGTCCACGCCTCCGAGGTGGTGCTGGTGGTGGTGCCGGCCCAGGGTCTGGAGTCGATCCCCGCCGCCGACGCCGAGGCGGTGGTCCGGTCGGCCCGGGAGCGCCTCCACGCCACGGTGACCTTCGATCGCCAGGGGGTGGTGGTGCTCACCTGGCACCCGCCGCCGGGCGTCTCCGCCGTCGTGCTGCCGTAGTCTGACCATCGTGCACCGAGTCCCCGCGGCCGCCCCTCCCTACCCCGTCCGGCGCATGCGCCGGCTCCGGCGGACCCCGGCCCTCCGGAGGTTGGTGGCCGAGACCCGCCTGTCGGTGGACGACCTGGTGGCTCCCCTGTTCGTGGCCGACGGGCTCCAGGCGCCCCGGCCCATCCCCTCGCTGCCCGGCGTCGTCCAGCACACCCTGGACTCCCTGGCCGCCGAGACCAAGCGGCTGGCCGACCTGGGAGTGCCCGGGGTGATCCTCTTCGGCCTGCCCCGACCCGAGCAGAAGGACGCCGTGGGCAGCCAGGCCTGGGCCGCCGACGGCATCGTGCAGCGGGGGCTGGCCACCGTCCGGGACACCGTGGGGGACGCCCTGGTGGTGATGGCCGACTGCTGCCTCGACGAGTTCACCGACCACGGACACTGCGGGGTCCTCGACCCGGCCACCGGCCGGGTCGACAACGACGCCACCCTCCCGCTCTACGCCGAGGTGGCCCGGAGCCAGGCGGTGGCCGGCGCCGACATCATCGCCCCCAGCGGGATGATGGACGGCCAGGTGGCGGCCGTCCGGGCCGCCCTCGACGGGGCCGGGCTGCGTGGACACCGCCGTGCTGGCCTATGCCGCCAAGTACGCCTCGCCGCTGTACGGTCCGTTCCGGCAGGCGGTGGACGTGGCCATCGCCGACGGTGGCGACCGGGCCGGCTACCAGCAGGACGGGCGGAACCGCCGGGAGGCGCTCGACGAGGTGGCCCTGGACATCGCCGAGGGCGCCGACCTGGTGATGGTCAAGCCCGCCCTGCCGTTCCTCGACGTGGTGGCCGCCGTCCGGTCGGCGGTCACCGTGCCGGTGGCGGCGTACCACGTCAGCGGTGAGTACGCCATGGTCTGCGCCGCCGCCGAGCGGGGGTGGATCGACGGCGCCGCCGTCGCCCTCGAGCAGGTGGAGGCCATCAAGCGGGCCGGCGCCGATGTGGTCCTGACCTACTTCGCCGGGCAGCTGGCCGAGGTCCTGGGTGCGCTGACCGGCCGGGGTCGGACCGGCTGTTCGAACGGGCCGCCCGGGTCATCCCCGGGGGGGTCGAACTCCCCGGTCCGGTCGTTCCGGTCGGTGGGCGGCCACCCGGTCTTCGTCGACCGGGGGGAGGGGGCGTACGTCTGGGACGTCGACGGCAACCGGATGATCGACTTCGTCCAGTCCTACGGCGCCTCGCTGCTCGGCCACGCCCACCCGGCGGTGGTGGAGGCGGTGCGGCGGGCCGCCGGGCGGGGCACCACCTTCGGGGCGCCCACCGAGGGCGAGGTGCTCCTGGCCGAGGCGATCTGCGATCGGGTGGACGGCTGCGAGCAGGTCCGACTGGTGTCGTCGGGCACCGAGGCGGCCATGAGCGCCGTCCGGGTGGCCCGGGGCTTCACCGGACGGTCGCGGATCGTGAAGTTCGCCGGCTGCTACCACGGGCACTCCGACGGCCTGCTGGCCGGCGGCGGGAGCGGCGTGGCCACCCTGGGCCTGCCCGACTCCGCCGGGGTTCCCCTGGGAGCGGTGGCCGACACCGTGGTGGCGCCGTACAACGTGGTCCCCGACCTCGACGACGGGGTGGCCTGCGTCATCGTCGAGCCGGTGGCGGCCAACATGGGCCTGGTCCCCCCGGTCCCCGGGTTCCTGGCCGGCCTCCGGGCCGCCTGCGACGCCGCCGGGGCGCTGCTGATCTTCGACGAGGTGATCACCGGGTTCCGGCTGGGGGAGGGCGGGGCGTCGGCCTGGTCGGGGGTACGGCCCGACCTGTGGTGCTTCGGCAAGGTGATCGGCGGCGGCCTGCCGGTCGGCGCCTTCGGCGGCCGCCGGGAGGTCCTGGCCATGCTGGCCCCCGAGGGTCCGGTGTACCAGGCCGGCACCCTGTCGGGGAACCCCCTGGCCACCGCGGCCGGGCTGGCCGTGCTGGGCGCGGTGGACGCCGACCTCCTACACCGGACTGTCGGAGCGGGTGGCCGGGTTCGGCGCCGCGCCTGCAGTCCGCCCTCCAGGCGGGGATCCCGGCGTCCCTGCCGGTCGAGGTCCGGGTCCCGGTGCTCGGGCCGTTGCTGGGGATCTTCTTCACGCCGGCCGGGGAGGGGCCGCCCACCGACTTCGACAGCGCCGCCCGGGCGGTGGCCACCGGTCTCTACCCGGCCTTCTTCCGGGGGATGCTCGACCGGGGGGTGGCGCTGGCCCCCGGGCCCTACGAGGTGTCCTTCACCTCCCTGGCCCACACCGACGGCGACCTCGACCGCACGGTGGAGGCGGCCGGCCAGGCGGTGGCCGAGGCGGTGGTCGGGTGACCTCGCCGCCCCTGCCCGGTGGGCCCGACGGGGGCCCACCCCTCCGGCTCGACGGCGTGGCCCTGGTCGGCCGGTCCGAGCGCGGCACCACGGTGGTCGAGGGCCTGACCCTGGTCCTCGACCCGGCGGGCGTGGCCATCCTCGGCCCGGAGCCGGGCTCGGAGCGCCGCGTGGACTGGTCGGCCGTGACCGCGGCGTGGTGCGGGCCGGTCGGGGCGCGGCCCCGATGGGCGCACGGTGGCCCCCTTCGACCTCACCTCCTCGGACCGGACCATCCGCTTCGAGCTCGACGCCACCCGGGTCAGCGCCGCCCAGCTGGCCGCCCTCCAGGCCGACCTGCCCTCCTGGGCGCCGCACGCGGCGGCCCCGCCCGCCCCGCCGGTGGTCGGCCCCACCGCCGCCGGCCCCGGTGGGCCTCCCGACGTTCATGCCGCCGCCCCCCGGCTACGGCCCCCCGCCCGCCGTCTATCCGGCCCCCTACCCACCGGGCCCCCCCACCGCCGGTCCGTGGCCTCCGGGCGCCTACCCGTCGCCGGCCTGGGGACCGCAGCCGGTCAAGCCCGCACGAGCCCGCCGCCGGACCCTCCTGGTGTCCGGGGCGGTGCTGGTGGTCGCCGGCATCGGTCTGGCCCTGGTGCTCGGAGTGCACCATGGCCGGTCACCGGGGCATGCCGCCGTCGCCCAGCCGGTCTCCCCCGACCAGCACCTCGCCGACCAGCTGATGCTGACCACCGGCGACCTGCCCACCGGCTGGACGGTGGCCGGCAGGAGTGGGGGAGGGGTGGCCGCCACCCCGAGCGGGCGGGCCGCCCAGCAGCAGATCGAGCAGACCTTCGTCCAGTGCATGGGGATCACCCCCGACCAGGCGGCCACCGTGCTGGGCGGCCAGGCCTCGGACCAGACGGCCGCCTCCTCGTCCCCGGTGTTCATCGGGCCCTCCACCGGGACCTCCACGCCATCGGGTGAGGAGCTGCAGACCGCCGCCGCCATCGTCAGGACCCACAGCGACGAGCAGCACGACTTCGCGCTCTTCACCAGTCCCAAGTTCCCCCAGTGCAACGGGGCGGTGACCGCTGCCGAGCTCCAGCTGGGGATCAACGGTGCCACCGGCACCACCGTCCCCGCCGGCCCGGTGACCGCCACGGTGGTGAACCTCACCGCCCCGGCCGGCGAGCAGGTGTTCGGCGTGACCATGTCCTTCGACGCCACCGACGGCACCACCACCGTGCCGGTGGTGGTGGACCAGCTGGTGGTGGGCTCCGACCGGGCCGAGGGTCAGCTGGTGGCCTTCGGCCTGGGCGGCCCGTTCTCCGGCGATGTCCTGTCGTCGACGGTGGCGACGTTCGAGCACCGCCTGGCCGACCAGGGGGGCGGGGCCAGCGCCTGAGCTCGGCGGGGCGTCTCGACCGCCGCCGCCGGGCCCGCCGTGCCGGCGGCCCGTGTTCCCGGGCCATCAGGCACCGCGCCGTCCGGACAACCTACGATTGCGTGATCGCGCATGGTGCGCGACGATCCAACACCCCACCTGGGCGCCTGCTCCCGCGGGAGGTCGCCCGGGACCAGGATCGACCATCACCGCACCCCCGCGCGGTGCCGGCGGCCCGGCAACGGGACCGCACGGCAGGACCAGTGGCAGCACAGTGGGAGTCCGCACCGGCTCCCCCGGACGAAGGAGTGGCACATGACGGTCGGAGCGATGGACCTGCCTCCTGAGGGGATGCTGCTGGGCGGTGTCGCCCTGGCCGGTGACCCGGCACGCGGGACCACCAACACCGAGGGCCTGAGCCTGCTGTTCACCTCGGCCGGCATCACCGTGCAGGGCAAGCAGCCCGAGTCGGAGCGCCTGCTCCCGTGGGCCGGCCTGGACACCGCCACCTGTCACGACCAGACCGAGCTGCCGGGGGGACGGACCGCCTCGGTCCTGGTGCTCACCTCGGGCGGCCAGCAGGTCCGGTTCCTCCTCCCTCCGGAGACCGTCTCGCCCGGTCAGGCCGCCTACCTCGACCAGGCCATGCCGGCATGGCTGGCCCGCTACCGCGGCTCCAGCGCCCCGGCCCCGGCCCCGGCCGCCGCCCCGGCCCCCGAGGCTCCGGCCGCCGCCGCCCCGGCTGCTGCCGCCGCCGCCACCGCCGCGGCGGTGGCCGCCGAGTCCCACCGCCCACCGGCCGCCGAAGCCGCCGCCCCGACCCCGGCTCCTCCGGCCGCCCCGGCCGCCGCCCCGGCCCCTCCGGCCGCCCCGGCGCCCGCCCCTCCGGTGGTGGCCGCCGCCCCGCCCCCGGTCTCCACCGGACCCCCGACCGCCCCCACCCCCACGGTTGACGAGTTCGCCGTCCCCCCGCTCCTCGGCGTCCCGCAGGAGCCTGCCATCGACCCGGTGACCGGTGCCGCCGTCTGGGCCGACCCGGCCACGGCCTCGCCGGTGGAGGGTGGCAAGGCCACCAAGAAGTCCCGGAAGGAGCGGAAGGCGGAGGCCGCCGCCGCAGCCGCCGCCGCGGCCGTGGGGGTGACCGCCGCCGGCGGATTCCCCGGCGCCGCCCCGACGCCGCCGCCCCCCTCCGCCCCCCTGTCGCCCCTGCCCCCCGACGCCGGACCCGTCTCCGAGGCCTCCGCCAAGAAGGAGTCGAGCCGGCGCACCCTGGCCCTGCTCATCGCCCTCCTGGTGGTGGTGCTGGTGGCCGGCGGGTTCTACCTGGTGAACCGGAACAGCAACAGCACCACCACCACCACGGCGCCGCCGGCCACCGTGGCGCCGAACGCCGCCGACAAGGTCCTGGCCGAGAGCATCGACCTCCGGCAGGCCGACCTCCCGGCGGGCTGGACCACGGTGACCTCGGGGACGACGTCGTCGGCCCCCCCGGCACCCACCACGGCGTCCATCAGCGCCTTCGCCACCTGCCTGGGCCTCCCCACCACCACCGTCGAGCAGCTGTTCGGGAACGCCACCCAGGCCGACGTGAGCGCCACCTCGGCGTCGCCGGTCTTCGCCGCCCCCGGGCTCCCCACCACCCAGATGCAGTCGAGCACCAACGTGGTGAAGACGGCGGCTGACGCCACCGCCGACGCCGCGCCGTTCGCCAACCCCAATTTCGCCAGCTGCTTCCAGACGTTCCTGACCGCCAACGCCGCCGCCGCCAAGCCCGGGTCCACCGCCCAGGTGTCGACGGTCACGCTGTCGGCGCCCGCCGGGGTCAAGTCGTACGGCTACCTGACCACCTACACGATCCCCGGCGCCGGCACCCGGATCCAGGGCGACGCCTTCATCGTGGGGGGCCGGATCGAGGCCACCCTGGTCCCGACCACCGCCGGCACCCCGGTGCCGTCGGACGCCTTCACCTCCGCCTACGACGCCATCGTGGCCCGGGTGGCGGCCCACGCCACCGCCTAGCCGCCCGGCGGTGGGGCCTCAGGCGGGCTCGGGGGCGAGGCGGGCGATGGCGGCCAGGGCGCGGTAGGCGGCCTCGGCCGGCCCCAGGTCCTCCGGGCGCAGGAGGTTGGACATGATCCGGAGGATCCAGGTCATCAGGGTCTCCGAGTACATGCCGGTTCCCACGCACAGCTTCATCAGCTCCGGGTTGCTGATCACCCGGATGAACGCCCTGGCCACCCGGTAGTACAGGCCGTAGGCCTCGTCGAGCCGCTCCTGGTACCGCTCCAGCCCGGCGGCGCCGTCACCCCGGAGCGCCTCGCCCAGGGAGGCGGCGGCCAGCCGGCCGGTCTCGTAGCCGTAGGAGATGCCCTCACCGTTGAACGGGTTGATCGACCCGGAGGCGTCGCCCACCACCAGGGTGGTCGGCCCGACCCGGGGTCCCACGGTCAGGCCCATCGGCAGCTTGCCGCCGGTGGGCGGGCCCAGGCAGGTCTCCGGGGACAGCTCCCACTCGCGGGGGGCCCAGGCCACGAAGTGGTCCATCAGGGTGGAGGTGTTGATGCCCTTCCACCGTCGGTCGGTGGAGAGCAGGCCGACCCCCACGTTCACCCGACCGTCCCCCAGCGGGAAGATCCAGCCGTAGCCGGGGACCACGCTGCCCTCGCCGTCCCGGATGTCGAGATGGGACTCGATGAACGGGGCGTCGTGGCCCGGGGAGGTGTAGTACCCCCGCAGGGCCATCCCCATCGGCTGGGAGCGGTCGCGGCTGGTGCCCAGGGCCCGGCCGAATCGGGAGTTGGAGCCGTCGGCCACCACCACGTAGCGGGCCCGCACCTCGCGGGTGGTGCCGGTGGCCTTCTCCTTCACCACCGCCCCGGTGCAGGCGGGCAGCCGGTGGCCGCCGGTCTCCCCGCCCGGGCCGCCGTCCAGGATCGGGGACACCGCCTCGGTCCCCTGCCACACGGTGGCGCCGGCCTTGGCCGCCCGGTCGTTGACGATGGCGTCGAGGTCGTGGCGGGTGATGACGTAGCCGTAGTCGGGGAAGCTCGAGGTGGAGGGCCAGGGGAGGTCGAGCACCCGGCCGAAGGCGTGGGCCCGGAGCCCGTTGTAGCGGTGGGCCCCGGCCAGGGCGCCCTCCAGCCCCATGTCGGCGATCTGGCGCACGGCCCGGGGGGTCAGCCCGTCCCCACACGTCTTCTCGCGGGGGAAGACCTTCTTCTCCACCAGGGCCACGTCCCATCCGGCCTCGGCCAGCCAGTAGGCGCACGACGAGCCGGAGGGCCCTCCCCCCACCACCAGGACGTCGTGGACGTGCCCGGGATCGGTCGGCGGGCCGGGCTCGGGACGGGGGTCGGAGGAGGGGGGGCTCACCACCTCGATGGTACGCCCCCGGCCGGTGCACCGGGACACCGGGGGCGGCGGCCGGGACCCTCCGCCGCCGGCACCGGAGGCGGATCACCGGTCGCCGGTCGTTCGATGTGCCCGCGGGAACCGCATCGTGGTAAAACGACCGGCAGTGGACGACTACCTGCCGATCCTTGTCCTCCTCATCCTGGGGTTCCTCTTCGCCGCGGTGTCGTTCGTGGCGTCGGCGCTGCTCGCGCCCAAGAAGCGTCCCACCGCCGCCAAGACGGCGCCCTACGAGTGCGGCATCGTGCCCACCATCGAGCCGCCGGTGCGCTTCCCGGTGCGCTTCTACCTGATCGCCATGATCTTCATCATCTTCGACATCGAGATCGTCTTCCTCTACCCCTGGGCGGTCATCTTCCGGCAGCTGAACTCCTTCGGCCTGGTCGAGGTGGTGGTGTTCGCCGCCGTCGTCTTCGCCTCCTTCCTCTTCCTCATCAGCAACGGCGCCCTGACCTGGGGCCCGGCCAAGCGACTGGAGCGGGCCATGCCGTCCCGCACCTCGTCCTCCACCATCGCCCGCATCGCCGCCGGTCCGGGGGGACCCGGCGGCCCGTCGGACCCCTCCGGGCCCGGCCGCACGGTCTTCACCGACCCCGTCCCTCCAGCCACTGGCGATCCGGTCTCCCCGACCGGACCCGGCCAGGCCGCGTAGGGGACGGCGCGTCGTGGGGCTCGAAGACCTCCAGCACAACTTTTTGACCGGTCGCCTCGAGGACCTGGTCAAGTGGGCGCGGACCTACTCGATGTGGCCGGCCACCTTCGGGCTGGCCTGCTGCGCCATCGAGATGATGTCGGTGGGCGCCGCCGACTTCGACCTGGCCCGGTTCGGCATGGAGGTGTTCCGCGCCTCCCCCCGCCAGGCCGACCTGATGATCGTGGCCGGGCGGGTGTCGCAGAAGATGGCCCCGGTCCTCCGCCAGGTCTACGACCAGATGATGGAGCCCAAGTGGGTGCTGTCGATGGGGGTGTGCGCCAGCAGCGGCGGCATGTTCAACAACTACGCCATCGTCCAGGGGGTGGACCAGATCGTCCCGGTGGACGTCTACGCCCCGGGCTGCCCCCCCACCCCCGAGACCCTGATGCACGCCATCCTGACCCTGCACGAGAAGGTCCGGACCAACGACATCACCCAGCGGCCCGGCCGCACCCGCCTGATCCCGGACGCCAAGGGCGACCGCAGCCTGGCCGAGGACGAGGGCGGCGACACCGACGACAGCCGGACCCTGGCTCCGGAGGAGACCTCCGGGTGGACCCCGGACCGTCCCGACGCCGTCCACCTCGGCACCCCCAAGCGCAACCCGGTGATCGCCCGCAGCGTGGGGGAGCCCCTGTGACGTCGGCGGTCGAGCCCATCACCGCCCCGGTGGGCGGGAGCGACTCGGGCGGCGGGAGCTCCCGGGTGCCCGGCCGACCGGTGCAGGAGACCGTCTTCCCCACCCGCGACCAGTACTTCGAGGTGGTGCGCTCCTACCGGGACGGTGGCTTCGAGATGTGCGCCGACCTCTGCGGGGTGGACTACCTCACCCACCTCGACCGTGCCCTCCCCGACGGGGTACCCCACGAGCGGTTCGAGGTGGTGGTCAACCTCCTCTCCCTCAGCGCCGCCCGCCGGGTCCGGGTCCGGGTGCCGCTCCCCGAGTCGGATCCCTCGGTGGCGTCGATCTTCGACCTCTACCCCGGCACCGAGGCCATGGAGCGCGAGGCCTTCGACATGTTCGGCATCATCTTCGAGGGGCACCCCGACCTCTCCCGGATCCTGATGCCCGAGGACTGGGAGGGCCATCCCCTCCGCAAGGACTACGGCGTCGGTCGGGTGCCGGTGCAGTTCAAGGACGCCCCGGGCCCACGATGACCGCACCCGACGCCACGCCCCCGTCCGGGGGAGCCGATGACGCCGACGCCCCCGAGGCGGCCGACCGTTCCCGGGCCCACGCCGACACCGTGCTCGCCCCGCCCCTCTCGGGTGACAGCTTCCTGAGCACCACCCCGGAAGGGGAGGTGGCCGGGCTGGTGGCCGAGACCTCGGAGGGCAGCCAGGAGATGGGCCGCCGGGGCGCCACCGACGCCGACGAGCTCCGACGCGAGGTGGGGGCGGTCCTCCGCCTGCCCGAGGGCGTGGTGGTGGACCCCTCCAACATCGACGTCGAGCAGTCCGACGACGACACCATGATCATCAACATGGGCCCCCAGCACCCGTCCACCCACGGGGTGCTGCGCCTGATGTTCGAGCTCGACGGGGAGACGGTGCTCCGCACCAAGCCGGTCATCGGCTACCTCCACACCGGCATGGAGAAGACCGCCGAGGAGCTGACCTACGTCCAGGGGTCGACCAATGTCACCCGGATGGACTACCTGTCGCCCCTCCACAACGAGATGGTGCTGTCCATGGCGGTGGAGGCGCTGTTGGGCATCGAGCTGCCGCCCCGGGCCGAGTGGATCCGCATGCTGATGACCGAGCTGAACCGGGTCTCCTCCCACCTGATGTGGATGGCCACCAACGGCATGGACCTCGGGTCGACGTCGATGATGATCTACGGGTTCCGCGAGCGCGAGATGGTGCTGGCCTTCTTCGAGAAGACCACCGGGCTGCGGATGAACCACAACTTCATCCGCCCGGGCGGCACCGCCGCCGACCTGCCCGACGGGTGGGAGGACGACGTGTCGGTCATCTGCGACACCGTCCTGCCCCGGACCGACGAGTACGACGAGCTGCTCACCGGCCAGCCCCTCTTCCGCCAGCGCAGCGAGTCGATCGGCCGGCTGTCGGCCGAGGAGGCCCTGGCCCTCAGCCTCACCGGCCCCATCCTCCGTTCCACCGGGGTGCCCTGGGACCTCCGGCGGTCGATGCCCTACCTCCGCTACGACGAGGTCAACTTCGACGTCATCGTGGGCACCTACGGTGACAACTTCGACCGGTACTCGGTCCGCCTCAACGAGATCCGCGAGTCGATCCGCATCATCCGCCAGATCCTCGAGAAGATGCCGGCCGGCGACTACCGGGTGCAGGACAAGAAGGTGACCCCGCCACCCCGGGCCCGCATCGACGAGTCGATGGAGGCCCTGATCCACCACTTCAAGGTGTTCACCGAGGGGTTCCGGGTCCCGGAGGGCGAGGTCTACGTGGCCATCGAGTCGCCCCGGGGCGAGCTCGGCTGCTACCTGGTCTCCGACGGGTCGTCCAAGCCCTTCCGGATGCACATCCGGGGCCCGAGCTTCGTCAATCTGCAGGGACTGCCCCTGATGATGCGCGGCGGCCTGCTGGCCGACGCCGTGGCCGTCTGCTCGTCGGTGGACCCGGTGATGGGGGAGGTGGACCGGTGAGCCCGACCGACCGCCCGACCCCGGTGGCCGCCCCGCGGTCCGCCGCCGGCGCCGCCCCCCGCCACCTCTCCGACCAGATGGTGGAGCGGGCCCGGGCCCTCATCGCCCTCTACCCCGAGCCGCGCTCGGCGCTGATCCCCCTCTGCCACCTGGCCCAGGAGCAGGACGGCTGGCTGCGCCCCGAGGCCATGGAGGACATCGCCGGCCTGGTCGGGGTGACCCCGGCCGAGGTCTACGGCACCGCCACCTTCTACGACATGCTCCACACCGAGCCGGTGGGGACCTACCTGGTGTCGGTGTGCACCAACATCGCCTGCCTGCTGGGCGGGGCGGCCGAGCTCCTCGAGCACGCCGAGGACAGCCTGGGGGTCAACGCCGGGTCCACCACCGCCGACGGGGCCATCACCCTCGAGGAGGCCGAGTGCCTGGCCGACTGTGACCGGGCCCCGTGCGTGCAGGTGAACCACCGCTACGTGGGGGCCCAGACCAACGAGTCGTTCGACCAGCTGGTGGCCGACCTCCGGGCCGGGAACCGGTCGGCCGACATCCCCACCCACGGGACCCTCATCCGGGTGCGCCGGGCCGGCGGCCTGGCCGCCGACCCCGCCGCCGTCGCCGCCGAGCGGGCGGCCATGGCCGCCGCCCAGCAGCAGCGGGCCGACGAGGCCACCGCCAAGGAGGGGGCGTCCTGATGGCGATCACCGAGGCCCCCAAGATCATCACCGGCCGCATCGGCTACGACGACTCCTTCACCCTGGAGCGCTACCTGGCCACCGGCGGCTACGACGGGCTGCGCAAGGCGCTGGCCATGACCCCGGAGGCGGTGGCCCACGAGGTGGACACGGCCAGCCTGCTGGGCCGGGGCGGGGCCGGCTTCCCGGCCGGACGGAAGTGGGCCATGCTCCGGAAGAGCCCGGTCACCTACCTGGTGGTCAACGGCGACGAGAGCGAGCCGGCCACCTTCAAGGACCACCTGCTGGTCGAGCGCGACCCCCACCAGCTCATCGAGGGCGTGGTCATCGCCGCCTACGCCCTCCAGGTGTCCCGGGTCTTCATCTTCCTGCGCGGCGAGTTCGCCCTCGGCCTCGAGCGGGTCCAGGGCGCCCTCAACGACGCCTACGCCCACGGGGCGGTGGGGGCCGACATCTTCGGCTCCGGGTTCTCGGTGGACGTGGTGGTCCACCCGGGGGCCGGTGCCTACATCTGCGGCGAGGAGACCGCCCTCCTCGAGTCGCTGGAGGGCAAGCGCGGCTTCCCGAGGATCAAGCCGCCGTTCTTCCCGGCCGCCATCGGCCTCTACGGCGCCCCCACCGTGGTCAACAACGTGGAGACCATGTCCAACCTGCCGTGGATCGTGCTCAACGGCGGGGCGGCCTTCGCCGCCCTCGGGGAGGGGCGCTCCACCGGTACCCGGCTGTTCGCCCTGGCCGGCCACGTCAACAAGCCCGGCGTCTACGAGATCGAGATGGTCAAGACCACCTTCGCCGACCTCATCCACGCCCCGGTGCTGGGCGGCGGGATCCCCCACGGGCGTCAGCTGAAGGCCTTCATCCCCGGCGGGGTGTCCGCCCCCTGGTTCGGGCCCGACCAGGTCGACCTCCCCCTCGGCCAGGACGAGGTGGCCCAGGCCGGCTCCATGCTGGGCTCCGGCTCGGTGGTGGTGATGGACGACCACACCTGTGCGGTCCGGGCGTCGTGGCGGATCACCAAGTTCTTCTCCCGGGAGTCGTGCGGGCAGTGCACCCCCTGCCGGGAGGGCTCGGGGTGGCTCGAGCGGATCATGGAGCGGATCGAGACCGGGCAGGGACGCGAGGAGGACCTCGACCTCCTCCTCGACGCCTGCGACAACATCGCCCCCGGGCTGACCTGGCCGCCCCAGCAGACCACCATCTGCGTGCTGGGGCCGTCCATCCCGTCGTCCATCGGGTCGGCCATTCAGATGTTCCGCGACGAGTTCCTCGTCCACATCAAGGAGGGGGGGTGCCCGTATGACTGACCGGGCCACCACCACCGGGCCGGCCGTCACCGTCCCCGCCGACGTCGAGGAGCAGCGGGTCACCTTCACCCTCGACGGCCGCCAGGTCTCCGCCCGCAAGGGGGAGATGCTGATCGCCGCCGCCGAGCAGGCCGGGGTCTTCATCCCGCGGTTCTGCTACCACCCCCGCATGAAGTCGGTGGGGGTGTGCCGGATGTGCCTGGTGGAGGTGAGCGGCCCCCGCGGCGCCACCCTCCAGCCCAGCTGCTTCGTCGAGGTCACCGAGGGCTCGGAGGTGACCACCGACTCCGACAAGGTCAAGAAGGCCCAGGACGGGGTGCTGGAGTTCCTGCTGGTCAACCACCCGCTCGACTGCCCGGTCTGCGACAAGGGCGGCGAGTGCCCCCTGCAGGACCAGACCCTGGCCCACGGCCCCGGGGAGACCCGGTTCGTGGAGGAGAAGCGCCACTTCGAGAAGCCCATCCCCATCTCCGAGCTGGTGCTGCTCGACCGCGAGCGGTGCATCCAGTGCAGCCGGTGCACCCGCTTCGCCGACGAGGTGGCCGGCGAGGCCCAGATCGACTTCATCGGCCGGGGCGAGCGGCTCGAGGTGAACACCTTCCCCACCCTGCCCTTCGCCTCCTACTTCTCGGGCAACACCGTCCAGATCTGCCCGGTGGGCGCCCTGACCGCCGCCCCCTACCGGTTCTCCGCCCGTCCCTGGGACCTCGACCAGGTGGAGTCGACCTGCACCACCTGCTCGGTGGGGTGCCGGGTGGCCGTCCAGTCCTCCTCCAACCGGGTGACCCGCCTGCTGGGCATCGACGCCGACCCGGTCAACCACGGCTGGCTCTGCGACAAGGGCCGCTTCGCCTTCGAGTCGGTCAACAGCGAGGACCGCCTGGTCGAGCCCATGGTCCGCAAGGACGGGGCCCTGGTCGCCGTCTCCTGGCACGAGGCCCTCGAGGCGGTGGCCGACGGCCTCCGTACGGCGGCGGCCGACGGCGGGGTGGGCGTCATCGGCGGGGCCCGCCTGACCAACGAGGGTGCCTACGCCTGGGCCCGCCTGGCCAAGGGGGTGCTCGGCACCGACTCGGTCGACGCCCAGATCGGGGACGGCCTGCCCGCCGAGGTGGTGCTCTCCCTGCCCCGGGCCACCATCGACGACGCCGCCGGCGCCGACACGGTGATCACCCTGGCCGGCGACCTCCGCGAGGAGCTGCCCGTCCTCTTCCTCCGGCTCCGGGCCGGCCTGGTGGACGGCGGCCTCTCCCTGGTGGAGCTGTCCCCCCGCTCCACCGCCCTCACCCCCTACGCCACCGCCTCCCTCCGCTACACGCCGGGCGGGGCCACCGCCCTGGCCCGGTCGCTGACCGATGCGTCGGCCCCCGCCCCCGAGGGGTCCGACCCCACCGCCCTCGACCGGGCCCGGAGCCTGACCGGTGCCGGCAAGGTGGTGGTGGTGATCGGCCGCCCGTCGGTGGCCGAGGATGCCCGGCTGGTGGCCGAGGCCGCCCAGACCCTGGCCGCCGCCCTCCCCGGTGCGACCTTCCTGCCCGCCCTGCGCCGCGGCAACGTGATGGGCGCCCTCGACATGGGGCTGGCCCCCGGGCTGCTGCCGGGCCGGGTCTCGCTCGAGGCCGGGCGCAGCTGGTTCACCGATGCCTGGGGCTCGGTACCGGCCGCCACCGGGCTCGACACCACCGGCATCCTGCGGTCGGCGGCCGGCGAGGGAGGCGACGACGACGCCGCCCGGGTCCGGGCCATCGTGGTGCTGGGAGCCGAGCCGCTGGCCGACCACCCCGACGGCGAGCTGGCCCGGCGGGGGATCGACGGTGCCGGGTTCGTGGTCTCGGTGGCCAGCGCCCCGGGCCCGATGTCCGAGCTGGCCGACGTTGTCCTGCCCGCCGCCGAGGCCCACGAGCGGCCGGGGACCACCACCAACCTCGAGGGCCGGGTCAGCCGGCTGGGCCAGAAGCTGGTCCCGCCCGGCCAGTCGTGGCCCGACTGGATGATCGCCGCCGAACTGGCCGTCCACCTGGGGACCGACCTCCACCTCGACTCGGCGGCCGACGTCTGGGACGAGATCGAGCGGCTGGCCCCCGCCTACCGCGGCATCACCCGGTCGGTGCTCGACGCCCCGGGCGCCGCCGACGGGGTGGTGGCGCCGCTGTCGGCCACCCCGGTGGCCCTGGGCCGACGGGGTGGCTCGACCCCCCTCGACCCCATCGCCGTCCCGGGCGTGGAGTCGGTGGAGCGTCAGGGTGCACCCCCGCGGACCGGCCTGGCCGAGAGCCCCACCGCCGGACTGGCCGCCGATGCCGGCAGTGTCACCCCCACCGACGGGGCGGTCCCCGCCGTGCTGTCCGGGGCGGTCGACCTCGACGTCCCCCACGTGGCCCCCACCGACAGCTACTCCATGCGGCTGGTGGCCAGCCGACGGCTCTACGACCTGGGGGCCGCCGTCCGGGCCACCCCGGCGCTGGCCGCCCTGGTGGAGGAGTCGGCGGTCCGGGTGCACCCCCAGGACCTCGACGCCCTGGGGGTGGCCTCCGGCGGGCTGGTCCGGCTGCGGACCGCCACCACCACCCTGGTGGCCCCGGCCCTCCCCGACGCCTCGCTGCCCCGCAAGGTGGTGGCCGCCGACGTCAACGTGCCGCTGGCCGACGGGACGGTGTCCTCCCTCATCGACGCCGGCGTCCCGGTCACCGAGCTCCGTCTGGAGACCCCGTGAACCCTGTCGCCCTCCTCCCCACCCTCCACGGTCTCCTGGCCACCACCGACGACCCCCTCTACGTGGGGGGGACCACCTGGGTGGTGCTGCTCATCGTCCTCATCAAGGTGCTGGTGGTGTTCGGCGCCCTGATGGTGGCGGTCATGCTGATGATCTGGTTCGAGCGCAAGGTGATCTCGGACATGCAGAGCCGCATCGGACCCAACCGGGCCGGGCCGTTCGGCATCGCCCAGACCATGGCCGACGGCATCAAGCTCTTCTTCAAGGAGGACCTCCTGCCCGACCAGGCGGACAGCTTCGTCTTCAAGCTGGCCCCCTACCTCACCATCATCCCCGCCTTCCTGGCCTTCGCCATCGTGCCCATCGGCGGGGTGGTGACCATCGCCGGGCACACCTTCGAGCTGCAGCTGGCCGACCCGCCGGTGGGGATCCTCTTCCTGCTGGCCATGTCGTCGATCGGGGTCTACGGCATCATGCTGGCCGGCTGGGCGTCGGGATCCAAGTACCCGCTGCTCGGCTCGGTGCGGGCGTCGGCCCAGATGATCTCCTACGAGGCCGCCCTGGGGATGACGGTGGTGATGGTGGTGCTGATCACCGGCTCCCTCTCCACCCGGACCATCGTGGAGCACCAGGCGGAGCACCTCTGGCAGTGGAACGTCATCCGGCTGGGCGTGGTGCCGTGCGTCATCTTCTTCATCGCCATCATCGCCGAGACCAACCGCCCGCCCTTCGACCTGGTGGAGGCGGACTCGGAGCTGGTGGGCGGCTTCGTGACCGAGTACTCGTCGATCCGGTTCGCCCTCTTCTTTCTGGCCGAGTTCATGAACACCATCACCATGTCGGCCATCACCGTCACCCTGTTCTTCGGCGGGCCCGACGGCCCGGTGCCCCACATCCCCCACCTCTACTGGCTGTGGCCGATCCTCTGGTTCCTGGGCAAGACCATCGCCTTCCTCTTCGTCTTCGTCTGGCTGCGGGCCGCCCTGCCCCGCCTCCGCTACGACCAGCTCATGGACCTGGGGTGGAAGAAGCTCATCCCGCTGTCGCTGGGCTGGCTGCTGATGGTGGCCGGCTTCGTCATCGACGCCTGGTGGGGCCTGGCCATGACCGGCGCCGTGGTGCTGGCCGCCGTCGTCATCACCCGGGCCTTCAGCATCGGTGCCGAGCGCGAGGAGCAGCGGGCCATCGTGCCCCAGGTGGGCCTCCGCCTGTGGAGCCGTCCCGCCGAGCCCGACGCCGAGCCGCCGACCACCGTCTCGACCACCGAAGGGGGTGCCTCCTGATGCCCACCACCCCCGAACCCTCCAAGCAGCGCCAGAACTTCCTGGGCGGGTTCAAGCTGACCCTCGAGCACCTGGGCCGCCTGCCGGTGACCCGCCAGTACCCGGAGGAGAAGCGTCCCAAGCAGCCCCGCCAGCACGGCCGGCACGTCCTCAACAAGTACGAGGACGGCATGGAGAAGTGCATCGGGTGCGAGCTGTGCGCCGGGGTCTGCCCGGCCGACTGCATCTACGTGCGCGGCCTCGACAACCCCCCCGACCACCCGGTGTCCCCCGGGGAGCGGTACGGCTACGTCTACGAGATCAACTTCCTGCGCTGCATCCACTGCGACATGTGCGTGGAGGCCTGCCCCACCGAGGCGATCACCGAGACCAAGCTGATGGAGTTCTCCTTCACCAACCGGAACGACGCCATCTACACCAAGGACGAGCTGCTGGTCGACGACCAGGGCAACCCGCAGCACCTCCCCTGGGAGGACTGGCGGGAGGAGGACCAGCTCCACACCTCGGGGTGGATGCGGGCCACCTCCCCGTCGGGGGCGGCCGCCTTCGAGGGCGAGGTGCAGTGGTCGAGCGAGCTGGGCTTCGGGGTCCGGGCCCCGGAGGGGGGCCAGAGCGGCAACCGTGACGACGCCGCCACCGGCTCGCTGCCCCTCCGCCAGACCCTCGAGCGCCACCTCCGCCCGGTCGACGTGCCGGTGGAGAAGCGCGGGCCCCGGGGCGCCATCGGCCGGCTCCGCGAGAAGGCGGAGCGGTTCGCCCCCGGTGCCGGCAAGAAGCACAAGGAGGCGGCGGAGACCGCCTACTCCGACTCGGTGACGGCCGGCAACACCCGCGGGGTCGACCCCGCGGTGCTCCCCGCCCCCTCCGACGGGGGTGCCGACTGATGCTGACCGTCGTGGGCGGCTGGCTGGCCGCCGCCTCCTCGAGCACCACCCATGTCTCCACCGTCTCGGTGGGGGTCTTCTCGGTGGCCGCCGCCATCGTCCTGGCCGGGGGGATCGGGGTGGTGGTGGCCCGGAACCCGGTGCACTCGGCCCTGATGCTGGTGATGACGCTCTTCGGCATCGCCGTGCTCTTCGTGCTGCAGGGAGCGGGCTTCCTGGCCGTGGTGCAGGTGATCGTCTACGCCGGCGCCATCGTGGTGCTCTTCCTGTTCGTGATCATGTTCCTCGGGGTCGACCGCGAGGAGAACATCGCCGCCGAACCGCTGCGGGGCCAGCGGGTGCTGGCCGCCGTCCTGGTGGTGCTGGGCTTCGTGGGCCTGGTGCTGCTGGGGGAGCTGGCCAACTGGGCCACCGGCGCCCACTCGGTGGCCGGCTCCACCGACGTCGGCACCTCCAACGTGGCCCAGATCGGCAAGTCGGTGTACACCACCTACCTGTTCCCCTTCGAGGTCACCGCCGCCCTGCTGGTCATCGCCGTGGTCGGCGCCGTGGTGCTGGCCCGCCGGCCCCCGACCGCCACCGCCACCCCGGTGGGCGGTGGGGACGGGACCACCGAGGACGTCACCGGCGAGGACCCCAGCGTCACCGACCGCCCGGTGGAGGAGGCCTACGCCGCCTCCCTCCCGGCCGAGCCCGCCGAGCCGCCGACCGGGGAGGTGGCGCCGTGATCGCCGCCACCTCCACCGCCATCACCGGGGGCATCAGCGGGGCCTGGTACCTGTCGCTGGCCGCCGTGCTGTTCGCCATCGGCGCCCTCGGGGTGCTGACCCGGCGGAACGTGCTGGTGATGTTCATGTGCATCGAGCTGATGCTCAACGCCGCCAACCTGACGTTCGTGACCTTCGCCAACATGCTGCACGACATCGGCGGCCAGGTCCTGGTCTTCTTCGTCCTGGTGGTGGCGGCCGCCGAGGTCGTGGTGGGCCTGGGCATCGTGGTCGCCATCTTCCGCCGCCGAGCCAACGCCACGGCCGACGACCTCCATCTGATGAAGGGCTGACCGGACCGTGCTCCAGGTGACGTACCTCATTATCTTGCTGCCCCTGGTCGGGTTCGCCGTCCAGCTGGTGGCCGGCCGGCGCCTGGGTGACCCGCTGGCCGGGTGGGTGGCCACCGGGTTCGTGCTGGCCTCCTTCGTGGTGACCGTCGGCGTCTACCTCGACCTGCTCACCATCCAGCACGAGGCGGACCGCCACTTCACCCAGAACCTGTGGAGCTGGATCCCGGTCGGGGGCCTGCAGGTCCACGCCAGCCTCTACGTCGACCCCCTGTCGGTGACCATGATGCTCTTCGTCACCGGCATCTCCACCCTCATCCACCTGTACTCCATCGGGTACATGAAGGGGGATCCCGACTACTCCAAGTTCTTCCTCTACCTCAACCTCTTCGTGGCCTCCATGCTCATCCTGGTCCTGGGGTCCAACATGCTGGTGACCTTCGTGGGATGGGAGGGGGTGGGGACCTGCTCCTACTTCCTCATCGCCTTCTGGTTCACCCGGGAGTCGGCGGCCAGCGCCGGCAAGAAGGCCTTCATCTACAACCGGATCGGGGACGTCGGGTTCCTGGCCGCCATCTTCCTGACCTGGGAGCGGACCGGCACCCTCGAGTACCAGCAGGTCTTCAACGACATCCCGAAGATCGGGGCGGCCAACATCACCGCCATCTGCCTGCTGCTGCTGGTGGGGGTGATGGGCAAGTCGGCCCAGATCCCGCTGTTCCCGTGGTTGGCCGACGCCATGGAGGGCCCCACCCCGGTCTCCGCCCTCATCCACGCCGCCACCATGGTGACCGCCGGCGTCTACCTGCTGTGCCGGATCAACCCGCTGCTGCACGCCTCCTCCGCCGCCGCCCTCACCGTGGCCTGCGTGGGGGCGGCCACCGCCTTCGTGGCCGCCACCATCGCCTGTGCCCAGCAGGACATCAAGAAGGTCCTGGCCTACTCCACCGTCTCCCAGCTCGGCTACATGTTCCTGGCCATCGGGTGCGGCGCCTACGAGGCGGCCATCTTCCTGATGGTGGTACACGCCTTCTTCAAGGCCCTCCTCTTCCTGGGGTCCGGCTCGGTCATCCACGGGCTCCACGACGAGCAGGACCTCAAGCGGATGGGCAACCTCCGGATCTACCTGCCCCTCACCTTCGTGACCTTCGCGGTGGGCTGGCTGGCCATCGCCGGGATCCCGCCGCTGTCCGGTTTCTGGGCCAAGGGCGACGTGCTGGACAACGCCTGGGCCGCCCACCCCGCCCTGTGGGTGGTGGGGGTCGTCACCGCCCTCTTCACCGCCTACTACATGAGCCGCCTGACCGGCCTGGCCTTCTTCGGCAAGGACCGGTGGAACCAGCCGCCCATCGACGAGGGGAGCGATCTGGCGTCGTACTCCCGCCACACCGAGCACCCCAACGCCGACGGCTCCCTGCCCGAGCCCCACGAGTCGAAGCCGATCATGACCACCCCCCTGATCATCCTGGCCGTGCTGGCCGCCTTCGGCGGCATCCTGGCCACCTCCAACCCGCACTTCTCCCTCGACAACTGGATCAGCCCGGTGTTCAACGGCACGATGTACAACGACCACGAGGTGTCCTCGACCGTGTGGAAGCTCTCCACCCTCGACGCCGTCATCGCCATCCTCGGGGTGACCATCGGCCTCCGGCTGTGGGTCACCCGGGCCCAGCGACGCCAGCTCGAGCCGATGGTGCTCCTGCGGTCGTGGTACCTCAACGAGCTCTACGACCTGGTCATCGGCCGTCCCGGTGCCCGCCTGGCCCAGTTCTCGGCCACGGTGGTCGACACCAAGGTCATCGACGGGGCGGTCAACGGCGTCGCCGGCCTCACCCGCCGCTCCGGCTCGGCGGTGCGCCGGATCCAGACCGGCTACCTCCGCAACTACGCCCTGTGGATCGTGGCCGGCGTCGTGCTCCTCCTCGCCTTCATGCTGACCCGGACCTGGTGGAGCTGATGACCGCCCAGCCCTTCCCGTTCCTGACCGTCCTGATCCTGATCCCGGCGGGTGGCGCCCTGGTGGTGGCCCTGCTGCCCCGCACCGGGGTGACCGCCCGGCTGCACCAGGCGGTCGGCGTGGCGGTGACCCTGGTCACCCTGGCGCTGGCGGTGGTGATCACCGTCCGCTTCACCGCCAGCGACGGCGGCTACCAGATGGTCTCCGACCACGTCTGGTCCTCCGCCCTCGGCATCCACTGGTCGCTGGGGGTGGACGGGATCTCGCTGTTCCTGCTGGTCCTCTCGGCCCTGCTGTTCCCGCTGGCGCTGCTGGGGGCGGCGGCCAAGCGAGACCCCAAGTCGTTCGTGGCCTGGGTCCTGCTCCTCGAGGCGGCCTGCCTGGGCAGCTTCGTCTCCCTCGACCTGGTGCTGTTCTTCCTCTTCTTCGAGCTGACCCTCATCCCCTCCTACTTCCTGATCGGGGGCTGGGGGTACGCCCGGCGCGGCTACGCGGCGGTGAAGTTCTTCATCTACACCTTCGCCGGCTCCGCCCTGCTGCTGGTGGGCATCGTGGCCGTGGCCTTCATCCACCAGTCCCAGACCCGGGTGCTCACCTTCGAGCTGCCGGCCCTCCTCCACACCCACCTGTCGGGGACGGCCGGCGTCCTGCTCTTCCTGGCCTTCACCGCCGCCTTCGCCGTCAAGGCGCCGATCTGGCCGTTCCACACCTGGTCGCCCGACGCCTACGCCGAGGCCCCTACCGCCGCCGCCATCCTGCTGGCCGGGGTGATGGCCAAGATCGGCACCTACGGCATCATCCGGTTCGACCTCAACCTGTTCCCCCAGGCCACCCGCACCCTCACCCCCTGGCTGCTGACGCTGGCGGTGATCGGCATCGTCTACGGCGCCCTGGTGGCCTGCGCCCAGCGGGACATGAAGCGCCTGGTGGCCTACTCGTCCCTGGCCGGCATCGGCTTCATCGTGATGGGGACCTTCGCCCTCACCTCCCAGGGACTCACCGGCGGGGTCATCCAGATGGTCAACCACGGCCTGATCGTGGCCGCCCTCTTCCTCCTCATCGGCTGGATCTACGAGCGGCGCCGCACCTGGCAGGTCACCGAGCTCCGGGGCCTGCAGGCCGCCGCCCCGGTGATGGCGGCGGTGTTCACCGTGGTGATGCTGGCCTCCATCGGGGTGCCCGGGCTGAACGGCTTCGTGGGTGAGTTCCTCATCCTGATCGGCACCTTCGTGGTCCACCGTTGGTGGGCGGCGGTCGCCCTCCTCGGCGTCATCCTCGCCGCCCTGTACCTCCTCTGGGCCTACCAGCAGGTCTTCCACGGGGAGCCCACCGCCGCCGACCGGGGCACCCGGGACCTGGCCTGGGCGGAGCGGCTGGTGATCGCCCCGCTGATCGTCCTCATCGTCTTCCTCGGCGTCTACCCCAAGCCGGTGCTCGACCGGATCACCCCGTCGGTGAACCAGCTGATCGCCCATGTCGACCAGGTCACCCACACCCGGGAGCCGGCGGTGACCACCGGCGGGTCGGGTCTGGCCGCCCGAACGCTGCACCCGGGAGGTGCACAGTGAGCGCTGTCCTGCTGGCCGCCACGGGGGCCACCATCCACACCCCGCACATCGACTACCTGAGCATCCTGCCCATCCTGATCATGATGGGCGGGGCGGTGGCGCTGGTGGTGGTGTCCTCCCTCTTCCGCAGGATCCTGGGGGTGGGGGCCGGCACCCTGGTGGCCTCGGTGACCTCGGTGGCCGCCCTGGTGGCCGCCCTCTTCCAGTGGGACCACATCCAGACCCACGGCGCCCAGGTGACCATCGCCGGGGCGGTGGCCTACGACGGCTTCAGCGTCTTCGTCACCGTCACCGTGGCCATCGCCATGCTGCTGAGCGCCCTGGTGGGCGACGGCTACCTGCGGCGGGAGGGGGTGGAGGGTCCCGAGTTCCACGTGCTGGCCATGCTGTCGGCCTCCGGGGCCATGCTGATGGGCTCGGCCAACGACCTCATCGTCATCTTCCTGGGCCTGGAGATCCTCTCCATCGCCCTCTACGTGCTGGCGGCCTTCAACCACAAGCGGGCGGAGTCCGGCGAGGGGGCCCTGAAGTACTTCGTGCTGGGGAGCTTCTCGTCGGCCATCTTCGTCTACGGCATCGCCCTGGTCTACGGGGCCACCGGCTCGTCCAACCTCAGCCAGATCGCCGACTACCTGGCCCGGAACGTGGTGGCCACGAACGGCGTGCTGCTGGCCGGCCTGGCCCTGCTCCTGGTGGGCTTCGGCTTCAAGATCGCCGCCGTGCCCTTCCACATGTGGTCGCCCGACGTCTACGAGGGCTCGCCCTCGCCGGTGACCGGCTTCATGGCGGCGGTGGCCAAGGCCGGGGCCTTCGCCGCCCTGCTCCGGGTCTTCATCTCCTCCTTCGGCACCCTGCGGGCCGACTGGCAGCCCATCGTGTGGGCCCTGGCCATCCTCAGCCTGGTGGTGGGGGCGGTGGTGGCGCTGTCCCAGCGCGACGTCAAGCGGATGATGGCGTACTCCTCCATCAACCACGCCGGGTTCATCCTCCTCGGGGTGCAGGCGGCCACCGTCCGGGGGGTGTCGGCCTCCCTCTACTACCTGTTCGCCTACATGTTCATGGTCATCGGCTCCTTCGCGGTCATCTCGGTGGTCGCCCGGGACGGTGACACCGGCAACCAGCTCTCCGACTACCGGGGGCTGGCCAAGCGGCAGCCGGTCCTGGCCCTGGCCTTCGCCATCCTGCTGCTGGCCCAGGCCGGGGCGCCCTTCACCACCGGCTTCCTGGCCAAGTTCCAGGTGGTGGCCGCCTCGGTGGACGCCCACTCCTACGCCCTGGCGGTGGTGGCCATGCTGACCGCCGCGGTGGCCGCCTTCTTCTACCTGCGGCTGGCCGTCACCATGTACTCGCCGGTGGGTGCGGAGGGGGACCGGTCGGACGCCGCCGCCGATGCCGACGGCGCCCCGACGGAGCGACGGGCGGCGGTGCAGGACGCCTCCGGCCGGCTCCCCGAGCCGGCCAGCCTGGCGGTCCTGACCGACGACGCCCCGTCCACCGCGGTGGAGGAGCGGGTGGTGCGGGTCCCGGGGACGACCTGGGTGGCCCTCACCCTCTGCGTCGGGTTCACCGTGGTCTTCGGGATCTTCCCCGCCCCGGTCATCGACTTCGCCCACCAGGCCACCCTGCTCTTCACCTGACCGGTCCCGGCCGCCGGGCCCGGTCCGTCACCGACCGACCGGCCCCCGGTACGCTCGTCGGGGGGGAGCGAGCGTCAGGAGCTGCAGGTGGCCAAGCAAGCAGGTGGACTGTCGTCCGACCCGGCCCAGGTGGCCAAGCAGCGCGAGACGCGCGACGTGGTGCGGATCGTGGTGGCCGTCGTCCTGGTGGTCCTGCTGATCGCCTTCGTGGTGGGGAACAGCGAACGGGTGACCGTCCACTTCATCTTCTTCACCGCCCACGTGCGGCTCATCTGGGTGCTGCTCATCTGCATCGCCCTGGGCGCCCTGGTCGACCGGCTGGTGATCTGGCGACAGCGCAAGGCGCGCCAGGCCGCCCACGGCTAGCCGGGACCGGGCGGGGCGCCTGGGGGCGGGCCGGCGTCGGCCGGTGCCTCCCCGCCGACGGGGGCGGGGGCGGGGGTGGGGGTGGCCGGCGGGTCGGTGGCCAGCATGGACGCCGACGGGGGACGGCCGTAGAGGGCGACCAGCCGGGCCACCAGGGTGACCAGGAAGATCTGCCCGGTCAGGGCCTCGAGGACCACCACCATGCGGGCCAGGTTGCTGAGCGGGGTGAGGTCGCCGAACCCCACGGTGGTCATGGTGATGAAGCTGAGGTACAGGTAGTCCGAGGGCTGGTGGGGCCCGGGCTGGGCCAGGAACTGGTGGGCGGCCGGGACCGGGGTGCCGAAGATCACCGGCTCCAGGCTGCTGATCCCCAGGAACAGCATGCCGAAGAAGATGCCGATCACCATGTAGACGCAGATGGCGCCGAGGATGGTCTCCACGCTGACCTCCGAGTGCTGGAGGATCCGCCGGAGGATCACGTACGGGGTGATCACCAGCAGGCAGCTGATCAGCAGGACCAGGGTGGCGTTGGAGCTGTCGGTGCCGGCCACGGCGTTGCCGACCCCGACGGCGGTGGCCACCCCCGCCACGATCCAGGCCAGCCGGAGCCCGAGCCGGCCCGAGTGGGAGGTGTGCATGGCCAGCACCAGGGTCAGGGACATGGGGACCGCCACGATGAGTCCGAACCACGGGCCGCTGTCCACCAGGGCCATCAGGCAGTAGTCGAGCAGCAGCAGCAGCAGCAGCAGGCCGTAGCTGTCGGAGGCACGGGCGGCGGTCCGCAACACGCCCCGACGCCAGAATCGGCGCACCGCCACCTCCGCCACCATGACCTCGGACTGCTGCACCGGGCAACGATACCGTGTACCCATTCGGCCGGCCCCGGGACCCGGGGTCGCACGGTGACCGGCCCGCCGGCGCCGCTGCCGTCCCGCCCACCCACAAGGACCGATCGGTGAACTCGACCCTGGCCACGATGACCCTGATCTTCGTGGTGGCGGTGGCCGCCCCGGTGGTCAGCGACGCCCTGGGCTGGAGCCGGATCAGCTCGGTGGTGGTGGAGATCGTCGGGGGGGTGCTCATCGGCCCCGGGGTGCTCGACCTCGCCCACGTCAGCGCCGGGGTCACCACCGTGGCCGACCTGGGACTGGCCTTCCTGATGTTCTTCGCCGGGTTCGAGATCGACTTCACCGAGGTCCGGGGTCGGCCGATCCGCCTGGCCGCCGCCGGATGGGCGGTCTCGCTGGTCCTGGCGGTGGCCATCGGGCTGGCGGTCCAGGCCGGCTCCGGCGCGGTGTCCTGGGTGGTGATCGGCCTGGCCCTCACCACCACCGCCCTGGCCGTGCTGATGCCGCTGTGGCGGGACGCCGGCGTCCTGGCCACCGACTTCGGGGTCCACGGGGTGGCGTCGGGCACCATCGGCGAGTTCGGGCCCATCGTCCTGGTCGGCCTGGTCTTCACCGACACCAGCGCCGCCCGGACCTCGGTGGTGCTGGTGGCCTTCGTGGTGGTGGCGGTGGTGGCCGCCTACCTGGCCAGCCGGAGCAGGTCCCTGCGCATCCAGGAGGCACTCCGCCGTCACACCCACACCAGCGGCCAGCTCCCCATCCGGGTCAGCGCCCTCATCCTGGTCGCCCTGCTGTGGCTGGCCAGCTCCTTCGGCGTGGACGTCCTCCTCGGCGCCTTCGCCGCCGGCATCGTGGTGCGACTGGGGTCGGCCGACCTCGACGTCGACGTGCTCTCCGGCAAGCTCGACGCCGTCGGCTACGGCGTCCTCATCCCCATCTTCTTCGTGGTGAGCGGGATCCAGCTCGACGTCACCGCCCTGGTCGACGACCCCCGGGCGCTGATCCGGATCCCGATCTTCCTCCTCGGGTTCCTGGTGGTGCGGGGGGTGCCGGTCTGGCTGCTCTACCGCCGGGCGCTGCCGCCGGGCAAGAAGCTGCCGTTCGCCCTCTTCGCGGCGACCACCCTGCCCCTGGTGGTGGTCATCGCCGAGCTCGGCCTGCACGCCCACCTCATCGAGCCGGCCACCGCCGCCGCCCTCGAGACCGCCGCCGTGGTGTCGGTCCTGGTGTTCCCGGCGCTCGGCTTCCTGATCCTGGACCGGCAGCCCGGCGGGGTGCCCGACGGGCTGGGGCCACCCGCCGCCGCCTGAGCCGGGCCGGGTGGGACCCGGATCACCGGCTCCCCCCGGACTTCGGAAGTAGGGTGGCCCGATGCCAGACGAGCAGTCCGAGGCCGACGCGCTGCGGGCGGAGAACGAGCGCCTCGAGTCCGAGGTGGAGGAGCTCCGCCAGCACGACGGGAGTGGGACGGAGGCCCGCAGGCCCAAGCGGCTGAGGCGGATCTCGGCGTGGGTGGTCCTGGTACTGGCCTGCCTCCTGGCCGTCGTCTCGGTGCTGGTGGTGTTCGTCCGCAACGAGGCGCTCAACACCGACACCTACGTGGCCACGGTGGCCCCCCTGGCCAAGGACCCGGCCGTCCAGGCGGCGGTGGCCAACCGGGTCTCTGACGCCCTGCTCTCCCGGGTCGACGTCAAGGGGGAGATCCAGCAGGCCCTGCCGAAGCGGGCCGGGTTCCTGGCCGCCCCCATCACCAGTGGGGTGGACACCGCGGTGCACACCGTGGCCCTCAAGGCGGTGCAGTCGGACCAGTTCGCCACCGCCTGGACGGCCATCAACCGGACCGCCCACCAGCAGCTGGTCAACCTGCTGACCGGCAGCACCACCGGGGCGGTGTCCAGCTCCGACGGCGAGGTCTCCGTCGACCTCGGCAAGGTGGCCACCCAGGTGAAGAAGCGACTGGACGCCCAGGGGATCACCGTGTTCGACAAGGTCCAGACCGGCAACGGCCCCACCCTGGTGCTGTTCAAGTCCGCCCAGCTGGCCAGGTACCAGACCCTGGTCAAGCGCCTCAACCAGCTGGCGCTGGTGCTGCCCATCGTGACCCTGCTGCTGTTCATCGGCTCGGTGCTGCTGGCCATCAACCGTCGGAAGGGGTTCGTGCGGGCCACCGCCGGGCTGGTGGTGTCGATGGCCCTCCTGCTGATCTCCTTCGACATCGGACGCAACCAGTACCTCCACGCCCTGCCCAAGAGCGCGGCGGTGGCGGCGGCCAGCGACGCCTACGACATCGTCACCGCCCCACCCCTCACCACCATCCGGATCATCCTGGTGGTGGCGCTGGTGGCCTGCCTGATCGCCATCGCCGCCGGCAACACCTGGGTGCGCGCCCACCTCGGGGCGGGCCGGCGCCCGTCGTGGCTGGTGGACGGGCCCTTCCTCCGGTTCGTCACCGCCTTCCGCCACGCCATCGAGTGGGTGGTGGCCGGCATCGGGGCGGTGGTCCTGATCGCCTGGGACAACCCCACGCCGCTGGTGGTGATCGTGGTGGCGCTGGTCACCCTGGCCGTCATCGTCCTGGTCGCCGCCGTGGCCAAGCCGCGCCGTCCGCAACCGGCCCTGGCCGGCGCCGGTCCGACGTCCGGGACCCCCACCGACGACGCCTGAGGGGGCCCGGGCTACCTGGGCGTGGGGCTGTCGACCGGGGCCCCCGGCACCTCGGGGAGGTCGAGATCGCCGAACGAGTCGGCGATGAACCGCTCGGTCTCCTGCTGGGCGGCCACCATCCGCTTCTCGGCCCCCACCGCCAGCAGCCGGCCCAGCACGGGGATCTCCCACAGCGACTCGGCCCGGAAGATGGCCATCACCACCGGCACCAGGTGCTCGGCGGTGTCGAAGACCACGTAGCGGGGCAGCCAGTCCGGCCCGTACTTGGCATTGAACAGCCACAGCGACTCGATCTGGGCGAAGCTCGACAGCCGCTTCAGGAACCACCGCTCCGCCCGCTGCATCGCCCCGTCCCCCTTCTCGCCGGCCAGGGTGGAGCGGAGGGCGGCGAAGTTGAGGCTCAGGCCCTCGTACCCCCCCTCCCGCAGGTGCTCGATGGTCGAGCACAGTGCGAAGTCCAGCAGCCCGTTGGGATGATCGCCCGGGTCGCGCCGCATGAGGTCGAGGGAGTAGCCGTGGATGCCGGTGGCCGGCACGAACTGGCACATGGCGGCGGCCCGGCCGTCGGGGCCCCGGACCACGGTGAGCAGCAGGCCGGTGTCCCGGGGGTCGAACACCCGTCCGAGCATCATGGAGAAGCCGCGCTCGTGCTCCCCGTGCCGGCTGAGCCCCATCAGCCCCACCAGCTCGGCGGAGAGGGCGCGGTCGATGTGGGACGGGTCGTGGAAGGTGGCGGTGTACCCCTTCTTCTGGACCCGGTTGTGGGCCTGGCGGAGGCCCTTCTTCTCGCCGCCGGCCAGGGAGAACCGCTGGACGTCGACCACCGCCTCGTCGCCCAGGTAGATGTTGTGCATGCCCGACTCCCGGTAGACGGGGAGCCAGCTCTCCCCGGCCCCCATCACCGCCGGGATCCACCCGTGGCTGTCGGCGAACCGCCGGAAGGCGTCCCACACCTGCTCCCGCTCGTTGAGCGGCCCGATGGGGTCGGGGGAGATGAGGCAGATCCCCCCGTAGACGGCGTAGGCCACCAGGCTGTCGCGGTGGAAGAACCACTGTTTGTCGGTGCGGAGGGCGAAGTAGTCCAGTGTGGAGGCGCCGTGCCGTCGCACGATGTCCCGGGCCCGGAACTCGGCGGCCCGGCCGCTGGTCAGCCGGCGGTCCACCACCGGTCGCGACACCAGGAAGAGCGACACCGCCACCAGGGCCACGCCCACGGCCAGCAGGGTGGGGGCGAGGAAGCGGTCGAGGCGGGGGGGAGCGTCACCGTCTTGACGCCGGCCATCCGCTCGGCCGCCGCCCACCACGCCGTCCACCACGGGATGGTGAAGTGGTGCCGGTGGAACCCGACGTGGGCGAACAGCTCGATGGAGCCGGCGGCCAGGACGGTGATGGCCAGCGCCCCCAGCACCAGGGCCAGCACCGCCGATCGCAGTGACGGCCAGTCGGCGGCGGCGGTGAACTCCCGCCGGTTGACGACCAGGAGGACCAGGATGGCCAGGGCGAGCACCGACTCCTCGACGTCGGCGCCGGCCAGCAGGTGGAGGACCAGGGTGCCGCTGAGGAGCACCACCGCCACCTGCCACGACAGGTGCTGCCCTCGCAGGATGCCCCGCCCGAGGGCGATCAGGGCCAGGCCGGCCAGGGCCACCAGCGCCCCGGCGGCCACCGTGGCCCGCAGGGGCAGGAACTCCAGCAGCAGGTGGAGGCGGTCCCGCAGGGGCGGTGTGATGGCGTCCAGCACGTCGAGGAACCCGGCGAACAGGATGGCTCCGGCCGCCCACCGTCGTACCCGTCGGGTCCGCCGGTGGGCCAGGCGGAGGTCGGGGGCCGGCGGCCACGAGTCGCCCCGGGGGTAGGAGGCGGCCATGGTCGGGTGGAGGTTGTGCTCGCTCCGCCGCAGGACCACCGCCCGTTCGATGAGGCTGGGGGAGCGGAGGTCGGACTGGGCCAGCAGCAGGCGGACGTGGAGCTCGGCCCCCGTCTCCACCTCGATCCAGCTCACCCGCTGGCGGTGGACGAAGACGGGAGGCAGCCCGAACCGGCCCCGCTGCTCCTCCACCACCTCGGCGGTGGCGCCGACGTTGGCGTAGAAGCCCACCCCCAGGTTGGTGAGCTCGGAGTGGAAGGTGGCCCCGGTGATCAGCCCGGCGTAGCCGTCGCCCACCAGGCGGCGGGCGGCGTCCCGGGCCCGGTCGTTGGCCAGGCCGTCGCCCTCGTCCGACTCCAGGGCCCCCCCACCCAGGATCGACCAGGCGCGCCGGCTGAGCAGGGCCAGCACCATGACCAGGACGACCAGGGCCAGGAACGCCACCAGGGCGGCCACCAGCAGCTGATCCCCCCAGTCGGCCTGGTGGGCGTGGCGGATGGCCCGGGCGGGGAGCCCGTTGCCCAGGCGGGCCAGCACCCACGGCGTCACCGCCACCCGGAACAGGGCGGCCACCGCGAAGGGCACCAGCAGCCACCAGGCGAAGCGGCCGAAGCGGCGGTAGAGGACGCGGGAGGTCACGAACCGGCTGAGGCTCGAGGGGTCGCTGAGCCGGTCGAGGCCCTGCAGCCAGGGGGCCTCGTCCTGGGACTGCTCGGCCAGCAGGCGCCACCGCTCGCCGGCCACCGCCCCCGGCTTGGCGTCGGCGGCCGGCTCCCGTCCGTGGCGGGGGACCTCCAGGCCGGTGGCATAGGCGTGCTCGCCGGGCTCCACCCGGACCCGCCGGAGTCCCGAGGTGGTGGAGAGGTGGAGGTCGACCATGTTGTGCTGCTCGACCCCCATGGCGTCCATGGCGGCCACCGACTCGGCGTCGGTGTCGTAGCCCGGCTCGTGGGTGCCGGTCTGGCGGAGCACCCGGCGCTCGGGGGAGTGGAGGAACCGCTCGAAGGCCTGGCGGAGCTGGGGATGGGCCTCCATGCTCCGCTCCGCCTCCGCCCGGGGCCGGTCGCACCCGGTGAGGTCGAAGAGGTTGCCGGCCACGATGAGGATGCCCGGCCCCTCCCAGGCGTTCAGCGCCCGGGCCAGCTCGGTGCTGAGGGCGGTGGAGGAGGCCGTCGCCCGGTCGGTGAGCAGCAGGTCGCTGACCACCATGACCCGCTGGCCGATGGGCACCTCGACCACCGTCGGACCGTCGGCGGTGTCGGGGACGGCGTCCGGCGGCGGCCCCGCCGGTGGGTGTGGAGTGGTCACGCCCCCGCAATCGTAGAGGTCCGGCGGCGGTAGGCTCGGGCGGGCCCGGCCGTGTGGGGCGGGACCGGAGCGAGGGGGGACCAGGTGGACGAGGTGGGCACCGGTAGCGTGGCCCGGGCGCCGCGCCCCCGATGAGCTCCCCCGGGACGCCCTCCAACTGGGCCTGGCACCGCGGGCCGGTCGCACCCGGTGAGGCGGTGGTGTTCGACGTCGACGGCGTGCTGTCCGACGCCGTGGGGCGCCAGCACTTCCTCGAGCACGGCCGCCGGGACTGGGACCGCTTCTTCGCCGCCTGCGGGGACGACCCGGTGATCGAGGAGCTGGCCCGGTTGATGGAGCTCCTCGACGGGCGGCTGCAAGTCATCCTCCTCACCGGTCGGCCCTTCGGCGTCCAGCCCCAGACGCTGGCCTGGCTCGAGCGGTACGGACTGCGGTGGGACCTGCTGGTGATGCGGGCCCGCGGCGACTACGCCCAGGTGACCCGGTTCAAGCGCGAGGAGGTGGCCGGGCTCCGGGCCTTCGGCTTCGACCTCCGACTGGCCTTCGAGGACGACCCCAACAACTTCGCCATGTTCCATGCCGAGGGGATCCCCTGCGTCTACATCCACTCCGGCTACTACGACTGACCGGTCCGGCTGGGCAGCCGGCGGGGTGGACCGCTCCCGGGCTTCAGGTGCCGGGGACGGCGCCGGCGAAGGCGGCCAGGTAGGGCCCGTGGGGACCCGCCGCCACCCGGGCCACGGCCAGGGGACGGAAGAAGTAGGTGCCGAAGGCGGCGTTGGGCGAGTAGAGCAGCCAGGTGTCGCCGTGCTCCTGGAAGAGTGACTCCTCGCCCGGCCCGACGCCCTGGGAGTTGCTGGTCACGAAGGGGGTGGACCGGCTGTCCGTGCAGGGTCCCCGGATCCCGGCGCACCGCATCATGCCCACCGCGTTGTTCGGGCCCGACGACGAATTCCCGGAGAAGAACAGGTAGTAGGTGCCCCCCAGCTTCACCATGTCCGGCGACTCGGCCAGGGCCCCCTCCCACTTCTGGGTGGCGGTGGCGATCCGGTGGGGCGAGCCCTCGAGGGTGACCCCGTCGGCGGCCAGCGGCTGCTCCCAGATGGTGGTGGGGACGGTGGCCTGCCTGTCGGCGTTGAGGTCGGCCTTCCAGATCAGGTACCGCTGGCCGCCCGGGGCGGTCACCACCCGTGGGTCGATGCTGCCCCACGTCTGGCAGATCACCGGGCCGGGGCTGGGGGTGAACGGACCCGTGGGGCTGGTGGAGGTGGCGGTGCCGAGACACTGGTTGGCCACCCCCTCCGGGTTCAGCCTGGCGGTGTACTCGGTGGTGAACCACATGGCGTAGCCGGTGGCCACCTTCTGGACGTCGACGGTCCAGATCCATCCCCAGCTGCCGGCGGGCGCGGTGGGCATGGCGTCCGTGGGGGTGGTGGGCAGGTCCTCGAGGTTCCGGAACGGGCGGACCGGGACCAGCGGCAGGTGGTGGGGGCCGGTGCCCCCGGTGTAGAGGTAGTTCTCCGAGCCGTCGACCAGCACGTACGGGCTCGAGAAGCTGTGGCGGATCACCAGGCCGGCCGGCGCCGACGCGGGGGCGGCGGGCGGAAGCGTCGCCGCCGTCGCCGGGACCCCCCCGACTCCGACGGCCGCCGCCCCGGCCACCACCAGCACGGCCACCACCAGCACGGCGGCCGCCACCCGGCTCACCGAGGAGTGGGGACGGCCGCCGGGATGCGCACCCCGGTGGTTCCGGCCGCGGACCCGTGCCGGACGACGGGACCCCGGGATGGACGGCTGGTGCGGTGTCTCCTGCCCGTTCACCGGGTGCTCCCCTCGTTCCTCGTCAGCGGATGATTCGGTTCCGTCGGACGCAGGTGCCCCCCGGCCGACCATGCCCGGGGCCTGGCGGTCCACGCCACGCCGCCCCGTCGGATGAGGGAGATTAGTCGGTGGACGTCGCCGATCCAGACCACCCCCGGCGCCGGCGGCGCCCCCGGATTCCCCAGGCCACCACCAGGCCGATCGCCCCCAGCAGCAGGACCGGCGGGTCGCCGAAGCGGACGTAGACCGTGGTGCCCGAGCGCCGGGCCAGCGTGGCCAGCACCACCTGGCGCCGGCCGAGGACCGAGCGGGTGAGGAGGACCCCGCGGTGGGTGATGGCCGCGCTGTACCCGGTGGGGGCGGCCTGGAGGAGGTCCCGGCCCTGCTGCACGGCCTGGACCTCGGAGGCGGCGATCTCCTGGGTGGGGACCTGGGCGGCGGCGTAGGAGGAGGTGTTGGTGGGGACGATGAGCAGCTGGGCGCCGGCCCGCACCGCCGACCGCCCCCGGTCGGCATAGAAGACCTCGAAGGAGATCATCGCCCCGAGGGGGGCGGCCGGCGTGTCCAGCAGGCCGGTGCCGGCACCCGGGACGGCGTCGAGGGGGACGGCCGAGAGGTTCCCGAGGTGGGCGAAGAACCCGCGGTCGGGCACGTACTCGCCGAAGGGCACCCGGTGGACCTTCTCGTACCTGGCCACCAGCGTGCCGTCGGGGCCCCAGGCCACCACCTCGTTGCGGAAGGCGGTGGTCGACACCGTCTCGGTGATCCCCACCACCAGGGTGGTGCGGAGGCGGCGGGCCAGGGCGGCCAGTGCCTCCCGTTCCGGCGACCGGCCCAACGGGGTGGCCAGGGAGACCACGTCCTCCGGCCACAGGACCAGGGCGGGGGCGTGTCCGTGGTCCAGCTGCTGGAGCTCCCGGGTGGCTGCCAGCTGGTTGGCCAGGACGGTGGCCGGGTCCACCTGTGACTTGCGGAACCCCCGCACCCCGCCACCCTGGACGGCGGCGGTGGTCACCGCCCCCACCGACGGACCGCCGTCCGGCGCCCCGGCGGCCACCACCGTGACCACCACCACCACGGCCGCCGCCAGCCCGCCGGTCAGCCACCGGCCACCGCTCGCCCGGCCACCATCCCTCACCGCCCGGAGCGACGCCTCGGCCAGGGCCCCCACCGCCACCCCCCCGGCGTAGACGATCAGGGTGAGGCCCAGGGGGCCGCCCAGCCGGGCGACGCCCAGCACCGGGCCGGCGGCCTGGCCCAGGAACACCCCCCCGAGGGGGAGGCCGCCGAACGGCCAGGCCATCCGGGCCGCCTCGGCCAGGGTGAGGGCGGCGGGGAAGGCCAGGGCCCGGGCCACCAGGGGTCCGCCCGGCACGGCCAGGCAGGCCACCGCCGTGAACAGGGCCTCCACCCCGATCAGCACCACCGCCCCGGCCAAGGTGAACGAACGGGCCCAGGCCAGGCCCGGGAGGTAGAGCCCCAGGCCCGCCAGCCACCCGGCCCACAGCCGGGTCCGGGGCCGGAGTCCGCCCAGCCGCCACCAGAGGAGGCCGGCCGAGGGGAAGGCCAGGATCCAGACCCCCCAGGGGGGCAGGGAGAGGGCCAGGCCCACCCCGGCGGCCAGGGAGGGCACGGCGACCGCCCCCCGCCGGCGGGGGGCGGCGGGGGGGCCGGGGTCGGCGGCCCCACCCGCCCCCGGCACCTCTCGGCCCCCCTCCGGGTCGGTGACCGTCGGGGGTGGTGCGGTGGTCACCCGGTCCGCTGGCCCGGCCCCGGTCCGACGACCAGCGAGCCGAGGACCGAGCGGGCGGCGGCCCGACCGCTCCCGATGCAGGCGGGGATGCCCACCCCCCGGTAGGCGGCGCCGGCCAGCGCCAGGCCCGGGAGCTCGGCCACCGCCCGCTCGATGCTCCCCACCCGGAGGAGATGGCCCGGTCGGTACTGGGGGAAGGCGTCCGACCACCGGGTGACCCGGCTGTCGAGGGTCGGCCCGGAGATGTCCAGCACGGTGGCCAGCTCGCCGAAGGCCGAGGCCACCAGCTCCTCGTCCCCCAGGCCGTCGGCCCGGTCGTCGCCGTCCCGACCCACCGAGACCCGGAGGAGCTCCTCGCCGGGGCGGGCCAGGTGGGGCCACTTCCGTCCGAGATAGGTGCACCCGGTCATCAGCGCCGGCCGACCGTCCACCCTGGTGGTCCGGGGGACCAGGAACCCCGTCCCCACGAGGGGACGCCCCACCGCCCGGTCGGGGACGGTCAGGGTGACCACCGCCACCGAGGCCGACTCCACCGTGCTCAGCAGGCCGGCCGCCTGCGGGGCGTGGGCCACCAACAGGGGGGCGGCCCGGGCGGCGGGGACCGCCACCACCACCCCGTCGACCTCCAGGGTCCCGGCCCCCCCGCCGAGGGCCAGACACCACCGGCCCCCGGCGCCGTCGTCCACCCGGGTGAGGGCCTCCACCGGGGTGCCGGTCCGCACCGTCACCCCCCGGCGACGGAGCTGGTCGTCGAGGTGGCCGACCAGGCTGGCGGTGCCGTGGCGGAGGGACCAGAACACCGGGGTGGGGGTCCCGTCCTCGAGGGTGGTCGGCGCCGCCGCCTGGGCGGCCTGGGTGCGCCCCAGCCGGTGCATGAAGCTGCCCGACTGGTGGGACACCGCGATCAGCACCGGGAAGATGGCGGCGGCACTGAGCCCGTCCACCGAGCCGGCGTGGATCCCCCCGATCAGCGGATCGGCCAGGCGCTCCACCACCGGCCGCCCCAGGCGCTCGCCGACCAGGTCGCCGATCGACCGGTCGCCGAACCCCTCCCCGGTACCGAGGTGGGGCTTCACCAGGTCGGTGGCCACCCGGAGCAGCTCCGACGGGCTCAGGATGCCCGACCGGGCCAGGCTCAGCCAGCGGGTGGGGACCCCGAGCGCCAACCCGCCCGGCATGGGGCGGAGCCGGCCCCGGGCGAGGATCGACGCCCCGGACGCCCCGACGGGGACCAGCCGGTCGGTGATCCCGAGCTCCTCGCAGAGCTCCACCGCCTCGGGACGCCGGGCCAGGAAGGCGTCGGCGGCCAGGTCGACCGTCCGGCCGCCGAACTCGGCGGACCGGACCTTGCCCCCCACCCGCCGGTCGGCCTCCACCACGTGCACCTCGGGGTGGTCGTCGCCCGCCCCGGCCACCAGCTCCCAGGCGGCGGCCAGCCCGGCGATCCCCCCGCCCACCACCGCCACCACCGGACGGCGGGACCGGCTCACGTCGGCACCGTGGCGGTCACCACCCCGGCCAAAATGGCCAGGAACTCCGGGTCGTCGTTGAGCGACGGGGTCCGGGCGAAGGCCACCCCGACCGAGCGGGCCACCCCGGCGGCCTCGAGGTCGAGGTCGTAGAGGACCTCGAGGTGGTCGCTGACGAATCCGACCGGGCAGACCCCCACCCCGGCCACCCCGGCGGCGGCCAGCCGGCGGATCTCGTCGAGCAGCTCGGGGCCGATCCAGGGGTCCGGGGTGCGCCCGGCGCTCTGCCACGCCACCCCCCAGGCCACCCCGGGGCGGTGGTCGAGGCCGGCCAGCCCGGCGATGTCCGACGCCGACTCGCCCACCTGGTCGGGGTAGGGGTCCCCTTCGGCCACCACCCGCTCGGGGAGGCTGTGGGCGGTGAACAGCACCTGGGTGGGCACCCCGCCCGACCCGGCCAGCCCGTCCACCATGGTCACGGTGCGCCCGGCCAGCAGGGCGGCCAGCCCCGGCGCCCGGTGCCACGAGGGGACGGGCACGAACCGGACGGGGGAGTCGTCGAGGGCGGCGGCCGCCCGGCGCAGGTACTCCCCCGACCCCAGGGAGGACTGGTGGGGGGTCAGCACGATCCCGATCACCGTGCCCACCCCGGACGCCACCAGGGAGGCGGCGGCCTCCTCGATGGTCGGGTCGGTGTGCTTGGCCCCGTAGGCCACCCGGTACCGGCCGGGGGCGACGGAGTCGAGGGTGGCGGCCAGGCCGTCCACCTGGGCCCGGGTGCGCTGGGCCAGGGGGGAGACCCCGCCCAGGGCCTCGTACCGGGCGGTCAGCTCGGCCAGGAGCTCGGGGGTGGGCGGCCGACCCCGACGGATCGACGTGTAGAAGGGCTCGATGTCCCCGGGGCGGGCGGGGGTGCCGTGGGCCATCACCAGCACCCCGATGGGCGGGGCTCCCGGAGCGCTCACGTCGTCGCACCGACCCCGGCGACCCCCTCGGTGTGGACCACGTGCGCCACGTGCTCCAGGACGGCCGGATCGGTCTCGGGCAGCACGCCGTGGCCCAGGTTGAAGATGTGGCCCGGCGCGGTCCCCGCCCGGGCCAGGACGTCCCGGGTCTCCGCCGCCGCCACCTCGGGGCCGGCCAGGCAGAGGGCGGGGTCGAGGTTGCCCTGCACGGCCACCGCCGGGCCCACCCGCCGCCGGGCGTCGTCCAGCGGCACCCGCCAGTCGATGCCGACCACCGTGCTCCCGGCCGTGGCCATCAGGGGCAGGAGCTCCCCGGTCCCCACCCCGAACAGGATGGTGGGGACCCCCGGGTGGCTGTCCGCCAGCTCGCCGAAGAGCCGCCGGGTGGCCGGGAGCACCAGCGCCTCGTAGTGGTGGGGTGCCAGGATGCCGGCCCAGCTGTCGAAGACCTGCACGGCGCTGGCCCCGGCATCGAGCTGGGAGCGCAGGGAGGCCAGGCTCAGGTCGGTGAGCCGCTCGATCAGTGCCTGCCACAGGGCCGGGTCGCCGTGCATCAGCCCCTTGACCTTGGTGAAGTTGCGGGACGGGCCCCCCTCCACCAGGTAGCTGGCCACGGTGAAGGGACCGCCGGCGAAGCCGATCAGCGGCACGGCCAGCTCCCCGGCCAGCAGGCGGACCGCCTCGAGCACGTAGGGGGTGTCGGCCTCGGGGTCGAGGGGGCGGAGCCGCTGCAGGTCCTCCTTGGACCGGAAGGGTCGCTCCACCACCGGCCCGGTGCCCGGGGCGATGTCCACCCCGAAGCCGATGGCGGCGGCCGGCACCACGATGTCGGAGAAGAAGATGGCGGCATCGGTGCCGTACCGGGTGACCGGCTGCAGGGTCAGCTCCGCCACCAGGTCGGGCCGGGCGATGGCGTCGAGGATGCTGCCCGCACCGCGGGCGGCCCGGTACTCGGGGAGGGCACGGCCGGCCTGGCGCATGAACCACACCGGCACCCGGGGCACCGGCAGGCTGCGGCACGCCCGGATGAAGGCGGAGTCCTGGTGGCGGCGGGCGGCGGGTGTGGGCACCACCTGACGCTATCGCCGCGCCGTGGGCCGGTGGTCGCCCCCCGGGCCCGGGCGCCGGACGCACGGGGGGCGGGGCGGGCATACAATCAAGGGTTCCCCTCAGCCGGGAGGGGCAGAACGGAGGTTCCGGTGGGGGTGCAGGGCGACGTCCAGGCCGAGCAGGAGTTCGTCGACTTCGCCTACGCGCGTCTCGACGCCATGCGGGACGACGCCCGGTCGATGCGCGACGGCGTGCTCGACCTCGGCCGGGGCGGGACCTTCCAGTCCCGCACCGAGCGGGACGTCATCGTGCGGACCAGCATGGCCCGGCTCGAGCAGCTGGACATCGGTGACCAGGCGCTGACCTTCGGCCGGATCGACCGGGCGGTCCACGACGGGGCCACCACCGGCGGCCCCCCCTCGGACACCGTGGCTCCCGAGGTCTTCCACATCGGGCGACTGGCCATCCACGACAGCGACCTCGAGCCGCTGGTGGTGGACTGGCGGGCCCCCATCGCCGAGCCGTTCTACCGGGCCACCGGGCGCGACCCGCAGGGCCTGGTCCTCCGCCGCCACCTGGCCCTCGACGGCCGGCAGGTGGTGGGTGTGGAGGACGAGCGCTTCTCGGCGGTCCCCGCCGACCCGGGCGGCGAGCCCCGGGTGGAGGGGGAGGGCGGCGAGCTGATCGTCGGCGACCTGCCCATCGGCGGCCCCGCCGCCCTGCTGGCCGCCCTGGACCGGGCCCGTTCGGGCCGGATGACCGACATCGTCTCCACCATCCAGCGGGAGCAGGACGAGATCATCCGGTCGCCCCTCCCCGGCGTCCTGGTCGTCCAAGGGGGGCCCGGCACCGGCAAGACAGCGGTCGCCCTCCACCGGGCCGCCTACCTCCTCTACACCCACCGGTTCCCGCTCGAGCGGCAGGGCGTGCTGGTGGTGGGGCCCAACCCGCTCTTCCTCCGCTACATCGAGCAGGTGCTGCCCTCGCTGGGGGAGACCGGCGTCACCCTCTCCACCGTGGCCGGGCTGGTCCCCGAGATCCGGGTCCGGGCCACCGAGCCGGCCGAGGTGGCCCGCCTGAAGGGCGACGCCCGCATGGCCCGGGTGGTGGCCCGGGCGGTCCGTACCCGGCAGCGGCCACTCACCGAGGAGGTGGCCATCCCCTACGGGGCCCTTCTCCTCCGGCTCACCCCGGCCGACACCCGGGAGATCGTCCAGATGGCCCGGCGGCGCCCGGGCACCCACAACGGGCGGCGGCGCCTGGTCACCCAGGCCATCGTCCGGGTGCTGGCCGAGCGGGCCCGCCAGACCCAGCAGTCCCTGTCGGCGGGGAGCACCGTGACCGGCTTCCCCGGCTACGAGGACCCGTCCGCCCTGACCGAGGACGAGTTCGACCTCGACGACTTCTCCCGCAAGCTCCAGCGGGTGCCCCAGTTCGTCGCCGCCCTCGACCGGGTGTGGCCGCGGCTCTCCCCGCACGAGCTGCTCCACGACCTGTTCGGGGCGCCGGCGCTGATCGCCGCCGCCGGGCGGGACGTCCTGTCGGCCGACGAGCAGGCCCTGCTCCGCCGCCCCCGGTCGACGTCGTTCGACGAGGTGGCCTGGACGGCGGCCGACGCCGCCCTGGTGGACGAGGCCCGGAACCTGCTGGGCCCCCGCAACGGGGGCACCGACGACGCCATCCGGACCTACGGGCACATCGTGGTGGACGAGGTGCAGGACCTGTCGCCCCTGCAGCTCCGGATGCTCACCCGCCGGTCCCTGTCGGGCTCGATGACCGTGGTGGGTGACATCGCCCAGGCCACCGCACCCTGGGCCCCCCGGACCTGGTCGGAGATCGTCGAGCACCTGCCCCACCGGCGCGACCCCCGGACGGTGGAGCTGACCGTGAGCTACCGGACCCCCGCCGAGGTCATCGAGGTGGCCGCCCGGGTCCTGGCGGTGGCCGCCCCCGAGCTGTCGCCCCCCACCCCGGTCCGCCGGACCGGGGTGGCCCCGCGCATGGTCTCGGTGGAGGGACCCGACGGGCCGACCGGCGCCCCGATCGGGGTGCTGGCCGACCGGGTGGCGGCGGAGGCGGTCGCCGAGATGGCTGCGGTGGCGCCGGGCCGGGTGGCGGTGCTCGCCCCCGAGCCCATGCTGCCGGCCCTGGCCGACGCCCTCGACCGGGCGGGTGCCCCGGTGGCCGACCCCCGGGGGATGCGCCGGGGCGGCCTGTCGGAGCCGCTGGTGCTGCTGGCCGCCGACGCCGCCAACGGCCTGGAGTTCGACGCCGTGGTGGTGGTGGAGCCGGCGGTCATCGCCGGGGAGACGGCCCGCGGGCTGCGGACGCTCTACGTCTGCCTGACCCGCCCGACCCAGCGTCTGACGGTGGTGTCGTCCCTGGCGCCGCCCCTGGCGCTGGACCCCCGACACTGACGACTGGCCGTCACCTTCCCGTCACCTTCCCGTCACCGGATCGTGCCTGGGGCGTGCCTGGCGGGGCCAAACCCGCGAGTTGGCCCTCGGCCCGCGGCATCGGCTAGAAAGATGCCGTGACTCAGGCCCTCGCCGTCGAAGCGGCGACCCCCCAGCGCCAGCGCCACCGACCCGACCGGCCACCCATGCTGGCCATCGGCGTGATGATCTGGCTGGGCTCCGAGGTCATGTTCTTCAGTGGCCTGTTCGCCGCCTACTTCACCATCCGGTCCGGGGCCACCATCTGGCCGCCGCCCGGGGTCAAACTCGACACCATCCAGGCCGGCATCTTCACCGCCATCCTGGTGTCGTCCAGCTTCACCATGCAGAAGGCGGTCTGGGACCAGGAGCGGGGTGAACGGGCCAGCGCCAAAAAGTGGGTGGTGGCCACGCTGGTCCTGGGTGCCATGTTCGTGTCCAACCAGTTCTACGAGTGGATCACGCTCTCCCACCACTACGCCACCAACCCCACCCACACCGCCTACGGGTCGCTCTTCTACATCATGACCGGCCTCCACGGCCTGCACGTCACCCTCGGCCTGGTGGCCATGATCTTCCTCCTCGCCCGCCTGAAGGGTCCCAAGGGCGACCCCGGCGAGACGGCGGTGTTCCAGGGTGTCAGCTACTACTGGCACTTCGTGGACATCGTCTGGATCGGTCTCTACTTCTGCCTCTTCTTCCTCCCCAAGGGATAGGTGTCCAGCAGTATGCGCAGCAGCCACCGGGGTCGACTGGCAGCACCCGCCGCCCTCCTGGGCGCCGTCGCGGTGATCGGCCTGTGCGTGTTCTGGCCGTCGGGGGCCCAGGCCGGCGTGCCGGCGCCGGTGTCGACGCCGACCACCTCCACCGTGCCGATCACCGCCATCAACAGCAGCCCGCCCACCACCATCGGCACCCCGGCCCGGCCCAGCATCGCCGCCCGGGCCGCCACCGCCGCCTCGGCCAAGCCGGACGGGATCATCTACCAGGTCCCCCCGCACTCCTTCATCATCCCCGGCCAGGCACTGTTCGCCGCCAACTGCGCCAGCTGCCACGGACCGCTGGCCACGGGGACCGACCGGGCCCCCAACCTGCAGGGCCTGGGGGCGGGCACCGTCGACTTCTGGGTGTCCACCGGCCGGATGCCCCTGGCCAACCCCACCGAGCAGGCCGTCCGGAAGCCGCCCAAGTTCGACCGGCTCCAGACCCTGGAGATCTCCTCCTACGTGCAGTCGCTGACCCCGGGCCAGGGCCTGGCCATCCCCCTGGTCAACCTCAACGACGCCGACCTCGAGAACGGCAACAGCCTCTTCACCCTCAACTGCGCGGCCTGCCACACCATCACCGGGGCCGGTGACGCCCTGGCCGGCGGGGCCGTCGCCCCCAGCCTCCACCTGGCCACCACCACCCAGATCGTCGAGGCCATCCGCTCCGGGCCGGGCAACATGCCCCACTTCAGCCAGGGCAACATCACCGATGCCGAGGCCCGGGACATCGCCGCCTACGTCCACGGGGTGATTCAGCAGCCGGACAACCGGGGCGGGTTCGCCCTCGGCGGCATCGGCCCGGTCGGTGAGGGCTTCGTGGGCCTGCTCCTCGGGGTCGGCCTCCTCATGCTCGTCTGCTTCTGGATCGGAGAACGCTCGTGAGTGCCGACGAACGAACGGGGCCGTCGGTGACCAAGGTGGCCCTGTCCGACCCCCACCTGCAGCCCATGGCCAAGCACCCCGAGCGGGTGCAGGCCCTGGCGTCGCTGTCGATCGTCATCGGCACCCTGGGGTTCCTGGGCTTCGGCATCGTCTACTGGGTCAGCGACCAGACCCAGTGGGAGGCCCTCACCTTCGGGGTCGGGATGCTCGGCCTGGGGGCCGGGGTCATCGCCTGGGGCAAGTACCTGATGGCCCAGGGGCCCTTCGTCGAGGAGCGCCACGACTTCCACTCCACCGAGGAGGAGCGGGCGGCCATGACGGTGGCCATCACCGAGCGGGGCGGCATGGAGATCAAGCGCCGCAAGGTGCTGGGCGGCCTGTTCGCCCTGGGCTCCACCGTGATGGGCATCGTCCTGCTCTTCCCGCTCATCCGGTCGCTCGGGCCCAAGCCGGGCAAGGTCCTCTTCGAGACCAACTGGGGCAAGGGCTCCCAGCTGGTGGCCCTGGACGGTCGGAAGATCACCGTCAACGACCTGGACATCGGCGGCGTGCTCACCGTGTTCCCCGAGGGCTACGCCGGGTCGTCCCCGGACCAGACCATCCTCATCCGGCTCGAGAACCTCCCGGCAGGGACCCCGTACCCGCTGCAGTCCCCGGGCAAGCCGTCCTGGACCACCGCCGGCTACGTGGCCTACTCCAAGATGTGCACCCACCTGGGCTGTCCCGTCGGCCTCTACCAGGAGCAGACCCAGCAGCTGGTGTGCCCCTGCCACCAGTCGATCTTCAACGTGAAGGCCGGCGCCGTCCCCGAGTTCGGCCCCGCCCCCCGCCCGCTGCCTCAGCTGCCGATCTACGCCGACGCCGACGGGTTCCTCCGGTCGAGCGGCGGCTACGACCAGGCGGTCGGCCCCGGATTCTGGGAGCGCCCATGATCGATTCCTCACTCCGCTGGGTCGACGACCGTCTGGGCGTGGCCAAGGGCGGCCGCACCTTCCTCGACAAGATCTTCCCCGACCACTGGTCGTTCATGCTGGGGGAGATCGCCCTCTACTCCTTCGTGGTGCTGCTGGGCACCGGCGTCTTCCTGTCGCTGTACTACGTCCCCTCCGCCCACGAGATCGTCTACCACGGCTCGTACCTCCCACTGCGGGGTCAGAAGGTCTCCGAGGCCTACGCCACGTCGGTGGGACTGTCGTTCGACGTGAAGTCGGGCCTGCTGATGCGCCAGGCCCACCACTGGGCGGCCGACATCTTCCTCGGCTCCATCGCCGTCCACATGGCCCGGGTCTTCTTCACCGGGGCCTTCCGCAAGCCCCGCGAGTTCAACTGGATCGTCGGGACCATCATGCTGATCCTGGGCATCGTCAACGGGTTCTTGGGCTACTCCCTCCCCGACGACCTGGTGTCGGGGACCGGGATCCGGATCGCCTTCTCCATCATCGAGTCGATCCCGGTGGTCGGCTCCTACCTCGGGTTCTTCCTGTTCGGCGGCAACTACCCGGGCAGCGGCATCATCCTCGAGCGGTTCTTCCTGCTCCACATCCTGATCGTGCCGGCCCTCATCGTGGGGCTGCTGGCCGCCCACCTGGGGCTCCTGGTCAAACAGAAGCACACCCAGTTCCCCGGCAAGGGGAAGACCGAGCACAACGTGGTCGGCTCCCCGATGTTCCCGACCTTCATGGCCAAGACCACCGGCTTCCTGTTCATGACGGCCGGCGTCATCTTTTTGCTGGGCGGCTTCGCCCAGATCAACCCCATCTGGCAGTTCGGGCAGTACGAGCCGTTCCAGATCTCCTACGCCGTCCAGCCGGACTGGTACATGGGGTGGCTGGACGGGGCGCTCCGGATCATGCCCAGCTGGGAGTGGGTGGGCTGGGGCCACACCCTGCCCCTCGAGGTCTTCCTCCCCGCGGTCATCTTCCCGGGGCTGATCTTCAACATCCTCATCATCTGGCCCTTCATCGAGTCGATAAAGACCAAGGACCACGCCTACCACAACCTGCTCGACCGGCCCCGGGACCGCCCGCTGCGGACCATGGCCGGAGCCATGATGCTGATGCTCCTCTTCATGGTGTTCTGTGCCTCGTCCACCGACGTGCTGGCCAACTTCTTCCACATCAAGCTGAACTACGTGCTGTGGTTCTTCCGGTTCGCCGTCATCGTGGTGCCCATCCTCACCGGCCTGATCACCTACAAGATCTGCCAGGAGATGCGGAACGCCGAGGGGATCGGCAAGCGGAAGCGGGCCAACGTGGTGCTCCGGTCCGACGAGGGGGAGTACTCCACGGTGGTCACCGCGCCCCGGCCCGGCGACGGTCACGAGGAGCTCGAGGCGGTGCCGGTTCCCACCTACATCGACCAGGTGCCGCCGGAACTGGCCACCGGGGCCGGCGTGCGACGGGTGATGCGCTGAACCGACCACCGGGCGGATCGGGGCCCGCCTGATCGCCCGGCGCTAGGGTTGGCTGGTGTCGACCTTCCCGGACGTGCGGTGGGGCTCGGAGCACTCGTGGCTGCGACGTCCGGTCGTCTGGTTCGCGTCCACCCGGGGGGGTTCGTGGGTGGTCCGGACCTTGACACCGCTCGACCGCTGGGTCATCGAGCGGAGTCGTGGTCGCTACACCGCGCTCGGGCCACTCGGTGCGCCGACCATGTTGCTGACGACGACCGGCGCCGTCACCGGTCAGGCCCGCACCACGCCGCTCCTGTTCGCCCGCGACGGAGACGACATCATCGTGGCGGGGAGCAACTTCGGCCAGCAGCACCATCCCGCCTGGAGCAAGAACCTCATCGCCCACCCTCAGGCGATCGCCACGGTCGGGGGAACCGCCGTCACCGTGACGGCGGAGCTGCTCACGGGAGACGAGGCGCGTACCGGGTTCGAGAAGATGATCGGTGTGGTTCCCGTGTACGCCGAGTATCGCAATCGAACCGACCGGGCCATCCGTGTCTTCCGGCTGAGCGCCCGACCGGCAGCCTGACCGTCAGCATCAGCAGGCCGCCGGGCGCGGTGCGGCGTGGCCGGCGGTGCGGCCGGCGCTGTGGGCAGGGACGGGGGGCAACTGCCGACCGGGCGGCCGGTGGAACGCTCGTCTCGGACACACAACCCGACGGCACAGACGTTACAGTCGGCGGGTGGCCAGGACCGCCCGACGTGAGGTGATCGGTCTCCTGATCGAGAAGCGGATCACCTACACCGACGTCGAGGCCGATGCGCTGGTGGCGCGGGCCAAGCAGCTGGCCGGGGAGAGCGGTAGGACCGTGCGTGCCGAGGCCGAGCTGCTCCTGTCGGGCGACCGGGAGTCGCGGCTACGGGACCTCCGGGACAAGGTGGCGGGGGTGAGGGAGCTCCTGGCGGCCATCGCCGTCGAAGTTGACGACCTCCGGGCGGAGTCGGGTGAGGACGACGGGAAGCTGGCCGCCCTCCTGGCCACGATGGCCGCCGCCTGTGCGCCCTTCACCTCCGGCCCGGCGTCCGGCTCCGACCCCGGAGCGGGCTGAGCCGCGCCGCCGCCGATCGGACGGGCTCAGCCCCGACCCGGTTCCGGGAGAGCCTGAAGTGACCAGGCCGGGTAGCCCGCCCATCGGACGTTCCCGCGCCGTGCGGCGGGAGGCACGGGGCTCGACGCTGACCCGGTGGACTGGTTGACTGGAGCCTTCAGAGCCCGCCGCAGGTGGACAGAACCCCGATGCGTGGAGGTGCCCAGTGGCCGAGCCCAACCAGCTCCCACAACGGATGGTCGTGACCCACTTCATCGTCTCCGATGATGTCGAGCGCTCCCGGCGGTTCTACACCGAGGTACTCGGCGGCAGGGTGGTCTTCGGCCCGGAGCCGACCAACATCGCCCTCGCCAATACGTGGATCATCATCAACGTCGGCGGGGGACCCACCGACGACAAGCCCACCGTCACCCTCGAGACGCCGGGCGATCCCGACCGGGTCAGCAGTTTCCTCAATATCCGGGTGGAGGACATCCACGCCGCCTACGCCGAATGGAGTGCCAGGGGCGCGCAGTTCCTGACACCCCCGAAGCAGCACGAGTACGAGATCCGCTGCTACATCCGCGATCCCGACGGCTACATCATCGAGGTGGGGCAGACCACAGATCCGCAGGGGGACTGGTGGCCCGCCGACTGGCCACCGATCCATCCCGGCCCGCAGTCCGACTGAGTCTCCCGTCACCGGCGTCCCGGGACGCCCCTCGCCCGGGAGCGGGACGGCCCCGGCGTCCCGATGGTGGAGCGGTCGGCCGGAGATGCGGCGCCCGGCCCCTGACGTCGCCGGGAGCAGGCGCACGAGCTCGTCGGGTGACGGGACCAACCGTATTCGGCTCGGGTCACTGGTCCCCGACCACCACCGTCCACTGCCGGACGACCCAGCTGGTGACGAGGCCTTCGCGGACGTAGGGGTCGCGGGCGACGAAGCCCCTGACGACGGAGTCGTCGTCGGCTCGGAACACCAGCGCCGCACCGTCGGGCGGGTCGGCGTAGGCGCCGGCCAGGACCAACTCACCCCGCTCCTTCGCCTCCCGGGCCAGTGCCAGGTGCTCCTGGCGGAACGCCCGCCGACGTTCGACGTAGTCGTCGACCACCTCGTAGAAGAGCAAGAAGTACATGGTGATCATCCTCCCTGATGCCGACCGGACCGATCCCAGTCTCGTGGTGGCACATGGCATCTGTCAGGGCGGCTCCGGGGTACCCGGGGACGACGTCCCCGGAGGCCGCCGGCGCTGTCCGGTTGACACCGCCGGCAGGGGAGCTATCCTACAACCATATGGTTGTAGGAACGGTGAAGCGCCAGGGGCGGACCGACCGGCTGTTCTTCGCGCTCAGCGATGCGACACGGCGCGACATCGTCACGCGGACCCTGGACCGTGAGCGCTCCGTCAGCGAGCTCGGCCGGCGGTATCCGATCAGCCTCACCGCCGTCCAGAAGCACGTGGAGGTGCTGGTCCACGCCGGTCTGGTCTCGAAGCACCGGAGCGGACGTGAACAACTCGTGCGCGGGGAGATCGGCCAACTGCGCCGCGCCCACGAGCTTCTCGATGAGCTCGAAGCGGTGTGGCGGACCCGCCTCGGGCGTTTCGAGGACGTTCTCAACGAAACCACTGGAGAGGAGAGCCGATGACCGTCACGAGTGTCGACAAGAGCGCAGAGGCCAGGACCATGGTCATCACTGCGGAGTTCGCGACGTCCGTCACCAACGTGTGGCGGCTCTGGGCCGATCCGCGCCTGCTCGGGCGGTGGTGGGGTCCCCCGGGGTTCCCGGCCACCTTCGAGCACCACGACCTCACGCCGGGCGGCACCATCACCTACGTCATGTCCGGCCCCGACGGCGGCGACAGGTTCGACGGCACGTGGACCGTGATCGAGGTCGACGCACCGACCAGGCTGGTGGTCGAAGACGCCGTCGTCGAGGAGGATGGAACGCCGAGCGACGGCAACTCCATGACCCGCCTGGAGATCGACATCGAAGCGGTGGGCGACAGGACGCGGATGATCCTGACCACGCACTTCGACTCGCTCGAAGGGATGGAGCAGGCGATCGCCACGGGCGCGGTGGAGGGGATGAAGGCGTGCATGTCCCGGATCGACGTCCTGCTGGCCGGGGTCGCCGCTCCGTGACCGGGGTCGGCAGTCATGCACCCACACCCACTCCCACTCCCAATCCTGCCGCCCGCCTTCCTCGCCTCCGGTCGGCCAGGGGTCGTCCGCTCGTAGGCCCGTCCGTTCCGGACCCGTTCGACGAACCTCCGCACCTGCACCTGCACCTGCACCTGGGGTCCGGCCGGTTCCGTTCCGGTGCCCTGGGGTGACCGGCGGCCGCCGACCACGTCCGGCTAGAGGATGAAGGGGACGAGCATCTTGGTCGAGCGCCGGTAGGCCGGGTAGTCGTCGGGGAACTGCTGGGTCAGGTAGCGCTCCTCGACGGTGGCGGCGTAGACGAAGTAGATCCCGGCCAGGACGGGTGCGACGATCCACGACCAACGCAGCGCCACCGCCGTACCGACGCCCGCCAGCAGGATGCCCGAGTAGATCGGGTGGCGGACCAGGCGGTAGGGGCCGCTGTTCACCATCTCCGGCTCGTCCTTCCGCGACATCGGGGTGCCCCAATTGCGCCCGATGTGGAGGCGGGCCCAGACCGCCACCCCCAGCCCGAGTGCGAAGAGGATCACCCCGACCCCGACCCGCCAGGGGTCCGAGTCGAGGCTGCCACCTCGCAGTGCCCCCGCCCGGAGCAGCAGGACCACCACGACGGCGATCACCACCCGGATGCCCAGCTCGCGGGACCAGAGGACATGACCCCGCTTGGCCGAGAAGGCCGCGATGAGCCAGTTGGTCCAGAACGCCGCCCACCCGACACCGAAGACGAGCTCGACCGCCTGCATGCGACTCAGCCTCCCATCCCCTCGCGGAGAGGCGTGTCGCCGGGCTCCGGCGGCGGTCGGCCGGCCGGTCGGGCACCCCACCCACCCACGGTGGTCCCGGCCACCCCGCTCACCGGTCGATCCGTCCGTCCCGGCGGCGGAGGTGGGCCGCCGCCGCCCGGTCCCCGGGTCCCTGGCGTTGGTCGAGGAGCTCGGCCACCCGGAGCCGGTGGGGTCGGTCGACGTTGCCCCCGTACTTGAACTTGGAGCGGACCCCGGACACGGCGACCGAGATGCCGCGGATGCCGGCCAGCTTCCGGCGGTGGGCCGTTCCCGGGTCGGCCACCGGCACCCCGGGCTGGATCCGGGCCAGTTGCCGCCGGAGGAGCTCGGCCAGCCGGTCGGGGTCCGCCACCACGGTGGCTCTGCCCTCCAACTCGACGGCGGCGTAGTAGGTGGTGGGGATGCCGAGAGCGGGGTCCTCCCCGTCCAGGGCCTTCCACGAGGAGGGGATGGAGGACCAGTCGCCGGCCACGCACACCAGGACGGCGGGCTGCTCGGCGATGGCGTCGAGGACCGGGTTCCGGGCCACCACGTGGAGCAGCACCTCGTCCCCCTCCAGGATGAACTGGGTGGCGGTCACCTCGGGAACCGGCCGCTCCCGGCCGGCGGCGATCAGGTGGCCGAACCCCTGGGCGGCCACGAACGTCCGCCACTCGTCGTCGTCGAGGGCACGGTCGGCGGGTGCGATGAACATCGCCCGAGCGTAGGTGGCCACCGGCCCCCGGTCCGCTCCGACGGGCCGATCGGCCCGCGGGGGAGGAGGCTCAGACGGTGCCGCCGCGGCGGCTCTCGACGGTGCCGCCGATGGCCGCCGACAGGATGAGGGCCACGGCCATCGGGGCCAGCCACAGTCCGAAGACGAAGGTGAGGGCGGCCAGCAGGCAGCCCATCCCGAGGATGAACGGCCAGATGCTCGAGGTGGGGAAGGCGTCGATGGCACCGGCACCCTCGTCGACGTCGGCGTTGGGGTCGTCGTCCGGGCGCGGCTTCATGTGGTACGTCCACCACAGGTAGTAGCAGCCGGGCAGCAGGCCGAGTCCGGCGGTGCCGATCAGCATCAGGAACCCGGCGTCCTCGTACCCCCAGAACCAGTAGATGCAGCCGATGACCCCGAAGAAGACGCCGATGGCGATGAGGAAGAGGGCGATGACCTTCATGACGACGCTCCCACGCTTTCCGTCTCCTTGTCGCCCTCGCGGGCGACGAGCTTCTTGTCGCCGCTCTTGTGCTGCACCGTCCGGTGGTCCGGGTGGTTGTAGTCCCAGGTCGGCCGCTCCGACCGGACCGGGGGCAGGTGGGTGAAGTTGTGGTGCGGCGGAGGCGAGCTGGTGAACCACTCGAGGGCATGGGCGTCCCACGGGTTCCCGCCGGCCGGGATCGGCTTGCGCCAGGACGTCCAGAGGTTCCAGAGGAAGAAGAGGAACGACGCACCGATGACGAACGCACCGATCGACGAGATCACGTTGAGGGTGCCCCACCCGGTATCCGGCGCGTAGGTGGCCACCCGCCGGGGCATGCCGTGGAGGCCCACCAGGTACTGGGGCATGAAGGTGACCCAGAATCCGATGAACAGCAGCCAGAAGTGGGCCTTCCCCCACTTCTCGTGGAGCATCCGGCCGAACATCTTGGGATACCAGAAGTAGAAACCGGCGAAGCCGGCGAACACCGTGGTGCCGATCAGCACCTGGTGGAAGTGGGCGACCACGAAGTAGGTGTCGTGGGTCATGAAGTCCACCGGCGGCGAGGCCAGCAGCACGCCGGTCACCCCACCCATGAGGAAGGCGAACAGGAACCCCATGCAGAAGAGCATGGGCGTCTTGAAGCTGAGCTGCCCCCGCCACATGGTGCCGATCCAGTTGAAGAACTTGATGCCGGTGGGCACGGCGATCAGGTACGACAGCAGCGAGAAGAAGGGCAGCAGGACCACCCCGGTGGTGAACATGTGGTGGGCCCATACCCCGGTGGACAGGGCGGCGATGGACATGGTGGCGAAGACCATCCCCCGGTAGCCGAACAGCGGCTTGCGGGAGAACACCGGGATGATGTCGGTCACCATCCCGAAGTAGGGCAAGGCGAGGATGTACACCTCCGGGTGCCCGAAGAACCAGAACAGGTGTTGCCACAGGATCGGTGAACCGCCGCCTTGGACGCTGAAGATGTGGGTGCCGAAGTGCCGGTCGCAGAACAGCATCACCACCGCCGCGAAGAGCACCGGGAAGGCGATGAGGATCAGGATGCCGGTGACCAGCATGTTCCACGAGAAGATGGGCATCCGGAACATGGTCAGTCCCGGGGCCCGCAGGTAGAGGATGGTGGCCACCAGGTTGACGCCGGTGAAGATGGCCGAGAACCCGGTGAGGCCCAGGGCCATCAACCACAGGTCGGCACCGGCCCCCGGCGAGTTGGTGGCGTTGGAGAGCGGGGCGTAGGCCACCCACCCGAAGCTGGCCGACCCGCCGGCCACCAGGAAGCCGGACAGCATGGTGATGGAGCCGCCCAGGTACAGCCAGTAGGAGAAGGCGTTGAGCCGGGGGAAGGCCATGTCGGGGGCTCCGCACTGCAGCGGCACGATGTAGTTGGCCAGGCCGCCGAAGGCGAAGGGCCCGGCGAACAGGTAGAGCATCAGGCTGCCGTGCATGGTGAAGAGCTGGTTGTAGGTCTGGAAGGAGACCAGCGAGGCGGAGGGGTCCATGAGCTGGGCCCGGATCACCAGGGCCATGATCCCGGCGATGAAGAACAGCACCAGCGAGGTGATCATGTACGACTTGCCGATCACCTTGTGGTCGGTGGAGGTCAGCCAGTTCAGGATCCCGGTGGGGCCGTGGTGCTCCTGGTGGGCGGCGTCGTGGTCGAGCCCGCCCGGCCCGTGGCCGTCGGTGCCGTGGGCGTCGGGCCCGCCCCGCTCCTCGGGGGTGACGAGTTCCGGTCGTTCAACAGTCGTCGTCATGCGGATGCCTTTGGCTTGGAGGTGGCCGGGGGGGACGCCGTGGCGGACGCCGGGTCGGTGATGTGGTCGGACGGTGGGTTGTTCTGGGCCGGGGACCCGGGATTCTGCAGGACGTGACCGGAGGCCACCTCGGAGCTCGCCCACGCCTCGAACTGCGAGGGCGTCACCGACCGGACGGTGAAGAGCATCTCCGAGTGGTAGAGGCCGCAGAACTGGGTGCACTGGCCGTTGAAGGTGCCGGTCTTCACCAGGTTGAGGTCGAAGATGTTGGTGACCCCCGGCTGGGCGTACCGGCTGAAGTTGAAGTCCCGCAGGTAGAACCCGTGGATCACGTCGTCGGAGACCAGGGTGATCTGCACGGTCTCCCCGACCGGGACCACCATCTGCGGGCCGTGGTTGTCGGGGCCCTGGGTGAGCTCGCCGGCCACCCCGATGTTGAGTCCCGGGTAGTCGAAGCGCCAGCCCCACTGGAAGGCGGTCACGGTGATGTCGACCACCGGGGCACCGGAGGCCGTGGTGGTGGCGTCGACCGGCTGGATGGCGTCGACGTTGTTCTCGGTGAGCACGGTGAAGAAGAACAGGACCAGCACCATCACGATGGGGACCACCGTGTAGATGATCTCGATGGCGATGTTCTCGTGGAACTGCACCGGCATCTCGTCGGACCGGCGCCGGTAGCGGAAGATGGCCCACAGGATCAGGAGCATCACCACCACGAACACGATGATGCCGGTGGTCATCATCCCCGACCACAGCTTGAAGGTGTCCTGGGCCTGCTTGGTGACCCCCCGGCTGGCCCCGTAGGACGGGTAGTTGCAGCCGGCCAGGACCAGGGGGGCGGCCACCACCCCGAAGGTCAGCCACTTCCGGCGGGGTCGACGGGAGGTCCCGGCGGGCACCTCGGCGGCCGGGTCGGATCCGGGGGTCCGGTGTCGCGACGGGTCGGGGGGGCCGGTCGTGGTGGCGTTCACGCCGATGACATTAGCGGGGGTCGGGGCGAAATTAGAAGTTGAGACCCCGACCCGGTCAGGCCCGGGGTTCCCCCTGGTCAGGAGGGTGGCCCTGCCTGGCCTCCGGGGCGGTCCCCGGGCCGGCGTCCGATGGGGGTGGTCCGGACTCCCTGGCGGCCCACGAGAAGACCCCGTGGGCCATGGTGGAGGTGGCGGCGGCGGCCCGCGCCTCGAAGACCTGCCGCCGGGCCCGGCCGATCCCCGGATCCCCGGGGTCGGCCAGCCAGGCCAGCTCGGCCAGGTGGCCGGCCAGCCGCAGCGCCCCGTCCCCGGCTTCCCCGTCGGCCGTCGCCAGGAGGGCCAGCGCCCGGTCGGCCAGGGTCCCCGCCCCGCCGGCCAGCTCGGCCAGCTCGCCGGCCAGGGCCCGCTCCGGGGCCGGCTTCAGGGTGGCGGGGTTGCCGTCCCACCAGCCGCCGTAGAGGCGCCAGACGGTGCGGACCACGAACTCCGGCTCGTCGTAGACGGGCTGGAGGTAGGGGCGCTCCATCAGGGCGGGGGGAGGGGTGACGGTGTGGAGCACCTCGTCGAGGCGGGCGCCGGCGTTCATCAGCGCCAGGGTCTGGTCGACCAGCGAGTCGAGCAGGTCAGCGGTGTCGCCCAGGGCCTGGCGGATGCGGTCGGCCCCCATCACCGGGAACCCGTGGCCGGGGAGCAGGACCTCGGGGCCGCCCCCGGGCCGGTCGTAGAGGGCCAGCATGGCCCGGAGGGCGTCGGCCCACTCGCGGGGGTAGCGCTGGACCTTCTGCGGGTTCCCGGCGTTGGGCGACGCCCAGATGAAGAGGTCGCCGCAGCAGAGCACCCGGGTGTCCGCGAACCAGGTCCAGGTGTGGTCGTCCGTCTCGCCCCGGGCGTGGTGGAGCTCGGCCCGGACCCCGCCCACCTCCAGCTCGAGGTGGTCGCGGTAGGTGTGGTCGGGGTAGCGGTACTCGGTCGGCCACACCAGGGAGTCGATGTTGAACTGCCGACGGTTGATGATGCCGTTGTACCCGGCGGTGAGGATGTAGCGGTCGAAGCGGGCGGGCATGGCCTCGTGGGCGACCACGGTGGGCGCCGGCCACCGCTTCGCCGCCGACTCGTCCTCCCAGACCGGCACCCCGAACACGTGGTCGATGTGGCCGTGCGAGTAGACGGCGGTGTGGAGGCGGCTGTCCGTCCACGCCCGGAGGGTGCGGTGGATCTCCCCGGCCATCAACGAGCTGCCGGTGTCCACCAGGATCAGCCCGTCGTCGGTGTCGACGGCCGACACGTTGGCGAACGACGGGGTGAAGGCGACCCCGTCGGCCACCTCGGCCAGCCCCCCCCAGGTCCGGAGGGGGTGGGCGTCCACGGTGGAGAGCTCGCCGGTCCACAGCTGTTCGGCGATGTCGAGAACGCCCGGTCGATCGGTCATCGGTCCCCCTTGCTGGTGTGGACGGAATGTAACCGCCCGGCCGTCGACGCCGCGGTCGACCTCAGTGAGCCGGGGGGTCACCCTCCGACGGGGCCGGTCGTATCCGGCCGGCCATCCGCCCCGCCCCCCGGAGCGCCCGCTTGACCTGGGCCTCCGCCGCCGGACGGTGCTGGACGGCGGACCGGGCGGCGGCCGCCGAGGCCACCCCGGCCGCCCGCCCCGCCATCCGGGCGGCGGAGTCGGTGGTGGTCGGCGGGGTGGCGGTGGGGTCGCCGGCGGGCGGGGAGGTCCCCGCCGCCCCCGCCCCCGGGGCGGTGCAGTCGAGGGGGGAACCGGGACCGGCCACCGGGCGGGCCCGGGCCGGGGCGGTGGAGGTCAGGGTGGCCAGCCGCAGCATGCCGATGGCGATCACCTCGAGGATGAGGATGCCCTCGAGGTCGGGCCGGAGGGCCGGCACCACCGGGGCCAGGGCCACGACCACCGAGGCGCCCACCACCAGCGTCACGTGGAGTCGCCGCCCGCACAGCCGGACCAGGCCGAGGGGCCCGTCGGCCGTGACGGCCAGGGCGGCATAGACGACGCCGGCGGCGACCAGCACCCTGCCGTCGTCGACATGGAGGGACAGGTCGGCCAGGGCCACCAGCACCAGATAGCCGGCGGCCTGGAGGATCCAGAAGGGCACCACCCGTCGGGCGCCACGTGCGGCACCTCGGTCCCGGCTCATCCGGCCGCCGGGTCGATCAACCTACGGGGTGCCGGTGCCGGGGTCGCCCGCCGCCGGAGCGTGGGGGGCGGGCTGGACGGGCTGGGCCGGGGGGGTGACCACCACCGTGGTGGCGGCGGCCTTCGGGTCGTCGGGCTGGCCACCCTCGTCCAATCCCTTCTTGAACTCCTTCTGCGCCGAGCCCAACGATCGGGCCAGCTTCGGGATCTGGGTGCTGCCGAACAGCACCAGCACCACGACGATCAGCACGATGATGCCGTCCATACCGAAGATCTCTGCGGGTAGGCCGAAGTGCACGGTTCCATCTCCTTCGTCGGCTTCGATAGCCAGGTTAGACCTGTTGGTGCTCGACAGGTAGTTCGGACCCGCAGGCCGGGTGGGATGACGACCGGCCACCCCCGGGCCGGTCACCCGGCCAGAAGCACCCCCAGGACCAGGGCGATCACCGAGGCCAGGCCCCCGATCGCCCCCCAGACGGCCAACCCGCGTCGGGTGGTGGCCCGCTGGTGGAGGAAGACGGCCACGCCGGCCACCACCACCACGGCGATCTTGGCGAACAGCACCGCCCTCCAGGCGGCGGAGGCCTGTCCGACGTCGAAGGTGGAGACATTCCAGAACCCGGTGATGACCAGCACGAAGTAGGCCGGCCACAGCAGCCGGGCCAGGGCGCGGCCCACCGCCGCCGGAGCGTCGGCCCCGAACCGCCGGACCGTGGGGAGGAGGCCCATCACGGTGAACTGGCCACCCACCCACACGGTGGCGGCCAGCACGTGGAGGGAGAGGCGGAGGCCGTCCAGCCCGGAGCTGAGGGAGGCGGCGTCGGAGGCGACGGAACCGAGACCGGGCACCGGGCTCAGGTCCCCGTCCACCGTGGCTTGCGCTTCTCGGCGAAGGCCACCGGGCCCTCCATGGCGTCGTTCGACCCGAACACCGCCCCCACCGCGGCGTCGTTGATCTTCCACCCCTCGGCATCGGAGACCTCGCCGGCCTCCTTCATCACCTTCTTGGAGGCCCGGACGGCCAGCGGGGCGTTGTCGGCGATGGTGCCGGCCAGGGCCAGGGCCTCCTCGAGCAGGCGGTCGGCCGGGACCACCCGGTTGACCAGCCCCAGCTGCAGGGCCCGCTGGGCGTCGATGGGGTCACCGGTGAGGGCCAGCTCGAGAGCGATGGCCGCCGGGATCCGCTTGGGCAGGCGGATCAGCCCGCCGCCGGCGGCGAACAGGCCCCGCTTGACCTCGGGGATGCCGAACTTGGCCTCCTCCACCGCCACCACCAGGTCGCACGAGAGCATGATCTCGCACCCCCCGGCCAGCGCCGACCCGTTGACGGCGGCGATGAGCGGCTTCGGGAAGTCGCGCTGGGCGATGCCGGCGAACCCGCCGGTGGCGCCGATGATGTCGGCCGCCTCCCCGGCGGCGAACGCCTTGAGGTCCATGCCGGCGCTGAAGGCCTTGTCCCCGCTGGCGGTGAGGATCACCACCCAGACCTCGTCGTCGTCGGTCAGCTCGTCGAAGGCGGCGGACAGGGCCCGGCTCAGGGCCCCGTTGACGGCGTTGCGGGCCTCCGGACGGTTGATGGTGAGGATCTCGATGTGACCCTGGCGTTCACGCAGCAGTTCGGGCACGGGTCCGTCCTTTCGGGGGCGAGCTCAGTGGGGCAGACGGTAGCGCGGTGGGCCGCCCTCGACGACGACGTCCCCGCCCACCAGACCGGGGGTGTCGACCTCCCCGAGCCCGGCCGTCACCTCCGGGTCGGCGGGGACGGCCATGACCTGGCGACCGTCGGGGAGCCGGGCGATCATCGGCGCCGCCACCGCCGCCCCCTGGTGGTCCCGCTGGACGGTGACCGCCACCACGGTGGCCGTGGTGGGCTCGGGGACCTCCAGGGCGGTGGGCACGGCGGTGGCGTCGATGATCGCCTGGTCGGTGGCGGTGACCCCTCGCCGGAACCCCCCGGGGGGCGGCTCCGACCCGTAGAGGCCGAGGGCGTGCTTGGTGACGAACCAGCCCAGCCCGGTGGCCAGTCCCAGCCGGCCGGCGTCACCACCTCCCCGGAGCCGGTCGGTGACGGTGGCGATCCCGTGGGTGGTGTAGTTGTTGCCGGGCCCGCCGAAGTAGGGGAGCCCGCCGGTGGAGGTGAGGCCCCGGGGATCATCGGGGTCCAGGCCCAGGGCGTCGGCGGCCAGGGTCACGGCGCAGGGGAAGCACGAGTAGAGGTCGAGGACGTCGATGTCGTCGATCCCCGGCGCCGGCCCCCCCGGGCCCGCCGCCTCGGCGGCCGCCCGGAACAGCGCCTGCCCCGCCGCCCGGATGGCCGGCGACCGTCCGGGATCGGGCCGGGCGGTGGGGAACCGCACATCGGTGGCCTCCGCCCCGGCCCAGATGAAGACCGCCCGGTCGGCCACCCCGGCCCGGCGGGCGGCGGCCAGGGAGCAGACCACCAGGGCGGCGGCCTGGTCACTGCCCAGAAAGGCGGTCATCCGCTTGGTGTACGGCTCGCACACCAGCCGGTTGTCCGGTGCGGGGGTGGCGATCCGGTCGGCGCTGAGCGCCTCGGGGAACCAGGCGAAGGGGTGGCCGGCCGCCACCCGGGTGAAGGGGGCGAACAGCTCCCCGATGGCCCGGCGCTGCTGCGCGGCGGTGCGGCCGGCCCGGGCGGCCAGGACGCTCTCGATGAGCGGGTACACCTGGATGGGGGCCAGGACGCCGGCGGCCGACTCGGCCGGTCCGATCCCCGGGAGGGCGTCCCCCACCACCGGGTCGGGGGCGACGGTGGTGTCGCCGGTGTGGCGGGGCAGGCCGTCCCGGCGCCGCCGCCGCGACGACCGGATGGCCTCCGCCCCGGCGATGAGGGTGACCCCGAGGGACCCGGCGGCGATCTCCGAGGCGGCCCGGCTCACCAGCCACTGGGGGGAGTTCCCGCCGATGGTGGTGACCTCGACGGCCGCCGGGGTCACCCCCAGGCTGCGGGCCAGCTCGGTGGCCGGCGCCGGGCCGGTCCGGGTCATGATGTCCACCACCGACAGCCGGTCGATCCGCCGGCGGAGCCCGGGGGCGTCGGCCAGGGCGGCCTCGCAGGCCCGGGCCATCAGCTCGACCGGGGTCACCGTGGCGGTCCGCTCGAGGGCCTGGCCGGAGGCCACCACCACCGGCACCCGGTCCTCGTCGGTTCGGGGCCCGGTCACGGCCGACCCCGGGAGCCGCCACCCGGGGAGCCGTTGGTGCGGAGCGTGGGTCCCATGGTCGGTGGCGGAACCTACCACCGTGCCGACGCGGTCGGCGGCCCGATCGTGGCGTCGGGCCGGCCCACCCTGCCAGGCTGTGACGGTGCCGCCGCCGACCGCCGATCCGTCGGCTCCCGTCCCCCGGGGTCCGGGGGGCGTCCTGCCCGAGGGGTTCCGCTTCGGGGTGGCCACCGCCGGGTTCCAGGTGGAGGGTGGGTTCAACGGCCCGGGGGAGCCGGCCAACAACTGGGTGGCCTGGGAGCAGGTCGGTCGGGTCGAGCCGTCGGGCCGGGCGGTCGGGTTCTGGGACCGTCCGGAGGAGGCGCTCGACCGGGCGGCCGAGCTGGGGTGCGACAGCTTCCGGCTGGGGGTGGAGTGGGCCCGGGTCGAGCCCCGGGAGGGCGAGATCGACGACACCGCCCTGGCCGGGTACGCCGCCATCGTCGACGGTTGCCTCGACCGCGGGATGGAGCCGCTGGTCACCCTCCACCACTTCACCCATCCGGCGTGGCTGGGCGAGGAGCTCTGGCTCCGGCCCGATGCCCCGGAGCGGTACCTGGCCTGGGTGGAGACCGCCCTGCCGGTGCTGGCTCCGAAGGTCCGCCGCTGGGTGACCCTCAACGAGATCAACGAGCTGGTGATGGGCTCGTGGCTCCTCGGCCACTTCCCGCCCGGGCGGACCTTCGCCTTCGACGACGCCGCCCTGGCCACCGACCACCTGCTCACCGCCCACGTCCTCGGGTACGAGGCGATCCACCGGGCCCGCCCCGACGCCGAGGTCACCACCAACACCGCCTCGGTCAGCCTGTACGACCTCGATCGCCTGCTCACCGACGTCCTGCGCTCCCGGAGCCTGGGGGTGGGACGGGACGACGTCGACGGCTGGATCGCCGACCGACGTGCCGCCCACCACCGGGCGATGGGCCCGGTCGCCCCGCTCGAACACCTCCTCCGCCGGCTGGCCGCCCGGTCCACCGGCTACGGCCCGGCCCGGATGCGCCGGGGACCGGCTCCGACGGCACGGCCCCGACGGGCGGTGGATGCCGTCTACGCCAGCCCCCACGCCTCCACCCTCGACGCCGCCGGACTCGACTACTACGACCCGGTGGCCTCCCGGCACGTCCGCCTGCCCGGCCACCGGACCGCCGGTGGCCGGGAGTGGCTCCCGCTCCGACCGCTCTGGGACGACGTGCCCGACCCCGACGGGCTCACCGGCTGGCTGGCCACCCAGCACCGGCGCGACCCGGGGGTCCCGCTGTGGGTGGTGGAGAACGGGATGTGCACCCGGGTGCGCCAGGGCCGGCCGTGGTCGCGGCTCGACGGTTGGGACCGGTCCCGCTACCTGCGGGAGTTCGTGGGGGCGGTGGTGGCGGCGGTCGACGCCGGGGTCCCGGTGGCCGGGTACTGGCACTGGTCGCTGGTCGACAACTACGAGTGGGGCTCCTACCAGCCCCGGTTCGGCCTCCACGGCGTGGACCGCCACCGCGGCGAGCGGGGGTTCCGGTGGCTGGAGACCGACGCCGACGGCCGGGACGCCCCCGGCGCCTACCGGAGGATCATCGAGGGCCTCCGGGACGGGGACCGGTCGGTGCTGGCCGACACCGGAGCCGCCTGACGGTACGTTGGACACCGGACGGGCGTTGCGGTCGGGCAGGACCCCGGCGGCAGGGCCCCGGCGTCCGGCACCCGAGGAGCCCCGTTGGCTGATGTGACCGACCTCCCGCTCGACCTGGCCACCCCCGGCTTCTACCTCCGGCCCGACTACTTCGACATCCTGGCCGACCTGCGGGCCCGGGCGCCCGTGGTGCGCACGGCGGACGGCGGCTGGGCGGTGACCCGCCACGAGGACATCCGCACCGTCAGCCGGGACCCCGACCGTTTCGTGTCGGGGCGGGGGGTCCTGATCAACGACCCGATGCGCTCGGACGGCTCGGGTGGACTCAGCGCCTTCTCGATCCTCCATCTCGACCCGCCCGTCCACGCCGTGTACCGGAAGGTGGTGAACCGCCGGTTCACCCCCCGGGCGGTCGCCCCCCTCGAGGACGCCATCCGGAGAACGGTGACCCAGGCCCTCGACGCCGTGCCTCCCGACGAGCCGGTGGATGCGGTGGAGGCACTCGCCTCGGCGGTCCCCATCGCGGTGATCGCCGAGCTGTTCGGGGTGGGCGACGCCGACCGCGCCGACTTCCGGCGCTGGTCCGATGCGGTCATCGCCGCCCCCGACCGGGCCGACGGTCCCGCCGCCGCCGACCTCCGCCCCATGGCCGAGTTCCTGATGGAGCACATCGACTCGCCGGTCACCGACGGGAACGATCTCCTCGGGATCCTCAAGGGCACCGAGCTGGAGGGACGGCCTCTGAGCCGGCTGGAGATCATGGGGTTCTGCATGACGCTCCTGGTGGCGGGCAACGAGACGACCCGCACCCTGATCTCGGGGGGCGTGGAGGCGCTGCACTCGGTGCCCGATCAACGTGCCGACCTGGCCGTCGACCCGTCGCTCCTCCCCGCCGCGGTGGAGGAGCTGCTCCGATGGGTCACCCCCATCCAGGCCTTCGGTCGCACCGCGGCGGTCGACACCTGTCTGGGGGGTGCGGAGATCCCGGCCGGGGACTTCGTGGTCATGCTGTACGCCTCCGGCAACCGTGACGAGGCGGCCTTCGGACCCACGGCCGCCCAGCTCGATGTCCGACGACCGGTGTCTCCCCCCACCTGGCCTTCGGCTTCGGGGAGCACCTCTGCCTGGGTGCCGCCCTGGCCCGACTGGAGGCCCGGGTCTTCTTCGAGGAGCTGCTCGGCCGCTTCCCCACCTACCAGCTGGCGGGCGAGGTGGAGTACGTCCGGTCGACGCTGGTCCGTGGCGCCGCCCGGATGCCGCTCGTCCTGGCACCGTGACGCCCGGCCGCCGGGGCCCGGGCCGGGGTCCGGGCTCCCGATCGAGGGTGTCCGCCCAGCTCACAGGCTCGAACGCTCCGGGCGACCGGTTTCGTCCGCCGTCGCCCACCCCGGGGCTCGGGACCCCCCGACCGGAGCCGAGGCGCCGTCCCGCCGGACGGTTCTCGTCGGAGAACGGTTGGTGACAGTATACGAGAATGACAGTTTCTCCTCCGCCCGCGTCGAGCTTCGACCCCGAGGCGGTCCGGGCCAAGTACCTCGCCGAACGGGACAAGCGGCTGGTCCCGGACCGGGCCGCCATCCGCGACCTCGACCACGACGAGCAGTTCGCCCGCTACCGGGACGATCCCTTCACCCCGCTCGAGGAGCGCGACCCGGTCGTCGACGAGGTCGACGTGGTGATCGTCGGCGGGGGAATCGCCGGGATCCTGGCCGGCGCCCAGCTCCGCAAGGCCGGCGTCGAGCGGATCCGGATCGTCGACCAGGCGGGCGGGATCGGCGGCACCTGGTACTGGAACCGGTATCCCGGCGTGATGTGCGATGTCGAGTCCCACATCTACCTGCCGATGCTCGAGGAGCTCGACTACGTCCCCACCCGGCGCTACGCCTTCGGCGAGGAGATCCGGGGCCACCTGCAGGCGGTGGCCGACCGGTTCGACCTGGTCGACGACGCCCTGTTCCACACCGGGGTCACCCGGGCCGAGTGGGACGACGACACCTCCCGCTGGCGGATCAGCACCAACCGGGGTGACCAGGTCAGCGCCCGCTGGTACGTGCTGGCGGTGGGCATCCTCAACCTCCTGAAGCTGCCGACCATCCCGGGCATGGAGGAGTTCGCCGGCCGCTCGTTCCACACCGCCCGGTGGGACTACGGGTACACCGGTGGCGGACCCCACCAGCCGCTGACCGGCCTGGCCGACAAGGTGGTCGCCCTCCTGGGGACGGGGGCCAGCGGCATCCAGTGCGTTCCGCCGGTGGCCGAGGCGGCCAGGCACCTCTACGTGTTCCAGCGCACGCCGTCGGCCATCGGCGAGCGGGGCAACCGGCCGACCGAGCCCGACTTCGCCAGCGGGCTCCAGCCGGGCTGGCAACGGGACCGCATGGACAACTTCCAGGGGATCATCATGGGCCGTCCCGTGGAGGACGACCTGGTCGACGACGGGTGGACGCACGACTACGCCGCCAACCGCAACGTCCCGCGCCGGGAGGGCATGACCAACGAGGAGTGGATGCGCCGCGCCGAGGAGGTCGACTTCGGGATCATGGAGGCCCACCGGCTCCGGATCGATGCGCTGGTGGAGGACCCGGCCACCGCCGAGATCCTCAAGCCCTACTACCGGTACCTGTGCAAGCGACCCTGCTTCCACGACGAGTACCTGCCCGCCCTGAACCGTCCCAACGTCACCGTGGTGGACTGCCCCGGGGGGATCGAGCGGATCACCGCCCAGGGGCCGGTGGTCGACGGCACCCAGTACGAGGTCGACTGCATCATCTACGGCACCGGCTTCGAGGCGGAGGTCACGCCCGTCTTCCGCCGCGCCGGCCACGACATCGTGGGTCGGGGTGGGGTCACCCTGGCGGAGAAGTGGGGCGACGGCGCCGCCAGCCTGTTCGGGATCATGAGCCGCGGCTTCCCCAACCTGTTCATCATGCCGGCCCCCGGCCAGCAGGCGGTGGTGACCGTCAACTACACCCAGCTGGCCGTGCTGGGGGCCGAGTTCGTCGGGCGGGTGGTCGGCCAGCTCCGCCAGCAGGACGCCGAGGTGTTCGAGGTGAGCGCCGGGGCGGAGGAGGCGTGGACCCAGACCATCGTCGACTCCTTCATCGACGCCAGTGCGGTGATGTCGGCCTGCACCCCGTCGCGCCTCAACTTCGAGGGCCACCCCGAGGCGATGAATCCCCGCAACGGGAACTACGGCCGCGGCCTGGGCGACTGGTTCGGCTACCGGAAGCTCCTCGAGTCGTGGCTCGACGCCGGCACCTTGGAGGGCCTGGAGCTCAGCGTCCGTTCCAGCGCCCCATGAGCGCCCGGCAGCGGGTGGCCGTCGTCACCGGGGGCGGGGGAGGGATCGGCGCCGGGATCGCCGGGGAGCTCGGTCGCCAGGGTTGGCACGTGGTGACCCTCGACCCGTTGGTGACGCTGGATGGATCCGCACGGCTCCCCGAGCCCGAGGAGACCACCGCCGGGCGCATCGTGGCGGCCGGCGGCTCCGCCCGCGCCACCTCGGTGTCGGTGACCGACGGGGAGGCGGTCCGTGACCTGTTCGGCGGGCTGGCCGCCGACCACGGTGGGCTCGACGCCGTGGTCAACGTGGCCGGGATCACCCGGCAGACCTACTTCGGACGGGGCACCGAAGGGGACTGGCGGGCCGTCCTGGCCGTCCACGTCCAGGGCTACCTCAACGTGCTGGGTGCCGCCCTGCCGCTGATGGCGGCGGCCGGGCGCGGCAGCGTCCTCGGCGTGACCTCGGGCTCCGGATGGCGGGCGGCCGACGCCGGCGCCTACAGCTGTGCCAAGCGGGCCGTCGCCGGGCTGACCTGGCAGCTGGGCCGCCAGACACCCCCGGGGGTGACCGTCAACGCCATGTCGCCGATCGCCGCCACCCGGATGATGGCGTCGGCCCTCGAGCGTGCCCGGCAGGCGGGCCAGTCCGGCGGGGGCGGGATCTCGTTCCTCACGGTGGCGGGGCCGGAGGACCTCGGGCCGTTCGGCGCCCACCTGGTCGACGAGGCGTTCGGGTGGTGCAGCGGTCGGGTCCTGTTCGCCGGCGGGTCCGAGGTGGCGGTGGTCGACGAGCCCCGCCTCATCGAAGCCGTCCGGACCGATCAGGTGGACTCCCTGCCGACCGTGCTCGACGCGGTCCTCCCGGTCGCCTTCGCCAAGGCCGAGGGGCTCCAGGCCAGTGCCGGGGGTGGCAATCCCCGGTTCGGCTCGATCTTCGATGAGCCCGCTCCGACTCCGGCCGCCCCGGGCCCGGTGCGGACCTGCGCCGTGGTCTCCGACCGGCCCGGGGTGGCGGCGTCGGTGGTCGCCGCTCTCGAGGCCCGGTCCATCCGGTGCCACCCGATCGGGCCGGCGCACGGCTTCGATGACGCCGCCGCCGCCCTCCGCGCCGTGGTCGGGGCCGACGGACCCATCGACGCCGTCGTCGTGGCGGCGGCGGGCACCCGGCCGGGGACCGTCGGGGCGGGGGGATGGGAGGGGATCCTCGACGAGCACCGGGACATCGTCGACCGGATCCACGACGATGCCGGGTGGGCCCGGGCGGCCGCCGACGTCAGCGCCGACGCCGGGCGGCCGGTCCGCCTGGTGACGCTCACCGACGCCGTCACCTCGGGGGGCCGCAGCCGGGCCCAGGCGTCGGCCCAGCACGCCCGGGCGGCGTCGGAGGCCACCGACGGGCGGGTCACCGCCTTCGCGGTGAGTGTCGAGGCCCCCGAGGCACGCATCGGGCGGCCGGCCGGGGAGCTGGTGGCCCACCTGCTCGCCCACCCGGACGCCGCCGCCCTGGCCGGTGCCGAGCTGGTGGTGGGCGACGGCTGGATCGGCCTGCGCAGCCACCCCCGGCCCATCGGGAGCGTCACCTACGGCGGCCCCGCCGTCCCCGGGTGGCTCGATGTGACCCTCCGGGAGATCACCGGGTCGGTCCACCCTCCGTCGGGGGCGGCCCGGTGACCGGTCGGCCCACCCGGGTGGTGGACGCCCACGTCCACCTCTGGGATCCCGCCCGCACCGAGTGGTACCCGTACCTGGCCCAGCCCCAGGCCCCGGAGCACGCCGATGCCTCGCGGATGTACCGCCCGTTCGATGTCGCCACCTACCGGGAGGAGGCGGCCGCCTGGAACGTGGAGAAGTTCGTGAACGTGGCCGCCGCCACCGGTCGCCACTCCGTCGACGAGACCGTGGAGCTCGACCGGGAGGCGGACCGGCGGGGCGGTCCCCAGGCGATCATCGGCGGGATCCCACCGACGGAGACGGTGGCCGAGGCCATCGAGCTCCTCGACCGGCAGGGGACGGCCCCCCGCTTCCGCGGCGTCCGTCCCATGGGCCGGCACCCGGGGCCCCTGCCCGCCCCCGGCGTGCTCCGGGTCCTCGAGGAGCGGGACCTGGTGTTCGAGCTGATGGCCCACCCCGACCAACTCCGGGCCGCCGCCGGTCAGCTCGCCGACTTCAGCCTGGCGGTGGTGGTCGAGCACACCGGCTGGCCCCGGTCGGGTTCGGAGGAGGAGTGGGCCCTCTGGCGGGACGGCATCGACGCCCTGGCCGATCTCGGCGACCACGTGGCCTGCAAGCTCTCCGGCCTGGCCATGCCCCTGGAGTCGATGAGCGTGGCGGCGTTCGCACCCTGGCTCGAGTACGCCATCGGTGCCTTCGGCGTCGACCGCTGCATGTTCGCCAGCAACTTCCCCGTCGACTCGATGTACGGCACCTTCGACGACCTGTACGGGGTGTTCGACGCCGTCACGGCGGGGCTCGACGAGGTGTCCCGGGCCGAGCTCTTCGGGGGAACCGCCGAACGGGTCTACCGCTGCTGATCCGTCGTCCCCGGGGGGCGGCCGCCCCCCGACCGGCCCCGGGCGGGCTCCCGTAGTCTCCTCCGGTGTTCGGGCCGGGCCGGTGCCCACCGGCCGGGCTCGGGGGGGCGGTGGCCAGCCGAACTCGCTGGCCACGGCGGGGGTGCGCCCGAGGGCCGTGGGACGTGATTGCACGCTGCGGGCAAAGGGATTGCGCCGCGAGGGTAAAGCGTCGCGACGGATCTGCCGATGGTGATTCGGGAGACCGACCGTCCATGGAGTCTCCATTGAGGTGCACTAACGTTTTTCCCGGCATCCAGGTGGCCCTCACGGGCGATGGGGATCGGTCGGGGGATCGCAAGCCAGATGGTTGCGATGGGCCGGACCACCGGGATCATCGCTGCAAGGGGGAGTCTTGAGCGTAGGAATGGGCAACGGGGCGACACCGCCGGTCGAGCCGTGGTACCGCCGCGGCGCCAGCGACGGCGTCCACCGCCGCCGGGCCATGGCCCTGGTGGCGCTGGCCGTGCTGGCGCTGGTCCTGCTCCTCCTCCCCGAGGTGCACACCGCCGCCACCACCGGCGCCGCCCCGGTGGCCAGTCAGGTCACCTACCTCCCCGGCCAGACCCACATGACCGCCCCCTACAGCTCGGGCACCGCCGTCAGCGGGGTGAGCTGCGGCCCCAACGTCCGCCAGATCAGCTGGTCGGCCTACGCCCCGGCCTGCCAGCCCAAGTGGAGCGGCAACAACGGCGGGGCCACCTCCTCGGGGGTGACCGGCACCACCATCACCCTCAGCTACCGCAACGCCGCCGCCGCCCTCATGCAGGAGATCTACGCGGTGGAGCCGAAGTCGGTGATCGGCACCAACGACGAGTTCGTCCAGACCATGCAGGCCTACATCAACGTGTTCAACAAGGACTTCGAGCTCTACGGCCGCCACGTGGTCCTCACCCCGTTCAACGGGCAGGGCAGCTTCATCAACGAGGACTCGGGCACCGGCGGCCCCCAGGCCCAGGCCGACGCCGTGACCGTGGCCACCACCCTCCACGCCTTCGCCGACATGTCCCTGGCCAGCTCGACCTTCGTCTACACCCAGGACCTGGCCGCCCAGAAGGTGGTCGCCTTCGGCCTCTACCAGCAGGACGCCCAGTACTACGCCCAGAACGCCCCCTACGCCTACACCCCGGGGCCCAACTGCACCAAGTCGGCGGAGTCCATCGGGGCCCTGTTCGGCCAGCAGCTGAAGGGGCTGCCCGCCCAGTTCGCCAAGGGCGGCCTGCAGACCCAGACCCGCAAGATCGGCCTCATCTACGAGAACAGCTCCACCCAGGCCGCCTGCGAGCAGCAGGCGGTGGCCGCCCTGGAGAAGTACGGGGTGACCCCGGCCGCCCAGGCCGCCATCACCTTCAACTACGCCCAGCTCCAGACGGAGTCCGAGACGGCCATGTCCCAGATGAAGCAGGCCGGCGTGACCACCGTCGTCTGCGTGGCCTGCGACCCCATCACCACCGAGTTCTACTTCGGGGGGGCCACCGCCGAGCACTACTACCCCGAGTGGTTCTTCCAGCCGGTCTACTCGGAGAACGCCACCGACAACGAGGTCTCCATGCGCCTCCTCCCCACCGACCAGAGCCAGGACATCATCGGCAGCGGGGTGCCCGACACCGCCCCGTCGGTGGCCGAGGCGGTCAAGGCCTTCAACCTCGGCAACACCAACCCCAACGCCACCATCGTCCCCGACTTCCAGCTGGTCTACGGGTCGATGATGATGTTCTACTCCGCCCTGCAGAACGCCGGGCCCAACCTGACACCGGAGAACTTCCAGGCCGCCATGAAGGCCATCCCCCAGTCGTCGCCCGGCGGCGAGCTGGGCGGGTGGAACGGCCAGGACGGCCCCTACGACGTGGCGTCGAACTTCGGGGTCCTGAAGTGGGACAACACCGCCACCAGCGCGGCGGACGGCAAGAAGGGCACCTGGGAGATGTGCAACGGCGGGAACGTCTACCCGTTCACCGACACCGCCTCCTTCCTCCCCACCTCCACCCAGCTCACCTGCAAGGTGACACCGCAGGTGCCCAGCCAGCTGGGCACGGTGCCCAGCTCGTCCGGCGGGGGCAGTAGCTCGAACCAGGCGCTCGGAGCGGGCGATGGGACAGGAAAGGCACGGGATTCAGCATGACGGTGCTCGAGGAGCGGATCGAACCGGAGCTCACGGCCGGGCTCGAGCCCGAGACGCGGCGGAAGGGCGCCCTGTGGGTCGCCGGCGTCCTCGCCGTGGTGGTCCTGTACTTCATCGTCAACGCCTACCACCCGATCGGGGCGGGCGTCATCCTGCAGGGGGTGGTCGTCGGAGGGCTGAACTCGCTGGTGGCCATGGGACTGGTCCTGATCTACCGGTCCGCCCGCATCATCAACTTCTCCCAGCAGATCATCGGTGCCCTGGCCGCCACCGCCGCCGTGCTGCTGGTCTCGTCGGTGGGCATCTCCTACTGGTTCGCGGTGCCCATCGGGCTGGTGGTGGCGGTGGCCACCGGGTGGCTGGTGGAGTTCGCCATCATCCAGCGGTTCGTCACCGCCCCCCGACTCATCCTGACGGTGGCCACCATCGGCGTCTACCAGCTGATCGGGGCGGCCGCCCTCGGCCTGCCCAACCTCTTCACGCTGAACGCCGGCGCCCCCACCACGCTGGTCTCGCCGTTCACCTTCCAGTTCAGCCTCTCCTCCTTCACCTTCTACGGCGACGACATCGTCGCCCTGGTCGTCATCGCCGCCGTACTGGTGGCGCTGTTCTGGTTCTTCCAGCGCACCGACTACGGCGTGGCCATCCGGGGGGCCGCCGACTCGCCGGAGCGGGCGGTGCTGCTCGGGATCCCGGTCCGGAACCTCAGCCGCATCACCTGGATGGTGGCGGCCGGCCTGTCGGGGATCGGGGCCATCCTCTCCGCTCCCAAGGACGTGGGCGGGTTCAGCCTCGGACAGGTCTCCACCCCCGAGGCACTGCTGCTGCCGCTGGCCGCCGCCGTGCTGGCCGGCATGGAGTCGTTCCCCCTGACCGTGGCCTGGTCCCTGGTCCTGGGCGTGGTCGACGAGGTGGTGTTCTCCATCCACCTCCAGTCCGCCTACGTGGACGTGGCCCAGTTCATCGTGATCATCATCGGCGTGCTGCTGGTCCGGGGCCGCCGCGACGCCGGGGACGGGAACACCGGCGAGGTGGTCGACATCCGGGAGGTGGCGGACATCCCGCACCACCTCACCAAACTCAAGGAAGTCAAGGTCGCCCGGGGTGTGCTCTACGCGGTGGTGGCGGCCGTGGTGATCCTGGTGCCCATCACCTTCGACGCCTCGCGGCAGCTGCTGGCGGCCAACGTGGCCATCTACGCCCTGATCGGGGTCTCCATCGTGGTGCTCACCGGGTGGGCCGGCCAGATCAGCCTGGGCCAGTTCGCCTTCGTGGGGGTGGGCTCGGCCACCGCCGGCGCCCTCATCGTCCACCTCCATGTCAGCTTCCTGGTGGCCACCCTGGCTGCCGCCCTGGTCGGGGCGGTGGTGGCGGTCGTCATCGGCATCCCGGCCCTGCGGATCCCCGGCCTCTACCTGGCGGTGACCACCCTGGCCTTCGCGGTGCCGGTGTCGTCGTACGCGCTGTCGTCGATCTTCTTCCCCACCATCAACCCGACCTTCGTCCCCCGACCCGTCCTCTTCGGGCGATTCAACACCGCCTCCCAGCTGACCTTCTACTTCGTGTGCCTGGCCTTCCTGGTGGTGGCCATCGTGGTGGTCCGCAACCTCCGCCGGGGCCGGACCGGCCGGAACATCGTGGCCGTCCGCGACAACCCGAACGGGGCCGCCGCCTTCGGCATCAGCCCCCTGCGGACCAAGCTGCTGGCCTTCATCATCTCCGGCGCCATCGCCGGGGTGGCCGGGAGCCTGTACGTGGTCGGGCTCCAGGGCCTGCCCTCGGGCGGCCTGCCCGCCGACCTCTCCATCACCGTCTTCGTGATGGTGGTCATCGGTGGCCTCGGCTCCATCACCGGCGCCGTGCTCGGGGCCGTCTACGTCCAGTCGGTCCAGTACTTCCTGCCCACCAACTGGCAGCTCCTGGCCACCGGCGCCGGCCTGCTGCTCCTGCTGCTCTTCTTCCCCGAGGGCCTGGGCGGTCTCCTCTACCGGGTCCGCGACTGGTCCCTGACCAAGCTCGAGCTCCGGCACAACCTGAAGGCGGGTGCGCTCGTCCCCGTCGAGGTGACCGACCAGGTGCCGGCGCCCGGCGCCGCCGACGACGCCACCGAGCACGTCCATGCCGCCGCCCTGCGGATCGGGGCCCTGGAGCAGGAGGAGCTGGCCGGCGAGCAGGTGGCCACCGGGGGGGCCGCCCCCGACGCCAGCCCCCCGGGCCGGAAGGCGGCGCTGATCGAGCTCCGCGGCCTCGACGCCGGGTACACCAGCAACGCCATGGTCCTCCACGACGTGGAGATCGGGATCGGGCAGAGCGAGGTGGTGGCCCTCCTCGGGACCAACGGCGCCGGCAAGACCACCGTGCTCCGCTCGGTGGCCGGGCTGCTGCGGCCCTCGAAGGGAGGGGTGTCCTTCATCGGCAACGGCATCGACCGTCTGAGCCCGGCCCAGCGGGTCCAGGCCGGTGTGGTCACCGTGCTGGGTGGCCGCGGGGTGTTCCCGTCGCTGACGGTGGGGGAGAACCTCCGGATGGCCGCCTGGACGGCCCGCCGCCACCACAAGGACCCGGCGTTCGCCGACGCCGCCCACGAGCGGGTGCTGGCGCTCTTCCCGGTCCTGCGCGACCGGCTCGACCAACGGGCCGGACTCCTGTCCGGTGGTGAGCAGCAGATGCTGGCCCTCGCCCTGGCGCTCCTCTGCCGGCCCCGCCTGCTGCTGATCGACGAGCTGTCGCTGGGTCTGGCCCCCTCGGTGGTCGCCCAGCTCCTCGAGGTCATCCGGGCCCTGGCGGCCAGCGGGGTCACCGTGGTCATCGTCGAGCAGTCGGTCAATGTGGCCACCGCCATCTCGAGCCGGGCCATCTTCATCGAGCGGGGCCGGGTGCGGTTCTCCGGTCCCACCCCCGACCTGTCCCAGCAGCCCAAGCTGCTGCGGTCGGTGTTCATGCACGCCGCCCGCCGGGCCAAGCGGCGGACGGCCGACGTCTCGCCCCGGGCCCTCCCGGCCGGCGCCGAGGGCACCCCGGCGTTCGAGGTCGTCAACGTGTCCAAGCGCTTCGGCGGCCTCGAGGCGCTGCGGAACGTCAACCTCCGGGTGGCCCCGGGGGAGATCGTCGGGATCATCGGCTCCAACGGCGCCGGCAAGACGACCCTCTTCGACGTCTGCTCGGGCTTCACCCTCCCCAACGAGGGGACCGTGCGGATGGGCGGAGCCGACATCACCAAGCTCTCCCCGACCCAGCGGGCGTCGCACGGACTCGGGCGGGTGTTCCAGGACGCCCGGCTGTTCCCGTCGGTGACCGTGCGGGACGCCCTGGCCATCTCCCTCGAGCAGTCGGCCCCGGTGCACGACCCGCTGGCCGAGATCCTCGGCCTGCCGGCGGTGGTGACCTCCGACGAGGCGGTCAGCGACCGGGTGGAGGAGCTGATGGAGGAGATGGGCCTGACCCGGTTCCGGGACCGGTTCGTCTCCGAGCTGTCCACCGGTACCCGGCGGGTGCTCGAGCTGGCCTGCGCGGTGGCCCACCGGCCGTCGGTGCTGCTGCTCGACGAGCCGACGGCCGGGATCGCCCAGCGCGAGAGCGAGGCCCTCGGCGAGCTGCTGCTCGGCCTGCGCGACGAGACGGGTGCCGCCTTCATCGTCATCGAGCACGACGTGCCGCTGGTGTCGACCATCGCCGACCGCCTCCTCTGCATGCACGTGGGGACGGTGATCTCCGAGGGGGCCACCGACGAGGTGCTGAACGACCCGGCGGTGGTGGCCGCCTACCTCGGCACCGACGCATCGGCCACCCAGCGTTCCGGCCCCCTGGCCGGCAGCCCGGCCGCCGACCTTCCGTTGGCGGCTCCGGTGGCGCAGCCCGCCCCCCGACAGGCTCCGGTGCCCGTGGGCGCCGGGGTGGGCGCCTCCGCCGGCCCGGCCTCGCCGCCGCCCGGCTACACCGGCACCACGCCTCCCCCCGGCGCCACGCCGCCACCGCCGCCGCCCGGGTTCGCCCCGGTGGGCACGCCCCCCGGCGCCACGCCGCCACCCCTTCCCCCCGGGTTCGCCCAGGTGACGCCCACGCCGCCCCCCGGGTTCGCCCCGGTGGCGCCCACGCCGCCCCCCGGGTTCGCCCCGGCCACCCCGGAGGCCCCTGACGCCCCGGAGCGCACCTCCTGATGGAGTTCGCGCTGACTCGGAAGCAGCTGAACAAGAAGCGGGAGAAGGAGGAGGCGGCCGCCCAGGCCTCCGGCACCCCGGCCGCCGGACCGACGGCACCCGCCACCGGAGCCGATCCGCTCACCGGGCTGCCGGCCGGCTACGAGCCGTCCCCGTCGCCCACCCTCCCGCCCCCCACCAGCGCCGGGTCGGACTTCTTCGGCAGCGGATCCAACGTGTTCGGGCGGCAGGCGCCACCCGCACCGGACCTCCCGGCCCCGGCGGGGCCGCCGCCGGCCGTCGCCCCGCCGGCTCCCGTGGCGCCCCCGGCTCCCGCCGGGTCGCCGATCCCGGGCTTCGCCGACCTGCCGACCATGGGGGCCCAGCCCCCGGTGGCACCGACCACCGGGCTGGAGCCGACCAACGGGTCGGTGCCCATCCCCCCGGCCTTCGGTGCCGCCCCGATGACGGTGGCACCCCCCGCCCTGCCGGAGCCCGCCCGGGCCCCGGCCTCCGACCGGCTGATCGAGGGCGAGCGCCCCCGGGGCAGCCAGATGGTCAAGGCGGTGGGGCGGCGGTACGGCGGGTTCGTCGTGCTGCTGCTGGCCGCCATCCTGCTGGTGGAGTTCCTCCCCTCGCTGCGGGGAACGGTCGACAACGGCTCGGCCGCCGTGGCCAGCACGCCCAGCAGCACGGTGTCCTACCTGCCCGGGCAGACCCACATGACCGCCCCCTACAGCGCCGGCACCACCGTCGGCGGGGTGAGCTGCGGCCCCAACGTCCGCCAGGTCAGCTGGTCGGCCTACGCACCGGCCTGCCAGCCCAAGTGGAGCGGGAACAACGGTGGGGCCACCGCCCCGGGGGTGACCGGCTCCACCATCACCCTGACCTACCGCGAGGCGGCCAGCTCCATCCTCCAGGAGCTGTACACCCTGGTCCCGGCGGCCTCGGTGGGGACCAACGCCTCGGCCATCCACACCCTGCAGGCGTACATCAACACCTTCAACAAGTCCTTCGAGCTCTACGGCCGCCACGTGGTGCTCGTCCCCTACCAGGGGCAGGGGAACTTCATCGACGAGGACACCGGCTCGGGGGGACCCCAGGCCCAGTCGGACGCCGTCACCGTGGCCACCTCGCTGCACGCCTTCGCCGACATGTCGCTCATCGACTCCAGCGTCACCTACACCCAGGACCTGGCCACCCAGAAGGTGGTCACCTTCGGCCTCTACCAGCAGGACCAGCAGTGGTACGAGCAGAACGCTCCCTACGAGTACACGCCCGGCCCCAACTGCTCCAAGTCGGCCCAGGCCATCGGGGCCCTCTTCGGCCAGCAGCTGAAGGGGCAGACCGCCCAGTTCGCCAAGGGCGCCCTGCAGAGCGAGGTCCGGAAGCTGGGCATCTTCTACACCAGCGTGCCCACCCAGGCCGCCTGCGAGCAGCAGGTCGTCCAGGCCCTGGCCAAGTACGGGGTGACCCCGGCCGCCCAGGCCGCCTTCACCTTCGACCTCTCCCAGCTGCCCACCGAGTCCGCCACCGCCGTGGCCCAGATGAAGGCGGCCGGGGTCACCACCATCATCTGCGTGGGCTGTGACCCGATCTCCCCCCGCTACTACTTCGCCTCGGCCACCGCCGACAACTACTTCCCCGAGTGGTACTTCCAGTCCCTCTACTCCGCCAACGCCACCGACGGCGACAACTTCATCCGTCTGCTGCCGTCCGACCAGCGGGAGGACCTCCTCACCTCCGGGGTTCCGGACACCAACAACGCCGACTCCGAGGCGGTCCACGCCTACAACCTGGGCAACACCACCCCGGGTACGCCGATCATCCCCGACTACGACCTGGTCTACGGCTCGGTCCTGGCCTTCTTCTCCGCTCTCCAGGCGGCCGGGCCCAACCTGACCCCGACCAACTTCGAGACGGCCATGAACTCCATCCCCCAGTCGTCCAACGGGGGCGAGCTGGGCGGGTGGAACGGTAGCTACGGTCCCTACGACCCGGCGTCGAGCTTCCAGGTCCTGAAGTGGGAGAACTCGGCCACCAGCCCGTCGGACGGCCAGAAGGGCACCTGGGAGGTGTGCAACGGCGGCAACACCTACCCGTACGACAACACCTCCTCGGTCATGCCGACCTCCACGCCGTTGAGCTGCAAGGTCACCGCCCAGGTGCCGACCGGGCTGGGCTCCGTACCCTCCTCCTGAGCCGGTGGCTCCGGGAGACCGGTCCGAAATGCGCCCTCGGGACGGGCGACGGGACACGACAGGAAAGGAACGCAGCATGAGGGTGCTCGAGACTGACGCCACCGGGGGAGGTGCCTGATGGAGTTCGCCCTGACCCGGAAGCAGCTCAACAAGAAGCGCGAGAAGGAAGCCGCCGGGGCCGACCCGACCGCCGCCACCCCGTCGGGGCCGACGGCACCGGCTCCCGGGGCCGACCCGGTCACCGGGCTGCCCGCCGGCTACGACCCCGCACCGACCCCGCCTCCGGCGCCTCCGGCCGCCTCCGCCCCCGGATCGGACTTCTTCGGCAGTGGGTCCAACGTGTTCGGTTGGCAGGCGTCCTCGTCGGCGCCGGACCTGCCTCCTCCCGCCCCCGCCCCGCCGCCGCCGGCACCGCCGTCCGCCGGGTCGCCGATCCCGGGCTTCGCCGACCTCCCGACCATGGGGGCGCAGCCACCGGTGGCCCCGGTGGCGGCCGGACTCCCGCCGACCAACGGATCGCCGCCCCTCCCCCCGGCCTTCGGAGCCGGCCCGATGGCAGTGGCACCTCCCGCTCTGCCGGCGCCCGCCCGGGCTCCGTCCTCCGACCGGCTGATCGAGGGTCAGCGCCCCCGGGGCAGCCAGATGGTCAAGGTGGTGGGACGGCGGTACGGCGGGTTCGTCGTGCTGCTGCTGGCCGCCATCCTGCTGGTGGAGTTCCTCCCCTCCCTGCGGGGAACGGTGGAGAACGGCTCGGCGGCGGTTCCCGCCCAGAACAACGTGGTCACCTACCTCCCCGGCCAGACCCACATGACCGCCCCCTACAGCTCGGGCACCGCCGTCAGCGGGGTGAGCTGCGGCCCCAACGTCCGCCAGATCAGCTGGTCGGCCTACGCCCCGGCCTGCCAGCCCAAGTGGAGCGGCAACAACGGCGGGGCCACCTCCTCGGGGGTGACCGGCACCACCATCACCCTCAGCTACCGCAACGCCGCCGCCGCCCTCATGCAGGAGATCTACGCGGTGGAGCCGAAGTCGGTGATCGGCACCAACGACGAGTTCGTCCAGACCATGCAGGCCTACATCAACGTGTTCAACAAGGACTTCGAGCTCTACGGCCGCCACGTGGTCCTCACCCCGTTCAACGGGCAGGGCAGCTTCATCAACGAGGACTCGGGCACCGGCGGCCCCCAGGCCCAGGCCGACGCCGTGACGGTGGCCACCACCCTCCACGCCTTCGCCGACATGTCCCTGGCCAGCTCGACGTTCGTCTACACCCAGGACCTGGCCGCCCAGAAGGTGGTGGCCTTCGGCCTCTACCAGCAGGACGCCCAGTACTACGCCCAGAACGCCCCCTACGCCTACACCCCGGGGCCCAACTGCACCAAGTCGGCGGAGTCCATCGGGGCCCTGTTCGGCCAGCAGCTGAAGGGGCTGCCCGCCCAGTTCGCCAAGGGCGGCCTGCAGACCCAGACCCGCAAGATCGGCCTCATCTACGAGAACAGCTCCACCCAGGCCGCCTGCGAGCAGCAGGCGGTGGCCGCCCTGGAGAAGTACGGGGTGACCCCGGCCGCCCAGGCCGCCATCACCTTCAACTACGCCCAGCTCCAGACGGAGTCCGAGACGGCCATGTCCCAGATGAAGCAGGCCGGCGTGACCACCGTCGTCTGCGTGGCCTGCGACCCCATCACCACCGAGTTCTACTTCGGGGGGGCCACCGCCGAGCACTACTACCCCGAGTGGTTCTTCCAGCCGGTCTACTCGGAGAACGCCACCGACAACGAGGTCTCCATGCGCCTCCTCCCCACCGACCAGAGCCAGGACATCATCGGCAGCGGGGTGCCCGACACCGCCCCGTCGGTGGCCGAGGCGGTCAAGGCCTTCAACCTCGGCAACACCAACCCCAACGCCACCATCGTCCCCGACTTCCAGCTGGTCTACGGGTCGATGATGATGTTCTACTCCGCCCTGCAGAACGCCGGGCCCAACCTGACACCGGAGAACTTCCAGGCCGCCATGAAGGCCATCCCCCAGTCGTCGCCCGGCGGCGAGCTGGGCGGCTGGAACGGCCAGGACGGCCCCTACGACGTGGCGTCGAACTTCGGGGTCCTGAAGTGGGACAACACCGCCACCAGCGCGGCGGACGGCAAGAAGGGCACCTGGGAGATGTGCAACGGCGGGAACGTCTACCCGTTCACCGACACCGCCTCCTTCCTCCCCACCTCCACCCAGCTCACCTGCAAGGTGACACCGCAGGTGCCCAGCCAGCTGGGCACCGTGCCCAGCTCGTCGACCTAGCCGCAGGCACCCGGTCCGGGTCGGGTCCCAGGTCGCTCAGCCGCCGGCCAGCCGACCCAGCTGGGCCAGGACCTCGGTGCCCTCGGTGACGATCTGCTCGACCAGGGTGGCGGCCGGGATCAGGGTCCGGATGGCCCCCACCCCCTGACCGGTCGGGTAGCACTCGAGGTCCGGGTCGATCCCGTCGGTGCGCTCGTCACCTCCCAGGTGGAAGGCGCCGTCGTGCATCGACCGGGCCAGCTGGGTGGGGAAGCTGGCCAGCTCACCGGGGTGCTCCTCGAAGAACAAGGTGTACTGGTTCCGGACCACCCGCATCGTCTTGCCGGAGTAGGCCCGGCTCACCACCGTGCCGTCCTCGCCCGTCCGGATCAGGGCGTCCTTGTACCCGGCCACCCCCTGGGCCTCCGGAGTGGCGATGAAGCGGGTGCCGATCCACACGCCGTCGGCTCCCAGCGAGAGGGCGGCCGCCAGTCCCCGCCCGTCGAAGATCCCACCGGCCGCCACCACCGGCACCTGGCCGCCCACCGCATCCACCACCTGGGGCACCAGGGGCAGGGTGGCCACCGTGCCGGTGTGGCCCCCGGCCTCGGTGCCCTGGGCCACCACCAGGTCGCAGCCGGCGTCGACCGCCCGCCGGGCGTGGTCGACCTTGCCGCACATGTTCACCACCAGGACGTCGTGGCGGTGGCAGAGCTCGACCACCTCGGCGGGGACCCCGAGACCGGCGACGAAGACGCCGGCGCCGCCGGCGATGAGCTGTTCCACCTGCCCGGTGAGGTTCCCCGGCATGGCGGTGAGCAGGTCGACACCGAAGGGCCTGTCGGTCAGCTGGCGGACGGCGGCGATCTCCTCGACCATGCGCTCGGGGCCCATGGTGGAGGCGCCCAGGCAGCCGAATCCGCCGGCCTCGGAGACGGCGGCCACCAGGGGGGCGTAGGAGACGCCCCCCATGCCGGCCAGCATCACCGGATGTTCGACGCCGAGCAGCTCCGTCAGTCGTGTCCTCATGCGGCGGTCTCCGGGTCGGGGGCGGGCCCGCTCACGTGGCCGGGGCCGGGTCGGGCTGGGCGGCACCGGCGGGGGTGGCGGCGCCGGGCGCGGCACCGGCGGGAGCGTGGCCCTGGGCGGCCACGAAGTCGCGCTGGCGGACCAGGGCGTAGGCGGCGAGGGAGCCGACCAGGGCCACCACCGTCGAGATGGTCATCAGGTGGTTGAAGGTGGTGGTGAACCCGAGCCGGTAGGCGTCGAGCAGGGACTGGCGGGCGCTGGCCACCGGGATCGCCCTGGCCGCCTCCCGGACCCCACCACCGGTGATGGCCGCACTCAGCTGGGACCCGCCCCGAGTCGCCACCTCCCGGCCGGTGGCCGAGGCGGCCAGCGCTCGCATGGTCCCCGACTGCACCTGACTCTGGAAGATGGCGCCGAGGGCGGCGATGCCGGTGGCGATGCCCACCTGCCGGAAGGTGTTGGAGGATCCCGAGGCCATGCCGCTCCGCTGGTGGGGGACCACCGCCACCGACGCCGAGGCGATGACCGGATTGGCCACGCCGATCCCGATGCCGCAGACGATGAAGCCGGGGAGGAGGACGGTCCACGCCGAACTGGCCTGGATGTCGGACATCAGGAAGCACCCCACCGCCACCAGGAGCATGCCGGTGCCCATCAGGTAGCGCGACTGCATCCGGACGGTCAGCCGCCCGGCGAACGGGGCCACGATGAACGCCATCATGGTCAGGGGGAGGAAGATCAGCCCGGCGGTGAACGGTCCGTAGCCGAGCACGTCCTGCACGTAGAGGGTGAGGTAGAGGAACATGGCGAAGATCGACGCCGCCACGCAGAAGGTGGCGATCGACACCCCCACCATGGCCGGTCGACGGAACAGCGACAGGTCGAGCATCGGCTCGCGCTGCTTCCACTCGGCCACCAGGAAGACGGCCATCAGCACGGCGGCGGCCACCAGCATGGACACCACCGCGGTGCTGCCCCACCCGAGATCGTTCCCCCGGACCAGGGCGAAGACCAGGAGGAAGAGCGACGCCGAGAAGGTCACGAAGCCGATCCAGTCGATCCGGCGCTTGTTGGGGTCCTTCGACTCGTCGATCTTGGCCAGGGTGACGGCGATGGCGGCGACCCCGATGGGGATGTTGACGAAGAAGATCCACCGCCAGCCGATGCCGCTGGTGATGGCGCCCCCGACCAGCGGGCCGATGGCCACCGCCCCGCCGATCACCGCCCCGTAGATCCCGAAGGCGGTGCCCCGCTCCCGGCCCTGGAAGGCCTGGGCGATGAGGGCCAGGGAGGTGGCGAACATGATGGCTCCGCCCACCCCCTGGACGGCCCGGGACAGGTTGAGCATGAGGGCGGTGGTGGAGAGCCCGCAGACCAGGGAGGACAGTGAGAAGACCCCCAGGCCGATGGCGAAGACCTCCCGGCGGCCGTACATGTCACCGACCACCCCGGCGGTGAGCAGGAAGGCGGCCAAGGTGAGGGAGTAGGCGTCGATCACCCACTGGAGGTCGCTGAAGCTGGCGTGCAGCGACGCCTGGATGTCGGGGAGCGCCACGTTCACCACGGTGATGTCGAGGAGCAACATGAAGGTCCCGGTACAGACGGCGATCAGGGTCCACCACTTCTTGTCCATCAGTCGGCTCCTCGGTTGGTCGGTCGGGGGGAGGGCAGGGTCGGCGGTTCGCACCGTCGGGTGTCCCAGGCGTCGTGGGCGGCCAGCAGCTTCTTCAGAATCCGCCGGAGCTCCCGGTGGTCGTCGTGGTCGAGGACGTCGCCGAAGACGGTCACCACCTCGGCCTTGAACACCGGGGCGGAGCGCACGAAGGTGGCCCGGCCGGTGGGGGTCAGCGATGCGAAGACCAGGCGCCGGTCGGTCGGGCACGGCTGGCGCTCCACCAGCCCGGAGCAGGCCATGCGGTCGACCAGTCGGGAGGCCCCGCTCTTGGACGCCTGGAGGAGGGCGGCCAGCTCGGCCATCCGGAGCCGGCCGCCGGGGGCCAGGCTGAGGCGGTAGAGCACCTCGTGCTGGGCGAGGGTGATGTCGGCGGTGCTCCGGAGCCGGCGGTCGAGGTGCTCCTCGAGGATGGACCGGGCGAAGCAGAGGTTGAAGAACCCGGCCAGGGTCTCCCGGACCTCATCGGGGGGGAGCTCGTCGACCAGGTCGTAGTAGGGGACGCACTCGTCCCGGGCCGCCACGGTGTCCGGAACGCGGGTCACCGATGGATGTTGACATAGCAACGAGTGGGCCGTCAACGACCGCGGCGCGCCGGCGGTCCTCCCGGCCCGTCGTGGGCCGGACCCCGGCCGGTCAGGTGATGTCGCGGCGGGTGAGGAAGTACGAGCCGATGGCGGCGAAGAGGACCCCGTAGCCCAGCATGAGGAGGGTCCCCTGCCACTGGTTGAACAGGTGGAAGACGTCGCCGCCCCCGTTGCCGCCCCCCATGTTGCGGGTGAGGTTGGAGGCGGCCAGAGCCGCCCCGGTCGGCACCCACTTCTCGGCCCCGTTGACCAGGCTGACCAGGATCCCTTCGAGGATGATGAACCAGCCCAGGACCACGATGATGGCGGCCACCTGGTTGGTGAGCACCGAGCCCACCCCCACCCCGAGGATGGCGAACAGGGCGAAGACCAGGATCATCCCGGGTGCCACCGCCGGGAGCCGGTGGAGCATGTCCGAGAAGGACCCACCCCGGGCCACCAGGGTGAGGCCGCCCCCGATCAGGGTGGCCACCAGCATGATGACGGCCAGGACGGCGCCGGCGATGGCGGCGAAGATCATCTTCCCGATCACGAAGACCGGCCGGTGGGGCGTGACCAGAAACGAGGTGGTCACCGTCTTGTGCCGGAACTCGGTGGTGATGCAGAGCACCCCGAGCAGAAGGGCGAAGAGGTAGCCCTGGAAGCCCGAGCCGACCAGGTTGTTGAGCTGCTGGGTGGTGTGGGGGACGGTGTCGCCCCCGGTGACCGGGTCGTGCCGGAGGAAGATGACCAGGATCAGCAGCCCGTTGATGATCAGGGCGATACCGGTGAGCACCCACGGCACCGCGGTGGTGCGCAGCTTGATCCACTCGGCACGGATGACCCTGATCACGACGGTCCCCCCGCTCCGACCCCGGGCACGGCGGGTGGGGCGTCCGGAGGCGGGTCCTCGGCTGCGCCGCCCATCGGGCCGGAGCCGGGGGCGTGCCCGCCACCGGGGAGGGAGGCCTCGAAGCCGCGGGTCAGGTCGAGGAAGACGTCTTCGAGGCTGCCCTTCTCATGGATCACCTCGTAGATGACGATCTGGTGCTGGGCCAGGACCGGGCCCAGCCACTCCGGGGTCCCACCGTCGATGACGATGGTGTCGGGGGCGACCGTCCGGAAGGCGATGTTGGAGGCGGTCAGCAGGCCGGCCAGCCGACCGACCTCCGGCGACCGCACCCGCATGCCGGTGGTGGTGCCGGTCCGGGTGGAGAGCTCGGCCAGGGTGGTCTGGAGCACCAGCCTGCCCTGGGACACGATCACCACGTCGTCCACCGTCTCCTCCATCTCCGACAGCAGGTGGGAGGAGACCAGCACCGAGCGCCCGGTGGAGGCCTGGTGGCGGATGAAGGTGCGGAGCCACTGGATGCCCTGGGGGTCGAGCCCGTTGGCCGGCTCGTCGAGGATGAGGATCTCCGGGTCGCCGAGGAGGGCGGTGGCCAGCTGCAGGCGCTGGCGCATGCCGAGGGAGAACTTCCCCACCCGGCGGCGGGCCACATCGGCCAGGCCGACCAGGTCGAGGGTCTCGCCGACCCGGGTGAGCGGGATACCGGCGCCGATGCACACCATCTTCAGGTGGTCCTCCGCCCGCCGGGAGGGGTGGAAGCTGGTGGCTTCCAGCACGGCACCCACGTGCTGGACGGGGCTGTCGATCTGCTCGTAGCGGCGGCCGCCGAAGGTGGCGCTGCCCCCGCTGATCTCCACCAGCCCGAGGAGCATCCGCAGGGTGGTGGTCTTGCCCGAGCCGTTGGGGCCGAGGAAGCCGGTCACCCGCCCGGCCGCCACCTCGAAGCTGAGGTCGTCGACGGCCAGCACGCCCCGGAACTGCTTGGTCAGGTGCTGGATCTCGATGGCCGACGGCATGGGGAGACCGTAGCAAGGGCCTCGGCCCGGGGCGCGGCGGGTGGATGGCCCCAGCCGCCGGTCGGGTCGGAGGGGTCCGGGAGGGTCAGGCGGCGGCGTAGATGTCGGCGGGCAGCAACAGCCCGACCGCCACCACCAGCTCGTCGTGGACCCGGCTCATGTTGCTCCAGCCGTTCACCCAGCCCACCAGAGCCGAGTACCACACGTGCCCGAGGATGCGGGCCCGGTCGCTGAGGTCGGGAGGTGCCGGCTCGCCGATGGCCCGGGTGATGATGCTCTCCATCACGATGGCCACCTGCTGCTGGGACTCCACGGCCGCCGGGTCGGGGGAGGCCAGGGCGGTGAACACCGCTCCCACCAGCAGTGGCTGGCGGCCCATGGCCCGCAGGGCCCGGTCCAGCACCTCGATCACCCGGGCGCCCACCGTGTCCCCCTGGGCGGGGACCTGGGCCAGGCGGGTGTCGAGCTGCTCGACCCAGTGGACCAGGGCGGCGGCCAGCAGGTGGTCCTTGCTGATGAAGTAGCGGTAGACGGTCCCCATCGCCACGTCGGCCCGGGCGGCCACGTCGCGCATCTGCACGGCGTCGTAACCGCCCTCGAGGGCGAGGGACATCGCGGCATCGACCACGCGTTGGCGCCGGGCCTGCTGGGCACGGGTCAGGGTGCGGGGCACCGGGCTGGTCGCCATCGACAAACCCTACTCCCTGGCCTTCCGGACCCCCCGCAACTGACGGTCCGTCACACCCGGGGCCTCCTCGGTACCATTGGAACCTCATGGCGCTCCCTGACGAAGCCGACCTCATCGCCACCACCGACGGCCGGGTGCCCGGACGCCGGGGGCGGGCGACCCGTCAGCGGCTCCTCGAGTGCACCACCGACCTGTTGGTGGCCACTCCGTGGCGGTCGATCAAGGTCATCGACATCGCCCGGGAGGCCGGCACCTCGCCGGCGACCTTCTATCAGTACTTCGAGAACGTCGAGGCGGCCATCACCGTGCTCGCCGAGGAGCTGGTGGAGGGGGCCGGCGAGCTGGCCGACCTGGTGGACGGGGACTGGTCGGAGGGGGCCAGCTGGGCGACGGCGGTCACCGTGGTCGAGGGGTTCATGGAGTACTGGGAGACCAACCGGGCGGTCTTCCGGGTGGTGGAGCTCACCACGGTCGAGGGCGACCTGCGGTTCCAGGGCCTCCGGGTCCGGGCGCTGAACGCGGTGACCGTCACCCTGGCCCGGGTCATCGCCACCGCCAGCGACGGCTCGCCGGCCGGCTCCGATCCGATGGCGGCGGCGGGCACCCTGATCGCCATGCTGGCCCAGGTCTCCGGCCACCGCTACGGCTTCGAGTTCTGGGGGATCCGGACCGCCTCGCTGGTGGACAGCCAGGCACGGCTGCTCCACTGGGCGGTGACCGGCCGTGCGGCGCCCGACGGGGCGGAGGTGCCCGGGGCGACGGCACCACGGCCGCGCACCGGACCGGTGGTGGGAGGCGGGGCGGCGGCGGCCCGCACCGCCCAGGTCAAGGCGGCCCGGGCCAAGGGCGGTTCCTCGGCCGCCACATCGGCACCATCGCGGACCAAGTCGCCGAAGGCGACCTAGCCGCCCTTTCCGGTAGGAGTGCTCAACTCCCGCGCAACCGGTTGGGTCGTTCACCCTCGGTGGGGAGACACCAATTTTTCACCGTTAGGTAACTCCTCGACCGTTCAGCCGCGGCACAATCCCTGTAGTGGCCGTGTCCCCCCGCTTCGACGACCGTGGTGGTCCACTCCGGGGGCGCCCGGTGATGGCCGTACTCCTGACCCTGCTGGTGGCGGTCCCGGCCATGGCGGTGGGTCTGCTGCGGGCCGGACCGTCGGCCACCGCCTCCACACCCCAGATCGCCGGTAGCGTGGCCGCCCCGACGGCCGCCGAGGTCAGCCCGATCTGCGCCGCCCCGGACCCCAGCTCGGTGCTGGGGCCGGCGGCCACCCTGCCGTCCGACCCGACCCCCACGGTGGTCTCCCCTCCGGGCGGGGCCTCCAACTTCACCGCCACCTCCACCGACCTCTATGTCAACACCGGCACCCAGCTGATCACCTACACCCTGGGTGGGACCGAGGTGAGCTCGTTCGCCCTGCCGTCCGGCTTCACCGGCGGATCCGGCAACGACATCAGCCAGCCGGTGGTCGATCCGTCGGGCGACATCTACCTGGCCACGTACTTCTCGCAGGCGGTCGAGAAGTTCTCCCCGACCGGCACCAAGATCTGGCAGTCCGACCCGTCCAAGGGCAACCCCTATCTCATCTTCCCGGTCGGCTCCGGCTCCGGCTTCGAGCTGGGGGTGAGCCTCGAGCAGGACACCTCGAGCAGCGAGCTCCTCAACGCCGGCACCGGCTCGGTGGCCGGCACCTTCCCGCTCGTCGGCCGCGGTGAGTACATCAACCAGGAGTCGAACGGGGACCTCCTCGAGACCGGCGACGGCTACGTGCACACCCTCAGCCCGTCGGGGTCGGTGCTCGCCACCTTCGGCTCGTCCCACATCAAGGGGGCGGACACCCACACCGGGTCGGGGAGCCAGTTCTACGTCCCCGGCCAGGCGGCCCAGGGTCCCGACGGCACCATCTACACCGCCGACGAGTACGGCACCCTCGAGGCCACCAGCGCCAGCGGGTACCTCGAGGGGTCCACCACCTTCGGGACCAACGACCTGGGTGCCGGCAACCTCACCCTGGGGGGCGGGAACCTGTACCTCGAGGGCACCACGCTCTACTTCCAGGAGGCCGTGTCGAACACCAACGTGATCGCCTCGGTGTCGCTGGCCACCCTCGACCAGTACCTCGACAGCCCCCAGGCTCCCGCCGACACCCTGGGCTGGGGTGCGGGGCTGTGGTCGCCGGTCACCGGCAACTACTTCGCCCCCGGCACCACACCGACCGTCACCGCCGACTTCGACCCGTGGTGGGTGGCCGACGCCTCGCACCTGCAGCTGGCCTACTCGGTGGAGAACACCGCCTCCCTCGACGCCGGGACCGTCCCCGCCCCCACCACGGTCGCCCTCCCCACCTCGGCGTCGGCGTTGGCCAGCGTCCGGCTGACCCTCCCGTCCGCCGACACCGTCCCGGGCCCCTACGAGGTGCAGGCGTCGCTGTTCGACACCAGCACCAGCCCGCCGACCAGGCTCGGGGCGACGTGCATGCCGTACACGGTGGGGGCGGCGGGGGACGGGCTGAACTTCGCCACCCTGCCGGCGGGTGTCGACTCGGGTGGCCCGTCGGCGGCCCGGGGGGTGGCCCTCAACGCCCAGCTCGGGCTGGACGGCGAGCGGGACAACAACCCGTTCAGCTGGTCGGACTTCCTGCCCGACTGCAACGCCTCCGCCCCCACCGCCGCCACCTGCGGGCCGTCGGCCATGACCTTCACCAACGCCCCCCAGGACTACTTCCAGGCCGCCGGTCAGGCGGTGCAGCACAACGTCGCCTTCTGGGTGCAGGTGGGTGGTGGCGACGCCGTCTCGCCGGTGCTGGTCTCCAACGGCTGGTGGCAGGGGGACATCCAGGCTCTGGTCGGCTACTACGCCAAGGTGCCGACCGGGTGCACCGGATGCGCGCCGGTGACCAAGTGGGAGCCGTGGAACGAGTCCAACAACACCGGGTGGAGCGATGCCGCCACCTACGTCACCCAGGTGCTGCAGCCGTTCTATGACGCCGTGAAGGCGGTCGAGCCGGGGTCGGCCTCGACGGTCATCGGAGGCTCGACCCTCGAGCCGTCGCCGAGCTGGTGGCAGCAGCTGGTGGGTGCCGGTGGGCTGGCCTACATGGATGTGGCGGCCATCCATCCCTACACCGGCTACAACGACTCCTTCGAGGAGGACGGGATGCCGGCCCAGGTCCAGCAGGTCGAGGCCATCCTGGGCACGACGCCCCTGTGGTTCACCGAGGTCGGCTGGTGGAGCGACGGCGACTACAACTTCCTCAGCCAGGCCGACACCGTGGCCCGGGCCATGATCTGGATGAAGGCCCTCGACATCCCGGTGTGGAACTACTTCTACGACGAGGGGGCCTGGGGGAACGACGGGGTGTCGTTCTCGTTGATCCAGGCGGTGAGCACCGACGACTACGTCAAGCCGTCGGCGCTGGCCACCATGGAGGCCTCGACCCAGTTCGCCGCCCGGCCCTACCTCTCGATGCCGGCCACCGGCATCCCCCAGACCTACCAGGCCGATTTCGGAGCCGCCCCGGGGGGCAGCACCCAGCTGACGGCGGTCTGGTCCGACGGCCTGACCACCACCGGCGCGGTGACGGTGACCTCCCCGGGGGGCGGGGCGGTACCGGTGACGGTGACCTCCCAGTACGGGAGCGCCACCTCGGTGTCGGTCACCTCCGGCTCCGCCTACTCGCTGCCCATCTCCGACCAGGTCACCTACCTCAGCGTCCCGGTGGGGGACACCGTGGCGGTGGCCCCCCCGCAGCCGTACGGGGACGACCTGGGCCTGGCCACCGGCGGCGCCACCGCCACCGCCAGCTCGGGGAACGCCGCCGCCGCCATCGCCGGCCTCCCGGTCGGCCACAGCAACGGGTGGTCGTCGACCAGCGGGGACACCACGCCGAGCCTGACCGTCACCCTGGCGGCCCCGGCCACCGTCGACCGGGTGATCGTCGACACCCAGTCGATGGGGAGCGTGGCCTCGGGGGTCCGCAACTACACGGTGTCGGTCGACGGGCCCTCGGGATGGACGACGGTGGCCACCGTGGTGGGCCAGTTCCGGGACCACGAGCTCGAGCTGGACTTCGACCCGGTGACCGCCTCCGCCGTGATGATCAACGTCTCCGAGGTCAATTTCGGCGGTTCGTACGGGGGCGGGATCCCCCCGTTCTGGAGCCCGACCTCGGTGGGGACCGCCTTCGTCCACGCCCTCCAGGTCTACGGGGGGGACGCCACGCCGGACCAGGTGGCCGGGTCCGGCCTGACCCCGCTCACCACCGGAACCGGTTCGCCTCCCCCACCGACCACCACCACCACGACGACGACCACGACAACGTCGACCAGCACCACCACGACCACGACCACGACCAAGCCGCCCCCCACCACGACCACCACCTCGACGACCCGCCCACCGCCCACCACGACGACGACGACCTCGACGACCCAACCGCCGGCCACGACGACGACAACCACGACATCGCCACCACCGACCAGCACCAGCACGACCTCGTCGACGTCGCCACCGCCGACCAGCACCACCACCACGACGACGTCCCCGCCGCCGACCACCACCACCACGGCCACCCCGACGACGTCACCCCCCGGCACCACGGCCGGAGGTGGGGACTCGGGAGCTTCCGCCGGCTACTGGACGGCAACCTCCGGGGGCCAGGTCTTCACGTTCGGAAGCGCGCCGTTCTTCGGACCCACCGGGGCGACCCCTCCGCTGCCCGCCCCCATTGTGGGGACCAGCTCGATGCCAGGTGGCGGCGGCTACTGGATGGTGGGCTCCGACGGGGGGGTGTTCAACTTCGGAACCGCCGGGTTCTACGGCTCCCTGGGGGGCGTGTCGCTCCGCGTGCCCATCGTGGGGATGGCGGCCACCCCGGACGGCAAGGGCTACTGGCTGGTGGCCAGTGACGGCGATGTCTTCACCTTCGGCGACGCCGGCAACTACGGGACGGCGGCCTTCCTCACGCTCAACCGGCCCATCGTCGGCATGGCGGCCACCCCCGACGGCAAGGGCTACTGGCTGGTGGCCGACGACGGCGGGATCTTCGCCTTCGGTGACGCCGGGTTCTACGGGTCGGCCGGCTCGCTCACGCTGAACCGGCCCATCGTGGGGATGGCGTCCACCTCCGACGGCCACGGCTACTGGCTGGTGGCCAGTGACGGTGGTGTCTTCGCCTGCGGGGACGCCGGATTCTTCGGGTCCACCGGCTCACTCACCCTCAACCGGCCCATCGTGGGCATCACGCCCTCGTCGGACGGCGCCGGTTACTGGATGGTGGCCTCCGACGGCGGCATCTTCGCCTTCGGCGACGCCGGGTTCCGGGGCTCGACCGGCGGGAGTGCTCCCGCCCAACCGGTGGTCGGCATCGCCTCCTGACCCCCCAACCGTGTCCGGAGCACGGAGGTGGACGGACGGGGGCGGTGGCCCGGGGCCTTTACCGCCTGGACGATCGGGGGTACCGTGACCTGCGGTCTGATGATCTGGGTCGGGGCCGTTGAGCGACTCGGGAAGGGGCAAGGATGTCGCTGGTACGGCGGATGGCGATCGTCCTGGGCGTGGTCGTGCTCGGTGGCGTCGGGCTGGTCGGCGTGGTCCTGGTGTCGTCACCAGCATCGGCCACCATCACGCCGTGGACGGTACAGAGCTCGACATCCCCCGACATGTCGCAGATCTCCGACGTGTCGTGCCCCTCGGCGGACGACTGCTTCGCGGTGGGCACGGCTCCGGCCGCCACCTCGGCGGCCGGAACGTCGTTCATCCTGGCCACCACCGATGGAGGGGGTACCTGGGTCAACCAGGATGTCCCGATCGGGGCGACCACCCTGTCGTCCATCACCTGCACGTCGACGTCGGCATGCATCGCGGCCGGGGACCTCGGCAACGCCCCGGTGGTCTTCACCACGGTGAACGGCGGCAGCACCTGGATCGCCACGTCGATCACCCCGGCGTCCGGTCAGACCGATCCGGTCGCCACCGGCATCTCCTGTGTGTCGTCATCCGACTGCGTGATCGTGGGCCTCGCCGAGGAGCAGGTCGGTGAGGCTCCGTTCTACGCGAGCTTCGTGCTGCTGTGGAACGGCTCCACCCTGGCCTATGCGCCGCCTCCCTCGGGAGCCCTGGAGTTCCCCCCCCTGGCCACGGTGTCGTGCACGACCTCGGGCTTCTGCATGGCCATGGGGCTCGACGGGCCGATCACCTCGACGGACGGCGGTTCGGAGTGGACCCAGGGGGCCGGGGTGGTGGCGATCGGGGTCTTCTGCTCGACATCGAGCGACTGCGTGGCGGTGAGAGACGGGATCTGGACCACCTCCGACGGCGGGATCACCTGGACGCCGGCATCGGTTCCGTCCGGCGTCAGCGAGCTCAAGACGGTCACCTGCGCCGGATCGGGCGACTGCACGGCGGTCGGCGGGGGGTCGATCGTCGGCTCCACCGACGGGGGAGCCACGTGGGCGGCCCAGACCGCACCGACCGGCGTCAGCGGTCTCACCAACGTGTCCTGCGCCTCGGCTACCGCCTGCCTGGCGGTGGGCTCCGGGATCGCCTCCACCACCGACGGCGGATCGACGTGGACGGCCCAGTCGGTCCCGGCAGGGCAGCCCGGCCTGGTGGCGGTGTCGTGCCCATCCACCCTGGCCTGCGTCGCCGTCGGGGCGGACGCCGTCGGCCGCACCACCGACGGCGGTGCGACCTGGACCGACCAGACCGACCCCGACGAGTCGCTCGCCGCGGTGTCGTGTCCCTCGACCTCGGTCTGCTTCGCGGTGGGTGAAGGCGATGCCCTGACGACCACCGACGGCGGAGTCACTTGGACGCCGGACCCCCGGGGTCCCTCCGAGGAGGTCAGCGGCATCTCGTGCACCTCGGTCCTCCACTGCGTGGCCGTGGGCTCGTATCCGGAGCAGATCTCCGTCACCGACGACGGCGGTGAGACCTGGTCGTCGCCGAGCTCTCCGGCCGGTGACGGGCTGACCGGCGTGTCCTGCGGATCGGCGCTCACCTGCGTGGCGGTGGGCACCGACGCCATCGACTACACCGTCGACGGTGGATCCACCTGGCAGGGCGGGACGTTCCACCAGGTCTCCGGCGGCCTGACCGGGGTCTCGTGCTCGAACGCCACCGACTGCGTGGCCGTCGGAGACGACGCGTCGGTGGGGGCGTCCCCGACGGCACCCACCATCCTTCTCACCGACGACGGAGGGCGCTCGTGGACGAGCGACACCACCACCAGCTCCACCTTCTTCGAGCTCAACTCGGTCTCCTGCACGACGACGACGGACTGCACCGCCGTCGGATCGTCCGGGACCTACCCGTGGCTGGTGAGTACCGGGGCCGTCCTGCAGACGGCGGACGGCGGCTCGACCTGGACCATCCCGCATCCGGCGGTGGCGTCCATCGCCCTGACGGGCGTCTCCTGCACGGGACCGGGCAACTGCACGGCGGTCGGGTTCAACGCTGTCAACGGCCCGCTCATCGTCGGCCAGAGCGGTGGCGGGGCGGTGCGGACCGCCATGACCGTCACGGCGGCGCTGGTTCCCTCCACGGCGGGGGTTGGGGTCGGACTGTCGGCGAACGTGACCTCCACCGCCGGAACCCCGGACGGTGAGGTGACCTTCGCGGTCGGTTCGACGCCACTGTGTGCCGCCACCCTCGACGACGGTACCGCCACCTGCAACGCCGCCGACATCCCGGCCGGCACCGACACGGTCACCGCCACCTACGCCGGCAACGGCTCCTTCCTGGGCTCGGTCGCCACCACCACGGTGTCCATTCCGGCACCGCCCGCGCCCACCGACGGCAAGGGCTACTGGCTGGTCGCCTCCGACGGTGGCATCTTCGCCTTCGGGGATGCCGGCTTCCACGGCTCCACCGGTGGGCTGCCCCTCAACCAGCCCATCGTGGGCATGGCCGCCACCCCCGACGGCGGCGGCTACTGGCTGGTGGCCAGTGACGGTGGCATCTTCGCCTTCGGCGACGCCCACTTCTACGGCTCCACCGGCAGCCTGTCGCTCAACAAGCCGATCGTGGGCATGGCCGCCACCCCCGACGGCAAGGGCTACTGGCTGGTGGCCAGTGACGGTGGCATCTTCGCCTTCGGTGACGCCCGGTTCGAGGGCTCCACCGGCAGCCTGTCGCTCAACAAGCCGATCGTGGGCATGGCCGCCACCCCCGACGGCAAGGGCTACTGGCTGGTCGCCTCCGATGGCGGCATCTTCGCCTTCGGCGATGCCGGGTTCCACGGCTCCACCGGCAGCCTGTCGCTCAACAAGCCGATCGTGGGCATGGCCGCCACCCCCGACGGCGGCGGCTACTGGCTGGTGGCCAGTGACGGCGGCATCTTCGCCTTCGGCGATGCCGGGTTCCACGGGTCCACCGGTGGGCTGCCCCTCAACCAGCCCATCGTGGGCATGGCCGCCACCCCCGACGGCGGCGGCTACTGGCTGGTGGCCAGTGACGGCGGCATCTTCGCCTTCGGCGACGCCGGGTTCCACGGCTCCACCGGCAGCCTCACTCTCGACCAGCCGATCGTGGGCCTGGCCGCCTGATCGGCTGCGCCGCCCGGCCGTCCGAGCTCAGCGCAGGGCGACCGGGTTCACCGGTGACCCCAGGGCGTCGGTGAGGGGGAGGGGGGTGGCGTCGAGCAGGAAGTCGTACCGCCCGTCGCTCGCACAGGCGTCGGCCAGCTCGTCGAGGTACCAGTTCTGGCCCTGGGTCATCCCCATCTCCACCAGGTGGAGGAGGTGGACGGGCAGGTAGAGCGCGTCGTCCTCGCCGGGGTAGACCTCCAGGACCATGGTGTCGGTGGCCACCGCCGCCACGTCCCGGGCGTGGAGCCACTCGGCGGTGGCCACGGTCAGCCCCGGGACCGGCCAGGTGTAGGCCACCAGGTCGCGCTTGGGCTCCGCCCCGTCGATCCCCGGTCGACCCGGGAGAGCCAGGTGGGCGGGCTGGCCGGTCCGCACCAGCACCACGTCCCCCGGCTCGATGGTGAGGCCGCCCAGGGCGCAGGCGGCGTCCAGGTCGTCGGGGGTGATCGGGTAGCCGGCCCCCAGCAGCTGCAGGCCCTTGGCCCGGGCCACATCCAACAGCACTCCCCGGGACACCAGCGAGCGCACGTGGTGGATGCCCAGGGTGGCGGCGCCCGCCTCGGTGACCGCCGAGGCCGGATAGCCGTTGTAGAGGCGGGGCCCCTCGGGGCCGGCGCCGTAGGAGGCGTGGGCCAGCCCGTCCCAGTGGGTGGCGCACTGCAGGGCGAAGGTGACCACGTCCTCGGAGGTGGCGATCCACGCCGGGTCGTCGGCCAGCGGGTGGTTCACGTAGATCATCGACCGGGTGGGGTTGACCCGCCCCTTGATGAACCCCACCTGGATCCCCTCCGCCTCCGACATCGGCAGCCCGAGTGGGAAGGCCTCCCCGTCCCGGACGGCGGCCACCCCCCGCAGCCGAGCGGCGTCGTCGATGAGGTTGAGGGTGCCCAGCTGGTCGTCGTCGCCCCACCGGCCCCAGTTGGAGACGCGCTCGGCCACCTCGGTGAACGAGGCGGGGACGGAGGGTGGGACCGGGACGGGCACGCGGCGGGCGGTGTCAGCCCATCCAGATGATGGACTGCATCTCCGAGTAGGCCTCCAGGCCGTAGTCGCCGCCGTCGCGTCCGATGCCGCTCATCTTGAACCCGCCGAAGGGGGCGTCCATGTTCCGCTGGGCGGTGTTGATGCCCACGTGGCCGGCCCGGAGCTGCTTGGCCACCCGGAAGGCCCGGGCGGTGTCACCGGAGAACACGTAGTCGTACAGGCCGAAGTCGCTGTCGTTGGCGATGGCCACGCCCTCCTCGTCCTCGTCGAAGGGGATGGCCACCACCACCGGCCCGAAGATCTCCTCCCGGGCCACCGTGATGTCGTTCCCACCCACGATGAGGGTGGGCTCCACGTAGTAGCCGGTGGGCAGGTGCTCGGGACGTCCGCCGCCCACCACCACCTCGCCCTCCTTGCGGCCGGTCTCGATGTGGTCGAGGATCCGCTTCCGCTGGGCCGCCGAGATGACCGGACCCACCACGGTGTCCTTCTCGGTGGGGTCGCCCACCTTCAGGAAGCCGGCGAACTGGGTGAGGCCCTCGACCACCTGGTCGAAGATGCTCCGGTGGATGACCGCCCGGGTGGGGGCGGTGCAGATCTGGCCGGAGTGGAAGGCCCAGGTGGAGCCGATGGCGGTGACCGCCGCCTTCACGTCGGCATCGGCGAAGACCACCGCCGCCCCCTTGCCGCCCAGCTCCATGAGGAGACGCTTCATGGTCGGGGCGCCGTCGGCGGCGATCCGGGTGCCCACGTTGGTGGAGCCGGTGAACGACACCATGTCCACGTCGGGGCTGGTGGTGAGGGCGGAGGCCGGCTCGGGGCCCTGGGCGGTGATCAGGTTGATCACCCCGGGTGGGAAGCCCACCTCGTCGAGGATCCGGGCCAGCTCGATGACGGCCAGCGGGTCCTGGGGGGCGGGCTTGATGACCACCGTGTTGCCCATGGCCAGGGCGGGGGCGACCTTGCCGGCCATGTTGGTCATCGGGAAGTTGTAGCTGGCGATGGCGGCCACCACCCCCACCGGCTGACGGTAGGCGAGGGCGCTGACCAGCCCGCCGGGGGCCAGCGGCGTGGCGTTGGTGGCGATGGGCGGCAGCGACGTCTCCTGAATGTGGCGGAGGTCGCGCGAGTACCGGTCGAAGCGGTCGGCCGACACCGGCACCTGCATCCGCGAGCCCACCGAGGCGGTCGCCCCACACTCGGCGATGACCAGCGGGACCAGCTCGTCTCCCTTGGCCCGGATGGCGGTGGCCGCCTGCTTCAGCAGGGCCAGGCGCTCCTCCACCGGGGTGGCGGCCCAGGCCGGGAAGGCCTCGGCGGCGGCGGCGGCGGCGTTCTCGGCGTCCTCCACCGAGGCGTTGGGGGCCTGCCCCACCAGCTGCTCGGTGGCCGGGTTGATGATCCCGTAGGTGCCGTTGCCCGGGTCCACCCACTTCCCGCCGATCAGCAGCTGCGTCTCGTCCTTGGTGACCGGGTCACTCATGCTCGGGTCCCCTTTCCCGGAGGTGTGGTGGCGCCGGGCGGGGCCGGCGGGTGGTGGTGTGGCGTGAAACCTGACGCCGCGTCAGCAGTGTAGGTCGGGCGACGGGCGGGCGGCCACGCCGGTCCGGCGCCGGCGGTCAGGCCGCCCCTACCTGGGCGGGGTCGACGGTGACGGTGTCCCGGCCCGACCGCAGCAGGGTGCCCGGGAGGTTGCCGGTGGGCTTGCCGTCCACGATGGTCTCCACCCCGTTGACCAGCACCCGGACCACGCCGATGGCGTCGGCGATGAGGCGGGGGCTCCCGCCCGGCAGGTCGTTGACCAGGGTGGCGGGCTCGGAGCCGACGGTCTCGGGGTCGAAGACGAAGAGGTCGGCCTGCAGCCCCTCGGCCACCCGGCCCCGGTCGGCCAGCCCGAAGAGCTCGGCGGGGGCCTCGGTCATCAGCTGCACGGCCCGCTCCAGCGGCACCAGCTTCCGCTTGCGGAGGCAGTCCCCCAGGAAGGACGTCGGGTAGTTGGACCCGCACATCCGGTCGAGGTGGGCCCCGGCGTCGGAGCCCCCGATCATGGCTCCCGGGTCGTCCCAGACGTCCACCCGGGCCCGCCACGAGGCGTCGTCGCCGTCGGACGCCTTCGGCCACAGCACGGTGCGGAGGTCGTCGGCGATGACGATGTCCAGCAGGGCGTCGAAGGGCTCCTTGCCCTGCTCCTCGGCGATGGAGCCGACGTCCCGCCAGCTGAGGCCCTGGTTCGCCTCGGCGAAGGTGTCGCCGATGATGTAGTTGGCCCAGTGGGACAGCCGGCGGAACACCCCGGCGTCCTTGGAGTGGGCCACCTCGTCCAGGTGGGCACGGACCGCCGGGTCGCGGAGCTGCTCGATCCGCTCCTCGGCGGGCAGGCCCATCACGTCGCCCCAGCCGGGGATGAGGAACAGGGCGCAGTGGGTGCGGAAGCTCATGTTCATCGGCACCAGGGTCGGCATGGTCAGGGCCACGATGCGGCCCCCCGCCTCGGCGGCGCGGGCGGAGGCCTCGAGCTGGCGGGCGGTCTTCTCCGGGGTCCGCGAGTCGACGGTGAGGACGTTCCAGTTGAGGGGCCGGCGGGCGGTGGTGCTCATCGACACCATCAGGTCGATCTCCTCGTCGGAGAAGGTGTCCAGGCAGCCGTTGGTGATGTACTCCAGGGTGGTGCCGGGGTGGGCCTCCACCACCTCGCAGAAGGCCAGCATCTCGCGGCGGTCGGCATTCCGGGACGAGATGGGGTTCCCGTCCCCGTCCGAGTGGGTCCGGGACTGCGACGACGAGAACCCGAGGCCACCGGCTTCGAGCGACTCGGCCAGCAGGGTGGACATGGCGGCGATCTCCTCGTCGGTGGCCACCTCGGCGGCCCGGTCGTCGCCCATCACCCACCGGCGGATGGCACAGTGCCCGACCAGGAACCCGGCGTTGACCCCGAGGTTCCCCTCCAGCTTGCCCAGGTAGTCGGCGAAGGTGGTCCAGTCCCAGGGCAGCCCGTCCTCCAGCGCCACCAGGGGCATCCCCTCCACCTTGGCCATCATCCGGCGGATGTAGTCGTGGTCCTCGGGCTTGATGGGGGCGAGGGTGAAGCCGCAGTTCCCTCCGATGACGGTGGTCACCCCGTGGAGGTTGGAGGGGGAGGCGGTGGCGTCCCAGAACAGCTGGGCGTCGTAGTGGGTGTGGGGGTCGATGATGCCGGGAGCCACCACCATCCCCTCGGCGTCGAGCTCGGTGGTGCCGGCCTCGCCCACCTCGCCCACGGCCACGATCTTCCCGTCCCGGATCCCGACGTCGGCCCTCCGGCCCGGCGCCCCGGTCCCGTCGACCACCAGGCCGTTGCGGATCACATAGTCGAGCATGGTGTGCTTCCTTCCACCCGAGGGTGTCGCGTCGGCGGGCCGGGCGACTGAAACTGACAGACCGTCAGTTTACGGCACCGGACCGCCGACTGCCGCCGGAGTCCCGGGCGGGGCCGACCCCGCCCGATGGCGCGCTGGTAGGTTCCGGAGACCGTGCCGGCTCACTTCGACTTCGCCCACTGGGTCCAGAACGACCTCCTCCCGGCCGCCGTGCTGGTGTTCGGGGCCGCCCTGATCATCCGCTTCGCCCACTGGGTGGGGACGAAGCGCCGGCAGGGGATCGACGCCCGGATCAAGATCTCCATCGAGGCGGGCGACGTGGTGGCCGAGGGGGAGAAGCGCGCCCGGGCGGTCAGCGAGGCGGTGGAGTGGGTGGTGGTGGCCCTCACCTTCTTCATCGCCACCATCCTCGCCCTCGAGCAGTTGGGGGTACCGCTCACCACCCTGGTGGCCCCCGCCACCGTCATCGGGATCGGACTGGGCTTCGGCGCCCAGCAGATGGTCGGCGACCTGCTGGCCGGCTTCTTCCTGTTCGCCGAACGTCAGTACGCCTTCGGTGACGTGATCCGCCTGTCGGTCCCGGGGTCGGCCCAGAGCGTCACCGGCACCGTCGAGGAGATCACCCTCCGGGTGACCAAGCTGCGGACCGCCCAAGGAGAGCTGGTCATCGTGCCCAACAGCGCCATGCGCCAGGTGACCAACCTCTCCAAGGACTGGTCGCGGGCGGTCATCGACATCCCGGTGTCGGTGGAGGAGGACCTCGACGCCGTCACCCGCCTGCTCCGCGAGGTGATCGACGCCCTGGCTGCCGAGCCGGCCTGGCGGGGGCTGATCATCGGGGACCCGGTGGTGGCCGGGGTGGAGTCGATCGAGGTCGGCTACGTCCAACTCCGGTTGATCGCCCGGACCCTCCCCGGCAAGCAGTTCGAAGTGGGGCGGGAGATCCGCCTGCGGGCCGCCACCGCCCTGCGGGGTGCCGGGGTCACCTCGCCGTCCATGGGCGACGGCGCCACCCGGGGGCCCCGGTGACCGGCTCCGGGGACGACGACGCGGGATCCGGTGACAGCGGGATGTCCGACGAGGACCTGGCCGCCGCCGAGTCGGCCGCCGCCCGGGTGCCGCCGCGGGTCACGGTGGGGGAGCCCCGCCCCCGTCGGGGCCTCGCCGGATCGATGGGCCGCCGGGTGAGCCACGCCGTCCGCATCCGCCGCTCGACACTGCTGCTGATCGTGGCCTTCCTGGTCTGTGGTGGGCTCTCCCTCAGGTTCCCGCCCGCCGCCAAGGCGGTGGTGTCCAACGGGAGCAGCGACCTGCCGGGCATCCTCCCCACCACCACCACGACCACCACGACCACCACCACGGTGCCGACCACCACCACGGTGCCGACCACCACCACGACCCCGGAGCCCACGACCACCACCACCGGGGCCCATCCGACCACCACGACCACCCGGACCACCTCGCGCCCGACCACCACCGTGCCGGTCACCACCACCACGACCCCGTCGAACGCCACCACCACCACCACCACGTCGGCGGCGTCGGGGGCGACCACCTCGAGCAACCCCTGACGAGGCGGGTCGGCCCCGCCGGCTCAGGGGCTGACCAGGGGGGCGACCTCCGCCCCGAAGGCGGCGATCTGATCGCACAGCTCCTCGACGCTCCGGGAGGGGAACCGGACCTGCACCTGGCCGACCCCGGCCTCGGCGAAGGGGCGCAGGTGGGCGGCGACCTCGTCCGGCGGGCCGGCCACCGTCCCGGGAGGCAGCTCGAAGCCGGAGGGTGGCGTGCCCACGTACAGGAAGTCGGTGAGGCCGCCGACATCGAGCGGGGCGCCGTCCCGGTACTGGCGACGGAGGCGGGCCAGCTCGGCCAGCAGCCCGACGTCGGCCCCCAGCGACTGGGGGAGCCAGCCGTCGGCGTAGCGGGCGGTCCGGCGGAGGGCGGCCGGTGACGACCCCCCGATCCAGATGGGGGGACGCGGCGACTGCACCGGGCGGGGCCGCACCCCCAGCCCCGAGGCCGGCCACCGGGGCCCGTCGAGGACGGGATACTCGTCGACCAGCCCCTTGGCCAGACCGGCGACGGCCTCGTCGGTGGCGCTCCCCCGGTGCTCGAACGGGGGCCCCATCAACTCGAACTCCTCGGTGACGTGTCCCGCCCCCACCCCGCAGATGACCCGACCGGAGGAGAGGACGTCGAGGGTGGCGAACTCCTTGGCCGCCCGGAGGGGATGGCGGAGGGCCACCACGTAGATGTGGGAGAGGAGCCGGATGCGGGAGGTGACGCCGGCCAGCCACCCGAGGGTGGCCACGGTGTCGTACCAGGTGGTGCGCATGGCCCCGGCCAGGCGCTCGGGGATCACGGTGTGGTCGCAGACGCCCACGTAGAAGAAGTCGGCGGCCTCGCAGGCCAGGGCCACCCGGGCCAGCTCGTCGGGGCCGGCCTCCGGCTCCCACGGCTGGGCGTAGAGGGCGGACTGGGACTGCACGGGGAGCTGCATGCCGAAGACGGTCCGGCCGGCGGGGAGCACGGTGACCACGTGGTCGGGGACGGCGACGGGGGTGGACGGGGTGGCGGGCGGGGAGGTCACGCCAGCAGGCTATCGCCGGGACCGACTGTCGCCCGGTGGATCAGAACCCCGGCGTCACGCACCTGTCGCTGCGCAGCGTGGGGTCGGGGGTGACCGGCTGGTCGATCCGCAGCCCGCCGGCGAAGTCGGTGGTGGGCCCGGTGCCCGAGGCGACCACCACCGCCCCCTTCGGGCAGCCGCCGCCGGTCACGTGGCCGAGGGACGGGAACCGGTTGCCGGTGAAGACGGCACCGTCGGTGCCCCCCACGTAGACCCCCATCTCCGCCCACGACTGCTGACCGTCGCTGGTGTTGTCCGTCCAGGTGGCTCCGGTGGCGTTCCGGCCGCCCCCGCAGGCCGCCCGGCCGCCGGGGTCGGGGAGCAGGCAGTCCTGGTGGAGGGTGGAGCCGAACAGGTCGTGGGAGCCCGAGCTGAGCAGCACGTCGATATGGGTGCGCTCACCGGTCCACAGATGGTTGCCCTCGATCACCGCACTCCCGGTGGGGGCGGCGAAGGCCCGGGACACCGTACCGGCCGGATCGCCCCCGGGGGCGGCCGGGCCGGCCAACGAGTAGAAGGGGTCGGTGGCGATCCCGAAGTACATCGAGTTGCCGGCCGAGATGATGGTGTTGTCGACCACCGTCGACAGCTGGGGCCGGACCCCGGTGTCGAACGCCCCCCCGTTGAAGAGCACGATGGCGGCATCGGACACGTCGACGATGTCGTTGTCCGCCACCGTGGTCGACCCGCAGAGGATCCCCAGGCCGTCCGCCTGGGTGTGGTCGTCCGGGTCCCCGGCCGGCGGGGTGTGGGAGGTGGCGTAGCCCTCCACCAGGTTGTGGGAGACCACGTTGTGGGAGCACCCGGCGGGGTCCCCGGCCGTCGGGGTGCCGGCGTCGTCCTCCAGGTCGGTGGCGCCGGACGGGTCGCCGATCCGGTCGTCGGCCACGGTGGTGCCGACCCCGCCCAGCATCCGGATGTCGAAGTCGAGGAAGACGTGGGGGTCCGGGGCGTACCGCTGCCCGTCCACCCAGAGGTGGACCAGATGGGCACCGGGGGCCAGGCTGACCAGTTCGGCACCGGCGTAGCCGGGCAGCTGGGTGAAGGAGGGCAGGCGGACCAGCTGGGCCATGTCGGCGTAACGGTCCGGGTCCGGGTCGCCGGCGGTGGTCAGTGTCACGTTCCCCGGCACCGTCAGGGTGGTGGTGAGCCCGGTCACCGAGCCGGCCGGCAGGGCCAGGGTCCCCCCGCCCGACAGCGCCAGGTCGTCCAGCCGCAGTTGGAGGGCCGGCTCCGGGTCGTCCGGACCCGGTGTCCCCGAGGACGGGGTGGGGATCTCCGGATGGCCGGTGAGGTCGCCGGGCTCCCCGAAGGCGTCCCCCGGTCGGGTGGGGTCGCAGACCGCCGGCTCGGTCCGGGTGGCGAATTCGGCGCTGTCGAACAGCCCCTGGGCGGCGGTCACCGGCGGGTCCGATGCCAGGCGCTGGCGGAGGGCCACGAACTCGGCGGGCGCCGGCTCCCGGTTCAGCACGAACCGGTAGAGGGTGAGGGCGGTGGCGGCCTCGTGTCCCGGCGGGTAGTCGTCCCGGTACTCGTCGGTGCTGATCACCGCGTCGCCGAAGGCCCGGAGGGAGGACACCGTGCACCCGTTCTGCTCGAAGAAGGTGGTGCCGGCCGTCCACTCCACGGCGGTCGGCGCCCTCCCGAGCAGCTCGGTGTAGGCCTTGGCCACGAACTGGTAGGGCACCCCCTCGGCGGCGGCGGTGGGGGGGCCGGCGGTGGAGGAGGGCGCCGGGGCGGTGTCGACCACCACCACCAGGGTGATGAGGATGGCCATCACCACCAGCGACAGGCCGACCGCCGTCCGCCCGGGCCGCGGGCCCGTCTGCTTCGAGTGCCGTCCCGACCCCATCGCCCCTCTTCCGGTGTGTGTGACCGCCGCCTGCCTACCACCCGCCCACCCGGGGCGGCGGCCACCGGCGGGCGGCTACAGGGTCGAGGCCAGCGATTCGGCCAGCTGGTCGTCCGTGCCGAACTGGGTGGCCAGCACCCGGGCCCGCTTGTAGGCCAGGTGGGCGGGCACCTCCCAGGTGAAGCCCATCCCCCCGTGCACCTGGATGCACGACCGTCCGTTGGCCAGGGCGGCCTCGTCGGCCAACAGTTTGGCCCCTGCCGCCGCCACCTGGGCGTCACCCACCCCCGGCTGGTCGACGGTCACCGCCGCGGCATGGACGGCCGCCCGGGCCACCTCGTTGCGGACCACCATGTCGGCGCACAGGTGCTTGATGGCCTGGAACCCACCGATGGGCCGCCCGAACTGGTGGCGCTGCTTGGCGTAGGCCACCGCCAACTCGGTGGTCCAGGCCGCCGCCCCGACCTGAAGGGCGGCGGTGAGCACGGCGCCGTCCCGGCGCCACCAGCCGACCAGGTCCGGGCCGCCCACCGGGGTGCCGACCGGGAGCCGGGACAGTGACCACACCGGCGTCAGCGGGTCCATGGGGCGGGCCAGCCGGGTGGCGTCCAGGGTGGCGGGCTCCACCGAGGACACCCCGTCCTCGGACACCACCAACAGGACGTCGAGGTCGGCGAGGTCCTCCACCATCACCGGGCGGACGTCGCCGGCCGGGGGGCGTTCCACCAGCCCCACCACCGTCGAGCCGTCCCCGGCCCCGTCCACCAGACCGGCGGCCAGATGGGAGGCGACCAGGGGACCCGGCACCAGCGCCCGGCCCAGCTCCTCGAAGACCAGGGACGCCTCGGCCAGTCCCAGGCCGGCCCCGCCCGCCTCCTCGGCCAGGCAGAGCCCGAAGACGCCGGCCTCGCCCAGCTGGAGCCAGCCATCCCGGTCGACCACCCGCTCGGAGGACTCCCGGGACCGGATCACCTCGAGGGGGAAGCGTCCCTGGCACAGGCGGCGGACGCCCTCGGCCAGGTCGGTCTGGAGTTCGGTGAGTTCGAAGTCCATGGTGGTCTAGCTCGCCGGGGCCGGGGCCGGGGCCGGGGCCGGGGCCGGGGCCGGCTCCTTGGGGAGGCCGAGGATCCGTTCGCCCACGATGTTCCGCTGGATCTGCGACGTCCCGGCCGCGATGGTCAGCGAGATCCCCCGCAGCCAGTCCTCCACCATCGTCTCGGTGGGCAGCCCCCCGAGTCCGTCGAGCCCGTCGACGTCGTCGGCCGCCAGTCCCGCCCGGCCGAGGAGCGAGAGGGAGAACTCGCCGAGCCGCTGGCGGGCCTCGGTGTAGGCCAGCTTGAACACGGTGCCGCCGATGCCGGGCACGCCGGTGCGGGCGGCCTGCGAGACGTTCCGCTTGGTGAGGGCCCACAGGGCGTCGAGCTCGGCCCGCAGGTGGCCGGCCTGGCGGCGGACGCCCGGGTCGTCCCAGGCACCGGTGCGGCGGGCCACGGCCACCGTGCCGGCCAGGAGCTCGATGGCCTCCAGGAGGTCCCCGACGAAGGCGGTGCCGCGCTCGAAGCTGAGCGTCACCATGGTCACCCGCCACCCGTCGTTCTCGTCGCCCACCCGGTTGGCCACCGGGATCCGCACCTCGTCGAGGAAGAGCTCGGCGAACTCGGTGGAGCCGGCGATGGTGGTGAGCGGTCGGATCTCCACCCCGGGGGTGTCCATGGGGAGGATGAGCCAGGTGATGCCCCGGTGCCGGCTGTCCTCGGGGCCGGTCCGGACCAGCAGCTCGCAGTAGTCGGCCACCTCGGCGTGGGAGGTCCAGATCTTGGAGCCGGTGACCACGTACTGGTCACCGTCGCGGGTGGCCCGGGTCCGCAGGGAGGCCAGGTCACTGCCGGCATCGGGCTCGGAGAAGCCCTGGCACCACACCTCGTCCCCCCGGAGGATGGGGGGCAGGTAGCGCTGCCGCTGCTCCGGGGTCCCCTCGGCGATGACCGTGGGCCCGGCGTGGAGCAGCCCGACGAAGTTCACCCCCACGTAGGGGGCGTGCGCCCGCTCGAGCTCCTCCTTGAAGATCAGCTGCTCCACCGGGGAGGAGCCGCGGCCCCCACCCTCCACCGGCCAGTCCACCCCGGCATAGCCGGCGTCGAAGAGGAGGCGCTGCCAGTGGGTGTCGTAGGCGCGGCGCCCGGGCCAGTCGTTGGGCGAGGGTCGGGGCGGGAGCCCGGGCAGGGTGCCGGTCAGCCAGTCGCGCAGACCGGCCCGGAAGGCCTCCTCGGCCTCGGAGTAGCGGAGGTCCATCGGGGGTCAGGCGGGGCTGGCGCCGTGGCGACTCACTTGAAGTCCAGGTCGTAGAGCCGGATGGCGTTGCCCCGGACGATCTTGTAGATCTGCTCGTCGGTGAGGCCCTTCATCTGCTCCTCGGCGATCTGGCGGGTGTTGGGCCAGGTGGAGTCGGAGTGCGGGTAGTCCGACTCGTAGGTGATGTTGTCGACCCCGATGGACTCGACGTTCTTGAGGCCGAAGGCGTCGTTGAAGAAGCACCCGAAGATCTGCCGGTGGAAGTAGGTGGACGGCGGCTCGGGGACGATGTCCGCCACCCCGCCCCACCCCCGGTTCTCCTCCCACACCACGTCGGCCCGCTCGAGGATGTAGGGGATCCAGCCGATCTGGCCCTCGGCGTAGGCCAGCTTCAGGTCGGGGAAGCGCACCAGCACGCCCGAGAACATGAAGTCGACCATCGAGTAGGTGGCGTTGGAGTGGGTGAGGGTGGACCCCACCGCCGGCGGGGCGTCGGCCGAGGTGGACGGCATCTTGGACGACGAGCCGATGTGCATGTTGATGATGGTGCCGGTCTCGGCGCAGGCCCGGAAGAACGGGTCCCAGTAGTGGTCGGGGTCGTGCACCGACGGCAGGCCCAGGAACGGGGGGATCTCGCTGAAGCAGACCGCCCGGACCCCGCGGTCGGCGTTCCGGCGCACCTCGGCGGCGGCCAGCTCGGCGTCCCACAGGGGGATCAGGGTCAGGGGGATCAGCCGGCCACCGGCCTCGGGGCCGCACCACTCCTCGACCATCCAGTCGTTGTAGGCCTGGACGCACAGCAGCGCCAGCTCCTTGTCCTTGGCCTCGGTGAAGGTCTGGCCGCAGAACCGGGGGAAGGTGGGGAAGCAGATCGACGCCTCGAGGTGGTTGGTGTCCATGTCCTCGAGCCGGGGCTTCACCGAGTAGGACCCGGGGCGCATGTCCTCGTAGGTGATGCCCCGCATGGTCACCTCGTCACGGGGCACGCCCACCGCCGAGTCGACCCGGAGGAGGGGGCGCTTGAGGTCCTCGTAGTACCACCAGTCGGTGGGGAACCCCTCGGACCCCGGGACCACGGTGAGCTTGCCACCGATGAAGGTGATCTCACCCATGGGGGCGCGGACGATCCTCGGACCGACGTCCTGGTACTTGGCGGGGAGCCGGTCGCTCCACACGGTGGGCGGCTCGACGACGTGGTCGTCGACGGAGATGATCCAGGGCATGTCGGCCATGGCCGCAGTGTACCGCCTGTTCTGACGGTGCGTCAGGTAAGCGGTGGGGAGCCTCGGCCGCCCCCTCCGCTCACACCATGGCCACGCCGCCGTTGGGCCGAACCACCTGCCCGGTGACGAAGCGGGCGGCGTCCGAGGCCAGGTAGAGGACGGCGGCGGCGATGTCCTCGGGCTCCCCGATGGTGCGGAGGGGGGTGGCCTTGCGCATGGGGGCGAGCACCGACTCGCGCATCTCCTCGTCGACACTGCCGTCCGGCCGCACGAAGTACCGGCCGGTCATCCCGGTGACCACGAAGCCGGGGGCCACGGCGTTCACCCGCACGCCCTTCCGGCCGATCTCATAGGCCAGCGACTTGGTCATCTGGACCACGCCCGCCTTGCAGATGGCGTAGCTCACGATGTTGGGGCTGGGGGCGTCGGCGGCCGCCGACGAGGCGTTGATGATGGAGCCGCCGCCCTTCTGGGCGACCATCACCCGTCCGGCCGCCTGGCACCCGAAGAACACCCCCTTCAGGTTGACGGCCAGGATCCGGTCGAGGTCCTCCTCGGGAGCGTCGAGGAAGGGACCCTCGACCATGATGCCGGCGATGTTCGCCCACACCTGGATGCCGCCGTGCCGGGCCACCACCCCGGCGGCCAGGTCGTCGACCTCGGTGCGGACCGACACGTCGAGGACGGCCGCCTCGGCAGCGCCGCCCGCCCGGACGATGTCGGCGGCGGTGGCCTCGGCGGTGTCGCCCGAACGGTCGGCGCAGACCACGGTGGCTCCGGCTCCGGCCAGGGCCAGGGCGCTGGCGCGCCCGATGCCGCTGCCGGCCCCGGTGACGACGGCGACCCGGCCGTCCACCCGGAAGGAGTCGATGAGATTGGTTGCATCCATGGTGCGTTTCTACCCCATCGCCGGAGGGCGGGCCCGGCCGACCGCCACCGCCACCCGTCCCGGGGGGACGGGGATCAGGTCGAACCGCCCCGGTGGGCGGCGTACCGGTCGGCGGCCGGTCCAACCCGCAGCTGCGAGGCCCCGGAACCGGCCGGGGCACGGTGCCGGGAGGCCAATTCGCTCAAAGGCGGACAGAGGCGTCTGCCCGGACCGGCGGTACCGGCCCGGTGGTACCGGACCGGCGGTACCGGCCCGGTGGTACCGGCCCGGTAGTAGGGGCCGTGGGTGGCGGCCGTAAGGGGCGACGGCGACCGGAACGCGACGACCGGATCAGGCGGTGGTGACGGCCTGATCGGCGTCGGCTTCCTCGGCCGCCGCCGCGCTGGCCGCCTTGGCCGACTTCATCGAGGCGGTGAGCGCCTTGACCACCGCGGCGGCGATCCGCTTGTGGCCCTCGTCCCCGGGGTGGATCCCGTCGTCGAGATGGTCGGTGGTGATGATGCCGAGCCCGGCCACCAGGCTCAAGGACCCGTCGCCGCCGTCGATGCGCTCCCGGGTCACCGCCTCGATGGCGGTCCGGAGGTCGGCCAGGGTGGCGCCCAACCGGTTGGGCGAGTCCTCGGCGTCGGGGCGGATCATCGGACTGATCACCACCAGGGGGGTGGCGGGGTGACCGCTGCGCACCACGTCCAGGAAGCCCCGCAGTCCCTCGGTGAGCATCCCCACGCTGTGGGGTGTCCGCGACCAGCAGTTGACCCCGTAGGCCACGGTGATCACGTCGGCGGCCAGGTCGGCCACGTGCTCGGCCGACACGATCTCGCCCCGGGCGGCGCCGGCGTAGCCCAGGTTCACCAGGTCCAGCCCGGCCTTCCGGGCGGCGATGGCCGTCCACGCCTTCGACGGCCCCGAGGCGATCCACCCCTGGGTGATGGAGTCGCCGTAGGCGATCCACCGCGGTTGGGCGGGGGCGGGGAAGATCTCCCCGTCGACGGGTGTCACCGCCTGGATCAGCGGCTGCATGCCCTCGGGCAGGTAGATGGTGGCCGGCTTGTCGGACGCCGAGGTGCCGAGCGAGAGCCGCACCATCCCGTCGCCGAGGAGCGCCTCCTCCTCGCAGACCTGGTGGCCGGCGCGCCACACCGAGAAGGTGATGCCCGCCCCGTCCCCGCGGTAGCCGAGGTTGCCGTTGGTGGTCCGGTAGGCGATGTCGACGGCATCGGCGTCGCCGGTGACCTCGAGGCGGACGCCGACCGGAACCACCGAGGCGTGCCACACGTCGGCGGGCAGGCGCGAGGTGTCGGTGGGGTTGGCGCGGGGGTACGGGACGTCGCCGTAGGCGGGGTAGGGCGCCCCCCGTAGGAACGGCTCCGGCTGGTCCGGTCGTGGAGTCACGGCTTCACCTGAATTCGGTCACTCCTCGTCGAACGGTCGCCACTCTCTGAGTTGTTTCTCAGGGTACCCGAGTTGGTCTGCACTCTGCCTGCCCTCTGTGCGTCGCCGGCTCCGCCCACCTGCGATGTCGTCACCGAACGTAGCCCCGCGGCGCCGGAACGACAAGAGGCCGGGTCGGTATCCCGAGCACACGCCGGGTGGTACCGCCCAGCGGTGCTCCTGACCTACCCTGGCGGGTGATGCGTCGCGCCCGGCCCTCCATGGTGCTCGCCCTCGGTCTGCTCGCTCTGGTGGCGGCGCTGATCCCGGTCGGCCTCCCGGAGGCCGGTGCCTCCGTCCCCTCGATCGCCCCCCATCCGCACGTCTACGCCGGCGGCGGGATCATCGGCTTCGGCAACGCCGCCGACCTGGCCACCTCCCCGCCCGGGCAGCTCAGCTCGGTCATGGTGGGGATGGCCACCGACCCCTCGACCACCGCCCAGGGCTACTGGACGGTCTCCGCCGACGGCGGGGTCTTCGCCTACGGCGCCGCCGCCTTCTACGGCTCCCTCGGCTCGTTGGGGCTGAAGGGGCCGATCGTCGGGATGGCCGCCACCCCCGACGGCCGGGGGTACTGGCTGGTGGCCCTGGACGGCGGCGTCTTCGCCTTCGGCGACGCCGCCTTCTACGGCTCGATGGGGGCGGCGGTGCTCAACCAGCCGATCGTCGGGATGGCCGCCACCCCCGACGGCCGGGGGTACTGGCTGGCGGCGGCCGACGGCGGCATCTTCGCCTTCGGCGACGCCGCCTTCTACGGCTCGATGGGGGGTGTGCCCCTGGTGTCCCCGGTGACCGGCATCGCCGCCACCCGCGACGGCCTCGGCTACTGGCTGGTGGCCGGCGACGGCGGCATCTTCAACTTCGGCGATGCCCGGTTCGAGGGTTCCATGGGCGGCAAGCCCCTCAACGACCCGGTGGTCGGGATCGCTCCCAGCCCGGACGGCGACGGGTACCTGCTGGTGGCCACCGACGGCGGCATCTTCGGCTTCGGCCAGTTCGACTACTACGGGTCCCTGGGGGGCGGCTACGGCGGCAACCCGTCCGACGTGCCGCCGGTGGCCGGCATCAGCCTCACCTCCGACGGCCAGGGCTACTGGCTGCTCGAGCCGGACGGATGGTCGTACGCCTTCTCGAGCCTGGGGGCCTCGCCGCCCACGCCCCTGGCCGCCACCATCGTGTCCATCGCCAACGCCCAGGTGGCCAGCGACCCCGACCGCGGCTCCTTCTGCAACCCCTACGGACCCTGCGAGGAGTGGTGTGCCCTCTTCGCCACCTGGGTGTGGCAGCAGGCGGGGATCCCCATCCCGTCGTACCCGTTCACCGGGAACATCTACAACTGGGCGGTCGGGGCCAGCAGCGTGCTGCCCTCCAACGGTGCCCCCCAGCCGGGCGACGCCGTGCTCTACGGCACGGGGCCGTGGTCCACCGCCACCTCCCTCCACGTCGGCATCGTGGCCCAGCGCTGGCCCGACGGCGCCATCGTGACCATCGAGGGGGATGCCGGACCGGCCCCCACCGGGTCGTTGGCGGTGGTGATCAACGGGCCCTACCTGCCCAGCCAGTCCGCCAACTACAACGGCATGCCCATCTACGCCTTCGCGGCGCCCTAGCCGCCACGGCCGGTCGGCGGCCTAGCCGGGCAGGTCGAGGAAGCGCCGGGTCTGGCGGATGAGCTGGTCGGCCAGGACGTCGGCGTCCAGGTCGGCCACCAACGGGTGGGTGACGGCACTTCCGATGGCACCCGAGATCATCGCCGCCCGCACCCGGGCCTCGGGGCTGGCGTCCCCGCCCAGCAGGGCCCGGTAGAGGCGTTGCATGAACTCCTGAAAGGGCCGGTGCTCCGCCAGGAGCCGCACGATGACCGGGTCGTGCTGGAGCGCCCCCACCATCCGGTGCTGCTCGATGGCCAGGTGCACCACCTGCGCCATCAGCAGGTCGAGCGCCCGGGGTCCCCGTTCGGCCACCTCGGCGGCGTCGAGGGCCGCCTCCAGGCCGAGCAGCTCGCACTCCACCGCCGCCACCACGATCTCCTCCTTGGTGTTGAACTGGTGGTAGACGGCGGCCTTGGTGACACCCAGGGCGTCGGCGATCATCTGCAGCGACGTCCCGCTCACCCCGTGCTCGACGAACAGGTCCAGCGCCGCGGCGATCGTGCGCTCCTGCGCCTCGCTGTAGGGACCCGAGCCCAACCCGGCGGGGGTGGAGGGTCGGGCGCGGGTCACGGGCCAACGGTACCCACCCGGCGCCGCCCGGCGGGCGGGCTCAGCGCTCGTCGAGCAGGGAGGCGAGGATGCGCTCGCGGTGGTCGGCCGCCGACCCCCAGGCCTCGGCCAGGGCCCAGGCCCGCTTCAGAAAGAGCTGGAGGTCGCACTCCCAGGTGTAGCCGATGGCCCCGTGCACCTGCAGCGAGACCCGGGCCGCCTCGGTGGCGGCGTCGGAGGCGTACGCCTTGGCCAACGAGGCCGACCGCGACCGGTCCGGCTCCCCGCCGTCGATCGACCAGGCGGCGGCGTAGGTCACCGGGCGGGCGAACTCCAGCTTCACCTGGGCCCCGGCCAGCAGGTGCTTGACGGCCTGGAAGCTGCCGATCGGCCTGCCGAACTGGTGGCGCTCCCGGGCGTACTCGGCGGCCAGGGTGATCATGTGGTCGGCCAGGCCCAGGAGCTGGGCGGCGGTGCCCACCGCCGCCCGGTCGGCCAGGTCGGCCATCAGCACGTGGGCCTCCTCACCGGAGGCGACCAGGGTGGCGGGGGAGGGGTCCCAGGCCACGGTGGCCAGTCGTCGGGTGGGGTCGAGCGACGGCACCGGGGTGGCGGTGCAGACGGCGCCGGGGACGGCGTGCAGCTCCGGGCGACCGTTGGCCGACACCGCGTGGGCGATGATCAGGTCGGCGCCGACCGCTCCGGCCACCACCGGGGTCCCCGACGGTTCGACGGGGGCCACGGCCACCGCCAGGTCCCCGGCGGCGATCCGGTCGAGCCAGGTGGCTGCCCGGGTCCCGGTGGTCGACCCGAGGAGGGGGGCGGCCAGGCCGGTCGTCTCGAGGAGGGGCTCGGGCAGGGCCACCCGCCCCGCCTCCTCCAGGAGCAGTACCAGGTCGAGCAGGCCCATCCCCAGGCCCCCGTGGCGCTCCGGGGTGGTGAGGCCCACGATCCCCATCTCGGCCAGGGTGGCCCAGCGGGGCGACCGGGCCACCGGGTCCTCGTAGGCGGCCCGCAGGTCGAAGGGGGTGCACTCCTTGTCGAGGACCTGGCGCACGGCGTCGCGGAACTCGAGCTGCTGGTCGCTGAAGGTGAACTGCACGACGGCCGCCTCAGCCCCTCGGGAGGCCGAGCATGCGCTCCGCCACCACGTTCCGTTGGATCTCGTTGGTCCCGGCGTAGATCGGCCCGGCCAGGGCGAACAGGTAGCCGTCCAGCCACCGGTTGCCGGCGGTCTGCTCGGCGCGGGGCCCGAGGAGGCCGAGGGCGGCCCGGTGGATGGTCAGGTCGGTCTCCGACCAGTGGATCTTGTTGGCGCTGGCCTCGGCGCCCACCGTCCCCCCCGCCACCACCTTGGAGGCGGTCCAGTAGGTGGCCAGGCGGTAGGCCTCGGCGTCCATCCAGGCCTGGGTGACGGCTTCGGCGCTCCGGGCGGCGCGGACCGGGTCCACGGCCAGCCGTTCGGCGTAGAGGTCGACCAGGCGTCCGGCCGCCTCGGTGTAGCGGGCCGGGCTGCGGAGGCTGAGGCCCCGCTCCGACCCGGCCGTGGCCATGGCCACGCTCCATCCGGCCCCCACCTCGCCCAGCACCTGATCGTCGGGCACGAAGACATCCTCGAAGAACAGCTCGGCGAAGCCGGTCTCCCCGTCGATCTGGGGGATGGGCCGCACGGTGATCCCCGGGGTGCGCATCTCGATCAGGAAGTAGGTGAGCCCCCGGTGCCGCTCGGCGGCCGGATCGGTCCGGAACAGGCCGAAGCACCACTCGGCGAACGCCCCCCGGGAGGCCCAGGTCTTCTGGCCGGTCAGCAGCCAGCCGTCGTCCCCCGGGGCCCGGACCGCCCGGCTGCGGATGCCGGCCAGGTCGCTGCCGGCGTCCGGCTCCGACCAGCCCTGGCACCAGATCTCCTCCCCCGACGCCATGGGCGGCAGGAACCGCCGCCTCTGGGCGTCGGTGCCGAACTCGAAGAGGGTGGGGGCGAGGAGGAAGACGCCGTTCTGGCTCACCCGGAGCGGGGCCTGGACCCGCCAGTACTCCTCCTCGAAGATCAGCCACTCCAGGATGCCGACCCCCTGGCCGCCGTACTCCTCCGGCCACGAGACCACCGACCAGCGATGGGCGTACATGGTCTGTTCCCAGGCCCGGTGGGCCTCGAAGCCCGACGGGGTGTCGAGGGAGGGGAGGCTGTGGGGCGCCGGGGCGTTGGCCTCCAGCCAGGCACGCGCCCGGCGGCGGAACTGTTCCTGTTCGGGGGTGAAGCGAAGCTCCATCGACTCAATTTCGTCCACGTCTACGGGTATCGGCGCCTGGTGCGCGACCCGAGAGATATCTCATCGACGCCCCGCCTCTCGGCGGTCGAGGGAAATCTGACACACCGCCAGATTTTCGGCAACCAGATCCCTTGCGGCAGGATAGAGCCATGCCCAACGCCGTGATCGTCGATGCCGTCCGCACCCCGGTGGGGAAGAGGAACGGCCGGCTGTCGGGCTGGCACGCCGTCGATCTGGCCGCCCAGCCGCTGCGCGCCCTGATGGAGCGCAACGACCTCGACCCCGCCCTGGTGGAGGACGTGGTGCTCGGCTGCACCATGACGGTCGGGGAGCAGGCCATGAACATCGGGCGCAACGCCGCCCTGGCCGCCGGCTTCCCCGACACCGTCCCGGGCACCACGGTGGACCGGCAGTGCGGCTCGGCCCAGCAGGCGGTGCACTTCGCCGCCCAGGCGGTGATGTCCGGGGCGATGGACATCGCCATCGGCGGCGGGGTGGAGGCCATGAGCCGGGTGCCGATCGGCTCGACCACCGAGCACGGACCGGGCGAGGCCTACGGCCCCACCGTCCACGGCCGGTTCGACTTCATCCACCAGGGGCTGTCCGCCGAGGAGATCGCCCACCGGTGGGACATCTCCCGGGAGGACATGGACCGCTTCGCCCTCGAGTCCCACGACCGGGCGGCCCGGGCCACCGCCGAGGGCCGCTTCGATCGGGAGATCATCCCCCTGGACACCCGGCGGGCCCGGATCGAGCACAAGGTGGCCGAGGCGGGCACCGACGAGGGCGACCCGGCCGGCGAGGGACCGCTGACCTTCGACGAGGGGGTCCGGGCCGGCTCCACCTACGAGAAGCTGGCCTCGCTGCCCCCGGCGTTCGCGGAGGACGGCCTGGTCACCGCCGCCTCCTCCTCCCAGATCTCCGACGGGGCGGCCGCCGTCCTGGTCATGAGCGAGGAGCGGGCCGCCCAGCTCGGCCTCCGCCCGAGGGCGCGCTTCCACACCTTCGCGGTGGCGGCCAACGACCCGGTGATCATGCTGACCGCCCCCATCCCGGCCACCACCCTGGTCCTGGCCAAGTCGAAGCTGTCCCTCGACGACATCGACCTGGTGGAGATCAACGAGGCCTTCGCCTCGGTGGTGCTGGCCTGGGAGAAGGAGCACCACCCGGACATGGCCAAGGTCAACGTCAACGGTGGGGCCATCGCCATCGGCCATCCCACCGGCGCCTCGGGTGCCCGCCTGCTGGCCACCCTGCTCAACGAGATGGAGCGCACCGGCGCCCGCTACGGGCTCCAGACGATGTGCGAGGGCGGGGGACAGGCCAACGCCACCATCATCGAACGCCTGGGCTGACGCATCGAACGCCCGGGCTGACGCCGCCGGCCGGCCGCCTCCGGAATTCGCTCAAGTCGCCGGGCGAAGGTGCCGACGAACCTGGCGGAGGGCGAAGCATGGGCGAGGTGACGGTGTTCTCGGAGGACGCGGTGGCGGGCTGCCTGCCCGGTATCTGCGTGCGCACAGGCGTCCCCACCGACGACCGCCTGTCGGTGCGGGCCCCGGTCCACGCCGGCGGCACCCGGCTCGGCATGGCCTGGCTCCTCATCCTCCTCGGACCGGTCGGCTGGCTGGTGCTGGTGATCCTCGCCCTGACCCGACGGCCGGCCGGCGGCCTCGTCGTGCGGGTCCCCTACTCGGCGGTGGCCCAGCGGAAGCTGTTCCGGGCCCGCCGCTCCGAGCGGACCGCCGGGGTGGCGGTGGTGGCGCTCATGGTGGTGGAGATCGTCGTCCTGGTGACCCGGCCGCCGTCGGTGGGGGCCATCTCGGCCGTCCTCCTCGCCGGGGTGACGGTGGCGGCCGCCACCACCGTGGTCAGCGCCCTCCTGCTGATGCCCATGGAGGTCCGGGCCCGCCTGGACGCCTCGCGCCGGTGGGTGACCCTGGCCAACGTCGGGTCCGGGTTCGCCTTCGCCGCCTGGGAGCAGTCACGGAGCCACGTCACCTCACGCACCGAAGCCGTCGGCCTCGAGCACTGGCCGGCGGCCAGCTGACCGGGGCCGGACCCCGCCCGCCCACCCCTGTCTGGCGGTCCGCCGACCGGGGTCGGCCTACCGGGTGAGCCGGTCGAGGACGACGCCGGCCTCGGCCACCACCCGGCCGATGAGCTCGGCCACCGTGGGCAGCTCGTCGATGCTCCCCACCACCTGACCGGTGGGCAGGACACCCACGTCGGTGCGGCCGTCGACCAGGGCGGCCTTGGTCATCACCGGGGCGTTGGCCGCCATCACCACCTGGGGCCACGAGAGCTCGTTGCCCTGGCGCATGGCCCGGCCCTCGGCCAGGAGGGCGCCCATGGAGGTGTGGGTCTCGGACTGGAAGGCGCGGGCGCTGCGCAGGGCCCGGGGCAGGCCCCGCAGCCAGCCTGCCCGCTCGAGCCGGTCGATCAGCTCGGTCCGGATCACCCGCTGGGGGGCGCCGTCCACCGCGGTGGAGACGACGGTGCCGGTGACCGGGGTGGCCAGATAGAGCGCCTTGACCGCCTCGGGGACCCGGCTCTCCTGGGTGAGCAGGAACCGGGTGCCCATGGCGATGCCCGACGCCCCGTAGGCGAGGGCGGCCACCAGTCCCCGTCCATCGAAGAACCCGCCGGCGGCGATGACCGCCACCCGGTCGCCGACGGCGTCCACCACCGAGGGGGTGAGCAGCGAGGTGGGCACCGTCCCGGTGTGGCCGCCGCCCTCGCCGCCCTGGGCGATCACGGCGTCGACGCCCCACCCGGCCACCTTCTCGGCGTGACGCCGGGCCCCGATGGTGGGCATGACCACCAGGCCGGCCTCCTTGCAACGGGCCACCAGCGACGGGCTCGGGGCCTGGGCGAAGCTGGCCACCCGGACGCCGTGCTCGATCATCAGGGCCACCCGGTCGTCGACGTCGGCCACGTCGGTGCGCAGGTTGACCCCGAAGGGACGGTCGGTCCGTCGCCGGACCTCGGCGACGGCCTCGACCAGCTGGTCGAAGGTCATGGTGGCCGAGGCCAGGATGCCCAGACCGCCCGCCTCGGCGGTGGCCGCCACCAGACGGGGACCGGCGACCCATCCCATCCCGGTCTGGACGATGGGGTAGTCGACCCCCACCAGCTCGCAGAACGGGGTCCGCAGTGCCGGATGGGCCGGGGCCCGCCCGGCGGGGGCTCCCGCGTCCCCGGTCATCCCTTGATCTCCCGGTCCCGGAGCCCCCGGGGGTCCAGCTCCTGGCGGATCAGGGCCAGCTCCTCCGGCGTGGGGAGCCGGGTGTCGGGCACGTCGTCGGGCACCGTCAGCTCGAACCCGGTGGCCGCCACCACCTCGTCCACGGTGACCCCGGGGTGCACGGAGCGGAGGCGCATGGTGGTGTCGGGGGTCTCGAAGTCGAACACCCCGAGGTTGGAGATGACCCGGCCGGCCCGGTGGAACCGAGTGGCGGCCGGCCCGGCCGCCACCGCCCGCCGGGCGCCGACCCCGGAGACCACGTCGACCTGCTCGACGAAGGAGCGGGTGGAGTGGTTCGGCACCCAGTAGCTGGTCGGGTGGTTGACGGTATTGCCGGGGGCCCCCCGGACGCCGACCAGCTGCGCCTTGGGCCGTTCCCACGGCCCGATGGCACTGATGTTCTGGTTGCCGGCCCGGTCGATCTGGGACGCCATCATGATGAGGTTCCGGCGTCCCGACCACACCACGTCGAAGACCTTCCGGTAGGGCATGTGGGACTCCAGCACCAGGTCGTCGGCGGGGGTCCCGAGGGCGGGTGCCCCCACCATCAGGGCGGCGTCACCGTCGGTCAGCACCAGGTCGGGGCTGAAGGTGCGGGCGGCCAGCCGGGCGCCCACCGCCGGGGCGGTGCCGAAGGCGCTGGCCATCACCTCGCCATCGCCGCGGAAGACCTCGGCGCAGGCGATGATGCAGAACTCGGCCCGGGTCACCCCGGCGTCGGTGGTCACGGCCTCAGGCCTCCTCGGCGGCCCGGGCCGCCCGCTCGCTCCGCTTCCGGGCGGCGAGCTCCTCGGCCGCCGCCCGTCGGGCCGACTGGTAGCCGGCCTCGTCGACGTCCAGGAACCGGGAGCGGAAGGCCGCCCAGGCGTCGGGATCACCCGCCGCCGCCACGTACTCCTTCTGGAACCCCTCGTCCCGCTGGTAGTCGGGCACACAGGCCGTGAAGTGGGCGCCGCCCGGCGTCTCGATCACGCCGTCGGTCAGCAGTCGGCTGATGCACATGGTCTGGATCGGGCCCTCGGAGGCGAACTGCTCGGTGGGGATCAGCTGCTCGGTGGTGACGTACCGGCGCCTGGCCGCCCCCAGGTAGAGCTCGTCGAAGAAGGGGTCGGGACCCAGGATCTGCCCCGAGCCCGAGGCGTCGGCCCGGTTCACGTGGATGATGGCGGCGTCGAGGGGGAGGGCGGGCATGGCCACCAGCTCCTCGGCGTCGGCGTAGGGGGAGGTCACCGTGCGGAGGTCGGGGTTGACGGTCAGCACGTCCGAGCCGAGCCCGGCCCGGGTGGGCAGGAAGGGGACCCGCTGGGAGGCGGCCAGGAGACCCAGGTAGAACATGCCCTCGTCGTACTCGGTGGCCGCCACCGCCGCCGACTGACGGGCCGCCTTGAAGTGGGGGTCGGTGGGGATGGAGTCGAGGGTCACGAACGGGAAGACCACCCGGGAGACCTTGCCGGAGGCGCACAGCAGGCCGACGTCGGGTCCGCCGTAGGCGACGACGGTGAGATCCTCGAGCCCCGACCGGAGGATGGCCCGGACGGCCGCCATCGGCTTGCGGCGGGAGCCCCACCCGCCGATCCCGATGGTCATCCCGGAGCGGAGCTCGCCGGTCAGTTCGTCGAGCGTCAGTCGTTTGTCTGCCATCGTGGCTGCCGTTCCTGCTTCCTGGTGGTGGTGGGTGGGGAGGGTTCCGGCCCGGTGGGGTGGGTCCGCCTACCGCGAGGTGTCGGCGTCGCGCTTCTCGACGAAGGCGGCCCGCTGCTCGTCGGCCACCCCGGCCACGTGCAGCTCGTAGGTGAACCCCTGTTCGAGCCGGTAGCTCTTCTTGACGTCGACGGGGTCGATGCCGTTCAGCGACTCCTTGGCCCGGCGCAGGATGGTCGGGCTCTTGGCGGCGATGTCGGCCGCCACCTCGTAGGCGGCGTCCCTCAGCCCGGCGGCCGGGACCACCCGGAGGACCGATCCGTAGTGGTGGAGCTCGGCGGCGGTGGCCACCTGGGCGGTGTAGACCATCGCCCGCATGCGGTGCTGGGGGACCAGGCGCGACAGGTGGGTGGCGGCCCCCAGGGCACCCCGGTCCACCTCGGGCAGCCCGAAGGTGGCGTCGTCGGAGGCCACGACGATGTCGGAGTTGCCGGCGATCCCCACCCCGCCACCCAGGCAGAAGCCGTGGACGGCGGCGATGACCGGGACCTCGCACTCGTACATGGCGGCGAACGCCGCGTAGCAGCCGCGGTTGGCTCCGATCAGGGCCTCGTCCCCCTTGGCCTGGATCTCCTTGATGTCGACGCCGGCGCAGAACCCCCGGCCCTCGGCCCGGACGATCACCACCCGGTTGTCGGGCACCCGGCCGGCGGCGGTCACCGCGTCGGCCAGGCCGAACCAGCCCGCCACGTCCAGGGCGTTCACCGGCGGGTGGTCGATGACCACCTCGGCGATGCCGGGCTGCGTCTGGTGGGTCTCGATGGGCATGGCGAGCTCCGGGTCGGTGGCGGGGGCGGCGGCCCGACCGACCGACCGGGACGGCCGGGCGATCGGTGCCCGGGCACCGCCGTCGCGGGTCCGGTGCGGGGGCGGCGCGCCGCGTGATCTGATACAGCGTCAGGACAGTACCAGCCGGAGACCGGGAGGCAGCAGTGGCAGCATCGGGCAGCGACGACCAGGGGTCCCCCTTCCATCTCGTCGGCCGGGTGGCGGTGGTCACCGGCGGCACCCGGGGGATCGGGCTCGGCATCGCCCGGGGGCTCCTGGCCGCCGGGGCCGAGGTGGTGGTGTGCGGGCGCTCCGAGGTGGCCGAGGTCGATCTCCCCGGCGCGGTGGGGGTCGACGGGGTGGCCCGCACCGCCGCCTTCGTGGCCGCCGACATCCGCCACAGCGACCAGGCGGCGGCCGTGGTGGCGGTGGCGGTGGAACGGTGGGGCCGGCTCGACGTGCTGGTCAACAACGCCGGCGGCTCCCCCGAGGCCGACGCTGCCACCGCCTCCCCCCGGTTCGCCACCTCGATCGTGACCCTCAACCTGCTGGCACCGCTCTTCTGCGCCCAGGCCGCCAACGCGGTGATGCAGACCCAGGAGGAGGGCGGGTCGATCATCAACATCGGCTCGGTGAGCGGCATGCGCCCGTCGCCGGGCACCTCCGCCTACGGGGCGGCCAAGGCCGGCCTCATCAACCTGACCCAGACGCTGGCCGTGGAGTGGGCCCCCCGGGTGCGGGTCAACTGCGTCAGCGCCGGCCTGGTGGCCAAGGACGAGGTGGACGTGCACTACGGCGGGGCGGAGGGCTTCGCGGCGGTGGCGGCCACCGTGCCCCTCGGCCGGTTCGGCCGCCCGGACGACCTCACCCCCCTCTGCCTGTTCCTGGCGTCGCCGGAGCTGTCGGGATACGTGTCGGGGTCGAACCTGGTGGTCCACGGCGGCGGGGAGTGGCCGTCGTACATGGCCGCCACCGACCGGTCCCGGGGCTGACGGGGCCGTCCGCCCCCGACCCGGCAACGCCACGACCAGGAAAGACCTCAAGCTCCCCGGCCATCCGGTCGATCACTGGGGGGTGGGCACGGGCGTTCCAGCGATCGTAGGTGCCGCCCGCCCCCGCCCGGATGCCGCCGGGGCGTGGTGCTGATGGACGCCCCGGAGGTCACGTTCGCGTTCGAGGGCGGTCCGTTCCTCGAATTCCTGCCGGTGGTGGACCTCGCCGACGGCCGGCTGCTGGGCATGGAGGCCCTGGTCCGTTGGGAGCACCCCACCCTGGGCCGCCTGGCCCCCGACCAGCTCTTTCCCCGCGTCGAGGCCAGCGGGGACATCATCGCCCTCAGCCACTGGGTCCTGACCGAGGCGTGCCGACTGGCCATCGACTGGTCCCCGAGCGTGCAGCTGGCCGTCAACTGCGCGCTGAGCATGCTGCACCGGGGCGACGCCGCCCGGACGGTGACGACCGTCCTCGAGGCCACCGGGATCGAGCCGGGCCGCCTGACCCTCGAGATCACCGAGGGCACCGTCGCCGACGACCACGCCTTCGCCGAGCTCCGGGCGCTGTCGTCGCTCGGGGTCCAGCTGGCGGTGGACGACGTGGGCACCAACTGGTCGTCGTTCGAGCCGTTGCGCCGGCTGGCCGTCAACACCGTGAAGATCGACGGCTCGTTCGTGGCCGGGCTGGAGTCCACCCAGGGCATCAACCGGCTGGTGGTGGAGACGGTGATCCACATGGCCCACTCCCTGGGGATGGCCACCATCGCCGAGGGGGTGGAGACGGCCCGCCAGGTGGCGCTGATCCGCGGGTTCGACGCCGACGCCGCCCAGGGCTTCTTCTTCGCCCGACCCATGTCGCCGGAGGACGCCACCGCCCTGGCCACCGCCACCACCCTGCCGCGGTTCTCGAGGACCGAGCCCAACACCATGGTGGAGGCCAGGGCCACCCCACCCCCGGAGGAGCACCCGGCTCCGGCCGCCGTTCCGGCCGCACCGGTCCCGATCCCGAGCGTGGACACCGTCCCGGTGGCCACCGCCGGGGCGGCACCGGTCCCGGACCTCCCGGTGGTGGTCGGGGAGCAGGACGGGGGCGCGGCCGAGGTCGCGGCGTCGACCCCCGGTCCCTCACCGGTCCCCAGCGTGGCAGAGGCGCCCGCCGCCGTGCCCAGCGTCGAGGTTGCCGGTCCGGCCGTCACCGCCCCGGCTCCCGACCGGTCCGGCAGCGGGTCGCGCAAGGGTGCGCATAGTCCGGGGGCCGGGGGAACGGCCGGGAGCAAGCGGTCCAGCGCCGCCAAGAAGGGTGCCAAGGCCCCCGCCGCCCGGAAGGCCCCGGCCCGGAAGCGGGCCGCCGGGCCCCCCGCCTGATCCCGGTCCCCGTGCCCCTCCGGCGGCGTCCGGACCCGGCCGAACGTCCTCCCGGGGCCCCTCCGAGTCGGCGAGAGGCCAAATTGCGCTAGACAACTGGCCGTGAAACTCGCCGTCGCAACCGAGTCGCGCCCCGGAGAGACACGGGTGGCGATCGTTCCCGAAGTGGCCCGGAAGCTCTCGGGCTCGGGCATCGAGGTCGTCGTCCAGTCGGGGGCGGGAGATGCCGCCCGCTTCACCGACGACGCCTTCCGGGAGGCCGGCGCCTCGGTCGCCGCCGATGCCGCCGCCACGGTGGCCGGGGCGGACGTGGTGGCCCGGGTACAGCCGCCCACCGTCGAGGAGGCCGGCGCCCTGCCCCGGGACGTCACCGTGGTGAGCTTTCTGCAGCCGGTGGCCTCGGCCGACGTGGTCCGAGCCCTGGCCGATCGCGGGGCCACCGTCTACAGCCTCGACCTCCTTCCCCGGATCAGCCGGGCCCAGTCGATGGACGCCCTCTCGTCGCAGGCGACGGTCAGCGGCTACCGGTCGGGCCTGGCCGCCGCCGAGCACCTGGCCAAGTTCTTCCCGATGTTCATGACGGCGGCCGGCACCGTCCCCCCCGCCAAGGTGCTGGTCATGGGCGCGGGGGTGGCGGGCCTGCAGGCCATCGCCACCGCCCGCCGGCTGGGGGCGGTGGTCCGGGCCTACGACGTGCGGGCGGCGGCCAAGGAGGAGGTCCAGAGCCTGGGGGCTACCTTCGTCGAGCTCGGCCTCGAGACCCAGGAGGGCTCCGGCGGCTACGCCAAGGAGCAGTCGGCCGAGACCCTGGCCAGGCAGCAGGAGCTGCTGGCTGCCGAGGTGGCGGCCGCCGACGTGGTGATCACCACTGCCGCCATCCCGGGCCGGAAGGCCCCGGTCCTGGTGTCCCGGGCCATGGTCGAGGGGATGTCCGAGGGTGCGGTGGTGGTGGACATGGCCGCCGACTCCGGCGGCAACTGCGAGCTGTCGGTGGCGGGCGAGGACGTCGTCCACGGGGGAGTGACGGTGGTGGGCCTCACCAACCCGCCGGCTGGCATGCCCACCCACGCCAGCTTCCTCTACGCCCGGAACATCGCCAACTTCCTCGACCTGGTGGTCACCGACGGGGAGCTGGCCCCCGACTTCGACGACGAGATCGTGGCCGGGACCTGCGTGGTCCGGGCCGGAACCGTGGTCCATCCGGCCACCGCCGAGGCGCTGGGCCTGCCGGTGCCGGAGCCGGAGCCGGTGACGCCTCCGGCCGTCGCACCATCCGAACCCACCGATGAGAAGGGGGAGACCTCATGAGCGTCGGTATCCTCGAACTGCTCACCATCTTCGTCCTGGCGGCCTTCGTCGGGGTCGAGGTGGTGTCCAAGGTCCCGAGCATCCTCCACACCCCGCTGATGTCGGGGAGCAACGCCATCCACGGGATCATCCTGGTGGGGACCATGGTGATCATGGGCCAGGCCCACGGGGCCGCCCAGGTCACGCTGGGGTTCCTGGCCGTGCTCCTGGCCACCCTGAACATCGTCGGGGGCTTCGTGGTCACCGACCGGATGCTCGAGATGTTCAAGGCCAAGCCGTCGGAGAAGGCGGCGGCGTCCAAGGGGGACGCCGGTGACGGGAACGGCGGGGGCGCACCCTCATGACCCTCTTCACCTGGATCGACCTCGTCTACCTGCTGGCCGCCGTGGGCTTCATCCTGGCGCTCAAGGGTCTGAGCTCCCCGAAGTTCGCCCGCCAGGGCAACCTGTTGGGGGCGACCGCCGCCACCGCCGCCGTGGCCATCACCTTCGCCGTCCCGTCGGTACGGCACGCCGGCTCCCGGCTCATCCTCATCGTGGTGGCCATGGTCATCGGTGCCGCCGTCGCGGTGCCGGCGGCGCGTCGGGTGAAGATGACCGCCATGCCCCAGATGGTGGCCATCTTCAACGGGGTGGGCGGCGGGGCCGCCGCCCTGGTGTCGCTGACCTCCTTCCTCATCCTCACCTCCGACGACGCCTTCACCGGCAAGCCGGCCGTGTACCGGATCGTCGAGGTGATCCTGGGCGTGCTGATCGGCTGCGTCTCGTTCTCCGGGAGCGCCATCGCCTTCATCAAGCTCCAGGAGCTGATCACCGGACGTCCGATCACCTACCCGGGCCAGCAGGTGATCAACGCCATCGTCGGATTGGCCATCCTCGGTCTGGCGGTGGCCACCGTCCTGACGGCCAGCGTGCCGTTGCTGGTGGTCATGCTGGTGCTGGCCCTGGTGCTCGGCGTGATCTTCGTGCTGCCCATCGGCGGTGCCGACGTGCCGGTGCTGATCTCGCTGCTCAACTCCTTCACCGGCCTGGCGGTGGCCGCCTCGGGGTTCGCACTCGACAACAACCTGCTGATCATCGCCGGCACCCTGGTGGGTGCCTCGGGCATCCTGCTCACCCGGATGATGAGCAAGGCCATGGGGCGGTCGCTGGCCAACGTCCTGTTCAGCGCCTTCGGCTCGGTGGTCACCGCCACCGGGGGAGCGGCCGGCGCCGACGACCGGCCGGTGCGGACGGGGACCCCCGAGGACATCGGCGTGCTCCTGGCGTACGCCCACAAGGTGGTCATCGTCCCCGGCTACGGCTTGGCGGTGGCCCAGGCCCAGCACACCGCCCGGGAGCTGGCCGACCTGCTCATGGCCCGCGGTGTCGAGGTGTTCTACGCCATCCACCCGGTGGCCGGACGCATGCCGGGGCACATGAACGTGCTCCTGGCCGAGGCCAACGTGCCCTATGACGAGCTGAAGGAGATGGACGAGGCCAATCCGGAGATGGCCACCGCCGACGTGGCGCTGGTGGTGGGGGCCAACGACACGGTCAACCCCGCCGCCATCAGCACCCCGGGGAGCCCGATCTACGGGATGCCCATCGTCCATGCCGACCAGGCCAAGGCGGTGGTGTTCCTGAAGCGGTCGATGCGGCCCGGCTTCGCCGGTATCGACAACGAGCTCCTCTTCGACCCCAAGACCACCCTGCTGTTCGGGGACGCCAAGGACACCCTCACCAAGCTGGTGGCGGCGGTGAAGTCCGCCTGACGGGCCAGCCGTTCCGCGGGCAATTCTCTCAATGCCCCGGGTAGGAGTGTCGGCTCCATCCGAAATGGGTGGATGTCGGATGCGCCTCGGAATCGATAAGGTCCCGTGTCACATTGCTCGAGGGATCCGTCCACGTGTGCCTCAGACCTCCGATCGCACCTTGGAGCGAGCGTTTAGTCACGCTCGGTGGTGAGCACGCGATTCACGCTGAAGATGTCATTGCATTCCCAGGCACTCTCCCGTACTGTCACCCACGGGCCAATGGGGATTGGCTAGTTCGAGCGTGTTCCGATCATTCGGTATAGGCCGGACTCGAATGGGATAAACGGGGGGTCGAGTCCATGGGCTCGTTCAATTCGCTTCGACGCTCGACGCTGCACGCCGCCAAACTGGTGCTGGCGGTCCTGCTGTTCATCGCGGCGGTCGGAACGCTGGCCGAGGTGGCCACCACCACCGTGGCCGGCGCCGCCGGTGCGCCCGTCATCGTCACCGGGTACGGGGCCTACACGGCCGGTGCCACCACCCCTCCCGACCAGTTCAACGTCCTGACCCTCGTCACCGGCGGCGCCGCCAGCGTCAACACGGCGTCGTTGACCGTCGTCACCCAGCCCGCCAGTGGCACGGTCACGGAGACCAACACCGCCACCACCGGCATCCTGACCTACACCCCGGTGGCCGCCACGACCGGTGTCCAGACCGCCACCTTCGCCTACTGCGCCCCCACCTACACCTATCCGACGGCCGGCGAGTGCACCACCGCCACCATGACCTACACGCCATCCACCGCCCAGTGGGTGGGTCAGGAGGCAGCCGGCATCTACGGCGTCGTCCAGGCCATCGGCATCGCCGTCACCGCCCCGGCGACGGCCACCCAGGGCTCGGTGTTCACCTCGGTGACGGCGCCGGTGGCCACCACGGTGCCCACCACGGATGAGGGCATCACGGTGAACTATGCCGACACCTTCACCAGCATCACGCCCATCCCCGCTGGCCTGACCTACGTGGCCGGCTCCTTGAGTGTCTCCGGGGGTGACGCCAACACCACCGGCAAGTTGACCGCCACCTACTGCACGGCGGCAGTCACCACCTACTGCACCGCCCAGATCAACACCGGGAACTACAAGACGACCTACCCGTACATCGAGACGGTCCTGAACTCGTCGGTCCAGATCGCCGGAGGTGCCAACCTCACCATCCCGACGGTGACCGCCCAGTTCACCGCCTCGGGCACGGTCGGAACCGTGGCCTCGCAGAAACTGACCGAGTTCCTCTCGACCGCCAACACCAGCATCGGGAACGAGGTCTTCGACGGCTATCCCGCCAGCTCCGCCGGGCCGACCGGCCTCGGCCAGACTCCGACCTATGTGGCGCCCGTCGCCCTGTCCTCGACCACCATCACGGCGGCCCCGCCGACCGTCACCGCGGTGTCACCCACCGGGGGCCCGGCTGCCGGGGGCACCAGCGTGACCATCACCGGCACCAACTTCACGGGCGCCACCGCAGTCAAGTTCGGCACGGTGGCGGCCACCGGGGTCACCGTCGTCTCCGCCACCTCGATCACCGCCACGTCGCCTGCCGGCACCGGAACCGTTGACGTGACCGTCACCACCCCCGGCGGCACCTCGGCCACCTCGGCCGCCGACCAGTACACCTACGCTGCCGCCCCGACGGTCACCGCGGTGTCGCCCACCGGCGGCCCGACCGCCGGGGGCACCAGCGTGACCATCACCGGGACCAATCTCACCGGCGCCACCGCGGTGAAGTTCGGCACCGTGGCGGCCACCGGGGTCACCGTCAACTCCGCCACCTCCGTCACCGCCACCGCTCCGTCCGGCACCGCCGGGACCGTCAACGTCACCGTCACCACGCCCGGCGGCACCTCGGCCACCTCGGCGGCCGACGACTACACCTATGCCGCCGCCCCCACCGTCACCGCCGTGAGCCCAACGTCGGGGCCGGCCGCCGGGGGCACCAGCGTGACCATCACCGGCACCAACCTGACCGGGGCCACCGGGGTGTCCTTCGGCACCACCGCGGCCACGTCCTACACCGTCAACTCCGCCACCTCCGTCACCGCCACCGCTCCGGCCGGCACCGCCGGGACCGTCAACGTCACCGTCACCACGCCCGGCGGCACCTCGGCCACCTCGGCGGCCGACGACTTCACCTACATCGCAGCACCGACCGTCACCTCCATCAGCCCCACCGGGGGCCCGACCGCCGGGGGCACCACGGTGACCATCACCGGCACCAACTTCACGGGCGCCACCGGAGTCAAGTTCGGGACGGTGGCGGCCACCGGGGTCACCGTCGTCTCCGCCACCTCGATCACCGCCACGTCGCCCGCCGGCACCGGAACCGTCGACGTGACCGTCACCACGCCCGGCGGCACCTCGGCCACCTCGGCGGCCGACCAGTTCACCTACGCCGGCGCCCCGACCGTCACCGCCGTCTCGCCCTCCTCGGGTCCGACCGCCGGGGGCACCACGGTGACCATCACCGGGACCAACTTCACGGGCGCCACCGCCGTGAAGTTCGGCACGGTGGCCGCCACCGGGGTCACCGTCAACTCCGCCACCTCGATCACCGCCACCGCCCCGGCCGGCGCCGCCGGGACGATCAACGTCACCGTCACCACCCCCGGCGGCACCTCCGCCACCTCGGCGGCCGACGACTACACCTACGCCTCCACCCCGACGGTCACCTCGGTGAGCCCCAACGACGGTCCGCTGGCCGGTGGCTCGACGGTGACCATCGCCGGCACCGGCTTCACCGGGGCCACCACCGTCAAGTTCGGCACGACCGCTGCCACCTCCTACACCGTCAACTCGGCGACCTCCATCACGGCCACGTCCCCGGCCGGCACCGGCACCGTCGACGTCACGGTGACGACCTCGGGCGGCACCTCCGCCACCTCGGCGGCCGACCAGTTCACCTATGTGGCGGCCCCGACCGTCACGTCGATCAGCCCGGCCACCGGACCGGCCACCGGCGGGACCACCGTGACCATCACCGGTACCAACTTCACCGGGGTCACCGGGGTCAAGTTCGGAACCACCGCCGCCACCGGGGTCACCGTCAACTCCGCCACCTCCATCACCGCCACCGCCCCGGCCGGCAGCGCCACCGTCGACGTCACGGTGGCCGCCATCGGGGGGACCTCGGCCACCTCGGCGGCCGACCAGTTCACCTATGTGGCCGCCCCGACCGTCACGTCGATCAGCCCCAGTACGGGGCCGGCCACCGGCGGGACCACCGTCACCATCACCGGCACCGGCTTCACCGGAGCCAGCGCGGTGAAGTTCGGCACCACCGCCGCCACCGCCTACACGGTCGTCTCGTCCACCTCGATCACCGCCACGTCCCCGGTCGGATCCGGCACCGTCGACGTCACGGTGACGACAGTGGGAGGTACGTCGGCAACCTCGGCCGCCGACCAGTTCACCTACGCGGGCGCGCCGACCGTCACCGGGGTCAGCCCGACCTCGGGTCCGGCCACCGGCGGGACCGCCGTGACCATCACCGGCACCGGCTTCACCGGAGCGTCGGCGGTCACCTTCGGCTCCACCGCCGCCACCGCCTACACGGTCGTCTCGTCCACCTCGATCACCGCCACGTCACCGGCCGGCACCGGCACCGTGAACGTCACGGTGACGACGACCGGTGGCACCTCGGCCACCTCGGCGGCCGACCAGTTCGCCTACGTGGCCGCCCCCACCGTGACGTCGGTCAGCCCGGCCACCGGTCCGGCCACCGGCGGGACCGCCGTGACCATCACCGGCACCGGCTTCACCGGAGCTACCGCCGTGAAGTTCGGCACCACCGCCGCCACCGCCTACACCGTCGTCTCGTCCACCTCGATCACCGCCACATCACCGGCCGGCACCGGCACCGTGAACGTCACGGTGACGACGACCGGTGGCACCTCGGCCACCTCGGCGGCCGACCAGTTCGCCTACGTGGCCGCCCCCACCGTGACGTCGGTCAGCCCGGCCACCGGACCGGCCACCGGCGGGACCGCCGTGACCATCACCGGCACCGGCTTCACCGGAGCGTCGGCGGTCACCTTCGGCTCCACCGCCGCCACCGCCTACACGGTCGTCTCGTCCACCTCGATCACCGCTACATCACCGGCCGGCACCGGCACCGTGAACGTCACGGTGACGACGACCGGTGGCACCTCGGCCACCTCGGCGACCGACCAGTTCGCCTACGTGGCCGCCCCCACCGTGACGTCGCTCAGCCCGACCTCGGGTCCGGCCACCGGCGGGACCGCCGTGACCATCACCGGCACCGGCTTCACCGGGGCCACGGCGGTCACCTTCGGCTCCACCGCCGCCACCGCCTACACGGTCGTCTCGTCCACCTCGATCACCGCTACATCACCGGCCGGCACCGGCACCGTGAACGTCACGGTGACGACGATCGGCGGCACCTCGGCCACCTCGGCGGCCGACCAGTTCGCCTACGTGGCCGCCCCCACCGTGACGTCGGTCAGCCCGACCTCGGGTCCGGCCACCGGCGGGACCGCCGTGACCATCACCGGCACCGGCTTCACCGGGGCCACGGCGGTCACCTTCGGCTCCACCGCCGCCACCGCCTACACGGTCGTCTCGTCCACCTCGATCACCGCCACGGCGCCGGCCGGCACCGGCACCGTGAACGTCACGGTGACGACGACCGGTGGCACCTCGGCCACCTCGGCGGCCGACCAGTTCGCCTACGTGGCCGCCCCCACCGTGACGTCGGTCAGCCCGAACGTCGGACCCCTGGCCGGTGGAACCACGGTCAGTGTCACCGGCACCGGCTTCACCGGAGCGTCGGCGGTCACCTTCGGCTCCACCGCCGCCACCGCCTACACGGTCGTCTCGTCCACCTCGATCACCGCCACGGCGCCGGCCGGCACCGGCACCGTCGACATCAAGGTGACGACGGTGGGGGGAACCTCGGCCACCTCGGCGGCCGACCAGTTCACCTACTACGGCGTTCCCACCGTCACGCTGGTGAGCCCCGGTAGCGGTCCCACCGGTGGCGGTACCAGTGTCACCGTGACCGGTACCGGTTTCGCCGGGGTGACCGGTGTCAAGTTCGGCTCCAACGCCGCCACCGGGGTCACCGTCAACTCCCCGACCTCCATCACCGCCACCGCACCGGCGGGGTCGGCCGGAACCGTCAACGTCACGGTGACCGCCACCGGTGGGACCTCGGCCACCACCGCTGCCGACCAGTTCACCTACACCTCCGGGCCGTCGGTGTCGGGAATCAGCCCGACGGCCGGCATCGTCTCGGGTGGCACCTTGGTGACCATCACCGGAGCGAACCTGACCGGTGCCACGGGGGTCAAGTTCGGCACCACCAACGCCACCTCGTTCACGGTCGTCTCCGGCACCTCCATCACGGCAACCTCCCCGGCCGGCACCGGCACCGTCGACATCACGGTGACCACACCGGGCGGGACCTCGGCCACCTCGGCGGCCGACCAGTTCACCTACGAGAGCGCTCCGACCGTCACCGCCGTCAGCCCGACCAGCGGGCCGGCGACCGGGGGCACCACCGTCACCGTCACCGGGACCGGGTTCCTGGGCGCCAGCGCCGTCAAGTTCGGCACCACCTCGGCCACCTCCTTCACGGTCAACTCGGCCACCTCGGTCACCGCCACGTCCCCCGCCGGTAGCGGCACGGTGAACGTGGTGGTGACCGCCCCGGGCGGGACCTCGGCCACCTCGGCGGCCGACCAGTTCACCTACGTGGCCGCCCCCACCGTGACGTCGATCAGCCCGACCTCGGGTCCGGCCACCGGCGGGACCACCGTGACCATCACCGGCACCGGCTTCAGCGGCGCCAGCGCGGTCACCTTCGGCTCCACTGCCGCCACCGCCTACACGGTCATCTCACCCACCTCGATCACCTCCACGTCCCCGGCCGGGAGCGGCACCGTCGACGTCACCGTCACGACGATCGGCGGCACCTCGGCCACCTCGGCGGCCGACCAGTTCACCTACGCGGGCGCGCCGACCGTCACCGGGGTCAGCCCGGCCACCGGTCCGGCCACCGGGGGGACCGCCGTCACCATCACCGGCACCGGCTTCACCGGGGCGTCGGCGGTCACCTTCGGCTCCACCGCCGCCACCGCCTACACGGTGAACTCGGCGACCTCGATCACCGCCACGGCGCCGGCCGGCACCGGGACCGTGAACGTCACGGTGACGACGACCGGCGGCACCTCGGCCACCTCGGCGGCCGACCAGTTCACCTACGTGGCCGCCCCCACCGTGACCTCGCTCAGCCCGACCAGCGGGCCGGCCACCGGCGGGACCGCCGTGACCATCACCGGCACCGGCTTCACCGGAGCCACGGCGGTCACCTTCGGCGGCACCGCCGCCACCTCCTTCACGGTGAACTCGGCCACCTCGATCACCGCCACGTCGCCGGCCGGCACCGGCACCGTCGACGTCCGGGTGACCACGGTGGGCGGGACCTCGGCCACCTCGGCGGCCGACCAGTTCACCTACGTGGCCGCCCCCACCGTGACGTCGATCAGCCCGACCTCGGGTCCGGCCACCGGCGGGACCACCGTGACCATCACCGGCACCGGCTTCAGCGGCGCCAGCGCGGTCACCTTCGGCTCCACTGCCGCCACCGCCTACACGGTCATCTCACCCACCTCGATCACCTCCACGTCCCCGGCCGGGAGCGGCACCGTCGACGTCACCGTCACGACGATCGGCGGCACCTCGGCCACCTCGGCGGCCGACCAGTTCACCTACGTGGGTGCGCCGACCGTGACGTCGCTCAGCCCGACCTCGGGTGCGGCCACCGGCGGGACCACCGTGACCATCACCGGCACCGGCTTCAGCGGGGCGTCGGCGGTCACCTTCGGCTCCACCGCCGCCACCTCCTACACGGTGAACTCGGCCACCTCGATCACCGCCACGTCGCCGGCCGGCACCGGGACGGTCGACGTCCGGGTGACGACGACCGGCGGCACCTCGGCCACCTCGGCGGCCGACCAGTTCACCTACGTGGCCGCCCCCACCGTGACCTCGCTCAGCCCGACCAGCGGGCCGGCCACCGGCGGGACCACCGTGACCATCACCGGCACCGGCTTCACCGGAGCCACGGCGGTCACCTTCGGCGGCACCGCCGCCACCTCCTTCACGGTGAACTCGGCCACCTCGATCACCGCCACGTCGCCGGCCGGCACCGGCACCGTCGACGTCCGGGTGACGACGGTGGGCGGGACCTCGGCCACCTCGGCGGCCGACCAGTTCACCTACGTGGCCGCCCCCACCGTGACGTCGATCAGCCCGACCTCGGGTCCGGCCACCGGCGGGACCACCGTGACCATCACCGGCACCGGCTTCAGCGGGGCCAGCGCGGTCACCTTCGGCGGCACCGCCGCCACCGCCTACACGGTCATCTCACCCACCTCGATCACCTCCACGTCCCCGGCCGGGAGCGGCACCGTCGACGTCCGGGTGACCACCCTCGGCGGCACCTCGGCCACCTCGGCGGCCGACCAGTTCACCTACGTGGGTGCGCCGACCGTGACGTCGCTCAGCCCGAACGTCGGCCCGCTGGGCGGCGGGACCACCGTGACCGTCACCGGCACCGGCTTCTCCGGGGCCACGGCGGTCACCTTCGGCGGCACCGCCGCCACCGCCTACACGGTTGTCTCGGCCACCTCGATCACCGCCACGTCACCGGCCGGCACCGGCACCGTCGACGTCCGGGTGACCACCACCGGCGGGACCTCGGCCACCTCGGGGGCCGACCAGTTCACCTACGTGGCCGCCCCGACGATCACCTCGGTCAGCCCGACCAGTGGTCCGACGGGTGGTGGCACCAGCGTGACCATCAGCGGCACCAACTTCGTCGGAGTGACCGGGGTGTCGTTCGGTGCGAACGCCGCCACCGGGGTCACCGTCAACTCCAGCTCGTCCATCACCGCCTCGGCCCCTGCCGGCAGCGGCACCGTCGACATCACGGTGACGGCGACGGGGGGCAGCTCGGCCACCTCGGCGGCCGACCAGTTCACCTACGTGGCCGCCCCGGCCGTCACGTCGGTCAGCCCGACCAGCGGACCGGCCACCGGCGGCACCACGGTGACCGTCACCGGTACCGGCCTCACCGGAGCCACCGCCGTCACCTTCGGCACCACGGCGGCCACCTCCTTCACGGTCAACTCGGGCACCTCCATCACCGCCACGGCGCCGGCCGGCACCGGGACGGTCGACATCACCGTCACCACGGTCGGAGGTACGTCGCCCACCTCGGCGGCCGACCAGTTCACCTACGTGGGCGCCCCGACCGTCACCGCGGTCAGCCCGGCCACCGGGCCCACGGCGGGCGGTACCAGCGTGACCATCACCGGCACCGGCTTCAGCGGGGCATCGGCGGTCACCTTCGGCACCACGGCGGCCACCTCCTTCACGGTGAACTCCGCCACCTCCATCACCGCCACCTCGCCGGCCGGTCTCGGCGCCGTCGACGTGACGGTGACCACCATCGGGGGGACGTCGGCCATCTCATCGGCCGACCAGTTCACCTATGCAGGGGCCCCGACCGTCACCGCCCTCAGCCCGACCAGCGGGCCGGCCACCGGCGGGACCACCGTGACCATCACCGGCACCGCCCTCACCGGGGCCAGCGCCGTGGCGTTCGGCACCACGGCGGCGACCTCGTTCACGGTGACCTCCGCCACCTCGATCACCGCCGCCGCCCCGGCCGGGACCGGGACCGTCGATGTGCGGGTGACCACCCCGGGCGGCACCTCGGCCACCTCGGCGGCCGACCGGTTCACCTACGTGGCCGCCCCGACCGTGACGTCGGTGAGCCCGACGTCGGGTCCGGAGACCGGTGGGACCACCGTCACCGTGACCGGCACCGGCCTCACCGGGGCCACTTCGGTCAGCTTCGGGGCCACCACCACGTCGTTCACGGTCAACTCGGCCACCTCGATCACCGCCAATGCGCCGGCGGGCACCGGCACCGTCGACGTCACCGTCACGACGGAGGGCGGGACCTCGGCCACCTCGGCGGCCGACCGGTTCACCTACGTGGCCGCCCCGACGGTCACCGCCGTCAGCCCGGCTAGCGGCCCCCTCACCGGCGCCACCTCGGTGACCGTCACCGGCACCGGCTTCACCGGGGCCACCGGGGTCAAGTTCGGCACCACGGCGGCCACCTCGTTCACCGTCGACTCCGACACCTCGATCACCGCCACCGCCCCGGCCGGAGCGGTGGGGACGGTGGACGTCACGGTGACGACGGTGGGCGGCACCTCGGCCACCTCGCCCGCCGACCAGTTCACCTATGTGGCCACCGCCCCGGGCGCCCCCACCATCGGGACGGCCACCGCCGGCAACCACAGCGCCACGGTGACCTGGTCGGCCCCGGCCTCCCACGGCTCGGCCATCACCGGGTACACGGTGACCACCTACGCCGGCTCCACGGCGGTGGGCACCACCCCGGCCGGCGCCGGGGCCACCTCGGTGGTGGTCACCGGGCTGACCGACGGCACCGTCTACACCTTCACGGTGACCGCCACCAACGGGGTGGGGACGGGACCGGCCTCCGGCCACTCCAACCCGGTCACCCCCCGGGCCCCGGGCGCCACCTCGGTCACCGGCGTGTCGATCACCCCGTCCAACCCCTACGCCTCGCTGACCGGCGACCTGGCCTTCAAGTTCACCACCTCGGGCACCGGGGCCCTGGGGGCCGGGGGCACCATCACCCTGGGGGCGGTGATCGGCTCGTCGCTGCCGCTGGTGGCCTCCGACTACTCGGTGAGCGTGGCCGGCGGGGGCTCGGCCACCGTCGCCTCGGTGGGCCTGGTGCCCGGGCTGCCCTCCAGCACCACCCGCATCACCCTCGGGTCGGCCTCCATCGGGGACGACACCACCGTCACGGTCACCGTCGCCGATGCGGTCAACCCCCACGTCGGGTCGGCCCAGGAGATCGGCCTGGTGGGCACCTCGTCGGACACCGCCTACGTGGGCTGCTACTACGCCATCTACGGGCCCGGCTACGTCAACGGCTACTGGCTGGCCGCCAGTGACGGCGGGGTGTTCTCCTACGGCCAGACCGCCTTCTACGGGTCGGCGGGGAACCTGAAGCTCAACAAGCCCATCGAGGGGATGACCGCCACCCCCGACGGCAAGGGCTACTGGATGGTGGCCTCCGACGGCGGCATCTTCGCCTACGGCGACGCCGGCTTCTACGGCTCCACCGGCTCCCAGGTCCTCAACTCGCCCATCGTGGGCATGGCGGCCACCCCCGACGGCAAGGGCTACTGGCTGGTGGCCGCCGACGGCGGGCTCTTCGCCTACGGCGACGCCGGCTTCTACGGCTCCCTGGGGGGCAAGATCCTCAACAAGCCCATCGTGGCCATGGCGTCGACCCCCGACGGCCAGGGCTACTGGATGGTGGCCAGCGACGGCGGCATCTTCGCCTTCGGTGACGCCGCCTTCCACGGCTCGGCCGGCAACCTGGTCCTCAACAAGCCCATCGAGGGGATGTCGGCCACCCCCGACGGCCAGGGCTACTGGATGGTGGCCAGCGACGGCGGCATCTTCGCCTACGGCGACGCCGCCTTCCACGGCTCGACGGGGAACCTGGTCCTCAACCAGCCCATCGTGGGCATGGCCACCGACGCCAACACCAGCGGCTACTGGCTGGTGGCGGCCGACGGCGGCATGTTCTCCTACGACGCCCCGTTCTTCGGCTCCCTGGGCGGCAAGACGCTCAACGCCCCCATCGTGGCCATGGCCAGCTGAGGAGGGTGATGGCTGCCTGACCCCGATGCCCGGAGCGTTCCGCTTCGGGCATCGGTCGTTCGGGGCCGGCGACGGGGGAATGGCGGGATCGGTCGAGGGACGGCCGAGTGATCGAGTACCAACGCAACCGGCTCCCCGGCCGTCCGGTGGGGGGCCACCACCACCACGGTAGGACGAGAAACCCAGGAGACGGCGACGATGTTGACGAGCACCCGGCGAAGGTCCATGGTTCGATTCGGGAGATCGGCGGGCTGGGCGCTGCTGGTGGCGGCGATGGTCGTCTCGACGGTCCAGGTCCTCGGCACCCAGGTGGCCGGGGCGGCCGGCGCCCCGGTGGTGGCCAACGGCACCGCCGCCTACACCCCCTACAGCCTGCTGGCGGCGGGAGCCACCCTCCCCACCAACTCGTTCCAGGTGGACACTCTGGTGACCGGGGGGGCGGCGTCGATCGATCCGGCGTCGCTCACCGTGGTCACCCAGTCAGCCAGCGGCACCGCCACCATCGACTCCACCGGTATCCTGTCCTGGACCCCGACCACCTCGACGGCCGGCAACCAGGTGGTCACCTTCGGGGTCTGCGCCACCGGGGTGACGCCGTACTCGAGCGCCAACGCCTCGTGCACCACCGCCACCGTCACCTTCAACGCGGTGGCCGCCGTGCAGCCCATCGGGGAGAACCTCTCGGTGGATGTCAGCGGCACCACCCTCGGACCCTTCGCCATTGCCGAGAACGTCGGCGTGGTGGCCACCGCACCCGCCAGTGCGGCCAACGGCTCGACCATCACGCTGACCACCGCTCCGGCGGCAACCTACGTGCCGGCCTCGTACACACTGGACGGCATCACCGCCGACATCACCACCATCGGGAGCTTCACCCTGATCTTCCCGGTGCCGACCGGGCTGACCTACGTGCCGGGGTCCATGGTGCAGACCGGAGGGGATTCGTACACCTCGGGCGTCTCCGACGCCACCTACTGCACCGCCGCCTCGACGTTGTGCACCGCCCAGATGACCGGCAGCTACAAGACGACGTATCCCTACATCGAGCTCTCGCTGCCCGCCTCGGTGCTGATTCCGGGTGGGAACAGCACCTCGATGCCGACGGTCAGCGCCCAGTTCACGGTCAACGGAACCGTGGGGTCGGTGGCCTCCCAGACGATGTCCGAGTACGCGGTCACCACGGCGGTGACCGTCCCGGCGTTCTCCATCGGCGTCACCGCGGTGTTCGACGGCTACCCGACGGTGAACACCACCTCCCCGGCCAGCCCCCCCGCCTACCTGGCCCCTGTCGACCTCTCCTCCACCACCATCACGGCGGCGCCGCCCACGGTCACCGCCGTGGCCCCCGCTGCGGGCCCGACCGCCGGGGGCACCAGTGTGACCATCACCGGGACCAATCTCACCGGCGCCACCGCGGTGAAGTTCGGCACCGTGGCGGCCACCGGGGTCAAGGTCAACTCCGCCACCTCGGTCACCGCCACCGCACCGGCCGGCACCGCCGGGACCGTCAATGTGACGGTCACCACCCCCGGCGGGACGTCAGCCACCTCGGCCGCCGATGACTACACCTACGCCGCCGTCCCCACCGTCACCGGGGTGTCGCCCATCTCCGGCCCGACCGCCGGGGGGACCAGTGTGACCATCACCGGGACCAACCTCACCGGCGCCACGGGAGTCAAGTTCGGCACGGTGGCGGCCACCGGGGTCACCGTCAACTCCGCCACCTCGGTCACCGCCACCGCCCCGGCCGGTACCGCCGGGACCGTCAACGTCACCGTCACCACCCCGGGCGGGACCTCGGCCACCTCGGCAGCCGACGACTACACCTACGCCGCCGTCCCCACCGTCACCGCCGTGAGCCCATCGTCGGGACCGACCGCCGGGGGCACCAGCGTGACCCTCACCGGCACCAACCTCACCGGCGCCACCGCGGTGTCGTTCGGCGGTACCGCCGCCACCTCCTTCAGCGTCGTGTCCGCCACCTCGGTCACCGCCACCGCCCCCGCCGGCACCGCCGGGACCGTCAATGTCACCGTCACCACCCCGGGCGGCACCTCGGCCACCGCGGCGGCCAATGACTACACCTACATCGCCGCCCCGACGGTCACCGCCGTCAGTCCGGCTTCCGGGCCGGTGGCCGGCGGCACCACCGTCACCGTCACCGGCACCAACCTCACCGGCGCCACCTCGGTCAAGTTCGGCACCGTGGCCGCCACCGGGGTGACCGTCACCAACGCCACCACCCTCACGGCGGTGGCGCCGGCTGGCACCGCCGGGACCGTCAACGTGACCGTCACCACCGCCGGCGGCACCTCGGCCACCTCGGCCGCCGACGACTACACCTACGCCGCCGCCCCCACCGTCACCGCCGTGAGCCCATCGTCGGGACCGACCGCCGGGGGGACCAGTGTGACCCTCACCGGCACCGGCTTCACCGGCGCCACCTCGGTCAAGTTCGGCACCGTGGCCGCCACCGGGGTCACGGTCGTCTCCGCCACCTCCCTCACCGCCACCGCCCCGGCCGGCACCGCCGGGACCGTCAACGTGACCGTCACCACCCCGGGCGGCACCTCGGCCACCTCGGCGGCCGACGACTTCACCTACGTGGCCGCCCCGACCGTGACCGCCATCAGCCCGACCAGTGGCCCGACCGCCGGGGGCACCACCGTCACCCTCACCGGCACCAACTTCACCGGGGTCACCGCCGTCCACTTCGGCGGTACGGCGGCGACCACCTTCACGGTCAACTCCGCCACCTCGATCACCGCCACGGCGCCGGCCGGCTCCGTGGGGGCGGTGGATGTCACCGTCACCGCCACCGGCGGCACCTCGGCCACCTCGGCCGCCGACCAGTTCACCTACGTGGCCGCCCCCACCGTCACCGGCGTCAGCCCGACCAGCGGCCCGACCGCCGGGGGCACCACGGTGACCGTCACCGGGACCGGCTTCACCGGCGCCACCACCGTCAAGTTCGGAACGGTGGCCGCCACCGGGGTCACCGTCACCAGCTCCACCACCCTCACCGCCACGTTGCCGGCCGGTGCCGCCGGGACCGTCGACGTCACCGTCACGACGGCGGGCGGCACCTCGGCCGCCTCGGCCGCCGACCAGTTCACCTACGTGGCCCTGCCCACCGTGACCTCGGTGAGCCCCACCAGCGGGCCCCTGGCCGGGGGCACCACCGTCACCATCACCGGGACCAACCTCACCGGTGCCACCGCCGTCAAGTTCGGCACCACCGCCGCCACCTCCTTCACCGTCAACTCGGCCACCTCGATCACCGCCACCGCCCCGGCCGGCACCGCCGGGACGGTCAACGTCACCGTCACCACCGTCGGGGGCACCTCGGCCACCTCGGCGGCCGACGACTACGCCTACACCGCCGCTCCGGCCGTCACGTCGGTGACCCCCAACGACGGTGCACTGGGCGGGGGGTCGACGGTGACCATCGCCGGCACCGGCTTCACCGGCGCCACCGCCGTCAAGTTCGGCACCACCGCCGCCACCTCCTTCACCGTCGTCTCCGCCACCTCCATCACCGCCACCTCCCCGGCCGGCAGCGGCACCGTCGACGTCACCGTCACCGCCCCCGGCGGCACGTCGGCCACCTCGGCGGCCGACCAGTTCACCTACGTGGCCGCCCCCACCGTCACCGCGGTCAGCCCCACCAGTGGCCCGGCCACCGGCGGGACCAGTGTGACCATCACCGGCACCAACTTCACCGGGGTGACCGGGGTCAAGTTCGGCACCGTGGCCGCCACCGGGTCACCGTCAACTCAGCCACCTCCCTCACCGTCACGTCGCCCGCCGGCACCGGCACCGTCGATGTCACCGTGACGGCGGTCGGTGGCACCTCGGCAACGTCGACGGCCGACCAGTTCACCTACGTGGCCGCCCCGACCGTCACCTCGGTGAGCCCGACCAGCGGCCCCACCGCCGGAGGCACCACCGTCACCCTCACCGGGACCAACTTCACCGGCGCCACCGCCGTCACCTTCGGGTCCACCGCCGCCACCGGCTTCACCGTGGTGTCGGCCACCTCCCTCACCGCCACCGCCCCGGCCGGTAGCGCCGGGACCGTCAACGTCACCGTCACCACCGCCGGGGGCACCTCGGCCACCTCGGCGGCCGACGCCTTCACCTACGCTGCCGCACCCACCGTCACCGCGTTCGCGCCCGGCTCGGGCCCGACCGCCGGGGGCACCAGCGTGACCGTCACCGGCACCGGCTTCACCGGGGCCACCGCCGTCACCTTCGGGTCCACGGCGGCCACCGGCTTCACCGTGGTGTCGGCCACCTCCCTCACCGCCACCGCCCCGGCCGGCACCGCTGGCGCCGTCGACGTGACCGTCACCACCCCCGGCGGCACCTCGGCCACCTCGGCGGCCGACCAGTTCACCTACGTGGCGGCTCCGACCGTCACCGCCGTCAGCCCGACCAGCGGTCCCACCGCCGGGGGCACCAGCGTCACCGTCACCGGCACCAACCTCACCGGGGCCACCGCCGTCAACTTCGGCACCGCCGCCGCCACCTCCTTCACCGTCGTCTCCGCCACCTCCCTCACCGCCACCGCCCCGGCCGGCACCGGCACCGTCGACCTCACCGTCACCACGGTGGGCGGCACCTCGGCCACCTCGGCCGCCGACCAGTTCACCTACGCCGGGCTCCCGACGGTGACCGGCGTCAGCCCCACCTCGGGTCCGGCCACCGGAGGCACCACCGTCACCGTCACCGGCACCAACCTCGGAGGTGCGACGGCGGTCAAGTTCGGTACCGCGGCGGCCACCGGCATCACCGTGGTGTCGGGCACCTCGCTGACCGCCACCGCTCCGGCCGGCACCGCCGGGACCGTCGACGTGACCGTCACCACCCCCGGCGGCACCTCGGCCACCTCCGCCGCCGACCAGTTCACCTACGTGGCCGCTCCCACCGTCACCGGCATCAACCCCACCAGCGGGCCGACCACCGGGGGCACCTCGGTCACCTCACCGGCACCGGCTTCACCGGGGCCACCGCCGTCAAGTTCGGCACCACCGCCGCCACCGGCTTCACCGTGGTGTCGGCCACCTCGATCACCGCCACCGCCCCGGCCGGCACCGGCACCGTCGACGTCACCGTCACCACGGTGGGCGGCACCTCGGCCACCTCCGCCGCCGACCAGTTCACCTACGTGGCCGCTCCCACCGTCACCGGCATCAACCCCACCAGCGGGCCGACCGCCGGGGGCACCTCGGTCACCATCACCGGCACCGGCTTCACCGGGGCCACCGCCGTCAAGTTCGGCACCACCGCCGCCACCGGCTTCACCGTGGTGTCGGCCACCTCGATCACCGCCACCGCCCCGGCCGGCACCGGCACCGTCGACGTCACCGTCACCACGGTGGGCGGCACCTCGGCCACCTCCGCCGCCGACCAGTTCACCTACGTGGCGGCGCCCACCGTCACCGCCGTCAGCCCCACCAGCGGGCCGACCACCGGGGGCACCTCGGTCACCGTCACCGGCACCGGCTTCACCGGGGCCACCGCCGTCAACTTCGGCACCACCGCCGCCACCGGCTTCACCGTGGTGTCGGCCACCTCGATCACCGCCACCGCCCCGGCCGGCACCGGCACCGTCGACGTCACCGTCACGACGGTGGGCGGCACCTCGGCCACCTCCGCCGCCGACCGGTTCACCTACGTGGCCGCTCCCACCGTCACCTCGGTCAGCCCGAACGTCGGCCCCCTGGCCGGGGGCACCACCGTGACGGTGTCCGGCGCCAACCTGACGGCCGCCACCGCCGTGAGTTTCGGCACCACCGCCGCCACCTCCTTCACCGTCGTCTCCGCCACCTCCCTCACCGCCACCGCCCCGCCCGGCACCGGCACCGTCGACGTGACGGTGACGACGGCGGGCGGCACCTCGGCCACCTCCACCGCCGACCAGTTCACCTACTACGGAGCTCCCACCGTCGCCTCGGTGAGCCCGACCAGCGGTCCGACGGGTGGTGGGACCAGTGTGACCATCACCGGCACCAACTTCGCCGGCGTGACCGGGGTCAAGTTCGGCACCGCCGCCGCCACCGGCGTCACGGTCAACTCGGCCACTTCCCTGACCGTCACCGCCCCGGCCGGATCGGCAGCGACGGTGGACGTCACGGTGACCGCCACCGGGGGCACCTCGGCCACCTCGGCGGCCGACCACTACACCTACACCAGCGGACCGTCGGTCTCCGGCATCACCCCCGTGGCCGGTCCGCTGGCCGGCGGCACCTCGGTGACCATCACCGGCGCCAACCTGAACGGAGCCACCGCCGTTTCCTTCGGTACCACGGCCGCCACCTCCTACACGGTCAACTCGGCCACCTCCCTCACCGCCACGTCGCCGGCCGGCACCGGCACCGTCAACATCACCGTCACCACCCCGGGCGGCACCTCGGCCACCTCGGCCGCCGACCAGTTCACCTACGAGGGTGCCCCGACCGTGACCTCCATCAGCCCGACCAGCGGCCCGGCCTCCGGCGGGACCACCGTGGCGGTCACCGGTACCAACTTCACCGGCGCCACCGGCGTCACCTTCGGCGCCACGGCGGCGACCACCTTCACCGTCAACTCGCCCACCTCCCTCACCGCCACCGCCCCGGCCGGCACCGGCACCGTCGACGTCACGGTGACGGCCCCGGGAGGGTCGTCGGCCCCGACGTCGTCCGACCGGTACGCCTACGTGGCCGCCCCCACCGTGACGTCGATCAGCCCGTCCGGCGGCCCCTCGACCGGTGGGACCAGCGTGACGGTGTCCGGCACCGGATTCAGCGGCGCCACGGCCGTGACCTTCGGCACCGCCGCCGCCGCCTCGTTCACCGTCAACTCGGCGACCTCGATCACCGCCACCGCCCCGGCTGGAGCCGGCACCGTCGACGTCCGGGTGACCACCCCCGGCGGCACCTCGGCCACCTCGGCAGCCGACCAGTTCACCTACGCGGGCGCCCCCACCGTGACGTCGCTCAGCCCGACCTCCGGTCCGGCCACCGGCGGGACCACGGTCACCATCACCGGCACCGGCTTCTCCGGGGCCACCGCGGTCACCTTCGGCGGCACCGCCGCCACCGCCTACACCGTCAACTCGGCCACCTCGATCACCGCCACCGCCCCCTCCGGCACCGGTACCGTCGACGTCCGGGTGACGACGGTGGGCGGGACCTCGGCCACCTCGGCGGCCGACCAGTTCACCTACGTGGCCGCCCCGACCGTGGCCTCGGTCAGCCCGACCACCGGACCGGCGGCCGGCGGCACCACCGTCACCGTCATCGGGACGGGGCTCACCGGGGCCAGCGCGGTGACCTTCGGTACCACGCCGGCGACCGCCTACACGGTCAACTCGGCCAGCTCGGTCACCGCCACCGCCCCCGCCGGCACCGGCACCGTCAACATCACGGTGACGACGGTGGGCGGCACCTCGGCCACCTCGGCGACCGACCAGTTCACCTACGTGGCCGCCCCGACCGTGACGTCGGTCAGCCCGACCACCGGACCGGCGGCCGGCGGGACCACCGTCACCGTCACCGGGACGGGGCTCACCGGGGCCAGCGCGGTGACCTTCGGTACCACGCCGGCGACCGCCTACACGGTCAACTCGGCCAGCTCGATCACCGCCACCGCCCCCGCCGGCACCGGCACCGTCAACATCACGGTGACGACGGTGGGCGGCACCTCGGCCACCTCGGCGACCGACCAGTTCACCTACGTGGCCGCCCCCACCGTGACCTCGCTCAGCCCGACCTCCGGTCCGGCGGCCGGCGGGACCACCGTCACCGTCACCGGGACCGGCTTCAGCGGAGCCACCGCCGTCGCCTTCGGCACCACACCGGCGACCGCCTTCACCGTCAACTCGGCCACCTCCCTCACCGCCACCGCCCCGGCCGGCACCGGCACCGTCGACGTCCGGGTGACGGCGGTGGGCGGGACCTCGGCCACCTCGGTCGCCGACCAGTTCACCTACGAGGGTCCCCCCACGGTCACCTCGCTGAGCCCGACCGGCGGGCCAACGACCGGCGGCACCCCGGTGACCATCACCGGAACCGGCTTCACCGGTGCCACCGCCGTCACCTTCGGCGCCACCGCCGCCACCTCCTTCACCGTCGTCTCCACCACCTCCCTCACCGCCACCGCCCCGCCCGGCACCGGCACTGTCGACGTCACCGTGACGACGGCGGACGGTACGTCGGCCACGTCGCCGGCCGACCACTTCACCTACGTGGCCGCCCCGACCATCAGCGGCATCAGCCCGACCAGCGGACCGGCGGCCGGCGGCACCAGCGTGACCGTCACCGGCACCGGCCTCACCGGCGCCTCCGCCGTCCGGTTCGGCCCCAGTGTCGCCACCTCCTACACGGTCGACTCGGCCACCTCGCTCACCGTGACCGCCCCCCCCGGCACCGGCACCGTCAACGTGACGGTGACGACGGCGGGAGGCACCTCCGTCACCTCGGGGTCCGACCTCTACACCTACCTGGCCGCTCCGGTCGTGACGTCGGTCGACCCGGACGTCGGGCCTCTGGCCGGGGGCACCAGCGTGACCATCACCGGCACCGGCTTCACCGGCGCCACCGCCGTCACCTTCGGCGCCACGCCGGCGAGCTCCTCTGTGGTCAACTCGGACACCTCCATCTCCGCCATCGCCCCGGCCGGCAGCGGCACCGTCGATGTCGGGGTGACCGCCCCCGGCGGCACCTCGGCGACCTCGTTGGCCGACCAGTTCACCTTTGTGGGCACTCCCACCGTCACCGCGGTCAGTCCCGGCAGTGGGCCGACCGGGGGTGGCACCGCGGTCACCGTCACCGGTACCAACTTCGTCGGGGTGACCGGCGTCACCTTCGGGACCACCGCCGCCACCGGGGTCACCGTCCACTCCGCCACCTCGCTCACCGCCACGGCACCGGCCGGCACCGCCGGGACGGTGGACGTCATGGTGAGCGCCACCGGGGGGACCTCGGCCACCTCGGCGGCCGACGACTACACCTACACGACCGGGCCATCGGTCTCCTCGATCAGCCCGACGACCGGTCCCCGGAGCGGCGGGACGTCGGTGACCATCACGGGCGCCAATCTGAACGGCGCCTCCGCGGTGACGTTCGGCACCACGGCGGCCACCTCCTTCGCGGTCACCTCGGGAACGTCGATCACCGCCACCGCACCGGCCGGTACCGGGACGGTCGACATCACCGTGACCACGGCGGGAGGCACCTCACCGACGTCGGCCGCCGACCAGTTCACCTATGCAGGGGCCCCGACCGTCACCGCCCTCAGCCCGACCAGCGGGCCGGCCACCGGCGGGACCACCGTGACCATCACCGGCACCGCCCTCACCGGGGCCAGCGCCGTGGCGTTCGGCACCACGGCGGCGACCTCGTTCACGGTGACCTCCGCCACCTCGATCACCGCCGCCGCCCCGGCCGGGACCGGGACCGTCGATGTGCGGGTGACCACCCCGGGCGGCACCTCGGCCACCTCGGCGGCCGACCGGTTCACCTACGTGGCCGCCCCGACCGTGACGTCGGTGAGCCCGACGTCGGGTCCGGAGACCGGTGGGACCACCGTCACCGTGACCGGCACCGGCCTCACCGGGGCCACTTCGGTCAGCTTCGGGGCCACCACCACGTCGTTCACGGTCAACTCGGCCACCTCGATCACCGCCAATGCGCCGGCGGGCACCGGCACCGTCGACGTCACCGTCACGACGGAGGGCGGGACCTCGGCCACCTCGGCGGCCGACCGGTTCACCTACGTGGCCGCCCCGACGGTCACCGCCGTCAGCCCGGCTAGCGGCCCCCTCACCGGCGCCACCTCGGTGACCGTCACCGGCACCGGCTTCACCGGGGCCACCGGGGTCAAGTTCGGCACCACGGCGGCCACCTCGTTCACCGTCGACTCCGACACCTCGATCACCGCCACCGCCCCGGCCGGAGCGGTGGGGACGGTGGACGTCACGGTGACGACGGTGGGCGGCACCTCGGCCACCTCGCCCGCCGACCAGTTCACCTATGTGGCCACCGCCCCGGGCGCCCCCACCATCGGGACGGCCACCGCCGGCAACCACAGCGCCACGGTGACCTGGTCGGCCCCGGCCTCCCACGGCTCGGCCATCACCGGGTACACGGTGACCACCTACGCCGGCTCCACGGCGGTGGGCACCACCCCGGCCGGCGCCGGGGCCACCTCGGTGGTGGTCACCGGGCTGACCGACGGCACCGTCTACACCTTCACGGTGACCGCCACCAACGGGGTGGGGACGGGACCGGCCTCCGGCCACTCCAACCCGGTCACCCCCCGGGCCCCGGGCGCCACCTCGGTCACCGGCGTGTCGATCACCCCGTCCAACCCCTACGCCTCGCTGACCGGCGACCTGGCCTTCAAGTTCACCACCTCGGGCACCGGGGCCCTGGGGGCCGGGGGCACCATCACCCTGGGGGCGGTGATCGGCTCGTCGCTGCCGCTGGTGGCCTCCGACTACTCGGTGAGCGTGGCCGGCGGGGGCTCGGCCACCGTCGCCTCGGTGGGCCTGGTGCCCGGGCTGCCCTCCAGCACCACCCGCATCACCCTCGGGTCGGCCTCCATCGGGGACGACACCACCGTCACGGTCACCGTCGCCGATGCGGTCAACCCCCACGTCGGGTCGGCCCAGGAGATCGGCCTGGTGGGCACCTCGTCGGACACCGCCTACGTGGGCTGCTACTACGCCATCTACGGGCCCGGCTACGTCAACGGCTACTGGCTGGCCGCCAGTGACGGCGGGGTGTTCTCCTACGGCCAGACCGCCTTCTACGGGTCGGCGGGGAACCTGAAGCTCAACAAGCCCATCGAGGGGATGACCGCCACCCCCGACGGCAAGGGCTACTGGATGGTGGCCTCCGACGGCGGCATCTTCGCCTACGGCGACGCCGGCTTCTACGGCTCCACCGGCTCCCAGGTCCTCAACTCGCCCATCGTGGGCATGGCGGCCACCCCCGACGGCAAGGGCTACTGGCTGGTGGCCGCCGACGGCGGGCTCTTCGCCTACGGCGACGCCGGCTTCTACGGCTCCCTGGGGGGCAAGATCCTCAACAAGCCCATCGTGGCCATGGCGTCGACCCCCGACGGCCAGGGCTACTGGATGGTGGCCAGCGACGGCGGCATCTTCGCCTTCGGTGACGCCGCCTTCCACGGCTCGGCCGGCAACCTGGTCCTCAACAAGCCCATCGAGGGGATGTCGGCCACCCCCGACGGCCAGGGCTACTGGATGGTGGCCAGCGACGGCGGCATCTTCGCCTACGGCGACGCCGCCTTCCACGGCTCGACGGGGAACCTGGTCCTCAACCAGCCCATCGTGGGCATGGCCACCGACGCCAACACCAGCGGCTACTGGCTGGTGGCGGCCGACGGCGGCATGTTCTCCTACGACGCCCCGTTCTTCGGCTCCCTGGGCGGCAAGACGCTCAACGCCCCCATCGTGGCCATGGCCAGCTGAGGAGTCGCTCCGGGCAGGGGCTCGGGCGGCGCGGAAGGCTCAGGCGGAGGTGGCGGGGTGGAGATCCCGGTTGCTGCCGTCCTCGACGGTCAAGCGGGCGAAGAGCATGAGACCCTGGGCGGTGGGGCGGGTGGAGAGGACGGTCACCTCGACGTTGGGGGTGCCCACCAGATGGACGGCGTCGTTCACCACCACCATGTCGCCGTCGGGAAGGTAGCCGACGGCCTGCCGGGCCTGACGGCCCTCCTTGATCAGGTCGATGACCAGGCGCTCGCCGGGTGCGTGGTCGGGGGTCAGCTCCCCGGTCATCCGACGGAGATCGACGGCGGGCAGGTCCCAGTCCCCGGCCATCTCGATGACGGTCGACGAGCAGGTGCCGATCCGGAGGCCCAGGCGCCGGGCCACCGTCACCACCTTGGTGGTGGTGTCGTCGACCTCGGGCACCTCGTCGGGCGCCACGTGGACCGGGACCCCGGCCTCCCGGAGGACCTCGATGGACTCCAGACCGCGGCGCGCCCGGCGGGACGTCACCGGGTCGGGTCCGTCGGCCAGGGTGCGGACCTGGTCCACCACGAACTGCGGGATCACCAGGCCGCCGGGCAGCAGTCCGGAGCGACCCAGCACCAACAGGAACCGGTCCATGACCGCTGACGAGTCGACCAGCAGGGCGTAGCCGGGCGGCGGGTCGACCGGTGGCGCCAGGATCCGGCTCAGCCCGGCCGCCGCCACCACCTGGCGACCCTTGGCGGCCCCCAGCCGCCAGCCGAGGGTGGCGAGGATCCACGACACGGCCGAGGCGATCAGGATCTCGATGCTCGACTGGTGGAGGGCCAGCAGGGGGAGGCAGATGACCAGGCCCAACAGCAGGCCGGTGGTGGCGATGATGGAGGCGGCGAAGACCTCCCCGGGCGGCATGTTGCGCAGCAGGAACACCGCCCGCTGGAGCCCCCGGTCGAGCAGGCGGCCGACCACCCCGCCGATGACGTAGAAGATGGCGGCGCCGAGCAGCATGCCGACGAGCCCGTGGCCGCCACCGCCGGCATGGTTGCCGACCTCGAGCCCGGCGCCGGCGCCGGCCAGGACGAAGAGAAAGCGGAAGACCTCGACGAAGAGCACGGGGCTACCGCTCAGCTCGGATGGTCTGGGAAGTGGCGTTGATCATGGTGAGTGCTTGTCATCGCGCCTAGCGTGCTCGGACCTCGGGAGGGCCCGCCGGAGTTCGAAACCAGGTTACCCCCGGGGACCCGAGGGGGGGCGCCATAGGGGGGGTATTGCCATCGGGGTCCGCCTGCACCAGACTTGTACGCCGCTACCTGCGACAACACCGTTCCCATGCGACCAAGCCGCCCGAACCCGAGCCTGCCCTCCGAGACCCTTCCCGCCGAGCTGATCGGGGTGGAGGAGCTGGGCGGCCGCGCCGACGGCGTTCCGACCGATATATCGGTAGGCAGGGGAGGGCTGACCATCGCCCCCAGGGGAGCCGGTCGGCCCGTGGTCCCCACCCTGGTCACCTGGTCGCACCTGCGGGGATTCTCCGCCGACGCCACCGTCACCGGGGAGGATGGCTCCACCGCCCAGGTGCTCGAGATCGTTACTCACGGCACGAACGGAGCTGACCACGCCGAGTCACGAAAGTTCGTGGTCCCCGCCGTCGCCCTGGTGCCCTTCTTCCGGGCGGTGGGGGAGCGTTCGGCCGAGTGGGCGGAGAGCCTCCGGGCCGGCGGAGCCGCCGCCCGGGCGTCGGGAGCCGCCCGGCGGCGGGTGGTCGGCCTGGCCGTGGCCCTGGCCGCCGTGGTCGCGCCCCTCGACGCCGCGGTCCGGCGAAGGCTGTCCGACTGGGGCCTGGTGAGCGCCGCCCGACACGGCCGGGGCGGACGGTCGTTCGCACCGGTGCTGGCCAGCCTGCTGGCGGTGGCGGTCATCGCCGGTGGTGCCACCGCCTCCCTGGGGGCCACCGCCTCGCCGGCGCCGCCGCACCACCGGGTGCGATCCGTCCCGTCGCCGGCCACCGGCAACGTGGTCCAGGCCACCGAGGCCCCGGGCACCAGCAACCTCCCCGCCGCCGCCGCGGCGCCCCAACCGGCGCCACCGGCCCTGGCGTCCTCGGCCCCCCTCCAGTCCCACGAGATCTTCGGCTACGCCCCCTACTGGACGCTCCCCGAGTCGAGCGGGTTCGATGTCCAGGACCTGACCACCCTGGCCTACTTCAGCGTGGACGCCAACGGGGACGGGTCCCTCGACCAGAGCGGCCCCGGCTGGAACGGGTACGAGAGCCAGGACCTGACCAACCTGGTGACCCGGTCCCATGCGGCGGGCGACCGGGTGGTGCTGACGGTGACCTGCTTCAGCCAGTCGTCGCTCGACCAGATCACCTCGGACCCGACGGCGGCCGCCACCCTGTCGGCGGCGCTGATCGCGGCGGTGAGTGCCAAGAACCTCGACGGCGTCAACTTCGACTTCGAGGGCGAGGGCTCGGCCGACCGCAACGGCCTGACCGCCCTCATCACCCAGGTGTCCAACTCGCTGCACGCCGCCAACCCCCACTGGCAGGTGACCATGGCCACCTACGCCAGTGCCGCCGCCGACTCCTCCGGCTTCTACGACGTCGCCGCCCTGGCGCCCGCCCTCGACGGCTTCTTCGTCATGGCCTACGACATGAACGACCCGGTCACCCCCAGCCCCACCGCCCCGTTGACGGGCGGCGGGTACAACGACACCGAGACGTTGCAGCAGTACACCGCGGTGGTACCGGCCTCCAAGGTGATCCTGGGGGTCCCTTACTACGGATATGACTGGCCGACCACCGACGGCACCCCCACCGCCCAGTCGACCGGGCCGGAGTCCCCGCTGTCCTACAGCACCATCGCGGCGTCGGGGAACCCCACCTACTGGGATGGTGCCACCGACACCGCCTGGACCTCCTACCTGGTCGGTGCCCAGTGGCACGAGACCTACTTCGACAACCCCACCTCGCTGGCCATGAAGGCGTCGCTGGCCAACTCGTTCCACATCCGGGGCATGGGGATCTGGGCCCTGGGCATGGACGGCAACGACCCGGCCATGCTGGCCGCCCTGTTGGGCAACGCCCCGCCGGTGAAGGACTACACGCCGGGCCCCACCGCCACCAGCACCTCACCGACCACGGCTCCGGGCATCGCCGGGGCCGGGTACACCTCGACCGGCCTGTTCCAGAGCCAGGCCGTGGCGCTCGAGCCGGTGACCCCGGTGACCACCGGCGGGACCTACGTGGGCCTGCTGACCGGGTTCCAGACCACCGACCCCCAGCTGACCTGCCTCCAGTCGGGCCCGCCCCTCGACGTCTGGTCCCTCCCCGGATCCCCGGGGACCTACGAGGTGCTGGCCGTGCAGCCCGGCGACTGTGCCGAGGCCGCCTGGACCTTCGCGGTACCGGCGACGGCTCCCTCCACGACCACCACCACCACGACGGTGCCCCCCACCACCACGACCACCGTGCCTCCGACCACCACCACGACGACCGTGCCCCCCACCACCACCACGTCCACGACCACCGTCGGGGGGCACGGCACCACGGGCTCCGGTACCACCGCGACACCCAAGGTGCGATCGGGCGGTTGACCTTCGCTCCACCGGCGGGCGGACGGCCCGGCGGCGGCTAATCTCTCATGGCCGTCGGGGGTGTAGCTCAGCTGGTAGAGCGCTACGTTCGCAATGTAGAGGCCGAGGGTTCGAGTCCCTTCACCTCCACCCGAGAAACTGCAGGTCAGAGGTAGTATCAGGTCGGATCCTGATTTTGGCAACTTTTGCCAGATAGGGTAAACGGGACTCAACGGGACTCAAGTGACTCCGAATCATCGGCGTCAGTCCCCTTGGCGGAGGACCGGGATGACCAGGCGGAAGCGACGCAGGGCACCGAACAACGGCGGGACGATCGATCAGCGGCCGAGTGGTCGGTGGCGCCTGCGGGTGAGAATCGATGGGCCGCAGGTCCTCTACGGCGTCTATGAGACCGAAGAGGACGCGGTGCGGGCGCAGGGTCGGTGGCGGACCACCCATCTGCTCCCGGCCGACGATCCCGATCCCTCCCTCGAGTTGCCGCCGGGAGCGATGACCAACATGGCGGTGGCAGGGGTTCGCTGCGACGAGTGGTTCGAACGGTGGCAAGCGGCGAAAGCGGGCCGTCGCTCGGTGGTGCGAGTCGGCCACGGGCGAGGTGGGTCGGAGTCGACCAGCGCCCGCGATCGAGCTCAGTGGCGGCGCTGGTGGAAGCCGGCCATCGGCGAGCGCCTTCCCCAGACCCTCGAGGCCGTCGACATCGCCGACGTGCTCCGCCGCATGGAAGTGGCCGGCCGGGCGCCCAACACGCTCCGGACCCACTGGTTGATGATGCGGGCCCTGTGCAACTGGATGGTGGATCAGGGCGTGTTGGTCGCCAGTCCCATGGCCGACCTACGCCTCACCGTCGATCCGGCCCTCGACCGCGTACGGAAGATCGTGGTACCCGACTTCCGGTTCATCGACCTGTTGGAGCGTCAGCTGCCGACCGCTCAGGACCGTCTGGTCTTCGAGCTCCTGCTCGGCACCGGCGGCCGACGGTCCGAAGTGGCGGGCATGCGGATCGGCGACGTCGACCTGGCGGCCAAGCGGGTGTGGATCCGCCAGCCGGTGGTGGAGGTCGAGGGGCGGCTGGTGCGCAACCCGGTACCGAAGGGTGGCCGGGTCCGAGCCGTCATCATCGGCCCGCAGCTGGCCGAACTGCTGAAGGTGCACCTGGCCGGCCGAGGTGACGCCGGCGAGGACGAGGCGCTGTTCATCGGGCCGAAGGGCGGCGGGTTCCGGTGGAACAACTATGTAGAGCGAACGTTCCGACCGGCGGTCGTGGCGGCGTCGAAGCGCTGGGCCACCACTGAGCGAAATCGGTTGGTGAAGTCGGGGATGGATCGAAGCGCAGCCACCGACCAGGCGCGTGCCGAGGCCGAGCGGCTGCGTGGGCTCACCCCCCACCATCTGCGCCACACGGCCGCCGCGCTGCTGTGGGCGGCCGGGGCCAGCGACCTGGAGGTCCAGCTCATCCTGGGCCACGCCGACGTGGAGACGTCGAAACGGCTCTACGCCCACCTGCTGTCCGACTCGGCCGACAACGCCGCCGCCCGGGTCGAACAGCTCCGACAGGCGAGGCGGGTGGGGCTGTAGCGGCTCAGGTGGGTCGCAGGCCCTGGCGTTGCCGGCGGCGGTTCTGGGCGATGAACCCGTCGAGGTCGTCCCGATGGATGCGGGTGGTCCGCCCGATCTTGATGAACGGGATCCGCCCGTCCCCCAGCAGGTTCTTGACCGATCGGACCGAGATCTGCAGGTAGTCGGCGGCCTGGTCGGTGGTGAAGAGGGGACTGAGCGTCGGCGGACGCACCTCCGGCGGGGGAGTGACCGCCTGCGGCCACGCTCCTTCGGCCACCTCGACCGCGGACCTCGGCGCCGGTGCTGGCGACTTACGGGCGGCGTCCGTGCGTCGTGGTGCGACGAACACGGAGGTCACAGTCCGACTCCGCTCATCTCGAGGTCGGCGTGGTCGTGCCGGACGGGTGTGACGGCCGCCGTGGCACGGAGCACTGGCCGGGATGTCACGCAGGGACTCGTGGCCGGCATGGCTCCACAGGGCCAGGCCCGCATCCCCCTGGTTCGGCCAGCCAGCTGGCCGGGTCGTAGTCGTCCGGCAGGGTCACGACGGTGACCACTTCCCCCCGATCGGAGGCGGCCGGGCGATGCGCTCGTTGGAGCTGCGGCCGGCGGCGTCCCCGTCGAAGCTGATCACCGGCGGGTTGGGGTGGAGCCCGAGCACGGCGGCGAGCTGGGCCTCCGAGAGCTCCTTGCCCGACTGAGTGACCGGGCAGAAGCGGTCGGCCTGGCCGGTGCGGATGGCGGCAATGGCGATGGCCATGGCATCGAGCGTCCCTTCGACCACGATGACCCGGCCGTCGGGGTGGGTCGGGGCAGGCAGCGGGCGGTAGAGGTCTACCGACTTGTCGTAGGCGAGGGTGCGGGTCGGATTGGTGTACTTGGGGAACCGGGGGTCACCGACGTTCCGGCCGATGAGGCCGCAGATGGCGCCTTCATCGGTACGAATGGGAATGAGTACCCGCTGGCGGTAGAAGTCGAACAGACGACCGGTACCGGGCCGGTGTCGAGCGAGCCCGGCGTCGACCAGCTCGTCATCATCGAAGCCCTGCGCCCGAAGGGCCGTGACTAGCCCGTCGCCGGAGTCGGGGGTGTGCCCGACCTCGGCCCGAAGGTTGCGGGTCTCGAGCACGGGCACCTCGATCCCCCGGGCGGCCAGGTACGCCGAACCTCGATGGTGAAGCGGCGGTGAGGAGTAGATGACCCACGCGGCGTCCAAAGCGGCGAACACCGCCTCCCTCGTGGTCCGGTCGAGCCGGGGTGGTTCGAACGCGGGACGACGGCAGGACGGTGGCTCGGCGAGGTGGCGTGGGCCTGGCCAGCCCAGGCGTTGGTCAGCGAACCGCCGGCGTCGAGCGTGGCGATGGCGACCGGCGACCGACACCTGCTCGGTGTCGCGCACCCACTGGACGACATCACCCTTGGATCCACAGCCAAGGCAGCAGTAGTAGTCGTCAGCCAGGTAGAGGCGCAGAGACGGGGAGCGGTCGGGGTGGCCGTGGGCCGGAAACGGACAGTGCACGGTGACCGATCGGCTCCCACCGGGCGGCACGGCGATGCCCGTCCGGAGCGGCCACACCTGCGAGCGTGTGGCGCGCACTTGGCCTCCGCTATGAGGCTCACAGCTCCGGCCCCGTGTCGTCGGCGGGCCCGGCGTCGAGTGAGGCCGTGGCCGGTGGGTTCGGTGCGAGTTGCAGGGAGGCGAAGCGGTCCAGGCGGGTGTGCTGGTCGGCCCAACCGAGGACGGTGACGCCGGCTCGATCTGCTGATTCGGCGAAGAAGATGACCGTGTCGCTCGTCTTCACCATCCCGACCTCGTCGGAACGGCGGAGACCCTCGGTCGCCATCCGTTCAGCGAAGGCGATCGTGATGTGGAGCCCCATCGTGTCGGAGGCGTGCTGCAGGCGACGGGCGATGGTGTGGATCTCCGACGGCGAGGGCTGGGACGGGCGCTGGTTCGAAGCGGCGACAGGAGTCCGCTCGACGTCGGTGTCCGGACGCCGGATCAGGTGCGCCTGGGCCCTGCCGCCATCCAATCCAGTGGTGCTCCTGACGGTCACAGCTCCACTCCGGTGTGATCGGGACCGACCGGGTCGGGGAGCCATGCGACGGGATAGACCAGCGGACGCATGGCCGCCGCTTCCCACGATCCGGATCGGTGTCGAACCAGCCCTTCAGTGGCGGTGTCGTTTCGGTTCTCCTCATCTTCGATCGCTCCGGGGTCGAGTCCCAGGGACTGGGCGGCAAGTCCGAGGGCATAGGAGAGTGCCTCGGGCAGGTTCAAGCCCGTCCCGTTGCTTCCTGCTCCGGCGCTCTGCTCACAGACAGCCCAGACCTCGACGAGAGCGGCCGCAAGGTGCTCGACGGCGAGTCGATAGGCGGCGACGGGGTCGCCCGGGCCCGGATCAACCGGACCAAGGTCGTGTCGAGTGCCCATCAGTACGGGTTCTCGTTGACATAGCGGCGCCGTCGACAGTGGCGTCGGCCAGCAACTCGGCCAGGTCCGACGGGTCAGCGTCTCGTTGGTCGATCCACCACGACGCCGACATGACCGTCCGGGCCGGAGTCTCGATCTGCTCGGTGAAGTCGGCGTCCTCCGGGCAGCCCATGTCGTCGAAGGCGGGCCGCGACGAGCTGGTGGCGGACCTTGCGGGCCCACTCGACCGCCTTGTCCGATCCGTCGAGGGGTGGCATGCCGGCTTTGGTCTCCCACGTCTCGACGGCGGACAGTTCCTCGGCTCGCCTTTCGGCCAACCAGGCATCGCGGTCCCTACCGGTAGCCGCGTCCCGCTCGCGGGTCCAGCAGTCCGTGCAGTCGCGGCCGGCGAGCCACCGGGCGAATCCGGCACGGTCGGACACCCGCTTTGAGGACAGATCGTGGGCCTGACTGTGCCCGCAAGCGTGTTCGACATCCCAGGTGGTCTTGACGGCCATGGCGGACACCTCCCCGGCCGCCCCGGTGGAGGCCGCTACCTACTGCGGGGAGAGA
>CAVPWU010000008.1:0-109969 GCA_963709665.1 uncultured Actinomycetota bacterium | reverse complement strand
GTCTCATCCGGGAGAGGGCCGCCATGGTGCCCCAGACCTGTCCGAGGAAGGTGACCTCGACGGCTCGCTGGGAAATCGCCCTGGGTGACATCCGCCAGGGGGGCGAAGACAGTGGTCATGGCGTCGTTCACCCATACGTCGACGGCGCCGAACTCGTTCTTCGACCCGAGTGGCCGCCTCCTCCACCTCCGCGAACGAGGCGACGTCGGTCGGCAGAACCAGCGCCCGGCCACCGGTCGCCTCGACGTCCTTGGCCGTGGCCTCGAGTCCCAATTCACCAAAGCCAGGAGGGCCACATCGAATCCTCGTTCGGCAAAGGCCGTGGCGGTGGCTCGCCCGACGCCCGCCGATGCTCCGGTGATCACAGTGATCCTGCGCGGTGGTGACACAGGGACTCCTTTCGTCGATGGACTCGGCCGACCCGGTGGGAATCCGACCGTTGAGCAGTACTATTGCACTGTGCACGTATTTCTAAACCTCTCGATTACGACTGGGCGATGACCGTGGACCAGGGGGTCGACGACGAGCTGGTCGATGCCTTCGCGGTGGCCAGTCGTGCCCTGGTTGCCGTCGCCGCCCGCAGCCTGGCGGGGCTCTCCGGAGTCGAGATCACGCTGCCGCAGAATCGCAACCTGGTCATCCTGGCCACCCGGGGTTCCCAGCGGATCATTGACCTCGCCGGACGACTGGACGTGAACGCTTCGACTGCAAGTCGCATGGTCGACCGACTGGTGCGCAAGAAGCTGGCGCATCGGCAGCGGGACAAGGCTGATCGACGAGCCATGACCGTTGATCTGACCAGCAAGGGGGCCCGACTCGTCGGTGAGGCAACCAGGCGGAGACGCCTCGAGATCGAGCACATCCTCCACGACGTGCCGCTCCATCACCGGGAGTCGCTGGTGAAGGCGATGGTGGCGTTCGCGGAGGCGGCCGGTGAGCCGACCGACGCGGCTGGCTGGGAGCCTGACCCTGAGTCAGCACACCGACCGTGAGGGAGCACGGCTTTTCGGTAGGAGTTGTCGTGGATTGAGCAAACTTAACTAGACACGACAAACAACCTGTTTGTAGTGTTACTATTAATTCTTATGGAACACGATAAATTCCCTCGGGGACGTCCGCCCCGTCAACTCGTCTACCGCCGCCTCGAGGACGCCATTGCCGAACTCCGGGAGCACTTGGGGGGCCTGCCGTCGCCCGACCGAGGCCGAGGGCATCTGGACCTCGATCTGGTACCAGGACGCCCACCACTCCACCGCTCTCGAAGGCAACACCCTGGTCATCGCCCAGGTCGAGGCCCTCCTGGCCGAGGGGCGGGCCTCGGGAACAAGGAGCTGAGGGAGTACATGGAGGTGACCGGCTACGCCGACGCGGCGAAGTGGGTCTACAGCCAGGCCCTCGAGCCCGGCGATTGGACGGCGAGGCCCCGCTCATGATGACCGAGGTCCGCCATGTCCACGAGCTGGCCCTCGGGCCGGTCTGGGGTATCGCCCCCCACCCCAACGCCACGCCCGAGGAGAACCCGGGGAGCTTCCGGCGACACGACATCCAGCCTTTCCCGGGCGGGATGGTCCCTCCGTCGTGGGTCGAGGTACCTGCTGCCATGGCGGACTGGGTCGACTCGCTGGCCCCGATCTGCCACCCTCGGACAATCCGGTCGAGGCGATCGCCGTCGCCCACGCCGCCTTCGAGCGGACCCATCCCTTCCTGGACGGCAACGGGCGCACCGGACGGCTCCTCATGAACCTGCTGCTGGTTCGGCTCGGCTATCCCCCGCCGGTCATCTACACCCGCGACCGCAATCGGTATCTCCGCGCCCTGCGGCGGGCCGACGGCGGCGATCCCGGCCCCCTCGGCGAGCTCATCGCCCGGGCCGTCACCGACAACCTGTACCGCTTCGTCGTCCCCGCCGTGGCCGGGCCTCACCGGTTGGTCCCGATCGTATCGCTGGCCACCAAGACCCAGAGCGTGCTCCATGCTTCGTGCCGCCATCGAGCGTGGCCGTCTCAAGGCACAGAAGGGTCCGGACGGCCAGTGGCGGAGCACCCGGGCCTGGGTCAACGAGTACGTCGCGAGCAAGTACCGAAGGGGTCCTCAACACGGGGACGTCGAGCTCAAGCAATCCGCACCGCCGCCGATGCCAATGCTTCGAAGATCAACTCGAAGATGTGTCCTATTTTTCTGTCCTACAACTACTCGAAACGGGCCGGCACGGCCCATCATGGGGGTCGGACAGCTAGGCACGTGACGGCACGTCGACCAACCGCCGGATGGACCGATCAGATCTACACCATCTTCGAGGGGACCTCGGAGATCCAGCGGCTGATCATCGCCCGGGCCATCTCCGGGGTGCACATCAAGTAGCCGACCACCCACCAGTGCGAAGCGGCGGCCCGGGCCGACGTTGAGGTGGTCCAGGAACTCCATGCGGCCGGTGCAGTGGGCAGCTACGACGCCGCGGTGGTCACCGAGGATGACGCCGGCAAGGTGCACGTCCACAAGGATGGGATGACACCCGACGTCGTTCGGCACGCTCGTTCAGGGGCGGTGTCCGGCGGGTGAGGAGCCACGGCGATGAGGCCTGCCACCAGGTCCTGCCCTACTTGAAGATATTGACCGCACGTGCGATCACCAGCCCCAGAATGACCAGGGAGGCGGCTGCCTGTGTGGCCATTGCGAGCTTGGCCCAACGGGCAAGCGGCATGACGTCGGTGGGACTGAAGGCGGTCGAGTCGGTGAAGCCCAGGTAGAGGTAGTCGAAGAACTCCGGCCGCCATCCCGGACGGGCGACGTGTGGGTTCAGATGTTCGGGAAACGCCAGGTCCGGAACGTCGGGCGTGTCCCGTGCTCGGGCCTCCGGGCCCCCTCCGTCCAGCTCCCAGTACACGAAGGAGAAGGTGATGACGACGTAGACCCACACCGCTCCTCCGATTCGGAGCAGCCCTCCCGGTGAGTTCGTCTCGAGTCCGCCTCTGACCAGGTCAATGACCAGGCGAATGGTCGCTGCCCCCGCCCCGGACGCCAAGATGACCACCAGTGCGAGCGAAAGGGTGCGAACGAACGTGGATCGACGGTCGATGCGCCCTGGATCGGCGACCACAAGCGCCACCAGCAGTAGCCCTTCGACCGCGGGGATGATCCAGACGGGAACTAGCGAGTATCTCGCCGGGAGCACGAAGGGCAGTGCCATGGCGACCATCAGCGTGACGGCCATCGGCCAGCGTCTCTCCCCCTGGACCTCAGGACCCGCAACTTCCACACCGAGACCGTAGGACACCCCGCTGGTGGGATGTCGGTTGCGGTGTGCGAATCCGACGGCGGCCACCACCGTTGCTTCGATCGGCAACCAAGAGGGGTCAGGGTCGGGAGCCATCTCCGGGGTGCATCACCGGTAGCCGAACCGGGGGTGTCAATCCGAACGATCCGGGAGCACCCGACCGTGCTTCCAACGGCGCCCATCGAGGTGAGCCAGGTGTGCTCGGCCGGCTTCTCACTGCCAGGTCGTTGATCGGTGGGTCTTCCTCGCCGTTCCGACATCCAGCCCTCCGCCCCCACGGTCCGGATGTCACGAGCCGCTCGACCCCGGGGGGAGAGCAAGACCCCTGACCACGGGTCGACACGGGAGCGGATCGATCGCGCCGACGGCGATCGGGATACCGTGGAGGGAACGGAAGAGGCACAGTGGAGACCAGGGTCCAGACCAGTTCGACGAGGGCCGCTCCGAAGCACCTGACGGTCGACGAGCGGGTGGCGATCGGCAAGCAGGCCCGGACGACGACCCCCAGGGGAGCCCAGGCGCAGTTCCGTCCGGCTGCCGACCGCCCGGACCCGGTGAGCTTGCTCGAACGCCAGGCCGCCACCCGGGTGCCGGAGCTCGTGCCCATCCGTTACGGGCGGATGCTGGTGTCCGAGTTCACCTTCTTCCGGGGCGCCGCACTCGTCATGGCCTCCGACCTGGCCTCAACGCCGCATTCGGGCCTCCGGGCCCAGATCTGCGGCGATGCCCACCTCTCCAACTTCGGCCTGTTCGCCTCACCGGAACGCGACCTCATGTTCGACGTCAACGACTTCGACGAAACCCTCCCCGGTCCCTGGGAGTGGGATCTCAAGCGTCTGGCGGCCAGCGTGGTGATCGCCGCTCGGGACCGCGGGTTCACGGCCAAGGAGGCCCGGCACGCCGCCTTCGAGGTCGGGTCCAGCTACCACCGTGACATGACCAGACTGGCCGGGATGCCCACCCTGGACGTCTGGTACTCCCGCATCGACGTGGCCGGCCTTCTGGCCGACCTCCAGGTGACGGCGACCAAGGGGACCAAGGCCGACAAGCGCATGGCGGCGCAGACCACCAAGCTGATCGCCAAGGCCCACACCAGCGACAGCCTGTATGCGCTCGGAAAGCTGACCGAGGTCACCGACGGCCGTCGCCGCATCATCAGCGATCCACCCCTCATCGTTCCGATCGACGAGCTCTTGTCCGAGTCCGAGAGCGGCGCCCTCCTCGGGCAGGTGGGCCAGCTCCTGCGGAACTACCGTCGGAGCATCCAAACCGACCGTCGCCACCTCCTCGAGGAGTTCGAGCTCCTCGAGGTGGCGCGCAAGGTGGTGGGGGTGGGCAGCGTCGGCACCCGGGCCTGGATTCTGTTGCTGACCGGTCGGGACAGTGACGACCCGCTGTTCCTCCAGGCCAAGGAGGCCGAAGCCTCGGTCTACGAGGAGTTCGTGGGCAAGAGCGCCTACGCCAACCACGGCGAACGGGCAGTGGCGGGTCAACACCTGATGCAGGCGGCCAGCGACATCTTCCTCGGTTGGGACCAGGTCACCGACGCCGAGGGCGTGAAGCGCGACTACTACCTCCGCCAGCTGCGCGACTGGAAGGGCTCCTTCGACGTCTCCAAAGCGATCCCCCCCGGCCTCACCAAGTACGCCGGGGTCTGCGCCCAGGCACTGGCCCGCGCTCACGCCCGTTCGGGAGACAGGATCGCCATCGCCAGCTACCTCGGCAGCGGACCCTCCTTCGAACAGGCGATCGCCGAGTTCGCCGAGGCCTACGCCGACCAGAACGGGCGGGACTTCGAGGCCCTGAAGCAGGCAGCCGCTTCGGGCCGGATCGCGGTGGAGTCCGGCCTGTAGGGCCCGGGGACGGCCTAGCCCTCCATCCCCACGACCGGCTGGTTGAGGGTCCCCGCCACGGGCGAGCCGTTGTACTGGGCCTCGCCGTAGGCGAAGATGCCGCCGTCCGACCCGACCAACCAGTAGCCCCCGCCGTCCCCGGTCGCCGCCATGCCCACCACGGGCTGGTTGAGGGCGATCCCGCCCGCCGAACCGTGGAACGGAGCGTCGCCGTAGGTGAAGATGCCGCCGTCGGCGGCCACCAGCCAGTAGCCCCTTCCGTCCGGCGTGGTCGCCATCCCCACCACCGGCCGGTTGAGGGGGGTCCCGCCGGCCGAGCCGTAGAACCCGGCGTCGCCGTAGGCGAAGACACCGCCGTCGGAGGCCACCAGCCAGTAGCCCCTTCCGTCCGGCGTGGTCGCCATCCCCACCACCGGCCGGTTGAGGGGGGTCCCGCCGGCCGAGCCGTAGAACCCGGCGTCGCCGTAGGCGAAGAGGCCGCCGTCGGCGGCCACCAGCCAGTAGCCCCTTCCGTCCGGCGTGGCCGCCATCCCCACCACCGGCCGGTTGAGGGGGGTCCCGCCGGCCGAGCCGTAGAACCCGGCGTCGCCGTAGGCGAAGACACCGCCGTCGGAGGCCACCAGCCAGTAGCCCCGGTTGTCCGGGGTGGCCGCCATGCCCACGATGGGCTTGTTGAGGGTGATCCCCCCCGTCGACCCGTAGAAGGGGGCGTTGCCGTAGGCGAAGACGCCCCCGTCGGAGGCGACCACGCGATAGGAGGCGAACCGGTCGGGGGTGGGGGTGGCCGGGATCGCCCCGAACCCGACGACGTGGCCGTCCTGGGTGCCGACATAGAGGCGGTTCCCACCGATTCCGGGCGGGTTGAACTTGGTGCCCATGCCGACCGGCCATTGGCCGATCAGTTGGAGGGTCCCGTCCTCGGGGACCGGGTTGTAGGCCTGCAGCATGGTGTGGGGATCACCGCCACCCGCCATGTTGACGATCCACAGGACCGCGGTACCGGAGGTCGTCCCCTCCGAGGTGACCACCGGACCCGATGACCCGTAGCCCGTCGACGGCGGCGAGGAGAGGACCGGGGTCAGGGTCGGCGTCGGGGAGCCGGTCACCTGGTAGGCGTCGAGCCCGGACGGAACGTAGTCGCTCGCCGTGGTGATGTAGAGGTACCCACCGTCCCCCGGCCACACTCCGGCCGTCGACCAGGCGCCGGCGGCCACGGCGGGCTCGGAGACGGCGGCGTCACTGCCGCCGGGCCCGGTCTCGAAGCCGCCCAGCGAGTCGCGGTTCAGCAGATAGGGCTGGCCCTCCTTGCCGTCCATGAAGATGAGGTCGGGGTCCGAGGTGCCCTGGCCGAACTGGCTCGGGAGCACCACCGGGGCACCCGAGCCGAGGTCCCAGTCGTTCTCGTCGAGTTCCTCGGCGTTCGACGGCGTGAAGAAGTCGGTCGCCTTCAGGCTGCCGTCGGGCTGCACGGCGAGCCGTATGACCGAGCTGCCCAGGTTGGCGGGTGGGTCGGACCCCGGCGTCGGCTCCGACGGATAGGTCGCATCGAACGAGTTGCCCGTCGACAGCAGGATCTGGCCGGGGCCGTCGGACACCAGCCCGCCCCCTGACTGCCAGACACCGCCGCCGTTGTTGGCATCGGTGCCTTCGACGGCCCACAGGGTGGTCTGGTGCCCGGTGGTGGACACACCGGCGATCAGGCCGCCGTAGGGGAGGTTGTCGCAGTGGGAGGCGAATCCCGCGTAGACCACGCCGCCCAGTAGGAGGAGCCCCGGGCGCTGCAGCTGCTGGGTCGCCGAAAAGGTCTGGGACGGATCGTTCTGTGCGGGGCCCTGGATCTGGACGGGGAAGCCCGGCTCCTCGTCGCCGGTGGTGGGGTCGATGGCGTGCATGAAGTAGCCGACCGGTCCACTGTCGCCCGAGAGGTACGCGTCACTCGTCAGGTAGGCGATACCCGTGGCCGGGTCCACCGTGGGTGTGGAGGTGATCCCGATGTCCGGCTCGAGGTCGGCGCAGTCGGGATCGGGGTAGGGCTGCCCCAACTGGCGGGACCAGCGGATGGCCCCGGTCGCCGGGTCCAGCCCGTAGATCCAGTTGGTCTCGGTGCCGACCAGCACGGTCCCGTTGTCGAGCAACGGCTGCGCGTACACCTGACCGTTGACGGGTGTCGAGAAGAGCTGGCCGAACCCCGATGACCCGACGAGCGCCGGGCTGAGGCCCGGCTCGTTCGGATACCAGCCGTCCCGGGAGTCGTCGCCGCGGTTGGTCGCCCCGTCCGGGAACTCGGCCGCCGCCGGCCGCACCGGGGAGGCGTCGGCCGTCGCCCGCCCCTGGCCCGCCGCGGAGGCAGCGGCCGGCCACGCTCCGGTGGCGGCGAGGACGAGAAGCGCCAGGGACACGACGGCCCCACGGTGCAGACGGGCCGGTCGGAGCGGTCGATTCCGTTGCCGTGGGCGGGCCATGGTCCAGGGTCCTTTGGTCGTCGTCGATCGGCCCGCTCCGGTCCGGGCTGCGAACGTGTTGCGCAATCGCCCGGCATCGCTTGCCAGTCCTGTGGGAAGAGCAGAGCATTGCATATCCGGGGGCGGCCCTCCGATGTGCGCCCTCCTCCTGCCGAGTCGCCCTACGAGGGAGATCCTCCCGGTGCGCGGGACGCACGTCCAGGGCCGACAGCCGGTCCGTGATCGGATCCGCAAACGCGGACCCCCCCCTCGTAACTCAGCGAGTCGGCCCTGCCGGTTGCTGCGGGTGGCGAGTCGAGCGGCGTTGCACGTCCGCCGTCGGGGGGCCGGGCCTGGCCCGGGCTGGCTTGGTCACGGTGCAGGTCGGAGGAGAAAGACCGGGTGGTTGGGCCCGGCGGCTCGGAGCTCTTCATCGGAGGAGTCAGCAGAGACCCCCTCGAAGAACACGCCGACCTCCGCCTTCCAACGTCTGAGGTAGGCGCGGAGGACCGGTGGCTTCTCGTCGTCGGTGAGCTCGGTGGCCACCCAGTGCTGGCGGGTGCGACCGAGGAGCAGATCCAGCTGTCCGTCGGCGGCCCGCACATTGCGGACCCACTGCCCGGTGCCCCTCGCCGAGACGAGGTACCGGTTGTCGTCGACCGACAACAGGTTCACCGGTGTCCGCCGAGGTTCACCCGAGCTACGCCCGGTGACCTCGAGGACCCGGCTACCCCAGACGCTGACCCCGGCTCGGGTCAGCAGGGAGACCGCCCGGTTGAAGATGTGTCGGGTGAACCAGCCTGGCTTGCGATAACGAACGGGGCTGCCTTGGGTCATCGTGACCTCCGGTTGGAGGGCGGAGCGCCTGAGCCCCGAAGGTAGCCATCGCGGGTGGTCCTGGCAACCGGTGGGGGATGGCCCTGTCGCCGTGGGCATCGGAGGAAGGTGACCCGACGTGGCCCGATCCCACGGGTGGGGGGGGCGGTCCCGTCGTCAGGGGCCGGGGACTGGCACCATGGGTGCATGGGTCACCGACGCATCATCCCGCTGGCCGCACTGCTGACCGTCTCGGCGGTGGTCGTCCCCTCCACCTCGGCGGTGGCGGCGACGCCTCCGTCCCGCCCGTCGGCGGTCACCTCCTCGACCTGGACGACCTACAACCAGGACAACTCCCGGGACGGCGTCGACACGTCGGGCACCTCCTTCACGCCGGCCACCCGGGCGTGGACGTCACCCACCCTGGACGGGACGCTCTACGGCCAGCCCCTGGTCGACACCGGCCGGGTGTTCGAGGCCACCGAGAACGACACCGTGTACGCCCTGGCCGCCGACACCGGGGCCGTGCTGTGGTCGACCCATGTGGGGACCGCTTTCGACCCGTCCACCGTGCCCGGCCTCTGCGGTGACATCCTTCCCACCGTCGGGATCACCTCCACCCCGGTCATCGATCCGGCCCGCTCCGAGCTCTTCGTGGTGGCGGCCGAGCAGGTCCGCGGCGACGCCGCCCACCATCTGGTGGGGCTCAACCTCTACACCGGAGCCGTGATGCTCGACGAGGTCATCGACCCGCCGGGCGTCGACCCCGCCCACGAGCTGCAGCGGGCATCGCTGGGGCTGACCGACGGCCGGGTGATCGCCGGGTTCGGGGGGAACAGCGGCGACTGCGAGCCCTACCACGGCCTGGTCGTCTCGGCCCCGGAGGACGGCTCCCCGCCGTCCACCTTCGTGGTGGCCAACCAGCCCGGTGACAGCCAGGGGGCGGTCTGGATGGGCGGGGGCGCCCCGTCCATCGACGCCGCCGGGAACGTGTGGGTGTCCACCGGCAACAGCGCCTACGAGAGCCCGGACGATCCCTATGACCAGAGCGACGGCGTGCTCGAGCTGTCCCCCACCATGCACCTCCTGCAGGACTTCGCCCCCACCACCTGGCCGTCCGACAACGCCGCTGACGCCGACCTGTCCACCCCGCCGGTGCTGCTGCCGAACGGGCTGGTGTTCGCCATCGGCAAGTCGTCCACCGCCTTCGTCCTCAACCAGTCGTCACTGGGCGGGGTGGGGGGCGAGCTCCTTGCCCAGCCCGGCTGCTTCGGTCACGGGGCGGCGGCCCACGTGGGCGACGTGGTGTACACCGGGTGCGGCGGTGGGGCGACCGCCTACCGGGTGACGTCCGCTCCGGTGGGCCTGTCGACGGTCTGGAGCACCGGGACCGGCGGCGGGGGGACGCCCATCGTGGCCGGTGGCCAGCTCTGGACGCTGGGCGGCGGGAACCTCAACGAGATCGACCTGGCCACCGGCGCCACCCTGCAGCGGTTCTCGATGGGGGGATGGGCGTCCTCCTTCCCGTCGCCGTCGGCCGCCGACGGCCTGATCCTGGCTCCCGCCAACCGATCGGTGGTGGCCTTCGAGGGACCGGCCGGGCTGCCCGGACCGCCGTCGGGTCCCCGCTCGGGCTACTGGACGGTGGCCTCCGACGGCGGCATCTTCGCCTTCGGTGACGCCGGGTTCTACGGCTCCACCGGCTCCCTCACCCTCAACCGGCCCATCGTGGGGATGGCGCCGACCCCCGACGGGGGCGGGTACTGGCTGGTGGCGGCGGACGGCGGCATCTTCGCCTTCGGTGACGCCGGGTTCTACGGCTCCACCGGCTCCCTCACCCTCAACCGGCCCATCGTGGGCATGGCCGCCACCCCCGACGGCAGGGGGTACTGGCTGGTGGCGGCGGACGGCGGCATCTTCGCCTTCGGGGACGCGGTGTTCGACGGGTCGATGGGGGGCCAACCCCTGAACCGGCCCATCGTGGGCATGGCCTCGGTGCCCGGCGGCGGCGGGTACTGGCTGGTGGCCTCGGACGGTGGCATCTTCAGCTTCGGGGACGCCACCTTCCACGGCTCCATGGGCGGCCTGCCGCTCAACGCCCCGGTGGTCGGCCTGGTCCCGGGGGCGTTCGGCAACGGGTACCAGGAGGTGGCCGCCGACGGCGGGCTGTTCTCCTTCGGGGACGCCACCTTCCACGGCTCCATGGGCGGGCTGCCCCTCAACGCCCCGATCGTGGGGATCTCCGACACCCCGTCAGGGGACGGCTACTGGGAGGTGGCCTCCGACGGTGGCATCTTCTCCTTCGGGGACGCCACCTTCCACGGCTCCATGGGCGGCATCCCGCTCAACCGACCGATGGTGGGGATCGCCGCCGACTGATCCGGTTCGGGCCGGTCCGGCCTACTCCCCGGTGAAGTAGGTGGAGCGGAGCTCGCGCTTGAGGATCTTCCCGGACGGGTTGCGGGGCAGCTGGCCGTCGGCGAAGACGATGCGGCCGGGGATCTTGAACGGGGCCAACCTCCCGGTCAGGAAGTCCCGGAGCTCGACGTCGGAGAGGTCGGAGCCGGTCCGGCGGAGCACCACCGTGGCCACCTGCTCGCCGAGCCGCTCGTCGGGCACCCCGAAGACCGCCGCCTCGTAGACCCCGGGGTGCTCGTAGATGGCGCTCTCCACCTCGGCGCAGTACACGTTCTCGCCGGCCCGGAGCACCATGTCCTTGGCCCGGTCCTCGATGTAGAGGAACCCCTCGTCGTCGATCCGCCCCAGGTCGCCGGTGGCCAGCCAGCCCTCCACCATCGTCTCGGCGGTGGCGTCCGGTCGGTTCCAGTAGCCACGGATCAGGTTGGGCCCCTTCATCCAGATCTCCCCGCGCTGGCCGGTCGGCATCGGGGTGCCGTCGACATCCCGGATCTCGACGTCGAGGATGGTGGTCCGGGACCGGCCGGTGGAGGAGGGGTGGGCCACGTAGTCGTCCCCGCTGTGCCCGGGCCCGAAGGCGTTGGTCTCGGTCATGCCGTAGCCGATGTTGGGCCGTCCCCGGGTGAAGCCCTTCTCCACCCGGTCGACCAGCTTGGTCGGGGCCGGTGCGCCCCCACCGCCGACGGTGGCCAGCGAGGAGGTGTCGTACCGGGCGAAGGCGGGACTCTCGAGCAGGTCCCAGCTCTGGGTGGGGACGCCGACGAAGGCGGTCACCCGCTCGGCCTCGATGAGCCGGAGGGCGGTCTCCGGGTCCCACCGGCGCATCATCACCAGCTTGAGCTTCATCCCGAAGCACGAGAGCATCACCGGGACGCACCCGGTGACGTGGAAGAGCGGCACGATCAGGATGAAGCACGGGTCGAACCCGTTGCCGGCCGTCGGGTCCACCCCCTTGCGGGCGGTCTGGATGCGGGCGTTGGCCCAGAAGGCCATCACCGCCTGGACCACCGCCCGATGGGTGGAGACCGCCCCCTTCGGGAACCCGGTGGTCCCCGAGGTGTAGAGGATGGTGGCGTCGTCGTCGGGGCCCACCTCGACCTCGGGCATCGGGTCGCCCGGGGTGACCACGTCGTCGTAGTGCCGCACGCCGACCGGGAGCGGACCGAGCCGGTCGGCCCGGACCGCCACGACCGGGACGGAGCGGGTGCGGGCCAGCTGGTGGCCGCGCTCGACCCGCTCCGGATCGGCGATCAGCAGGGACAGCCCGGCGTCGTCGAGGGCGTAGGCGAGCTCGGGCTCGGTCCACCAGGCATTGAGCGAGACGGAGATGGCGCCCACCGACACGATGGCGGCGAAGGACACCACCCACTCGGGAAGGTTCCGCATGGCGATGCCCACCCGGTCGCCCTTCCGGATGCCGAAAGTGTGGACCAGGGCGTGGGCCAGTGCGTCGACGTGGCGCATGGTGGTGTCGAAACTCCACCGCTCGTCCTCGTAGACCAGAAAGGTGGTCTCCACCCCGCGGGCGCCGGCGAACAGCCGGCCCAGGGTGGTCGGGGCGTTGGCGAAGGCCCGGACCCCGACACCCCCCACCGTCGCCTCGGTCACCTCGAACGCCTGGCCCGGTCCGGTCACCGACTCCAGCGCCTCGTCGTAGCTGAGCACGGCACACCCCCCCTCCACCCCCGCCACGAGCGTCCAGCGGGCCTCCGATCCTAGGTGCCCGGCCGGGCCGGACGGGCCGCGCAGTACCGTGGCGCCGATGGATCCGGCCCCCTTCCCCGACCCGACCCGCCGTCCGGTGGTGCTGACCCTCTGCACCGGCAATGCCGCCCGCTCGGTGATGGCCGGCGCCATGCTGCGGCCGGCTCCGGTCACCATCATCACCGCCGGCACCCACGTGGTGGAGGGCCAGCCCATGAGCCGTCGGACCCGGGACGCCCTGGCCTCGGTGGAGGTCAGCGCCGACGGCCACCGGAGCCACCAGGTGACCCAGGGGGACCTCGACGCCGCCCAACTGGTCATCGCCATGGCCGGCGAGCACGTGGCCTACATCCGCCGCCGCCACCCGGAGGTGGCGGCCCGGACGGCCACCCTCCGTCGGCTGGCCCGCGACCTCGAGGACGGCCCCGACCCGTTGGCCGAGCGGGTGGCCCGTCTCGGACTGGCGGAGGTGGAGGTCGAGGCCTGGGAGGACGTCGACGACCCGGCCGGCGGCGAGGATGCCGTCTACGTGGCCTGCGCCCGGGACCTCGCCCGGCTGTCGGACCACCTCCGCCCCCGGCTCCACTGAACCGGAGCGGGGCGCCGACGGATCAGCGGGAGAGCTCCGGGTGGCGGAGCGTGATGTCGTTGCACGCCTCGCACACGTCGTCGGGAATGATGCCCCGGCGCATCAGGACACCGAACACCTTGCATCCCAGGCAGAGCCCGAGGGCCGACTCGAGGAGGGCGGCCACCGTCAGGAGGGCGAGGACCACGGCGGTCGCCGTCCACTGCCCGAAGCCGAACCAGAGGATCAGGGCGGTGGTGGAGAAGGCCACGCCGACCGCCTGGGCGAACCGCTTGGGTGGCCCGGCCACCTCCTTGGGTCCCCAGGGGAGCCGGGGGGCGACGACCCGGGTGGCCAGCTGGCCGAGCGGGCTCAGGGTCGGACCGGTGAGCACCCGGGCCCAGAAGCCGTAGGCGAGGGGGACGAGGATCCACGACTGGTGGAAGGCGATGGTGGCCACCGCCATCACCACCACTCCCGCCGCCACCGTCCGGGCGGCGTACTCGTTGACCGGGTTGGGGAAGGAGAACAGCCCCCGGTGGGTGGTGGTCGGCCGGGTGGTGGTCGGCTGGGTGGTGGACATGACAGCTCCCTCGCGATCCCTACCCGTCCGGTCGGGGACCGGCGCCGGGTGGTCGCCCACCGGCGCCCTCGCGCCGGCCCCGATACCTTACCGGCTTGGTCAGGATTCTGCGCCCCTCCCGGGGGAAGGCCGTGGCAGGGCCCGCTCAGCTCAGGCGGCCAGGGCCACCGCGCCGCGCATCAGGTCCAGCCCGCCGAGTCCGGGGAGCCGGTCGACCCGGCGGTCGATGCGATCGGCCATGGTCAGGCCCTCCTCGTCCCCGAAGAGGTACCGGCTGATGAAGTTGACCTCCTCCTCCGGCATGACGCCGCTACCCACCGGCGCCCAGAACCGGCGGAGTGCCCACCGGGTCAGCCGCTGGGCCGCCCGGCTCTCCGACAGCCGGCCCTTGGCCTGGGAGACGTAGAAGTCGATGTGCCGACCCTCTTGTTTCATGATGCGGCGCAGGAGGTCGGAGAGGACCGGGTGGTCGGCCCGCTTGGCCAGCTGGGCGTAGGCGGCCTGGGTGGTCCACTCGTTGACCGCCCCCCAGGTCATGTGGACGGCGGTGAGGTGGGGGGTGAGGGCCGACCCGAGCTGGAAGGTGAGCGGCCGCCAGGCGTCCCGCTTGGGCAGGCGCTGGCGGAGGGCGGCGATGCGGCCGGTGCCGGCGTCCTCGTCGTGGGCGGCCAGCACGCTGGCGATGGCCTCGCCGTGCCAGTACTCCTCGTAGTTCCAGAAGGTGAGGAACGAGGTGACGTCGGGGTCGCGGTGGGCCCGGGTGACCAGGACGTCCCGGAGGTAGCAGACGGTGTGGTTCTCCACGTCGTGCATGTACCGCAGGCACCGGAGGGCGTCGGCGGGCAGCGGCCGGTCCCGGAAGGCGTCGAAGTCGATGTCGTCGACGGCCAGCTTGGCGGAGATCTGTCGGTACTGGTCGATGTCGAAGCTCATGCCTGTTCTTCGGAGCCGCTCCGGGTCGGGATGTCCCCCGGAGGTCGCACTCCGTCGGGCGTGGACCCGGGGACCGGGGACGACGACGCGGGAGGGGAGCTCGAGATGCCCACCGAGGCCAGGACGTCCGAGACGGTGAGCGGCCGGCGCTCGACATCGATCCACCGGCGGGCGGCGGGGTCCTGACGTGGACGACATCGAGGCGATCAAGCAGCTCAAGGCCCGCTACTTCCGGACCCTGGACACCAACGACCGGGCGGGCATGCGCCAGGTCCCCACCGACGACGAGGTGATCGACACCACCGGCTCGGGGGGCGAGGTAGTGGAAGCTCCGGTCGTCCACCCCGACCCGGCCCCACGTCGACGACACCGCCCCAAGGGGGACCCCGACCGGCGCGCTGACCGCCCGCCCTATCCGGCCAGCGTCGCCGGCCCCTCGGTCTCCACCGAGGCCACCACCCGGTTGCGACCGTCGGACTTGGCCCGGTACAGGTTGGTGTCGGCCCGCAGGATGAGCGAGTCGAGCGATTCGGCCCCGTCCCAGGCCGCCACCCCCGCCGAGAAGGTGACCCCGCCCCCGCCGACGTCGGACTCCACCCAGCAACGGACGGCCTCCACCAGCTCCCGCGCCCCGTCGGCGTCGGTCTCGGGGAGCACGATGCAGAACTCCTCACCGCCGTAGCGGGCCAGCAGGTCCTGGGCCCGGATGCGGGCGGTGACGCTGTCGACGAACCGCCGCAGCAGCTTGTCGCCGGCGCCGTGCCCGTTGTCGTCGTTGTAGCGCTTGAAGTTGTCGAGGTCCAGGATGGCGATGGCCAGGGGCCTCCCACTGCGCCGGGCCCGCGTCAGGTCGTTGTCGAGGACTTCGAACAGGCGGCGACGGTTGGCGGCCCCGGTGAGGTGGTCGGTGTTGGCCAGGTCGACCAGGTCGGCCATCAGCCGGGCCCGGTCACACATGGCGGCCAGCAGGGCGGCGCCGGTGCTCAACAGGATCGGGTCCACCGGGACGTGCAGCACCGACAGGGCCGGCACCACCACCACGATGTCGACGGTGCCGGCGTGCGAGGCCGCCGCCACCAGCCCATTGGCGGCGGCTCCCGTCCCGGAGAGGGCGGCCCGGTTGGCCAGATCGCCCAACTGGTCGGCGTCCGGCCAGTCGGCGTCCGGCCACGACAACACCGGATGGAACACCTCGTAGTAGCGGGCCAGCACGGCGTAGCGGTCCACATCGAGGGCCTCGGCCAGCGGAGCGGCGATGGGGAGGAGGTCGTCGGGCCAGTGGCTGAGCGTCCCGGCGAACGAGGCCAGGGTGGCCAGCGACTGGTTGCGGTTCACGCCGTGCAGCGACATCCGGAGCGCGCGGTCGGTGGCGATGGCCATGAGCGCGGCGGTCCCGGTGAACACGACGGTGAGCCACCAGGCCTCGGCGGAAGGTACCTGCGTCCCGGCCACCGCCCCGACGGTGGCCACCAGCACCACCCAGGTCGCCAGGATCATCCCCCCGTTGCCCATCCAGGCGGCCACCAGAAAGGCGGTGCACGGCATGAGCAGGAGGGCGCCGCCGTGGATGCCGAGGGCGGCACCGAACAGCCCGAACTCGACGACCGCCAGGCTCACCATCAGCAGGTTGCGGGTCGGGCTCAGCTCGTCGAAGCGCCCCTGGCGTCCCAGCATCGAGGCGTGCACACTGAAGGCGGTGACGAGCACGAAGAGGATCAGGGCCGCCACCAGGGCGCCGGCGCTACGGAGGTGCGGCTGGTAGATCACCGTGGCCACCAGGAACAGCGGGGTGACCATGCTGAGGGTGGCCACCGTCACGGTCAGGCTTCTGGTCGAGGCGCCGGTGGGCCGGGTGCGGAACCGGATCCATCCCCGTTGCCACCGTTCGGCGTCGTCGAGGGGCGTGGGCCCCTCCACTCGCGCCGGCGTGTCGTCCGCCGGAGGGCCCCCCGCTCCGCTCATGCCCTGTTCATCGGCATGGGGGACGGGCCGCTTAAGCAGGTGGTGTCAGTGCCAGTGCCGCGTCGGGCTCGGAACCGGTGCCTCCACGGGCGGTTGTGACGCCGGAGGACCGTCGACTCCGTCCGACAATCCGGGAGGTCGGAACCGTTCCCCGGACGCGGCTGTCGGAGCAGTCCCCGCCGCCGCCTCCCGGGACGGGGTACGGACCAGCCGGGACCACGGTGGGACGGGTGTTGACGGCGTCCTGGGAGCGGGCGCCGGCGACCCCGGAGGCGTTTCCCGGCGCGACGACGGCCGGCTCCGGGGAGCCGGCCGTCGTCCACCCCACGAGGCGATGCGGGGGTTCGCCCCGGGGAGGATCCGCCGCCGTCAGCGCTGGATGTCGCTGAGCGTGCGGGCGTCGTTGGTGGGGTTGAAGGCGTTGGGCACCGGGTACTGCCCGAGCACGAAGTAGAGGATGGCGGCGTGCTGCATCTCCACCGGCTGGATGCTGGCCGCCACCTTGATCGAGGAGTCGGCCTTCACCGCCGACACCGCGGTCTGATAGGTCTGCGACGCCACGTTCTCGAGCATCAGGGCCAGCTGGGCGGCCCCGGTGACGTCGGTGACCTTGGCGAAGTCGGCGTTGATGACCGGGGTCAGCACCGGGTCCGGCTCGGTGACCGCATGGTGGCCGGACGCCACGATGGCCGCGTTCCAGGCCTGGGCGTGCTGGGCGTGCTGGCCCTTCACGGTGGTGACGAAGGTGGCCACCGCCGGCGGGACGGTGCCCAGCTTGTTGGCCCCGGCGGCGGTGAGGACGTCGCCGTAGGCGGCCACCGCCAGGTTCTCGAGGCTGGCGGCCAGTCCGGCCACCGCCAGGTCCCCGGTCAGGCTGGCGACTCCGCCGCCGGCCGCCGCCTTGGTGGTCGTGGTGGTGGAGCTCGACGAGCCCGACGAGCAGGCGGCCAACAGGGCACCGCCGGCCACCGCTCCGGCACCGATGAGGAAGCCCCGGCGGGAGCTCCGGGTGCGTTCGTTCCACTGGTCGACGGCCCGGTGCATGGCGGGCATGCCGACGTCGTTGTGGAGGTCGTCGAGCTCACGGGTCATCACGGTGAGCTCGTGCTCCGAGATGGCCATGACCTCGGGGGTGGGTGTGCGTCGCCTCATGAGAGTGCTCCTTCGGTGGCCGGGCGGGCCTGGTCGGTGAGGATGAACGCCTGGGGGAAGCCCACCGAGCCGGCGGCGGCCGGCAGGTTGGCCACGTTCCCGGCGGCGAGGGTGATGAGCTGCGGGGCGTTGGCGTTGAGCAGCGCCTGGACGGCCAGGAGGACGGAGGCGTGCTGGGCCTCGACCCCCATGATGGAGGCGGTCACCTTCTTGGCGTTGGCGTCGGACAGGGCGGCCACGTCGGCCACGTAGGTCTCGGTGGCTCCCTGCTCGAGCTCCAGCGCCAGGGCCACCACCGGTCCGGGACCGGTGAGCCCGGGTACGGCGGCGGCGACCACCTTGGCCAGGGCGGGGTCGGGGTTGGTCTGCGGCTTGCCCCCCAGGGTGGTGATGGCGCTGTTGAACGCCGCCAGGTGCTGGGAGTGCTGCTGCATGGTGGTGGTGGCGAACGCCTTGACCACCGGGTTGGCGGAGGCGCCCCCGATGAACGGCAGGGTGAGCGCCGTCTTGTAGGTGCTCACGGCCAGGACCTCGATGGAGGAGGCGGTCTGGAGGATCTGCACGTCGGTGGCCGAGCCGGCGAAGGCGTCGGAGGCGAACAGACCCTGGAGGGCGGCACCGATGCCGGCGGCGGCCAGCAGGCCTCCCCCGAAGGCAACCCCGGTCATCGACCGGGCCCGTCGGGCCGCCACCTCCCGCGACTCCTCGTGGACCACCGGACCGTGGGCCCGGGACTCGTGGCCCGCTTCCACCAGCTCGGCCAGGGAGTCGCCGGTGGCGACCATGGCGTCGTGGTGGACGTCGGCGGACTGCTCGATCAGCGTGGCCATGGCCCGCGGGTCGAGTTCCTCGGTGCCCTCATCGAGCGCCGTTCGGCGGCGTTCCTTCAGCCGTCCTCGCATGGTGTGCCTCCTTGTGGGTGGGGGTTGGGGGTGGTGCTGATGCTGGTGAGAGGGGGGCGGTCGGGCCGCCGGGTCAGGAGACGGTGAGGGTCCCGGTCATGTACTGGTGGATGTCGCAGTAGTAGGGATAGGACCCGGCCTTCATGGGTGCGGTGAAGGTCACGGTCTTCCCGGGCGGGACGTCACCGGTGTTGAAGGCCCCCGACTTCCCGGTGACCGTGTGGGCGACCCCGTCCTTGTTGGTGACCGAGACGGTGGCGCCGGGGGACACGGTGAGGTCCATGGGGGAGAAGGCGAAGTTCCGGATGGTGATCGAGGTGCCGGCCGAGGCCGACCCGGCCCCGGACGACGGGCTGCCCGTGGTGGTGGGGGCGGAGGAGCCGGCACCCGAGGAGGAGCAGGCCGCCAGTCCGAGGGCGGCGCCGAGGAGCGCCACGGCCACCCACCGCCCCCTCCGGGACGGGCGACCCTCCGAGGGGCGGAAAGGCCGGGAGGCGCCGCGGTGGGGCCGGCTCGGTCGGGGTGCGGTGGTGGGGTCGATCATCGGCAGGGCTTCGGAACTGATCGGCGGGATGGATGACGGAACGTCGAGAAGCGTCCCGATGGGCGGCGCCGGCCTGCCGCTTTCCCGACCTCCATCGGGTGGAAGGTGACCCAGGTGGGTAGGTTCTTCCCGTGACCACCGACACCGGCCCGGGAGGAACGGGGACCGGGCCCACCGACGGTCGCCGGCCGGCCGGTGACCCACCGTCGACGGCTCGGTCATCCGGGCACCCCGGTGGCGACGAAGACCGTGTCGACATGATCGACACCGAACTGGCGAGCGACGCCAACCTGGTGGTGGCCATCGCCCGCTACCACCAGCCCGCCCTGGCCGAGGCCTACCGGCGGCACGGGGGGGCGGTCCACTCGCTGGCCCGACGGATCCTCCGGTCCGACCCGCCCGCCGAGGAGATCACCCAGGAGGTCTTCCTCGACCTCTGGCAACGCCCGGAGAAGTTCGACGCCCAGCGCGGCACCCTCCGCTCCTTCCTCCTCGCCCGGACCCACGGCAAGTCGGTCGACTTCATCCGCTCGGAGACGGCCCGGAAGCGCCGGGAGGACCGGACCACCCGTGAGACGGCGACCGCCGGCTACGACCTCGAGCACCAGGTGTGGGACCTGGCCGTGGCCGAGCAGGTCAAGGAGGCCCTGGGCTCGCTGCCCGCCGACCTCCGCCAACCCATCGAGCTGGCCTACTTCGGCGGGCACACCTACCGGGAGGTGGCGACGATGCTGGGGACCCCCGAGGGGACCATCAAGAGCCGGATCCGGGTGGGCCTGGGGCAGCTGCGGGTCAACCTGGCCGAGCGGGGCGTCGAGCCCGCCGGGGTGGAGTCGTGACCGGGCCGCCGGTGGGCCCCACCGAGGCCGAGATCGAGGAGCTCCTGGGGGCCTACGCCCTCGACGCCCTCGAACCCGAGGAGGCGGCCCTGGTCGAGGAGCACCTCCGCACCTGCGTCCGGTGCTCCGCCGAGGTGGCCCGCCACCATGAGGTGGCCGGGCTGATGGCCAATTCGGGCGGGGACGCCCCCGGCGAGCTCTGGGACCGGATCGCCGAGCGACTGGAGCCGGTGCCGGCCCCGTCGTGGGACCGCCTGGCCGCCCGCCTCGACGTCCCCGACCGGACCGGGGCGCCCGAGGCGCCGGCCCCGTCCGTGGATCCCGGCCCGGCCGTGGCCGAGGTCGTCCCCATCGAGCGCGCGCCCACCGGCGGGGAGGGTGGACGACGGCCGCCGCCACCGTGGTGGCCATCGCCGCCGCCGTGGCCGCCCTGGTCCTCGGGGTGCAGGTCCACCACCTCAACCACCAGGTGAGCGCCCTCAGCTCCCCCCACCAGACCGTCACCCAGGCGGCGCAGGTCGCCCTGGAGGACCCGTCCACCCAGCGGGTGCAGCTGACCCCCACCGACACCTCGACCGCCCCCAGGGACGCCACCGTCACCCTGGTCCTCGACGCGTCGGGCACCGGCTTCGTGATTCCCCAGGGGATGGCCGCCCTCCCCAGCCAGGAGACCTACCAGCTGTGGGCGTCGATCGACGGGCAGCTGGTGTCGCTCGGTGTGCTGGGCTCCGACCCGAAGGTCGCCACCTTCACCTTCGACTCGGGGGCCAAGGTGGAGGCGTTCGCCATCACCGCCGAGCAGGAGGGCGGGGTGGCCCAACCCACCCACAAGCCGCTGGTGGAAGGCACCGTCCAGGCCTGAGCCCCGGCCGCCCGCCGTCCGTCTTGGTCAGACCCGGTGGACCTGGCGGAGGCCGCCCCAGGCCAGCGCCGCCACCTGGGCGGCCAGCCGTGCCGCCTCCTCGGCGGTGGCGTCCCGGCCGTCGGCCCCCGTCGGGGAGGGGCGTCGGGTCCGGCCTTCGATCCAGTGGCGGGTGGCCCCCTCGGCCATCCCCACCACCCCGTACGCCAGCAGCAGCCGGTGCTCGGGGTCGAGGTCGGCGTCGATGAGGGGGTCGATGGCCTGGGCGATGGTGTCCTCCACCCGCCGCAGCGCCTCGCCGAGCTCGGGGTCGTCGGGGGCGTCCCTCCCGTAGAGGAGGTGGAAGGCCTGCTCGTTGCCGACCATCATCTCGAAGTAGGCGGCCATGCCCATCCCCACCTGCTCCCGCGGCCCCGGAGCCTGGCTGGTGGCCGCCACGATCCGCTCCACCAGCTGGAGCGAGAACACGTCCATCAGCTCGAGGTAGAGGGCCCGCTTGGAGTCGAAGTGCTGGTACACCAGCGGCTTGGTGACACCGGCCGCCTCGGCGATGTCGTCCATGGTGGTGGCGGCGAAGCCGCGCTCGGCGAACAGGGCGAGGGCCACGTCGAAGAGCTGGCTCCGCCGCTCCTCGGCGGTCAGCCGGCGCCCGCCGGTGGCCGGGGCCCGGGGGACGGTGGGCCCGTCCCGGTCGGCCTGGAGCGCTTCGGTCATCCCGGACATGGTAGTCGTGGACCGATTCCGCCCCCCGGGCTCCTCACGGAACCGGGAGCACCCGGGCCAGGCGCCCGGGCAGGTCGCGGAGCGAGAAGTGGGCGTCGGCGACCGCCCAGTTGTGGTCGAGCAGCTCCGGATCGGGCCGGTCGAGCCAGGTGGCCAGGGCGTCCACCTGGTCGAGGCCGAACCAGCGGAACCCGAAGGCGGCCAACTCGGCCGCCACCGGGTAGGGGCCGATGAGCAGGGGCCGCCGGTGGACGGCCGACTCCACCGACGGGTTGCCGAACCCCTCCCAGGTGGAGGGCAGGGCGATCACGTCGCCGGCGGCGTAGGCGGCGTCGATCCCGGGGGCCGGCGCCCCCTCGGGCCAGCCCAGCACCACCGACCCCTCCGCTCCCGACACCAGGCGGTCGAGCTCGGGGTCGAAGCCGTCCTCCGGGGGGCCGACCAGCCAGTAGGTGGCGCCCAGGGCATGGGCGGCCGCCATGCCTCCGGCGATGTTCTTGCGGGGCAGCGCCCGGGTCGGCTGGACGACCAGCCGTCCGTGGTCCGCCACCCCCAGGGCGGACCGCAGCCGGCGGCGCGCCTCCGGGTCGACCACCACCGGACGCCCGGTGTCGAACGAGTTGTACACCGTGGTGGCGGGGATCCCCCGGTCGGCCAGCTCTCGCCGGCTGCGCTCGTTGATGGTGACGTGGGTCCAGCGCGGATCGTCCGGGGGTGGTCCGTGGTCGGCGAACCACGGGCGCTGCCACGGGAGGTCGTGGTGGTGGAGGACGGCCGGCCGGCCGGCCAGGACCCGGGCCACCACCCGGGCCGCCGCCGGGTTGAGGGGGAGCGAGCAGAGATTCTCCACCACCACCAGGTCGGCGTCGTCCAGCGCCCGGGCCAGGTCCGCCTCCCCGGGTGGCTCGGCGGCGCCGATGGCCAGTCCGGGGAGGAGGTGGTCGACCGGCCCGTCCCCGGCCACCGTGGTGATCGAGTACCCCAGCCGGGCCAGCGCCCCGGCCCACTTGGCCGCCTCGACGGCCACGCCGTCCGGGCCTCCGAGGCGGAACGAGAGCAGGGCGGCGGTCGGGATGGCGCCACGGTAGTGCGCCACCGAGCGGGCCCCGGCCGGTCCCCCGGTGCCCGGGCGCCCAGCGGCTACCGTGCTGCGGAGTGACCGCCGAGCCGCAGACCCCCGCCGATCCGGAGCCGTCCACCGACCTGCTGGCCGTTCGCAGGGGTCCGGTCCTCACCCTCACCATCAACCGGCCCGAGCGGCGCAACGCCATGACCTGGGAGGTGATCGCCGGGCTCCGCCGGCACCTGGCCGAGGCCAAGGTGGACCCCGCCGTCCGGGTGGTGGTGCTGGCCGGGGCCGGCGACCGGGCCTTCTGCGCCGGGGCCGACCTCTCGGGCATGGCCCCCCACGGCGCCGGGGGCGGGACCGACGCCTTCGCCGACCACCACGCCGCCCGGGGGTGGCTGGCCGAGCTCTTCGAGGAGCTGTGGCACCTGGGCAAGCCCACCATCGCCCGGGTCCAGGGGTGGGCGATGGCCGGTGGCTTCGGCCTGGCCCTGGCCTGTGACCTGGTCATCGCCTCCGAGGGGGCCCGGTTCGGCGCCCCGGAGCTGAACGTCGGGCTGTGGCCCTACATGGTGACGGTGCCGATGCTCCGCTCCATGCCCCCGAAGAAGGCCCTGGAGCTGATGCTCACCGCCCGGGTGGTGGGGGCGGAGGAGGCGGACCGGATCGGGTTCGTCGACCCGGGTGGTCCCCGAGGCCGAGCTCGACGCCGCGGTGGCCGAGCTGGCCGCCGTCCTGGCCTCGAAACCACCGGGATCGATGAGACTGGGGCGAGAATCGTTCTACGCTGTGCTGGACTCAGCGGCCACCGAGGCGCTGCCCCTCCTGCACTCGATGCTGACCGTGACCAGTCAGACCGCCGAGGCGGCGGAGGGCATCGCCGCCTTCATGGAGAAGCGGCCACCGTCGTGGCAGGTCGCCGACGACACCCAGGACAACTGAACCCCCGAGGAGCACACCAGAGCATGGCCAAGCGAGCACTGATCACCGGCGTCACCGGTCAGGACGGTTCCTACCTGGCCGAGTTCCTCCTCGACCAGGGCTACGAGGTCTTCGGCATGGTGCGGCGGTCGAGCACCGTCAACTTCGAGCGCATCGCCCACATCCAGGACCGGATCACCCTGGTGGCCGGCGACCTCATCGACGAGGTGTCGATGTTCAACATCCTCCGGGACCACCGTCCCAGCGAGGTCTACAACCTGGCCGCCCAGTCGTTCGTCCAGACCTCCTGGAGCCAGCCGATGCTCACCGGCGAGACCACCGCCCTGGGGGTCACCCGGGTGCTCGACGCCATCCGGACCGTCGACCCGGAGATCCGCTTCTACCAGGCCAGCTCGTCGGAGATGTTCGGCAAGGTCCAGGAGGTCCCCCAGCGCGAGGAGACCCCCTTCTACCCCCGGAGCCCCTACGGGGTGGCCAAGGTCTACGGCCACTGGATCACCGTCAACTACCGCGAGAGCTACGACCTCCACGCCTCGTCGGGGATCCTGTTCAACCACGAGTCCCCCCGCCGCGGCCTCGAGTTCGTCACCCGCAAGGTCACCCACGGGGTGGCCCGGATCAAGGCCGGCCTGGACACCACCCTGGCCCTGGGCAACCTCGACGCCCAACGCGACTGGGGGTTCGCCGCCGACTACGTGCGGGCCATGTGGCTGATGCTCCAGCAGGACCAGCCCGACGACTACGTGGTGGCCACCGGGGAGACCCACTCGGTCAAGGAGCTGGTGGAGCTGTCGTTCGCCGCCGTCGACCTCGACTGGGAGAAGTACGTGACGATCGACGAGCGCTTCCTGCGCCCTGCCGAGGTCGACCTCCTGGTCGGGGACCCGGCCAAGGCGGAGAAGGCCCTCGGCTGGCACCGCGACGTGGACTTCACCTCCCTGGTGCAGATGATGGTCGAGGCCGACGTGGCCCTGGTCAACCGCCAGAACGCCTGACCACCCCCCGGGGACCGGTCCCGGGTGGTACCGGCGGTTGGCCGGTCGGCCCGGGTCCGTGTTCACTGGAGTTCCATGATCCCGGCCCTCACCCTCCATGCCGACCCGCTGGGTCTGCTGGTGGCGTTCGGGGCGGGGATGCTCTCCTTCATCTCGCCGTGCGTGCTGCCCCTGGTCCCCGGCTACGTCTCGATGGTGTCCGGCCTGTCGGCCGCCGAGCTCGAGGCCCTGGGTGCCGACCGGCGGGTGGACGGCGCCGGACCGGACGACCACCCGGCGGAGGGCACCACCCTCACCGCCGTCGAGCGCCGGACCGAACGGGCCCGCCTGCTCCGCGGGATCCTCCTCTTCATCGCCGGGTTCACCGTGGTCTTCACCATGCTGGGCGCCTCGGCGTCGACGGTGGGGCACGTCCTCACCACCCACAAGCGGGAGCTCGAGATCCTCTCCGGGCTGGTCATCGTGGCCTTCGGCGCCGTCATGGTGGCCATGGCCGCCGGGGTCCGACTCCCGCGGGTCATCGGGGGGAGCGGCGGTTCGACGTGCGACCCTCGATGCTGGGATCGTGGGCCGCCCCGGTGATGGGGGTGGCGTTCGCCTTCGCCTGGACACCCTGCATCGGGCCGGTGCTGGGGAGCGTCCTGGCCCTGGCCGCCGGGACCGGGGGCACCACCACCGGGGGGATCGCCCTGCTGCTGGCCTACTCCCTGGGGCTGGGGGTGCCGTTCCTCCTGTTCGGCCTGGCCTTCGGCCGGATGACCGACCTGCTGGGACGGGTCCGGGGCCGGCTCCGCTACGTCGACCTGGTCGGTGGCCTGGTCCTGGTGGTCTTCGGGCTCCTGCTGCTCACCGGCAATGTCGACGTGCTCTCCGCCCACATCTCGACCCTCCTGGAGCGTCTCCACCTCGGGCGGCTGGCCAGCAGCTGAGCCCCCGGGCCGCCCGGCGGCCGTCGGCCGGGGTGGGCCCCCGGGGCCCCGCCTGGCCCGGGACCACCCGCCCCCGTAGCATGGGCCTCCGGCTATGGCCCCCGCAGCTCCCCCCACTCCCGCACTGTCCCTACGCCACGTCGTTGCGTTGTCCGGACGGTTCCCGCTGCTCTCCGGCGTCGACCTCGAGGTCGGCACCGGAGAGATGGTGCTGGTCGAGGGACCCAACGGGGCCGGCAAGACCAGCCTCCTGCGGGTGGTGGCCGGCCTGGTGCCGGTCAGCTCCGGGCGACTCACCGTCCTCGGCCTCGACCCCGTCCGCTACCGCACCGCCGTCCGTCGGCGGGTGGGGTTCCTGGCCCACGCCTCCCACCTCTATGACGAGCTGACCGTCCGGGAGAACGTCCGGTTCGCCGTCCGGGCCGCCGGCGCCCCCACCTCCCGGATCGACCAGGCCTGCGAGCGCCTGGGCCTCACCGGCCGCCTGGCCCGGACCCCGGCCGCCAAGCTGTCGGCCGGCCAGCGTCGCCGGGTGGCCATGGCCGCCCTGGTGGCCCGTGCCCCCGAGCTGTGGCTGCTCGACGAGCCCCACGCCGGCCTGGACGCTGCCGCCCGCCGCCTGCTCAACGAGCTGATCGCCGAGGCGGGGGAGGCGGGTGCCACCGTGGTGGTGGCCTCCCACGAGCCGGAGCTGCTGGCACCGCTGGCCACCCGGTCGATCACCGTCACCGGCGGTCGGGTCACCGACGAGCGGATCCTGCTCCCGGCCCGGGCACCGGGGGAGCCGGCCGCGGCCGCCGCCCCCCCGGCGACGCACACCGCGGAGGTGGCCCATGTGGCGTGACACCCTGCTGGTGGCGGGCAAGGACCTCCGCATCGAGGCCCGCTCCCGGGTGGCCCTGAGCCAGGTGGTGCCCTTCGGGGTGGTGGCCCTGGCCCTGTTCGCCTTCGCCCTGGGGCCCGCCCGGGCGCCGATGGCCAAGGGGGCCCCCGGCCTGTTCTGGGTGGCGGTCCTGTTCTGCACCGTGCTGTCCGTGCAGCGGAGCGTGTCGGTGGAGGCGGGGGACGGGGCACGGGACGGGCTCCGCCTGTCGGGCCTCGACCCGGCCGGCCAGTTCCTGGGCAAGGCGCTCTCCGTCGGCACCCAGCTGCTGGCGCTCGAGGCGGTGCTCGCCGTGGGCGTGGTCCTCCTCTACGGGGCGCGCATCGAGACCTACTGGGTCATCGTGGCCTCGTGCCTGCTGGCCACGGCCGGCCTGGCGGCGGCCGGCGTCCTGTACGGGGCGCTCTCCGCCGGCCTGCGGGTCCGGGAGACGCTGCTGCCCTTTTTGCTGCTGCCGGTGGTGCTGCCGGTGCTCCTGGCCGGCACCCGCATCTGGCAGGCCGGGCTCAGCGGGGGGACCGCCTCCGACGCCCGCCCCTGGTTCTACCTGCTCATCGCATTCGACGCTGTGTACCTGGCCCTCGGGGTGGTCGTGTACGGACCGATCCAGGAGTCAGCATGACGACCACCCGACCCGAGGCCACCGCGCCCCCCGAGGCGCCCGTCACCACCGACCCGCCGCCGTCGGCGGGGGCCCTGCCTCCGGGGCTGGTCCAGTCGCCCCGGATGGTGTGGACCACCCGGATCATCGGGCTCTCGGCGGCGGTCACCGTCGCCCTGACCGTCTGGCTGGGCCTGTGGGTGACGCCGCCCGACAAGGTCCAGGGCGACCTGGTGCGGCTGGTGTACATCCACCCGGGGGTGGCGTGGGTCGCCCTCTACCTGGCCTTCGGGCTCGCCGCCCTCAGCAGCCTGCTCTACCTGTGGCCCCGCACCCGCTCCTTCTTCTGGGACCGGCTGGCCGCCGCCGCCGTCGAGGTGGGGGTGGTGTTCAACGTCTGCACCCTCATCTCCGGCTCCATCTGGGGGCGGCCCACCTGGGGGGTGTGGTGGGCCTGGGACGCCAGGCTGACCCTGACCGCCGTGCTGCTGGTCCTCTTCCTCGGCTACCTGGCCCTCCGGCGGGTGCCCGCCGAGCCCGACGTGCGGGCCAAGCGGTGCGCCTTCGCCGCCCTGTTCGCCGCCGTCGACATCCCCCTGGTCCACTTCTCGGTGGTCTGGTGGAAGACCCTCCACCAGGGCGCCACCGTCCTGAACGCCAACCTGTCGCCCACCATCCACGGCTCGATGGCCTGGACCCTGCTCCTCGGGTTCATCGCCCTGACCCTGGTCTTCGTCTGGATGCTCCTGGTGCGCTACCGGATCGGCGCCCTGGAGGACTACCTGGGTACCGGCGAGCTGGAGGTGGCCATCCTCGAGCGCCAGGCCGAAGGTGCCGCCGGCCCCGCCCCGGTGGAGGCCCCGGCGGAGACCCCGGTGGAGGCGGCCCGATGAACTACGTGGTCGCCGGCTACTCCATCGTGTTGGGCATCCTCTTCCTCTACGGCCTCCAGCTGGCCTGGCGTCGCCGCCGGTGGACCCGGGTGGCGGCCCGGGTCGAGGCATCCCACGCCGCCGGCAGCGGGCCGGCCGCCGTCGTCGACCCGCCGTCGGAATGACCACCGCCCCCCCGGCTCCGGCGCCGACCCCGTCGGCCCCACCTCCGCCGACCCCCGAACGGGCCCGCCACCGGGTCCGCTACGTGGTGGTGGGGCTGGTCCTGGTCGGCGCCTTCGGGTTCCTGGTGGTGAAGGGCCTGGGCAGCGCCCTCGACTACTACCTCACCGTGGACCAGGCCCTCCACCAGAAGGGCACCCTGGGGGACCGGACCTTCAATCTCGAGGGGCTGGTGGTGCCCGGCTCCATCAGCCACACCGCCGTCGGGGTCGACTTCACCCTCAGCGCCGGGGGCGACTCCCTCCGGGTGGTGAACACCGGGAGCCCTCCGCAGCTCTTCCAGAACGACATCCCGGTGATCGCCGTCGGCCACTTCGCCGGTACCGCCTTCGCCTCCGACCAGATCCTGGTCAAGCACACCGCCAGCTACATCGCCGCCAACCCCGGCCGGGTCACCGCCCCCAACGGGTCCAAGCGGTGAACGTCGCCCTCGGCCACACCGGGGTGGTCCTGGCCTTCGCCGCCGCCGTGGTGGGGGTGGTGGTCCTGGCCGTCGGCCTGGCCCGCGGGCGGGAGTCCACCATCCGGAGCGGCCAGCTCTACGCCCCGGTGGTCCTGATCGGCGGGCTGGTGGCGGCGGCGGCCATGGAGCACGCCCTGATCGCCCACGACTTCTCCCTGGCCTTCGTGGCCGACAACAACAGCCGGGAGACCCCGGTGCTGTACTCCATCACCGGGCTCTGGTCGGCGTTGGCCGGATCGATCCTGCTGTGGGGGGTCATCCTCGGGGGCTACGCCACCGTCATGGTCTGGCGGTTCCGCAAGCGGGCGGCCGAGCCGCTGGTGGCCTGGGCCACCCTGGTGGTCTACGTGGTCACCGCCTTCTTCTTCGGGCTGATGCTGCACGCCGCCGACCCCTTCCAGCACGTGGTCGGGGCCATCCCCCGGGACGGGGCGGGCCCCAACTCGCTCCTGCAGGACAACCCGCTCCAGGCCATTCACCCGCCCCTGCTGTACCTGGGGTTCGTCGGGTTCACCATCCCCTTCGCCTTCGCCATCGCCTCGTTGATCACCGGTCGTCTCGACGACGCCTGGCAGCGCGAGACCCGGGGCTGGACCCTCTTCGCCTGGACGTCCCTGACGGTGGGCATCATGCTCGGGGCCCTCTGGTCGTACCAGGTGCTGGGCTGGGGCGGGTTCTGGGCCTGGGACCCGGTGGAGAACGCCTCGTTCATGCCCTGGCTGATCGGCACCGCCTACCTCCACTCGGTGATGGTGCAGGAGCGCCGCGGCCTCCTCCGGGTCTGGAACCTGTCGCTGGTCATCGCCACCTTCAGCCTGACCATCCTCGGCACCTTCCTCACCCGGTCGGGGGTGATCCAGTCGGTGCACGCCTTCTCCGACTCCACCATCGGCCCGCTCCTCCTGGGCTTCTTCGGCCTGGTGGTGGTCACCGGCGTCGGGCTCATCGCCTGGCGAGGCGACCGCCTGCGATCGGTCGGTGGCATCGACTCGCCGGTCAGCCGGGAGGGGGCGTTCCTGGCCAACAACCTGCTGTTCGTGGCCTTCGCGGTGGTGGTGCTCCTGGGGACGGTCTTCCCGCTCCTCTACGAGGCCCTGAACAACGGGCAGCAGATCACGGTGGGCGCCCCGTACTTCAACCGGCTGGTGGTGCCCATCGGCCTCGCCCTCCTCTTCCTGATGGCGGTGGCCCCGGCGCTACCGTGGCGGAAGACCACCCTCGAGGTGATGCGGGGCCGCCTGGCCGTGCCGGCCACCCTGGCCGTGCTGGTGGTGGTGATCTGCGTCCTGGCCGGCATCCACGGCCTCGAGCCGCTGGTCGCCTTCGGCCTCGGGGCCTTCGCCGCCGGGTCGGCGGGCCGGGCGCTGGTGCTGTCGGTGCGATCGGCGCACCGGGGCGCCCGGGGGGCCGGGGTGCCCCCGTCCCGGGCCTGGCTGGCCGGATGGCACGGCCTGGTGGGCCGGGCCAACGGCGGCATGATCGTCCACCTCGGGGTGGTGGTGCTGGCCGTCGGCCTGGCCGCCGCCAGCGCCTTCGGCCACCGGACCGAGGTGCGGCTCACCCCCGGCCAGTCGACGGTCTACGAGGGCCACACCATCGAGTTCCTGGGGCTCAGGAACGTGACGTCGCCGGCGGTCTCCGAGCTCCAGGCGGTCCTCCGGGTCGACGGTCGGGGTAGCTACACCCCGGCCATCAGCAGCTTCGGGACCGGCTCCCAGGACGTGGGCACCCCGGCCATCGACTCCACCTGGCGCCAGGATGTCTACCTGACCATCGACGCCACCCCGGCCACCGGCAAGGTGTGGACCTTCGGGGTGGTGGTGCAGCCGCTGGTGGAGTGGCTGTGGGTCGGCGGCATCCTGGTGGCGCTGGGCTCGGTGCTGTCGGCCGTCCCCGGCCGGCGCCGACGGCCCACCGACCCGGTCTCCCGTCCGGTGGTCGACGTCCACGCACCCACGCCCGAGCCGACTGGGGCCGACGGGGCCGGCGCCCCGGCCCACGCCCCCGGCGGGGGCGGGCTGGTCCTTCCCGACGCCGGGGCCACCGACCCGCCGGTGCCCGCCTCGGTCGGTGCCGACGACGACCGGTGACCCTTCGATGAGCGACGTCCACGTCACCGGGCCCGACGGGACCCCCGTGTCGGCCCCCGTGGGGCAGCCGACCGGCGCCGACGCCACCGCCACCACGGCCGACCCCGCTGCCCCTGCGACCATCCCCGCCGCCCGGCGCAGCCACCGGGCCCGGTGGGCGGCCGTCATCGTGCTGGTCATCGCCGCCGGGCTCACCGCCGTGCTGGCCGCCAGCCCGTCGTCGACGGTGGCCGACGCCCAGTCCACGCTGGTGGGCAGGCAGGCCCCGACCATCGCCGGGACCACCGTGGACGGTGCCCCGTTCTCGCTGCCGTCGGCCCCCGGGAAGTACATCGTGCTCAACTTCTTCGCCAGCTGGTGCGTCCCGTGCCAGGACGAGGGGCCGGACCTGGTGGCCTTCCAGTTCGACCACCAGGCCAGCGGCGACGCCTCGATGGTCAGCGTGGTGTTCAACGACACCGTGTCCAGCGCCCGCACCTACCAGCGCACCATCGGGGCCACCTGGCCGACCCTGGCCGACGCCGACGGCAGGCTGGCCCTCGACTACGGGGTGGAGGGGCAGCCCACCACGTTCCTCATCGCCCCCGACGGCCGGGTGGTCGCCCACATCGTGGCGCCGGTCACCGCCGCCGAGCTGAACCAGCTGATCGCCGAGGCGAAGGCCAGTCACCCGTGAACCGACGGCGGTTCCCGCTGTGGATCGTCCTCGGGGTGGTGCTGGTGGTGGCGCTGGCCGTCGGCAGCGGCGCCTTCGACACCGCCCCGCCCACCGCCGCCCAGCGGGCGCTGGCCATCGAGCAGGGCATCAAGTGCCCGAGCTGCGAGGACCTGTCGGTGGCCGACTCCAGCGCCGAGACGGCGTCCATCGTCCGGACCTCCATCCGCCAGCAGATCGCCGCCGGCCGCACCGACCAGCAGATCCGGGCCTACCTGGCCGCCCGGTACGGGTCGGCCATCGTGCTCGACCCGCCGACCAGCGGGCTCTCGCTCCTGGTCTGGCTCCTCCCCCTGGTCGGCGGGGCGCTGGCGATCGGCGTCCTGGCCACCGTGCTGGTGCGACGCAGTCGCTCGGCCCTGCTGGGACCGGCCGAGGCGTCCCGGGCGGAGGCGGTGGCCGACGAGGGGGCCACCGTCGACGAGCTCGACGACCGGCGGCGGTTCCTCGAGCGGTCCCTGGCCGATGCCTACGCCGAGCACCAGGCCGGGGATCTGTCCGACGACGATTACCAGGTGCTGCGGCGCCGGGACACCGCCCGGCTGGCCACCCTCGACCTCCGGGCCGAGGCGGCCACCGTCCCGACGGTCGACTCCGCCGACGGGGAGCCCGTTGCCACGGCGGCCACCCCGGCGGGCCCGACCCCGACCTCCACCCCGCGACCCCGCCGGAGCCGGCGCCAGCGGCTCCTCCTCGGCGGGGGCATCGCCGCCCTGGGGGCCGCTCTGGTGCTGGTGGTGGCCCTGGCCGCCACCGACCGGCTCCCCGGCCAGACGGTCAGCGGCACGGTCACCCTCAGCCAGCAGGCACGGACCCAGCAGACCCTCGCCCAGGCGGCCGCACTGGAGAACGAGGGCCAGTCGGCCGAGGCCGCCCAGCTCTACGGCAGGGTGCTCGACCAGCAGCCGGACAACGAGGTGGCCCTGGCCCAGCTGGGCTGGCTCGAGTACGAGACGGGGGTCGAGGGCGGCTCGTCGTCGCTGATCGCCAGCGGCCGGACCAAGCTGACCCGGGCGGTGCAGCTGGTTCCCGGCGACTACGCCGGCCGCCTCTACCTGGGGACGGTGCTGCTGCAGCAGGACCGGAACCCCACCGCCGCCGTCGCCCAGTACCGGGCGTTCTTCGCCGCCGATCCGCCGGCCGACCTCATCCGGCAGGCCGCCCAGGTCCTGCGTCAGGCGTACACCGAGGCCGGGGTGCCGGTGCCCTCCCAGGTGCCGGCGGACTGACGCCGGACCCCCGTCGGGCCCGGCCGGAGGTGCGACCTACGGGACGAGGACCGCCTTGCCCACCACCGTCCGGTCGAGGAGCCCGGCCATCACCTCGGCGGCCTGCTCCAACCGGTACTCGACCGGCGCCGGCGGGTGGAGCCGGCCGTCGTCGATCATGGCCACCAGCTCCTCGAGGAGGCGGCGGTTCTCCAGTGGGAACCGGAAGGTCCACGCCCCCCAGTCGATCCCCACCACCGTCCGGTTGTGGAGCAGCACCTGGTTGAGCGGCACCTCCGGGATGGTCCCCGCCGCGAAGCCGATGACGCAGTACCGGCCCAGCGGGCCGGTGGAGCGGAGGGCCGGCTGGCTGTGGCGTCCCCCCACCGGGTCGACCACCACGTCGACCCCGCCGCCGGAGAGCTCCCGGGCCCGGACCTTCAGGTCCTCGTCCTCGTAGGCGATGGTGGCCTCGGCCCCCATGGCGGTGGCCGCCTCGAGCTTGGCCGGCGTCGAGGCGGCGGCGATCACCCGGGCCCCGAGGGCCCGGGCCACGTCGACGGCGGCCAGGCCGACGCCGCCGCCCGCCCCCAGCACCAGCACCCACTCGCCCGGGTCGACCCGGGTCCGGACGGTGAGGGCGAACAGGGCGGTGGCGTAGCTCTGGACCAGCGCCGCCGCCTGGCTGAACCCCAGCGAGGGGGGTACCGGCAGCAGGGTGAGGGCGGGCACCGCCACCTGGTCGGCGAACGCCCCGATCCCGGTGAAGGCGATGACCCGGTCGCCGACCGCCACCCCGTCCACACCGGGCCCCACCGCCGTCACCTCCCCGGCCACCTCGCCGCCGGGCACGAAGGGGGTGGGCGGCTTGATCTGGTACCGGCCCTGGCAGAGGAGCCCGTCGACGAAGTTGACCCCGGCCGCCCGGACGGTGACGACCACCTGGCCGCCCGCCGCCGTGGGGGGCTCCCGCTCCTCCACCACCAGGGTGTCGAGCGGTCCGAGCTGGTTGCAGACGACGGTGCGCACGGGCCGAACCTATCGGGACCGACCGTCAGCGCAGGGCCCGGAGCCCGGCCACCACCGCGGCGAACGCCGCATCGAAGGCGTCGGCGTCGGCGTCGGAGGTCGACCATCCCACCGACAGCCGCAGCGACCGCTCGGCATCCACGCCCATGGCCGCCAGGACCGGCGACGGCTCGAGGGACTCCGACGAGCAGGACGATCCCGAGTGGGCGGCGATGCCGGCCTGGTCCAGACCGAGCAGGACCGGCTCCGCCTCGACACCCTCGATGCCCAGGCAGACGATGTGGGGCAGCCGGTGGTCCGGGTCCCCGAGGACGGTGACTCCCTCGACGGCCAGGCCCGACGTCCGCAGCCGGTCGGTGAGCCGCCGGGCCCGGGCCGCCTCGTGGTCGAGCCGTCCGGGGGAGGCCAGGGCGCCGGCCGCCGCGCCGAAGCCCACCGCCGCCGGGAGGTTCTCCAGCCCGGCCCGTCGGGCCCGCTCCTGCTCCCCGCCCACCAGCAGGGGCTCGATCCGGAGGCCCCGCCGCACCACCAGGGCCCCGATCCCCGGAGGGCCGCCCAGCTTGTGCGAGGAGACCGACACCAGGTCGGCATCGAGCCCGGCCAGGTCGACCGGCAGGTGGCCGACCGCCATCACCGCATCCACGTGGACCGTCACTCCCAGCTCCCGGCACCGCTCCACCACCGCCGCCACCGGCTGGACGGTCCCCACCTCGTGGTTGGCCCACTGGCAGTGGACCAGGGAGGGGAGCGACCCGTACTCGGACCGGCACCGCCCCAGGGCCTCCTCCAGGGCGGCGGGATGGAGGGTGCCGTGGAGGTCCACCACCGGCGCCACCACCGGGGCCGAGCGGAGGGAGGCGTCCCGGGCGGCCGAGTGCTCGACGGCGGCGCACACCACCGGCCCCGGGTGGCCACGGGTGGCACCCCAGACCGCGCTGTTCACCGCCTCGGTGCCACCGGAGGTGAAGACCACCTGCCTCGGGCGGGCGCCGACCAGGGCGGCCACCGCCTCCCGGGCCTCCTCGAGGGTCACCCGGGCCATCCGGCCCTCGGTGTGGACCCGCCCGGGGTCGGCGGTGACGCCGGTGGCCGCCCATTCCTCCATGGCCCGGCGGGCTTCCGGCCGGAGCGGGGAGGTGGAGGCGTGGTCGAGGTAGTGGCGGGCCACCTAGGCCGCCCGGGCGCCCGGGGCCGGGGGGCTCAGGCGGATGCCACGCACTGGTCGTCGCCGCGGGCGCGTGACGACAGCACCACCGGGACGCCCTTCTCGGCGTCCTCGCCGCACAGCCCGGCCAGCAGGCCGCTGATCATGCCCCGGTCCACGGCGCACAGCACCGGGTACTGGTTGGCGGCGTTGCCGAACGGGCAGTTGTCGGCCACCACCGAGGTGGAGGCCCCGTCGTCCTCGGCGTGGGCGGCGAATCCGTGGGCGGTGAGGGTGTCGGCGATGGCGTGCATGGCGGTGCGCAGCGACCGCTGCCCCTCCCCGGGCGACATCTGCACGGCCAGGGTCCGGCCGTACTGCTCGCCGACCCGCTCGGCCATCGCCTCGGCCGCCTCGGGCCCGAGCAGCTGCAGCGACTCCTGGAGCAGGAGCACCAGCAGGTCGTTCCGGCGGGTCAGGAAGTCGAGGGTGGGGTCGTTGGCGACCGCCCGGAAGCGCTTGGACGGCCGTCCGGCGCCGTGGCCGGACGGGCGCTCCATGGTCACCTCGACGTAGCCGCCGGTGGCCAGCCGCTCGAGGTGGTGGCGGGCGACGTTGGGGTGGAGGGAGAACCGGGTGGCCACCTCCGAGGCGGTGGCGCCGGGGTTGGACCGCACGAAGAGGTAGATCTCCCGCCGGGTGGGGTCGCCGAAGGCGGAGGTGACCGCCGACATGGCCGCCGAGAAGTGGCTGTCGGAGTCGACGGGCCGATCGGCGCCGCCCGGGCCGCCCACCGGGAAGGGCCCGAGCGGGACGGCCGTCACCGGGGTCCCCTCGGGCCCCGGAGCCGTGGTCCGGACGCTGTCTGGATCTCCACGCACGTCCCCTAGTGTACGGGGAAGCCGCAATTCCCCGAGGAGCCCCCGCATGTCCATCGACGAATCCCAGGTCAGGGCGGCCCTCGCCCAGGTCATCGACCCCGAGCTCCGTCGTCCACTGGGAGAGCTCCGGATGGTGGGCCCGGTCTCCGTCCGACGCAAGAAGGTGGCCGTGGAGCTGGCGTTGCCGGTGGCCGCCTACCCCCAGGTCGACGAGCTGATCAGCCGGGTGCGGGCCGCCGCCGGGGTCCTGCCGGGGGTGGCCGAGGTGTCGGTGGAGCCGGCCGTGATGGGCGAGGAGGACCGGGCCCGCCTCCGGATGCTGCTCCGGGGCGAACCGGTGGACGGGGGCACGCCCGGCGGCGGGCACGACCACGGCCACGACCACGGCGGTCACGGCGGGGCCCTGGGTCACGAGGAGGGGCGTCCCAACCGGTTCATGCTCCCCCGCTCGAGGACCCGGGTGCTCGGCATCTCGTCGGGCAAGGGTGGGGTGGGCAAGTCCTCGGTCACCGTCAACCTGGCGGTGACCCTGGCCAACCAGGGGTACGACGTGGGGATCCTCGACGCCGACGTCTACGGCTTCTCGGTGCCCCGGATGCTGGGGGTCCGGGAGGAGCCGCTGATCATCGGGGACCTGGTGGTCCCGCCCACGGCCCACGGGGTGCGCTGCCTGTCCATGGGCTTCTTCGTGCCCGACGACACGCCGGTCATCTGGCGGGGGCCCATGCTCCACAAGGCGCTGGAGCAGTTTCTGGTGGACGCCTACTGGGGCGAGCCCGACTTCCTGCTGATCGACATGCCCCCCGGCACCGGGGACGTGACCCTGTCGCTCGGCCAGTACCTGACCAAAACCGAGGTGTTCGTGGTCACCACCCCCCAGCCCGCCGCCCAGCGGGTGGCCCAGCGGTCGGCCTACGCCGCCCGGAAGCTGAAGCTGGCGGTGCGCGGGGTCATCGAGAACATGAGCTGGTTCACCGGCGACGACGGCACCCGGTACGAGCTGTTCGGGGCGGGGGGTGGCGGCGAGCTGGCCGGCGAGCTGGGCGTGCCCCTGCTGGCCCAGGTGCCGCTGGTCCCCGCCCTCCGGGAGGGCAGCGACGACGGGGTCCCGGTGGTGGTGTCGGAGCCCGACGGCGAGGCGGCGGCCGTCTTCGCCACCCTGGCCACCGCCATCGCCGAGATGGGGCCGGCCCGCGTCTACCGCAAGGAGCTCACCATCAGCTGAGTCGTGTGACCCACCTGGTGGAGCAGGACGGCTAGCCCGCGTTGCCGGCGGCGGTCGCCTCGGGCACCTCGACCAGCTTCCCGGTGGCCACGTCGTAGATGTAGCCGTAGATGGGGATCGAGCGGGGGACCAGGGGGTGGCGGCGGATCCGGGTGACGTCCTCGACGACACTGGTGGCGTTGTCGGCGATGGTCAGCCAGTGGATGTACTTGGCCTCGTCCGACCCGGGTCCGGTGCCGACGTCGGTGAACCCGTCGGCTCCCAGGGCGGCGGTCTCGAGGCTGTTGGCCAGCAGGCCGCGGATCACCTCGTCGGTGAAGAACTCCATGCCGCAGTTGGAGTGGTGGACCACGAACCACTCCTTGGTGCCGAGGAGCTTGTAGGAGATCACCAACGACCGGATGGCGTCGTCGCTGGCCCGTCCGCCGGCGTTGCGGACGACGTGGGCGTCGCCCTCCGCCAGGCCCGCGTACTTGGCGGGGTCCAGCCGGGCATCCATGCAGGTCAGGATGGCGAAGTGGCGGGCGGGGGGGAGGGCGAGGGTGCCCTTGTCGCCGAACGACGCCGCATAGGCGTCGTTGGCGGCCAGGACCTCGGGCAGGACGCTCATCTGGATCTCCTCGATAGGGGTGGCGGGACAATCATGACTTGTCCAGTCGACATTAGAGGAAATGGGCGACCGGCGGTACACCCGTCCAGCATCGACCCCCGCTCAGCCCCAGGCGGCCCGGGTGGCGGGCATGCCGCTGGTGCCGTCGGCCTCGGGCACCACCCCCAGCACCTGGTGGATGGCCAGGCCGCCGTCGTCGAAGCCGTTGGCGGAGGCGGCCATGTAGAGCAGCCAGATGTTGGCCCGGGCCCGGCCCACCAGCCCGACCGCCTCCTCCCAGTGCTCCTGGAGGTTGGCCACCCAGGCATGGAGGGTCCGGGAGTAGTGCTCCCGGAGGGACTCGACGTCCCGGACCTCGAAGCCCGCCCGCTGCATGGCGGCCAGCACCACGCTGACGTCGATCAGCTCGCCGTCGGGGAAGACGTACCGCCCGATGAAGGTGCGCCCCCCGAGCGCGGAGCCACCCGGCTTGGAGATGGCGTGGTTCAGCAGTCGGCCGGCCGGCACCAACAGCGCCCGCAGGGTCTCGAAGTAGGTGGCCATCGAGGAGGCGCCGACATGCTCGAACATCCCGATGGAGGAGATGGCGTCGAACTGCTCGCCTCCCAGGCGTCGGTAGTCCTGGAGCCGGATCTCCACCCGGTCGGACAGGCCGGCCTCCTCCACCCGCTCCCGGGCCCGGGCCACCTGCTCGGCGCTGAGGGCGACGCCGACCACCTGGGCGTCGTGGTGACGGGCGGCGTGGAGGGCCATGGAGCCCCATCCGCAGCCGACGTCCAGGAGCCGGAGCCCGGGGCGCCGGTCGAGGCCGAGCTTGCGGCAGATCAGCTCGTGCTTGGCGTCCTGCGCCTCCTCCAACGAGGTCGAGGCCTCGGTGAACCGGGCGCACGAGTAGGTCATGCGGGGGCCGAGGACCAGGCGGTAGAAGTCGTTGCCGACGTCGTAGTGGTGGCTGATGACCTCGGCGTCGCGTCCGAGCGAGTGGATCCGGCCGGCCGGGCGGCACTCCTCGGGCGGTGGGGCGGGCGGCAGGCCCAGGACCCCCAGCCGCCGGGCGGCGGCGAGGGCGGCCGGGAGGCTTCGCCATCCGACGGAGCGGAGGTCCCGGGGGGCGGCGCTGTGGAGCGTGCGCAGCAGGGCGTACAGGTCGCCCTCGACGGCGATGTCGCCGGCCACGAAGGCCCGGGACACCCCCAGCTCGCCGGGGGCCCAGAGCAGTCGCCGTAGGGCGTCGGGCGAGCGCACCTCCAGCGCACCGATGCCGTCGGTGGGTCCCAGGCCACTGCCGTCCCAGAAGGTGATGCGCACCGGTGTCCCGGGGCCCACCAGGGTCGACACCAGGGGGGCGAGGGCTGCCGCCACGCTCCCGGGGGGCGGGGCGTCCGCCTCGGGGCGGATGGCGGACGGTCGGGCGTCCGGGGGGGCCTGGGGTCGGGACGGCACCTCCGTGACCATGGCGGACCTCCTGTCCGGCTGGGCGGGCCCCATCGCCCGCGCCCTCGGGTCCGGATGTTACGGGCCGGGCCGTCGGGTCCGATCAGCCCGGCCGGTCGACGCCGATCCCCACCGGCAGCTTGTCGGGGCTCCACCCCAGGAGCTCCACCGCCCGGTCGAAGGCGAACCGGTCGGTCATCCCGGCCACGTAGCTGACCGCCGAGCGGAGGGCGTCGGCCCCCCCGTCCCCGGAGGCGGGCCGGCCGGCGTCGGCGTCCTCGATCAGCTCGGGCCGGGCGCCGTAGTGCTCGACCAGGGCCCGGAGGACCTCGATCACCGCCTCGCCCTGGGCCAGCGAGCTGGGGCGGAGGTAGATGTGCTCGTAGTTGCAGGCCCGGAAGGCGGCCAACGCCTCGGCGTGCTCGGCATCCATGCCGACCTGACCGGTGCCGAGCACCGTCCCCACCATGGCGTCGATGAAGGTACCCAGCTGCTGGCTCCGTCGCTCCCCGCACCGGCGCCGCACCACCTCGGGCAGCACCGCCGGGGTGACCACGCCGCTCATCACCGCGTCCTCGAAGTCGTGGCAGACGTAGGCGATCCGGTCGGCCCAGCTGACCACCTCCCCCTCCGGCGTGGACGGGGCCGGACGCGACCACGAGTGGTTCCGGATGCCGTCGAGCGTCTCCCGGCAGAGGTTGAGGCGGGCCAACGACACGTCGGCCCCCCAGGGGGCGTGGTCGAATCCGCCCTCCACGTAGGGGGTGAGGGCGTCCTCGCTGGCGTGGCCGCCGGGGCCGTGGCCGCAGTCGTGCCCGAGGGCGATGGCCTCGGTCAGGGCGACGTTGAGGCGGCAGGCGCGGGCGATGCTGCCGGCCACCTGGGCCACCTCGAGGGCGTGGGTGAGCCGGGTGCGCTGGTGGTCGTCGGGGAAGACGAACACCTGGGTCTTGCCGGCCAGCCGGCGGAAGGACGGGGCGTGGAGGATGCGGTCCCGGTCCCGTTCGAAGCAGGTCCGCCACGGATCGGGCTCCTCGTGGCGGTGGCGGTGGCCGCCGCCCTCCGCCCGGGTGGCCCCGAAGGCCAGCTCGGACGCCTCGGAGGCCTCGCGGTCGAGGCGGTGGCGGCCGGGGACAGCCTCCTGTCCGGCTCCCGACGCACCGTGGTCGCCGATCCGTGCGGTGCTGTCCGCATGGGCCACCACCACACCGCTCCCGGTGTGACCGGCCATGGTCGACGCCCAGCGCCGGCCCCGCTCGCTCAACCCGTCCATGGTGGCCAGTGTGCACCATGGGTGCCCCACCGGGGACGCCGGGCCCCCTGCACCTTGTATCGTCGATGGCTGAGCCGGCGGGTTGCCGGCACCGCTGAGAGGAGCGTGCCAGGTGGACGTGCGAATCGGGATCGTGCAGTCGATCAAGGAGCTCGACGTCGAGCTGCCGGACGACGCAGACCGCGACAAGGTCCTGGCCGACATCGAGGCGGCGCTGGCCAAGGAGGGCGCCATCCTCTGGCTGACCGATCGCAAGGGACGCCAGGTCGGGGTCCCGGCCGGGAAGATCGCCTACGTCGAGGTGGACGGCCCCACGGCCGAGCGACGGGTCGGTTTCGGGCTGTCCTGACGGCTCCGCCCCCGCCCCCGCACGACGTCGCCCGCACCCGTCCCCGGGGGACGACCGGGTGACCGCGCTCCTCGACCACAAGCTGCTCTTCGTCACCGGCAAGGGTGGGGTGGGGAAGACCACGGTGGCCTCCGCCCTGGCCCTCTTCGCCTCCCAGCAGGGGAAGCGGGTGCTGATCTGCGAGGTGGACGCCAAGGGCGACGTCTCCGGGTTCTACGAGGCACCGCCCACCTCGTTCGCCGAGCGGGAGATCCTCCCCGGGCTCTTCGCCATGACGATGGACACCGAGGCGTCCCTCCGTGAGTACCTGAAGCTGCAGCTGCGGATCCCGGTGGTGGGGAGGATCGGCCCCCTGGCCAAGGCGTTCGACTTCGTCGCCACCGCCGCTCCCGGGGTGCGCGAGATCCTGACCGTCGGCAAGTTCTGTTACGAGGTCCGGGAGCGCACCTACGACCTGGTGGTGGTGGACGCCCCCGCCTCCGGGCACATCATCAGCCAACTGGCCGCCCCCCAGGCGATCAACGATCTGGTCAAGGTCGGGCTGATCCGCTCCCAGACCGACTGGATGCTCGAGATCCTCTCGGACCCGGACACCACCGGGCTCATCGCCGTCTGCACGCCCGAGGAGATGCCGGTGACCGAGACCATCGAGCTGGCCGGCCGGATCCGGGAGGAGACCACCGTGGAGCTCTCGGCGGTGGTGGTCAACCGGGTGCTCCCCGAGCTGTTCGGCCAGCACGAGGAGGCCGTCTTCGACGCACTGTCCGGCGCCGGACCCACCGACGACCTGGCCGAGCTGGTGGGCGGCGACCCCCGTCCGGTGCTGGAGGCCGCCCGGCTGGCGGTGACCATGCGCCGTACCCGAACCACCCACCTCGAGCGACTCCGCCGGGGCATCGACGCCCAGGTGCCCATGCTCTACCTGCCCTACCTGTTCACCCGGCTGCACGGGCTGCGCACCACCCGCCAGGTGGCCGCCTCCCTCGGCGAGGAGCTGGGGTACTGATGGCCACCTCGTCCCGACCCGGTCCGGTCCGTGCGGGCCAGGAGGCCCCCACCGGCACCCTCGACGGGCTCCTGGCGGCCAAGGAGATCGTCATCGCCTGTGGGCCCGGCGGGGTGGGCAAGACGACGACGGCCGCCTCGGCCGGGGTGATGGCGGCGGTGCACCACGGCGGGAAGGTGCTGGTGCTCACCGTCGACCCGGCCAAGCGACTGGCCACCGCCCTCGGCCTCGAGGGGATCGGCAACACCGAGCGGCGGGTGCCCGCCGACGCCTTCCGGTCCTCGGGGGTCCGGCCCCGGGGGGAGCTGTGGGTGGCCATGCTCGACACCAAGCAGTCCTGGGACGACCTCATCCGCCGACATGCCCCCGACAAGCAGACCCGGGACGAGATCCTGGCCAACCCCCTCTACGACAACATCTCCGGGCGGTTCGTGGCCAGCCACGACTACATCGCCATGGAGCGCCTCTACGAGATCCACTCCGAGGGGGACTACGACCTGATCGTGGTCGACACCCCTCCCACCCGGAACGCCCTCGACTTCCTGGACGCCCCGCAGCGGCTGGCCGACTTCTTCTCCAGCCGGCTGCTCCGGTGGTTGATCGTGCCCTACCGGTCGAGGCTGGTGAACGTGGCCACCAAGCCCTTCTACCAGGTGGCCGACCGGATCCTCGGCACCCAGTTCCTGGCCGACATCTCGGAGTTCTTCATCCTCTTCCAGTCGATGTACGCCGGCTTCGTCGAGCGGGCCGAGGCGGTGAAGCGCCTGCTGTCGGACCGTCGGACCACCTTCATGGTGGTGTCCACCCTGGAGGGGGTCCCGCTGCGGGAGGCCGAGTTCTTCGCCGAGGAGCTCACCTCCCGGGACCTCCACCTGGGAGCCATGGTGTTGAACAAGGTCCTGCCCTCCTACCTGCAGGGAGCGGAGGCGGCCCGGGTGGCGGAGGCTCTGAAGGAGCGCGCTGACGAGTTGGCGGCGGCGATGTCACCGGTGCTGGCCTCGGTGGACGGGCCGCTCGGCGATCCCGACCAGATCCGTCGGGTGCTGACCGAGGTGGCCGACAGCTTCCTCAACTTCCGGGTGGTCGCCCGGCGTGAGGCCGAGGAACAGACCCACCTGGGGGCATCCCCCGAGGTGGTGGCGACGGTGCCGTTCTTCGACACCGACATCTTCGACCTGGCCGGGCTGGTGCGGCTGGGGCAGCAGATCTGGACCTGAGTTCCCGGGTCAGAGCCGGTCGTCGACCGGCACCTGCCTCGCATCGACCGGCACCGACCGGCACCTCGCCATCGCATCGATCCCCGTCAGCATCGCCCCGCTGCCCCCGGCATGTTGAATGTGCCCGCATCCGAGCGAATTGTGCTGGATGCCCGACGGCAATTCGCTCGGATGCGGGCAGAACGAACTCCTCCGAACTCCTCCCGCCCTCGCTCGGATCCGGGCAAACCGACCGATCCCGGCTCCTCCGACCGGGGCGGTGGAGCACCCCTGTCGTACCGTTCCCGCATGTCCGATCCGCCCCGCCCCGGGTCCTTCTCGCCGTGCCTGTGTCGTGACTGCGCCCCGAACACCGGTCTGTGGTTCCGTTGCCGACCCCAACCGTGCCGCACCCCCCATCCCGAGACCCGGAACAGCGGCCCCGGCTTCCCCGGCACGGAGCTCGAGCCGCTCCGGGGGAGGCCCCTCCGGCGAGCGGCGGTAGCGGTGCTGCTGCGGACCGGTCGCCCCTGCTCCCCGGCCGAGGTGCTCGGGGTCATCCAGTCGTGGGGCTACCGTGTCGGCTCGGCCAAACCCGGGAAGGCGGTGGCCGACGCCCTGGCCTACGAGGTGGAGCGGGGTTGGCTCCGGCGGACGGGTCGGGGCCGCTACCAGGTGGCCAGGATCTCCCGGGGGAGCCGCTACCGGATCCTCGCCGTCGTCGGCTGAGGAGTCCGCACCCCGACGCCCTACGATGCGGTCATGCCCGAGATCATCGATCCTGCCATCGAGCGCTACGCCACCGAGCACACCACGGCCCCCCCGTCGTACCTCGAGGCCCTGGCCGAGGAGACCCGCGCCTCGCTGGCCTCCCCCGGCATGATGGTCGGCCGGCTCGAGGGCCGGTTCCTCGAGCTCCTTGTGTTCGCCTCGGGAGCCACCCGGATCCTCGAGATCGGCACCTTCAGCGGTTACTCGTCGCTGGCCATGGCCGCCGGACTGGCCCCGGGCGGCTCCATCGTCACCTGCGAGCTCAACCCGGTCCACGCCGAGGTGGCCCGCCGCCACATCGCCGCCAGCCCGTACGCCGATCGGATCGAGGTCAAGGTCGGCCCGGCCCTCGAGACGGTGGCGGCCCTGGACGGCCCGTTCGACCTGGTCTTCATCGACGCCGACAAGGGCAACTACCCCGCCTACTTCGAGGCGGTGCTCCCCAAGCTGGCTCCCCGGGGGGTGATCCTGGCCGACAACACCCTGTGGAGCGGCCGGATCCTCGACCTCGAGGACACGTCGGTGGACACCTCGGCCCTGCGGGAGTTCAACGACCGGGTGGCCAGCGACCCACGGGTGGTGGCCGTCCAGACGACGGTGCGCGACGGCGTCACCATCATCCGCCGGGCCGGCTGAGCGGTGCTCGACTACCACCTCCACCTCTGGCCCCACACCCAGAGCGACGCCGAGGCCACCATCGACCAGGTGGCGGCCTACTGCGACCACGCCACCGCCCACGGGGTGACCGAGATCGCCCTCACCGAGCACCTGTTCCGCTTCACCCAGGCCAGGGACCGGCTGGGCGGCTTCTGGGACGACCTGCCCGGCGAGGCCCTCCGTCCCGGCATGGCCGCCTACTGGGACCACCACGCCCGGGTCGACCTCGACTCCTACGTCGAGGTCGTGCAGGCGGTGAAGGCCGCCGGACTGCCGGTGGTGCTGGGGCTGGAGGTCGACTACTACCGGGACCGCATGCACGACGTGGCCGACCTGCTGGACGGGTACCCCTTCGACGTCCTCATCGGCTCGGTCCACTGGCTGGACACCTGGCGGTTCGACGTCCTGAACGACCCGCTGGTGATGGCTGAGTGGGACGTCCGGGACATCGACGACGTCTGGGACCAGTACACCCTGGCCATGGAGGAGCTGGGTGCCTCCGGGGTCTGCGACGTCTTCGCCCATCCGGACCTGGTGAAGGTGGCCGGGCGGGTCCCGGCCGTCCCCGACGAGTTCTACGACCGGATGGCGGAGGCGGCGGTGGCCTCCGGCATGGCCGCCGAGGTGTCCTCGGCCGGCTGGCGGAAGCCGGTGGGGGAGGAGTACCCGGCACCGCCCCTCCTCCGCCGCTATGTCGACCGGGGGGTGCCGCTCACCACCGCCTCGGACGCCCACACCCTCCCCGACGTGGCCCACCGGACCCCGGACCTGCGGGCGCTCCTCTGGGCAGCCGGCGTGGACACCCTCCAGGGCTACCGGAACCGAGTGCCGCACACGGTCCCGGTCTCGGCCGACGCCGGGGAGCTGCGGCCCGCCGACACCGGACCGGAGGCCTGACATGGCCACCCCGGCCGAGCTGGCCCTCGAGCGGGCCGACCTCGACGAGGACCAGCTCGCCCACCTGCTCCGGCTGCTCGGGACCTGGGGGGTGCTCTCCGACCTGTCCTTCTCCGACCTGGTGCTGATGGCCCCGATCTCCGACGCCTACCCCGAGGAGGCCTCCAACCTGGTGATCCTGGGCCAGATGCGACCGTCCAACAGCGCCACCGTCATCGAGCACGACCTGGTCGGCCAGACGGTGGGCGAGGAGGACTGGCCCCTGGTCACCACCTGCTACCGGACCGCCGAGGTCACCCGGGGCGAGGTCCGGATCGAGCCGGGGGACGAGCCGGTGCGGCTCCAGTGCATCCCGGTCCGGTGCGACGGCGAGGTGGTGGCGGTGATGGCCCGCCTGGCCGCCGGTGCCGGCCGGCGACCCGGTCACCTCGAGCGCACCTACCGGGACGTCTTCGACCGGTTCGCGGTGATGCTGTCCGAGTCGACCTTCCCGTTCCCCGGCGAGGAGGTGGCCACCGAGGAGGCCCCCCGGGTCGGTGACGGCCTGGTGCTGGTGGACGAGGAGGGCAGGGTCCGGTACGCCTCCCCCAACGCCACCAACGCCCTCCACCGGATGGGCATGTACTCCCAACTCGAGGGGCGTCGGCTCTACGACCTCGGGGTGGAGGAGTCGGCCATCGAGTGGGCCCTGGCCTCTGCCCTCCCGGTAGTGGAGGAGGTGGAGCGCCGTCCCGACGTCATCGTGCTGCTCCACTGCATCCCACTGCTGGCCCAGGGCGAGGTCACCGGCTGCCTGGTGCTCCTGCGCGACGTCACCGACGTCCGGCGCCTCGACCGACTGCTGCTCTCCAAGGACGCCGCCATCCGCGAGGTTCACCACCGGGTGAAGAACAACCTCCAGACCATCTCGGCGCTGCTCCGGCTCCAGGCCCGACGGCTGCCGCCCGGAGTGGGGCGGGTCGCCCTCTTCGAGGCCGAGCGGCGGGTCCGCTCCATCGCCATCGTCCACGAGATCCTCTCCCGGGATCCCAGCGATCAGGTGCCGTTCGACGAGATCGTCACCTCGCTGATCAAGATGGCGGAGGACTCGGTGGTCTCCTCGGTGACCCTCACCTTCAGCGTGGTGGGCGAACTGGGGGAGGTGCCGGCCGATGTCGCCACCCCCCTGGCGGTGGTTCTGGCCGAGCTGCTCCAGAACGCCGTCGAGCACGCCTTCGTGGAGACGGAGACCGACGACGCCGACCGGCCGGACCGGATGGACCCGTCCATCGGCGCCACCCCCCGGGTGGGCGAGGTGACCGTGCACCTGGCCAGCGACGAGCACCGGCTGTCGGTGGAGGTGTCCGACGACGGGTCCGGCCTGCCGGAGGAGTTCGACTTCGACACCACCCAGAGCCTCGGCCTGTCGATCGTCCGCGACCTGGTCCGTACCCAGATCGGGGGGACCATCACCATGCAGAACCGCAGTGAGCTCGACCCGTCGGTCACCGGGGCGGTGGTGCGCATCGAGCTGCCGGTGCGCGAAGCGCCGAGGGTCGGCCTCTGAGCGGCGGTTCCCCGACGGGAGGGCCCGGGGAGGTCAGACGGGAGGAGTCAGGACGTCAGGACGCGCGACGCCGCGCTGCCAGCCACGCCTTGCGGAGCTTGCGGCGCTCCTCCTCCGAGGTGCCGCCCCACACGCCTGACTCCTGGTTGGTGGCCAGGGCGAAGTCGAGGCACGGCTCCTGGGCGTCGCACGAACGGCAGACCCGCTTGGCCGCCTCGATCTGGTCGATGGCGGGTCCCGTGGTGCCGATGGGGAAGAACAGATCGGGCTCGGTGTGTCGACAGGCGGCAAGATCACGCCAGTCGCCCTCGTCCCAATCGACCGTCCGGTTCCACACCAGGGCCACGATGATTCCTCCGCTCCCGACTCCGAGAAAGCCCCATTGTGATCTGTTTCACATGGCTCGGCGCCGCAAAGTCGCCGGTCATTTGGGGTTCCCCCGTAGGATAATCACGGTTGTGTGCGGTTGCAAGCAGTTTCGGGGAGGGATGTGGGCGAATTCGGCCCCAATTCACGGCCGATCCCCCCTTCGGCGGCTCCGCACCCCTCCGAGGGCCCGCTGAGCGTGGTATCGCCTCTCGTCCAGGCCCACCGTGGCAGTCCCGCCCCCGGGCAGGGAATCGCCGAGAACACCGTGGCGGCGTTCGCACGGGCCGCCCGCCTGGGGGCCGACGGGGTCGAGCTCGACGTCCGGCTGACCGCCGACGGCCGGCTGGCCGTCCACCACGACCCGGAGATCGAGGGGAGGGGACCGGTGGCGGGGCTGACCGCCGGCCAGCTGCCCGACCACGTGCCGCTCCTCGAGGCCGCCCTCGAGGCGTGTGACGGCCTGTTCGTCAACATCGAGATCAAGAACCTGCCCACCGAGGGCGGGTTCGACCCCGAGGAGCGGGCCGCCCGTCGGGTGGCTGACCTCCTGGTGCGCCAGGACCAGGACCGGAGCCGGCGCCCCGGCCGCGGGGCGGTGGTCTCCTCCTTCTGGGCACCCTCGCTGGACGCCGTCCGGGCCGTGGGCCCGTCGGTCCCCACCGGGCTGCTCCTGGCCGGCTGGGCCGACGCCGACGCCGGTCGGCTCCAGGCCGTCGGCGCCGGGTACCGGGCCCTCCACCTTCAGGAGAGTCTCGTCACCGCGGTCCAGGTCGAGGCGGCGCACCGCGCCGGTCTGGCGGTGGCGGCGTGGACGGTCAACGGGCCGACCGCGGTGCGGGCCATGGCGGCGGCCGGGGTCGACACCGTCATCACCGACGACGTGGTGGGGGCGCTGTCCGCCCTCGCCGGCCCGGGGGCCGGCGGTGCGCCATCGGTGGGCGGGGACCGCCACCCGCCCGATGGGACCGGTCACCAGGGCTTGTGACCTGGGATCGCGTGCCGGATTGGTTTAAAGCCCACCTTTTCGTCAACAATGCACGGCCATGAACGTCGTTGTCTGTGTCAAGCAGATCCCCGATCCGGCCGCGCCGCCTGCCCTGGATCCGGGGACGAAGACCCTCGAACGCTCGGGAAAGCTGATTCTCGACGACTCGGACGCCTACGGCGTCGAGATGGCCCTGCAGCTGGTCGACGCCGCCGGTGGCGGCGAGGTCACCCTGGTCTCGATGGCCCCCAACGGGGAGACGTCGGGCCTCCGGACCGCCCTGGCCATGGGAGCCGCCAAGGCCATCCTGATCAGCGACGACGCCCTGGCCGGCTCCGACGCCCTGGGGACCGCCAAGGTCCTGGCCGCCGCCATCAAGCGGGCCGAGCCGAACCTGATCCTGGCCGCCACCGAGTCGAGCGACGGCTACACCGGCACCACGCCGGTGCAGGTCGCCGAGCTGTTGGGCCTGCCGTCGGTGACCTTCGCCAAGAAGGTGGAGATCACCGGTGACTCGGTGAAGGTGGAGCGCCAGACCGAGGCGGGCTACGACGAGGTGGAGAGCCCCCTGCCGGCCGTGGTCACCGTCACGGCCGGGGTGGTCGAGCCCCGCTACCCGTCGTTCAAGGGCATCATGGCCGCCAAGTCGAAGCCGGTGGAGACGCTCACCGCCGCCGACCTCGGCCTCGATGCCGGCCAGGTGGGCGCTGCCGGCGCCGGCCAGGAGATCACCGACGTCGCCGCCGCCGAGGAGCGTGCCTCCGGCGAGATCGTGGTCGACGAGGGCGACGCCCACGAGCGGGTCATCCAATTCCTCGAGCAGCTGAAGGTCCTGTAGGGCCGGGTTAGGGAGAACGAGCACACCATGTCGATCGACAAGATCTGGGTCCTGGCCGAGGTGGCCGACGGAAAGCCCATCACCGCCAGCCTCGAGCTGATCAGCCACGCCCGCGACCTGGCCGGCACCGTCGAGGCCGTGGCCTACGGCGACGAGACCGCCTCGGTGGCCGGCACCCTCGGGGAGTACGGGGTCACCACCGTCCACGACGTCGGGGACCTCGGAGGCGCCCTGCCGGGCGTCCCGGTGGCCTCCGCCATCGCCGCCGCCGTGACGTCGGGGAGTGGGCCGGACGCCGTCCTCTTCCCCGCCACCTACGACGGCCGGGACATCGCCGGCCGGCTGTCGGTGAAGCTCGACCGACCGGTGCTGACCAACGTGGTCGGCCTCGAGGCCGCCGACGGGGGCCTGGTCACCCAGCACGCCATCTTCGGGGGTGCCGAGATCGTCACCGCCCGCTTCACCGGCGAGGGACCCGGGATCTACGTGATCCGGGCCAAGTCGTTCCCGGCCGAGGCCTCCGGGGGCGGACCCGCCGAGGTGGTGGCGGCGCCGGCGCCGGACGCCGGTGCCACCAACGCCGCCCGGATCGTGGCCCGCCACGTCGAGGAGCGGACCGGGCCCAAGCTCGACGAGGCCGACGTGGTGGTCTCCGGAGGCCGGGGGCTGGGCGAGAAGGACCAGTACGCCCTCATCGAGGAGTTGGCCACCCTGCTCCACGGCGCTCCGGGCGCCAGCCGGGCCATCGTGGACGCCGGGTGGGTGCCCTACTCGCACCAGGTCGGCCAGACGGGCAAGACGGTGAAGCCCACCGTGTACCTGGCCTGCGGCATCTCGGGCGCCACCCAGCACCTGGTGGGGATGAAGAACTCCAAGAACATCGTGGCGATCAACAAGGACCAGGATGCACCGATCTTCTCGGTCGCCGACCTCGGCATCGTCGGCGACGTGCACAAGGTGGTCCCGAAGCTGATCGAGGCGCTGAAGGCCCGGGGCTGATCACCGGGGCGGCGTCGCCGCCCTGGTCCGCCGGGTGGGCGTCCCCCGGCGGCGCGCCCGGGCGGGCGCGTGCATCGACGGACGCTCGCAGGGGTGGGAGGTAAGGTCGGAACCCGGTTTCGCTCGGCCGCGCGATCCGCAGGCGTTCCCGGATCACCCGAACCATGCTCTTCCCGACCATCGACTTCGCCATCTTCTTCGCCGTGGTCTACACGGTCAGCTGGCTGCTCAACCCGTATCCGGGCCCATGGAAGCTCTTCATGGTGGCGGCCAGCTACTTCTTCTACGCCTGGGCCGACTGGCGGTTCGTCTTCCTCCTGCTGGCGTCGTCGGCCATCGCCTGGCTGGGGGCGGAGACGCTCGACCGGCTGGCCGGGACCGCCCGGCGGGTGGCCCTGTGGGTGACCTTGGCCGGCCTCCTGGGCCTGCTGGCGTGGTTCAAGTACTACGTGTTCGTCACCGTCAACGTGGACAACCTGTTCCACGGGATCGGTCTGGGCCGCCCGCTGCCGCTCCTCGACGTCACGCTGCCCATCGCCATCTCCTTCTTCACCTTCATGGCGGTGAGCTACGTGGTGGACGTCCACCGGGGGGCTCTGAAGCGGGCCCGGCCCATCGACCTGGCCGTCTTCCTCAGCTTCTTCCCCCACCTGGTGGCCGGCCCCATCGTCCGCGGGACCGAGCTGCTGCCCCAGATCCGCCGGCGACGCGATCCGGACCACGTCAACTACGTGGAGGCCTCCTGGCTGATCGCCGCCGGGCTGGCCAAAAAGGTGGTGCTGTCCTCCTACCTCTCCACCTACGTGGTCGACCCGGTCTTCGCCGACCCCCACCAGCACTCCGGACCGGAGGTGGTGGTGGCCGTCTGGGGGTACGCCGTCCAGATCTACGCCGACTTCAGCGGCTACACCGACATCGCCATCGGCATCGCCCTGCTGCTGGGCTTCCGCTTCCCCCAGAACTTCAACCGGCCCTATACCGCCGTCTCCCTCCAGGACTTCTGGCGCCGGTGGCACATGACGCTGTCCAACTGGCTGCGCGACTACCTCTACATCCCCCTCGGCGGCAACCGTGGCCCGGAGTGGAGGATCAGCCTCAACATCATCATCACCATGCTGCTGGGGGGCCTGTGGCACGGTGCCGCCTGGACCTTCGTGGCCTGGGGTCTCTACCACGGCATCGGTCAGGTGATCGGACGACAGCGCCGGAGGTGGCGGGCCGCCCACGGCCTCCCGCTGGAGCCCGGTGGTCGGGCCCGGGTGGCCGTCGCCCGCTTCGTGACCTTCCAGGTGGTGTGCGGCGGCTGGCTGCTCTTCCGGGCGACCTCCTTCTCCAACGTCGTGTCCCTGTTGGACCGGCTCTTCCACGGCTGGGGCGACTCACCCCTCATCACCCCGCTGGCCCTGGGGGCCATCGCCCTCGGCATCGGGACCCAGTACCTCCCCGATACCGCCCTCGACCGGGTCAAGGGGGCGTTCGCTGAACGTACGCCGTGGATCCAGGGGGGCATACTGGGCCTGGTGCTGCTGGCCATCACCACCCTCGGGCCGGAAGGCGTGGCGCCGTTCATCTACTACCGATTCTGACCTGATCCGTGCAGAGAACCCCCACCCCGCCGCCCTCCGAGCCGACCGAGGACACCGAGGACACCGAGGACACCGCCAGCGTCACGAAGACGGCGGCTGCCACCCACCGGGCGCCCGTGGTCGGGGCGCCGGGGAACCCGCCGACCTTCCCCGGCATCCCGTGGACCCGGGCGCTCTTCATCGGGCTGGTCTGCTTCGGAGTGTGGTTGCTGCTCGACGCCCCGTCGCTGCAGTCGTCCGCGCAGGCCTCCCCGTTCGGCACCCGACGCACCGTCTCGCTCGACGTGCTGGGGCCGATCGCGGTGGTCAGCCGGGGTCTGGGGCTCTCCCACGTGGTGGTGTGGACCGACGATCTCCTCGGCCGCTCACCGGGTGCCGGTCCGACGCTGGCGGTGGCCAAGCCCCACGGTCACGGGACGTTCCCGGGGGTCAGCACCCTGCCGACGGTGCCGAACTCGACGGCCACCACCCCGACCACCTTCCCCCCGCTGAACCGGAGCCCGGTCCCCGCCGACCCCCTCCGGGTGCTGGTGGTGGGCGACTCCATCGGCATCGATCTCGGGCAGCCGTTGGTCAACGACCTGGCCGGCACCGATGCCGTCAGCCCCACCCTCGACGGCCGGATCGACACCGGCCTCAGCCGACCCGACTACTTCAACTGGCCCGAAGAGCTGATGGCCGACCTGGTCAACGACCGGCCGCAGCTGGTGGTGGTGATGATCGGTGCCAACGACCCCCAGAACATGCAGGTGGACGGCAACGTCGTCACCTACGGCACCCCGGCCTGGAACACCGCCTACGCCGACCGGGTGGGCTCGTTCATGGATCTGGCCTTCGCCACCGGTGCCCACGTCTTGTGGGTGGGGATGCCGCCCATGGCCGACCCCGGGCTCGACGCCGCCATGGACAACCTCAACTCCATCGTCCGCTCCCAGGTGGCCCAGCATCCGGGCCAGGCGACCTTCCTCGACACCAGGACGGTCCTCGGGACGCCCCAGGGCGGGTTCACCCCGTACCTGACCAACGCCGCCGGCGCCGAGGTGAACATCCGGACCCCCGACGGCATCCACCTGACCACCGACGGGGGCGAGGTCCTCTCCCAGGCGGTGATCAACTCGATGCGCTCCACCCTCCACATCAACCTGCCGGGCTGACGCCGCCGGGCGACGGCCCCGCCGCCGGGGCCGGACTCCCCGGCCGGACGTCTCAGACCAGGGGCCAGGGATAGGGCCGGTCGCTGTCCGGGCAGGGCAGGATCCCGGTCACCGAGAGCTCGGTCACCCGGTCGACCAGACTCCGGCGCTCCTCGGGGGTGAGGTGGCGGGCCACCGGGTCGGGGAGGTCGTCGGCCAGCGCCTCCACCGTGGCCAGGTCGGCGGCGGGCACCTCGTCCCCGGCGAACTCCCAGATCACCGTGCGGAGCTTGGGGTGGGGGTGGAAGCAGAGCCCGTGGTCGATGCCCCAGAGGTGGTCGTCGGCCCCCCGGAGGACGTGACCGCTCTTGCGGTCGGCGTTGTTGGCCACCACGTCGAAGAGGCACATCTGCCGCAGGCGGTCGAGGAACCCGCCCGCCCCGTCCTCGATGAGGGTGAAGTAGTGCTGCTGGTAGTCGGCCTCCACGAACAGCTGGAGCGAGCCTTCGCCGTACGGCCCGTCGTCCCGGGCCACCGTCGGAGGAACCAGCTGCCAGCCCAGCGCCTCCGAGAGGGCGTAGGCGGCGACCTCCCGGCGGTAGAGGCCGCCGGGGAAGTCCCACAGTGGCTGTTCGCCCCGCAGCGGCTTGTAGACGGCCCGGAGCCCGGTGCCGTCCACCGACACCAGAAAGGTGAGGTTGGAGCTCCACGGCATCCGGCCTTCCACCGTGAGCTCGCCCCCGGCCAGGGCGGCGAGGGCGTCCCCGAGGTCCGGACCGGCGTCGGGGCGCCAGCCCCTCAGGTCGCCGGAGGCCGGTGGCCGTTCGTTCTGGGGCATTCGTGTCCGGAGGGGTCGAGGGGCGACCCGCAGAGGGGGCAGGGGGGACGGCCCGACTCCACCAGCCGGGTGGCGGTGATGGCGAAGGCGGCGGCCTGCTCCCGGGTGACGGAGAGACGGGCGATGGCGCCGGACTCGTCCTCGGGCACCAGCTCCTCGATGACGATCACCACCCGGTCGTCGTGCTCGTCGTAGGTGACGCCCACCGTCCCGATCGCCCAGGCCGGCTCATCGGGCTCCTCGAGGGGCAGCTCGTCGGGGAGATGACCGGGCCGGGCCTGGTCGCGCACGATCTGGGCCAGGTAGTCGGCCAGCACCGAGACCTGCTGCTTCTCGATCTTGAGGGTCAGCAGCACCTCCCCCTTCCGGCACTGGAGGAGGAAGAGCCGCTGTCCCACGGGGCCGACGGTCCCGACCGTGAACCGGTCGGGGTCGGAGAAGTCGTAGCCGTCGCTCACGAGAGGGCCAGATCGGCGAGCGAGGAGGTGGTGTTGACGCTGAGCACGTGCGGGCCACCGGCGGTGTAGGCGAGGGCGGAGACCGAGCACGGGGCCACCGTCAGGCGCTGGAACTGGTCGAGATGGGTGCCGGCGGCGGCGGCGACGGCGGCCTTGATGGGGTCGGCATGGGACACGGCGACGATCGTCTCACCCGGATGGCGGGCTGCCAATTCGGCGATGGTCCCGGTGATCCGGGCCTGCATCTCCAGGAACGACTCGCCGCCCGGGAACCGGAAGCCGCTCGGCCAGTGCTGGACCTGGCTCCACTCCGGCTTCTTGGCCAGCAGCTTCAGCTCGGCGCCGGTCCACTCGCCGAAGTCGCACTCCAGCAGGCCCTTCTGGGGCCGGACCCGGAGGCCCAGGCGGCGGGCGATGGGACGGGCGGTCTCGGTGGTGCGCTCGAGGGGGGAGGCGTAGACGGCCGCAGGGGCCCGGGCGGGGTCCCCGGCCAGGTCGGCGATGCGGGCCGCCACCACCTCGGCCTGGGCCTGCCCCTCCTCCGACAGGTGGAGCCCCTTGGCCCTCCCCGGGAGGATGGTGCCGGTGGTGGGGGTCTTCCCGTGCCGCACCAGGAGGACCACGGTGGGTCGGGGGTGGGCGGGCTTCCGGGTCGGCATTGCCGCCAACGTACCGTGCCCGGCGCCCGGGCCGGACCCCGGAGCCGCCGGGCCGGGGCCGGGGGACGGCGGATCAGACCGGGTCGGGGAGCCGCCGGGGCATGGCCACCGCCGTCTGGGGCCACCGCTTCCGGCTGACGCCGGCCAGCCGGTGGAGGAGGGCGATGGCGCCCGGGTCGTCGTCGCCGGGCCGGGTCTCCACCGCGCCGTCGGCGACCATCCCCTCGAGGAGCTCGCGGCCCTTGTCGGTCCGGACGATGGTGAGCGTCCAGTCGCTGAAGGCCCCGATGCCACCGGTGGAGATGTCGGCGTGCTCGGCGGCGAAGTCGGGGCACGAGGTGCAGCCCTCGCGGGTCCAGGCATGGGCCTCCTTGAGGGGGATCTCGTGGAAGCCGCCGTCCCGGGTCCAGACCTGGAACACCCCCTTGATGTTCATCTTGGTGATGTCGGCCCGGGCGATCCCGTACTTCGCCTCGAAGAGCTCGGGGAAGATGGCGTCGTCGAAGGTCTTGGAGCACAGCAGCCCGATGGTCAGCGACAGGCGCCGGGCGATCTTGCCGGCCTTGCGGGCCTGCATGACCGGGGGGCCGGAGGCCTGGCAGCCCATGCCGACCAGGGCGATCCGCTCGGCGCCCCCCTCGATGGCCTGGGGGTAGGCCAGCGGGTTGGCCGAGTAGGTGTAGCGGGACCCGGCGGCGGCCAGCACCTGGGCGCGGTCGGTGGCCACGGCCGGCGTGGCCTTCCAGGTGGAGCCGTCGCCCTCGAGGGTGGAGACGAGGGCGGCGTCGATGACGTCGTGCTCCAGGGCCCAGATCAGCAGGGCGGACACCAGGCCGCCGTCCTGGCCGGCCAGATGGATGTCGGGATCGGTGGCCCGCACCAGCAGGATGTCCGACGAGATGCCGGCGATCTCGGCGGGGCTGCGCTCCCGGCCGAAGAGGTGGGTGTCGATCTCCGGCTCCCACAGGCGGAACCGGGGACAGGCCCGGGTGCACATGGTGCACCCCTTCACCCCGTGGGTGCAGTCCTCGCGGCCACCGTCGGCGTCGATGTGGAACGGCTTGTACTTGCCGCCGGTGTCGTCGTAGGACAGGACGTCGTGGGGGCAGGCGATGATGCAGCCGGCGCAGCCCGTGCACAGGCCGGAGGTCACCACTTCCTTGTAGAGCTCTGCCCACTGCGGCTTCTCGGGAGGCATGGCGCCCACCATAGCGACCCGTGTCCCCGCCCCGGGGACGGAGGGCGGGCGGTCGACGTCCACCGGTTCGGACCGGCGGGCCCGGTTCGGCCGCTACCCTCGGGCCGTGCCGGAACTGCCCGAGGTGGAGTCGTACCGACAGCTGGCCGACGGGGCCGTCGGACGGACCATCGCCAAGGTGGAGACCCCCGACACCTGGTATCTGAAGCACGGCACCACCGGGGCGGCGCTCCGTCGGGCCCTGGTCGGCCACCGGGTGGAGGGCACCCGCCGGATCGGCAAGCTCCTGCTGCTGGACGTCGACACCGGGGCGGTCGTCGGCCTCCGCTTCGGCATGACCGGCACCCTGCTGCTCGACGGGGCGGCCGGGGTGGACGACCTCCGGTACGCCCCCCACCGGAGGGAGCGGGCGTGGGAGCGGCTGCGGATCCGGTTCGACGACGGTGGCACGCTCATCGTCCACGACCCCCGCCGACTCGGCGGGGTGGTGCTCGACCCCACCCTCGACCACCTGGGTCCCGACGCCCTGGCCGTCTCACGGTCGGAGCTGGCCGCCGCCCTGGCCACCTCGTCGTCCCCCCTCAAGGCCCGCCTACTCGACCAGTCGGCGGTGGCGGGGGTGGGGAACCTGATCGCCGACGAGCTGCTGTGGCGGGCCGGGCTCTCCCCGCTCCGTCCCAGCCGGTCGCTGACGCCCGCCGAGGTGCGGCGCCTCCACCACCACCTGGTCCGGGTGCTGACCGACCTGGGCGAGCGGGGTGGGTCCCATCTCGGGGACCTGATGGAGGAGCGCCACCCGGGGGGTCGGTGCCCCAAGGACGGCGCCGAGCTGACCCGGGACACCGTGGGCGGCCGGACCTCGTGGTGGTGCCCCGCCCACCAGGGCTAGGCCGCCACCGGCCCCCGGGTAGGTTGGGCCGACGGCGGCCGGACGATCGACCAGGGAGCGGAGGCGATGGGAGAGGGACGAGGACACGACACCGATCCCGGAGCGCTGGAGCGGGCGCTGGCGGCGATCGGTACGCCGCCCACCCTCGAGACACCTCTGGGGACCTTCCATCTGGTGGACGGGGTCCCCACCGCCGAGTCGGTCGACCGGCTCTACGGCGCCCTGGACTTCCTGCGGGGGGTGGAGGTGTTCCTCAACGCGGTGCCCGGCGCCTCGCTGGTGGCCATGCGGAACGGCTTCCGGAGCGTCGGCCTGACCGGCACCAACCAGATCGGCTACACCGACCCCCGGGCCAACTCCGGGAGCTACTTCCTGACCCCGAACACCGAGACCACCTACGGATCGATGTTCCTGGACCTGAAGGCCACCGGGCCGTTCGTCATCGAACCCCCCAGGCAGTCGCTGTGCGTGGTCGACGACTTCTGGTTCCGGTACGTGGCCGACATGGGCATCGCCGGGCCCGACCGGGGGGAGGGTGGCCGGTACCTGTTCCTGCCGCCCGGCTACGAGGGTGAGGTCCCCGACGGCTACTACGTCTACCGCCCACCCACCTTCACCAACTGGGTGGTGTTCCGGGCCCTGGGCGGGGTGCCGGCTCTGCGGGAGACCCGGGTCTACCCGCTGGCCGAGGCCGACGACCCGCCACCGGTGGAGTTCGTCAACATCGCCGCCCACCGCTTCAACACGGTGCACGCCAACGACTTCTCCTTCTACGAGGAGATCGACACCATCGTCCAGGAGGAGCCGACCACCGCGCTGGACCCTGAGCGCGCCGGCCAGCTGGCCGGGATCGGCATCGTCCATGGCCAGCCATTCCGCCCCGACGACCAGCGGCGTGCCATCCTCGACACCGCCGCCCGGACGGCGGCCGCCATCAGCCGGGCGTTGGTGTACGCCCCCCGGGACCCGGAGGCGGTCATCTTCGAGGGCTCCTCGTGGTCGCAGGCCTTCATCGGTGGCAGTCACGAGTTCCTCCGCCGGGGGGCCCGCCTGCTCGACGCCCGGACGACGTTCCACTACTTCGCCACCGTGATCACCCCGGCGATGGCCCGTGCCCAGGTCGGGACCGGGTCGGCCTACGCGTACACCGCACGCGACGCCGACGGCGACGCCCTCGACGGTGCCCGGTCCTACGCCCTCACCCTCCCGCCCGATCCCCCGGCGCGGAACTTCTGGTCGGTGGACGTCTACGACACCCAGACTCGGTCCCTGCTGGTGACCGACACCCCGTACCCCAGCGTCATGAGCCCGGGGGGTGCGGTCACCTCCGACGAGGACGGCTCCACCACCATCTGGTTCGGCCCGGAGCCACCACCGGGCCGGGAGGGGAACTGGATCCAGACCGTCCCGGGGAAGGGATGGTTCCCGATGCTGCGCCTCTACGGGCCGCTGCAGCCGTGGTTCGACCGGACCTGGCAGCCCTCGGAGATCCGGCCGCTCTGAACCGCCGGGCCGCCGCCCAGCCACCGGTCAGGGGGAGGTCGTCGGCCTCCGACGCAGCGGCATCCGGGTCTCCACCTCGGGCTGGTCAAGGAAGTCGAGGACCAGCTGGTTGAACAGGCGGGGCTTCTCCATGGGCGCCAGATGGGAGGCACCCGGCACCACGGCCAGCCGGCCGTCGGCCACCCGCCGGGCCAGCTGGTCGGCGTGGGGGACGGTGATGTAGTCGTCGTCGCCCACCACCACCAGGACCGGGGCGGTGATCCGTCCCAGCCGGTCGGACCAGTCGAACGGCTCCGCCCACAGCGTGCGCACCTTGTCCCACACCAGTGGGAAGTGGTCGGGGCCGTCGGGGGAGACGTCGGCGTACAGGGCGGCCAGCATGGCCATCTCCGGGTCGTCGGGGGAACGGGCGCAGAGCTCGTCCATACACCCCGGCACGTAGCCGTCGCTGGAGAAGCCGCTTCCCACCAGCGTGAGGGTGCGCACCAGCTCCGGGTGGTCGGCGGCGATCCGGTACCCGATCATCCCGCCGTCGCTCCACCCCACCAGGTCGGCAGGCCCGAGCTCGAGGGCGCGCAGGAAGGCCACCGTCTCGTCGGTCATCCCCGGGTAGGTGATCGGGCCGGGCCGGTCGGCGGTGTGGCCATGGGCCTGCCGTTCCGGGGCGATGACCCGCCGGGTGGGGGAGAAGCCGGCGAACTGGGCCCGCCAGGTGCCGTTGGTGGCCATCCCCCCGTGGAGGAGGACCACGGGGGGGCCGGAACCCTCCGTCTCGTAGTAGACGGCGTCGCCGCCCAGGTCGATGGTGGTGCCGGTCCGGGCGGCCGGAACGGTGGCGGCTGGATCGGTGGCGGCTGGATCGGTGGTGGCTGGATCGGTGGGCATCGGCCGCCTCCTCGGGTGCCCGGTCCCGGGCTCGGGGGGCCGAGCGTACCGGCGGATCCCCACTGCCCGTCGAGGCCCATCCGCCCGGGGCATGCTGGTCCGGTGGTGCCCGAGCTCCGACCCCTCACCGAGGCCGACCTGACCCTGCTGGCCGGATGGATGGCCGTCCCCCGGGTGGCGCGGTGGTGGCGGGAGGACCCCGACCCGGCGGCGGTGCACCGCGCCTACCTGCCCCTGGTGGACGGGACCGACCCGACCGAGGGGCTCCTGGTGGTCGATGCCGGCACCCCGGTGGGGTTCGCCCAGCGGTACCGGGTGGCCTCCGATGCCGACTGGCTGCATGCCGTCTCGGCGGCCATCGGCCCGGTGGCGGAGGAGTCGGTGGGGATCGACTACCTCCTGGGGGAGGAGTGGGCGACCGGGCGGGGGCTGGGTCGGGCGATGATCGCCGAGCTGGTCGAAGGCGCCTGGTCCCGGTATCCCGGCGCCCCGGCCGTGGTGGTGGTCGTCGCCCAGGGCAACCAGCGCTCCTGGGAGGCCCTGGAGGCAGTGGGTTTCCGGCGGGAATGGGAGGGGACCCTCGACTCGGCCGACCCGAGCGACGCCGGCCCCAGCTACCTCTACCGGATCGACCGTCCGGGCCCCGGGCCGGAACCGGGTCCACCGTGACGCGACCCGACGCGACCTGGCAGGATGGCGCCGGACAGCGACGGACCGACGAAACGAGGGTGTGATGACCGATGCATGGGGACCACTGGGGCCGCTGGCCGGGGAGTGGGAGGGTGACGGCGGGCTCGACTCCGCCTACTCGCACGCCCGTCACGAGGTGTTCGCCACGCCCTACACGGAGAAGTGCACGCTGAAGCCGTTCGGCCCGGTGGACAACGGCAGCCAGCACCTGTACGGCCTCGACTACAAGAGCGCCATGTGGCGGACCGACGAGGAGAACCCCTTCCACACCGAGGTCGGCTACTGGCTCTGGGACGGCGACGCCGGTGAGGTCCTCCGGGGCTTCGTGGTGCCCCGGGGCATCGTGGTGCTGGCCGGCGGCACCGCCTCGGCCGACGCCGACAGCTTCGTCCTCAAGGCGAGTCTGGGTGACCCGCGCTACACCATCGGCGAGAACACCTACCTGTCCGCCCACGCCAGCACGGTGAGCTACGAGGTGACCATCACCACCGGCGACGGGACCTGGTCGTACGAGGAGACCGCCCTGCTGAGGATGGACGAGTTCAGTGAGCCGCTGGCCCACACCGACCGGAACACCCTCCGGAAGGTCGGCTGACCCGCACCCCGGGGGTGGCCGGCCGTTGCCGGTCGGTCGCCCCTACAACATCCCGTAGGCGTGGCGGGGGGTGATCCGGAGGATCACCCGACGGTCATCCACCATGGTCTGCCGGTAGGTCGCCCAGTCGTCGTGCTCGCCGTTGGCCGCCCGGTAGTACGCCACCAGCTCATCGACGGTGGCGTCGTCGGGGGCGGCCGCCACCGGGGTCAGCTCCGCGTCTCCTTCGATGACGGCATAGGCGAAGAAGTCCTCCCGGGTGAGGTGCACCGCCGCCCACGGGGTGCGTCGGAGGTTGTGGTACTTGGCCCGGTCGGCGGTGATCGAGATCCGGATCAGGCCGTCCTCCCCCAGGTTGTGGAACACGTTGGAGAGCTGCGGCCGGCCGTTGGCCCGGAGGGTCACCAGCACCGCCTGGCGGTGGTCACGGGCGAAGGCCAGGGCGTCATCGAGCTCCATGGGAGGTCAGCCCCCGATCTCGGCCAAGACCTTGGCGGCGTGGCCGTCGGCCTTCACGTGGTACCACGCCCGGTCGATCTTCCCGTTGGCGCCGATGAGGAAGGTGGAGCGGATGACCCCGATGGACTTCTTGCCGTAGAGGGTCTTCTCCCCCCATGCCCCGTAGGCCTCGCCGACCTTGTGGTCGGCATCGGTCAACAGGGGGAAGGTCAGCCCGTACTTCTCGCGGAACGCCCGGTGCTTCTCGGCCTTGTCCGCCGAGATCCCGAGCACCGGGACCCCGGCCTGGGAGAAGGCGTGGAGGTTGTCGTTGAACTGGCACGCCTCCTTGGTGCACCCCGGCGTGTCGTCCCGCGGGTAGAAGTAGACGACGACCTGGCCACCCGAGAAGTCCTTGAGGGACACCTTGGCGCCGTCCTGGTCGGGCAGGGTGAACGCCGGTGCCTTGTCCCCCGCTTCGAGCTTGCCCATCGATTCCGTCCTCCTGGTCGAGTGGTGTCGGCGGGTCCGGGCCCCGACTGTGGCGCACCGTCCCCGGTCGCCCACGATGGCACATCCGGGTGGTTGCACACACCCGGCAAGGGCCTCGGCCGGTGGCGATCACCGGATTCCCCCGGTCGGCGGGTACACTGTGGGTCGTGGTGGAGCACGGTGCTCCCCACCGGGGTCTACCTCACCTCTGTTCGCCGGGTCCGCTGACGTGGGTCGGACGACCGGCCCGAGGCGGGCCCAGACGTCACCGTGAGTCACACGGGGGCGGACGGCCGGCCATCGGCCGTCACCAGACGAGAGAGAGAACCAGACCCCATGACAACCACCGCCGAGCGGCTCGGCCGCGCCTCCGACACCGACGAGGACCTGGTCCTCCCGGAGGAGGAGGCCCCCACCTTCGACTCCCTCGGGGTCGACCCCGCCCTGGTCAAGGCGCTCGCCTCCCAGGGCATCACCACCGCCTTCTCCATCCAGGCCATGACCGTGGCCGACGCCCTGGCCGGCCGCGACGTCTGCGGCAAGGCCAAGACCGGGTCGGGCAAGACCCTGGCCTTCGGCATCCCCCTCCTGCAGCGGACCATGTCCTCCCACGCCACCGAGCCGGGCCGGCCCCGGGCCCTGGTGCTGGTGCCGACCCGGGAGCTGGCCGTGCAGGTCAGCGAGGTCCTCGAGACCCTGGCCGAGCAGGCCGACCTCCGGGTGGTCGCCGTCTACGGCGGCGCCGACATCGAGCGCCAGGTGAAGAAGCTCCGCAAGGGGGTGGACGTGGTCATCGCCACGCCGGGCCGGCTGATCGACCTGGGTGACCGGGGCGAGCTGTCGGTGGCCGACATCGAGACGCTGGTGCTGGACGAGGCCGACCGGATGGCCGACATGGGGTTCATGCCCCAGGTCGAGTGGGTGCTCCGCCGGCTGGAGCGTGACCACCAGACCCTGCTCTTCTCGGCCACCCTCGACGGGGCGGTCGACCGCCTGGTCAGCCGGTACCTCACCAACCCCGTCCTGCACGAGGTCGCCTCCCCCTCCACCACCGTCGAGGAGATGGAGCACCGGTTCCTCGAGGTGCACCAGATGGACCGGGTGAAGGTGTGCGCCGCCATCTGTCGCAACTCCGAGAAGTCGATCGTCTTCGTGCGCACCAAGCGGGGTGCCGACCGGCTGGTGGAGCAGCTCCAGAAGGAGGGTGTCGATGCCGGCGCCATCCACGGCGACCTCCGTCAGGCCAACCGGGAGAAGACCCTGAAGGACTTCGGCGACGGCAAGCTCCCGACCCTGGTGGCCACCGACGTGGCCGCCCGCGGCCTCGACATCGACGCCGTCGACGTGGTGATCCACTACGACGTGCCGGAGGACCACAAGGCCTACCTGCACCGTTCCGGCCGCACCGCCCGGGCCGGCCAGGCCGGCATCGTGGTCACCCTCGTCCAGTGGAACCAGGTGCTGGAGGTGGAGCGCATCCAGCAGCGGATCGGTCTCCGGATCCCCATCGTCGAGATGTTCTCCAACGACTCCCGCCTGAACGACCTGGCCGGCTGGGACCCCGGGGTGGTCGCCCCGGCCCCGGCCAAGACCGGTCGTCGCTGAGCCGACCTCCGGGGCGCCGCCGCCCCACGCGCCGCCACGCCGAGTGGGGTCGGGTGGAGGTCCCCGACCGCCGACGGCGCCCTCGGCATTCCCCCACCTAGGAGCCACCCCGTGAGTGACATCCACACCCCGCTGCTCGTCGACCCCGGCCCGGCCGAGGGGGTGGAGCGCATTCTGGTGGTGACCGCCCACCCCGACGACGTCGACTTCGGCGTGGCCGGATCGGTGGCCACCTGGACCGAGGCGGGCGTGGCCGTCTCCTACTGCATCTGCACCGACGGGGAGGCGGGCGGTTCGGACCGCTCGATGAGCCGGGCGGACATGGCCGCCATCCGTCGCGAGGAGCAACGGGAGGCCGCCCGACAGGTGGGGGTGACCGATGTGACCTTCCTCGGGCACGCCGACGGGCGGCTGCAGCCCACCCTGGATCTCCGGCGGGACATCTCCCGGGTGATCCGCCAGGTGCGGCCCGACCGGGTGGTGGCCCAGTCGCCGGAGCGGAACTGGGCCCGGGTGTACGCCAGCCACCCCGACCACCTGGCGGCCGGCGAGGCGGCGGCGTGCGCCGTCTACCCCGACGCCCGGAACCCGTTCGCCCACCCGGAACTGCTCGAGGAGGGGCTCGAGCCCCACACCGTGCCGGAGCTCTGGATGATGGCCACCGAGCGGGCCGACCGGGTGGTCGACGCCACCGACAACTACCACCGCAAGCTGGCCGCCCTGCGCTCCCACACCAGTCAGGTGGGGGACGGCGAGCACCTCGACCAGCTGCTCCGCTCCTGGATGAGCGGGACCGCCCTGGCCGCCGGGCTGCCCGACGGCCGGCTGGCCGAGGCGTTCCACGTGGTCCAGACCGGCTGATGGCCGGGCTCCCGTGGGTGATCGTCCAGCACCACCGGGACGACGGCCCCGGGATGTTGGCCGAGGAGCTCACGGCGGCGGCCTGTGCCTCCACCGTGGCCCGGGTGGACCTCGGCGAGGCGCTACCCGCCCCCGGAACGTTCGGGGGGCTGGCGGTGATGGGTGGGCTGATGGGCGTCCACGACGACGCCGCCCACCCGTGGCTGGCCGACGAGCGCAGGTTGATCGCCGGGTCGGTGGCGGCGGGGCTGCCGGTCCTCGGCATCTGCCTGGGGGCCCAGCAGCTGGCTGCCGCCCTGGGCGCCGAGGTGACCACCGGAGCGGTGCCGGAGATCGGGGTCCGCCCGGTGACCCTCACCGCCGCCGGGCGACGAGACCCGGTACTCGGCCCCGAGTACGGCGGCCTCGGTGCCCCCGACCTCCCGTTCGTGCAGTGGCACGGCGACACCTTCGCCCTCCCGGACGGGGCGGTGCACCTGGCGGCCACCCGGTCCTACCCCCACCAGGCCTTCCGGGTGGGGGACCGGGTGTACGGGCTCCAGTTCCACGCCGAGGTCGACCGGGCGATGGCCGAGGTCTGGGAACGGACGGTGCCACCGCCGGCGCACTTCGTGGACGATGACCGGTTCGTCGAGGCCACCGTGGTGGGCCGACGGGTGCTCCGGCGCTACATCGACCTGATGGTGCGGGTCGGGGCCACCGGCTGAGCCGGGGACGGCGGCCGGGTCAGCGCCCGGTGGCGCCGTCGATCAGCTCCCGGAGGATGTCGGCGTGCCCGGCGTGGCGGGAGGTCTCCTCGAGCAGGTGCATCAGCACCCAGCGGAGGTTGACCGGGGCGGGTCCGATGGTGATGTCCGACTCGGTGTCGAGTGACGGGGTGGCGGCGACCACGGCGTCGGCCCGGGCCCAGGTCGCCCGGTAGCCGGCCACCGCCCCGGCCAGCGTGTCGTCGTCCTGGACGTCGTCGACCACCTCCACCTCCTCGCCGGCGAACCGGTTCACCACCCAGCGCAGCTCGGCTCCGGCCATGTGTCGGATCAGCCACAGCAGGGTGGTGCCGGAGGGGACCAACTTCCGGCGGGCCTGCTCGTCGTCGAGCCCGGCCACCTTGCGCACCATGGAGTCGCGTTGGAACTGCAGGAGGGCCAGCACCGTGGTCCGCTCGTCGTCGGCCAGCCGGGGAGGCTTGAGGTCGGTCACCGGTGGGAGTCCGGGGTGGGGGAGGTGGTCACGGGGACGAAGTCTAGGGAGGGCCCGCGCGCCCGCCCAATTGCCGGCCCGTCCGGACGGCCCGGCTCAGCTCCGGGCCAGGAACGGCACGATCATCGCCTCGAGCAGATCCGGCCGGCGGGACATGCCCACGTGGGTGGTGTCGGGGAACACCCCCAGGCCGGCGTCGGGGATGAGCCTGGCCATGTCCTCGCCGTGCCCGATGCGCATGAAGTCCCGGTCGCCCACCAGGACGAGGGTGGGGGAGGCGATAGCCCGGAGTTGGTCGTCCGACCACTCCTGGCCGACCGAGACCACTGCGCTCAGCTTGGCCAGGAAGGCGCCGAACCCGTCGGGGTCGGGGGCCACCCGGCGGTAGGCCTCCTCCCACGCCCGGCCGTCATCCTCGGTCGGCATCAGCTCGGGTCCGAGCTCCTCCGGGGGCAGGAACCCGTCGGGCTGGTAGGGGGCGGAGATCAGCACCAGGCGGTCGACCAGCCGGGGACGGCGGGTGATCAGGTTGAGGGCCACCATGCCGCCCAGGCTGTAGCCGACCAGGTCGGCGGCGTCGAGGTGGAGGTGGGCGAGGAGCCCGGTCACGTCGTCAGCCAGGGCGTCGAAGGAGATGGGGCGCTCGGTGTCGGCGGTGTGGCCGTGTCCCTGGAGCTCCGGGGTGATCACCCGGTGGGTGCGGGCCAGGGCGGGCAGGAGCGATCCGAAGGAGAGGTCGGGGGTGAGCATGCCGCCGTGGAGGAGCACCACCGGGGGACCGCTCCCCTGGTCCCCGTAGTAGAGGTCGGTGCCGTCGAGGTGGGCGTAGGTGCCGGTCATCGGGCCGCTCGGGGGCGGGGTGCCATCGGGGTCATGGTAGGGCCCCGATGGGGCCGATCTCCCGGGTGGGCCTACCGGCCCGGGTTCCGGAGCTTGGGGAGCAGTCGCTTGAGGTCCCGCTCCGCCTCGAGCACGGACGTCATGCTCGACACCGTGGCCGGATCGTCGCCGGCCCGGTTGTGGCGCTCCTCGGGGTCGACGGTGAGGTTGTGCAGTTCCCACTCCGGTTCGGCGGCCGCGGCCAGGAACGGGTTGGGCGCCAACCCCTGGGCGGCGTTCCACTCGTCGAGGCGCTCGTAGTAGTGGTTCAGCTTCCACAGCTCGCCGGCCCCGTCCGGGCCGGTCGGCAGGGTGGCCAGCACCGACTCGATGTTGATGGGCGGCGGCACCGGCTCGAACGGCGTGCCGTTCAGGATGTTCACCTGGGTGACGCCCCGGGTGACGTCGTCCTCGGTCATGAAGTAGATCGGCGACTCGAACGACGAGGGATCGGCGACGCCGCGGACCACGGCGCTCAGGTCCCGGCCGGGGAGCGGGTGGACCTCGTCGTGCCGGGCGGCCACCCCGGCCGCCGCCTGCTCGACGTCGATGCCGGCCAGGCCGAGCAGGGTGGGGATGAGGTCGATGTGACTGGTCGGGGTGCTGACACCGGGACCCCCGGCGGCGATGCCGGGGCCGGCGAAGAGCAGGGGGACCCGGGTGGCCTCGTCGTAGGCGTTGCACCACTTCTGGATCAGGCCCCCGTGGGCCCCCAGCACGTCACCGTGGTCGGAGGTGAACACCACGATGGTGTCGTCGGCCATGCCACTCCGCTCCAGGGCGTCGAGGATCCGCCCGATGGCCTGATCGACCAGCTTGTGGAGGTAGTAGTAGAGGCGGCGGTAGCCGAGGTCGGTGGCCGTCTCGAAGATCATCTGGGGCCAGCAGGCCTTGAACGCCTCCTGGCAGGCGGGCCGTCCGGTGAAGGGGTCCGACTGGGACGGTGGTTCGGGGATCTCCGGCACGGAGTCGTCGGGGGGCCCGAACTTCAGGATCTGCTCCCACCCGAAGCCCGAGAAGGCGATGTCGTGGGGGTTGACGAAGGAGGCGACGGTCAGCCAGGGGCCGTCGGCCCGGGCGTCGGCCAGCTCGTCGAACAACTCCACCACCTGCTCGGCGAAGACACCGTCCCGCACCGTCCCGCAGTCGGACTTGGCGGCGCCGTGGGGCTCGCGGCCGATCCACCCGGAGAATCCGTAGGGGTCGAGCCGGTCGGCCCGCCGGTAGGCGTCCACCGCCTCCGGGATCGGGTGGCCGTCGTTGTCGGAGGCCATCAGGCCCTCGTGGGTGCCGGGGATCGGCAGGTCGGCCAGCGACACGTGCCACTTGCCTCGGTAGTGGGTCCGGTACCCACCGGCCCGGAACCAGTCGCCGAGGGTGGGCACCGAGTCGGGGTCGAGCCAGTGCATGCCCGGGTCCGAGCTCTGCTTGGCGGTGCCGTCGGTGGAGGTGACCCCGTGCAGGGAGGGGTACTGCCCGGTGAAGAGGGTGGCCCGGCTGGGGGTGCAGGCGGTGGCGCCGGCGTAGTGCCGGTGGAACTCGACACCCCTCGACCGGATCGACTCCCGAGCGGGGAGCTGGGTGGTGCGGAAGGCCCGCACGCTGTCGGCCTCGTAGGACGGGGGGTAGCGCTCCTCGTCCGTCATGATCAGGAGAATGTTCGGCTGGGTCATGGGGAGAACCTAACCGGCCGACTCCCGGCCCGTTCCGCGGCCGACCCGTCCCCGGTGGAACGTCGGGTACCCGTCGTAGGCTCCTCCCATGGGCTGCAAGGGTGACCTCCTCGAACTCATCGACGGCGCTCCCCTCGGGGTCAGCACCCTGAGCGGCTCGCTGTGGACCTGGACCCATCATGAGCGGCAGCGGCGGGCGCTCACCGCACGGGCCGGCTACCAGGGTGGATCGCAGTTCGCCCTGGGGGCCCGGCGCCCGGACCGCCCCACGACCGACGAGCACCTCCGGGTCTGGGTCCAATTCCCGGACCGCTGGCGGATCGAGTCCGACGACCAGGTGGACGTCCGCAACGGAGGCACCCGGTGGAATGGGACCGCCACCCGGATCACCCGGGTGGACCACGACGGCACCGGCCTGGAGGCCACCTCGATCGGGCTGCTGCTGGCGGCCGGGAGCCAGCTGTTCGGAGCCGTGGAGTTCGGGGACCCGACGGAGGACACCGTGGCCGGCCGCCCCTGCCTCCGGGCGGATGCCCGGGTGACGACCGGACGGGCCGGCCGCCACCTCCCGATCGGGTTCCTCCTGGGCGGACCCGACCACACCTTCTGGTTCGACCGGGCGACCGGGGTGGTGTTGCGACACGTCGGACGGATCGAGGACCAGCCGTTCGTCCACTCGGAGTTCAAGGACATCCGGATCAATCCGGTGATCGAGGATCTCGACTTCGAGTTCGTCCCCCCGCCCGGGGCGGTGGTCGAACGCCGGGTCGACCAGTTGATCCGCCTGGCCGAGGGGCAGGGGATCGACCTCTCCGGAGTGGACCGGGAGGATCCCCGGGCCGTGCAGACGGCTCTGCACGCCATCCTGCGGCCCGCCCACCCCACCCCGAAGACCCGACGGGAGGGGCGGAGGGCGAAACACATCCCGGTGGGTGACCCGCCGGACGACGAGACGGCCGCCCGTGCCGCCATCGAGTACGCCTTCACCCATTGCGACGAGACGGACGGCCCGGGGACGGCGCTGGTGAACGTGCAGGGCGGCGACGGCCTGGTCGGCCCCCTGCACCAAGCTCAGCAGCGGGTCCCGGTGCCCACCCAGGGTCAGGCGGCCATGGTGGTCGACGATATCCACTTCCTACGTTCCGACCAGGCGGTGGTCTGGTTCTCCATCGACGTCGACGGGCAGCGGTTCTCGATGGTCGACGGGCGGGAGGGCCGGGCGGTGAAGGTGGGCGGTCGGTGGCTGATCGAGCACGCCACCATCGTCGGCCTGCTGGGGTTCGCCGGCGTGGCGGTGCCCCCGGCCGACTGAGCCCTCCGCCTCTCCGTGGCCGTCGGTCAGCGGGCCTGGTCGACCTGGTGGGCGAGGGCGCTGGCCCCGGCATGGGTGGACAGGCCGGACACCTCCAAGGTCCCGTGGAGCGAGGGGAACGTGGTCCGGGTGGGCTGCACCAGCGGGGCGTCGATGACCACCCCGTCGAGATCGACGGCGGTGAGGGCGTGGAACTGTTGGAGGCCCAGGCGGGCTCTCGTACCCGGCGAGATTGCTCCACTGCTCGCCGGTCCGCGGGGATACTGGTCGGATGCCCGGTCCGACCGCCGCCGACCGATGAACGCCCTGCTCTTCGCCCTCGGGCTGGTGGTGGTGCTGTTCACCGCCGCCAGTGTGCTCTTCACCATCGTCCTCCCCCGGGAGCCCCGGGGGTTCGAGCGGCTGTCCACCCACGTGAACCGGTTGGTGCAGCTGGCCTTCCTCGGCCTGTCCCGGCTGGCCCGCTCGTACGAGGGGAAGGACGCCCTGCTGGCGCCCACCGCCCCGGTGGCCCTCATCGCCCAGCTGACGTTCTGGGCCGGCCTCTTCATCATCGGGTACGCCCTGATGCTGGTGGGCACCACCCACAGCCTGGCGTCCGGGCTGGCCCAGTCGGCCGGAGCGGTGTTCACCGTCGGCACCATCGACCTCAGCGGGCCGGCCAACTCCGCCATCGACATCGCCGCCGGGGCCACCTGGGTGGTCATCGTGGCCCTGCAGATCGCCTACCTTCCCGCCCTCTACCAGGCGTTCAACCGTCGTGAGAGCCTGGTGGCCATGCTCGAGAGCCGGGGCGGGGTGCCGGCCTGGGGGCCCGAGGTGCTGGCCCGCCACCAGCTGGTGGGGATCATCGACACGCTGCCCGACTTCTACGCCTCGTGGGAGGCGTGGTCAGCGGACCTGGCCGAGAGCCACACCACCTACCCGGTGATGCTGCTCTTCCGCTCGCCGGACCCGTGGTACTCGTGGCTGGTGGGGCTCCTGGCCGTGCTGGACGGCGCCGCCATGCACCTGGCCCTCGCCCCCAGCCGCGCCTCCTCCGAGTCCCGGCTCTGCCTCCGGATGGGCTTCACCGCCCTCAACCGGATCGCCAAGGTCCTGCACTGGGAGGTCGACCCCGATCCCGACCCCGAGGGGCCGATCGATCTCACCTTCGAGGAGTTCGAGTCGGCGGTGGCCATGCTCGACGCCGTCGGCTTCCCCATGGAGCGCACCGCCGAGGAGGCCTGGCCCGACTTCCGGGGGTGGCGGGTCAACTACGAGACGTCCGCCTACCGGCTGTGCGACCGGCTGACCGCCCCGCCGGCCCCCTGGTCGGGCACCCGTCACAACCTCCGCTCCGGCGTGGTGGCGCCGAGGCGGCCGCCACAGCGGGCCCCCGGCCTGCTCGACGCCCATCGGCCGGAGGTGGTCATCCCGCCGACCACCCACCGCTGGGGATCCACCGAGGACTGACGGCCCCCGCCGTCCGGCCGGCCGGCCTCAGCCGGCCATCTGCCGGAGCATGTAGGGCAGGATCCCGCCGTTGCGGTAGTACTCGGCCTCCATGGGGGTATCGATACGGAGGCGGGCGGCGAACTCCACCACCCGGTCCCCGTCGACGGCCCGCACCGCCACCTCCTTGGGGACCTCGCCGTCATTGAGGGACACCACGCCGGAGATGGAGAACACCTCGTGGCCGGTGAGCCCCAGCGACGCTGCGCTCTGACCTTCGGCGAACTGCAGGGGGAGCACCCCCATGCCGATCAGGTTGGACCGGTGGATGCGCTCGTAGCTCTGGGCGATGACCGCCCGGACACCCAGCAGCGACGTCCCCTTGGCCGCCCAGTCCCTCGACGACCCCGATCCGTACTCCTTGCCGGCCAGCACCACCAGCGGCACCCCCTCGGCGGCGTAGCGGAGGGAGGCGTCGAAGATGGTGGTCTGCTCGCCGTCGGGGAGGTGGAGGGTGATGCCGCCCTCGGTGCCGGGGGCCAGCTGGTTGCGCAGCCGGATGTTGGCGAAGGTGCCGCGCATCATCACCTCGTGGTTGCCCCGCCGGGCCCCGTAGGAGTTGAAGTCCTGGCGCTCCACCCCGTGGTCGGCCAGATAGGCGGCGGCCGGGGTGGTGGGGCCGATGTTGCCGGCCGGGGAGATGTGGTCGGTGGTGACGCTGTCCCCCAGCACGGCCAGCGCCCGGGCGCCCCCGATGTCGGTGACCGGGGCCGGCTGGGGGGTGAGCCCCTCCAGGAACGGCGGACGGAGCACGTAGGTGGAGTCGGTGTCCCAGGCGAAGGTGTTGCCGGTGGCCGTCTCGACCTCCTGCCACCGCTCGTCACCGTCGAACACCGACCCGTACCGCTGGCGGAACATGTCCGACGTCAGTGAGGCCTTGATGGTCCGGGACACCTCGTCCACCGACGGCCACAGCTCGGCCAGGCGCACCTCGTTGCCGTCGGCGTCGGTGCCCAGCGGGTCGTTGTCGAGGTCGATGTCCATGGTTCCGGCCAGGGCGTAGGCCAGCACCAGCGGCGGCGAGGCCAGGTAGTTCATCCGCACGTCGGGGTGGATCCGACCCTCGAAGTTCCGGTTCCCCGACAGCACCGACACCGCCGAGAGGTCGCCGGCCTGCACCGCCTCCGACACCCCGGGCAGCAGGGGCCCGGAGTTCCCGATGCAGGTGGTGCACCCGAATCCCACCAGGTCGAACCCGGCCCGGGCCAGCGGCTCGGTGAGGCCGGCCCGGTCGAGGTAGTCCATGACCACCCGGGAGCCGGGGGCCAGGGTGGTCTTCACCCACGGCTTGGGCCGCAGGCCGCGCTCGACAGCGTTCTTGGCCAGCAGCCCGGCCGCCACCATCACCTGGGGGTTGGAGGTGTTGGTGCAGCTGGTGATGGCCGCCACCACCACGTGGCCGTCCTCGATGGTGGCGGTCGCCCCGTCCACCAGGGTGGCCTCGGCCGACCTCCGCTCCCGTCCCAGGGCCTCCCGGAAGGCGGGGCCGGAGTGGGACAGCGCCACCTTGTCCTGTGGCCGGGCCGGCCCGGCGATGCTGGGCACCACCGTCGACAGGTCGAGCTCGATGGTCTCGGTGAACACCGGCTCCGGGCCCTCGGGCAGGTGGAACAGCCCCTGCTCCCGGGCGTAGGCGTCGACCAGGTCGACGTGGTGGTCGTCCCGACCGGTGAAGCGCAGGTAGTCGAGGGTGATGTCGTCGATGGGGAAGATGGCGCAGGTGGCGCCGTACTCCGGGGACATGTTGCCGATGGTGGCCCGGTTTTCGAGGGGGACCTCGGCCACACCGGGCCCGTAGAACTCCACGAACTTGCCCACCACGCCGTGCTGCCGGAGGAGCTGGGTGATGGTCAGGACCAGGTCGGTGGCGGTGGTGCCGGCCGGCTGGCGTCCGGTGAGGCGGAAGCCCACCACCGGGGGGAGGAGCATGGACAGCGGCTGGCCGAGCATGGCCGCCTCCGCCTCGATGCCGCCCACCCCCCAGCCCAGGACGCCCAGCCCGTTGACCATGGTGGTGTGGGAGTCGGTGCCCACCAGGGTGTCGCAGTAGGCCCGGCCGTCGTCGGTGGCGAAGACCACCCGCGACAGGTACTCGAGGTTGACCTGGTGGCAGATCCCGGCCCCCGGGGGCACCACCCGGAAGCCGTCGAACGCCTGCTGGGCCCAGCGCAGCAGCTGGTACCGCTCGATGTTCCGCTGGTACTCGATGTCGACGTTGGTGTCGTAGGCGTCGGCGGAGCCCGACGCCTCGGCGATCACCGAGTGGTCGACCACCAGCTCCACCGGCACCAGCGGGTTGACCTTGGCCGGATCGCCGCCCAGGCCGGCCAGGGCGTCGCGCATGGCGGCCAGGTCGACCACGCCGGGCACGCCGGTGAAGTCCTGCATCAGCACCCGCTCGGGGGTGAGGGCGATCTCGGCGGCGTCGGAGCCCCCCTGGCCGTGGCGTTCGGGCGCCCGGCCCCAGTCGGCCACCGCCTCGATGTCGCCGGGTGTCACCGTGACCCCGTCCTCGTGGCGGAGGAGGTTCTCCAGCACCACCTTGATGGAGTACGGCAGGCGGGCGACGTCGAACCGGTCGGACAGGGCGTTGATCCGGAAGATCTCGTACGTCGAGGCGCCGACGGTGAGGTCGGCCCGGGCGCCGAAGCTGTCGGGGGCGGTGGCGGAGGAGGGCGACGGTGTCATGGGTCCATTCTGACCGCCCCATCAGGGAGTCGCTACCCGGCGCCCGGTCACCCATCCGGGGCTCGGTACGGTGTGGCATGGCATCGGTCGAGGTGGGACGTCAGGAGCTCTACGTGGAGATGGAGGGCCTCGACCGGCTCTGGGCCCTCCATAGCAAGCTCGAGATCCCCCTGGTGCACGTGGCCGGCGCCCGGGTGGACCCCGACGAGGCCCGTGCCGCCTCCGGCACCGGACTGAAGGTCGGCGGCGCCCGGGTGGGGAACCACCTGATCGCCGGCACCTTCCGGCAGGAGGGGGAGTACGTCTTCTGGGACGTCCACGACTTCGACCGGTCGGTGATCATCGACCTCCACGACGAGCGGTACGCCCGGCTGGTGCTCGAGGTCGAGGAGCCCGCCGCGGTCGCCGCCGAGATCAACCGGGCGGTGGCCGGCCGCACCTGACCGGCCCGGCGTGTCCCCGGGCCCTCCCGTCGACGGTTCCCGACGGACCCCGGTAGTAGCTTCGCGCCCGGGAGCGGTTCGCCCGATCGGAGGAGGATCGATGTCGGACACGGGTCGGACGGATCACGCGGGCGGAGCCGACGGCGAGGGGGGGTCCCGCCGGCGGTCCACCTTCCACACCTCGTTCCTCGACATGCCGGGCATCGTCCCGAGACCGCCTCGGATCTCCCGCCGGGCGTTCGTCCTGGGCGGTGCCGCCTCGGCCACCGCCGGGGTCCTGGGCGCCCTGCCCGGGTCGTCGACGGCGGGGGCGACCGCAGGGCCATCGTCCACCCGGACGGCCAAGGGTCGGTCGTCCGACCGCACCCCGCCGGCGGAGCCGACCGCCCGCCAGAAGGAGGCGCTCCGGGTCCTCGGCCGCACCACCCTCCGGGCCCCCGGCTCGAGGCCCGACCCCTCCAAGCCGGCCGGCACCGACACCCTGCCCGGGATCGAGGCGGTGGTCGTCCTGATGATGGAGAACCACTCGTTCGACAACTTCCTGGGCATGCTCGGACGGGGCGACGGGTTCACCCTCGACCGGGACGGGCAGCCGACCGCCACCAACCCCTACGCCGACGGCAGTCGACAGCGGGCCTTCCGGATGCCGACCACCTGCCAGCTCCCGAACCAGCCGAGCCAGGAGTGGCGGACCTCCCACCTGGCCTACAACGGCGGCAGGCTCGACGGGTTCGTGTCGTCGCCCATCGGCCCGACCAATGCCACCGAGGTCGGCGGGGTGGCCATGGGCTACTGGACCGGGGACGACCTCCCCTACACCTACGCCCTGGCCCGGACGTTCCCGCTGGCCGACCGGTACTTCTCGTCGGTGCTCGGCCAGACGGACGCCAACCGCCGCTACCTGATCGCCGGCACCTCCTCGGGCATGACCGACGAGATCGACACCCCGGCCGACGTCAACGGCACGGTCGGCGTCCCGTCGGTCGCCGGGCCGGCCAACGGGACCATCTTCGAGCAGCTCTCCCAGCACGGCATCACCTGGGCCGACTACACCAACGACTTCCCGACCGGCGCCACCCCCGAGCTGTACCCGATCCCGGACACCGGGATCACGGCGGCCAACAAGCGTCCGACCGCCCAGTTCCTGACCGACGCCGCGGGCGGCACCCTTCCCCAGTTCTCCCTGGTGGAGCCGGACTACTCCACCCAGTCGCAGGAGAACCCGCAGAACATCGCGGTGGGGGAGGCCTTCCTGGCCGGGATCGTCAACGCCCTGGGGGCCTCCCCCCAGTGGAAGCGGTCGCTGCTCGTCCTCACCTACGACGAGCACGGCGGCTACTACGACCATGTCCCGCCCCCGGTGGCGCTGGCCCCCGACGACATCCCGCCCCACGTCTACCCGGGGGAGGAGGCCTACGACGGGTTCGAGCGGTACGGCTTCCGGGTGCCGGGCCTGGTGGTCTCCCCGTTCGCCAAGCGCCACCACGTGAGTCATCAGGTCTACGACCACACCTCGGTGCTGGCCCTGGTCGAGCGGAAGTGGAACCTCCCCGCCCTCACCTACCGGGACGCCAACGCCAACGACCTCACCGACCTGATCGACCTGGACGCCCTGGCCTCCCGGCGGCCCACCTTCCCCACCTTCCCCGAGCTCCCCGCCCCGGGGAACACCCCCGAGGCGCTGGCCTGCTCGGTCACCGGCCCCGGCACCATCCCGCCGGCGGGGAGCATCCTCCCCTGAGGGCGGGTCGACCGCTCTAGGATTCGGCTTCCCCGATCGAACGACCGGCCGGGCGGGGCCGGCCCGGAGGACCTGTGTTCTACATCCTGATCTTCAGCATCCTGGCCGTGCTGCTGGTGGTGGCCGGCATCTCCAACATGCGGCGACGCCGGGAGCGGCTCGAGGAGGAGGAGCACCGGCAGTCCCATGCCGGCGCCGACCACCGGGACCGCAACCGGAAGCGGAAGCAGTCGCGCCAGGCGCGGCGCAAGCGCCACTGAGCTGGGGCACCCGGTGGCCGGGCGGGCGTCCCCATCCCCGACGGGGACGGACGGACGCCCCGGGGGTCAGACCCGGGTCCGGTACTTCCAGACGGCCAGCGGCACGAAGACGGCCAGCAGTCCGGTGGTCCACAGGAGTGCCTGCACGACCCAGCTGGCCGTGGCACCCCCGATCATCAGCGCCCGGCAGGACGCCACCGCCACGCTCACCGGCTGGTAGGTGGCGAACCCCTGCAGCCAGCTGGGCATGAAGACCACCGGCACGAAGGCCGCCGAGGCGAAGGTGAGCGGGAAGAGCAGGGGGAACGACATCACCTGGGCGGTCTCGCTGTTGGAGGCGGACAGCCCGATCAGGGCGAACCCCCACGACAGGGCGTAGGCGAAGTAGAGGATCAGCAGGCAGCCCAGCACGTAGAGCAGCACGCCGGTGCTCGGCCGGAAGCCGACCATGAACCCGACGATGGTCATGATGATGATCACGAAGATGTTGCGGATGAGGTCGGCCAGGGTCCGGCCGGCCAGGACCGCCGAGCGGGCCATGGGGAGGGCCCGGAAGCGCTCGATGATCCCCTTCTGGAGGTCGTCGGCCAGGCCGATGCTGGTGCTGACGGCCCCGAAGCACACCGTCTGGACGAAGATGCCCGGCATCAGGAAGTTGGTGTAGCTGACCCCGTCGGGCGGGTGGATGGCCCCCCCGAAGACGTACCGGAACAGCAGCACGAACATGATCGGCTGCACCGTCGAGAAGAAGAGCGCCTCCGGGATCCGGGTCAGGGCGATCAGGTTCCGCTTGGTGATGGTGAAGGTGTCCGAGAACCCCCACCGGAGCTTGGCCGCCAGCCCGGTGGACAGGGGCGCTCCCGACACGGTGGGGACGGTGATGTTGGTGGTGGTGGTCAAGGCGTCCCTCCGGAGTCGGTGGTGGCGAGCAGGGGGTCGTTGAAGGGGTTGGGGTTGTCGCGCTCCTCCTCCTCCTCGGCCCGTCGACCGGTCAGCGCCAGGAAGACGTCGTCCAGGCTGGGCTCGCGGAGGGCTAGGGCGGCCGGCGACACGCCCCGCTGGTCGAGCGTGCGGAGGGCCGCCATGGCGGCCTGCGGGCCGTCCTCCACCGTCACCTCCACCACCTTCCCGTTGACGATGGGCGGGTGGGAACCCACCGAGGCGAGGACGTCGCGGATCACGTCGGCGTCGGCCAGGTCGTTCATGCCCACCTCGAGGACGGTGGCCCCCAGGTTGGCCTTCAGCTCGCCGGGGGTGCCCTCGGCGATCACCCTGCCGTGGTCGAGCACGGCCAGGGTGTTGGCCAGGCGGTCGGCCTCCTCGAGGTACTGGGTGGTGAGGAGCACGGTGGTGCCGCCGGCCACCAGCCCCTCGATGACCTCCCACAGGTCGTTGCGGCTCTGGGGGTCGAGGCCGGTGGTGGGCTCGTCGAGGAAGAGCACGCTGGGCCGGGTGACCAGGGCGGCAGCCAGGTCGAGCCGTCGCCGCATCCCGCCCGAATAGGTCTTGAGCGGCCGGTCGGCGGCGTCGCTGAGGCTGAACTCGTCGAGGAGCTCCTTGGTCCGCCCGGTGACGAACGAGCCGGGGAGGTGGTTGAGGCGGCCCACCATCACCAGGTTCTCCCGACCGGTGAGGTTCTCATCGACGGCGGCGTACTGGCCGGCCAGGCCGATGAGGGAGCGGACCCGGTCCGCCTCCTTGGCCACGTCGTGGCCCAGGACCCGGGCGGTCCCGCCGTCGGGTCGGAGGATGGTGGTCAGGATCCGCACCGCGGTGGTCTTGCCCGACCCGTTGGGCCCGAGGAGTCCGAAGACGGTGCCCTCCCCGACGCCGAAGCTGATGCCGTCGAGGGCCCGGACCGGCAGCTTGCCCTTGAAGGTCTTCTGGAGGTTGTCGACGTCGATGGCGAAGGTCACGTGGTCGTCCGGTCTGCGAGGGTTCGGGGGGCGAGGGAGGTGGTCAGGGGACAGGCGGCGAACCGCCGGGTCCCTTTGCACCTGAGTATCTTAAGAAGTAAACTAATCCCGTGTCAAGAAAGGTCCACACGAGCCCGGCCGCCGAGGCGCCCGCGGCGGTCCCGTCGGCGGAGGCGGAGGGCGCGCCCGAGTCCGTACGGAGCCGGCTCGGCGACATGATGCGCCACTACCAGCTGGCCACCGACCTGTTCGACGAGGCGGTGGCGGCCAAGCTGGGGCTCAACCGCACCGACTTCCGGTGTCTCGACATCCTGGACCAGCACGCCCCCATGACCGCCGGAGCCCTGGCCGAGGCGAGCCGCCTGACCACCGGGGCGGTCACCTTCGTGATCGACCGGATGGAGGCGGCCGGATTCGTCCGGCGTCGCCGTGACGACGCCGACCGCCGACGGGTGCTGGTGGATCTGGTCCCGGCCGCCCGGGAGCGGGCACTGAGCTTCCACCTGCCGATGGTCATGGACGCCCGGAAGGCCCTGGCCGGCTTCACCGACGACGAGGTGGCGGTGATCTGCCGCTTCCTCCGGACGAGCGCCGAGGTGTTCGAGCGCAACGTGCCCGAGTGACGGACCGCCGCCGGCGCACGGGCGGGCGGCAGTGAGTAGCCTCCCGACATGGACATCGGCGACACCGCACCGGACTTCGAACTCCCGGACGAGACGGGTCGGTCCCGTCGACTGACCGACCTCCTGGAGGACGGGCCGGTGGTCCTGTTCTTCTATCCGGCGGCCATGACGCCCGGGTGCACGGCGGAGAGCTGCCACTTCCGCGACATGAAGGCGGAGTTCGATGCGGTGGGCGCCCAGCGGGTGGGGATCAGTGCCGACGCCGTCGAGAAGCAGAAGCGGTTCTCCGACAAGCACTCGTTCGACTACCCCCTGCTGTCGGACCCGGACGGCGCCGTGGCCACGCTCTACGGGGTGCGGCGCCGCTTCACCGCCCTGTCACCCACCAAACGGGCCACCTTCGTCATCGGCAGGGACCGGAAGATCCTGGCCGTGATCCAGAGCGAGGTGCGGATGAACGTCCACGCCGACCGCGCCCTGGCTGCCCTCACCCCCGCCTGAGGCCGCCCGAGGCCGCCATACGACGGCTCATGGTCCCCGGTCGCGCCGGGTGACGGTGCGACACTGTGCGGATGCGTCGGGTGTCGACATCACCGATCGGGCCGTCCCGATGACCCCGAACCCCATCACCGACCGGATCGAATCGATGGCCCAGGCGATCGCCGAACGGGTGGTCAACCTGGTGATGGAGGCCATCGACCTCGATGCCGTCCTCGACAGCGTGGACATCGACCGGATCATCCAACGGGTGGATGTCGACGGCCTGATCGACCGGGTCGACGTCGAGAAGATCATCGACCGGGTCGACGTCGAGAAGATCGTCGAGCGGGTCGACGTGAACGCCGTGGTGGCCCGCGTCGACATGGACCGGATCATGGAGCAGACCGAGCTCGGCTCCATCATCGCCCGGTCGACCACCGGGGTGGCCTCGGAGCTGCTCGACGTGGTCCGGGCCCAAGGGGTGGGCCTCGACGACTTCTTCGCCAAGTGGACCAACCGGATACTCCGGCGCAAGGTGGCCGACCTGCCGCTGGGGCCGTCGGCGCTGGTGGCCCCGCCGTCCCCGACCGCCCTCCCCGTCGGGGTCGCACCGCCACCGCCCACGGAGCCGGCGTCGTGAGCGTGGCCCCACCGGTGGAGCTCGCCGAGGGCCGCCAGGGCCACTACGCCGGCGCCGTCAGTCGGCTGGTGGCCTTCGGCATCGACGTGATCGCCCTGTGGTTCCTCTACTCACTCGGCTTCGCCGGGGTGACGCTGGCTGTCCAGCTGGTGACCGGTCACTCCGTCAAGGTGAGCAGCAACCAGATCGTCGCCCTGATCTCCCTGGTGGTGTGGTCGTTCCTCTACTTCGCCTACCAGTGGTCCCTGAGTGGCAAGACCATCGGGATGGCCCTTCTGGGCGTCCAGGTGGTGGCGGCCGACGGCACGCCGGTGGGTACCCGGTCGTCGGCCATCCGCACCCTCACCCTGCCGATCAGCCTGATCTGTCTCGGTCTCGGCTGCCTCGGCATCCTGACCGGCCGGGAGCGGCGGGGCTGGCACGACCACTTCGCCCGCACCTGCGTGGTCTACTCGTGGGACGCCCGGGCCGCCCGGCTCCGCTGGCTGGCCAGGCGGGACACCGTGCCCCGTGGCACCGGGGAGCGCCCCGGGAGCTGAACCGGTCGGCGACGACCCGACGCCGCGGTGCCCTCAGTTGTCGGGGGTGTGGCCGGCTCCCACCGGGCGGCCGGACCGCTTCCGGGAGGACAGGTAGAGGGCGCCGGCCCCCACCGCGGCGGCGCCTCCGACGGCCAGCAGGGGGTTGGCGAACTCCGGCAGGTCGTCGGGCGGCTGGGCGCTGGCCCGCACGGGCACCGCGCCGTCGCTGCGGGGCCGGGTGAAGGTGATCGTCTCGTAGAGCGTGTAGGCCGGAGCCACATAGGTCCCGGGGGCGGGGTAGGTGCTCGGCGGCGACACCGGGGGGGCGTGGTAGTAGTTCAGGGTGAGGGTGGTGGTGGCCCCCGGACCCGATCCCGGGTCGACGGTGAACGAGGCCACGCCGTAGGGGTAGGTGGCGGTGGCCGCCGGGTCGGTCTTGGCCGACCAGATGGCCGGCTCCGAGGTGTCGCCGGTGCCCTTGTTCTTGGTGGCCACCGCCTTGGGGTTGGAGAAGGTGTTGACGCTGGCCGTCCCCGCCACCTTGTTGGCTCCGTAGGTGTTGTCCGCCGTGTTGGTCCCGCCGCCCCCCAGTACCAGGTGGACGGTGCCCTGGCTGGTGTCGAAGGTGGTGAGGGACGGGTCGGTGACCACCGGGTTGGGCTGGAGGGTGTCGACCACCTGCCCGGCCCGGGGGGTGCCGGTCAGACCGGTCCCCTGGTCGTGGTTGAAGCCGCGCAGGGGGAAGGAGCGCTCGTAGTCGTGGTCGTGACCACAGAGGACCAGGTCCACCTGGTACTGGTCGAACAGGGGCAGCCACGCCTGCCGGATGCCCAGGTCGCTGCCGTTGTCGCTGGACGACGAGCACGCCGTCTGATGCATCTGGACCACGATCCAGTCGATGGAGGTGTCGTTGGCGGCGCTCTCCAGGGTGGTCCCGAGCCACAGGGTCTGGGCGTTGGAGCCGGCCGGGAGGGTGTTGTCGCTGGACGGGGTGCCCAAGGCGCCGGTGTACTGGCGGTTGTAGACACCGGTGTTGGCCGGGATGACCGTGCCCGACCCGTCGGCGGTGGTGATCGGGGTGGTGGTGAACGCCCCGCTGTCCTGGTAGGTGACATCGCTGGCGTCCAGGGAGATGAACAGGACCGACCCCACCCGGAAGGAGTAGAAGCTCCCCGGGAACTGGCCGATCCCGTTGTCGGGCAGCGAGAAGCGGGTCAGGTAGGAGGCGTGGCCGTGGTCACCGTTGGTGTACTGGGGGTAGGAGCCTCCGGCGTAGACGCCGGCCGCCCCCGGCGAGGTGGCGCTGATCTCGGCGGCGGTCAGCCCGTTCTCGTTGTCGGAGTAGCCGGTGGCCGAGTACCGGGTGGAGCCCAGCTCCATCTCGTGGTTGCCGATGCACGGCATCCACGGGCGGTTGGCCGCCGAGCGCTGGATGTTCAGACCGAAGTCGCGCCACACGTACGGCATGGGTTGGGTGGTGGGCGACTTGTCGGCGTAGCAGAGGTCTCCGTTGAGCAGGTGGAAGAGGGGGGCGAGGGCCTCCACCTGGTTCACGGCGTAGTAGGCGTTGTACTGGGACTCGGTGTAGGTCTCCATGGAGAAGGGCGCCCCGGGGGTCCCCAGGTCGCCGAAGCTGGTGAAGGTGAAGGCGCTCCGGCCGGTGGGGGCGGTGGTGAAGGTGCTGGCCGGGTAGGTGTTGGCCGGCGTGCCACCGTCACTCACCTGGTAGGAGTAGGTGGTGTCGGGCTCCAGGCCGGTGAGCGAGGCGTGGTAGGTGAACACCTCGAGCCCGCTGATGCCGTCGACGTAGGTCTTGGAGGTGGCCGGGACGGTGGCGCCCAGGGCGGGGGAGACGCCGTAGGCGACCTGGGCCGACGGCTGGGCGGCCGGGGCGGCCCACGAGATGACCACGCTGGTGGCCGGGTCGGCACCCCACTGGAGGTGGACCTGCTCGGGATCGGTGCCGGTCCCGAGTGACGCCGAGGCGAAGGCGGGGAGGTCGAAGAGGATGGGGGCGGCGACCATGGCCACGCCCACTCCGGCCGCTCCCTTCAGGAAGACACGGCGGGGAATGAGGTGCGGGTCGGGGGGAGAGGCGGAGGCGTCGGAGGTCATGCAGCATGGTTACGAGACGCCGAGCGGACCCACAACCGAATTGATCGTCTCGTTCCGGTGAACGTGTCAGCAACACGTCACAGAGTCGGGGGTTGGTGGTGCCCCGCCGGTGTGGCAGCGTGGTCGGGGTGACCGCCTACGAGCGATTCGCCGACTTCTACGACGAGGTGATGGACGATCCCGGTCCGAGGGCCGACCGGGTGGCCCGCTGGATCGAGGCGTTCCGGCCGGGCGCCGACTCGCTCCTCGAGCTGGGGGCGGGAACGGGCTCCCTCCTCGCCCGGCTACCCGGCATCCCCTCGCTGACCGGCCTGGAGCGGTCGCCGGCCATGTTGGCTATCGCCCGGTCCAAGGTGCCCGGCGCCCGCCTGCTCGAGGGGGACATCGCCTCGTGCGACCTGGGCCGGCGGTTCGACGTGGTGTGCTGTGTCTTCGACACCCTCAACCATCTCCCGACCTTCGAGGACTGGTGCTCGGCGTTCGCCGCCGCCCATGCCCACCTCGAGGACGGTGGGCTGTTCGTCTTCGACGTCAACACCGTCGGTGAGCTCCGCCGTCTGGGCGACGAGCCTCCCTGGGTCCAGGACTTCGAGCGGGGCACCGCCATCATCGATGTCACCGCCGCCGGGGTCGGTGACTCGTCGGTCGACTCGGTGTGGGACATCCGGGTCTTCGAGCAGGTGGCGGGCGGGCGTTACCAGCTTCACCAGGAGCGGATCCCCGAGCTCGCCGTGCCACTGGCCCGGATCCGGTCCGCCCTGGCCTACGGGTTCGAGATCCTCACCGAGGTCGATGACGACGGTGCCCCGCCCACCGACGACTCGGTGAAGGCCCACTTCGCCTGCCGGCGGCGGTCGAAGCAACCGGGTGCGACGGACGGACCGCCCGGGTAGCTTCGGGCGGACCGCCCGGGTAGCTTCGGACGGACCGCCCGGGTAGCTTCGGTGTCGGGCGGTACGGAGAGGGCGGACCAGATGAGACGGGTGGTCGCAGTGGTGGTGGTGCTCCTCGGCGGGCTGGGTCTCGGGATCCTGCCGACCCTCCCGGCCGGCGCCTCCGCCCGGGCCGCCACCCCCACGGCGCCTCGGGTGGCCGGACTCCCCGGCTACTGGCTGGTGACCGGGTTCGGGGACTCCTACGCCTACAACGCCCCCGACCTCGGATCCCCCGACTCCTACGGCAGCGACCAGTGTGTCAACGCGGTGCCGTCGCCGCCCTACGACTGCGTGGGGGTGTCGACGGCCCCCGGGGGGACCGGGTACTGGCTGGGAGCCGGCACCACGACTCCCTACACCGGGCCCTGCGACGGTGCACCGGCGTGTACCGGGGTCTTCGCCGACGTGTCGGCCTTCGGGGTCGGCGTCCCCTCGGACGACGGGTCCGGCGTGGTCTACGGGCTCAACTCCCCGGTGGTCGGCATCGCCGCCGCCCCCCGGGGGGCCTGGCTGGTGGCCTCGGACGGCGGCATCTTCGGGATGCTCGGGGCCGGGTTCTACGGGTCGATGGGCGGCCACCCCCTCAACCGGCCGATCGTGGGCATCGCCGCCACTCCCGATGGAGGCGGTTACTGGGAGGTGGCCTCCGACGGCGGCATCTTCTCCTTCGGCGACGCCACCTTCCACGGGTCGATGGGCGGCCACCCCCTCAACCGGCCCATCGTCGGGATGGCCTCGACGGCCGACGGCCAGGGCTACTGGGAGGTGGCCTCCGACGGCGGCATCTTCTCCTTCGGCGACGCCACCTTCCAGGGGTCGATGGGCGGTCGGCCGCTCAACTCCCCGATGGTGGCCATCGCCGCCAACCCCGACGGCACCGGCTACTGGACGGTGGCCGCCGACGGCGGGGTCTTCGCCTACGGGGACGCCCCGTTCCTGGGATCGGCGGCCACGCAGCCGCTCGACGCCCCCATCGTCGGGATTGCCCCGCTGCCGGCCGGTGCCCACCCACAGCCGGATCCGCCGCCGCCGTACTAACGGTGGCGCCGGGAGGAGAGATTCGGACCCGCGAGGGCTCAGCTCCGCACCCGCGTCACCGCTCCGGCTCCCGACGCCGACGGCGGAACCGTGGGCTGCTCGAGCCTGAGGCTCTCGAGAAACAGGGCCCAGCGGTCGGCGGGAGGACGTATCTCCCCGTCAGGGGCGGGCAGTCGCAGCGAGGACGCCCCCCGTGACCAGCTGTCCAGGAGATGGTCGGCGAACCGTCGTTCGACGGCGAGGAGGGCGGCGGCACCGAACAGGATGTCGTCGGCCGCCTCGGGATCCGACTCCGCCAACCCCAGGACGAGATCGGTGGCGGCGATCTCGGCGTGCCGGACGTCCGCCTCCACATGGACGTCGTAGAACTCGGCCGGGCCCTGGTCCCGGAGGATCCGGCGAACCGCCGAGGCGTAGCGGGTCATGGGCGCCACGGAGGTCATCTCGAACGCCGCCAGGTGCCCCACCAGCGCCCCTCGCCAGCGGCGATGGAGCCCGAAGCAGGAGACGAGGTTGTCGGTGGCCAGCGTGACAGCCGGGACCTGGTCGATGTAGGCGCCGGGCGTCGGATCCAGATCCAGCGCCACCATGGTGTGGGCGAAGAGCTCGGCGTGGGATCTCCCGGGGACACCGCCCCCGTACTCGTCGGACTGGAGATGGACCAGGGCGGATTTGGCCCGGCCGCGGACCCTGGGGATCGCCCACGTGTGCGGGTCCGCCTCCTTGCGCTGATAGACGGATCGGTGGATGACGAACTCCCGGAGCGTGTCCTCCGTACCGCGGTCGTCCATGTAGGAGGAGAGCGACGGCCCTCCGGCCCGGGACAGGAGATCGCCCATCCGCTCGTCCAGCCGAGCCCCGTCCACCGGTGCCCCCGGGGGCGCAAGGTGCTGGTCGGTCGTGAGGGACCGGAGGAACCCCTCCTCGAGACCTCGGCGCAGTTCGATCAGCGACGGCATCCACTCCCACCCGTCCGACACCCCGGCGAAGCCGTCGTAGTGCAGCCCGTAACAGAGGTGGAGGGCCAGTTGGAGGTCCTCCTCAGCCGGGTGACCCGTGACGGAGGCGTCGAGGCGGGGAAGGGGACCCGGCGAACGGAGAAGGCGATCGCAGAGGACGTCGGTGAGCGGTCCCCGCGGTTGAGGCAGATGCGGTTTCACCGTCCAACCTCCTGTGTTGATCTGGTTCGTCCCGTCGGCGGGGGAGCCGATACCCGGGTCGCACGGCCGCAAACACCGTGTGGAGGATTGTGATTCTTCGCGGACCGAGGGTTCGTCGGCCACCCGCCGGGGTACCCCCCGGTCCTGCCGGGTGACGCCGAGCCGGAGGGACCCGGGAGGAGTGGACCTGGACGTTCCGGAGCTGCCGGTGGCCGATCACCGTCGGATTCGGGGTCTCAGCAAGCGATATGACGACGCACAGGATGTCGAAGATCTGAGCCAAAGCGGCGCTTCGGAAATGAGCGGGGTCCAGTAGTCGGATCCGCGAGCGCGTAGCGGGGGTCCACCAGTCTTTGGTTGTTCAACGACCGAAGATGGAGGACCCCCGTGGAGACTGACCCTACGCGCGCGCTGGAGTGGATGATCGGACTTCCGGTGATCACCTTCCTCGGCGGTGAAGACGGTGCCGACGGCGAGGCCCGGATCCACGTGGAGACCCAGGCCTCCCGCCTTGGCTGTCCGAACTGTGGGGCGGTCGCCCGGGTGAAGGATCGCTCCCGGGTGGAGCTGGTCGATCTGCCGCTCTTCGGTCGTCCCACCCGCCTGGTGTGGCACAAGCGCCGGTGGACGTGCCCCGATGCCGACTGCCCGGTGGGTTCGTGGACCGAGGAGGACGACCGGATCGCCGCTCCTCGACAGGTGCTCACCTCCCGAGCCGCCCGGTGGGCCACCGCCCAGGTCGGTCGTCACGCCCGGAGCGTGAACGAGGTGGCCATGGATCTGGGCTGTGACTGGCACACCGTCAACGACACCGTCGTCGCCTACGGGGAGGCCCTTCTCGAGGCCGACCAGGACCGGTTCGGATCGGTCACCGCCCTGGGGCTCGACGAGGTGCTCATGGTGCGGCTCGGCCCCTTTCACCGCCAGTGCTTCTCCACCCAGATCGTCGACGTCCGGGCCGGACAGCTCCTGGACGTCGTCCCTGGTCGGGGCAGTGCCGAACCCATGGGCTGGCTGGCCGAGCAGGGGCCGTCCTTCCGTTCGGGGATCGTGTTCGGCACCCTCGACCTGTCCGGTCCCTATCGACGGGTGTTCGAAGTCATGGTGCCCGACACCACCCTGGTGGCGGATCCGTTCCACCTCACGAAGCTGGCCAATACCAAGCTCGACGAGTGCCGTCGCCGGGTCCAGAACGAGACCCTCGGTCACCGGGGCCGGAAGTCCGATCCCCTCTACCGCTGTCGGCGCCTGCTGACCAAGGCCAAGGAGCGCCTCGACGAGAAGGGTCACGAGAAGCTGACAGGCCTGCTCCGGGCCGGCGATCCTCACGGTGATGTGGCCACCTGCTGGGAAGCCAAGGAAGCCGTCCGGGAGCTCTACCAACACGCCGATCCCGAGCTCGCCCTCGAGTGGGTGACCCAGCTCGGTCACGACCTCCAGGACCCCGACTACCCGATCGAGGCCCGCTCCCTCGGCCGCACGCTGATCCGCTGGAGGAAGGAGATCGCCGCCTGGCACGTCGCCCACGTCACCAACGGGCCCACGGAGGCGGTCAACAACCTGATCAAGCGGGTGAAGCGGGCCGCCTTCGGCTTCACGTCGTTCCGGAACTACCGGATCCGCTCACTGCTCTACGCCGGCAAGCCCAACTGGGACCTGCTGGCGACGGTCACTCCCCGCTGAAATCCGAAGAGCCGCCAAAGCATTGAGCTCCTCCAGGAGATCCTCGCGCTATCCGTGCCCGTGGAGGTCGAAGAAGGGTTGCTCCGGAAAACCGGTGAAGGATCGGTCAGAACCCGTCAGCCAGCACGTACATGCGGGGTACAGGGGACAGGACGCCGCCGGGTCACCGGTCGGCCGGACACCGTCGTCGATCGAGCGCGGACCGTCGGGGCCGGGACAGGATCAGAGGCATGAACCGAAACCGAACGGCGGCGTTGTTCCTCAATTGACCCGAACAATGATTGAAGACGTTCTCTTCGGGGGAAGGTCTGGCCACGCTCATCTACGGGAGGTTGAAATCGCATGCTTATCTTACTTGTGTTCGTGCTGGTGCTTCTCTTCGCCGGCCTGGGCTTTGCTCTGCACTTCCTGTGGATTGTCGCGGTTGTATTCTTCATCTTCTGGCTCATCGGCCTGGCCCTGGGTCGGGGCGAGGGGGCAGGGAAGAACCGCTTCTACCGCTGGTAGCCGTCCGGCTGCAGAAGGCCCGGTTACAGAAGGCATGAAGGGAACCCAGGGCGTCGAGGGGCTGTAGGGCAGATCGCAGATCGCAGCCCCCGACGCCCGGGTCCCGGGCGTTCCGACCCCGGAGCGGCGAGCGTCAGGTCGGGCTGTCCAGGTCCGGCTGTCTCCGATGTCTCGAGACACCTGTCTCCGAGGTCTCGCGACATCACAGTGGTGCCCCCGGCAGGAATTGAACCTGCGCACATGGCTTCGGAGGCCAATGCTCTATCCGCTGAGCTACGAGGGCATGTTCGGGCGGAAGCCGTGCGTATCGACCGGTAGGACCGCTCCGTGAACCGGACCATCCTACCGCCCCGGACAGGGTCGGTGGCTCCGTGGCATCCGGTCCCGTGTCGGTGAGGACGTAACCTCTCGCTCAATGCCAATCCGTGATCAGCTCGCCGAATCCGTCAGCCGTGCCCTGGCCCGGGTGGCCGCCGACCGCTCCCTCGACCTCGAGGTGACGCCTGCCGAGGTGCTGCTCGAGCGTCCGGCCCGCCGGGAGCACGGGGACTGGTCCACCAATATCGCGCTCGGTGCGGGCCAAGCGGGCCGGCACCAACCCCCGGGCGCTGGCCGAGGCGCTGGTGGAGGCGCTGACCGCCGACCCGCCCCCCCACACCACGTCGGTGGAGCTGGCCGGGCCCGGCTTCGTCAACTTCCACCTCGATGACGGGTGGCTCCACGACGCCCTGGCTGAGGAGCTCGAGCTCGGCGAGGACGGCTATGCCCGGCCCGACGTCGGGCACGGCGAACGGGTCCAGATCGAGTTCATCTCCGCCAATCCCACCGGCCCCATCCACGTCGGCAACGGCTGGTGGGGGAGTTACGGCGATGCCCTGGCCCGGGTCCTCGACCGGGCCGGGTACCGGGTGAGCCGCGAGTACTACGTCAACGACACCGGCGGCCAGATCCGCCGCCTGGGCGAGAGCCTCCTCGCCCGCCACCGGGGCGAGGAGGTACCCGAGGGTGGTTACCAGGGCGAGTACGTGACCGAGCTGGCCGCCGTCTACGACGGTCCCGACGACGTCACGCTCGCCGGACGGTGGGCAGCCGACCGGATCCTCGACATGATCAAGGCCACCCTGGCCTCGGTGGGCATCGTCTTCGACGAGTGGTACAGCCAGGCCTCCATCGAGGAGAGCGGGGCGGTCGACGAGACCATCGCCCTCCTGGCCGGGAAGGGTCTCGTCTTCGAGGAGGACGGTGCCACCTGGTTCCGCGCCACCGAGCTGGGGGACACCCGTGACCGGGTGCTCCGGAAGTCCAACGGTGACGCCACCTACCTGGCCGGCGATCTGGCCTACCACCGGGACAAGTTCCTGGTCCGGGGGTTCGACCGGGTGATCGACGTCTTCGGCGCCGACCACCACGGACAGGTGGCCAGCCTGATGGCCGGCGTGGAGGCCCTGGGCGTGCCCAAGGGCCACCTCGAGGTCCGGCTGGGTCAGATGGTCTCGCTGGTCGACGGGGACGAGGCCGTCAAGATGGGCAAGCGGGCGGGGAACGCCATCTCCCTCGACTCCCTGGTGGCCGACATCGGCCCCGACGCCACCCGGATCCTGAGCCTGATGAGCTCCCTCGACCAGGCCACCACCTTCGACCTGGCGTCGGTGCGCGCCCAGTCGGTGGACAACCCGGTGTTCTACGTGCAGATGGCCAACGCCCGAATCGGCGGGGTGGGCCGGAAGGCCGCAGAGCGCGGGGTGGTGCGTGGCCCGTTGGGCCAGGCCGACCTCGGGCTCCTCGTCCACCCCCGCGAGCTGGAGCTCATCCGCTGCCTCGAGGAGCTGCCCGAGGTGGTGGCGGAGGCGGCGGTCGACCGCGCCCCCACCAAGATCACCACCTGGGTCCGCCGGCTGGCCGGTGCCTTCCACGGCTTCTACCACGACTGCCCGATCCTGGCCGAGGACGTCGACCCCGGCCTCACCCAGGCCCGGCTGTGGCTGGTGGAGGGGGCCCGCATCGGCCTGGCCATCGGCCTCGGGCTGCTCGGGGTGTCGGCACCGGAGTCCATGTGACGCCCGGCCCCGAGGACCCCATCGACCTCGGACTGCTCCCACTCACCGCCACGGTGGACGCCGACGGCCGCCTGGCCGTCGGCGGGGTCGACCTGACCGAGCTGGCCGAGGAGGAGGGCACCCCGCTCTTCGTCTACGACGAGGAGCACCTCCGGGCCCGTTGCCGCGAGGCGGTGGAGGCCTGGGGGGAGGGGGTGGCCTACGCCACCAAGGCGTTCCTGTGCGTGGCCATGGCCAGGCTGGCCTGCGAGGAGGGGATGGACCTCGACGTCTCCACCGGGGGGGAGCTCCACACCGTGCTGGCTGCCGGCGTCCCCCCGGCCCGGCTGGTCCTCCACGGCAACAACAAGTCCGACGAGGAGCTCGCCACCGCCCTCCGGGTCGGTGTGGGGCGGATCGTGGTGGACTCCTTCGACGAGATCGACCGCCTGGAGCGGTTGGTGGAGGTGGCTGAACCTCCGGTCCGTCCCCGGGTGCTGGCCCGGATCACCCCCGGGGTGGAGGTCCACACCCATGAGTTCGTGCGGACCGGCCAGGACGACTCCAAGTTCGGCTTCGGCCTGGCCTCCGGGGCGGCCACCCGCGCCGTGGCCCGCCTCCGTGCCCTCGACACCGCCGGGCTGGTCGACCTGGTGGGCATCCACGCCCACCTGGGGAGCCAGGTCTTCGCCATCGCCCCGTTCGTGCAGGCCATCGAGGTCCTGGCCGAGTTCTCGGCCCCGCTGGGCCTGCCCGAGCTGGTGGTGGGCGGGGGGCTGGGCGTCGCCTACGTCAACGGTGAGGAGGCCCCTCCCATGGCCCAGTGGGCCCGGGCGGTCCGGGAGGCCTGCACCCGGGCCGGGATCGACCCCGGCGTGCGGGTCACCGCCGAGCCGGGCCGGTCGATCGTGGCCGCCGCCGCCCTCACCCTCTACCGGGTGGGCACCATCAAGGACGTCCCCGGGTACCGGACCTATGTCTCGGTCGACGGTGGGATGAGCGACAACCCACGGCCCGTCCTCTACGGCAGCGGCTACGAGGCCTTCCTGCCCCGGGCCACCGGGGCTCCCCGGCCCCTCCCCATCCGGTTGGTGGGGAAGCACTGCGAGTCCGGCGACGTGGTGGTGGCGGACGGCCGGGTTCCCGCCGACCTGTCGGTCGGCGACATCCTGGCCACCCCGGTCACCGGCGCCTACGGCCACTCGATGGCCTCCAACTACAACAAGGTCCCCCGACCGGCGGTGGTGTTCGTCCGCCACGGCACCGCCCGCACCGTGGTGCGCCGCGAGACGCTCGACGACCTCCTCCGCCTGGACGTCTGACTCCTCCACCGGGTCGGACCCGGTGGCGGCCAGGCGGTAGCGTGACCGGGTGACCTCGGCCGACCCCCCCTCCCGCGTGGTCCGCGTGGCGATCCTGGGCGGGGGCACCGTGGGGGCCGCCCTGGTGGGCCTGCTCCACTCCCGGGCCGACGAGCTGGTCGTGCAGAGCGGGGCCCGCCTCGAGATCGCCGGCATCGCCGTCGCCGACCTTGACCGCCCGCGACCCGACCACGTCCCCACCGACCTGTTGACCACCGATGCCGCCGGTCTGGCCGCCGACCCCTCGGTCGACGTGGTGGTCGAGCTCATCGGTGGTCTCGAGCCGGCGGCCACCCTGGTCACCACCGCCCTGTCGGCCGGCAAGCCGGTGGTCACCGCCAACAAGGCCCTGCTCGCCTCTGCCCAGGGCCTCGGTCTCCGCACCCTGGCCCGCCGGCAGGGCGTCGACCTGCTCTACGAGGCCTCGGTGGCCGGAGCCGTGCCGCTGGTGCGGGTGCTCCGCGAGTCCCTGACCGGTGAGCGGATCCACCGGGTGATGGGGATCGTCAACGGCACCACCAACTTCATCCTCACCAAGATGGCCGAGCAGGGGGCCGACTACGCCGAGGTCCTGGCCGAGGCCCAGACCCTGGGGCTGGCCGAGCGCGATCCCACCGCCGATGTGGAGGGGCACGATGCCGCCGCCAAGGCCGCCATCCTGGCCGGCCTGGCCTTCGGGTACGACGTGGCGGTCGATGACGTGGCCTGCGAGGGCATCACCAACGTCCGCTCCCTCGACGTCGCCTTCGCCCACCGCGCCGGCTACGTGGTGAAGCTCCTGGCGGTGGTGGAGCGGGTGGGTGAGGACGAGGTCTCGGTCCGGGTGCACCCCGCCATGGTCCCCACCTCCCATCCGCTGGCGGGCGTGCGCGACGCCTTCAACGCCGTCTTCATCGAGGGCGAGGCGGCCGGCGAGGTGATGCTCTACGGGCAGGGTGCGGGCGGGGTCCCCACCGCCAGCGCCGTGCTCGGCGATCTGATCGACGCCACCCGGAACCTGGCGGCCGGTACCACCGCCCCCGCCCCGGACCGCCGGCCCGGCCGCGTGTTCCCGCCCGCCTCGCTGCGCACCGCCTTCTACCTGAGCATCGACGTGGACGACCGCCCGGGAGTCCTGGCCGCGGTGGCCACCGCCTTCGGCGAGCACCACGTCTCCATCCGCTCGCTGGAACAGGAGGACCTCGAGGACTCGGCCCGGCTGACCCTGCTCACCCACGCCGCCCGGGAGGGCGACGTGGGTGACACCGTCGACGCCCTCGAGCAGCTCGGGCCGGTCCGGCGGGTCGGGGGCATCATCCGGGTGATCGGGGAGCCGGAATGACCCCTCCGGCCCGGCAGCCCTGGCGGGGGGTGATCGAGGAGTACCGCGCCTTCCTTCCGGTCTCCGACCGGACCCCGGTGGTCACCCTTCTGGAAGGGGGGACCCCGCTGCTCCCCGCCCCCAAGCTGTCGGCCCGGGTGGGGGCCCGTGTCGTCCTGAAGGTGGAGGGGGCCAACCCCACCGGCTCGTTCAAGGACCGCGGCATGACCGTGGCCATCTCCAAGGCGGCGGAGGAGGGGGCCAAGGCGGTGGTCTGCGCGTCGACGGGCAACACGTCGGCCTCGGCGGCCGCCTTCGCCACCCGGGCCGGCCTGACCTGCGCGGTGCTGATCCCCGAGGGGTTCATCGCCCTGGGGAAGCTGGCCCAGGCCCTCATCCACGGGGCCAAGGTCCTGCAGCTGCGGGGCAACTTCGACCAGGCGCTGACCATCGTGCGCGAGCTGGGGGAGCGGGCACCGGTGACCGTGGTCAACTCGGTGAACCCCTACCGGATCGAGGGACAGAAGTCGGGGGCCTTCGAGGTGGTGGACGTGTTGGGCGACGCCCCGGACGTGCACTGCATCCCGGTGGGGAACGCCGGCAACATCACCGCCTACTGGAAGGGCTACCTCGAGTACCGGGAGGCGGGCCGGTCGACCCGCCTGCCTCGGATGCTGGGGTTCCAGGCGGCGGGGGCGGCGCCCATCGTCGAGGGGCACCCCATCGAGCACCCGGACACGGTGGCCACCGCCATCCGGATCGGCAACCCGGCCAGCTGGTACGGGGCCACCTCGGCGGCCAGCGAGTCGGGCGGTGGCATCGCGGCGGTGACCGACGAGGAGATCCTGTCCGCCTACCGGTTCCTGGCCGCCGAGGAGTCGGTGTTCTGCGAGCCGGCCTCCGCCGCCTCGGTGGCGGGCCTGCTGAAGACGGGGCTCCCCGACGGAGTGGGCGAGGGTGCCACGGTGGTCTGCGTCCTCACCGGCCACGGACTGAAGGATCCCGACGTGGCCATCGGTCAGATCTCGGTGCCGACGGTGGTCGACGCCGACCTCGGCGCCGTGCTCGACGCCCTCGAGCTCTGAGGGCGCCACCTGGGGGTTGTTGCCGGGTGGGGCCGGTCCGGGTAGAGTGGTCACACCTTCACTTCCACGTGTGCCCTTCCCGGCACCTGGATGGGATCCTCCGGACGGCTCCGGAACGCGACCCAGCCCGTAGAACGTGACGGTTGGGGCTGTCGGGAGTTTGACCCGACGTACGGCTCTACCCCTGCATCCCTGACGGGTGGCTTTCGATCCACCCCGTCCCACGAGGAACTCTGAAACGAGGAGGCCGATGACTGCGGAACAGCAGCTCGAGCGCTCGGTGTTGGAAGGCAAGGAACGCGATGAGCTCCATGCCATCGCACAGGCCCTGTCTGTGAAGACCACCACCCGCACCAAAAAAGCCGACATGATCGACGGCATCCTGAAGGCCACCGGTGTGTCGGTGGACAGCGGGGCCGGCAACGGCACGTCCGCCGCCGCCGCCGACGCCGCCGACAGCTCGTCCGAGGGCGGCAACGGCAACGGCACCGGCCACTCCAACGGGCGCCGCAGCCGGACGGCGGTGGCAGGCGAGGGCGACGACGCCCCCGCCCCCTCGGAGAACGGCTCGGGCAACGGCTCGACCGCCGACGTCGCCGACCCGGACGGACCCCCGGCCCGCCGTGCCCGGGGTCGGGCTCCCGCCGCCTTCTCCTTCAGTCCCGACGACGACGCCCGGTCCACAGACTCGGGCAGCGACCTCGGCGACGAGCCCGACCCGGCTGACCGTGGCGGCACCGACCGTGGCGCCGCCGCCGACAGCGACGGCGACGCCGCTCCGGAGGGACGCCAGACCTCGGCCGGCGACGATCGCCAGGGCGAGTCCCGCGGCAGCCAGAACAACCAGGGGAACCAGGGCAACCGCCAGAACAACCAGGGCAACCAGGGCCGACAGGGCAACCGCCAGAACAACCAGGGCAACCAGGGGAACCAGGGGAACCAGGGCAACCAAGGGAACCAGGGGAACCGCCAGAACAACCAGGGGAACCGCCAGAACAACCAGGGCGGTGGGAACGACGACGCCGGCAACCGGCGGAGCAACCGACGCCGCCGTGGCCGTGACCGCCAGGGCGAAGGGGGCGGCGAGCGCGACCTGCAGGGCGCCGGTGGCGGCCAGGACCAGCAGTACCAGGGCGAGCTCATCCCGGTCCGGGGCCTGCTCGACCTGCGGGACGAGGGCTACGGCTTCCTCCGCTGCGACGGCTACCTCCCGTCCACCAAGGACGTCTACGTCTCGATCAGCCAGGCCCGCCGCTTCGCCCTCCGCAAGGGCGACTACCTCGAGGGGGCCTGCCGGCCGGCCGGCAACACCGAGAAGTTCCCGGCGCTCCTCCACATCGAGACGGTGTCCGGGCTCGACCCGGAGGTGGCCCGCAACCGCCCCCGCTTCGAGGACCTGACCCCCCTCTTCCCCGACGAGCGCCTCGATCTCGAGATGCCGGGGGAGAAGGAGAACATGACCACCCGGATCGTCGACCTCCTGTCGCCGATCGGGAAGGGCCAGCGTGGCCTGATCGTGTCGCCACCCAAGGCCGGCAAGACCACGGTGATGAAGCACATCGCCCACTCCATCGAGGCCAACAATCCCGACGTGCACCTGATGGTGCTGCTGGTGGACGAGCGTCCCGAAGAGGTCACCGACATGCGCCGCTCGGTGAAGGGCGAGGTGGTGGCCTCCACCTTCGACCGACCGTCGGAGGAGCACACCTCGGTGTCCGAACTGGCCATCGAGCGGGCCAAGCGCCTGGTGGAGATGGGACGGGACGTGGTGATCATCCTCGACGGCATCACCCGTCTGGCCCGCGCCTACAACCTGGCCCAGCCGGCCACCGGCCGGATCATGTCCGGTGGCGTGGACTCCGGGGCCCTCTACCCGCCCAAGAAGTTCTTCGGGGCCGCCCGGAACATCGAGGAGGGCGGCTCGCTCACCATCCTGGCCACCGCCCTGGTGGAGACCGGCTCGAAGATGGACGAGGTGATCTTCGAGGAGTTCAAGGGGACCGGCAACATGGAGCTCCGGCTCGACCGGCGCCTGGCCGAGCGCCGGCTCTACCCGGCCATCGACGTCAACGCCAGCTCCACCCGGCACGAGGAGCTCCTCTTCGACCGGTCCCAGCTGCAGCAGGTGTGGAAGCTCCGTCGGGTGCTGAACGCCCTGGCCAACGACGGCAGTGCCGCCGCCGGACTGGAGCTGCTGATGGACAAGATCCGCACCACCAAGAGCAACGACGAGTTCCTGGCCGAGATCGCCAAGGGACCCGCCACCTGACCACCGCCGATCGGCGGCATCCGCCCAGCCGGTATGCTTGCCAAGCCGCGAACGCGGGAGCCGGACGGCTCCGGTCCGTCGCCAGCACGGGAGACTCCAATGAAGCCTGACATCCACCCCAACTACGTCGTCGCCACCGTGCACTGTTCGTGTGGCAACACCTTCACGACGCACTCCACCAAGGAGGACGTCCACCTCGAGCTGTGCAACGAGTGCCACCCGTTCTTCACCGGCAAGCAGAAGCTGGTCGACTCGGGTGGGCGCGTCGAGCGCTTCCAGCGCCGCTACGCCACCGCCGGCGCCCGCAAGAAGTCCACGAAGTCCACGGCCTCCTGAGCCACCCGACCGGGATCGACCCCGGTCGGTGACGCCGGCCCACCCGGCGTGGTGACGCCCACCTTGACCGGTACCCTTGGTCCGTGCTGAACGACCGCCTCGGCGAGCTCGAACGCGAGTACGAAACGGTGGTCACCGAGCTCGAGGACCCCGGCACCTCGTCGGACCCCGACCGCCTCCGGGTGCTGTCGCGTCGCCACAAGGAGCTGGACGAGGTGGTCGGCACCTGGCGCCGGCTCCAGCAGGCCGAGGCCGACCTGGCCACCGCCCGGGAGATGGTGGCCGACTCCGCCGGCGACGAGCGGGAGCTGGCCCGGGCGGAGGTCGAGACCGCCGAGGCGGACATCGCCCGACTCGAGGAGGAGCTCCGCCTGCTGTTGCTCCCCCGTGATCCCAACGCCGGGCGCAACGTCATCATGGAGATCCGCGGGGCGGAGGGCGGCGAGGAGGCCAACCTCTTCGCCAAGGACCTCTTCGACATGTACACCCGGTACGCCGCCCACCGCGGGTGGAAGACCGAGGTGCTGTCCTCCAGCCCGTCGGACCGCGACGGGCTCAACGACGTGACCTTCATCGTCAAGGGGGAGGACGCCTGGCAGCGCCTGGAGCACGAGGGCGGCCCCCACCGGGTCCAGCGGGTGCCGGTGACCGAGTCCCAGGGCCGCATCCACACCTCGGCGGCGGCGGTGGCCGTGCTCCCCGAGGCCGAGGAGGTCGATGTGGCCATCGACCCCGGCGACCTCAAGGTCGACGTCTACCGTTCGACCGGCCCGGGCGGCCAGTCGGTCAACACCACCGACTCGGCGGTGCGGATCACCCACCTCCCCACCGGGATCGTGGTGGCCATGCAGGACGAGAAGAGCCAGATCCAGAACCGGGCCAAGGCGATGATCGTCCTCCGGGCCCGCCTCCTCAAGGCCGAGCAGGACCGCCAGGCCGCCGAGCTGTCGGCCGCCCGCCGTAGCCAGGTGGGGGGTGGGGGGCGCTCGGAGAAGATCCGGACCTACAACTACAAGGAGAACCGGGTCACCGACCACCGGGTGAAGCTGACCCTGCACAAGCTCGACCGGGTGCTGATGGGCGATCTCGACGAGCTGACCGATGCGCTGATGGCCGACAAGCGGGCCCGGCAGCTCTCCGGGGAGTGACGGTGGCGGTGGACGGCGGTCGCCGGGCGACGGTCGACGACCTCGGCCCCGCCCTGCTGGCGTGGGCGGTCGGCGCCGGGTTGCCTCCCCGGGAGGCCCGGTGGATCCTCGAGGAGGTCGACGGCCCGGCGGTCGCCTCCGGTGGACGGGAGTCGGCGTTCCGTCGACTGGCGGAGCGGCGCCTGGCCGGCGAGCCGCTGCAGTACGTGCTGGGGACCTGGCCGTTCCGTTCCATCGAGCTGCAGGTCGACCGTCGGGTCCTGATCCCCCGACCGGAGACCGAGCGGGTGGTCGAGGTGGCCCTGGCCGAGCTGCATGCGGTCCTGGGTGGCCCCGGCGGGCCGGGTCGGGCGCCGCTGGTGGCCGACCTGGGCACTGGCTCGGGGGCCATCGCCCTGTCGCTGGCCGTGGAGGCCGGGCCGTCGTGGCCGGGCCTCGAGGTCTGGGCCACCGATCGCTCGGCACCGGCGCTCGAGGTAGCGGCGACCAATCTCGCCGGCCTGTCCGAGCGGATCGACGGGAGCGGCGCCTCGGTACGACTGGCCCAGGGGTGGTGGTTCTCGGCCCTGCCGCCCGGGCGGTGCGGGGAGTTCGATCTGGTGGTGTCCAACCCGCCGTACGTGGCCGGACACGAGCTGGCCGGCCTCGACGCCGGGGTCCGGGAGTGGGAGCCCGAGTCGGCTCTGGTGGCCGCCGACGGGACCGGTGGGGCGGGCGGCATGGCCGATGTGGAGGCGGTGGTGGCGGGGGCGGCCCGGTGGCTCCGGCCCGGCGGGGCGCTGGTGGTGGAGATCGCCCCCCACCAGGCGGATGCCGCCACCGGTGCGGCCCACCGGGCCGGGTTGGCGGCGGCCCGGACCGAGCCGGACCTGGCCGGCCGCACCCGGATGCTGGTGGCGAGGCGCTGAGGTGGCGTCCCTCCTCCCGGCCCAGGACCCGGCGGCCGTCGCCCGGGCGGCCGAACTCCTCCGGGACGGCGCCGTGGTGGCCGTCCCCACCGACACCGTCTACGGGGTGGCCGCCGATCCGTTCCAGGCCGGAGCGGTGGAGCGGCTCTTCGCGCTGAAGGAACGGCCGGTCTCGGTGGCCATCCCGGTGCTGGTGGCCGGACCCGAGCAGGTGGAGTCGGTGGCCGGGGACCTGGAGCCGGCCGCCCGGGAGCTGGCCGACCGGTACTGGCCGGGGGCCCTGACCCTGGTGGTCCCCCGACGCCGGGGGTTCGACGTCGACCTGGGCGGCGGCTCTTCGGGGAGGTGGACGGTGGGCGTGCGTTGGCCCGACCACCCGGTGATCCGGGCCCTGTGCCGGGCGGTGGGACCGCTGGCCGTCACCAGTGCCAACGCCCACGGCCGGCCCCCGGCCAGGTCGGCCGAGGAGGTGCTGGCCGCCTTCGAGGCGCCGCTGGCCGGGCCGCCCCCGGCCGTCAGGTTGGCGGCGGTGGTCGACGGCGGGGTGTGCGACGGACTTCCCTCGACGGTGGTGGAGTGCCGGGGGCCGGCCTCCCGTTGCCTCCGGGAGGGCGCCCTTCCCTGGGGGGTGGTCCAAGGAGGCTGAGGTCCGCCGATGGAGGCCCCCCGGTTGACGGTGCGGTGCTCCGCGGGGGACACTGGAGTCCTGATGAAACCAGTCCGCGCCTCCCGACGGAACGTAATTATTCTCGACTAGGTACACACCGACCCGGTATGTACCTCCTGACCGTCCACTGCGTGGGCGGTTTTTCAATTTCCGACACCGGGGTCGGGCGCACCGGAACGGTATACCCGACGGGCACGGTCGCAGACCGGCACGACAGACGAACAAGAGGGAACGGACAGTGAGCACGTACAGGGTAGGGATCATCGGGGGCGACGGCATCGGCCCCGAGGTGGTGAGCGAGGCGCTGAAGGTGGTGGCGGCGTCCGGGGTGTCCCTCGACACCACCGAGTACGACCTGGGGGCGGCCCGCTACCTCCGGACCGGGGACGTCCTGCCCGACGCCGACTTCGAGGGGCTGAAGGGCCAGGACGCCATCCTCCTCGGCGCCATCGGTCCCCCGGTGGGCTCCACCGACGTCCCGCCCGGCACCCTGGAACGGGGCCTGCTCCTCAAGCTCCGCTTCGACCTCGACCTCTACATCAACCTCCGGCCCTTCACCGGGGTGCCCGGCGCCCTGGCCCCCGACTGCGACTTCGTGGTCATCCGGGAGAACACCGAGGGCACCTACGCCGGGGAGGGCGGCTTCCTCCGGAAGGGCACGCCCTTCGAGGTGGCCACCCAGGGCTCGGTGAACACCCGGCACGGCGCGGAGCGGTGCGCCCGCTTCGCCTTCGAGCTGGCCGCCAAGCGGCCCCGCCGCCACCTGACCCTGGTCCACAAGACCAACGTGCTGACCTTCGCCGGGGACCTGTGGCGGCGGACGGTCGAGGAGATCGCCCCCGACTACCCCGACGTCACCCACGACTACAACCACGTGGACGCCAGCTGCATCTACCTGGTGGAGAACCCCGGCCGCTACGACGTCATCGTCACCGACAACCTGTTCGGCGACATCATCACCGATCTGGCCGGTGCGGTGGCCGGCGGCATCGGCTACGCCGCCTCGGCCAACCTCAACCCGGCCCGGACCGGCCCCTCGCTCTTCGAGCCGGTCCACGGGGCCGCCCACGACATCGCCGGGACCGGCAAGGCCAACCCGGCCGCCGCCATCTACTCGGCGGCCCTGATGCTCGACCACCTGGGCGAGGCGGACGCCGCCGCCCGGGTGGGCAAGGCCGTCGCCGAGTTCATCGCCTCCACCCCGGACCCGACCCTCTCCACCGCCGCCATCGGCGACGCCATCGCAGAAAGGCTGTGAGCCCGTGCCTCTGACCCCGACCGAGAAGATCTGGATGGACGGCGAGTTCGTCGACTGGGCCGACGCCACCGTGCACGTGCTGACCCACACCATGCACTACGGCTCGGGGGTGTTCGAGGGCATCCGCGCCTACCCGACGCCGACCGGGGTGGCCGTCTTCCGCCTCCGCGACCACATCGAGCGGCTGTTCGCCTCGGCCAAGGTGTTCCTGATCGACATCCCCTTCACCGTCGACCAGATCGTCGAGGCCACCCGGACGCTGGTCCGGATCAACGGCCTGGACGACGGCTGCTACATCCGCCCGCTGGTCTACCTGGGCTATGGCGAGATGGGCCTCAACCCCCTTCCCTGCCCGGTCAACGTGTCGGTGGCCGCCTGGCCGTGGGGCACCTACCTGGGCGACGAGGGGGTGGCCAACGGGGTCTCCTGCAAGATCAGCTCGTGGCGCCGTCACGACCCCAACGCCGTGCCCACCGCCGCCAAGGGCACCGGCATGTACGTCAACTCGTCTCTGGCCAAGGTGGAGGCCCTCCGGGCCGGCTACGACGAGGCCATCCTGCTCGCCCCCGACGGAAATGTCAGCGAGTGCACCGGCGAGAACATCTTCATCGTCCGTGGCGATCGGCTGATCACCCCGCCGACCTCGGACTCCGGGGCCCTGGAGGGCATCACCCAGAAGTCGGTGGAGACCATCGCCCGCGACCTGGGCTACACGGTGTCGTACGAGCAGATCATCCGCACCGACCTCTACACCGCCGACGAGGCCTTCCTCACCGGCACCGCCGCCGAGGTGGTCCCGATCCGGGCGGTCGACGACCGGGAGGTCGGCACCGGCAAGCCGGGTCCGATCACCAAGCAGATCCAGCAGACCTACTTCGCCACCGTGCGGGGTGAGGTGGACCGGTACAAGGACTGGCTCGATCATGTCGAGTGAGGGCCCCACCCTCGACGACGGCCCGGGTCATGCCCACTCCCACGGGCACGGCCACACCCACCGTCACCCGCTGACCGCCGGCCAGGAGTCCCACGCCCACGGCAAGGAGCGGGCCCGGTCGGCCGAGGAGGGCCGTCCGGTGGAGGGCCCGGGCCACCAGTTCGACCTCCCGGGGCTGCCCGAGGCGGTCGACGTCTTCGACACCACCCTGCGGGACGGGTCCCAGCAGGAGGGCCTGTCGCTGACCGTCGACGACAAGCTCCGGGTGGCCGAGCAGCTGGACCACCTGGGGGTCACCTTCATCGAGGGCGGCTGGCCGGGGGCCAACCCCAAGGACGCCGAGTTCTTCGCCCGGGCCCACGGCGAGCTCCGCCTGTCCACCGCCACCCTGGTGGCATTCGGCTCCACCCGGCGGGCCAACGTCCGGGCCGAGGACGACGAGACCCTCCGCCACCTGGTGGAGGCGGGCACGCCGGCCGTCTGCATCGTGGCCAAGTCGTCGGAGATGCACGTGGTGGACGCCCTGCGCACCACGCTCGACGAGGCGGTGGCCATGGTGGCCGACTCGGTGGAGTTCCTCCTGGCCAACGACCTCCGGGTGTTCCTGGACGCCGAGCACTTCTTCGACGGGTTCAAGGCCAACCCGGCCTTCAGCACCCGGATCCTGCGGGCGGCCGAGGAGGCGGGCGCCGAGGCCCTGGTCCTCTGCGACACCAACGGCGGCACCCTGCCCTACGAGGTGGAGCGCATCGTCTCCACGGTGTTCAGCGGGTTCGACACCCAGGTGGGGGTCCACTTCCACAACGACAGCGGATGTGCGGTGGCCAACTCGCTGGCGGCGGTGGCCGCCGGCGCCACCCACGTACAGGGATGCGTCAACGGCTACGGCGAGCGGGCCGGCAACGCCGACCTGTCGGCCACCATCCCCGACCTGTCACTGAAACTGCAGGTCCGGACCATCCCGGCCGACCGGATCGAGCGCCTGACCCCGGTGGCCCACCACATCGCCGAGCTGGTCAACATCGCCCCCAACCCCCAGCAGCCCTTCGTGGGCGCCTCGGTCTTCGCCCACAAGGCGGGACTGCACACCTCGGCCATCGCCCGGCGCTCGGACGCCTACGAGCACCTGTCGCCGGAGCTGGTGGGCAACGGCACCCGCTTCGTGGTCTCCGAGATGGCCGGCCGGTCGACCCTGGCCCTCAAAGCCACCGAACTGGGACTCGAGCTCGACTCCGAGGCCATGTCCTCGGTGCTCGACTCGCTGAAGCGGCTCGAGTACGAGGGCTACCACTTCGAGGTGGCGGACGGCTCGCTGGAGCTGCTCCTGCGCGCCGCCACCGGGTGGGAGCAGCACTACTTCGAGCTGGAGTCGTACCGGGTCATCGCCGACCACTCGGCGGCCCGGGCCACCGAGGCGACGGTCAAGGTCTTCGTGGGCACCGAGCGGATCGTGGCCACCGCCGAGGGCAACGGTCCGGTCAACGCCCTGGACGGGGCGGTGCGGGCGGCCATGGGAACCCGCTACCCGGCGCTCCACGACATCCACCTGGTCGACTACCGGGTGCGGGTGCTCGACTCCGCCAAGGGGACCGGTTCGGTCACCCGGGTGCTGATCGACTCCACCGACGGGGACCGTACCTGGACCACCATCGGGGTGTCCGAGGACATCATCGAGGCCTCCTGGCAGGCCCTCTCCGACTCCATCGTCTACGGTCTGCTCCGGGCGGCCGTACCCGCCGGTGGCTGACCACCCCGACCGCCCGACGGACCTGCCGTACCGGACCCCGTGACCAGGAGCTCCCCATGACCCAGCCCACCTTCGTACCGATCGTCGAGGCCGACCAGGTGCGGTCCGCCTACCGGTTGGACGTGCCGTCGATCTGGACCCAGTCCCGACCCTCCGAGCTCCGGACCACCCGGCCGCCCCGGGGCCGCATGTTCGGCACCCCCGGTCCCGACCAGGGCTACGCCCTGAAGCTGGCCCGGCGGTTCGAGGAGGACCTGGTGCTCGAGCCCGGGGAGTCGGCCGAGGACGCCATCGCCGGCTGCACGGCGGTGGCCATGCGCCGGGCCGCCGGCTGGGGACGGGCCCCGGTCGTCCACGACCTGGCCTTCGCCTTCACCATCTGGGGATTCCTGGACGGTTCCCCGGCTGCGCTGCGGGCGGCGCGGGCCCCCCTCTTCCGGTCGGCATCCCACCACTACACCGCCCAGCGCGACATCGCCTCGGCGGTGTCGGCCGAGGCGCTGGTGCTCAGTCCCGAGGCGGTGGCCGCCCGCCTCGACGAGTGGGCTGACCTGCTGAACCTCCCGACCGACGACTGAACCGGGCGGGCGCGCCGGGTGGGGCGGTGACCGGGGTAGCCCGGATCCGGCAACCGGTGCCACCGGCGCGGTGGCCGGTGCCGGTGTCCCGGCAGATTCCGAAGCTCGACGTCAAGCCCGTCTCAGCGGGACTTGCGCCACTTCCGCTTCGACGAGGCCCCATCCGAGGATCCGGCAGGGGTGCTGGTCAACGTGGCCGAACTGCCGCCGCCGTAGGTGACGGGGCGGTACTCGTGGGGGTCCTGGGAGTTCACGGTGACGGCATCCGCCACCACCGAACCCGTCATGGCCACCTTGAAGAGGTCGGGAAACTGCGGCCCGACCTTGGCCCCGCTGGCCGGACGTCCGTTGGACGCCGGTGTCTGTGCCCCTGCTGGAGGGGTCTGGCTCTGCTCTCGGACAGATGGGTGCTGCTCCGGCGGGTACCACTTGCCATCGCTTGCAATCCACCAGTTCGGTCCTTGGGCTACGTCACTCATTGGACTGCCTCCACCGCTCTATGTGTCAATCAATGAACTGAATTTACACATGTTGGGGGTCGGAGGGGAATTAATTGTTTTTGGGGGTGTTTCGTTCAGCTGCTCCCACGGACGGTCCGGGTGCCCCCAGTGGATAACTTGGGGCGATGGAAGAGTCCCTGTTTGCCCTGAACGACACCCACCGGCAGTTCCGGGACACCCTCCGGCAGTTCGCCGAGGCACGGATCGCCCCCCACGCCGCCGCCGTCGATCGGGAGGCCACTTTTCCACAGGCATCGTTCGACGCCTGTGTCGAGATGGAGCTCCCGGGCCTGGGGCTCCCGGCGGCCTACGGCGGGGCGGGCGCCGACATGGTCACCCAGGCGATCATGGCCGAGGAGTTGGCCCGGGTGTGCGCCTCCACGTCGCTGTGCATGCTGATCGGCAAGTTGGCCATGCTGCCGGTGATGAACTGGGCGTCCGACGAGGTGAAGGCCAAGTACCTCCCCCGGGTGGCCTCGGGGGAGTGGCAGGGCAGCTACTGCCTGTCGGAGGCCGATGCCGGCAGTGACGTAGCGTCGATGCGGACCCGGGCGGTGCGGGACGGTGACGAATGGGTGATCTCCGGTACCAAGTACTGGATCACCAACGCCGGGATCTCCGACGTCTACGTGGTGTTCGCGGTCACCGACCCGTCGGCCGGCCACCGAGGGATCAGCTGCTTCGCGGTGGAGGCCGAGTGGGGGGTACGGGTGGCCAAGCTCGAGGACAAGCTGGGGGTACGGGGGAGCCCGACCGGGGAGGTGGTGTTCGACGAGGTCCGGGTGCCGGCCGCCAACCTGATCGGCGAGGAGGGCAAGGGGTTCGCCATCGCCATGCACACCCTCGACCGCAGCCGCCCGACCATCGGGGCCCAGGCGGTGGGGATCGCCCAGGGTGCCATCGACTTCGCCGCCAACTACATGGGGGAGCGCACGGCGTTCGGGAGGCCGATCGCCGAGCTGCAGGGGCTGCGGTTCATGGTGGCGGACATGGCCATGAGGAACGAGGCGGCCCGGACCCTGGTCTACCGGGCCTGCTCGCTGATCGACAACGGCGACCCCGAGGGGGAGTTGTCGAAGATCGGGGCGATGGCCAAGTGCTTCGCCTCCGACTCGGCAATGTCGATCACCACCGACGCCGTGCAGCTGCTCGGGGGGTACGGCTTCACCAAGGACTTTCCGGTGGAGCGCTTCATGCGTGATGCCAAGATCACCCAGATCTATGAGGGCACCAACCAGATCCAGCGGGTGGTTATCGCAAACAAGCTGTTGGGATAGGGTTTCTGCCCAACCAGGGTCTGCGACTCGGTGTCGAAATTGGCGCCTTATCCCTACTTTATCCCTACTCGGGTAGGCTGGGCCCATGGCCACCATCCGACAGCGGTCGCCGGGAGTGTGGGAAGTGCGGGCGTTCACCGGTCGTGACGGCGGGGGCCGACCCACCCAACTGAGCCGGACCGTCCGGGGCGGGAAGCGCGAGGCGGAGCGGGTGGCCGCCGAACTCACCCTCCGCCGGGGGAGTGAGGCCGGCAAGGTCACCGTCTCGGAGGTGCTCGACCTCTGGATGGACCAGCACACACCCTCCTGGTCGCCGTCGACCGTCGACAACCATAAGAGCCGGGTGGCCCAGGTGAAGTCCGATCCCATCGCCAAGGTGCGTCTGGCCCGGCTCTCGGCGGTGGACGTCGACCGGTGGCATGCCCGTCTGGCCCGGAACGGTGCGGGCGATGGTTCCATCCGGAACCAGCACCAGGTGTTGCGGGCGGCAGTGACCCAGGCGGTCCGGTGGGGCTGGGTGACCACCAACGTGGTGGCGGTGGCCCAGCTGGGCAAACGGAAGCAGGTGCCCAGGGGAGCGCTCAGCGAGGCGGAGGTCCGGAGGGTCCTGGTGGCCGCCGATGAGTTGGTCGACTTGCTCAAGATCGAGCCGGCGGCACCGATCGCCCTGCGGCTGGCCGCTATCACCGGCGCCCGTCGGTCCGAGCTGGCGGCGCTGCGGTGGGCGGACCTCGATGGCGATCGGCTGTCCATCGACTCGAGCGTGGCCATCATCCGACACGGGACGCCCAACCAGCCGGCCACCCCCACCCTCCGGGACGATCCCACCAAGACGGCGAACCGCAGGACGGTCACCTTGGACGCCACCACGACCAAGGCCTTGCAGCGATTGAAGCGGCTTCAGCGAGGTCTCGGCCCCTGGATCCTGACGGTGGGGGAGCGGCCGGTGAACCCGGAGCGGATCGGGGCCTGGTGGCGACGGGCCCGGGACCGGGCCGGCGTGGACGGCCGGTGGCGCCTCCACGATCTGCGGCACTGGTCCGCCACCATGTCGATCTCCCGGGGACACGACATCCGGACCGTGGCCAACCGCCTGGGCCATGCCAATCCGGCCATGACGCTCCGGGTGTACGCCCACGCTGTCGAGTCCGCCGATGGTCCGGTGGCTGCCATGCTCGGCCAGATCCTGGACGAAGGCGAGCCGAAGGACGCTCCCATCCTTGCCGTCATCGAACCGGCCGGGCCGGCGACGTAGTCCGACCGTCTCCGTCCCGGTTGTCAGCGGATCGGGGTACCCAGGAGTTCCTCCATGGCCACCCTTGGAATCACGATGCGCCTCCCGAGGCGGATGGCCGGAAGCTCCCCCCTGGCCACCAGCTCGTAGGCCAGTCCTCGGGAGATGCTGAGGAGGTAGGCCGCCTCATCGACGGTGAGAACCAAGCGGCCCTCGGTGGCGGGGTCGTTCCCCTCCTCGGCAGTCGGCCCAGGCGCAGCCTCGGGCGGCGGTCCGCCATCGGACCGGGTGACGATGGAGGGGAGGATCGTCGCCCTACGAAACGAGATGGGCTGCGTGCGGTTAGTGCTGTTCATTTCTGTCTCCGTTCGTTGAGTGAGGTTTCGTCCATCGTCCGGATGGACGTCACCCGGAACGTCGTCCTCGGCCTCCGGGGCGGTTCGTCGAACGTCACCCCGGCACCGCTAGGACGTCACCCCGAGCATGGAAGGTGGCCGCCGGATGAGGAGCAACGTCACCTTCGTGCCTGGCGCGCCGAACCAAGCTCAGCGAGAGGATCAGGCCTTCGAGGTTGTCCGGCTGCCCGACCGAACGGGAGGCCGCAGCTCGGGGCGTGAGAAGTAGACCGCCATGGGCCGCCGTTGGTGCCGCTCCAAAGCGGGTTGAGCGACCTCTTCTGGCCACCTTCCCCAAATCGCCCAGGCCTTCCGGAACCTCGAGGTATGGGCGGCCACCGGCACCAGGAACCCCTCGGCGTGAGGGGACCTCCGTCGATGCACTTGTGAGCATGGATCGACCATGGCGGGCGTCGAACCCGCCGTGGTCGCCGGGGGCGAGGACTCAGGTCGGCGGAACCGGAGCCGTACGAACTTTCCACACCTGTGCATCATCGATCCCGTCCCCGGCTCGTTGCCCTCTGTGCCCGCTCATCGACCCCGGGCGGCGCTCCCGCACCTCGGCATTGCCCTGGGAGCGAGAGCGGCTCAGCCGGCGGCTGAGCGGCGCCCAGGCGGGCATCGAGCCCGCCGTGGCCGCCGATTCCCAGTGCCGTCGATCTGTGCTGCGGAAGCTGGTCATCATGTCCACACAGTTGCATTCGGCAATGCCAACGTCACCCTCGCTGGTGGGGGGCCCGCCTGACACAAGGGTTGGATGCGAGGTGGCTCCGACAAAGCCCACGCTCGGAGCCGCCGTCCAAGGCTCGCCGTTGCCGCTCGCAGACCCCGGCGTGCTGGGACGCAACCGGACGTGGCGGGACCTAGTGGGGGAGACGCATATTCGATTGGCTTGTATTCGAGAGCCTGACCACTGGCGGTGGGGTTCGGCCATCAGAAGTTGGTTGTCTGGCGAGCCTTGGCGGCGGCATAGGCGGCCCAGTCGGTGCCGAGGGCGGCGGCCCGGTTGGCGACGGTGTTGCGGTGGTAGCCGAGTGAGCCGGAGATCAAAGGGGCGGGGAGCGTGCCGATGAGTCGGGCCAGAGCCGCCTGGCGACCCGCTCGGGTGACTCCCAGCCCGGACAGCTGATGAGACAAGGCCCGACCCGACAGATGGCTGTCCGGGAAGTTGCCCGGGAACAGCCAATCGGCTGTTCCGGTCGGTGTTCGGGAGTCGAGCAGCTCGGTCAGCAACGCCGCCATCGGGGCCGGGAGCGGCACCGGATTGGCACCGAGGGTCAGGAAGATCTCCCCGTTGCGGTCCTCGATGTCGGCGAGGGTGAGATCGCAGATCCGGTTGACCGACTGGGCGAGTCCCAGCACCAGGCACCCGGCCAGTCGCCCGCGGAGGTTGATGCTGTCGTCGCCCAGGAGCTCGTCGAGCAGCCGCCGCCGGTCGGACTCCGGGCCCGGCGTGAAGGACCGGACCGGGGGCTTCGGGAAGCTGAGCGTCGGGCGCCGGTTGAGCCGCCCCACCCAGCGGATGAAGTCCTCGGCGGACCGGGGGTTGGAGGCGGTGGCGAACCAGGCATCAAGGTCGGATTGGGCGACGGTGGCAACCGTCCGGCCGTGGGTGGCCAACCAGCTCAGCCAACGGAGTCCGGCATTGGCCCGGTTCCGACAACCGGCGACCCAGCTGTAGGCCAGGGGGCCGTCTTGGGCCCGGTCGACCAGGTCCCGGTGGTGCCGCCAGACCAGGTAGGTGCGCAGCAGGCGCCGGTGCTCGGGGTCGCCGATCACCTCCAGGAAGCGCACGCTCCACCGCTCGAAGTTCCCGAGCTGGGTGTCCCGACGGTCGATGACGCCCGCCCCCATCAGCAGCTGGCGGAGGTAGTCGACCTCCCGGCCCGGCGGCAGCGAGTCCACGCCGGCATGGTCGAGGGTGACCGTGCCGTTGGCCAAGGTCCGGAGCCGGTCGGCGGTTCCTCCCCGGCTCAGCCAGATCAGCCGTGCCCAGGGTCGGCCGGTGGAGGTGATCAGCTCCACCAGCGGCACCAACGCCGGGGTGACCTGGCCGGTCCCGTCGTCGAGGAGGGCGGCCAGCCGGCGCTGCAGCGAGCAGGCCAGGCAGGTGGCGGAGAACCACTGCTGGCCTTCGGCCCCACAGGTGGCGCAGAGGAACGAGCGGGGAATCGCCGCGCAGTCGACGCAGAGACCTGCTCCCTTCCCATCCCGCCCGGGCAGGAGCCGGTCGACCCCACAGCCCGCACACGGTCCTCGCCGCTGGACAGCGTGGCGCAGACAGGTCCGACACACCGGCCCCTCCGGCCAGGTCTGACACGCCCGCTGCGCCCGGTGGCAGCGGGCGCACTCCACCCGCTTGGCCGGGGCGGTCACCGGTTCGGGTCGACCCGGGCCCGCCGGGGCCGCCGCCGGGCGGCCAGATCGATGGGGGGCGGATCGCCCTCGCCGGGCCGGGGCGGCAACCCGGCCGCCACCCCGATGAGGTCGGCGGGCGTGCACGAGAAGATGTCACAGAGGGCAGCCAGGGTGGGGAGCGAGATGCGCTCGGGCACCCGGGCGGCCATCCGGTAGACCTGGGCGGTGGAGAGGTGGACGCCCCGGTCGGCCAGCAGCGGGAGCAGATCGGTGGTCTTCCAGACGCCGTGGGCGGCCATCACCTCCCGCAGCCGCCAGCTGTAGGTCACCGACCGGGTGGTCACGATCCGGCCACCTTCCGGGATGGCCCCATCACCACGGCGTCCAGGGCGCTCCGCAGCATCCGGGTGCGGTAGTCGGAGGAGACCGAGGTGTAGATGGCGGTGGTGGAGGCGTGGCGGTGTCCCACCTGCTGCTGGACGAAGAGCACGTCGAAGCCGTCCTCGATCAGGTGGGTGACGTAGGAGTGGCGGAGGGAGTGCGGGCTGAGGGCGGTGTCCAGCCCGGCCTCTTTCGCCGCCGAAGCGAACGCCGAGTTGAGCCGGTCCTCGCTCACCCGGTCGTCCCGCTCCGAGGGCCACAGGCCCGCCGCCCCCTCCCGGCGGACCGAGGGCCAGATGTCCGTCGTCCACTCGTCCATCACCTCGGCCGTCCAGCCCATCACCGTGAGCACCCCCCGACGCCGGGGGCCCGACCCGTTGGCCGCCTTGCCGAAGCGGACCTGGCAGACCCCGAAGTCACCGAACTCGGGGGCCTGGGGGTTGGCCCCGAAGTCGTGGCGCTCGAGCATCACCACCTCCCGGCGGCGCAGGCCCCAGCCGTAGGCGACCTTCAGCATGGTGGCGTCCCGGAACGCCGGCACCCACCCCTTGCGGCCTCCCATCCGGATCCGGTCGGCCCGGGCGTCGGCGGCGTCGAACAGGTCCTGGCACTCGGCCCGGGTCATCGACCGTCGCCCGGGCCGGGCCTCGGCGTCGACCACGTGGGACATCGAATTGGCCCCCGAACAGATCTGGACGGGGTGGGTCCCGAAGCGGGTGAGGCACTCCCCGTCCCAGCCGTAGACGGGGTCGCAGACGTAGGCCAGAAAGCCCCGGAGGCTGAGCTGGTAGCTCCGGAGGGTGGACGGTGCCCGGTGCTTCATCCGCAGCTCTGCCGACCACGTCTCGAACCCGGCGGGTGTCCACGCCCAGGGGAACGACGACGCCGACTCCTGGAAGCGACGGACCACCCGGGCGCCGGCGTCGATGGTGGCGAACGACAGGCTCCGAGCCAGTTGCTGGGCCCGCCAACCGTCGAGCATCGCCTCGAACACCGCCGACTCGGGATCCAGCTCCACGACACCGTCGACCAGGCTCAGATGAGCCGCCCCGACCACGTTCCTGCCTTGCACAAGGCCACCCTTCGTGGTCGCAACTGACGCGCTATTCGATCATCAGTTGCGACTGAGACAAGGGATGCCTGGTCAGCGAGGTGAGGACCGGTGAACCCAACGTCACCCTCGACGTCACCTCACCGACGAACTGCCTGGTCACACGACAGAACGGGACCCGCCAACGAATACGCATCCATTCGAATATGCGGCAGTGG
>CAVPWU010000007.1:0-318500 GCA_963709665.1 uncultured Actinomycetota bacterium | reverse complement strand
GGCCGTCCACCTCCGGCGCACCTCCCCCGAGGTGCGGGTGGTGCACTGGTTCCACAACCTCGAGCTGTGCTCCGACGGCTTCCGGCGCCGGTACGCCGGTGACCCGGGCATCGCCACCGTGGCGGTCAGCCGCTACCTGGCCCGGGCCATCGAGGCCACCTACCAGCTCGAGCCGCTCAGCGTGGCGGTGGCCCACAACGGGGTGGACGCCGAGCTCTTCCATCCGGCGACCGGTGCCCGACGCCCGCACCCGGTGATCGGGTTCGTGGGCCGGATCGGCGTCGAGAAGGCCCCCGACACCCTGATCCGCGCCTGCCTGGCGCTGGCCGCGACGCGGTCGGACTTCGCCGTGCAGCTGGTGGGCGACACCCAGTTCGGGCCCTCGACGCCCACCGCCTTCAGCGCCGAACTCGGGGAGCTGGTCGACGAGCTCTCCGCCGCCGGCATCTCCGTCACCCGGACCGGTCATCTGTCCCGGCCGGAGGTCCCCGGCGCCCTGCGCTCCACCGACATCCAGGTGGTGCCGTCCCGGTGGGACGAGCCGTGCGCCCTGACCGTCCTGGAGGGCCTGGCCACCGGACTGGTGGTGGTGGCCAGCGCCACCGGCGGCAATCCCGAGCTGGTCGGTGACGCCGGCGCCCTCTTCCCCGGGACGACGTCCCGTTCCTGGCCGACGTGCTGGCCCGACTGCTCGACGACCCTGACCGCCGGTCGGCGCTGGCCACCGCCGCCCGGCGGCGGGCGGAGGGGTTCACCTGGGACGCCACCTGGCGGGCGGTGGTCGGCTCGCCGTAGGCGGGCGCCTACCGGTCGGCGGGCTCGATCATCCCCAGCGCCCGGCCGGCGTAGTGGGCGAGGTCGTCGATGGCCACCATGGGGTCGATGACCAGTGAGGTGGCGGCTGCCTTGGCCAGCTGGCGGTAGTTCCCCTCGGTGCGGGCCTGGCGGGCGGCGTCGTAGGCGCTCCGGGCGTTGACCTGACGGACGCGACGGAGCCCGCTGTCCGCCGCCATCACCAGGTCGTCGCGCCCCTGGCGTCGGGCCCAGCGCCGGTGCTTCTGGAGGATCGGGGCGATGTCGCGTTGGGAGGTCCAGGGGTTGCCACCCGAGTTGCTGCCGTGCTGTCGGTAGTAGACGACGGTGGCGTCGACATAGGCGAAGCGGGAGTTCTGCCCGGCCCGGAGGAAGAAGTCGATGTCCTCCCCGGTGACGAGGGCCGGATCGAAGCCGCCGATGGCGTTGAACAGCTGGCGGCGGATCATGATGGTGGACATCAGCATGTCGAAGGAGGCGCCGAGGATGTCGGCGTACTGGCGGAGCGCCCCGCACTGCGGGCCGAAAGGGGTGCCGGCGCCGTCCATCCGCCGGAACCCTCCGGAGCAGATGCCGGCGGTGTCGTCGGCCTCGAGGAGGGCGACCTGGCGCTCGAGGCGGTCGGGGAGGCACACGTCGTCGTCGTCGAGGAACGCCACGTAGGTCGCCTCGGTGGCCGCCGCCCCCAGGTTGCGGGCCCGTGACACCCCGGGTCGTGTCTCGCGCAGGACGCGGATCCTGGGGTCGAGTCCCTCGAGGTCCTCGAGGCGGTCGGCGCAGGCGTTGGCCACCACGATGAGTTCCCAGTCGGTGTAGGTCTGACCGATCACCGACGCCACCGCCTCGCGGAGCATCGATCCCCCCCTGGCGGTCGGGACGACGACTCCGATCTGGGGCACGATCCCGTCTCGTTCGCTCATAGGTGGGACTCAGCGTAATCGTCGTCCCACCTGTCGTCCGGTCCGCAGCGGGAGCCACGGACCGGCGCTGGTAGATTCCACGCGATGACCCCCGCCGACGGTCCCGCCGGCGATCCTCCCCCCGACGAACCTGTCGACCCCGACGACCCCAACGACCCCGTCGAACCGGTGGCGGACGGCCAGGCGGGCGAGCACGTCGTCGAGGACCCGCTGGCGGTCCCGGCCCCGGGGGCGGTCGACGGCGCCGTCCCCATCCAGCACGACGAGCTCCGGCGGCGGGCGGTCTCCGGCTCGATGTGGACGGCGATCCACAGCGTCACCGCCCTGCCGATCAACTTCGTCTCCAACCTGGTGGTGGCCCGGGAGCTGGGTCCGGCCGGCTACGGCACCGTCGCCGTCTACAGCCTGATTCTGGTGCTGGTCACCAAGATCTCCGAGGCGGGGATCAACGGGGCGACCGCCATGTGGGGCACCGCCGAGGAGGCCAGCGGCCACCCCGAGGTGGCCGACCGGCTGCTCCGCCAGGACACCGGCTGGCAGCTGCTGGTGGAGGTGCCCCTCCTGGGGATCCTGATGCTGGTCGTCGGCTGGCGCTACGGGCCGGCGATCCTGATCCCGCTCCTCCTCTCGGTGCTGCTGGGGGCGCTGCTGGCCGGCCCGTCGCTGGCGGTGGCGGTGGAGAACCGCACCGCCGCCGCCGCCCGCCTGACCGGGGGGGCCAACACCCTGATGCAGGTGGCCATCATGGTGGTGGCGGTCAAGACCCACAGCCCGATCGCGGTGTGGACGACCCGGGTGCTCGCCACCTCGGTGATCGGGGCCATCTACCTGATCCCCATCGACCGCCGCCGGCGGTGGCTGGTGCTGAAGCCGCTCTTCCCCCGCGGCATGCCCGTCGGCTTCTGGTCCTTCGCCGGCTTCGCCACCGCCACCGCCCTGGTCGGCGAGCTGGCCTCCTCCCGGACGGAGGTGTTCTTCCTCGCCCTCTACGGGCTGCGGGCCGACATCGGGTACTTCGCCCTGGCCTTCGGACTGGCCACCCAGCTGACCGCCCCGGTGGACGCGGTGATCACGCCGCTGGGCAGCGGGATCATCGGCCTGGTGGCCACCCGTCCCCAGCAGGCCTCGGCCGTCCTCCTCCGGTCCACCCGGTACGTGGCCGCCGCCTCCGGGGTGCTCACCGCCGTGGCGCTCCCCGCCATCACCATGCTGATCCCGGCGCTCTACGGCAGCGCCTACCGGTCGGCCGCCCCCCTGCTCATCCCCCTGGGCATCGCCTCGTGCCTGAACTCGCTGTGCAACCCGCTGTCCTCGTTCGTCTCCGCCCGCCGGCGGGCTGACGTGGTGCTGCGGGCCGGCCTCATCGCCCTGGGGGCCGACGCCGTCGCCGCCCTGGCTCTCATCCCCATCATCGGGGTATGGGGGGCGGTGGTGGCCAACATCATCGGGGGCATCGGGCACCTCCCCTCGCTGATCGCCTTCGAGCTGAAGAATCAGGGCGGTCGCCTGATCGACCTGGTGGGATCGGCCAAATCCTGGCTGGTCAGCATCGGCGCCTGCGTCCCCGCCGTGGCCGCCGGATTGGCCGCCCACCAACTCTGGGGCCGGTCGGTGGTCGACGCCGTGGCCGCCGGCGTGGTGGGAGGGGCGGTGTTCGTCGTCGCCGTGCGGCTCCTCCACGCCGGCTTCGACCGGGAGGACCGGGAGAGCTTCACGGCCTCGGGGCCGGCCTTCCTCCGCCTTCCCCTCCGTCTCGGGCTCTCGGTGCTCGGGACCCCCTGAACCGTCCCCACCGGTCCCGGCCCGACGGCGGTGGGCGGGGTCCGGACGCGGGCTAGCTCGGCGACCGCTCCGGGGCGACGCCGGCCAGGTACCCGGCCACCAGCGCCAGGGCCACCTCCCGGGAGTCCCGGCAGAACAGGGTGTGGTCGATGCCGTCCACCACCTCGACCCGCAGGGAGCCGTCGGACCGGGCGCCGTGGAGGGCCCGGTAGCTCCCCCGCTGGATCACCCAGGCGTCGTGGTCGTCACAGGCCACCATCACCTGCACGCCGGCCCGGGTCAGCCGGAGCAGCAGGGCGGAGGGGGCGTTCCGGAAGGCCACCCGGTTGATGAGTGACCAGACCGGTTCCGGGGTGCGGCGGATCACCTCCCAGATCTGCGATCGGCCCGGGATCAGCTGGGTCCAACCCCGGGGTGACTCGGCGGCCTGGCGGTCGATGCCGGTGGTGGCCGCCTCCGGTTCCTCGACGTTCAGCCCGATCCGGAAGGTGGGGTTGATCATCACGATGGCCCGCGCCCCGGTGGCCAGGGCGGCTTCGGTGGCCTGGTAGGTGCCCGAGCACAGCCCGACCATGATCACGTCGGAGGGGTCGGCGGGGGAGGCGGCCCGCTGGGCGTCGGCCACGTCGGCCAGCCCGTCGAGGGTGCGGGTGGCCCGGACGGTCGAGCCGGGGCGCAGCGGCGTGTCGCCGATCCCGCTCATGTCGAATCGGATCGAGCGGATCCCGTCCTCCGCTCCTCGGCGGGCCAGGTTCACCCAGGTCCGGGACGGCCCGACGTGGTCGATGAGGCCGGCGTTGAGGAAGAGGACCGGGGTGGCGGCCGCCACGCCGTCGACGGTGGTCTCGATGCCGAACAGACCGTGCGGGCCGAGCCGCACCGGCCGCTCGGTGATGGAGCGGCCGTCGGCGGTGGTGCCGACCACCGCCGACCCCTCCGGGGGGGCCTGGACCGGGACGGGGGGACCGTCCACCACCTCCGACAACCAGGTCACCACGGTGTCGAGGGTGCCGTCGGGCACCACCGCCCGGGCCGGCTCCACGTCGACCAGGGACTCCTGACCCTCGATCTCCCGGCTCTCGACCCCGGGCCGGTCCCACGAGCGGCGGACGTCGGACGGCAACGGCCGGAGGGTCCGGGTCAGCAGCAGGACCCGCTTGGCGATCTGCCCGTGCTCCTCCAGCCTCAGGCTGCCGAGGTCGCCCACCGTCTCGGGGGACAGCACCAGGCCCGGACCCTCGACGGTGCCGTCGTCGAGGACGTGGCCCCGGTCGATCAGCTTCCGGAGCATCGTCTGCTGCCGCATGAACGACCGACCGGTCGGGCACGGGTCCCAGAGGACGACGGCATCCACCGGGTCACCACCCAGTTCGTCGGCGGCCAGGGTGGCGCCCAGGCGCAGCCCCACCACCGCCACCCGCTCGCACCCGGTCGACCGGATGAACTCGACGCCGTGGCGGATGCTCGACTTCCACGCGGCCACCCGGTCGGGGTCGTCGTCGAGACCCGACGAGTCGCCGGTCCCGTCGTAGTCGAAGCGGAGGGTGGCGAACCCGGCGGCCACCAGCCGGCGGGACAGTTCCCGGAGGGCCGGACTGGACGAGGCGATCTCCACGCCGAAGGGTGGGCACAGCACCACACCGCCCTTGGCCTCCCCCTCGTCCGGCGCCTCGAACCAACCGAACAGCGGGCGCACGGCTCCCCCGAACCAGACCGTTGCACGCGTCATCGGGGAAAAACTACTACGGGTCTCCGGGGGCCGATCGGGGAGGGTCGGGCGGGGTTCCCTCTCCGGGAACGATGACCGGAACCGTCTGGTGCGGGCGCGGGTGCCCCCTACGATCGAACGGCGGCGGCGTAGAGCTCCCGGTAGCGGGCGGCGACCACCGGCCAGGCGAACTCCGTCACCCGGTCGGCGCCGGCGCCACCCAGGCGTCCCCGACGGTCCGGGTCGGCCAGCAGGTCCCGCAGGACGCCGGTGAAGGCGGCGGTGTCGGCCGGGTCGACCAGCACGCCGTCCACGTCCTGGCGGACGAACTCGGGAGGGCCGCCGATCGACGTCGCCACCACCGGGACGCCCGCCCGCCACGCCTCGAGGACCACGATGCCGAAGGGCTCGAGCCGGCTGGGCATCACGAACAGCTCCGCCCCGGCCATGGCCGCCGCCACGTCCTGACGGCTGAGTCGCCCGGGGAAGTGCACCCGGTCCGCGAGGCCGAGACGGTCGGCCTCCCGACGCAGGGAGGCCAGCTGCGCACCCTCGCCAGCCACCACCAGGTCGGCGGTCCGCTCCGTCTCCGGGATCCCGGCGTAGGCGGCGAGCAGCAGGTCGAACCCCTTCTTCTCCACCACCCGACCCAGGCACAGCACGTACGGTCGATCCGGTGCCCCGGCCCAGGCCGGGACCGGGTCGGGTCCGGCCGACAGGTCCACCCCGTTGGGGACCACCACGCTCTTGGCCGGGTCGAGCCCGAACCGGTCCTGGGAGTCGGCGAGGGTGAAGGCGGAGCACCCGGTGACCACCCGGGCCCGGCGGAGCCCCCACCGGATCCCGGTGCGCATCACCGAGGAGCGGGTGAAGATGTCGGTGTCGTCCATCACCGTCTCACCGTGGAGGGTGAGGACGAGGGGGAGGCGCTGGAGGGTGGCCACGGCGGTGGCGTAGATGCCGTTGGGCCCGAAGCAGTGGACGTGGAGGAGGTCGGGCCCGAACGCCGCCACCGCCCGGCGCAGGTGGAGGAGCGATCGGGTGGACGCCACCGGGAACCGGGCCAGGGCCCCGGCCTCGGAGGAGGGGAGGGGCGTCGGGAACCGGCGGACGGTGATGCCGTCGAGCTCCACGGTGAAGGGGGCGTCGGTGTCCTCGGCGGTGGGCACCCAGACCTCCACGGCGTCCCCGGCCTCCACCAGGGCGAGGGCCAGGTGGCGGCACATCTCCTCCACGCCCCCGAGCGACGGGGGGTAGGAGCTCGGCATCAGGACCACCCGGCTCATCGGCCGTCCGCCGGTCGCCGCCCCGGTGCGCCCGGGCCCGTCCCGCTCACGCCTGGGGGACCGGAATCGGTGCCGGACGCGCTCCCTCCGGGGCCGGGAGGGCGGGTCCGGGGGGCTCGTCGTCCCGGGACCGGGACCGGGCCCGGTCGAGGGCCATGGCGCCCATGGCGATGCCGGCCACCATCCACGGCAAGGATCCCTGGGCGGCCACCCAGAAGATGTCGAACTGGCCCTGGAGGATCCGCATGGCCACCACCGTGAAGGCCAGGGTGCCGTAGGCGGCGGGCAGCCGCCACAGCCGGGTCAGGCTCGCCCCGAAGAGGTAGAGGATGGCGACGATGCCCAGGATGCCGGCGGACGTCAGCATCTCCGCCTCGGCGTTGGGTGGCTGGAAGGCGAACGGGAACCGGTCGGTGTACCACCACCGGAGCCCGACACCCACCCACTCGGAGGCGTGCCACACCTGGACCGACTGGGAGTACCAGGTCAGCCGCTGGTGGACGCTGTTGAACTTGTTGGCCGAGGTGAACTCACGCTGGACGGTGACGTAGGCGACGACCACGAGGGGGACCATGAGGAACAGCAGGCCCTTGGACCGGCGGGCCAGGTTCGAGCTCCGGCCCCGGAGGGCCACGATGGCCACCCCCAGCGCCACCGAGATCATCGCCTGCTTGGACTGGCTGGCCACGATCCCCAGCAGGCAGATGGCGATGGCCACCCGTGTCCACCGGGCGGTCCAGCCGATCCAGGCCGGCCGGGCGAAGGCGATCACCGTGGCGAAGGCCAGCTGGTCGCCGAGGAAGTTCTTCTGCATCCCCAGGGGGAGGTTGGCCGGTTGGAGGTGGTGGGTCACCACCCAGGCTCCGGCCCAGAGGGCGATGACGCACGCGCCGATCAGGTACAGGCCGAGGGCGATCCGGGCCCGTTCGCCGCGACCGACCACCCAGCCGATCACCAGGCTGCCGCCGACCAGCGCCGCCTCGTGGACCCATTCGATGATGTCCGCCCGGTAGGGGTTGTCGAGCACGGTGGGGAGGATGAGGAGCTCGTAGACCACCACCACCCACAGCAGCCCCCGCAGCTCGGGGGCCTCCCGCATGGTGACCAGGGGGATGGCGCAGAGGAGGGCGCCCAGCAGCACCAGGTCGGAGATGCTGAGGCCGGAGCCGGTGCTGCCCACCCGCGCCACCAACAGGGTGCAGGGCACCGCCAGGACCGGGAAGAGGCGGAGGTCGACGGCGGCCAGGCCGGCGGCCAGCACCACCCCGGCACCGGCCAGCCCCCAGGTGGCCCGGTGGGTGGAGAGGACGCCCAGCACCACCAGGAGGGCGACGAACCCCAGCGATCCCGCCACGAAGCGCGCCGGGTGCTGCACGCGGGACGGCCTCCACCCTGACCGACTCCGGGGGCGCGAGGTCATCCCGTCAGCGTACAAGTCCGGTGGCGGCCGGGGCCGGGCGGGACACCGCCCCCCGTCGGCGTCTCACCGGTGGCCCAGCTCCTCGGCCACGATCTCGTGCAGCCGGGCGGCGAACCGCGCCTCGGAGAAGCCGGCGGCGTGCCGGCGGATGGCCTCCTGCTCCCAGGGGACGGCGTCCAGTGCCTCGATGGCCCCCGCCAGGTCGTCGGGGTCGACCCGGTCGAAGAACTGACCGTTGACCCCCGGGTCCACCGTGTCGAGGTACCCCCCGGCCCGCAAGGCCACCGTGGGGCGGCCGAAGGCGGCGGCCTCCAGGGGGGACAGCCCGTAGTCCTCGTAGGACGCCGCCACCAGCGCCCGGCAGTTGGCGTAGAGCCATCGGAGCTGGGCGTCGCCGGCCCGCCCGAAGAGGACGGTGGACCCCGAGCGGTCCGCCAGTGCCTGGAGGGTGGCGCGCTCGGGGCCCTGGCCCACCACCACCACCCGCTCCCCGGGCCTGCGGTCGGCGGCCCGGATCACCACGTCCACGTGCTTGTAGGGGAGCAACCGGGCCACGCACAGCAGGTAGCCGGGCGCCAGGTCGGGCACCGCCTCGAGCGGCCCGTCCGGGAGCAGGGCCGGTGGGGGTGCCAGCACCTCGGCCTCGATCCCGTAGGCGGCCCGGACGGCCTCCCGGGTGGCGGAGGAGTTGGCCAGGTACCGGTCGGCGGAGTGGGCGGCCCGCCGGTCCCACCGGCGGAGCGGGACGTCGAGCACCCCCAACGCCGCCGACGCCGCCCGGGTCCGGGCCGAGGCCGGACCCTCCGTCTCCCCGTCGGCCCCCAGGTAGCGGTCGCGCTGGTAGAGCCAGCGGGCGGGGGCATGGCAGTAGACGACCTTCCGGCCGGTGGTGCGGATGCCGTGCGCCCATCCGCTGCTGCTGGCCACCACCACGTCGGCGTCGGCCCGCATGCTCGAGACGGCCGGGGCCAGCAGGGGAAGGGCCAGCCGGTGGTGGCTACGGAGCAGGCCGATCCGGTTGAGCCACGAGGGTCGGACATCGAGGCCCCCGAACACCGGGAAGGTCCCGTCGGGGTCGAACAGCGTGGTGTGGATCGGCGCCCCGGGGAAGACCCGGGCCAGGACCTCCACCACCCGCTCGGCGCCGCCCCGCTGGGTGAGGTAGTCGTGGGCGATCGCCACCCGGCCCCCGAGGGACGGCCCGGAGTCCGGCGTCCCGCCGCCGCCCTCGGCTGGTGCCCACGTCATGCCGACAGACTCTCACGCGCGGTGTCGCCCGCTCCGGCCCCGCCCGCCGGCGTGGCTCCGCGGTGCCTCAGCGGGACAGCACCGCCCGGTAGGTCGCCATCACCTGGGAGGCGATGGCATCGGGGGCGTAGGTGCGGGCGGTGCGACGGCCGGCGTCGGCCAGGCGGGCACGGAGCGAGGGGTCGTGGGCCAGGCGGGTGAGGCACCCGGCCAGGGCGGCCACGTCACCCCGGGGGTAGAGCAGGCCGTCCACCTGGTCGGTGACGATCTCCGACGGGCCGCCGGCGTCGGCGGCCACGATGGGGACCCCGGCGGCCATCGCCTCCACCACCACCTGGCCGAACGGCTCGGGGATGGTCGACGCGTGGACGGCGATGTCGAGGGAGCCCAGTTGGGCCGCCACGTCGGTGACGTGGCCGGTGAACTCCACCCGGTCGGCGATACCCAGTTCGGCGGCCAGCGGCGGGAGTGTGTCGGCGTAGGCCTCCTCGCCGAACAGCACCCCCCCGATCACCCGGGCCCGGTCCTCCCCGCCGAGCCCGCTGGCGGCGAAGGCCCGGAGGAACACGTCCTGACCCTTCCAGGGGCTGATGCGGCCGACGATGCCGACGGTGATCCCGGCGTGGTCCGGTCGGGGTGCGCCGGCGAACTCGTCGGGCGGGCACGGATCGCCGATGGCCCGTGCCCGCAGCCGACGGCCGACGGCCGACGGCAGCCGGAGGGTCTCGAGGGTGGCCCGGGAGTTGGCGATGACGGCGCTGGGGAGGACCCGGGCGGCCGCCCGGATGAGCGTCACCGCCGAGGCGGGCAGGTAGTCGTCGGCGATGCGGTCCCGCACGTGCCACACCACCGGTCGCCGCGCCAGCCGCCCGGCGATCCCGCCGTAGAGGGAGGCCTTCAACGAGTTGGTCGCCACCAGGTCGACCTCCAGCGCCCGCAGCAGTCGGGCGAGACGGTGGGCGTAGGCCAGGGAGGAGAGCGCCCCCCGTGCCGCGCCCACGCCGGGGACCACGGCGCCCCGGGCGAGGGCGCGGGTGGTCTCGGTCATGGGCACGATGCGGACCGGGATGTCGTGGCGGCGGAGGGCGTCGACCAGGGGACCGTCCTCGCCCACGATGACCACCGGGTCGATGTCGACCAGGGCCGGCAGCAGGCGGAGGAGAGCCAGCTCCGCCCCGGACTCCAGGGCGCAGTGGTCCAGGAAGGCGACCTTGGGTCGGGCCCCCGTCAACGGCCGGGCCGCCGACGGACGATCGGGGCCGTGGACCGACGGCCGCCGGGGTCGATGTCTGCCGCGGCGAGCCCCATCGTCGGCAAGCTACTACGGCGGTGGGTTGGCGCTCCGACACTGACCGCGACCTCCGCTCGACCTCTCTCCGTGAGAGACTGGGTGCGGTCGGCCCAGGTCCTGAAGCGCCCTCTCGGGAACCGACGGCTCGACCGCATCCGGCGGAGCCGGTCCCACTTCGGCCCCATTTCAGGCGCCACACCCTTCGAGGGGCCCGGTCCGACCCTGGTCAGAGGCAGTTTGGCCACAAAGGGCAGGGTCCTGACCGCCACGCGTGACAGTAGTTGTATTCCGGGTGCAAACGTGCGATTTTTCTAGTGGAGCCAGCGCCGTACGCTGCGGTTTGGCACCACGTTCAGCCGTCGGGGGCCTCGCTTTAGGAGTTGCTTTGTTGAAGAAGCTCCCAATCCAGACCACCGGAGGCCAGCCCCCGGATGGCGACCTGTGGACGGTCCCGTCGACGGGCCTCCCGCGCACCGACCCGCTCCCGACGCCGTCGTCCTACGGACGCTCGTACCGACCCGAGGAGTGGGCCGAGGGCTCCGGCTACCGCCAGCTCACGTTCGGCGAGGTCGCCGGACCCGAGTTGGCCCAGGTGCTGGGACCGCCCGACGACGGCCGTGACCTCTCCGCCGACCTGCTGATCAACCGACCGACGGCCCAGAGTCGCCGCCATACCTGGCGGCTGGTGCTGGTGGGGGATCTGATCGCCATGATGGCGGCCGTCTGCATCGGCGTGGTCTTCTTCCGACCCACCAACGCCGACGGGTCCGGGGCGACCCTCCCGGTCGACCTGCTGATGGTCTCCCTCTTCCCGCTCTGCCAGCTGCTGTTCTTCGTGATCCTCGGCCGCTACCGGCAGGGCCGCCGACTGCGCCCCAGCACGTTCTGGGACATCCCGATCATCCTGGGGGCCCTGGTGGCGGGTTCGATGGTCGCCCAGGTCGCCGTCAGCGACCTCGACCGCGTGCGGGCGTGGCCGCTGCCGTCGCTGGCGGACACCTACGCCATCATCCTGGCCGCCGCCGTCTTCTCCTTGGTGGCCCGGACCCTGACGCTCTACACCAGCCGGACGCGCAAGCCGACCCGGGTCCTGATCATCGGGTCGGGGATGGTGGCCAACCGGGTCAAGGAGTACCTGGGTCGCGACTCCGGCACGGTGGTGGTGGGATTCGTCGACGACGACCCGGTGCCGCCGGCCCGGACCCTGGGCACGCCACGGGACCTCCCGATGCTGTGCGACCGGCTCCAGATCGACCGGGTGCTGGTGACGTTCTCGAGGCACCACCCGAAGGACCTCACCCAGGCGCTGCGCGATGTGCAGGGATCGGTGGCCATCGGTATCGTGCCCCGGTACTTCGAGCTCCTGACCTGGCGGTCGGTCATGGACGAGCTGTGCGGACTGCCCATCATCGACGTCGCCCCACCCTCCATCGGGCGGATCGACCGGGTGGTGAAGCGCACCCTCGACCTGGTGGTGTCGATCCTCGCCCTGGTGGTGCTGTCCCCGCTGCTGGCGGCCATCGCCGTGCTGGTGAAGACCACCTCGAAGGGCCCGGTCCTCTTCCGGCAGCGCCGGATCGGGCGGCACGGCGAGGAGTTCCGGATCTGCAAGTTCCGGACCATGTGCGAGAACGCCGAGGACCTGCGCCTCGAGCTCGACAAGGCCAATGAGGTCGACGGTCCCATCTTCAAGCTCCGGTCGGACCCCAGGGTCACGACCGTCGGCCGGTACCTCCGCAAGCTGAGCCTCGACGAGCTGCCGCAGCTCTTCAACGTCGTCGCCGGCTCCATGTCGCTGGTGGGACCCCGCCCGTTCGTGGTCGCCGAGTCGGAGAAGATCGACGGCTTCGCCAGGCGGCGGTTCGACACCCGGCCCGGCCTCACCGGTCTCTGGCAGGTGTCGGGTCGGAACGACCTCTCGGCCGAGGACCTCGAGCGGCTCGACTACGTCTACGTGGCCTCGTGGTCGCTGACGTGGGACCTGAAGATCCTGCTGCAGACCCCGGCGACCGTGGTCCGGGGCCACGGGGCCTACTGACCCTCCCGGCGAAGGCCGCGCCGGCGGGATGGACCGGACACTCCCAGGAGCTCGATGACCCCGTCGACGGACCACACCACGCCGACGTCCGGCCCGGACCGGCGGGGGCACGGCCACTATGCTGCGCCGATGGCGGCGATGTCCCGGGTTGCCGCGCTCTCCCACCGGCTTCCGGCCGGGCGCTGGAAGGTGAGGGTCGGCAGAGTCGCCTCATCGGGGCTGGGTCGGGTGGGGGTCGACGTGGTCTCGGCCGTGACCATGCAGGACGGCACCGTGCTCGTCCTCGATCCCCGGGGCCGCACCGAGGGCGAGGCGTTCTGGCACGGGACCTACGAAGAGGACGACCTGGGATTCCTGCGCCGGTGCCTCGGCGCCTTCGGAAGGAACGTGCTGGATATCGGGGCCAACGTCGGCCTCATCGCCGTTCGACTGGCACACGCCGGAGCGCACGTGGAGGCGATCGAGCCGGTGCCGGAGAACGCAGAGCGAATCGCGGAGTCCGCTCGCCTCAACGGTCTGGGCGATGCCGTGCAGGTGCGGCAGCTGGCTCTCGGTGAGGCCGAAGGGACCCTCACGCTGATCCGTGAATCGGACCTCGGATCCACCACCGGCAATGCCGTCAGCTCCGATGTCGCCGGCGACTCGGGAGGCGTCACGGTCGTCGTTCCCCAGGTCCGCCTGGACAGCCTCGACCTCGGGCCGGTCGACCTGGTGAAGATCGATGTGGAGGGTGCGGAGACCCCGGCCCTCCGGGGCGGTCGCGCGGTGATCGAAGCCAACCGGCCGGTCATCATGGGCGAGTTCCACAGCGGGTTGATGCCCCGGTTCGGTCACTCCTTCCTCGACGTCGCCGACCTGCTGAGCCCGTTGGGCTACCGGTACTTCTCGTCGGTCTCGGGGACGGAGATCCGGGAGCAGTCGCCGCGGGTGGGACTCGGCAACGTCATCGCCTGTCCGACCGAGAAGGTCGATCGGCTCCCGACCACCCTGCTGGCCTGAGGCCGCCGGGGCCGCCCGTCGACGGCCCGCGGGTTGCGGGGCGGAACCCCCTCCGGTTCCGCCGGTGCACCGTCGGTGCCTTCGGCTCGCGGTGGGACGTTTGGCCCTACCCCGACCCCTGCCGGGCCGCCACCATGGACGAGTGGAGCTCGCACCATCGGAAGGGGGCGCAGGATGACCGTACGCGTGGCCATCAACGGATTCGGCCGGACCGGTCGCTCGTTCCTCCGGGCCGCACTCCGGTCCTCCCACGGGCTGGACATCGTGGCCGTCAACGACCTGGGTGCACCGGAGGCGCTGGCCCGCCTGTTCGCCCGCGACTCCGTGCACGGGAGGTATCCCGATCCGGTCAGCCTCGACGGCGACCGGATGGTGGTGGGTTCCCAGCGCATCACCATGCTCGCCGAGCCGGAGCCCAAGGGGCTCCCCTGGCGTGACCTGGGCGTCGACGTGGTCATCGAGTCGACCGGCCGGAACACCGGTCGGGCCAGGGCGGCCGGCCATCTCGAGGCGGGGGCGGGACGGGTGGTGATCTCCGCACCTTCCGGCGACGCCGACGCCACCCTGGTGATGGGGGTCAACGAGGAGCAGTTCGACCCCGCCCACCACCTGGTCGTCTCGAACGCCTCGTGCACGACCAACTGCCTGGCTGTCCTGGCCAAGGTCCTCGACGACGCCTTCGGCATCGAGGAGGGCTTCATGACCACCGTCCACGCCTACACCGGTGACCAGCGCCTGGTCGACGCGCTGCACAAGGACCCGCGACGCTCGCGGGGGGCGGCGATCAACATCGTGCCGACCACCACCGGGGCGGCCCGGGCGACCGGCCTGGTACTGCCGAGCGTGGCGGGGTCACTCGACGGCCTGGCCCTGCGGGTACCGGTTCCCGACGGCTCGGTCACCGACCTGGTGGCCAACGTCCGGGCGGCGCCGAGCGTGGACGACATCAAGGCGGCCTACCGCCAGGCGGCTACCTCCGGTCGCCTGGTCGGGCTCCTCGAGTACTCGGACGAGCCCCTGGTCTCCACGGACATCGTCGGCTCCCCCTACTCGTGCGTCTTCGACTCCGACCTGACCATGGCGCACGGGAGCCTGGTGAAGGTCCTCGGCTGGTACGACAACGAGTCGGGCTACTCGAGCCGGCTCGTCGACCTGGCGGCGCTGGTGGGCTCGGCGGCCCGGTCGTAGCGGGGACCGGGTACGGAGATGTTCCAGGTCCGGATCCACGGCCGGGGTGGCCAGGGGGTGGTGACGGCGGCCGAGGTCCTGTCGGTGGCCGCCTTCACCCAGGGACGGCAGGCCCAGGCGTTCCCCAGCTTCGGATCCGAGCGGATGGGGGCACCGGTGGTCTCCTTCTGCCGGATGGACGATCGCCCCATCCGGACCCGGGAGCCGGTCATGGAGCCGGACGCCCTGATCGTCCAGGATGTCAGCCTCATCCACCAGGTCGACCTGTTCGCCGGACTGTCGACGGAGGGCTACGTCCTCCTCAACACCTCCCGCAGCTTCGGGACCCTGGGCCTCGACTCGCTGCGGGACCGCTTCCGCGGCGACCGGCTGCTGACCTGTCCGGCTACCGAGTTCGCACTCGAACACCTCGGTCGCCCACTGCCGAACGCCGCGCTGCTGGGGGCGTTCTCCGCCCTCACCGGCGAGGTCTCCCTGGAGTCGGTGGAGACGGCCATCCGCCTCCACTATCCCGGCGCCGTCGGTGACCGGAACGCCGCCGCCGCCGCCGCCGCTCACCGGTCCGTCACCCAGGACATCCGGATGCAGGACCATGTTGCGTCAGATTGAGGGATCCCGGGCGGTCGCCGAGGCGGTGGCCGCCTGCCGGCCCGAGGTCGTCTGCGCCTATCCCATCACGCCCCAGACCCACATCATCGAGGCGGTGGGCGCCATGGTGAAGGCCGGCTCCCTCGCCCCCTGCGAGTTCATCAACGTCGAGTCGGAGTTCGCGGCGATGTCCGTCTCCATCGGGGCATCGGCGGCGGGGCGCGCGCCTACACGGCCACCGCCAGCCAGGGCCTGCTGTTCATGATGGAGGCGGTCTACAACGCCGCGGGGCTCGGGCTCCCGGTCGTCATGACCCTGGCCAACCGGTCGGTCGGGGCACCCATCAACATCTGGAACGACCACAGTGACGCCATGGCCGCCCGGGACGCCGGATGGATCCAGCTGTTCGCCGAGACCAATCAGGAGGCCGCCGATCTCCACGTGCAGGCCTTCCGTCTGGCCGAGCAGCTCTCCGTGCCGGTGATGGTGTGCATGGACGGCTTCGTGCTCACCCACGCCGTGGAGGGCGTCGACGTGCCGTCCCAGGCCGATGTGGACGCCTTCCTCCCCCCTTCGAGCCCCGCCAGGTCCTCGACCCCGGGGACCCGGTCTCCATCGGGGCCATGGTCGGTCCGGATGCCTTCGAGGAGGTCCGCTACCTGGCCCATCTCCGTCAACTCGACGCTCTGCAGCTGATCCCCGACGTGGCGGCCGAGTTCGAGGTGGCCTTCGGGCGCCGGAGCGGAGGCCTGGTCCACTCCTACCGGACCGAGGGGGCCGACACGGTGGTGGTGGCGCTCGGGTCGGTGCTCGGCACCATCAAGGACGCCGTCGACGCCCGGCGGGACGCCGGTGACCGCGTGGGGGTGGTGGGGATCACCGCCTTCCGGCCCTTCCCCCGGCAGGCGGTGCGGGACGCCCTCTCCGGAGCCAGGAGCGTGGTGGTGGTGGAGCGGGCCTTCAGCGTCGGCTTCGGCGGCGTCCTGTCCACCGATGTGGCGATGGCGACACACGGTGCGGACTGCTCCCTGCGCACGGTGGTGGCCGGGCTCGGAGGCCGTCCCATCACCCGACGCTCCCTCGAGGGGATGATCGTCAGCGCCGTGCGGGACGAGCTCGGCCCCTCCACCTTCCTCGACCTCGACCTCGGTGCGGTGGAGCGGGAGCGGGCCCGGATGGCGGGCACCCGCCGATCGGGACCCTCGGCGGAGAACGTCCTCCGCGATCTGGGAACCGCCGCCGAGGATCGGCTGAGGGGGCGGCATGGACACCCAACCCGTTCGCTTCTACCAGGTGGGGAGCTTCGCCGTCGGCAACCGCCTCCTCGACGACGGGGAGCGGACGGTCCAGGCCGACCCGCAACGGGCCAATTCGCTCGACTCGGGCCACCGGGCCTGCCGGGGCTGCGGCGAGGCCCTGGGCGCCCGGTACGCACTCGACGCCGCCATGCGGGCGACCGCCGGTCAGCTGGTGGCCGTCAACGCCACCGGGTGTCTCGAGGTCTTCTCGACCCCCTATCCGGAATCCTCGTGGCGCATCCCCTGGCTGCACTCGCTGTTCGGAAATGCACCGGCCGTCGCCACCGGGGTGGCGGCAGCCATGAGGGTCAAGGGGCAGGGTGACGTACGCGTGGTCGCCCAGGCCGGCGACGGTGGGACGGTCGACATCGGTCTCGGGTGCCTGTCGGGCATGTTCGAGCGCAACGACGACGTCCTCTTCATCTGCTACGACAACGAGGCCTACATGAACACCGGCGTGCAACGGTCCGGCGCCACCCCGCCGGCCGCCCGAACGGCCACCACGGAAGCGGTGGGGCCCGAGCCGGGCAACGGGTTCGGGCAGGGCAAGGACCTCCCCCGCATCGCCATGGCCCACGACGTCCCCTTCGTGGCCACCGCCACGGTCGCCGACCTGCACGATCTCGAGCGCAAGGTGGAGCGGGCCATGGAGGTGCGCGGAGCGCGCTACCTCCACGTCCTGGTGCCCTGCCCCCTGGGGTGGGGCTCGGACCCGAGCGCCACCATCGCAGTGGCCCGCCTGGCCACCCAGACCGGGCTCTTCCCCGTCTACCAGGCGGAACACGGCGAGATCACCTCGGTCTCGACCATCCGCCACCGGGCTCCGGTCGAGGACTACCTCTCGTTGCAGGGCCGGTATGCCCACCTCTTCGGCGAGCACCCCCGCCCTGACGTCATCGCCCGGATCCAGGCGATCGCCGACCACAACATCGCCACCTACGGACTGCTGGACGAGGACGACGGCGGCGATGACGTCGGCGACGGCCCCGTGCGGGCGGACGCCTGATGGAGCTCCCCTTCGCCATCTCCCTGGACATGGACTCCAGCCGGGCCAACCACACCGGATCGTGGCGGGTCAACCGGCCCGGCTACGTCCACCGACTGCCCCCCTGCAACGACGCCTGTCCCGCCGGCGAGGACGTGCAGGGTTGGCTCTACCCGGCGGAGAGCGGTGACTACGAGGTGGCCTGGCGGAAGATGGTGGGGTCCAATCCCTTCCCGGCGGTGATGGGCCGCATCTGCTACCACCCCTGTGAGACGGCCTGCAACCGGGCCCAGCTCGACGAGAGCGTCGGCATCAACGCCGTGGAGCGCTTTCTGGGCGACCTGGCCATCGAACGTGACTGGCCACTGCCGCCGCCGGGGGCCCCGAGCGGAAAGCGGGTCCTGGTGGTCGGTGGAGGGCCGGGCGGGCTCAGCGCCGCCTACCACCTCCGCCGCCTCGGCCATCACGTCCGCCTGGTCGACTCGGCTCCCTCGCTCGGCGGCATGATGCGCTACGGCATCCCCTCCTACCGGCTCCCCCGGGAGATCCTCGATGCGGAGATCCGACGCATCGTCGCCCTCGAGGTCGACGTGGCGCTCGACCACGTGGTCGGCGACATCGAGGACGAGCGGAGAGCCGGAGCCTTCGACGCCGTCTTCCTCGCCGTCGGCGCCCAGCTCGCCCGGCGGATCGACATCCCGGCCGGCGACTCCTCGCGGGTCCTCGACGCCGTGTCGCTGCTCCATCGGGTGGCGGAGGACGATCCGCCGCTCCTCGGCCGTCGGGTGGCCATCTACGGAGGGGGGGACACCGCGGTGGATGCGGCCCGGACGGCGCGCCGCCTGGGCGCCACCGACCCGGTCATCGTCTACCGCCGCACCCGCGCGCAGATGCCCGCCCACCACGAGGAGCTGGACCAGGCCCTCGGCGAGGGGGTGACCGTGCGGTGGCTCTCCACGGTGAGCGCCTTCGACGGCGGTCATCTGGTGGTGGAGCGGATGCGTCTCGGTCCGGACGGCGTGCCGGAGGGCACCGGGGAGCACGAGGTCCTCGACGCCGACTCGCTGGTGCTGGCCCTCGGCCAGGACACCGACCTCACCCTGCTCAGCCACACCACCGGCATGCACGTCAGCGACGGGGTCATCGACATCCTCCCGTCCATGATGACGGGCGAGCGTGGCATCTTCGCCGGAGGGGATGCGGTGGCCTCCCCCCGCACGGCCACGGTGGCGATCGGCCACGGCCGGCGTGCCGCCCTGAGCATCGACGCCTATCTGACCGGTCGCGAGGAGGAGCCTCCGGCCCGGCCCGAGCCCGCCTCCTTCGAGCGCCTGAACACCTGGTACTACTCGGACGCTCCCCGGACCCGGCGACCCGAGCTCGAACGGGCCCGGCGCCAGAGCACCTTCGACGAGGTGGTGGCAGGTCTCACCGAGGAGAACGCCCTCTTCGAGGCCCGCCGATGCCTCTCCTGCGGGAACTGCTTCGAGTGCGACAACTGCTTCGGGGTCTGTCCCGACAACGCGGTGATCAAGCTCGGACCCTCCCAGGGCTACCGCTTCGACTTCGACTACTGCAAGGGATGCGGCATCTGCGCCCAGGAGTGCCCCTGCGGGGCCATCGACATGACGCCCGAGGAGATCTGAACCCGGCGGACTGGATCCGGGAGGAACTCACCCCGACGAGAGGGTGGACGCATGGCTGGACCGAGTACGGAGACCGGGAGCGGAAGCCGGTTCGGCCTCGACGGCGCCCTCAGCCACCTGTCGAGTGGGGGAGGGGCCACCCTGGCGCTGATCGAGCGGGGAGACCTCCCCGGCCTCCCCGCCCTGCGCCGCGGGTGGACCCCGGTACCACCGTCCGGTCTCCCGAACTCCCCGCCACGGCCGCCGGCCGAGTTCGGGAGCTGACCGGGCGCCCCTCCGCCGCCCTTAGGCCGCGTGCGGTTGACGGGCGGGGTGCCCGAGGCCGGTGGACCCCACCGGGATGGTCGTCTCCACCGCCCGCCGGGCGATCGAGAACTCCGCCGTGAAGCGACGGCGACGCGCCAACTCCCCGGCGGTGCAGAGGGTGGCGTCGAAGTGGACGGTGCCGGCGGTGTGCAGGGGTCGGAGGTACGACGGGAGTTCCTCGCCGGTGGTTCGGGGCTGTTTCAATGCCTTCATCGTCCGTCCTCCTGTCCGGTTTGCTGGCGCCGAGTCCAGGGCCCCAGCTCGACGGCCTCCACCGACCGCCTCGTCCATTCGAGTGAACCACGGCCAGGGGTTCGGCGACCAGGGACCAAAGTCCCATTCCGGAGGGCGCGGTGGGCGAGGACCGGGCGCCCGGCGTTCCGTCGGCCGGGGTGGCTCCCCGGAGACCACGTAGGAACGGCGGGCCGGCCCGGGCGGGGCCGCAGGGCCCCGATCTCCCGGCTCCCCTCCCGGTGGCGGGGACGCCGGTGGGTCGAGCTCCCACCTGGGTCGGTCGTCAGTCCGGCGGTGGGGTCCGGACCAGCCCGAGGCGGGCGGCCGCCTCCCACAGCGCCGGGCGGGCCCGGGGGTCGGCGGCTCGCTCGATGAGGAGCCGGGCCTGGGCGTACTGGCTCCGGCCGAAGATCTCGGCGTCGCCCCGGTCGGTGACGATCGCCGAGTGCTGGAAGGTGGAGACCGGCGTGTGGACGAGTGGCACGATGGTCGACGAGTCGGTGGACCCGTGCCACGACCGCAGGGCGATGACCGCATGCCCCCCCGGCGAGTGGAGGGCCCCCTCCACGAAGTCGGGTTGGCCCCCGAAGCCCGAGTAGACGGCCCCGTGGACGGAGCTGGCGTTGGCCTGGGCGAAGAGATCGACCTCGATGGCGGTGTTGATGGACAGCATGGCCGGCTGGGCGGCGATCCGGGACGGATCGTTGACCACCTCGGTCCGGCGCATGACCAGCCGGGGGTTCCGGTCGGCCCACCGGTAGACGTCGGGCGAGCCGAACAGGAAGGAGGCGCAGAGCGGTCGGGCGGGGTCGAGGGCACCGGAGCGCTCGAGCTCGACCACGCCGTCGCTCACCATCTCGGACCAGACCCCGAGGCCCCGCTTGGACCGGAGCGAACAGGCGGCGGCGTCGGGAAGCTGGCCGATGCCGAGCTGGACGGTGCCGCCGTCGCTGGCGAAGCCGGCCACCCGCCTGCCGATCTCCCGGGCGGCGTCGTCGAGCGGGCGGGGAGTGGGGGACGGGAGGGCGGCGTCCACCTCGACGGCCAGGTCGATCTGGTCGACGTCGATCTCCGCATCCCCGAAGGTGTAGGGCATCGAGGGGTTCACCTGGGCCACCACCAACCCGCCCCGCCGCCGGATCCGCTCGATGGCGGCCGGGAGGATGTTCACTTCGATGCCGAGGGAGACCTTGCCGTCCCGGGGGGTCGAGGTGTGGAGGACCGCCACGTCCGGTGGACGGACCGAGTCGAACAGGCGCGGGACCAGGGACAGCCGCATCGGGAGGTAGTCGAGCCAGGGGTCGTGGCGGACGCCGGGGCCCACGAAGGGGGTCTCGGTGACGACCCCCTTCCGGCAGGGCCAACCCGGCTGGGGGTTGAGGGCGAAGAGCCGGTAGCGGTCCAGGGTGGCATCCACCACCCCGAGGAGCTCCCACGGCGTGGCGAAATTGCCCGAGACGACGACCCGGGGACCCGGATGGTCGAGGGACCGCAGGCGTTCGGCCAGGATCGATTCGCTCACCAGCCGCATCACAGGGGACCTCGTCGGGATCCTCGCCTACCCGCACGGCGGCCCTCGCCGAAGGGGCGGGGAGGGAACCGTCCCCATGCCGTGGCGGATGGTGGCGGGGAGGGGCGTCGGGCCGAGACGGGCCGGCGCACCCGTCAGGCGCTCCTGGTCCCGGACCGGATCGGAATGGGCCGGTCTGTGCGCCCGGCCTCCGGGGACGTGACCATCTGAGCCTCGTAACGCGCCGCCCGGGCGGCCACCGAGGCGGCGGCGGCGCGCTCGGTGTGGGCGGCACGGTTGAGGGCGTCCTGCAACTCCCCCTCGTCCCGCAGGAAGCGCACCGCAGGGTGAGGGGGGCGCTCGGAGACCGTCGCCACCTCGATGGCGGGCTGCCGGACTCGCACCCGGTGGGCGACCACCAGCGAGCTGCCGATGCCGACCACCACGAGCAGGCCGATGAGCTCCATGACATCCTCCGCTTGTCTCGACGCCCCCCCCAGCCCCGGCACGACCCCGGGGTGGCGGCTCTCTGGCCACTCAAGCAGCTGGCGACCGGGGCGAGTAGAGGCGAAGGTCCCGAGCCGGGACGCCGGCGCACCCGGCCGGTGCCCTCATCAGAGCTCGATCCGGCAGCGCTCCCCGGCCCCGAGCTCGGTCACGACCCCGCCCAGGCCGATGCGGACGGTTCCGTCGCCCCAGTCCCCGATCTCCACCGTCAGACCCCCGTCCTCGACCGCCACGTTGACCACCCGGTCCCGGTACCGGAGATCGAGCCGGAGGCTGCGGATCTCGCGGGGCAGGTGGGGGTCGAACCAGAGGGTGTTGCCGCGGGTCTCGATGCCGAGGTAGCAGCGCTGGACGAGGTCGACCGTTCCGGCCATGGCCCCCAGGTGGATCCCTTCTCCGGTCGTCCCGCCCTGGGTGTCGTCGAGGTCGCTGCGCAGGGCTTCCTCCAGGTACTCCAGGGAGCGCTCCCGGTCGGACCGGGCCAGTACCCAGCTGTGGACGACGCGGCTGAGGGTGGACCCGTGGGAGGTCCGCTGCAGGTAGTAGTCGATGGTCCGCCGGATGGTGTCCGCATCGACGTCGTACCCCAACTGCCCGAAGATCCCCAGCAGCTCGTCCACCGACAACAGGTAGAGGAGCATCAGCACGTCCGCCTGCTTGGAGGCCTTGTAGGCGTTGGGGGTGTCCCCCTCCGCCTCGAGGATGCGATCGAGGCGGGCGATGTCGCCGTGGCGACTGCGGTAGCCCTCCCAGTCCAGCTCGGCCAGATCCTCGTACCCCTCGAACTGACTCACCACGCCGTCCGAGTGGAAGACGACCCGCATCTTGTGGGTGATGTCCGTCCACCGTGCGATCTCGTCGGCGTTCAGCGACAGGCGTTGGCGGAGCTCGCTCCGCCGGGGCTCGGGGAGCTGCTGGAGGAGCTCGACGGCCCGGGACAGCACCCAGACCGCCATCACGTTGGTGTAGGCGTTGTTCCGGAGCCCCGGCTCGTCGGCGCCGACGTAGCCGTCGTGGTACTCGTCGGGCCCCATCACGCCGATGATCTCGTAGCGGTCGAGGTCGGCGCGGTAGGTGGCGATGCTGGCCCAGAAGCGGGCCACCTCCAGGATCATCTCGGCGCCGTAGGTGACCAGGAAGTCGGTGTCCCCGGTGGCCTCGTAGTACTGCCACACGTTGTAGGCGATGGCGGCGCCGATGTGGCGTTGGCGGTGGGAGGCGTCGGTCATCCACCGGCCCGACAGCGGGTTGAGGTGCACGGACTGGGCCTCCTCGCGCCCGTTGCTGCCGCTCTGCCACGGAAACATGGCGCCGGCGTAGCCGGCTCGGCGGGCGGACCAGCGGGCCTCGGGCAGGCGCCGGTAGCGGTAGAGCAGCAACGAGCGGACCAGCGCCGGCAGGTGCAGGTTGAGGTACGGGAAGATGAAGAGCTCGTCCCAGAAGATGTGGCCCCGATAGGCCTCGCCGTGCACCCCCCGGGCCGGAATGCCGACGTCCCGGTCGATCGTGTTGCGTGAGGCTGTCTGCAACAGGTGGAGGATGTGGAGGTGGAGGGCCTGTCCGGCCGTGGGCCCGCAGCCGTCGACCTCCAGGGCGAACCGGTCCCACAGGTTGTCCCACTCGCTGACGTGATCCCGCAGGGCCTGCTCGAAGTGGCCGACGCGCTCGATCCAGCTGCACGCTTCGGTCAACGGATCGCTGATGGAGCGGTCGTGCGAGGTGAACAGGCAGACCATCTTCTCGATGCGGACCGAATCCTGCGCCGAGACCTCCAGGGTCGTCTCGTGGGCGACGGTGTCGGTGCCGGAGATCACACTCCGCTGTCGTGGCACGGGGACGCCGCTGTGCTCGAAGGTGGTCCGGGCCGTCAGGGCCACGTGGATGCCGCTCTGGCTGGTGGTGGCGGCCAGGGCGATGGTGTCCGGGCCGACCTCCACCGCCCGGTGGTCGACGAGATGCCGCTCGTCGAACTGCCGGTAGCGCTCGACCCCGTCGTTGGAGACGCTGCCGTCGAGACCCGATCGCACGGTCAGCCGGCCCGACCAATTCTCGGGCCGGATGGTCACCTCGAGGCCGGCGACGTGGGGGTTGGCCATGCTCACGAACCGGCGCTGCTCCACCGTCGTCAGCCGGCCCGACGGGTCGCTCACCCGCAGCCGGCGGGTGAGCACCGCCTGGCGCAGGTTCAGCTCCTGCTCGTACTCGGCGATGGTCGCCGAGGACTCGGACCAGGTCTGGTCGTCGATCCGGAAGGACACCGGGAGCCAGTTGGGCAGGTTGACCATGCTCTCGTTCTCGACGGTGCGGCCGGCCACCTCGCTGCTCCGGCGGTTGTAGAGCCCGGCGACATAGGTGCCCGGATAGTGCACCCTGTCGGCACCGCACTCGGGTGCGGCGCCGCGCGTGGCGAAGTAGCCGTTCCCCAGGGTGCACAGGGCCTCGCGCACGAGCTCGTGCTCGGGTTCGAACCGGTCGTACCGCAAGGTCCATTCGTCGAGGATGCCGTCGTCGTCGGACGTCGGAGGGCTCATGGCCGGCCCCCGGTGACGGCGGCGCCCAGGTCCAGCTCGGCGAGGTCGGAGACGACCATGTCGGCGCCGTGGGCCAGGAGGGCATCCGCTCCCGCCCCCCGGTCGACCCCCACCACCACCCCGAACTGCCCGTTCCGGCCGGCTTCCACCCCGGCCAGGGCGTCCTCGACCACCGCCGCCCGCCCGGGGGCCACCCCCAGGAGCGAGGCCGCCGCCAGGAAGATGGCGGGATCGGGCTTCCCGGCCAGGTGCTCCCGATCGCCGTCGACGCCGTCGACGATGACGTCGAAGGCGTCGCTGACCCCGGCCAGCTGCAGGATGGCCCGGCCGTGGCGGCTCGAGGTGATCAGGGCGGTCCGCAGCCCTCGTGACCGGATGCCGGCGATGAACGCCACCGTCGACGGATAGGGCCGCACGCCGCCGCTGGTCACCTGGCGCTCGAACTCCTGATCCTTCAGATTGGCGATCGAGCAGATGCTGCCGTGGCCGGGGGGATCCGAAGGATGACCCGGGTCCAGTGAGATCCCGCGGGAGGCCAGAAAGCTGGCGGCACCGGCATCGCGCGGCTTGCCGTCCACGAACTGCAGGTAGTCGGTGGGCTCGAACGGCCGGAAGGGCGCCCCGGAAGCCTCCGCCCTCGAACGGAGGAGGTCGTCGAAGACCCGCTTCCAACTCCGGGCATGGAGGGTGGCCGTGTCGGTGACGACCCCGTCCATGTCGAAGACGACGGCGTCGAGGCGACCGATCGGCAGCGACGCCCGTCCGGTCACGCCCCGGGTGTGGTTCGTGCTCATCGCCCGGACACCTGGCCCGGGCCGTCCCGGCCACTCAACTGAGCGGACCTCCGCCGTCGACGACCGTCTGGGGGCCGGGGGGACAAGTGGCCTTCACCGCTCGACTCCACCGGACGGCAGCGGTCGCCCGGTCGGCTGCCGTGCCCGCTCGTGGCGTTCGTCACCCATCGTTCGAGTATCCGGCCGGATCGTCGGCACGGGTAGGGCCGATGGTCCCAAGGGACCCCTCGCGTGTCTCGGGGTTCAGTCGGGTGCCTCGTCGTATGCCTGGCTCGGCGAGGCATGCCGGCCCCCGGACCCCTGCCAGCGACCCTCCGTACCTCCGGGTATCGGGACCTTTGACCCTGCCGGTGCCGAGGTGACCGCCGTACGCTCGCAGTGGAGGTGAGGGACATGGACCGACAGCAGGTGCTCGAGGAGTTGGTGCGGGCCTGGGTCGAAGTGGAGTTGCCAGGTCAGTCGACCGTCGCCGATCAGGCCGTCGAACTGGTCAACGCCGTCTACGAGTCCGGCCATTCGGCTCAGGCCGCCTGCCGGCAGGCGGGTGCGTTCATCGACCGCCGGGTCCAGCACCCGGCCGACCCGGGGAAGGACAGCCATGCGATGGCTCTCGTGGCTCGGTAGAAACCTCCAGTACGCCGCTCTGGCGCCGGTCCCGCAGGCGGAGGCCGGGCTGCTGTACCCGTCGTTCTCGGGCGACACGGCTGAGGACTGCGAGGCCTTCCTCGCCGGCCGTCTCGCCGAGTACCGGATGGCTCACCACCAGTACGTCTCGGTGTCGGACTGGACGAACCTGCTGGCCCACGGTGCGGAGAGCGATCTCCGTGGGGAGGTGGCTGATGCCAACGGGAAGCGACGTCGTTCCTGGGACGCCGCCGGCAGCGGGGAATGGCGGGAGGCCCGTCGGTATCTGGCGGCTGCCGTGCTGGGTCGGGTCGACAGTGAGGAAGCCCTCCGGATGCTCCAGCGACTGGTCCTCGTCCCGTTGGAGCTCGGATTGGCGGCCGACTCCCGGTGGTGGGGTCCGCTCGAATGGGTCACCGAGGTGGAGGTCGCCCTGGTCCGGTACCAGCCGCGACCCTCCCACTGGGAACACCGCAATCCACACACCCCGACCTGATGCCCAGGTTGGAGCCGGCGGGCAGGCCCATCGGGTAGGTCCCGGCCGTGCCCTGGACCGGCCGCCCCTCCGGCCGCCACCGGTCGCGCCGGGAGGATCCCCCGGCCACACGCCTCCATCCTCGGCGCAGCTGGCGTCGAGCCTCAGGGCCGTTGGGCGGAACTGTCCCTAGCGACCCAGCTGAGGACCGGCGCGGGGCCGCTCAATGGACGGTGAGTCGCTGGGCCATCCTCAGCAGGGACGGCGGCACGGCTCGTCGCCCGTCGGTGACGACGTCGAGTGGCTCGGTCACCGTCTCCTCGCCCCGGAGGCCCACCAGGCTCCGAGTGGACCCGGCGTGGGCGGCGTCCACGGCGGCGATGCTCAACTGCGTGGCGAGCCAGCGGTCGTCGGCCGTGGGCGGCCCCCCCCGCTGCACGTGCCCGAGCACGGTGAGTCGGGTTTCGAACCCGGTTGACGCCTCGAGCGCACGAGCCACCAGCGCTCCGGTCGACACCGTCGCCTCCCTGCACCGCTCGGTGGCGGTCGGGTCGAGATGGGCGCCCTCGGCGACGACGACGACGGAGGAGTTCGAACCGGCATCGTGCCGACGTCGGAGCGCCGTGGCCAACGACTCGAGATCGGTGGGCTCCTCCGGGACGCAGATGGCGTCCGCTCCCGCCGCCGTGCCGGCCAGAACGGCAAGCCAACCACTCGATCGCCCCATCACCTCGACGACCATCAGGCGGTCGTGGCTCTCGCCCGTGGTGTGGACACGGTCGATGGCGTCGGCAGCCGTGGCGACCGCAGTGTCGAAACCGATGCACCGGTCGGTTCCCATGACGTCGTTGTCGATGGTCTTCGGAATGCCGATGACCGGTAGTCCGGCCTCGCTGAGGACCAGCGAGGCGCCGAGTGTCCCATCCCCGCCGAGCACGATCATGGCGTCCAGACGTTCGGATCGGGCGGTGTGCAGGGCGGCCTGGACACCGCCCTCGTGTTCGTGGGGATGGTACCGGGCGGTGCCCAGGATGGTGCCCCCGCTCTGGAGAATGCCCTTGGTCTGGCTGGTGGAGAGCGGGATCCCATCCCCCTCCACCACGCCTCGCCACCCGTGGTGGAACCCGATGACCTGGTCGGCGTTCTCGGTCGCCGTACGGACGACGGCGCGGATGGCGGCGTTCAACCCCGGGCAGTCGCCCCCGCCGGTGAGTAGACCGAGCCTCATGGTCGGGCTCCGGAGCCGCGCACCGTTCCCCGGAGGCGCGAGCTCTCCGCCACGGGACCGGACCGGCGGTCGTGCGGCTCGGTGCTGTCGCCTTCCGGGCACGGGAATCGGGTGGGCATGCCCTCCGATTGTCGGATAGTCCGGGATCGCCGACCAGGGTCCTTCGACCCCTTTACCTCCGACCGGGGCTGCTGCCTGGAGATCGCCACCCCGATCAGGTCCTCGGGGTTGACCAGGTGGTCGTGGTTGTCGGCACTGGTGGCGATCCGGACCAGTTCCTCCCGACGTGGACCTGCTGCGCGCCGTGGGCCGCCAAGACCATCGGCGACGGCGTCTCCAGACCACCGCACCTCGGGACGTGACGGGACGTGCCGGAACTGAAGCCCAAGTAGGTGCGTTGCACCTTCCGGTAACGGGAGCTACCAGGCAGGGCGAAGCGGACCTGGTGCCACGACGGCAGCGAGGGTCTCCGTGAGTGCCCGAATTTGTTCTGTACCGGCTGTCTGCTCCCATTCGACGATGGTCCGTTCCGCGGATTCCTCTGCTGCCCTCGTGCAGGCCCAACCCTTGACCGTCAACGAGAGCGCCGATGACCGGGCGTCGGTCGGATGTTGGGTCCGCTCCACGTAACCCCGCTGCACCAGGAGTTCGACCATTTGGCTTGCCGCCTGCTTCGAGATACCGAGATGGTTCGCCACGTCCACCATGGTCGCGTCACCTCTGCTGATGCGGACGAAGGCGAATCCGTGTGACGGCCGGACATCGGTGAAACCGCGCTCGACAACTCCAGCCTGTATGCCGTCAACGAGCTGCGTTGCGGCACCAAGGAGGAGGGCCGCCGTGGCGAAGCGATCGGGTTCGGTCATCTCGTCAGTTTGACAGAGTGGTCAATCCGATTGATCATATAGTCAAGCTACTTGACCATAGGGAGACATCGTGCCGATCATCAGAGCCAGCGAAGCCACGACCTACGAAGTCCACGGGAGCACGTTCCATTCCTACGTCGCCCCGTCCCGACTGCAGACGGACGTCTGCACCTGGCAGGTCGAGGTCCCACCGAATCTCCAAGGGGCCACGCATCGTCCCAGTCGGGACGAGGTCCTCCGGGTGCTCTCCGGTCAACTGGTGGTGTCCGCGAATGGAGAGTCCGCATCCCTCGACGCCGGCGACGTCGTGTTCATCCGAGCCGGGAGCGACCTCAGGCTCGATGGCGGTCCCGAAGGGGGAACCGCATGGGTGTGCACCACTCCCGGGCTGGAGGCTGTGATGGACGACGGGAGTCGGATCACTCCTCCGTGGGCGAACTGAGAACAGGCTCGGGGTGCCTCCGATCGCCGGCTCGAGGTCGGATATCAATCACCCAGGAGTCGGCTCTGCCGCTCCGACAATCAAACTTCAGGCTGTGGGCCTCAACTCGACGTTGACTTCGAGTCCAAGTGCGGTAGCGGCCCGCTGGAGAGTGGTGATTGTCGCTCCGACGCCGCCTGACTCGAGCCGATCGATCGCGGCCTGACTGGTACCCATCCGACGTGCGAGCTCGCGCTGGCTGAGTCCTGCTGCCTCTCGAGCGTCGTGAATTCGCTGCCCGACCTCTGCGGCGAGACGAGCTTCGGCGTAGGCGCGGTCATACTCAATTCGCTCCTCCGCCGTCATGGTGTCGAGCTTCTGGTTCTTCAGTGCGGTCCAGCTCGTCCTCGTCATCTTTCCTCCTCGTCAGCGGTATGGGCCTGCTCGACGCAGATCCTCATGGCCAGACGTGCCCGAGCTACCTCCGCCCGTTCGTTCTGCCGTTGCTTTCTAAACACCGTCAACAGGACAATCCGACGATGGCCCGGGAAGTAGAAGCTGATCCGTTGAGCGACGCGGCCCAGATCGAACCGGAGTTCGAAGAGGCCGTCTCCGAGCGAACGGGATCGAGGCATCCGGGTGGAGGCGCCGACGTCGGCCAAGTAGTCGACTCTCGAAGCCGCCATCGCGAAAAGCACGGGGGGCAAAGACTCCAACCACTCCTCAACCTCGGGCTCCATCTCGACTGACCACTGTGACACCACAAATGATGTCACTCGTCCCGGCAACGGTCAACCCTCAACTCCGCCCTCCCGGGCTGGACGGTGTTGGCTGGCTCTCCCAACCCTAGAAGGAGAGCCATGTCTGTACTCGACTCAGATTCCGACACACTCGCCGCCATCATCGAGGACCCTGGATTCGATGAAGCCCAGGTGGCCGCAGCTGCATTCCTCGCCAGGTACAACGAGCGCACGCTCGACGCCTATCGCTACGACCTGAGGACGTTCTTCCAGTGGGCCGCCGCGATGCGGGCGTGGCCGTTTTGGGTGCCAAGCGTCCCCACATCGAGCTCTACCGGACCGCCTGATCCGCCCTGGGTCTGATGGAGGCTCGGGCTATTGGATTCCAACCAGTTCCTGGTCGGTCTGTTGGGCAGCGTAGGCCGCCTCGAACTCGGTTGGCGGCACGTCGTCGAGGTAGCCGTGCAGCCGGTCGTTGTTGTGCCAGTGGACCCACCCGAGGGTGGCGAGCTCGACGTCCTCGACGGTCCTCCAGGGCCCTTGTGAGGGGCCCCGGATCAGCTCGGTCTTGTAGAGAGCATTGACCGATTCGGCCAGGGCATTGTCGAACGAATCCCCGACAGTGCCGATCGAGGGCACCGCCCCGATTTCGGCCAGCCGCTCGCCGTAGCGAACGGATGTGAATTGAGAGCCGGCGTCCGAGTGGGCCACCAGTCCCTCCAGTCGGGTGCCCCGTGACCACCGGGCCATCTCCAGGGCGTCGAGGACCATTTCGGTGCGCATGGTGGAGGCCACCCGCCAGCCGACGATCATCCGGCTGAAGGCGTCGACGATGAAGCAGGTGTAGGCCACCCCCGACCAGGTGGGCACGTAGGTCAGGTCGGTCACCCACAGCTGATTGGGAGCGGTGGCGGTGAAGTTGCGCTTGACCAGGTCCGGTGATCGCGCCGCCCTGTCGTCTCGTCGGGTGGTGATCACCCGTCGTCCCCGCTTGACGCCCCGGATGCCGGCCTGGCGCATCAGCCGGGCCACCTGGTCCCGGCCGATGTCGTGCCCGGCCCGCCGGGCGGTCTTCCAGAGCTTGTGGGCGCCATAGACGGAGTAGTTGGCCTTCCACAACGTCAGCAGGACCGGCAGCAGCACCGCATCCCGCATCGCCCGGGCCGAGGGTGGCCGGGACTTGGCGGCGTAGTAAGAGCTCGGGGCCACCTGCAGGTTCCGGCAGATGGGCTCGACCCCCAGCTCGTCACGGTTCTCGTCGATGAAGCCGACGATCACTTCCATGGGCGGTCGAGCTCCGCCTGGGCGAAATACGCCGAGGCCCGGCGCAGGATCTCGTTGGACCGCTTGAGCTCCCGGTTCTCCTGCTCGAGGGCCTTGATCCGCTCGGCCTCGGCGGTGGAGACCCCGCCGGTCACCCCCTCGTCGATGTCGGCCTGGTGGACCCAGTTCCGCACCGACTCGACGCCGTAGCCGAGCTGGGCGGCCACCCGCTTGACGGTGCCGTGGTCGGTCCCGAGCTCAGCCCGGAGCTGGCGGACCAGACGGACGGCCTGGGCCTTCTCGTCCGGCGAGTAGCGCCGGGCGGTCGGCCTCCTGCGTGGTTGTTCCTGTGGCATGACTCCATCCTCGCTTCCAAGGTATGGAGCCTCCAAGTAACCCAGGGCGAATCACCCGGCGGTCAGGGGCGGGCAGCCGACGCGCAAGAGGGGCCCGAAGGCCCCTCCGCTTGACTGCCTCCTACTGACTGATTGCAGAGTACCAGCCACTGTCACACCCCCGCCGTAGGTTCCTCGGTGCGCCTTGGGTCTGGATGACTGCCTCCTACTGACTACAGGAGAGCACCGGGTTCGAATCCCGGCCAGGGTGCCTTACCCGGGTGCTGGGTCGCTGGTGGCTGGTCACCACCGAATGTGCGGCCCAGCTCACCGGGTACCCACATCGAGCCCGTTCGCCACGCTTCGTATCGCCGCCGACCCGGCGATCTGGGGCAGTCATTCAACCTGATCCACGTACCTTCGGAGCGCCTTCACGTAGCCGTTGGTTCCTGCCTTCTGGACGGCCCGGCCAATGGGTCCAGCTATCCGAGTCAGTCGCTCACCCGGCCGGGAGAACGCAGTGATTCGGAGCTCGACCTTCTCGTCACTGTTGATCGAAATCAGAAATGACTCCTCGCCCTGCTCGGGATGTCCGGGAAGCGTGCCGTAGGCGAATCCCCATCTGTCCGATTCATCGACCACGCCCACGATGCGGCATGGGGCTGCGAGGGCCAGCCAGGGGGTCCCGAACGTGACCACCACGGTCGCACCGACCTCGATTGGAGAGCCGTGCGGAAGAACGTCAATCCCAGGGATCTTGTGGGTGCTCCAGGACCGGAGGCCAGTCGTTGCTCGACGGAAGGTCTTCTGACCGGTGCCCAGGTGGGCCTCGTATCGGTCGTGCCGATATCCCCGGGGCTGTTCATCCTTGAGGGTCGCGCCGACCTCGGAATAGGTGACCGACGCCTCAATCGACTTCGCGAGCACCCGGCCGATCGACCGGGTGCTCCCTATCCGCACGAACTCCACCAGAGGTTGTTATCACGGCATCGAATGTAGGGCCGCTATCTCGCTCCCGGCGTTGCGGGATACCCCTGTCAGTTGGGACGGGGACCGATCCAATGAAGCGTCACGGTCCCGGATGTGAAGTGCTCCAAATGTGGGGTTAGGTCGCCATAGCCTTGCCAGTCGAAGGTGACCTGCGAGCAGCCTCTCACTTCCATATGCGTTCCGGTCCTTCCCGTCATCACAACTTCGGCTGGCTCAGTGAGAATGAGTAACTGCTGTGAGTCCAACTCCAAGAGCACCTTGTGGCTCAACGCCGCTGACCAGGTGAGCGTGTGTTGGTTGTCCCACCCGAACATTCCGTTAGGCAATTCGAGGGTCAGCCCGTAGGAGCGCGTCGACCACTCGAGAATCGATTGATGAACCTCCTCGCTGGTCACTTGCTCCGACCAACCGAGGAGTGCCTCATGATCCCACGATACATTTACGCAGGTTGTTGACTCTGAAACTGGGGTCCCGGATTTTTCGAGCGAGTCACCATCCCGGCGTTCGGTGGCAGATCGGCAAGCGATAATTTTGTATCCGTGACGGACTGGGGAATGCAGGCGCGATGCGACCGCTGTGGTATGACTCGAACGCACCGTACCGTGAGGCTGACGGAGAGGGCTGGAGAGTTCGCCTACGTACCGCCGGAGGGGTTAAGTCAGCTACGCCCGCCCTGTCCTCGTTGCGGTGGAACCGAATGGACCATCGAAGCAAGTGACCCTGACCGCTAACCGATCACGCTCCCGGCGGTCGGGGACACGGGACGATCACCGAGGCTCTCGGCGCATGAACCACATGTGGGCTGCGAGCATCGGCGATTCTTCAACGACCTCGAATCCGAGGCCGATGTAGAACCGCACGTTCTCTGGTTTGGCGGTCTCCAGCCACGAGACCCTGCGGTGCTCGTCGAACTCGACGCACAACAGCCTCATCGCCGCCCGACCCATCCCCATTGACTGAAAACCCGGCTCTACTCCGACAGGTCCGACGTGCCAGTGGGGCTCATCCAGATCGTGTGCGGCGAGGGTCGATCCAAAGTGCAAGAAGCGATCAGCATCAGAGGCGCCCTTCGAGGGAGCGTCCAGGGTTCTGATCTCTGGTGGCAGTCTTGCTCCCACGCAATGGCCGGGCTCGACAGCGGACGCGAGGCCAAGCACACAATCTCCCCGCCGGACCCCGGCGACTCTGGCACCCGCCAGAGAGCCTGCGAACGTGCCGTAGAGCATCTCCAGGCGGACGAGCGGATCGTCGGAGACAGCCACCGAGTCTGGACCGTCCCGCAACGACCGAGCGGCCACCCCTACAGCTTGTGCGATCTGATCGGCTTCGGTGAGCCAGAGCACCTCGAACTCTTCCATCGAACGGTTGTATCACCCTGCGAGGGCGGTCCAGATCCCAGATCTGCCTACGAGTGGGTTACCGGTCAGACCCGCTCGCAAGGTGCCCTCGAAGTGCCTGGTTGAGACTTCTTGGCAGACGCTCGGTCTGTTCGTAGCGTTTAGAGGTCCAGACGGGGTAGCTCTCTAAGTGCCTGCCGTCGGCTCCGGTCGACTGGCTTCCTAACGAGTGGCTTCCTGCCTGGACCTTGCCGCGGGTGGCTCGAAAGAGGAACGTGCACGAGATCCCAACCAGGAGTGCCCTCGCGGTTCCTAACCGACCACGAAGGAGGAACTGATGACGGTGATCATCGGGATCGACCCTCACAAGGCATCCCACACGGCCGTGGCCATCGGCCGGAACGAAGAGCAGCTGGCCCAGATCAAGGTCCGGGCCACCTGTCAGCAGACGGCACGGCTGTTGGCCTGGGCCGAGCCGCTCGGTGAACGGACATGGGCCGTGGAGTCCGCCGGAGGTCTTGGCTACCTGCTGTCCCAGCAGTTGGTCGGAGCCGGCGAACGGGTTCTCGATGTGCCGGCCACGCTGGCCTCGAGGGTGCGGGTGCTGGGCACCGGGAAGTCCAACAAGAACGACCCCAACGACGCGCCTGTCGGTGGCGATTGCCGCCCTCCGCTCCCCGGGCCTCCGCTCCGTCGAACCGGCCAACCATCGGGAGGTGCTGCGGCTCTTGGCCAAACGGAACCACGAGATCGGGAGGCTTCGCAACATCGTGGTGTCCCGGCTGCACGCCGCCCTGCTCCACCTCTCACCCGGCGGAATCTCCAAGGAACTCAACGCTTCTGACGCCGTGCGACTGCTCGATGGCTTCGACCCGGTTACCCCGGTGGAGCGGACTCGCTACGACCTGGCCCACGAGCTGCTCGACGATGTGGAGCGTCTCGACCGGCAGCTGAAGGCGTCTCACCAGCGCATCAAGGAGGCGGTGAAGGCGTCGGGGACTTCCTTGACCGACCTCTATGGCGTCGGCCCCATCCTGGCCTGCGAACTCATCGGCTATACCGGCGATGTCCGTCGGTTCACCAACCGGGACCAGTTCGCCTCCTATGCCGGGGTGGCTCCCGTCGAGCGCTCGTCGGGGGGCAGGATCGTCCACCGCCTCAGTCGCCGAGGTAACCGTCAGCTCAACCATGCCGTCCACATGGTGGCCATCTGCCAGATCCGCCAGACCAACTCCGAGGGCCGGGCCTACTTCGAGAAGAAGGTGGCCGAGGGCAAGACCAAGCGGGAGGCCATCCGGTCGCTCAAGCGTCACGTCAGCAACGCCGTCTATCGGCAGCTCCTCATCGACGCTCACAAGTAGGGCCCGGGAGGACAGGCGGGAACGACTCGTAGCCTGCGTGGTCGGCTCTGCACCCTGGCGGCCGGCTCTTCGGCGAAGTCACTCCCGGACCCCCTGAAACCTTAGGCATCTCCGCCTTCGACGGCACGTGGTCTCGTCGCGCCCGGGAACCCCTGAAATCCACCCCTTGACTCAAAGAGGATTCGGTAGGTGACGGTCAATATCCGCGAGGCGCCTCCCACGGCGCCACCTCGGCGAGGAAATGGCCAGACGGTGCCGGGGGAGGTCGTAACCAAGGGGGGTGACAGGGAGGGGCTCCGGGGTGACGTTCGCCGAACACGAATCTCATTGAAGGTGACGTCCCGCGAGCAGTCCGGGGTGACGGTCGAGGTGACGTCGATCCGGAAGATGACCCGGGTCCACGGCACACCGCCTGGTACTGGTTGAGACCGGAGCAGATCCATGCAGAGCACCCGCAACACGTTGCCACCGAAGCCGCTCGTCAGTGTCGAGGAGGCTGCCGACCTCCTCGGCGAAACCCGATCAACGCTCTATCGAGCGATCAAGCAGGGGAGCTTCCCGATTCCCGTACGCCGGATCGGCGCCAGAATCAGAATTCCTCGTCGATCCATCGAGCGATTCCTGGAGGGCGAGCTCCCGAGGGCTGCGCAGGAGAGGCCAGTTCCTAGCGATTGACCAGGTCGGGCAGGGGCAGCCCTCCCATGACCTCGGCGGCCCGACGGTCGGCGGCCTCGAGGAAGTGCGCATAGGTCCGCAGGGTGATGGCCGGGTTGGCGTGACCGAGGCGGCCGGCGATGGTGCGGACGTCCACACCGGCGCCGGCCAGCGTGGTGGCCGAGAAGTGGCGTAGATGGTGGAAGTTCACGTGGTCGAGCTCCGCCCGTTTCCGATGGGTGCGGAAGGCATCCGTGACCCGATTTGGCTTCCACGGAACGGTCGAGTCGCCTTCCTGCGACCAGATGTAGGCCTCCGGTGAGAGTTCGGAGCCCACATCCATGGCCCGCTGCTCGGTTCGGGCCCGATGGGTGGCGAGGACAGCGATGGTGGCCGGGTCGAGCGAGATCCGTCGGGAGCGATGCGTCTTGGGATCTTTCACCTCCACCCCCCGGCTGGTGTCGGAGATCGACCGCCGGACCGTCAGCGTCGAGTGCCCCACGTCCAGATCCGACCACCGCAGCCCACACAGCTCTCCACGCCGGCACCCGGTGGTTGCCGCCACGAAGAGCATCGAGGCCATATCGGGGTCGGTCTCCTCCACCGAGGTGATCAAACGACTGATGTCCTGGGCATCGGGTGGACCCACCTCGGGCGGGGTTGCCCCCGGGGGGGTGGCCCGATCGGCGGGGGAGCGGTCGATCCAGTCCCACTTGACTGCCTGTCGAAGGGCGGCGGCCAGGGTCGCATGGCAGTGACGCACGTAGACCGGGGAGAGGCCCGCATCGAGGAGCGAGACGTACAGGTCGTCCAGCTGGTAAGCGGTGAGCTGGCGGAGCTTGACGGTACCCAGGGCGGGCTCCAGGCGGGCCCGGGCGATCGACCGGTAGCCGTCGATGGTCTTGGGTGTCCGCCCTCGGGCCTCGAGGTGGTCGATCCACCGGTCGAGGAGATCCTTGACCGTCTTGCTGCTTCCGACGGCGCTGGCCTCGGGTGTGGCCGTGGCGAGCTTGGCGAGCTCCTTGGAGGCCTGGCGCTCCGTCCCCCGGAAGGATCGGCTGACCTGTCGGTGCTTGCCGCTGAGCGGACCCCGCCCCAGCCGGACGCGCAACTCCCAGACCCCCGGCTGCCGTTCGCGCATGGTCCCAGCCATGGGGAAAGCGTATCCGCCGGGTGGCTTGTGAGGGATTTTTGAGGGATGGCCTCCGGTCGGGCGCTGAGCGCCTCAACCGGAAACCACCTCTGACCAGCGGAGGGAGTGGGATTCGAACCCACGGTGCCTTGCGACACAACGGTTTTCGAGACCGTCCGATTCGGCCACTCTCGCATCCCTCCGCCGAAGAGGCTAGCCGTCGCGCCAGTGGTCGAACATCCGGTCGGCCGGGGAGCCGGGACGCCCTCTCGTGAGAGGTTCGTTACCTGATCTGGCCCTCGCCCTTGACGTTGGCGCCGAGCTCCAGCATCTCCTTCTCGTGCGCCGCCACCCGCTCCCGCTCCTCGTCGGTCTCCGCCGCGTAGGACTCGTCGGCGGCCCGCTCCTCGTCGGTCTGGGCCGGCTCAGTGGGTCCGCTTCCCTCGTCGGGCTCGGTTCGGTCTTCCATCAGTCTCTCCTCGGTAGGGTCCTGGGTCAGTGGTGGTTCACGGCCCGCTCGAGCTGGGCCTTGGTCATGGTCGAGCGACCGGCGATGCCCTGGCTCCGGGCCTCCTCGTAGAGCTGCCGCTTGGTGCGCCCACCGGGACCCCGGTGGGACCGGAGCCCGCCGCGCCGTCCCGACGAGATGTCCTCGGTCGAGACCCGACTCGAGGTCGTCGCCTCCCCGTGCCGTGCCCGCTCCTTGTTCACCGTCCGGGCGGCGATCTCCTCGGACTCCCCCTTCGGGCGTCCCCGATCCTCCAGCCCGTCACGGATGTGCTCGTACTGGCGTTCACGCTTCTGGCTCCACGATCGCGGTGGCATCGGTCACCTCCTTGTCGGTCTCGGCCGGTCCCACCGTCTCCCGTACCCGCCGGCGACCACGATCAACCCCTCGGGCACGACGGGCTCGACGCGACGGTCCGGCCACCGACCGTCGCCTCCGCCTACCGGAGGGCTCCGCACATGGCCCGTCGCCAGGCCGCGTCGGAGTCCGGAAGGGGATCGGCACGGGCGGTGCCCCAGTCCGGCCAGAGCCGGACCAGCTGCCCGATCGACTCCAGGCGGTCGAACTCCCAGGGGGCTTCCTCGAACAGGTACCAGAAGACGCTGAACTCGGTCAGGCCGGTCAGGCCGGTCGGTTCGTCCATGGCCTAGGCCTACCCGTCCCGCTGACGGTCAATCGGGGGCCCGGGTGGGGCGGGCGCTCAGACCCGGTGGATCAGCGAGCGTCCCGCCGGACGGCAGCCCGGCGACCGCCGGGAGCGCGCACGGGAGGAGCGGAGGCGGGCGGAGGGTCGGTGCGACGACCCGCCTCCCGGCGGGGTCACGTCGACCGCGGTGTCGGAGCCCAGGGGCACCACCCCAACCGGCTCCGGCTGGCCGCTCGGACGCACGGCACGTTCGCGGTCCTCCGCCGGAACCGGCGCCGTCCCGCCGGTGGACAGTCGGAACCACACCGCCTTGCCGGCATCGGACGAGGAGACGACGCCCCAGTCGTCGGCGAACGACTGGACGATCCGGAGTCCACGTCCGTGGGGCTCGCGGGAGTCGGGAGACTGCACGGCCGGGGTTCCCGTGCCCCGGTCGGCCACCGAGACGGTCACCTCGTGCGGCGACCGGTCGACGGAGACCTCGAAACCGGTGGAGGCGTGCAGCACCGCGTTGGTGGCCAGCTCGGAGACCATCACCAACACCGTGTCCCGCACCTCGGCCGACACCTCGCCGAGCGCCTGCGACACGAACCGTCGGGCCTCTGGCACCGAGCCCTTGGCCGGCGGGAACGTCCGCTGGACGGTCACGGGGTCAGACCGAAATGCTCCAGGAGGCCGGTCGCCTCGAGGACCCGGTGGACGATGGGGGCGACTCGGATCAGGGTCACCGTCCCCACGTCGTTGGAGATCTGGACGAGCAGGGCGATCCCCGAGCTGTCCATGAAGGTCAGCTTCTCGAGATCGAAGACCACCCGGGCCGTCTGGTCCGACAGGTAGCCATGCACCGCCTCGCGGGTCGCCTTGGCGGTGGCCCGATCCAACTCCCCGGCCAGTGCGATGACCGGAGTGGTCGGGTCGTGGAGGTCGGCGGTGACGACGACCTCTGGCTGATCGGTCAGCTCCGGCACGGACTCCCGGTCCTTCCGCCGGCCCGGGGCACCCGGGGGTCGGACGCCGGGAGAACCTCACCCACTCCCTGCAGATGGGGTGACAGATCTACCCGTTCCATGGAGCGGCAATTTACCTGGTGGATCCGGGTCTGCGCACGATGAGCCCGGGGCGGCGTCACCGTCCGTCGGGGGAGAGCTGGAATCCCGCCCCGGGTCGACCCTGCCGGAGTTGCGAAGCGCGGGGCACGGTGGCCTGCCACCGGCCGACATCCGACGGTTTCGACACGGAGGCGGTCGGGTACTGGCCCAACCGGCGTGCCGTTCGAACCGAGACGTGGGGGTGCAGCGCCATGACCGTGGACCAGCGGGACGGGCAGACAGCCGATCGGGGGGTGGACGACGAGGGGGTGGTGGAGACCCAGGTCCCCTCGAGGCTCGACCGGTTGCCGTGGTCCCGGTGGCACTGGGTGGTGCTGCTGGGCCTCGGGACCGTCTGGATCCTCGACGGCCTCGAGGTCACCATCGTGGGGGCGGTCGGCAGCACCCTGACCAAGCCGAACAGCGGGCTTGCCATCACCACCGCCCAGATCGGTGATGCCGCCGGCATCTACATCGCCGGGGCCTGTGTCGGCGCCCTGGTCTTCGGCTACCTCACCGACCGGTTCGGGCGGAAGCGGCTGTTCCTGGTCACCCTCGGCCTCTACCTGGTGGCCACCGTCCTGACCGCCTTCTCCCGGGACGTCTGGATGTTCTTCGCCTTCCGGTTCTTCACCGGCATGGGGATCGGCGGCGAGTACTCCGCCATCAACTCGGCCATCGACGAGCTGATCCCGGCCCGGGTCCGGGGGACGGTCGACCTGCTGGTCAACGGCTCCTACTGGCTGGGGACGGCGGTGGGGGCCGCCGCCACGCTGGTCCTGCTCGATCCCAATCTCTTCGCCGTCAACATCGGCTGGCGCCTGTGCTTCCTGATCGGCGGCGTGCTGGGGGTGGCCATCCTCCTGGTGCGGCGGACCCTCCCCGAGAGCCCCCGCTGGCTGCTCACCCACGGCCGGCCGGACGAGGCCGAGGCCACGGTGGACGACATCGAGGCGCAGGTCCGGAGGTCCACCGACGCCCCCCTCGACGAGCCCGAGGGCTCGGTGAAGATCCGGCAGCGGGGAACCATCGGATTCATCCAGGTCGGGAGGACCGTCTTCGGCACCTACCCGCGGCGGTCCATCCTCGGCCTCTCGCTCTTCGTGGGCCAGGCCTTCCTCTACAACGCCGTCTTCTTCACCTACTCACTGGTCCTGACCACCTTCTACAACGTTCCCTCCTCCTCCATCGGCTACTACCTCATCGCCTTCGCCGTCGGGAACTTCATGGGGCCGCTGATCCTGGGCCGACTCTTCGACGTGGTGGGACGGCGGGCGATGATCGCCGGCTCCTACATCCTCTCCGGCGTCCTCCTGGCCGTGACCGCCTGGCTCTTCGACGCCGGCGTGCTGACGGCCACCACCCAGACCATCGCCTGGGTGGTGGTGTTCTTCTTCGCCTCCGCCGGCGCCAGCGCCGCCTATCTGACGGTCAGCGAGATCTTCCCCATGGAGACCCGGGCGCTGGCCATCGCCTTCTTCTACGCCGTCGGCACCGGTCTGGGCGGGATCATCGGCCCGGTGCTGTTCGGCAGCCTGATCGCCACCAAGCGACCCTCCGACACCGCCATCGGCTACCTGATCGGTGCCGGCCTGATGGCTGCGGCCGGGGTGGTCGAGCTGGTCATCGGCGTCAACGCCGAGCAGAAGAGCCTCGAGGAGCTGGCCCAACCGCTCTCCGCCGTCGAGGGTGACGGCCCGTCGGAGGGCCGGCCTGGGACGGTCGACGACCACCCGGACCCGTCGCCCCGACCCACCCCTCCGGCACGGACCCGCTCCCGCCGGCAGGTGTGGGCGCCGTTCCCCCAGGCCTCCACCCATCCCAAGGACGACCCCTCCCTGGCCCGCGAGGTGGACCGCATCGTCGCCACCCTCCGCGACCGCGGGCCCCTGTCGACGTCAGCGCTGGAGTCGGCCGTCGGGTCCCGAGCGTGGGGACCGGGCCGGCTGCGGAACGCCCTGCGATCCGCCCTGGTGGCCGGGCGCATCCGCCGCATCGGCCGGGAGCGCTACGCCGCGGTGCAGGAGGCGGGGGCGACGGTGGGAGCCGAGCGTTCGCACTGACCGGCGGGACGTTTTCGGTGGCGACGGGCCGGGTACCGATCCGTCGATGGAAGACCTCCTCGATCCACTGCAGCCGATCGATGAAGACCGCCGGCTGCTCCTCCGCTATCTCGACGGCCTCGAGGCCGCCCACCTACCGGTGGAACGGGCCGACCTGGCGGGGGCGATCGCCGTCCTGGCGGCGCGCTGATGAGAATGTCCTGACCGACGCCTTCTATCCACAGATTGTGGAATCTCTGGGGATGCGGGACACCATTGCCCGGGGGGACGATCTCCAGAGTGAGGCGCGCCTCGCCATTGAGGTGGTGCGGGACGATCTGCGTGACGTCGCGCCCATCAATGCCCACGCCGGCGACCCCGAAAGAGTCGACGCCGCCATCGATGCAATGGCCGTCTCGCTGCGGAGCCTGCTCGAGTTCGAGGACGCCGAGCTCTTCACGCTCATCGATCATCTGACCGCCGATGAACTCCCGGTCCTGCGAGAGCGGATCGCCAAGGCCAGCCTGCACCAGACCAGCCTCCCCGATCCCCCGGTCAACGGACTGATTCGCAAGCTGGCGGAGGTCAAGGAGTCGATCGGCCTGGCCTTGAACGACCACTCGACGGAGTGGCATCCCGGCATCGAACGGGTGGAGGGCGGCCGGTCATAGGCGTAGGAGGGCGGCCCGCCATGGGAGTGGGTCTCGGTCCAAGGGTCGACGGCCCCCGGGGGGAATTTCCACGAAGAGCTGGGATGGGACCGGCGCCGTCCCGGCCGACGCATTGACGGGGCGGCAGACCCGACCGTGCCCTCCTTCATGGGGGACCCGGGGAGGACCCCGGTCGACCGGACGGTCCTCCGGAGGGCGAACCGGCCGGGGACCGGTCTACGCCGTCACGGGGTCGGGCAGCTTGGCGATGGCGTTTCCCGCCTGTTCGGCGGCCAGGCTGAGGTAAGGGGTGATCGTCTCGAGTCCCGCCTTGGTGGCCCGCTCGGCGAGGGGCTCCAGCTGGCTGACCGCCGCACCGAGGGCGGAGGTCGCCTGGCTCACGGCGTCGGCGGCCGTTCCGCTCGGGCCCTGCAGCGCCTTCAACGCCGCGCCGCCGGCGGTCTTGAGCCCCTCGCCCACCGTGGACGGCACCTGCCTGGCGGCGGACGCTCCGGAGGCGGCCAGGTGCTGGGCCGGCTCCAGATCGATCTTCCTGGCCAGCGCCGGGGCGCCGGCCTTGATGTCGGCCAGCGTCGTCTTCGACCGGCGGGCCTGCTTCCGCAGGGCCGAACCACGGGTGGCCCGTCCGAGGGCGACGGCGGTCTCGAGCTGATGGGCCCGGCGCTTGGCGCGCCAGCTGAGGGACGGCTCACCCTCGGTGTCGAAGGCTGCCAGGATCAGTCCCCCCAGGAGCCCGAGGTTCTTCAGGAAGTGCATCCGCTGCTGCGCCCGGGTGGCCGGGTCGGTCTCCTCCCAGAACCGGTGACCGGCGTAGGTGGTCGGCACGATCGATCCGATGAGGGCCAGCGAGGCGAGCCGGCGGAACCTGCCCGTGGCCAGCAGGAGCCCGGCCCCGACCTGCACCGCCCCGTTGACCCGGATCAGCAGCTCCGGGTCGACCCCGGTCCCCTCACGGAGCGGCTCGGTGACCGCCTCGGCCTTCGGGAGCTTGCCGGCCGGATTGCGCAGGGCGTCCACCCCCCCGGCCACGAAGATGGATGCGAGGAGGGGACGGGCGATACGTCGAGATAACGCCATGCTCAGCTGCTGCTCACTTTCGGAAAGGGAGAGTCGTGATTGTTCGGGAAACCGCGGGGAATCCACGGGATGCATGCAGACGCCCGGAGACCCTGACCGACCGGGCCGATCCCGTCGGTCAGGGTCTCCGGGCGTGGGTCAGCTCAGGGTGTCCTGGCGGGTGATCACGTTCCCCCGCCCGTCGTCGATCACCGTGCGACGCCGGCGGAAATTGCTGCTGATCAGGCCCGCCACCGAGATCACTGCACCCACCGCACCCACCACCATCAGGATGATCCCCACGGTGTGGATGTTGAATCCGTGCTGTTCGGTGCTCGTCGTGACCGCGAAGTCCAAGACTGCCCCGACCGCGAATGCGATGATGCTTGCAACCAGTCCGCTTGCCATGGTCCATCCTTTGTTCGTGGAAAGATGTTGCCAATGGTGATGCCCCCATGCAGGGAGCCTCAAACGACGGAATGCAACCAGATGGCGTCGGTCAGTTCCGGCGTCCCGGGCCGGTCGAGTCGTCCTCGATGGTAGGGGGGTGTCCGTGACCGGCAGCAAGGCGGGACCGAAGGACACCAGGGCCGACCTGGCCACCTACCGGTCGAAGCGGGACCCGACCAGGACGCCGGAGCCCATGGGCGGCGGCCCGGAGCCGGGCGCCGACCGCCCCACCTTCGTGATCCAGGAGCACCACGCCCGGGCCCTCCACTGGGACTTCCGCCTGGAGCACGACGGGGTGCTGGTCTCCTGGGCGCTGCCCAAGGGCCTCCCCCTCGACCCGGGCCGGAACCACCTGGCCGTCCATACCGAGGACCACCCCCTGGCCTACGGGTCGTTCGAGGGCGACATCCCGGCCGGCGAGTACGGCGGGGGCCGGGTGTCGCTCTGGGACCGCGGTCACTTCGAGCTGGAGAAGTGGAGGGACGACGAGGTCATGGTGGTGCTCCACGGGGCGCGGGCGGAGGGGCGCTACGTCCTCTTCCCCACCAAGGGAAGGAACTGGATGATCCACCGGATGGACCCGGCGCCGGTCGGCTTCGCCCCGCTCCCCACGTCGGTCAAGCCGATGCTGGCGGTGGCGGGGGCGCTCCCGGCGGACGACCGCGGCTGGGCCTACGAGATCAAGTGGGACGGGATCCGGGCCATCGTCTTCGTGGAGGGCGGCCGGATCCGGGTCCAGAGCCGGAATGGGCGGGACATCACCGGTCAGTTCCCGGAGCTCCACGGCCTGGGAGCGAGCCTCGGAGCGCGGTCGGCGGTGCTCGACGGGGAGATCGTGTCCCTGGGGGAGGACGGTCGGCCCGACTTCAACCGCCTCCAGCACCGCCTGCAGCTGGCCAAGCCGGGGGAGATCCGGCGCCGGTCCGCCGACGAGCCGGCCAACCTGGTGATCTTCGACGTCCTCTACCTCGACGGAGCCTCCCTCCTCGGCGAGACCTACGACGCCCGGCGGGACCGACTGGAGTCGCTCCACCTCGCGGGGCCCGGCTTCGCCACTGCCGACTCGTTCCGGGACCGGCCGGGGCGCGACGTGCTCCAGGCGACCGCGGAGGTCGGGCTGGAGGGGGTGGTGGCCAAGCGTCGCGACTCCCACTACCGGCCGGGACGGCGGGAGCCCCAGTGGGTCAAGGTCAAGAACGTCCGGACCCAAGAGGTGGTGGTGGGCGGTTGGACGGAGGGCCAGGGGGAGCGGTCCGGCAGCCTGGGGGCACTCCTGCTGGGCATCCCGGAGGGGAAGGGGCTCCGGTACGTGGGCAAGGTGGGCACCGGCTTCTCGGCGGCCGACCGACGGGCCCTGCTGCAGCGGTTCCAGCCCCTCGCCGCCCGGACCAGCCCGTTCACCACCACCCTGGCCCGGCGTGAGGTGACCGCCCCGGTGCACTTCCTCCGCCCGGAGGTGGTCGGGGAGGTCCGCTACTCGGAGTGGACGCCCGACGGTCGGCTCCGCCATCCGACCTGGCGGGGGCTGCGGACCGACAAGGGATGGACGGAGGTGGTGGCCGAGCCGGTGGGGACGGAGGGCGATGACGCCGCCCGCCACCCACCCGGGTCGGGGATTCCCGGCCCCGACCACCCGGCCGCAGGAGTGGAGCCCCGGACCCGGGGTAGGGAGGTGGCCATGCCCACAGCGAAGGTGCGGGTGTCGGTGGGCGGCCGCCAGCTCGAGGTCTCCAATCTGGACAAGGTGCTGTTCCCGGCCACCGGATTCACCAAGGGCCAGCTGATCGACTACTACCTGAAGGTGGCGCCGACGATGCTGCCCCACCTCCGGGACCGCCCGGTGACCCTGAAGCGCTACCCCGACGGCGTCGACGGCAAGTCGTTCTTCGAGAAGCACGTGCCGTCCCACGCCCCCGACTGGGTCCCCACGGTGACCGTCCCCACCGCCGACGGCGGCGATCCGGTGACCTACGCGGTGATCGGCGACCTCCCCACCCTGGCCTGGGCGGCCAACCTGGCGACCGTCGAGTTCCACGTCCCCCTCTGGCGGGCGGGCCGTCGCCGGAAGCTCCCCTCCCCGCCCGACTTCATGGTGTTCGACCTCGACCCCGGCGAGGGCACCACCATCGTCGAGTGCTGCCGGGTGGCGGTCCTGGTCGCCGAGGTGCTGGCCGACCGGGGCGCCGAGGCGTTCTACAAGACCAGCGGGTCCAAGGGGCTGCAGGTCTACACGGCGCTGCGGTCCCCGCGGGGGCCCAGCTGGGACGACCTCCGCACCGACGCCCACGACATCGCCCTCGCCCTCGAGGCCGACCATCCCGAGCTGGTCGTCTCCAACATGCGCAAGACGCTCCGCCGGGGCCGGGTGCTCATCGACTGGAGTCAGAACCACCCCGCCAAGACCACGGTGGCCGTCTACTCGGTGCGGGGGCGATCGGAGCCCACGGTGTCCACCCCGGTCTCCGAGCAGGAGGTGCGGACCTGCGCCGCCGAGGCCACACCGGACAGCCTCCGCTTCACCACCGACCAGGTCCTCCGGCGCATCGACCGCGACGGCGACCTCTTCGCACCGCTCGGTCGGTAGCCACCCCGGCCGCCGCACCCCGGCGGCTCGGTCAGGGGTACCACTCCCGCCCCCGCCGCATACCGGACCTGCTCGGCCCGGATCCGGAGCTCGTGGAGCTGGCGGTCGGTGGCAGCCTGGTGGTCTGCCGACCGGTGGGCGGTCCTGCCAGTGGGGGCGGAGCCGGGTCCCCTGAGCGGGTCAGGGGCGACGGCGGTCCTCGAAGAACCCGGTGAGGAGGGCGGAGGACTCCCCGGCCCGGACCCCGGCGGTCACCGGGAGCTCATGGTTGAGCCGGGGGTCGGCGCACAGGTTGTAGAGGGATCCGCAGGCTCCCGCCTTGGCGTCCGCCGCCCCGAAGACCAGGCGGCCCACCCGACCGGCCACCAGGGCCCCGGCGCACATCGGACAGGGCTCCAACGTCACCACCAGGGTGACGTCCGACAGCCGCCAGCCCTCCACCAAGGCGGCGGCGTCGGCCAGGGCCAGCAGTTCGGCGTGGGCGGTGGGGTCCCCGCGCCGGTGGCGCTCGTTGTGGCGGGCGGCGACCACCCGGCCCCCGATCAGGGCGACCGCCCCGACCGGGACGTCGCCGTGGGCGGCCGCCCGGGCCGCCTCCTCGAGGGCCACGCCCATGGCGGCGTGGTCGTCCAGCCCGGCGCCATCCGTCATCGCATCCTCCGAGGGGTCGGTGGGTGGGGGAACCATGGAACCTAGACGAGCCTCGGCCGCCGCCCCGCCGGGTGGGTGACCGTCCCGGCTCCCCGAGCCTCCCCGGGAGCGACGGAGCCCGGCCGGCGCGGCTCCGACGGGGACGGCCCGCTGCATGTGCTCCCCGAACCTCGGGACGGTGAGGTCGAACCGGCCTACTTCAGCGAGCCCGGGGGTCGTCTCTACCAATTTATAAGCGATCAGCTAGAGACAACGGCGGGGGCCGGTCGTCCACGATGTCCTGGGACATCCCCTCGGTTCGTCTGTCCGCGATGTCCTGGGACATCCCACATGGCGGAGGCGGTGGTGTCCGGTTCCATGACGTAGTGGACACCATGTCTCAGGACATCGCGGACACCTGCTCAGGTGGTGTCCATGGATCGTTCCCGTTATGCCGTTGACGCTGTGGTGATCGAGGGTCGGTCCCTCCGGTCGGTGGCGTCGTCACTCGACGTCTCGAAGTCCTGGGTGGCCAAACAGGTGACCCTGTTCCGATCCGGCAGTTACGAGGCGCTGGTCCCGAAGTCGAGGGCACCCCACCGCCGACCCACCCAGCTCGACGTGGCCATCGAGGACGAGATCGTGCTGATCCGCAAGCAGCTGTCCGGGGACGGCTTCGACGCCGGTCCCCTCACCATCCAGTACCACCTGCGCCAGCGCCACGGGTCCGCCCCCGCCCGGTCCACCATCCACCGGGCCCTGGTCCGCCGGGGCTTCGTCGTCCCCCAGCCCCAGAAGCGGCCCCGGCACTCCTGGCAGCGGTTCGAGGCCAGCCTGCCCAACGAGACCTGGCAGGCCGACATGACCCACTGGGCCCTGGCTGACGGGACCGGGGTGGAGATCCTCGACTTCGTGGACGACTACTCCCGGATGGTCACCGTGGCCGTGGTGCTGCCGGTCACGACAGCCGCCGACGTGGTGGCGGCGTTCTACCAGGGTGCGGGACGTTTCGGGCTGCCGGCCTCCATGCTGACCGACAACGGCTGCATCTTCACCGCCCAGTTCCGCAACGGCCGCTGCGGCTTTGAGACCGAGCTCGCCACCTTGGGGATCACCATCAAGCACGGCAAGCCCTACCATCCGCAGACTCAGGGGAAGATCGAGCGGTTCCACCAGACCCTGAAGCGCTGGCTCCGCAAGCAGGACCCGGCCACCTCCATCGCCGAGCTCCAGGGCCAGGTCGACGTCTTCGTCCGCTACTACAACGAGACCCGGCCCCACTCGGCCCGGGGGATGGTGCCCCCGAAGCAGGCCTTCGACGCTCTGGTCAAGGCCACCCCCGACCCCGACAAGTACCCGATGACCCCCCACACCCGGGTCCGCCACGACAAGATCGACAAGACCGGGGTCTTCACCCTGCGCCACGGGACCAAGCTCCACCACGTCGGCGTGGGTCGGGCCCACACCGGGAGACGGGTCATCGTCCTGGTGGCCGACCTCGATATCCGGGTGCTCAGCGAGGAGGGTGAACTGATCCGACACCTCACCCTCGACCCGGGTCGGGACTACCAACCACTGGCTCCGAAGGCCGTGGTTACGTAGCCTGCATAGGTTCGTCTGTCCGCGATGTCCTGAGACATCACATGGCGGAGGCGGTGGGATTTGAACCCACGGTGAGTTTCCCCACACACGATTTCCAATCGTGCCGATTCGGCCGCTCTCGCACGCCTCCCGAAGCGCATCCCCCGCGGAGAACTGCCCGGGCGGTGCGTACAGCCCCGACAGGCTACTCCGCTGTCCCGGGCCGGCCGGACGGGGCTACGCTGTCGGCGCCCCGACGTTCCGTGCGGCGGCTGGGTCCTGCGCAACGGTCCCCTGTGAATCGAGTCAGGGTCGGAAGGCAGCAGCTCTCAGCGGGTTCGGCCGTGTGCCGTAGTCAACCTGGCCGCCGCACCGAACGTCGGGGCTCGCCGTCTCCGGTGACCGGTAGGCTCCCCGAGGTGGCCGACGCTGACGACGACACGGTGGACGACACCCCGGCCGAGACCCCCTACCAGTCCCTCTACCGGCGCTTCCGCCCCTCCCGGTTCTCGGAGGTCAAGGGGCAGGACCATGTGGTGCTGGCCCTCCGCAACGCCGTCCGGGAGGGCAAGGTGGCCCACGCCTACCTGTTCAGCGGACCCCGCGGCACCGGCAAGACCTCCACCGCCCGGATTCTCGCCAAGGCCCTGAACTGCACCGACCTCCGGGACGGCGAGCCCTGCGGGGTCTGCCCCTCGTGCCTCGAGATCGCCCGGGGGACCTCCCTGGACGTCCACGAGCTCGACGCCGCCTCCAACAACGGGGTGGACGCCATGCGTGACCTGGTGTCCCGGGCCGCCCTCGGCACCCCGGGCCGTCAGAAGGTCTACATCGTCGACGAGGTCCACATGCTCTCGACGGCGGCGTCCAACGCCCTCCTGAAGACCCTGGAGGAGCCGCCGGCCCACGTGATCTTCGTGCTGGCCACCACCGACCCCCAGAAGGTCCTCCCCACCATCCGCAGCCGCACCCAGCACTTCGAGTTCCGGCTCCTCGGCGCCGACACCCTCGGGGAGCTGCTGGCCGAGGTGCGGAGCGCCGCCCACCTCGAGGTGCCCGACGAGGCCCTCGACGTGGCCGTGCGGCGGGGGCGGGGGTCGGCCCGGGACGCCCTCTCCATCCTCGATCAGGTGGCGGCGTCGGACACCGTGGAGGACGACCTCCCCGAGCTCGACGAGATCGTCGAGGCCCTGGCCGAACGGGACGCCGGCCGGGCCCTGGTGGCGGTGGCCCACCTGACCGCCACCGGCTTCAGCCCGGTGCAGCTGGCCGGGGACCTGGTGGAGCTGCTCCGCCAGGGGTTCCTGGCGCTGGTCTCCCCCGAGCTGGTGGCGGTGGTGGGCAGCGAGCGGGACACCATCGGCCGGCTGGCCGAGCGGGTGGGACTGGCCACCCTGGTCCGGGCCATGGAGGTGCTGGGGCTGGCCCAGGTGGGCATGCGCGACGCCCCCGACCCCCGGGTCAACCTCGAGGTGGCGTTGGTCCGCCTGGCCCACCCGGAGGCCGACGCTTCCCCCGAGGCGCTGCTGGTCCGGGTCGAGCGGCTCGAGCGGGAGGGGGTGGCCGCCCCGGCGCCGTCCGCCGGCAGCCCGACGGCGCCGGCCGCTCGAGTGGCACCGGCGGTGGCTCCAGCCCCGGCACCCACCGAGACTGTCGCCGCCGCCCCGACTCCGACTCCGGTGCCCGGACCGGCCACACCGCCCGCCGCCGCCACCCCGCCGGCGGAGCCCGGCCCCGCCCCGCGCAAGACGTTGGGCGCCGTCCGTCGGGAGTCGGCCCCGCCCCCTCCGCCGCCGGTCCCGGCCGGCGACGTGGCCCCGCCCGCCGCCGCCCCGGCTCCCTCGAGCGCCACCCCCCCGGCCGGTGAGGACCTCCCGCCGTTCCCCACCCGGGACCAGCTGGTGCAGGCGTGGGGCGACCACATCCTGGGCCGGCTCCGGCCCAAGGCCAAGGCCCTCTACCAGGCCGGCCGGTTCACCGGCGTGGAGGACGGGCGCGCCGTCTTCGGGCTGCCCAATCAGATCCACCGGCAGCGGTGCGAGGACATCCGGGGGGACGTGGAGCCCGCCCTGGCCGAGCACTTCCACCGTCGGATCCCGCTGACCCTGGTGGTGGACGACGGCTCGGGGTCGGCCGGTACCGATGCCACCCCCACCCCCACCCCCGCCCCCGCCCACCACCCCGAGCCCACCCCGCCGTCGCCGGTGGAGCCGCCCCCGGTGGCGGCGCCGGTCCGCCCGGAGCCGGCGGCCGTGGCGCCGGAGCCCGCCCCGGCCTACGACGACGACCCTTCCGACCTGTCCGACTTCGACGAGTCGGAGCTGGGGGAGGTGGCCACCGGCGACCACTCCGCCCGGGCCCGGGTGATCGAGGCCTTCCCGGGTGCCGAGGAGGTCGGGTAGTGGCCGTCTTCTCCGGACCGCTCCAGTCCCTCATCGACGAGCTCGGCCGGCTGCCGGGCATCGGGCCGAAGTCGGCCCAGCGGATCACCTTCCACCTCCTGAAGGTGGCCCCCGAGGACGCCCTGCGCCTCGCCCAGGCCATCATCGCCGTGAAGGAGCAGATCACCCTGTGCACCCGGTGCTACAACGTCGCCGAGGGCGGCCTGTGCGCCATCTGCACCGACGACCGTCGCGACGGCACCTCGGTCTGCGTGGTGGAGGACCCCCGGGACATCGTGGCGGTGGAGAAGACCGGTGAGTTCAACGGCCGCTACCACGTGCTCCAGGGCGCCCTGAACCCCATCGAGGGGATCGGGCCCGACCAGCTGCGGGTCCGGGAGCTGCTGGCCCGGCTGGACGGGGAGGGGATCACCGAGGTGATCCTGTGCACCAACCCCAACCTCGAGGGGGAGGCCACCGCCATGTACCTGGCCCGGCTGCTGAAGCCGATGGGGCTGACCGTCACCCGGATCGCCAGCGGGCTGCCGGTGGGCGGGGACCTCGAGTACGCCGACGAGCTGACCCTCGGGCGCGCCCTCGAGGGCCGCCGGGTGGTCGACGCCTGACCGGCCGGCCCGGTCCGCCCCGCCCCGATGCTCCACCTCTGGATCCTCCGCCACGCCAAGGCGTCGTCCGAGGCGCCGGCCGGTGGGTCCGACATGCAGCGGCCGCTGGTGGAGCGGGGCCGGAGGGACGCCACCGCCCTGGGGCGTCGCCTGGCCGCCGGGGAGGGGGTCTTCGGCCTCGAGGGGGTGCCGATCCCCGAGGTGATGCTGTGCTCGTCGGCGATGAGAACCAACCAGACCGCCCAGCTGGTCCGTCGGGAGCTCGGCGCCACCCAGCCACTCGAGCTCTTCCGCTCCCTCTACGGGGCCACCACCGAGACCGCCCTGCGGTACGTGCGGGAGATCGACGACGGGGTGCGCAGTGCCCTGCTGGTCGGGCACAACCCCACCATGTACCAGCTGGCCTTCGACCTGGTGGGCCCGGTGCCGGGCGCCGGCGGGCCCGACCCGGCCGGGTCCGACGACCTCGACCGCCTCCGGACCCACGGGTTCCCCACCTGCGCGCTGGCGGTGGTGCGCCTGGACCTCGAGGCGTGGGCGGCGTGCGCCGAGGGGACCGGCTCGCTGGCCGGTGTGTTCAGCCCGCCCTACTGAGGGGACGGGCGGCCCGGCTCACCGGCCGGACGGTGGCTGTCGACGGGAGGGGTCGACGAGGGCACGGAGGGGGGCGGTCACCTTCCAGCTGGTCGAGCCCCGCACCCGCTCCAGCTCGTTGCCGGCCCGGTCGGCCCGGTCCTGCAGCTCGTCCCGTTCCCGGGTCCGCTCCTCGAGCTGCTCCCGGAGGTGCGCCACCTCGGCCGAGAGATCGTCGATCCGTCCCTGGAGCGCCCGGGCCCGTCCCTCCTGCCGGTCGACCGAGTCGATGAGCTCGAGGTGGGCGGTGACCAGCGCCTGGTGCGACCCGGACAGCTCCTGGTGGGCCTGCCACTCGGTGCGCACCTCCAGGAGGCCCCGCCGCCGCTCAGCCAGCAGCGCGTCCGACCATGGGCTCAGGCGCCCGGGGTCGGAGTCGAGGGCGGCATGCGCTCCTTCCAGCTCGACCAGCTGGTCGACGAGGGCCACCTGACCGGGGAGCAGGTCGGCGCCGGCGACGTCCCGGTGGTGGTCGAGCTGCGGGGCGACCACGGCGGCCGCCGCCCCCACGTCCCACCCGGTCGCTCCGGAGGGGGTGATGCCGAGCCCGGACAGCCAGTCGGCCAGGGCGGTGCAGGTGCCCAGCGGGTCGTCGACCAGCGTCTCGTTGCGCAGGGCGTAGACGGGGAGCCCGCCCAACCCGGTCAGGGCCTGGCGGTTGTACCACTCCCAGAGGGCGACGCCCACCTCCGACGGGATGCCGTCCCGCGCCCGGAGGGAGCCGGCTACCGCCGCCGGGGACCGCCAGATGAACACCGCGGCCACCGGGCCCCCGAGGAACCGCTGCCAGTAGGGGAGGAGGAGGCAGTGGCGGGGGTCCTTCCAGAGGTTGGGGCCCGACTCCGGAAAGACCTCGGCCAGCGCCGCCACCGCCTCGCGGTCCCGTGACCCGGCCTCCGGCCCGTCCACCCACCCCGGGTCGAGGAGGGGGGCGCGTCCCACCGGCCGTCCAGGAGATCGAGGAGGGCGTCGCCCTGGGCGATCATCGCCTCGCTCTCGTAGTGGGCCGGATTGTCCGGCCGCCCCACCACCAGGTCACCGGCGGGCGGGAGGTGCATCCCCATGGCGGCCAGGGCCCCGGTGACCGCCGAGGTGGCGCTCCGGTGCATGCCCACCACCAACACCCAGGGGCCGGGGCGCCGATCCTCGTCGGTGGAGGTCGTCTCGGTGGCGCCCATCGTCACCAGTGAATCCGATCCACCTGAGAGTGGCCTGAGAGCGGGCCGCCGTCCGGGGGGTCGGTGAGCAACGCCGGCCGGCGGGTGGGGCCGGCTGCCACGGAGGGAACGGGCGGCCTCAGAGGGTCCGCAGGATGGCGGCGTCGCCCTGGCCGCCCCCGCCGCAGAGGCTGACCGCCGCGGTGCCGCCGCCCCGGCGCTTCAGCTCGAGGAGGGCGGTGAGCGCCACCCGGGTGCCCGACATCCCCACCGGATGGCCGAGGGCGATGGCCCCGCCGTTGACGTTGACGATGTCCCCGGGGATCCCCAGGTCCTCGGCGGAGGCCAGGCCGACCGCCGCGAACGCCTCGTTGATCTCGAACAGGTCGATGTCCCCGACCGACAGGCCGGCCTTGCCCAGGGCCACCTTGGTGGCGTGGGACGGCTGGTGGAGGAGCGAGGGGCTGGGACCGGCCACCTGGCCGTAGCTGACCAGCTCGCCCAGCGGGGTCACGCCCAGCTCCTCGGCCTTGGCCTTGGACATCACGATGACCGCCGCCCCGCCGTCGGAGATCTGGGAGGCGTTGCCGGCGGTGATGGTGCCCTCCTTGTCGAAGGCGGGCTTCAGCTTGGCCAGCGACTCGGCGGTGGTCTCCGGGCGGACGCCCTCGTCGGTGTCGACCACGATGGGGTCGCCCTTCCGCTGGGGCACGTGCACGGCCACGATCTCCTCGGCCAGCTTTCCGTCCTTGATGGCGGCGGCCGCCCGCTCGTGGGAGGCGGCGCTGAAGGCGTCCTGAGCCTCCCGGGAGACGCCGTCGGCCCCGTTGTACCGCTCGGTGCCCAGCCCCATGGCGCACTGGTCGAAGGCGCAGAACAGGCCGTCGTACATCATGGAGTCGACCACCTTCTGGTCGCCGATCCGGTAGCCGGCCCGGGCGCCGGGCAGCAGGTAGGGGGCCTGGGTCATCGACTCCATGCCGCCGGCCACCACGATGTCGGCCTCACCGGCGTTGATCAGCAGGTCGGCCAGGTAGATGGCGTTGAGCCCCGACAGGCACACCTTGTTGATGGTGGAGGCGGGCACGTCCATCGGGATCCCGCCCTTGACGGCGGCCTGGCGGGCGGTGATCTGACCGGTGCCGGCCAGGATGACCTGGCCCATGAACACGTAGTCGACCTGCTGGGGCTGGACCCCGGCCCGCTCCAGGGCGGCGGCGATGGCGAAGCCGCCCAGTTCGGTGGCCGAGAAGCTGCCGAGGGCCCCCGACAGCTTGCCGATGGGGGTACGGGCACCAGCGACGATGACGGATCCGGACATGACGACCTCCGAGGCCTACGGCCTGATCAGGCGGCGACCCCAGGCGGGCCGGCCACAGCACCAACAGGTTACCGGCCGTCGGGGACCGGGGCCCACGCCGACCGGGGATCGGCACCGTAGGTGCCACGACCCCCTCGGCGGACCACTCTACGGGGCCGGGGCCGGGGTGACCACCCGGTAACTTCGACGGGCCGACGCCGCCCGGAGGAGTATCCTCGCCACCTATGCAGGAGTTCCTCTCAGCCATCCAGTCGGGAGCGTCCGGCGACGACATCGCCGCCCTGGCGCTCCCCGAGTCCTACCGGGCGGCGGTGGTCCGCCGCGACGAGGTCGACCTCTTCGAGGGCATGGCCTCCGAGGACAAGGACCCACGCAAGTCGCTCCATGTCGAGGAGGTCGCCGTCCCGGAGTTGGCCCCCGACGAGGTCTACCTGGCCGTGATGGCCAGCTCCATCAACTTCAACACGGTGTGGACCTCCATCTTCGAGCCGCTGCCCACCTTCGGCTTCCTCGACCGGCTGGGCAAGGAGAGCGTCTGGGGGGCCCGCCACGCCCTGCCGTACCACGTGGTCGGCTCCGACGCCTCGGCGGTGGTGATCCGGGTGGGGTCGGCGGTCCGCAAGTGGAAGCCGGGGGACAGGGTCACCGTCCACTGCAACTATGTCGACGACCAGAGCCCCAGCGCCCACGACGACTCGATGCTGGCCGACAACCAGCGGATCTGGGGCTTCGAGACCAACTTCGGCGGCCTGGCCGACCTGGCGGTGGTCAAGGCCAACCAGCTGATGCCCAAGCCCACCCACCTGTCGTGGGAGGAGGCGGCGATCAACGCCCTCTGCAACTCCACCTCCTACCGGATGGTGGTGTCGAAGAACGGTGCCTCCATGCGCCAGGGCGACAAGGTGCTGGTGTGGGGGGCGTCCGGCGGTCTGGGTGCCTTCGCCGTCCAGTACGTGTTGAACGGCGGCGGCACCCCGGTGGGCGTGGTGTCCTCGCCGGAGAAGGTGGAGCTGCTCCACGATCTCGGGGTGGAGGCGGTCATCGACCGCAAGGCGGCCGGCTACCGGTTCTGGAAGGACGAGCACACCCAGGACGAGGCGGAGTGGCGCCGACTGGGCAAGGACATCCGGGCCCTGGTCGGCGACGACGTGGACATCGTGTTCGAGCACCCGGGCCGCCAGACCATGGGCGCCTCGGTGTTCGCCGCCAAGCGGGGCGGCACCATCGTCACCTGTGCCGCCACCTCCGGCTACATGATCGAGTACGACAACCGCCACCTGTGGATGAAGCTGAAGACCATCAAGGGCTCCCACTTCGCCAACTACCGGGAGGCGTGGGACGCCAACCAGCTGGTGTGCGAGGGCAAGATCCTCCCGCCGCTGTCGGCCGTCCACCCCCTCGAGGGGGTGGGCGACGCCGCCTACCAGGTCCACCGGAACCTCCACGAGGGGAAGATCGGGGTCCTCTGCCTGGCGCCCGAGGAGGGCCTGGGCATCGACGATCCCGAGCTCCGGTCCGAGGTCGGCGAGGACCGCATCACGCTCTTCCGGAGGCACGGGGCATGACCGAACCGCTGCTGACCGAGATCGACCACGTGGCCATCGCCGTCCACGACCTCGAGGCGGCCATCGCCTACTACGCCGAGACCTTCGGGGCCACGGTGGACCATCGCGAGCGGGTGGAGTCCGACGGGGTGGAGGAGGCGCTGCTCAAGGTGGCCGACAGCTACGTGCAGCTGCTGACCCCCATCTCCGAGACGTCGCCGGTGGCCGGCTACCTGGCCAAGAAGGGCGAGGGCCTGCACCACGTGGGCTACCGGGTGGACGACTGCGCCGCCGCTCTCCAGTCGGTGAAGGACCACGGGGGCCGGGTCATCGACGAGGCGCCCCGTCCCGGCTCCCGGGGCACCACGGTGGCCTTCATCCACCCCAAGGGCGCCTTCGGCACCCTCATCGAGCTCGTCCAAGAGTAGGGCGGGAGGCCGCCGGTGGAGGGGGGGAGCGGCCGCCGGCGGACGTCGACGACGGAGCCGACCACGGTGGGGCCGGCGTCCTGACCGAGGCGGCGGTGGCCGTCGACGGCACGGTGGTCGCCGACCTCAGCGCAGTGGACGACGCCGGTGGGGCCGGACCCGACCCGGCCGCCGGCCCGCCGGCCGCCGGCGTGGACGGGTTCACCCCCGAGGTGGCAGCCAAGCTCCGGTCGTACGTCTACCTGCTGGTGGACCCCCGGACCGGCCGGCCCTTCCTGGTCGGCCGGGGCAAGGGGGACCGGTGCTTCCGGGACCTGGCCTCCCTGCGCCGCAGCGCGTCGGAGGGCACCGGGGATCCGGTGGCCGCCCGGGTGGGGGAGATCGAGGCGGCCGGCCGGCCGGTCCGGATCGACATCCTCCGCCACGGGCTGGGCGGCGACGAGGCACGCCTGGTGGAGGCGACGGCCATCGACGCCCTCGGGCTGGCCCCGACCGGGGTCCCGGCCGCCGGCCGCCGGCTGCCCGTGGAGGCGGCCGCCGTGGCCCTGGCCCCGCCGGCCAAGTTCAAGCGCGCCCACCAGGTGGTGCTGCTCCGCCAGAGCGCCGAGGAGTCCACCGACCGCCAGGCCCCGGCGTGGCGGATCGGCCGACGGTGGACCGATCTCGACTCGCCCCGCTCGCCGGCCTGGGCGGTCCTGGTGGTCGACGACCTGGTCCGCGAGGTGGTCCGCATCGAGCGGTGGGAGCCCACCGGTCCCGAGGGGGACGCCACCACCCGCTACCGGCTCCACGGGGAGCCCGATCCGAAGCTCGAGGCCCGGTACCTGGGGACCAGCGTGGCCTCCTATCGGACGGGCACCGCACAGCAGCCGGTCACCTACGTCTGGTGCGGTCCCCACTGGGTCAACCGGCCCCGCTGAGCCGGAGGGACGAAGTCGACCCCCCGGCGGTTCCGATAGCCTCGTCCCCCATGGATCATCCGATGACCCAACGTCTCGAAGAGCTGGCCGAGCGCCGCGAGCAGGCCCGGAACGCCGGATCGCCCCGGTCGGTGGAGAAGCACCACGCCAAGGGCAAGATGACCGCCCGGGAGCGGCTCGACTACCTGCTCGACGACGGCTCGTTCCAGGAGCTGGACATGCTGGCCCGCCACCGGGCCCACGGCATGGGGCTCGAGGACAACCGGCCCTACACCGACGGGGTGATCACCGGGTTCGGCACCATCGACGGTCGCCGGGTCTGCGTGTTCAGCCAGGACTTCACCGTCTTCGGCGGGGCCCTCGGCGAGGTGTTCGCCGAGAAGATCCACAAGGTGATGGACCTGGCCGCCTCCATCGGCGTGCCGATGATCGGCCTCAACGACGGGGCGGGCGCCCGCATCCAGGAGGGCGTGGTCTCCCTCCACTCCTACGGCGGCATCTTCCACCGGAACGCCCAGGCCTCCGGGGTCATCCCCCAGATCAGCGTCATCCTCGGCCCGTGCGCCGGCGGGGCGGTCTACAGCCCGGCCATGACCGACTTCATCTTCATGGTCCAGGGCACCAGCCACATGTTCATCACCGGCCCCGACGTGGTGAAGACGGTCACCGGCGAGGACGTCACCCTCGAGGAGCTGGGCGGGGCCATGAGCCACGCCACCAAGTCGGGCGTGGCCGCCTTCGTCTCCCCCGACGAGAAGGCGTGCCTGGACGACGTCCGCTACCTCCTCAGCTTCCTGCCCTCCAACAACCTCGAGGAGGCCCCGGTGGTCGACTCCGGGGACGACCCCGAGCGCCTCTGCCCGGAGCTGTCGGAGCTGATGCCCGCCTCGCCCAACCAGCCCTACGACATGAAGAAGGTCATCGAGTCGGTGGTCGACGACGGTGAGTTCTTCGAGGTCAACCACCACTGGGCGATGAACCTGGTGTGCGGCTTCGGCCGGGTGGACGGCCGGGCGGTGGGGATCGTGGGCAACCAGCCCCAGATGCTGGCCGGGGTGCTGGACATCGACGCCTCGGAGAAGGGCGCCCGGTTCGTGCGGACCTGTGACGCCTTCAACGTGCCGCTGGTCACCTTCGTGGACGTGCCCGGGTTCATGCCCGGGACCGACCAGGAGTACGGGGGCATCATCCGCCACGGCGCCAAGCTGCTCTACGCCTACTGCGAGTCGACGGTGCCCCGGGTGCAGATCATCACCCGCAAGGCCTACGGCGGCGCCTACGTGGTCATGAACTCCAAGTCGATCGGGGCCGACCTGGCCTACGCCTGGCCGTCGGCCGAGCTGGCGGTGATGGGCCCGGAGGGCGCCGTCGAGATCGTCTACCGCCGGGACCTGGCCGAGGCCGCCGACCCGGTGGGCCGCCGACGGGAGCTGGTGGAGGAGTACACCGAGCGGTACGCCAACCCCTACGCGGCAGCCGAGCGGGGCTACGTCGACGACGTCATCGACCCGGCCGAGACCCGTCGGGTGCTGGTGCGCAGTCTCAACCTGCTGCTGTCCAAGCGCGAGGAGCTCCCCAAGCGCAAGCACGGGAACATGCCCCTGTGACCGACGCCGTCCAGGACCTCGGACTGGCCCGGCGCCCGGCGCCGGACCCGGCGGTGCTGGCGGTGCTGGCCGCCGCCGTGGACCAGGCATGGCCCCGTCCGGTGGCGGCCACCGCCGAGCCGACGCCGGCCGGGCCGGCCTGGCGGTTCAGCGGTCGGTGGTGGGCGAGGCCCACCGCCGTGCGCCGCGAGCGCCCCTGGGCCCGGGGCTGACCCGACCTCGCACCGGCTCGGTCCGGCCGGGCTAGCTCCCGCCGGTGTGGCTCGGCGGCCGGCCCGGCACCGGGGGCCGCGAGAGCGACCAGTGGGTCCCGGCCAGGCTGGGGCTCCCGCCTCCCGACGACGGCGATCCCACGCCCGCCATCTCCGGGGGTGAGGGTGTCCCCCATCCGGATCCCGTCCCCAGGCTGGGGGCGGCCGGGGTGTCCCGGCGGCGGTCCTTCCGGACCAGGAGGACGACCCCGAGGACGACCAGCCCGAGCGAGATGACCAGCAGGGGCAGGGCCACCAGCATCCGGGTGTCGGCCGCCGACTGGCAGCCGTGGACGAAGTTGGCCCACACGGTGTGTTCGGCCTGGTTGGAGGCGGGGGGCTCGGCGCCGGCGCCGATGGTGACGGGGTCGAAGAAGGCGATGGCCGCCGCCTCGGAGCCCTGGCCCGGCCCGCAGGTGCCGGTGGCCTGGGCGGGCAGGCCGATGGACATGGCGGCGATGGCCAGAGCCGCCCCGAACAGACCGGCGTAGATGAGGATCAGCTTGGTCCAGCGACGGTCGTCCCGCATGGTGCCGATGGTAGGCGGGCGGCGGCCGGCCCGGACCGCGGGTCTCCGGCGTCGGCTGCGGGGGATGGGTAGAGTCCGACCTCAGCGTGGGTCGTCCGGCCCGGTGGACCGCTTCAGGAGGCGTCATGCGATCTCGATCCGTCCGGCGGGGGCTCGCCCTCCTCGGTTCACTGTGCCTGGTCAGCGTGGGGGTGGCGTCGAGCGTCCCTCCATCCGCCGGTGCGGCCACACCTTCGCCCCCCTCGGCATCCGGGCCCGGCTACCAACTCATGATCTCCGGCTCCGCCTATGCGTTCAACGCCCCGAACCTCAACCGGCTACCGAGCAACCCCACCCTGGGACCGCCTCAGTGCTTCCTCAGCAGTGGGTGGAGCACCTGCATCACTGTCGGCGTCGCCTTCACGGGCGACAATGCCAGTCCGGGGTACTGGGTCGGGTCGGGCACGGTGGTCGGCGACGCGTCGCTGGGTGGCGCGGTCGGGTACGGCGGTGAGGTCATCGGATACGGCAACACCGCTACCTGCGATGGAGTGTCGGCGACCGTCTCCAATGCACCGTTGGTGGGTGTGGCTGCCGCCCATTTCGGCGTCCTGATGGTGGCGACGGACGGCGGGGTGTTCGCCTTCTGCGGGGCGCCCTTCCTCGGCTCCATGGGCGGCCATCCGCTCAACCAGCCCATCGTGGGCATCGCCAGCACCCCCGATGGGGGCGGCTACTGGGAGGTGGCCTCGGACGGCGGGATCTTCGCCTTCGGCGACGCCGCCTTCTACGGCTCGATGGGCGGGCACCCGCTCAACCAGCCCATCGTGGGCATGAGCTCCACCCCCGACGGGAAGGGGTACTGGTTGGTGGCGTCGGACGGCGGGGTGTTCTCGTTCGGGGACGCCGCCTTCGCCGGCTCCATGGGCGGCAAGCCGTTGAACAAGCCGATGGCGGCCATCGCCGCCAACCCGGACGGGACCGGCTACTGGACGTTCGCCTCCGACGGCGGGGTGTTCTCCTTCGGTGACGCCCCGTTCCGGGGCTCGGGCGCCCCCGAAGGTGGAACGCTCGAGGGGGCGGCCGCCAACGGCTGACGGCCTCCGGCCGTCCGGTTCAGTCCGAGCCGGCGAAGGGCGCGCCGTAGGCGTAGACCGAACCGTCACGACCGAGGAGCCAGTAGCCGCCGGTCGACCAGTCCGGGGCCATGCCCACGATGGGGGCGGGGATGGGACTGCCGCCGGCGGAGCCGGCGAACCCGGCGTCCCCGTAGGAGAAGAGGCCCCCGTCGGCGGCCACGAACCAGTAGCCGGCGTTGTCGGCGGTGGCCGCCATGCCGACCACGGGCTGACGGAGGGCGATCGAGCCGGTGGAGCCCAGGAACGGGGCGTCGAAGGCGAAGATCCCGCCGTCGGCGGCCACCTCCCAGTAGGCGCCGGTGGCCCGGTCGACGGCGATCCCCACCACCGGGCTGTTGAGCGGGTGTCCGCCCATCGAGCCGTGGAAGGCGGCGTCGCCGAAGGCGAAGATCCCGCCGTCGGAGGCCACCAGCCAGTAGCCGCCGTCGTCGGCCGTGGGGGCCATGTCGACCACCGGGGCGTTCAGGGGCTTGCCACCCATCGACCCGTAGAACCCGGCGTCGCCGAAGGCGAAGGTGCCGCCGTCGGCCGCCACCAGCCAGTAGCCGAACCCGTTGGTCGCCACGATGTGGGTGATCGGCTCGTTGAGGGTCAGGGTGTTGGTCCCGCCCCACTCGCTGTCCTGGCCGTGGGGGTGCACCCAGCCGTCGGCATCGACGTTCCAGTAGCCGGAGGAGTAGGGCATCGAGGCGATCCCCACGAACGGAGTCGTCGGGAGCGGCAGATCGGGGGTCACCTGGATGTGCTGCCGGGGTGGGGCAAGCGTGGGGGAGGTCGCCCCGGCGGCACCGGCCGATCCGGGGGCGAGCACCGCCACCGTCACGGCGGCGACCAGCGCCGCCACCAGTCTCGGGCTCCAGGTTCTGCTCCTCATGGTGCGGCTGTCTCGTCGGTGGACGTCACGAAGTCGATCAGCCGCTCGACCGCTCCCACCAGGGCGGGCTCCAGGTCGGCGTAGGAGTCGACCTGGGCCAGCAGCGACCGCCACGCCGTCCGGGGGTCGCCGAGACCCAGCACCTCGCAGATGCCGGTCTTCCAGTCGGTGCCCATGGGGATGACCGGCCAGGCCTCGATGCCCAGCACCGGGGGGCGGATGGCCTGCCACACGTCGACGAACGGCGTCCCGGTGACCAGCACGTCGGGGTGGGCGACGTCGGCGGCCAGCCGGGACTCCTTGGACCCCGGCACCAGGTGGTCCACCAGCACCCCCAGCCGCCGGGCCGGGTTGGGTGCGAACGACCGGATCTCGGCGGCCAGGTGGTCGATGCCGTCGAGCCGCTCGACCACCACCCCCTCCTCCCGGAGGTCACTGCCCCAGACCCGCTCCACCAGCTCGGCGTCGTGGACGCCCTCCACCCACAGCCGTCCGCCCCGGGCCACCTTGGCCCGGCTGCCGGCCACCGCCAGCGAGCCCGAGGCGGTCCGCCCCAGGGCCGACGACGCCGTGGCCGGCGGACGGACCAGGCTGATCGCCCTCCCGTCGACGGCGAATGCCCCCGGCGTCTGCCGGAACACCCGCTCCAGACCGGTGGCGCCCCGGAGCTCCACCCCGCCGCCCTCCAGGCGGACCACGGTGCCGGAGAACCCGGAGGCCCGGTGGACCAGCGCCAGCCCGGGCACGGCCGCCACCTTGGGGTACACCGTGGCCAGGCGGTCCTCGGGCGGGGCGTCGATCGGCCCGGACAGGATCCCCGCCATCGGGTCGCGGAAGGTGCTCACGGCGGCGACGGTACCGGACGGGGGTCCGGGGCGACGCGGATACCCGGTCAGGCGGTGGTGGCGGAGCGGTGCCCGGCGGCCAGCTCCACCAGGTCGTCCATCATCCGGCCGATCTCGAAGTCCTTGGGGGTGTAGACCCGCGCCACCCCCTCGGCCAACAGGGTGGTCTCGTCCTCCGGCGGGATGATCCCCCCCACCACCACCGGGGCGTCCACCCCGAAGGCCCGCAACCGCTGGACCACCTCGGGGACCAGCTCCAGGTGGCTGCCGGACAGGATGGAGATGCCCACCACGTCGACGTCCTCGTCCCGGGCCGCCACCGCGATCTGCTCGGGGGAGAGCCGGATCCCCTGGTAGACGACCTCGAAGCCGGCGTCCCGGGCCGCCACCGCGATCTGCTCGGCGCCGTTGGAGTGCCCGTCGAGGCCCGGCTTGGCCACCAGCAGCCGGGGCGGCCCCCCGGTGCGGTCGGCCAGCTCCCTGGACCGGGCCCGCACGGCGGTCAGCTCGGCGCCCCGGTGGCCGACACCACCCCCCACCCCGGTGGGGGCCCGGTACTCGCCGAACACCTGGCGCAGGGCACCCGCCCACTCGCCGGTGGTGCCCCCGGCGTGGGCCAGGGCGATGGTGGCCGGCATGACGTTGTCGGTCCCCTCCGCCGCCCGCCGCAGGTCGTCGAGGGCCCGCTGCACCGCCGCCCCGTCCCGCTCCCCCCGCCAGGCCACCACGTCGGCGGTGAGCTCCGCCTCCACCGCCGGGTCGACCCGCATGATGTTGTCGATGCCGTCCTGGGGGGCGAGCGGCGACTCGGCGGTCTCGGTGAAGCAGTTGACCCCGACCACCTGCAGGTCGCCGGTCTCGATCCGGCGCACCCGTTCCGCCTGGCTGCCCACCAGCCGCGCCTTCAGCTCGTCGATGGCCTCGAAGGCCCCGCCCAGCGACAGGACGTCCTGCAGCTCGGCCCAGGCGGCGTCGGCCACCTCGGCGGTCTTCTTCTCGATGACGATGGAGCCGTCGAAGATGTCCTCGTACTCCAGCAGGTCGGACTCGAAGGCCAGGATCTGCTGGATCCGCAGCGACCACTGCTGGTCCCACGGGCGGGGGAGGCCGAGGGCCTCGTTCCAGGCCGGCAGCTGCAGTGCCCGCGCCCGGGCCCCCTTGGAGAGGGTCACCCCCAGCGCCTCGAGCACGATCCGGGGCACGTTGTTCTCGGGCTGGGCCTCGGTCAGGCCCAGCGAGTTGACCTGCACCCCGTAGCGCATCCGCTTCAGCTTGGGGTCGTCCACCCCGTACCGCTCGGTGCAGATCCGCTCCCACAGGGCGGTGAAGGCCCGCATCTTGCAGGTCTCCTCGACGAACCGCACGCCGGCGTTGACGAAGAAGGAGATCCGGCCCACCACCGAGGCGAACCGGTCGTCGGGGACCTGGCCGGACTCCCGCACGGCGTCGAGGACCCCGATGGCGGTGGCCAGGGCGTAGGCCACCTCCTGGTGGGGGGTGGCCCCGGCCTCCTGCAGGTGGTAGCTGCAGACGTTGATCGGGTTCCACTTGGGGACGTTGAGGACGGTGTAGGCGATGGTGTCCACCGTCAGCCGGCGGCTGGGGAGGGGCGGGAAGATGAACGTCCCCCGGGACAGGTACTCCTTCATGATGTCGTTCTGGGTGGTGCCGGCCAGCACCCGCGTGTCGACGCCGCGCTCCTCGGCCAGGGCGAGGTAGAGGCCGAGCAGCCACCCGGCGGTGGCGTTGATGGTCATCGACGTGTTCATCGTCTCGACCGGGATGTGGTCCATCAGCTGGCGCATGTGGCCGAGGTGGGCCACCGGCACCCCCACCTTCCCCACCTCGCCGGCCGCCTCGGGGGCATCCGGGTCGTAGCCGATCTGGGTGGGGAGGTCGAAGGCGATGGACAGACCGGTCTGGCCCTTGGCCAGGTTGGTCCGGTAGAGCTGGTTGGACGCCCTGGCCGTGGAGTGGCCCGAGTAGGTGCGCATCACCCACGGCTTGTCCCGGGTGGGCGGCGAGGGGGCAGGCACTTCCGGGGTCGCCGCGGTGCCGCTGGGCTGCTGCACGTTCCTCATCCCTCCATTGTGGCCCTTCGGCCTACTTCTTGGCGTAGTCGAAGAAGCCCTGGCCGGACTTCCGGCCCAGCCGCTCGGCGGCCACCATCCGGCGGAGCAGGGGCACCGCCGCGTAGTTGGGGTCGCGGAACTCCTCGTAGAGGGCGTCCAGGATGGAGAGCGAGGTGTCCAGGCCGACCAGGTCGAGCAGGGCGAACGGACCCATGGGGAACCCGCAGCCGCCCTTCATGGCGGTGTCGATGTCGGCCACCGACGCCATCCCCTGCTCGTAGAGGCGCACGGCGTTGTTGAGATAGGGGAAGAGGAGGGCGTTGACGATGAAGCCGGCCTGGTCCTTCACCTCCACCGGGGTCTTCCCGCACGCCTCGGCGAAGGCGCGGGTGGCGGCCATCGTCTCGTCGGAGGCGGTCAGGGGACGGACCAGCTCCACCAGGGTCATCACCGGCGCCGGGTTGAAGAAGTGGACCCCGCACACCTTGTCGGGCCGGCCGGTCTGCATGGCCAGCTCCACCACCGGGAGGGTGGAGGTGTTGGTGGCCAGGATGGTGGCGTCGGCGGCGATGTGGTCGAGCTCGGTGAAGAGCGCCTTCTTCACGGCCAGGTCCTCGACCGCCGACTCGATGATCAGGTCGACGTCCTTCAGGGCGTGGAGGTCGTCGGTGGCGGTCACCCGGGCCAGGGCGGCGTCACGCTCCTCGGCGGTCCGCTTCCCCTTCTCCACCTGACGGTCGAGCGACCTCCCCAGGGCATCGACCGTCCCGTCGGCCGACGCCTGGCTGCGACTGCGCAGCACCACCTCGAATCCGTTGACGGCCGCCGTCTCGGCGATGCCCGACCCCATGATCCCCGACCCGATGATCCCCACGCGTTCTATCGACATGGGGGTGCATGTTACCGGCCGGTAAGGGGAGCTGCCTTCCGACCCCCCGACCAGGGTCCCGGCCGGGTCGGGGGGTCAGGCGGCGCCGTTCGTCCGTCGCCCGGCCAGGGCCCGAACCCGCCGGCCGCCCTGGTCGGTGACGAGGGCGGGGGCCAGGCGGAAGGCCGCCCAGACCCGCCGGGCGTGCGCCGGGGCCACGATCATCGGCCGGTTGCGGGCCACCCCGTCCAGCACGTCGGCGGCCAGGGACGACGCCGGGTAGGGACGGCCGACCGCGGCGGTCAGCAGCGCCCGGACGTCGGGGACGCCGACCTGCGGGAGGTCGTCGGGGTTGCCCTTGTCGAGCAGCGGGGTCTCGATCACCCCCGGGCAGACCACGCTGACCCCGACCCCGTGGGCGGCGGCCTCGGCCCGGAGCCCCAGGCTGAGACCCACCACCGCGTGCTTGGTGGTGGAGTACGGCACCAGCAGGGGGCTGGGCAGCAGGCCCGACAGCGAGGCGGTGTTGACGATGTGCCCGTGGCCCTGGGCGATCATCGTCGGGTAGGCCGCCGCCACCCCGTGGATCACGCTCCACAGGTTCACGTCGACGACCCGCTGCCAGTGGGCGCCGGTCAGCTCCTCGACCGGGCCACCCACCCCGATCCCGGCGTTGTTGAACAGGAGGTCGAGACCCCCGTGCTCCTTGGCGGTGCGGGCCACCACCTCGGCCACGGCGTCGGCGTCGGTGACGTCCAGCACGGCGGGGGTGGCCCGGGTGGGAGCGGCGAGGGAGCCGCCGGCGCCCAGCTCGAGCTGCTCGGCCAGCGCCACGGCCGCCGGGCCGTCGATGTCGGCCACCACCACGGTGGCCCCCCGGGCCACCAGCTCGGTGGCCAGCGCCCGCCCGATGCCGGACGCCCCCCCGGTGACCAGCGCCACCTTGCCGTCGACGTGCCGGCGGAGCGCCTCGGCGCGTGCGGCTGCCCTGGTACCCATGGTCCTCCTCGTGCGTGGCCCGTCCCGCCGGGCGGGTGCGCTTGCCCCCGACCGACTGTACCGACACCATGGGTCCGGTGAACCCCCCGCCCCCGGCCGGTCCCCGTCGCACCAGCCCCGGACCGGCGGCGACCGCCGCCGAGGGCGCCGCCCCTCCCGACGGTCGGAGGGGCGGCCGGCCCGGCGGACGGCCCGGGGAGGGCGGCACCTACGACCGCCGGCGCCAGCGGGCCCGCGAGTGGTGGCCCCCGATCACCCGGCTGCTGGCCTGGTTCCTGCGCCACCCCGAGGCCATCCTCACCGTCCTGGGTCGTCGGGAGCCGGTGACGGTGGACGGCAGGGTCCTCAACCGGAGCGTCCAGGCCATGCTGGCCGTCACCCAGGCGCTGCCGTTGGGGAGCGACACCACCCTCGATCCCCCGGCCGCCCGTCGCCGGCTGGCCCGGATGGCCGGCCTGGCCATGCCGGTCCGCACCGACGTGCACGTCACCGGACGGGAGGTACCGGCGCCGGAGACCCCGGTCGGCTCGGGGCCCATCCCCCTCCGGATCTACCGGCGCTTCGGGTCCGGGGTGGGTGCCGGGGTGGGCCTCGGCCACCGGCCACCGGCCATCGTCTACTTCCACGGGGGCGGGTGGGTGGCCGGGGACCTGCGCAGCCACGACGGGTCGTGCCGGCTGCTGGCGTCGGTCAGCGGCTGCCTGGTGGTGGCGGTCGACTACCGCCTGGCCCCGGAGCACCCGTACCCGGCGGCGGTCGACGACGCCGTGGCCGCCTTCCGGTGGACCCAGCGGCACGCCGACGAGCTGGGGGTCGATCCCGGGCGGATCGGGGTGATGGGGGACAGCGCCGGCGGCAACCTGGCCGCCGTGGTGTCGCTGCTCACCCGGGAGGGCGGCGGGGCGGCCGACCCCGACCTTCCCGGGCCCTGGGCCCAGGGGCTGGTCTACCCGGCGGTGTCGGCCCGGGTCCACACCCCGACCCACGAGCTCGACGACGGCTTCTTCCTGACCATGGCGGGCATCGAGCAGATGCGGGACGCCTACGTGCCCGACCGGTCCACCTGGGACACCCCGTCGGTCTCGCCGCTGCTGGCCGAGGTGGCCGGTGCGGCCCCCGCCCTGGTGGTGACGGCCGGCTTCGACCTGCTGCGGGCCGACGGCGACGCCTACGCCCGGAAGCTGGCCGACGCCGGGGTGGCGGTGGAGCACCGGGTCTACGACGATCAGGTCCACGGCTTCTTCGGTATGGGCCTGCTGGCCGACTCCCTGGCCCTGTCGGTGGAGGTCGCCGACGCCATGGGGCGGCTGATGCACCGCCCGGAGCCGGCCCCGCCGGACCCCGGCTGACCCGTCCACCCCGTGGCGGCGGCGCCCACCGGCCCGTCGCGTCGGCCCCGGCGTGGCCCCTACAGTGTCGGCCATGACCGATGCACCCGCCGGCTCCGGAACCGTCGCCCTGGTGGGCGGGGGCGAGTGGCGACCGGGCTGCACCTTCGACGCCGAGCTGCTCGAGGCATCGGGCTCCGACCGGGTGGTGGTGCTGCCCACCGCCGCCGCCTACGAGCATCCCGAGCGGACCGTGGCCCAGGCCGGCGAGTGGTTCGCCCCCCTCGAGGCGAGGGTGGAGGGGCTGATGGTGCTCTCCCGGGGGGACGCCATGGACCCGGGGGTGGCGTCCGTCCTCCGGAGCGCCCGCTTCATCTACCTCAACGGCAGCTCGCCCATGCACCTCCGCAGCGTCCTGAAGGGGTCACGGGTCTGGGACGCCCTGGTGGCGGCGTGGACCGACGGGGCGGTGGTGGCCGCCACCTCGGGGGCGGCCATGGTGCTGACCGACCCGATGGTCGACGCCCGGGGCGGGGGCCTGACCCTGGGGCTCGGCCTGGTCCGGGACCTGGCGGTGGTGCCCCACTTCGGCGACACCCACGAGGACGCCCACGGCGAGAAGCTCCACCGGTCGGTGTTGCTGGCCCCCCACGGCACCCCGGTGGCCGGCGTCCCCGAGCGCACGGCGCTGATCCGCGACCCCGCCGACGGGTGGCGGACCGCCGGGGAGGGAAGGGTGGCGGTGTTCCTCAACGGCGCCCCGGCCGAGGCCGGCCTGGGGGCGCTGCCGGTCTGACCCGGTGGGCCGGACTCCCCCGGGCCCTACTCGGCCTCGGTGATGGTCACCGACTCGATGGTGACCGGCTCGGACGGCTTGCCCGAGCGGCTGCCGGTGGCCTCGATGGCCGCCACGACCTCACCGCCCTTGATCACCTTGCCGAACAGCGAGTAGCTGGGAGGCAGGGAGACGCCGTCGGGGCCGCTGATGATGAAGAACTGGCTGCCGTTGGTGTGGGGGCCGGCGTTGGCCATGGCCAGGGAGCCGATCTCGTAGCGGCCGGGGGCCGGCAGCTCGTCCTCGAACCGGTAGCCCGGCCCGCCGCGGCCCGATCCCTCCGGGTCCCCGCCCTGCAGCATGAAGCCCGGGATGATCCGGTGGAAGACGATCCCGTCGTAGTAGTGCCAGCGGGCCAGGAACACGAAGTTGTTGACCGTCTTCGGCGCCGCCACGGGGTCGAGGGCGATGGTCAGGGTGCCCTTGGAGGTGACCATCTCGGCGGTGTACCGCTTGGCCGGGTCGATGACCATGGGGGGAGGGCTGTCGAACCGCTGGGTCTTGGGGCTGGAGCCGTCGGCGGCGGGGATCTCGGGGGTCATGGTCGGTGCTCCTTGTCGGGGTCGGGTGCGGACGGGTGGGAGGCGGGAGCGGCCGCCGGGAGCGGCCGGTGCGCCTACGACTCGGTGATGGTCACCGATTGGATCCGGTGGAGCGTGGTCGGGGTGCCCTGGCTGTCGGAGGCGGCCGATCCCCCGGCGTTGATCTGCTGGACCACCGGCATGCCGGAGGTGACGGTGCCGAACAGCGTGTACGACGGGGAAAGCGTCTCGCCCTCGGGGCCGGTGACGATGAAGAACTGGCTCCCGTTGGTGTTGGGCCCCGAGTTGGCCATGGCCACCGACCCGAGCGGGTACTGCGGCGAGGCGGTCTTCGGCAGCTCGTCGGCGAACTTGTAGCCGGGCCCACCCTCCCCGGTGCCGGTGGGGTCGCCGGTCTGGTCCATGAAGGTCTGGATCACCCGGTGGAAGATGACGCAGTCGTAGAAGTGCTGCTTGGCCAGGAACACGAAGTTGTTCACGGCCAGGGGGGCCGCCGCCGGGTCGAGCTGGATGGTGAAGGAGCCCACGTCGGTGGTGACGGTGGCCGTGTAGGTCTTCGAGGTGTCGATGGTCATCGGCGGGGCCGACGTCCAGAACGGCTTGTTCAGCGTGGCCGAGAAGTCGGTCGGGCAGTCCGCCGAGGTGGTGATGGCCGACGGGGAGGTGTTCCCCGAGCCGCCCGCCGTCGGTGACCGGGTGGTGGAGGTGGAGGAGGCGGTGGTGGAGGTGGTCGACGCCTTGGTGGTGGAGGTGCTCGAGGCGTTGGACTTCTTGGACGACCCGCTGCTGACCCAGACGGCCACGCCGACGACCACGGCGGCGATCACCACCAGGGTGATGACCCTCCGGAGCTGCTGCTTGCGCTTCTTGGCCTTCTGCTCGGCCTCCAGGCGGGCCTGGCGGCCGGCCTTCTGGCGTTGACGCTTCTCGGTTGACACGGTGGATCAGGGTAGCCGCTCCCACGGCGGTAGCCTGAGCGGCCATGTCCCTGGTGGTGCAGAAATTCGGTGGCACCTCGGTGGCCGACGCCGATCGGATCCGGGCGGTGGCCGATCACGTGGCCCGGACCCGCCGGGGCGGTGACCAGGTGGTGGTGGTGGTGAGCGCCATGGGGAAGACCACCGACGACCTGGTCCGCCTGGCCGCCGACGTCAGCAGCACCCAGCCCAACCGGGAGGTGGACATGCTGCTCAGCTCCGGCGAGCGCATCTCCATGTCCCTGCTGTGCATGGCCCTCGCCGACCTCGGGGTGGACGCCCGCTCCTTCACCGGCAGCCAGGCCGGGATCATCACCGACGAGGTCCACACCCGGGCCAAGATCGTGGAGATCCGGGCCGACCGTCTGACCGAGACCCTGGCCGCCGGTGGGGTGCCGGTGGTGGCCGGGTTCCAGGGGATGTCCGGCGACCGGGACGTCACCACCCTGGGCCGGGGTGGCTCGGACACCACCGCCGTGGCCCTGGCCGCCGCCCTCGGGGCTGACGTCTGCGAGATCTACACCGACGTCACCGGCGTGTTCAGCACCGATCCGAGGATCGTCCCCGAGGCCCGCAAGCTGGCCCGGATCAGCTACGAGGAGATGCTCGAGGTCGCCGCCACCGGCGGCCGGGTGCTGGCCCTCCGGTCCGTCGAATTCGCCCGAAACCACCACGTCCCGCTGCACGTGCGCTCGAGCTTCACCTGGGAGCGCGGCACGTGGGTCGACGAGGAGGACCCCACCATGGAGCAGGCCATCGTCACCGCCATCACCCACGACGTCTCCGAGGCCAAGGTCACCGTGACCGGCGTGCCCGACCAGCCGGGCCTGGCCGCCCGGCTCTTCCGGGGGCTGGCCGACCGGAACGTCTCGGTGGACATGATCGTGCAGAACACCTCGCTGCACGGCACCACCGACATCTCCTTCACCGTGCCCGGCTACGACCTGGCCGTCTCCGCCGAGGTGGCCGAGGACCTGGTCCCGACGCTCGGCGCCAGCGGTGTCACCACCGACGACGACGTGGCCCGGGTCTCCCTGATCGGCGCCGGCATGAAGACCCACCCCGGGGTGACCGCCCTGACCTTCGAGACCCTGGCCGCCGAGGGGATCAACATCGAGATGATCTCGACCTCCTCCATCCGCATCTCCTGCATGATCCGGGCGGCCGACGCCGAGCCGGCCGTGCGGGCCCTGCACGCCGCCTTCGACCTGGCCTGACCGGCGGCGGCGGGCGCCCGGTGCGTCCGGGGGCGTCGGTCCGCCCGGTGCCCGTAACATGGGGCGATGCGCATCGCCGTGGTGGGAGCGACCGGTCAGGTGGGGTCCGTCATGCGGAACCTCCTTGAGTTGCGCGCCTTCCCCCTGGACGACGTGCGGTTCTTCGCCTCCGCCCGCTCGGCGGGCCGCGTGCTCCCGTTCCGCGGCGAGGAGGTGGTGGTGGAGGACGCCGAGTTGGCCGACCTCGCCGGCGTGGACATCGCCCTCTTCTCCAACGGGGCCACCGCCTCCCGGGTGCTGGCCCCCCGGTTCGCATCGGCCGGCGCCGTGGTGGTGGACAACTCGTCGGCGTGGCGGATGGACCCCGAGGTGCCCCTGGTGGTCTCCCAGGTCAACGACCACGCCCTGGGCTCCATCCCCAAGGGGATCGTGGCCAACCCCAACTGCACCACCATGGTGGCCATGCCGGTGATGCGCCCCCTCCACCAGGAGGCCGGACTGCGCCGCATGGTGGCCTCCACCTACCAGGCGGTCTCCGGGGCCGGCCTGTCCGGGGTGGCCGAGCTCGAGGACCAGCTGGTCAAGTCGGCCGGCTCCGCCTCGTCGTTGACCTTCGACGGGTCGGCGGTGGAGTTCCCGCCGGCCACCGTCTTCCCGGGGACCATCGCCCACAACGTGCTCTCCATCGCCGGCTCCCTGGTGGAGGACGGCTCCGCCGAGACCAACGAGGAGCAGAAGTTCCGGAACGAGAGCCGGAAGATCCTCGACATCCCCGGCCTGGCCGTGCTCTGCACCTGCGTCCGCGTCCCGGTCTTCACCGGCCACTCCATCTCGGTGGCGGCCGAGTTCGACCGCCCGCTCAGCCCGGAGCGGGCCACCGAGCTGCTGGCCGACGCCCCCGGGGTGGAGCTCTCCGACATGCCGACCCCGCTGGCCGCCGCCGGCACCGACGTCACGCTGGTGGGCCGCATCCGTCGGGACGAGGGCGTGGAGCACGGGCTGGCCCTGTTCCTGAGCGGTGACAACCTCCGCAAGGGGGCCGCCCTCAACGCCGTGCAGATCGCCGAGTCGCTGATCGACCTCGGCGTCGTCGCCTGACCCGTCGCCTGACCGGGGCCGTCGGACCGGGCACGGCCGGGCCACGGGTCCGGGTGGTCAGTAGGTGGCCGGGACCTCGGTGAGGCCGGAGGCCCGCCGGGCCAGGTTCACCGCGTGGTCGCCGAACCGCTCGTAGAACCGGGCCACCATGGCCAGCTCCACCGCCACCGGCAGCGGCATGGTGCCCGCCACCACCTCCACCGTGAGGCTGACATGGAGATCGTCCATCTCGTCGTCGAGGTCGTCGACGGTGTCGGCCCCTCCGGGGAGTCGCTCGGCGTAGGCGTCGGCGGTGACCCGCCACATGTGGATGGCCACCTCGCCCATCCGCTCCACCAGGCCCCGGCTGCGGGGGGAGAGTTCGGAGCCCAGGCCCCGGGCGGCCCGTCGGGCCACGTGTTCGGCCAGGTCGCCGTTCCGCTCGAGGTCGGGCAGCATCCGGATCACCGTGACCAGAAACCGCAGGTCGGCCGGCGAGGTGATGCCGCCGACGGTCAGCTGCTCGAGGGTCTGGTGCTCGATCTCCCGGTAGAGGGTGTCCACCACCTCGTCCCGGTCGGCCAGCACCTTGGCCGCCTCCCGGTCGCCGGACAGCAGGGCGTGGGTCGCCCCGGCCACGTTCTCGCCGACCATGGCGAACAGCTGGAGCACCAGCCGGTCGATCTGCGCCAGGGGCTCGTCCACCCGTCCACGGTAGCCCCGGGGGCCGGGCGGCACACGGGCCGGCCCCGCCCGCCCACGGGGGATCGCTCAGTGGAGGCCGGCCGTCTGCCGATACTGGAGCCATGGCAATCCGTGGCGTGGGCCGTCCCTCCTCCGTCCCCGGCGGCCGCAACGGCGCCGCGCGGGTGACCGCCGCGCTGCTGGCCGTCGTGGTCGGGGTGGGGGCGTCCACCCTGGTCGGCCCGGTGGGCCCGGCCGCCGCCTCCACCCCGCTGCCGGCCGCCCCCAACTGCCCGATCTTCCCGGCCGACAACGTCTGGAACACCGACATCTCCAACCTGCCCGTCGACATCGACTCCAGTGAGTGGCTGGCCTCCATGGACGCCGGCTCCACCGACCTGCACCCCGACTTCGGGCCGTCCTTCGGTGCCCAGCCGGTCCCCTACGGGATCCCGGTGACGGTGCCGTCCCCCGACCACCCCCTGATCCCGATCAGCTTCGAGTACGCCGACCAGAGCGACCCCGGGCCCTACCCGTTCGGCCCCGACACCGCCATCGAGGGCGGCCCGGACGCCGGCGGCGACCGTCACGCCCTGATGGTCGACCCGGCCACCTGCACCCTCTACGAGCTGTGGGAGGCGAACTACGCGGCGTCGGGCTCCACCGCCGGGTCGGGGGCCATCTGGAACCTCGAGTCCAACGCCCTGCGGCCGGCCGGGTGGACATCGGCCGACGCCGCCGGGCTGCCCATCCTGCCCGGCCTGGTCCGGTGGGACGAGGTGGAGTCCGGCATCATCACCCACGCCATCCGGTTCACCGCCGAGCAGACCGACACCAGCTACATCTGGCCGGCCCGTCACGAGGCGGGCACCGCCGACAACCCGGCACTGCCGCCCATGGGTGCCCGCTTCCGGCTGAAGGCGAGCTTCGACATCTCGGGCTACTCGCCCCAGGCCCAGGTGATCCTGACCGCCATGAAGCACTACGGGCTGATTTTGGCCGACAACGGTTCGAACTGGTACTTCCAGGGGACGCCCGACCCCGGCTGGCCGGACAGCCTCCTCGACGAGCTGAAGACGGTGCCGGCCTCGGCGTTCGAGGCGGTCGACGAGTCGAGCCTGATGGTCAGCCCCGACTCCGGCCAGGCGGCCCAGGTGGAGACCCCCGGCCCCGGCTACCGCCTGGTGGCCTCGGACGGCGGGGTGTTCGCCTTCGGTGACGCCGGCTTCTACGGCTCCACCGGTTCGATCCACCTCAACCAGCCCATCGTGGGCACCGCCTCCACCCCCGACGACCACGGCTACTGGCTGGTGGCCGCCGACGGCGGGGTGTTCGCCTTCGGCGACGCCGGCTTCTACGGCTCCACCGGTTCGATCCATCTCAACCAGGCCATCGTGGGGATGGCCGCCACCCCCGACGGCAAGGGCTACTGGCTGGTGGCCGCCGACGGCGGGGTGTTCGCCTTCGGCGACGCCGGCTTCTACGGCTCCACCGGTTCGATCCACCTCAACCGGCCCATCGTGGGGATGGCCGCCTCACCGGACGGCCACGGCTACTGGCTGGTGGCCGCCGACGGCGGGGTGTTCGCCTTCGGCGACGCCGGCTTCTACGGCTCCACCGGATCGATCCACCTCAACCGGCCCATCGTGGGGATGGCCGCCACCCCCGACGGCCGGGGCTACTGGATGGTGGCCTCCGACGGCGGCATCTTCGCCTTCGGCGACGCCCCGTTCCTCGGTTCCATGGGGGGCAGCCCGCTCAACCAGCCCATCGTGGGGATGCGCGCCCTGGCCCCCGGCCACGACAACGGCGCCACCTACGGCACCGGCTACTGGCTGGTGGCCGCCGACGGCGGCATCTTCTCCTTCGGCGGGGCCGCCTTCCACGGGTCGACGGCCAACGACCTGCTGAACCGGCCGATCGTGGCCATCGGCTGACGGAGGTCGGGCCGTCGGACGGCGCACCCCCGGGGGGCCGGGGAGCCGGGGTGCCCGTGCCGGTGCCGGTGTCGGGGACCGGGGACCGGGGACCGGGGACCGGGGGCTGGGGGCTGGACCGGGCGGGACGGTCGCCTCAGGGGCCCCCGTGGGAGGAGCCGGAACCCTCGGCGTCGTCCGGGTCGTTCTCGTCGCCCACGATCACCCGGGGGCCCGACGCCCACGACAGGTAGCGCCACGACCAGTTGACCAGCACGGTGATCCGGTTGCGGAACCCCATGAGGTAGACGATGTGGAGGCCCAGCCACGCCAGCCAGCCCAACGTCCCCCGGATCAGGCGCCCGTCGGGGAACTCGGCCACCGCCGCCCGTCGCCCGATGGTGGCCATGATCCCCTTGTCGTGGTAGCGGAAGGGCGCCACCGGTCGGCCGGCGATCCGCCCGAGGATCTCGTCGGCGGCGTGCTTCCCGGACTGGATGGCCACCTGGGCCAGCTGCGGGCAGGTGTCGGCGGGTCGCTCGGGGCCCCAGGGGACGGCGGCGGCGTCTCCGATGGCGTAGACGTCGGGATGGTCGGGGAGCGAGAGGTCGGGACGGACCACCAGGCGGCCGCCCCGTCCGGTGGCGGCGCCGAGGTCGTCGGCCACCGTGCCCTCCACGGTGACCCCGCCGGCCCAGACCACGGTCCGGGTGGGGATCACGGTGCCGTCGTCGAGCTCCACGCTGGTGCCGGTGATCCGGTCGACCATCCGTCCCAGGCGGAGCTCGACGGTCCGGGAGGCCAGCGTCCGGCAGGCGTAGTCGGAGGCGGAGCCCCGGAAGGCGGTGAGGAGGCGGTCGAGCCCGTCCACCAGGACGATCCGGGCCTGGGCCCGGTCGAAGGAGTAGCCGTCGTGCCGCACCGAGACGTCGAGCAGCTCGGCCAGGGCGCCGGCCACCTCCACCCCGGTGGGGCCGCCCCCCACCACCACGAAGGTGAGGGTGCCGTCGTGCACCCGCTCCGGGTGGGCGTCGATCTCCTCGAGGCGCCGCAGCAGGTGGTCGCGGAGCGAGCGGGCGTCGGCCAGCGTGTAGAGGGGGTGGGCGTGCTCGGCGGCGCCCTCGACCCCGAAGAAGTTGGCGGTGGCCCCGGTGGCCACGATCAGCGAGTCGAAGGCCAGCGGCTCGGTCTGTCCGAGCCGGACCTGCCGCTCCGCCCAGTCCACCCCGTGGACGGTGTCATAGCGGAACCGCACGTTGCCCGACCGGCCCACGATGGGACGGATCGGGTAGGCCACATCCCCCGGGTCGAGCCCGGCCGTCGACACCTCGTAGAGCAGGGGCTGGAAGGTGTGGAAGTTCCGCTGGTCCACCACCGTCACGTCCACCGGCCCCCCCGCCAGGGTCCGGGCCGCCGACAGCCCGCCGAACCCGGCGCCCAGAATGACCACGCGGTGCATGGGGCCATGGTGGCACGGTGGGCCCGCTGACCACCGGGGTGGTGGGGAACCCGGGCCGTGACACACCCCCCCGGTACGCTGGCCGGGGACGGACAGGGTCGTTCGTCCCCGGCCAGCGGTCACCCCCGAGGAGCGTCACCCATGATCACCGGACTCGTCATCGGACTCGTCGCCGGAGCCGCCCTCGGGGTGGTGGTCGGCCTGCTGGTCCGCTCCGGCCAGGTGTCGGCGTCCCGGACGGCCGAGGCCCGTCTGGCCGACGCCGGGGAGGCCAACCGCCGGCTGGTGGAGGAGGTGGCCGGCCTCCGGGTCCGGGCCGAGGAGGCCCAGGGCCAGGTGTCCGGGCTCCGGGCCGAGCTGGCCCGCCTGCACGGGGACCTCGACCACCAACGGCAGGCGGCCGACGAGCGGGCCGCCGCCTTCGAGCAGACCCGCCAGCAGCTGACCGGCGAGTTCGCCCGGCTCTCCACCGAGGCCCTCCAGAAGAACAACGAGCAGTTCCTCCAGCTGGCCGACACCAAGCTGAACGAGACCCGGCAGGCCGCCGAGGGCGAGCTGGCCAAGCGCCAGGAGGCCATCGAGCAGCTCCTCAAGCCCATCGGCGAGCAGCTGGGGAAGTACGAGGTGGGGATGCAGCGGCTCGAGGTGGAGCGGCAACGGGCCTACACCACCCTCACCGAGCAGATGAAGCAGCTGTCCACCTCCCACGACCAGCTGCAGAAGGAGACCGGCAGCCTGGTCAAGGCGCTCCGGGCCCCCCAGACCCGGGGACGCTGGGGGGAGCTCCAGCTCCGCCGGGTGGTGGAGATGGCCGGCATGCTCGAGCACTGCGACTTCGACGAGCAGGTCACCTCCGACGCCGACTCCGGCCGGATGCGCCCGGACATGGTGGTCCACCTGCCCGGGGGGAAGAACGTGGCCGTCGACGCCAAGGTGCCCATGCAGGCCTTCCTGGACGCCAACGAGGCGGACGACGAGTCCGAGCGCCGCCTCCATCTGGCCAGCCACGGCCGGCAGCTGAAGGCACACGTCGACCAGCTGTCGAAGAAGGAGTACTGGAAGCGGGTCGACCCGTCGCCCGAGTTCGTGGTGGCCTTCGTCCCCGGCGATCCGCTGCTGACCACCGCCCTGGAGCACGAGCCCGGGTTGATGGAGTACGCGGTGGCCAACCACGTGCTGCTGGCCACCCCCACCTCCCTGATCGCCCTGCTCCGGGCGGTGGCCTACGGCTGGCAGCAGGACCGCCTGGCCGAGAACGCCCGGGAGGTCCAGGTACTCGGGGCGCAGCTCTACGAGCGGATCTCCGTCCTGGGCAAGCACATGGCCGGGGTGGGCAAGGGACTCGACAGCGCGGTGTCGGCGTACAACAGCGCCGTCGGCTCCCTCGAGGGAAGGGTGTTGGTCACCGCCCGCAAGTTCTCGGAGCTGGGGGTGGTCGGCGACGGGGAGAAGGACCTGCCCCCGCCCCAGCCCGTCGACGCCGTCACCCGGGCGCTGCAGGCCCCCGAGCTGGCGGCGGTGCCCGACGACATCGCCTTCGAGGGGTTGGCCCCGCTCCCCGGTCCCCGGTCCATGGAGGGCCCCGACCCGGTCGCCGAGTCGGGCTGAGTCGGGCTGCGCCCGAGCCGGCCGGCCCCCCGGGGAGAGAGATCCGACCGTCGGATCGACGGACGGATCCCGAAACTGTGCGGGAAATCTCCAGGTCAGAGCGCCGGCCGGGGATTCTCAGCGGTTGCTCAGGGTCGTCCCAGGTCCTGCTCAGTTTGATCGGGGATGCTCTGTGGCACAACGCTACGGGACAGGTGGACACCCTCCGCCTCCCGAGAGTCAGACAAAGGAGACCGCTGGTGAAGATCCTGGTGCTCGGAGGCGACGGCTATCTCGGTTGGCCGACCGCCCTCTACCTCTCCCGCCGCGGCCACCAGGTCGGTGTCGTCGACAACTTCGCCCGCCGTCGTTATGACGTCGAGATGGGGGTGTCCAGCCTGGTCCCCATCGTGCCGCTGACCCAGCGGCTCGATCGCTGGCGTGACGTCTCCGGCTTCGCCATCGAGCAGTTCGACGGCGACCTCTGCGACCCGGTGTTCGTCAACCGGACGCTGGCCACCTTCGAGCCCGAGGCAGTGGTCCACTTCGCCGAGCAGCGGTCGGCCCCGTACTCGATGATCGACCGCCAGCACGCCGTCTACACCCAGGTCAACAACGTGGTAGGGACGCTCAACCTGCTCTACGCCATCGCCGAGCAGAACCGGGACATCCACCTGGTGAAGCTGGGCACCATGGGTGAGTACGGCACCCCCAACATCGACATCGAAGAGGGCTACATCGAGATCACCCACCGGGGTCGGACCGACGTCATGCCCTACCCGAAGCAGCCGGGCTCCTTCTACCACCTGTCCAAGGTGCACGACAGCCACAACATCATGTTCGCCTGTCGCATCTGGGGGATCCGCGCCACCGATCTGAACCAGGGGATCGTCTACGGGCACGAGACGGAGGAGACCGTGCTCCACCCCGAGCTGGCCACCCGGTTCGACTACGACGGAGTCTTCGGCACCGTCCTCAACCGGTTCTGCGTACAGGCGGTGACCGGCCATCCCCTCACCGTCTACGGCGCCGGCGGCCAGACCCGCGGCATGCTGAACATCCTGGACACCCTGGCCTGCGTGGAGCTGGCCCTGGACACGCCGGCCGAGCCGGGCGAGTTCCGGGTGTTCAACCAGTTCACCGAGTCGTTCTCCATCCAGGAGATGGCGGAGATGGTGGTGGCCGAGTACAACGGCGAGGCCACCATCACCCACCCGCCCACCCCCCGGGTGGAGAAGGAGGAGCACTACTACCGTGCGGCCCACACCAAGCTCCTCGACCTCGGACTCAACCCCCACCTGCTCACCCGAAAGGTGATCCAGTCGATCCTCGGCGTGGCCCACGAGCACAAGGCCAACGTCGACCCGGTCGCCATCCTCCCCACCGTGGAGTGGTCCAAGACCGCCTCCACCCTGGTGACAGCCGGGAACGGACCGGACCCGGTGGACACCTCCGCCCTCGACGCCTCCCTGACCCTGCCGGCCTGACCGGCGGCGGTCCCCGGCCACCGCCGGGTCCGTGCCCGGGGCCGTGGCCTCACGGCCCGGCACTATCGTCGTCGGGATGCCCAAGGCTCGCCGCCGCAGACGGGGCCTCAGGCCCGGGCGCCGGTCGGTGGGCCGGACCCTCGTGGTCACGGCGGTGATCGTGGTGGTCGGCGCCCTGGTGGTGGGGTCGGTGGCGGAGATCCACGCCCAGTCGGCGCCGGAGCGGCAGATGACCGACCAGGGCTGGGGGGAGTTGGCCAGCCGGGTCATCCTGGACTCCAACCAGACCGGGGCCCAGCTGTCGTCCCTCATGGCCCAGGCCCCGACCATCCCGAACGACCCCTGGTCGGCCAGCGGCTGGGCCCCGGCACCGGGCAGCAACAGCGCCCGCGCCCGGATCCAGCAGGGACTCGACACCTCGGTGGCCTCCGCCGACCAGCAGGCCACCGCCGCCTCGCAGCTGGCCCCGCCGGGCCCCTCCGGCGACCTCACCGCCCGTCTGGCGGCGGTGCTGACCAGTCGGGCCACCACCGTCACCGCCCTCCGGGCCACCATCGACCGACTGCTGGGCATGACGCCCCTGCCGGTGGCCGGTGCCCCGGTCACCTCGACCGACAGCTCGTCCACCACCCCGGCCGACGGCGTGGCCCTCATCTCGGTGACCCAGGCGGCGGCGGAGACGTCCGCCGAGGGTGCCGCCTTCGCCACCACCGACCGGGAGTACGCCCGTCTGGCCGCCGAACTGCGCCAGGGCACCGGTACCGGCGGCGGCCCGATCCGACTGCCCCGTTCGGTGTGGGCGCCCCCGGGCAGGCCCCTGTCGTCGGCGTCGCTCGGCGCCCTGCCCGCCCAGCTGGCCCCGCCCGACGGCTCGGCGGCGCTGGTCCCCTTCCACCAGGTGATCCTCTCGGCGGTGGGGCTGGTCCCGGCGGCCGTCCCCTCCACCACCCCCGGCGACCAGGCCGGTTCAGGCATCGTCGGGGTCAGCTGTGCCGCGGCATCGGCCGCCCCGGTCGCCGTCGGGACCGCACCCACCGGGGCGACCGCCACCGCCGTGCTCCCACCGACGCCCAACGTCTCCGCCGAGGTGACCGTCACCAACTGCGGCACGGTCACCGAGACGGATGTCCCGGTCATCGAGAAGCTGGCGCTGGCCGACGCCCCGGGCACCGCTCCACCGGCCGCCGGCGACCAGGGCGGTACCTCGACCACCCATGTCACGCTGTTGGCCGGGGGGTCCCAGGCTCTCTCGCTCGGGTCGCTGGCGGTGGCGGCCGGCCACACCTACACCCTCACTGTCTCCCTGGTCCTGTCCGCTCCGCCGGCCGGGCCCGCCAACCTGGCCGACACCGTGCAGACCTTCGGGCTGTCCATTCCCGGCTGACCGGAGGGCGGCGGCGTCTGCGGACCCCCAGGGGCCGACCCCTGGCGGGGATGGCGGGCGGGGATGGCGGGCGGGGACGGCGGGCGGGAAGGTCGGAGGGTACGAATTCACGCGATCGTGACCGTCCACGACGACCGCCGGCCCGCAATGGCCCGTACGATCGACACCGCCCTAGGATCACATTCAACGGGCCGTGCGCCGGTGCGTTTCGCCGGCAGGTGTCGGGGTGGCACCCGGCGGGCGGCCCACCATCGACGCAGTTGAGACCCAGCACAGACGCAGTTGAGACGCAGTTGAGACGCAGCACAACGGAAAGGGATCAAGGCAGTGGCCGACAGCATCACGATCACCGATAACCGCACCGGCGAGTCACTCGAGATCCCGTTTCAGAACGGGGGCATCCCGGCCGGGGACTTTTCCAAGCTCCTCCCGGGCGTCTGGTTCTACGACCCGGGCTTCACCGCCACCGCCGCCTGCGAGAGCGCCATCACCTACCTCGACGGCGAGGCGGGCATCCTCCGCTACCGCGGCTACCCCATCGAGCAGCTGGCCGAGAAGTCGAGCTACCTCGAGGTGGCCTACCTCCTGTTGAACGGGGAGCTCCCCACCGAGTCCGAGTTCGCCACCTGGGAGCACGAGGTCACCAACCACACCTTCATCCACGAGAACGTACGGAAGCGCTTCCTGGAGGGATTCCACTACGACGCCCACCCGATGGGGATGCTGGTGTCGGCGGTGGCCGCCCTCTCCACCTTCTACGGTGACGCCAAGGACATCGACAACCTCGAGGCCCGGGACAAGCAGGTCATCCGGCTGATCGCCAAGATGCCCACCCTGGCCGCCGCCGCCCACCGCTTCAGCGTGGGGATGCCGTTCGTCTACCCCGACAACTCCCTCCCCTTCACCTCCAACTTCCTCTCCATGATGTGGAAGATCGCCGAGCCCCGTTTCGAGGCCGACCCGGCGCTGGCCCGGGCCCTCGACATCCTCTTCATCCTCCACGCCGACCACGAGCAGAACTGCTCGACCACCGCCATGCGGGTGGTCGGCTCGTCCCACGCCGACCCGTACTCCGCCACCGCCGCCGCTGCCGCCGCCCTCTACGGGCCCCGTCACGGCGGCGCCAACGAGGCGGTGATCCGGATGCTCACCGACATCGGGAGCATCGACAACGTCCCCGCCTTCGTGGAGTCGGTGAAGTCCGGCTCCGGTGGCCGGCTCCAGGGCTTCGGCCACCGGGTCTACAAGAGCTACGACCCCCGGGCCACCATCATCAAGCGGACGGCCGACGAGGTGTTCGCCATCACCGGCAAGAACCCCCTGTTGGACATCGCCCTCAAGCTCGAGGAGATCGCCCTCTCCGACGACTACTTCACCTCCCGCAAGCTCTACCCCAACGTGGACTTCTACTCGGGCCTCATCTACCAGGCCATGGGCTTCCCGCTGGAGATGTTCCCCGTCCTCTTCGCCATCCCCCGTACCGCCGGCTGGCTGGCCCACTGGCAGGAGATGCTCGACCAGGACTCCAAGATCGCCCGTCCCCGGCAGCTCTACATCGGGGCCGACGAGCGCGACTATGTGGGGATGGCCGACCGCTGAGCGGTCCGGAGCCGGGTACCGCCCGGGCCACGGCGCGCCGCCGGCGCCGCCGAACCGGGACCCCGGCGCCGCGGAACCGGCCCCGCCGGCCGCGCGGAACCGGCCCCGCGGCCGTCAGGCGGTGGGGGTGGGTCCGGCCAGCCGCATCAGGCCCTCCTGGACCATGGACACCACCAGGTCGCCCTGGCGGCTGAACATGAAGCCCCGGGCCAGTCCCCGGGCCCCGGCGGTGGTGGGGGAGTCCATGTCGTAGAGCAGCCATTCGTCGGTCTTGAACGGGCGGTGGAACCACATGCAGTGGTCGAGGCTGGCGCCCATGAAGTTGGGGTCGTCCCACCGGACGTCGTGGGGGGCCAGCATGGTGTCGAACAGCGACATGTCCGAGGCGTAGGCGGCGATGCAGGCGTGGAGGAGCGGGTCGTCGGGCAGGTGCCCGTCGGCCCGGATCCACAGCCGCTGGACAGGCTCCTTGCCTCCCCCGTGCATGAACGGCAGGTCGCCGATGTGCCGCTGGTCGATGGGGTGGGGTCGGGCGAACCAGTCGGCCAGCTCCTCCCGGTAGGGCTCCAGCCGGACGGCCAGGGAGTCGAGCTCCTCGGGGGGCGGGACGTCGGGCATCGGGAACTGGTGGGAGAGCCCCGCCTCGTCCACGTGGAAGGACGCCGACAGGTTGAAGATGGCCCGGCCGTGCTGGATGGCCACCACCCGGCGGGTGGCGAACGACCGGCCGTCCCGGATCCGGTCCACCTCGTAGAGGATCGGCACCGTCGGGTCGCCCGGGCGCAGGAAGTAGGCGTGGAGCGAGTGGGGCTTCCCCACGTCGACGGTGCGGCCCGCCGCCATCAGGGCCTGGGCCGCCACCTGGCCCCCGAACACCCGCTGGCGGTCCTCGTTGGGGCTCACCCCCCGGAAGATGTTCACCTCGATCGGCTCGAGGTCGAGCAGGTTGACAAGGAACTCGAGGGACTCGCTCACCGCCACATCCTGCCAGGTGCCCGGTGTTCCGGCGTGCCCACTACGGTGGCGTGCCGTGCCCGAGATCACCTTCCCCGACGGATTCCAGTGGGGGACGGCCACCGCCGCCCACCAGATCGAAGGGGGCAACGTCAACAACGACTGGTGGGCCTTCGAGCACGACCCGGAGGGGCCGTGTGCGGAGCCCAGCGGGGACGCCTGCGACTCCTATCACCGCTACCCGGAGGACATCGCCCTGGTGGCCGGGCTGGGCCTCGACTTCTACCGGTTCTCGGTGGAGTGGAGCCGCATCGAGCCCGAGGACGGTGAGTTCTCGGTGGCCGCCCTCGACCATTACCGGCGGGTGGCCGCCGCCTGCCGGGAGGCCGGCATCGTCCCCATGCTCACCTTCCACCACTTCACCCACCCCCGGTGGCTGGCCGCCCGGGGCACCTGGGAGTGGGCCGATGCCCCCGACCGGTTCGCCCGCTTCTGCGAGCGCACCACCGCCCACCTGGGGGACCTGGTGGGCATGGCCGGCACCTTCAACGAGCCCAACGTGGTGGCCACCATGGGATGGCGCCACGGGATCTTCCCGCCCGGGGTCCGGGACCGCGACCGCCGCCACGCCGTCAACGAGGCCCTGATCGCCGCCCACCGCAAGGCGGTGGATGTCATCCGGGCCGGGCCGGGCGACTTCCCGGTCGGGCTCACCCTGTCCATGACCGACTTCCAGACCCAGCCCGGCGGCGAGGAGTGGGTGGAGCGCCTGCGGGGGCCGACGGAGGACGTCTTCCTGGAGGCCACCGGCGGTGACGACTTCATCGGGGTGCAGACCTACACCCGGACCCGGGTGGGGCCCGAGGGAAACCTGGGCGGCGAGGACGGCGTGCCGGTCACCCAGATGGGCTACGAGTTCTATCCGGAGGCGCTGGAGGGCACCATCCGCCGGGCGTGGGCCCGGACCGGTGGGCTGCCGGTGCTGGTCACCGAGAACGGGGTGGGCACCGACGACGACACCACCCGGATCGAGTACGTGGCCCGGGCCCTGGCCGGCGTGCGCCGGTGCCTCGACGACGGCATCGACGTCCGGGGCTACACCTACTGGAGCCTCCTCGACAATTTCGAGTGGGTCCTCGGCTATGTCCCCACCTTCGGCCTGGTGGAGGTGGACCACACCACCTTCGAGCGGCGGCCCAAGCCCAGTGCCGCCTGGTACGGGGGTGTGGCCAGGGCCAACGGCCTGTGAGGATCCTGAGAATCGTCCGAGCGCCCGGGGCCGGGAATTGCCGGCGAGTAGGGTTGGCGCCATGACATCCCTCGTGACGAGGGCTGAGCACCTCTGGGAGAAGCGGGACACCCCCGAGGCCCGCAAGCTCTTCCGCTACACCATGGTCTCGGTCGTCTCGACCGCCGTCTCCTTCGTGACCCTGGGCGTCGTCTTCGGCCTCCTCCACCTCTGGGGCGAGGTGGCCAGCACGGTGTTCGCCAACGTGGTGGCCAGCGTCCCGTCGTACTTCCTGACCCGGAACTGGGTGTGGGGGAAGACGGGCCGTTCCCACCTGGTGAAGGAGATCATCCCCTTCTGGGTGATGTCCGGCCTCGGCATCGCCTTCTCCATCGTCGGCGCGGCGATCGCCAAGCACATCGGGAAGGTGTACCACCTCTCCCACCTGGAGCAGACGGTGGTGGTCCTGGTGGCCAACGTCCTCTCCTTCGCGGTGTTCTGGGTGGCCAAGTACCTGGTGTTCAACCGGATCTTCAAGGTCCACCCGGTGGAGGAGCTCGACGACCTGGTCGAGGCGGCCTGACCGCCCGGGTCGGGCACCTGGTGGCTCCCCGGTGAGCGCCTCCGTCCACAGCGGTGACCTGGTCCTGGTGGCCGCCGTCTTCCTCGCCTCGGCGGTGGAGATGGTCGAGGCGCTGACCATCGTGCTGGCCGTCGGGGTCACCCGCGGCTGGCGCTCCGCCCTCGAGGGGGTGGCGGTGGCCCTGGTCGTCCTGGCCGTCCTGGTGGCGGCCGTCGGTCCCGCCCTCGTCCACGACGTGCCCCTGCGCACCCTGCGGCTGGTGGTGGGGGCCCTGCTGCTGGTCTTCGGCCTCCAGTGGCTCCGCAAGGCCATCCTGCGGGCGGCGGGGCTGAAGGCCAAGCACGACGAGGACGCCATCTTCGCCCGACAGGTGGCGGCGCTCACCGTCGAGGGAACCGCCCCGGCCCCGGGCCCGGACGGGGGGCGGGGGCAGGCCGGCCGCCGGGGCCATCGGGATACCACCGCCTTCGTGGTGGCCTTCAAGGGGGTGTTCCTCGAGGGCCTCGAGGTGGTCGTGGTGGTGATCACCCTGGGGGCCACCGCCCACCGGCTGGGCCTGGCGGCGGCCGTGGCCGGCCTGGCCGTGGTGGTGGTCGGCGTGGTGGGGATCGTCGTCGCCCGCCAGCTGGCTTCGGTGCCGGAGAACGCCCTCAAAATGGGGGTGGGCCTGATGCTGGTCAGCTTCGGGACCTTCTGGACCGGCGAGGGGGTCGGTGTCCGCTGGCCCGGCTCCGACCTGGCCGTTCCGGTGCTGGTGGCGGTCTACGGCGCCCTGGCCTGGGTGCTGGTGACGGTGGCCCGGCCGTCGGCGGCTCCGGCGGTGGAACGTGCCGGCTGACGGCGGGGCGACTCCCGGCCCGGGGACGGCCGCCGACGCCGGGTGGCCGGTCCGGTGGCTGGTGGCCTTCGCCCGGTTCTGGTGGGAGTTCCTGATCGGCGACACCCCCGAGATCTTCGTGGGAGCGGTGGTGGTCGTCGGGGTCGTGGCCCTGGTGTGCGGGCTGGCCGGCCTCCACGCCGCGGGGGCGGTGCTGCTGCCGGTGCTGGTCGGAGTGGTGCTCACCGTCTCGGTGTGGCGGGCGGCCTCCGGCCGGCCCGGTCGCCCGGGCTAGGTGGGAGGCGAACCGGGGACCCGTGCCCACCGGCCGGTCCGACCGGTTCAGGCCGGCGGCGCGGCCGGGAAGACCTGCTCGAAGATGCCGTCGACCCCCGACCCGTGGAGGGTCATCCCCCCGTCGACCACCACGGTCTGCCCGGTGACGAACCGGGCCAGGTCGGAGCAGAGGAAGACCACCACGTCGGCGATGTCCTCGGGCTGGCCCAGGCGCCGGAGCGGGGTGGTCCGCTCGTACCGGTCGTGGGCGCCGGGGACGAAGTCGAGGAGCGGTCGGGTCAGCGCCGTCTCGATCATCCCGGGGGCCACGGCGTTGACCCGGATGCCCGGGGCGTACTCCAGGGCGGCGGAGGCGGTGATGGCCGACACCCCGGCCTTGGCTGCCGAGTAGGGGGCCTCGCCGGCGGCGGGGCGGGTGCCGCTGATGGAGGCGGTGGACACGACGGCCCCGCCGCCGTTCTCCAGCAGGTGGGGGATGCCGGCCCGGAAGGTGCCGTAGACACCGGTGAGGTTGACGGCGATCAGGCGGTTCCACTCCTCGGGGGACCACTCGTGGAGCGGGGCCATCGAGCCCACCCCGGCGTTGATGAAGAGGGTGCTCAGTCCGCCGAGGGCCCGGGCCGCCTCGTCCACCGCCCGGCGCTGGTCCTCGGGGTCGGCCACGTCGCACCCCACCGCCATGCCGTCGATCTCCCAGGCCACCGCTTCGGCGCCCTCACGGTCGAGGTCGAGCACCGCCACCGTGGCACCCTCCTCGGCGAACCGGCGGCAGGCGGCGCGGCCGATCCCCGAGGCCCCACCGGTCACCAGCGCCCGCTGCCCGTCGAGCAGTCCCATCCCCGTCCCCCTCACTCGTCGACCCGGGCCGTCCCGGTCGCCCCGGGTCGGCCCCTACCCCTGAGTCCGCCCCGGCCGCCCGGCGCCCCCCGGACCGGCAACTGCCGGCGGTGCCTCAGTCCCGGAAGTTGTTGAACTGCAGCGGGATCCCGAAGTCCTCGTCCTTGAGGGCGGCGATGGCCGCCTGGAGGTCGTCGCGCTTCTTCCCGGTGACGCGGAGCTGGTCCCCCTGGGTCTGGGAGCTCACGCCCTTCAGCCCCAGGTCCTTGAGGAACCGGTTGATCTTCTTGGCGTGGTCGGAGGAGATTCCCGCCTGGATGGTGAGGTGCTGGCGGGCCGCACCCCGGGAGGCCTCCTCGACGTTCCCCACCTCGAACGACTTGAGCGAGACGGAGCGCTTGACCAGCTTCTCCTGGAGGACCTGATAGAGCGCCCGGAGCCGGTCCTCGGTGGAGGAGTGCAGCACCAGCTCCTTGTCGGTGACCTCGATGGTGGAGTCGGTCCCCTTGAAGTCGAACCGGGTGGTGGCCTCCCGGTTGGCCTGGTCCACGGCGTTGCGGACCTCCTGCATGTCGACTTCGGAGACAACGTCGAAGGTGGGCATAACGAAACAGTAGCGCCGCCCTTTGGCGTATCCTTCCCCGTCTGCGGGTCGGTACCCAAGTGGCCAAAGGGAGCAGACTGTAAATCTGCCGGTTCTGCCTTCGAAGGTTCGAATCCTTCCCGGCCCACGCAGACAAAAGCCCTGGTCAGAGCCCTAAAACGGGGTCCTGGCCGGGGCTTTCGTTATGCCTCTGCGTCCCCGTCGTTGGCTACCGCGGTAGCCAAGCCGCTGAACACCGTTCCAGTGGCCGTCCGGTCTGACCAGGGACGATGCGATTCGCCCGTCAAGAAAGTGGCAGATTCCCCGCCTTTCACGACGAATTCTGAGAAACACCGGACGGAGCCGATTTTGCAGCACTCAAAGGGTGCATGACCACCGAACCGACACATCCGAGCGCCCGATGACCCGCCGTGCTCCGGGCGAAGGCTCGCTCTATCAGACCCCCGACGGCACCTGGCACGGTTCCATCAGCTTCGGTATCGGGCCTGCCGGCAAGCGAATCCGTATGCACGTCCGGGCCAAGACGAAGACCGCCGCCGCCGAGAAGCTCAGGGCCCGCATCCGGGACAAGGAGGATGGCCTGGTGCCCACCGGGGCACAGCCAACGGTCGAGGCGTGGCTGATCCAGTGGCTCGAACTGACGGCCCGGACCCGCAAGGAATCGACCTACAAGACGTACAAGACCATCTGCCAGTACGCCATTGGCGCCTTTGGCCAGGTGAAGCTGGATCAGGTGACCACGGAACACATTGAAATGCTCTACGCCAAGTTGGCGAAGCGGGGAATGTCGCCAGCCACGGAGGCGGGCGTCCACCGGACCCTCCACGCGGCATTTGGCGAGGCCATGAAGCGCCATCAGCTCGTGCGGAACCCTGTCGACCACGCACGGCATAGGCCTGTTCGGGAGGACTGAGGTCAAGCCTCTCTCGGTGGACGAAGCCAAGTCCGTCCTCAAGGCCGCCAGGGCAGGCCGACAGGCTGCGCGGTGGGTGGTTGCCCTGACCCTCGGATTGAGGCAGGGAGAGGTCCTGGGGCTGCAATGGGGCGACATCGACTTCGACAGGAAAACGCTCTCTGTCCGGCGGGCGGCATTCACCTCCCAGTGGCGCCACGGGTGCTCACAAGGCACGCCTACTTGCGGCGGAAAGCCGGCCAGATGCCCGAACCGCACCAATGGAGGAGTTCGGGTTGGGCCCCCAAAGTCCCGAAGGGCGCTGCGGACTATTGCCATGCCGGAATACCTGGTCGGCTCCCTGTTGGCCCACCAGGTAGCCCAAGAGGAGGAGCGTGAGGCGGCAGGGGCCAAGTGGGCCCGGGGTCCCGGCTGGGTGTTCCCCTCCCGAACCGGGCATCTGGTCCGTTCAAATGACGATTGGGCTGCCTGGAAATACCTGCTGAAGCAGGCCGGCGTCCGAGACGCCCGGTTGCACGACGCCCGACACACGGCAGCGACCTTCATGCTGGCGAACGGGGTGGACGGCCGGGTTGTCATGGACATCCTTGGGTGGAGCCGTCTCGAGATGGTCTCGCGCTACCAGCACGTGAGCACGGCCTTGCAGCAGGAGGCGGCCCACAAGATGAATGGATTCTTGTTTCAATGACATGGCCTCAAGCGGCGACGCATGAGACCGCTGACGGGCGGTGCGACCCTCTACTCCTACCGCTGGATATTCCGGGAATGGCGCCGAGCCGCAGCGCATGAGCGCTGGGCGGAACGGCCGGTGGCTCGGCTTCTCCCTTCTCCCGACACGGGAGAAGTGGGGGCGCGACTCCGCCCAACGGCAGATCCTCACGGGGGTTGGCTACCTGCTTCACGGCGGAGTTTCCTTGAAGTCGTCCGTCCTAGTTACTGCCAATGTTGGCCCACCCGCTAGGGACTATTATGTGCTGTGCGACACATAATAACTCAGAAATAGGCGACGTGGAGCATGGATTGTGAGAGTATCTCGATCGTGGTTCAAGAAGACCTTCTGACAACAGGGCAGCTCGCCGAACTGGTGGGTCACCCGCGCCAGTGGTTGGACAGGGTCATCCGGGCCGCGGAGGGCGACGAATCGCTCCGAGATGACCCGTTTCCCGCTCCGGAGGTCACGCTTCCCAACGGGACTCGTCTGTTCAAGCGAGACCCGGTGCTGAAGTGGATCGCCGATCACCCCAGGCGACCCGCCGGACGGCCGCCAGCGTCGGATAAGAGTCAGACGACGAAGCGAAGTCGTTCGGGTTCTCGAGGCTCGGCATTGTGAACATCACCGGTATTTAGCAAAGATGGGACAACGTGCCACGAATCTTTGACAACATCGACCTTCGGCTTCGAGAAGGGCTTATTCAGACCCTGGAAGCCCCAGGCACGACGCGTCTTGACGCCTCGATCGGCTACTTCAACATGCGTGGTTGGTCCGTTCTCAGGGACGTCGTTGACAACCTGCCTCTTGCCGCTGATCCGAGCACCGTTCGGCTACTTATTGGGATGCAAGGGAGGCCAGAGGACGACATCCGTCGGCTCATTCGAGTCACACCCCAGTTGGACGGGATTGACAACCAGACTGCTGAGCGGATGAGAGAAAGTGCCATTGCGGATCTCAAGAAGCAGCTTGAGCTGGGCCGTCCGACGAACCACGACCGGCACACGCTTCGCGTACTCGAACGGCAACTCGCGGAGGGAAGGGTGCGAGTGAAGCTCTTCTTGAAGACCACTCTCCACGCCAAGCTCTACCTCCGGCACCGCGACGATAACGACAATCCCAGAACCGGTTTCGTGGGATCTTCGAATCTCACGTTCTCTGGCCTCTCAGGTGGAGGTGAACTCAACGTCGATGTCCTAGAACAAGATGCAACGCAGAAGCTGGCCGAGTGGTTCGAGGCGAGGTGGATGGACAACTTCAGCATCGACGTAACTGACGATCTCATCGAGATCATCGACACCTCTTGGTCTGGAGAGCGGGACGTTCTTCCATACCTCGTGCACCTCAAGATTGCGTACTTCCTTTCTCAGGATGCCCGTGAGGGCCTTATCCAGTTCGGCCTTCCCGCCTCCCTGCAGACGACGCTTCTGGAATATCAATCGGCGGCGGTCCGAATCACAGCCAGAAACCTCATGTCAAGAGGCGGAGCCATGGTGGGCGACGTTGTAGGCCTCGGAAAGACGCTGGTCGCTACGGCCATCGCCCTTCTCCTTCAGGAGGAGCGCGGGTACGAGACCCTCATCATTTGCCCACGGAACTTGGTCCCGATGTGGGAGAGCTACAAGGATCTCCACCGGCTCCACGCCAAGGTTGTGAGTCTCAGCATGGTCCACCAGGAGTTGCCGGACCTGCGGCGCTACCGCCTCGTTGTCATCGACGAGTCTCATAACCTTCGAAACCCAAAGCGCCGTGACTACCAGGCGATTCGGGAGTACATCGAACAGAACGACCCGAAGGTACTCCTACTTACCGCCACCCCCTTCAACACCTCGATGGCAGACGTGGCCAGCCAACTCCGGCTGTTCCTGGACGAAGACGGTGATTTGGGAATCCGACCTGAGGCGGCCATCGAGAAGATGGATGGCGATCAGTACAACGACTTCCTTCGCCGCTGCGGCGACAGGCCCTCGTCGCTCAAGGCATTTGAGCGGAGCGAAGAGCCGGAGGACTGGCAGCGCCTGCTTGCACAGTTCCTCGTTCGGCGTACTCGTCGATTCATCGAGGACAACTACGCCGAGCGGGATGAGGATGACCGACTCTTCCTCCGGTTCTCGTCAGGAGAGCCCTTCTACCTCCCCAAGAGGCACCCACATCCGCTTCCCTTCCTTGCCGATGAGTCAGATCCGGCCACGGTCATGGAATCTGCTGGTGTCTTCCAGGCGCTCGACTCGCTCAAACTGCCTCGCTACGACCTGGCTTCGTATCTCCGAGAAGACGGGGCGCAGCCCTCACCCACCGAACAGACCACCCTTGATGATCTTCGTCGAGCGACGGGCAACCTAATTGGGTTCACCCGCACGATGCTGCTGAAGCGGCTCTCCTCATCAGGGGCCGTCTTCGGCCTGTCACTCCAACGCCACCTCCTTCGGAACCACATGTACCTGCGTGCAATCGCCGACAACGGATTCCTCCCTGTTGGAACCGTCTCCGATGAGATGATCCTTGGAGACACCGACAAGTTGCTCGCCATCCCGATCGCAGAGGACGACGATCCGCAGGCGCAACTCCTTGACGCCCTGGTGGACCAGGTACCCGGAGACCGACCTCCGGAACCCTGAGGAATGGCAGAACCTCGCTGGTCAATGTCTGGCGACCCTCGAACATCGGAACTCTTCCACGGTCACCTGGCTCAGGGCCGAACTGTTCTCCGACGATCTCCAGGAGTCGCTGGAACACGACGCTTCGGTCATCGAGGGTCTTCTGACGCAATTCGGGCTGTGGGACCATCATCACGACAGCAAGATTGATGCCCTCTACGACCTGGCTTGCGGACAGCACGTCCACGACAAGGTTCTGATCTTCAGCGAGTACGCCGATACTGCCACGTACATTGCCAAGGCACTCCAGATACGGGGGGCTCCGGGGGTAGAGGTCGTGACGGGCGACTCAGAGAATCCGACCGGTATCGCCCGGCGGTTCAGTCCCCGAAGCAACGCTGACCTCGGACCCGCTCCAGCACCCGAAGATGAGATTCGAGTCCTGGTGGCGACTGACGTGCTTTCCGAGGGCCAGAACCTTCAAGACTGCAACATCGTGGTGAATTTTGACCTCCCGTGGGCGATCGTGAAGCTCATCCAGCGAGCTGGCCGAGTCGACCGTATCGGCCAGGCAAGCCCCGATGTTCACCTCTACACGTACCTTCCATCGACCGGGGTGGAGAGTGTCCTTCGCCTGCGCTCCCGGGTGGCGGAACGACTCGCAACGAATGCGTCGGTCTTTGGGTCCGACGAGCAGTTCCTCGGAGATCCAAACGAGACCCGCATCGTTCGGTCGCTGTTCGACGAGAACGCCGATTATCCCGATGACGGACAGATTGAGGACGTGGACTACACCTCGGCCACGTACGAGATCTGGCGCCGGGCCGAGGAGGCACGCCAGAGCTCGCGGAGCAGGCCAAGACGCTGCCGGACGTCGTCGGGTCCTCCATGTAGAGCATGGACCCCCGAAACCCTGGAATCCTGGTGTACACACGGTCAGACCAGGGTCTTGATCACGTGGGGTACGCCCCGGCCTCGGGATCACCGATGCGCCTCTCACCACTTGAAGCCCTCCGCCTGACTGCATGTTCACCGGAGACTCCTCCAACGCCCGAAATCGTAAATCAGTACGACCTCATCGGATCAGTCATCGACGGTCCGCTGGCTGTTGAAGGGTTCGATCCAGAGACCCACCTGACCGGAATCCGCAGGAGGGTGTGGCAGCGGGTGATGAATCTTCTTGACTCCCACGATGTTGGGAGGCTCTTTGACCCCGATAAGGATTCGAGAGTGGCGATCGAGGCGCTTCATGCCCGTCCACTTACCGAGCAGGCCAAGCAATCGTTGTCACGGGCGCTGCGGGAGCGGACCCCACAGGACGTCTTGGCACTGGTCACCCAGCTCCACAATGAAGATCGTCTCAATGTGGTGTTCGAGACGGAGCAGGAGGAGCAGCGGATCATTTGCTCTATGGGATTGACCGGGGGTGCGGCGTGACGGTCCTGGACGACATCAACACCGCTCTCAACGGAGGTGACCTCCGACAGCTCTTCATCAACCACTTGGGATGGGACAACATCTCGGGAGGAGCGATCGCGGTTCTCGACGATCAGGCCGGCGAAACGGTGCGCTCGGTGCCCATCGCCCAGAAGCGCGGTATCCCGGTGTACTTGTGCGACTCGCTCCCATCGAGCGGAGTCATCTCGGATCTGGAACGCCAGGCCGGAGCCCGGACAGTGGAGCGCCTGATGATCTTCACCGACGGTGCTTCTCAAGTATGGCGCTGGCCCGAAGCCCGACGGTCTGGTGGCACTCGGTACATCACACATCGACATACGATTGGCACCCTCTAGCCGGACCTGGTCCAACGGCTGGCTGCGATTGCGTTCAGCCTCTCTGAAGAGAGGACCTTGACCGTCTTGACGGTCCGCCAGCGACTTCAAGCTGCGTTCAACGCTGAGCGGGTCACAGTTCGCTTCTATGACGAATTCCAAGATCGGCGCGCGCCCTCTGCGATGCGATTACCGGGATCGACGACATCCAGGACTCATCCTGGTATTCGTCGCTCCTGCTGAGTCGCCTGATGTTCATCTACTTCATGCAGCGGAAGGGATTTCTCAATGATGACCCCAGCTATCTCCGGACCAGCCTGACTGCCGTTCAGGAGCTGAAGGGTGCTGACCGGTTCTACGAGTACTACCGAGATTTTCTCGTCCCACTCTTCCATGACGGCCTGGGTTCCGATGATGCTCGACTGCAGGAGCCGGCTATACGGGAGATCATCGGTGATGTTCCGTACGTGAACGGTGGCATCTTTTCCAAGCACCTGCTTGAAGATCGCTACGAGATCCGCATCCCCGACTCGGTCTTCTTGGAAATCTTCGACTTCTTTGACCGCTTCCGTTGGCACCTCGACGAGCGTCCCTCCGGAAACCCCGAGCGATCAACCCCGAGGTGCTCGGCTACATCTTCGAGCGCTACGTCAACCGGTCTGACTCTGGTGGCGACAGCGAGGGTGCGTACTACACGAAAGAGGACGTCACCGGCTATATGGCGGGCGTGACGATTCCCTCACGGGTCATCGACATGATGGCCGACTCACTCGACATCAACCCCTGGAGCCTCCTGACCGTCACTCCTGAGCGATATATCTCCACCGGCTTGGCTTTCGGCGTCGACGAGTCGTTGCCAAAAAACGTAGCGGGAGCAGACCGAGGCCGAGCGGGGATTTTGGAGGAGGTAGCCGACGACTCCTCGATCGCATTGCCGGGCGAACGCTGGCGTGAGGTCGTTGCCCGACGGGAACGCTTCGAATGGCTTCGAGCGCATCTTCCCAGCGGCGCCGTTGTCACCACGGATGAGCAATTTCCCTGAATCTCGATGTTCAGGTTCTCGCGCTCGACTGGCTTTCCGCTCTCAACACCCCCGACGAGGTGCGGACAGCCTACGAAAGCCTGATTTCACTCAGTGTGCTTGATCCCACCTGCGTTCAGGAGCGTTTCTCTTCGCTGCCCTGGATGTGCTGGATGAGCTGTATGAGGCAGTTCTGAGTCGTGCCGAAGCCTTCGTCGAAGAAAGTCAAGACACAGACAAAGATGAGCTTCGAACCCTCATAGATGATGTGCGAGAGCACTCGTCACGTCCTTACTTCGTCCTCAAGACCATCGTGCTTTCGAATCTCTACGGCGTTGACCTCATAGAGGAGGCAAACGAGATCGCTCAGCTCCGCTTGTTCTTAGCGCTAGTGGCCCGACTCGAAGAGTCGCTCGACGAGTAAGAACCCCTTCCAGACCTCGACATGAACATTCTCCCAAGCAACGCCCTGGTGAGGAGTGCAAACGCAGACGATATTTCTGTGCGTTTAGCGGAGACTTGCTGACATCCAAACGCGTGCCTCGGATTGTTGAGGATGCACTCGCACAGCCCTGGTCTACCAGCTCTTCGTCAACGCCCAGCGAGAGGCCAAGTCAGCGAAGCAGATCAGCCGTCTAAAAGCGAAAGCGCAAGAACAGCGCAATGCGCTTCGAAGACAGCTCGATGAGCTTCACTCACCCATCGATCCCGAGGAGCCGAGTTCGAGGAATAGTGCCGTACGCATCGTCCGTTCCACTAGTTCGTCGAGTTCCCTGAGTGATGTTAGCGAGAGGATTCGACGTAGTCTGCGAGAATCCACCCTACGTAAAGCGCTCAACTCAAGAGTACGACTTCGCTATCTTCGCCACCGATCAGTGCAAAGACATTTTCGCCCCATGCATCGAACGAGCAGCTTCGCTTCTGCGTCTGCTAGACGACTTGCCCTGATCGTCCCAATCTCGTTCCAGTTTTCCGCCTATTACACAGCAGCCCGAGAGGTGATGGCGAATCTCCTGCCGACACGGTGGTGCAGCACTTACTCCCGTAACCCCTCGGCACTCTTCACTGCCGGGCTTGGGGTTCGCTCGACCATCCTGGTAGGCCACAACAATGAAGATACGACCCTGTCAACGTCAGCGCTGCGGCGATGGCAGGAGGAGGCACGCCCGTACCTCTTTGACACTTGCACGTACGCCGCCATCAAGCCACTAATGTTGGCGATCCATGGCAGCGCACCGGGACGTTGGATGGTGCCCGACTCCACGAGGCATTGGTCAGTGGCGGGACCAGCATCGCCGACAACGTGGTGAGGCGAGATGGCCACTCCCTTGGGTTCAAGCAGACAGCGTTGTACTACGTAAGCGTCTTCATCGACAATCCTCCGGCCTGGATGCCGAATGGGACCCGGACAGCACAGACAATGATTGGAAACCTCCAGTTCGAGACGGAGGTGATCCGCGACGTGGCGTTCTGCCTACTCAGCGGTCGGCTCGCGACGTGGTGGTGGGGAGCTACCGGCGACGATTTCCACGTCACAACGGGGATGCTGGGAACGTTTCCAATCAGCCCAGCGTCGATCGAATCTATCTGGCCGACTCTCGGGAAGCTCGCCAAGCGGCTCCGCAAGGAACAGCCCCTCAACCCAATCGTCACACGTTATGCAGGCAAGGAGATGGGGAATTACGACATGCTCCGGTGTCGCCATGTGACGGACGAGTCTGACCAGATCGTCCTTGAGGCCCTTGGTCTGGGTGAACTGTGGCCTGCCGTTTTGCTCGCCGACGACCACCTGCTCAAGATTACCGGTGAACGTCCAGGGACGGAGAGGGAGTGGCCGTTCCCGTGGAAGCCGGGGGAGTGACGACGGTGAGCGAGCAGGTATGATCCGGAGGCTATTGAGGTCGGGGACCTCGAGATATATTCCACTCCCTTCAGATGGATCGATCGCTCAGACTCTCCGGAAGAGCTGAGAGCAGAGCGAGATACACGCAACAATCCTGCTTGTATTACGGCCCACAGGAATCGGCGGGTCAGGTGAGGGGCAAGACCATGGCCATCTATCGTTTCAATCGATATGCAGTCGGCTGCTACGACGTGACCCTTCTGCTCGCAATTGATGTACGAATCGGTTCAGTCAAGCAAATGGACGGGAAGTGGTGGGCCCTGACTCCGACCGGCGGATCAGATCGACCGCGCTCGAAACGGCAGGGGGCAGCCGAATCGCTATTGGCTGCGTATCACCGATCGCAAGCGTAAGACCGGCATCGTTTACTAGGAGCAGGGAGCAACTAACGATATGGACACCCAAGTCCGCACTCCGCAGGTCGTCTTCATGCAGCCTCAGCGACTCATCGTGCCCCTCTTCCAGAGGCCGTATGTATAGAACGAAGAGAATCAATGGGGTCCCCTCTGGAAGGACGTCCTCCGCGTAGCCGAACGAATGCTCGATGCTGGCGAGAAGAAGGTTCAGCCCCACTTCCTCGGCGCCGTCGTGCTGCAGCAGCTACAAAATCCAGTAGGAACCCTTCAAGGTTGGACGGTTATTGACGGCCAGCAGCGACTCACGACACTGCAGCTGCTGCTCGATGCGCTTCAAGGCGAACTCCAGGCAGTCGGCGCTAATCAACCCTCCAAGCGGTTTGAAGCTCTAGTCACGAACCCTGACCGCGTTCTGCGAGAAGGAAGAAGATCGGTTCAAAATCTGGCCGACCAACCGAGACCGCCCAGCATTTAACACGGTGATGGGTGCAGCGACGCCCGTCGACTACGACGCCCTCGAGTATTCCTCCTCGAAGATGGTCGCTGCACACAAGTTCTTTGCCGAGCAGGCCCGAGCCTGGCTTGTCCTGAACGGTGATGGGGACGTTCAGCTGCGTGCAGAGAAGCTTGAGCACGTGGTCCGAGAGCTCCTCCAAATAGTCGTGATTGACCTCACCGCCGATGAGAACGCCCAGGAAATCTTCGAGACGCTCGATACGCGTGGAGCGCAACTGACGGCTGCTGAGTTGATCAAGAACCTCGTCTTCCAGCGCCTCTTGGAGCAGGGGGTCGACGTGGAGGCCGCATACGAGCGCCATTGGAAGCAGTTCGAGACTGGGTTCTGGGAGACCGAGATGAGCTTCGGCCGCTTGAAGTACTCCCGATCGTCGATCTTCCTGAATCATCTCCTGATAGCTCGTACTGGTGAGGAGATCGTGGCTCGGGAGGTGTTCTCCCGCTTCAAGTTCTATGCAGACTTCGAGGCCGATGGGACGATGTCGGACCTTCTTGCCGAGATGGATCGCGGCAGTGCCGTCTACCGGACCTTCATTGAGGGGGCGACGGCTCTCAATCCGATCGATCGAATGCAGCTGTTCTCGTATCGCACGAGCACTCTGGAGAGCGATGCCTTCAAGCCCGCCGTGCTGTGGGTCCTGGACCCGGAACACGACGAGGTTCCCGCGGTCCAGTTCAACAAGATGCTCGACGTCATCGAGAGCTGGCTCGTCCGGCGGATGCTGATTCGTGCAACAACAAGTTCCTATTCGCAGATTGCCGCCGAGCTCATCACGCAGTTGGAGAAGGAGGACCGCGCTCTGACTGGCGACGTGACCGAGCGGTTCTTCGCCAACCAGAACACGACAAACCGTTACTGGCCCGATGACAGCGAAGTCACCAATGAGCTGACGAGCCTCATGGCTTATCGGCGCCTGCGTAGGCCGAGGCTTCGAATGGTGCTCGAGGCCATCAAAGACCATCTCCGCGGCTGGAATGGCGAGCAAGAAGGGCTTGGGGGTGAGCGTGTCACACGTGGGAAGTACCACATCGAACACGTAATGCCGGTGGGTTGGAGCGAGGAACAGTGGCCGCTCTCTACCGACACCGCAGAAGACAGAGATCGGCTTATCCAAACGATCGGCAATCTGACGTTCCTCACTTCAAGGCTGAACTCGAAGGTGTCCAACTCGGCGTGGAAAGTGAAGCGCGCAGATGTCGTAAAGCATGATGTGCTCAAGCTGAACCTACGCCTCTTTGAAGTCGCAGATGTGTCTTGGTCCGAATCGAAGATCCGCTCTCGGACTATGGAGATGATCAGTGCACTTCTGGAGATCTGGCCAGCGCCAGAGGGACATGTCACCGGGTTTGGGCAATCAACTCCCAGAGAATTCCCCGAGGGTGACGCTGGCGGATCTCATCGGTGCGAATTTGCTCGATTCGGGAACAAGCTTGTTCGCCCGGGCCGGATTCGATTCCAAGGCAGCAACTGTCCTACCGGATGGTCGACTGGATGTCGATGGTGAGACGTACGACAGTCCCTCCGGCGCGGCGAAGGCGGTGACCGGCAAGAGCACTAACGGATGGTGGTTCTGGAGACTTGAACCTGGGTCGCGTCGCTCGCTGAGCGACCTGCTCCAGGAGTACGTCGACCAGACGACATCAGATTTGGAAGAAGGTTCGACGACGAAGACGAGCCTGATGACGGTCAGGAGACTCAGCCGCCTCAAGCCACGATGTTCATTGCAGATAGTCCATCAAGCTAATTCGAATAGGTAGACAATGAGTGAGACGGTCCCTTTGATAGATCTCGTGCCGGCGCTACTGGTCGCATAGAGAAAGGATCGTCAATTCGGGACTGCTGCCGGCGGTAGGTAGTCCGCAAGACGTTCAGCAAGCTGCATGACCTGGTCGCGAGTTGAGGGGCCCTGGCTCGGCGATCATCTCGGAGAGTTTGCGTGGCCACGTGACGAGGACTCCTCCGAGCTGGAACGGCTTAGCGAACAGGCTCCACTCAGAGTCGACGAAGCACAGGGCCGCCTTGATGGGAACTTCATCGTCCTCGATGGATGCAAGTACGGCGTCGATCTGCTTGGCCAAGCCACCGACGAGCTTGGTTTGATCCCGACCGTTCACGTAGAGGCGGTTGTCCTTCTTGAGCCACTCGCCGACATCTCGAAGTTCGACCTTGCCCTTGTAGCTCTTGGCGTCCACGATCCAAATACCCGAGGCCGCAACGACCAGATGGTCGATATTCGCTCGGCTGCCAGGAATCCGGCGGTCGTGGAGCATCACCGCCCGGTCGCCGACTGTCCGAAGCAGGTGCGCCGCAAGCTTCCGCTCGCCCTCGGACCCCTTGGCCCAGGCCTTCGTCGATTGTGGGTCGTCAGAGAGGAACTTGACCACGCCGGACAGCCGCCCCCACTTCTGGTCAATCTGGTCCGCCCGTCGTTGGTGCTTGCGCTCGTACATCAACTGGGCCGAGGCCCCGGCTGTGCTCAACGCCGGAAACGACGGGAGGCCGTCAGTGAGCGTGGCGGCTGGCGCCGAGGGAGGAGTAGGGGGTTGGTCAGCGACGGCCGGGCGGCACGTGGTGCAGGTAGCCGAACGGGCTTCGGAATCCCACCAGCCCCGGGTGCCTGGTCCGACCGGGGAACCGCAGTCCGAACAGGTGGCCGGGTAGCGCAGCTTCAGTAATCGGGCCGCCACCTACTCGTTATCGGCACTGCGGCCGGGCTCCTGAACTTGATACACCGGAGGGCTACCCTTCCGGGAGGCGGAATCGCACCCGAGGAGCGTTGATGAGCTACCGCAACAAGACGTATGTGGCCTTTGCGAGCGAAGACATCAGGTCCTACCGACTGATGACTGCGTGGTGCGAGAACGACAAGATTGATTTCGACTTTCACGACGCCCACGACATCAACGAGGCGCTTGACACCAGCCAGCCGGAAACAATTCGTCGAAGGCTCCGAGAGCGGTTGGCCAACACCAAGCAGGTGATCGTTTTGGGCAGTGCCCAGTGCAAGACGAAGGCCGGGAAATCCTCTTCGTTCCTCTATTACGAGATCGAGACCATTGCGAAGCTCAACCTCCCGGTCGTGATCGCGAACTTGGATGGGGACCGAACCGTCGACAAGAACTTTATCCCCCAGCGGTTCCTTGATGATGACTACCTCACGCTTTCCGTGTCGTTCCAAGTGAAGATCATCCAGTACGCCCTCGACGACTGGGTTCCCGCCTGGGCGAAGTCGACGGCTACGGGTCCTCACCAATACAAGGCCTCGGTATACAAAGACCTCGGGATGGACTCCTGACGTCTATCCGGCGGGATCTCGGCAAGCGGAGGTTCTACGCCAAGCTCGGCACAAAGTTCTTCACCGCGATCCGCGCGTTCTCCATCGTCTTGGGCCTTCTGTTCGCGATCTTCCCGAGCGTGCTTCCGCATCAGCGCCTGCTAGTCAGCATCATCGTCCTGGTCGTCTCTGCCGCGTATGCCGTCATTGGCGCATGGCCGCGTCCGGTCGGTCAGTCGTTCAAGTCCTTGAAAACTGCGATCCGCATTGTCGAGGGTGACCTTTTCGAAGTCGACGGAGACGTTGTTATTGGGATGACCGACACCTTCGACACGGAGATCCCCGACATCATCAGTGAGAGGAGCGTCCAGGGTCAGTTGCTCACGAAGGTGTACCTCGCTGACCGTGACGCTCTCGAAGACGACTTGAACCAGGCGCTGGGTAAGTTCACTGCCTTCGAAAAGTTCCTTCCTGGGGAACGACCTCAAGGGAAGCGGGAGGCCTACGACGTTGGCACCGTCGCCTCCATCCGGCACGGTGGCAAGCGCTATTTCTGCGTGGCATACACAACGATGGACGAGCGGCACCAAGCCACCGCGACAGTCGACGGTATTTGGAAGAGTCTTAACTGCCTCTGGGATGAGGTCCGAGCGGAGTCCAATGGTGACCCAGTTTCGATTGGTGTGATCGGCGGCGGCCAATCCCGCATCGGCCAGGAGCTCCCCGCTCAGGACTCGATCCGGGTGATTGCCCTCTCGTACATGTTCGCTTCGCGTCGAGAGAAGGTGAATGAGGGACTGGACATTGTGGTCAGACCCCAAGATGTTCAAGGATTGGACATGCTCGAACTCCAGGCGTTCCTCAAATCACTGACGCTGTCGTGACAAGTTCAATTGATGTTCCTGGTACTGACGGATGTGCATTTTGTGACTATCTGTCGGGCAGACGGCCCTTCACGGTGCTGTACCGAAATTCCGTTGTGGCTGCTCTCGTCACGCGGGAACAGAGAGGCATTGGGCACGTGCTTGTGATTCCCGTCGCTCATCGGCCCACCCTTCTCGACCTCGTATCTCAGGAGGCTCGGCGATCATGGCGCTAGTCATCGCCTCCGGACGTGCCATCACCGACACGTACAAGACAGAAGGTCTCGCTGTCTGGCAGAACAACGGCATTCCAGCTCATCAAGCGATACCGCATGTTCACTTCCATGTCGCGGGGACTCTGCCCGAAGGCGGAACGGAGTGGGGACACGTCGACGAAGAATCGGTGGTCGAAACCGATGCATCGGCGAGAGGCTGCTCCCTCTTCTTGAAGGTTCCCCCTGATTGGGACGGACTTGGCTAAGCCGGAGACGCTGTGAACTGGCTGGCCACCATCCAACTGGCACCCTCCCGGAATGTTCGCTGCCGTGGGCACGTCGGCGCCCTGTTCGTGTCTCTCTGTGGCTTCTGAAGGAACAGAGGGATGATCGGCAGGCCGACAAGGAGGAGAAGAAAGCAGCGCAGGCCCGTCAGGTCTCAATCTGGGCGGACGGCGTGGAGGACAACGGCACCAACTTCATCGTGTCGTACATCGCCCAGAATGCGAGTGGTGATCCGATTTACCAGGTCGACACCCGGCTTACCCACGGGGACCCAGGCACCTTTATTCGCTATCTCGGGATGATGGGCCCAGGCGAGCGACGGCGAGTCCGGATCATGGTCGGGCGTTCGCAACCAGTGGGGGACAAGTCACCGGAGATCATCTTCGTCGACTCCAACGACAGGACTTCGCACCGGGGCGCCTGGGCGTACTCACTGAGGGCGAGGCCATGTCGATGTCCGAACTCCGGCAGCCGGAGGCAGGCGCCTTCGCCACGCTCGAAGCCAATCCGTACCTCAACCAGCTGCCACCAGAGGAGCCTCGGGGGGGTACCAAGCTCTGACGTAGGAGCGAGCCAGCAACAGTTCTAGATAGGTTGCACGACGTGAGCCCGATGCCGGGAGTTCGATCTATCGCCCATCGGCGTGTCTCACGGACCATTGTATATCGGACGCCTCCGTAAGGAGCATCAAAACGGTCAACCTCTTCGACCGCCTGCTCGAGGCGATGGCGGTGAACGAGGACGATGAATCAACAACAACTTCAACCGACTACGCAGCGGCGTGGGCGGGTAACCCCGCCCATCTTCATCGAATGCTGAACTAAGCGGCTCAGCGGAGCCACGAAGGCATTGACGGATCCCAGGTGCGGTCCGACCTGGAGGGGTGATGGCCATCTATGCGAAGGGCAACCTGGTCCCGCAACGGACCACGTCCGAGAAGCGCAGGTGCCCGATTGCTAGTTGTGCTGATTGCTAGATACATTCCGGTACGTGAGGCCACTCCACAGGAGTGAATCGACAGTTGGGAGTGACGTCCCCAAAATGCCTCGTTGGACAGCCCGGCCTCTTCGCTTCCAGCAAGTTCGATCACCAACCCCCCGGCGTCGAATCCGGGGCCACCAGCTCGGCAAATCTGTTGGCTGCCATCAATGGGCCGCTCGACAACGCTGACGTCGGCGAGCCCGAGACCTCCCAAGCAATAGCCGAGGCCATCGAAGGCCACCTGGCAAGCATCTCGGGTGAGATGGACCGAATCCGCGCCAAGGTGGCAACACTTGCTGGGCAGCCAGATGAATTGCCGAGACACGAGGCCATACCTCGCCTGCTGGTGACCGTCAGCGAAGCGGCCGAGACTCTGGGCCTCTCCCGCTCTACCGTCTACTCGCTGATGGATTCAGGACAGCTCGAGTCGCGCAAGATCGGGGCGTCGCGTCGAATCCCAGTGGCCGCTCTCGAGGACTATGTCAACCGCAGGACTGAACAATCGTGTACACAGTGACGACGGCAGCGAACGGTGGCGACAAGTGTCCACGGCTCGTTGCTCGGCAAAAAGTCGATGGCTGATCGACTCCCCGAGCCCTCGCAATGAGCAGAATATCTAGGTAGGTTTACGCTATGAGGTCACTCTCTTCGGAGTGAAACCGTAGGGAAGCCGAATCGCGCGATGTCCCAAAGTAGGCAGATTAAATCTGCCTACTTTCGACCGCTCGTTGGACAGCCAAGTAGACAGCCACGCTACAAGTTTGCAGCTGTCCATGGCTTCTATCCCGAGGGCGAAAGTCCAGGCCAGCGACTCGTACGGATGTCCACGGACACCCGTTGCCCCGACTGTAAATCTGCCGGTTCTGCCTTCGAAGGTTCGAATCCTTCCCGGCCCACCGCAGCGGGAGCCCGGGTCCGGTGGATGGAGCATCCACCGGACCCGGGCTCCGTTCGTCGGAAGCGCCGGAACCGACGGAGTGCCTCGGGCGTCCACGCCGCCCGGTGGGTAGGGTGGCGCCGGTGGAGGGTCGCCGGAGGGCAGGGTGGGCGTCGACGGTGGTCGCCCTGGTCCTCCTAACCGCCACGCTGGCAGCCTGCGGAGCCGGCTCCGCCACCGGGCCGGCGCCTTCCCGTACCACCGTCCCCCGCCGGTTGGCGCTGATCCCCGAACCCCAGGCGCGGCCCGGTCAGCGGGGTGCCACCCGGGGGCCCCAGTCGTCGGACATCTCGCGCCAGGGCGACATCCAGCTGAGCGTGATCCAGGGGCTCCTCGACGGCTCGCCGATCTTCTCGGGCGACTTCGCCGACCCGTACGTCCTCCACACCCCGACCGCCCTGTACGCCTTCGCCACCAGCACCCTGGCGTCGCCCTACGCCAAGGCGGCCAACATCCCGGTGATCGCCCTCGCCGGAGGGAGTGACTTCACCGGCCACTACCTCGGGGACGCCATCCCGAAGCTGCCGTCGTGGACGGTGCCCGACTTCCAATGGGGCCCCTCGGTGTGGGCGAGGCCGGACGGCACCTACGTCCTCTACTACTCCACACCGGCCACCACCTACCTCGCCTGCCAGGCCGCCACCAAGCCGGCCGGCTGCGTGAAGAAGACCGACGGCTGGGGCAACGCCCAGTGCATCTCCCGGGCCACCAGCACCAATCCGGCCGGTCCCTACGTGGACGATTCCACCAGCGCCTTCATCTGCCCGGCAGACGGTGGCGCCATCGACCCGAGCATCTTCGTCGACAACGGCAGCCCCTGGTTGCTGTGGAAGACCGACGGCGACTGCTGCAACCTGCCGTCGACGATCTCCATCCAACCCCTCACCCCGGACGGCCTGGCGGTGGCCGGACCCCCGACCGTGCTCCTGGGGGCGACCCAGCCGTGGGAGGGCGGCATCGTCGAAGGCCCCTCGATGATCGAGAGCGACGGCACCTACTGGCTCTTCTACTCGGCCAACCAGTGGGGCACGCCCGACTACGGCATCGGTGTGGCCCGGTGCGCCACGGTCACCGGGCCCTGCACCAAGCCGCTCGACGGCGCCTGGCTCCAGTCGACACCCGAGGAGCGGGGTCCGGGCGGCCAGGAGTTCTTCACCTCCGGCGGCCTGGTGTGGATGGTCCACCACGTCCTGGCTCCCGGTGAGACGGGCAACGCCGCCGAGCGGCGGATCCACGTCGATCTCCTGGCCTTTGAGCCCGGACAGGTGCCGCACATCGCGGCGCCGGCCCTGTCCGCCGCCCTGGCCCTGGACATCCTCTACTACGGGGATCCTCGGGTTCCGGCCGCCCCGGTCCCGGCCTATCTGTGGCTCTCGCACCGGGCTCCCGACGCCCTCGACCACGCCACGGACGCCCGGGTGGTGGCGGCCGGCCGCCAGGTCTGCCGGGGACTGGTCGCCGGCGAGTCGGTGGCCGCCATGATCGACCGGGTCGAGGCGGGTGGGTTCTCGGAGTTCGATTCGGACGTCATGGCCATCTCGGCGTCGGAGTTCCTCTGCCCGTCCCGCCTTCCGACCGGCCTGCGCGACCTCGAGCAGGTCCTGAACAACGGTTCCGCCACCACCTGAACCGGCAACCCCGAATCGCCGACCGCCGCCCCCCGGCGAGTCCCCGGCTCCCGGCACGTCGAGTGGTGGTGGTGGCGCGCTCCATGGCAATTCGGCTCTCTGCAACGGAACGGAAACGCAAGGATCACCTTCCGTTGAACTAACTGTGTGCCCCGGTTCACCGAGGGTTCGTACGTTCGTCGGAGGTGCCGGAGTCGATTCCGACGGGTGCCGACGACCACCCGACAGGAGCCCCCTTGCGATCTCGCCCTCGCCTCCGCACCGCCGCCCCCCTGGCCGCCGCCGCCGTCATCCTGACCGGTGGGCTGGGGTCCCTGGCCACCCCCGCCTTCGCCGGCTCCTCCGCCTTCACCCCCGGCGATCTGGTGATCTACGAGGTCCAGGGCACCTCCACCGCGGCGTCGGCGGTCGACCTGGTCGACTACTCGACCAGCGGGGTGCCCAGCGGCTACTCGGTGACGCTCCCCTCGGCCGACAGCGGCACCACCCACTCGCTGGTGGAGAGCGGGTCGGCCCTCAACGACGGCGAGCTCACCGACTCCGCTGACGGGCAGTCGCTGATCGCCACCGGCTACGACGACGCGGTGGGGACGCCCTCCATCACCAGCACCACACCGGCACCCCCCCGGACGGTGGACCTCGTCTCCGCGGCCGGCACGGTGGATGCCACCACCTCCATCACCACCGCCACGGTGGAGGCCAACAACTTCCGGTCGGCCACCACCGCGGTGACCGGCGGCCCGATCTACACCGGGAGCGGGGGCGGGGCCGGGGTGACCACCGACGGGACCTCGGCCAACTCCCTCCTGACCACCGACAAGGTCCACGAGGTCCAGGTGGTCGACGGCCAGCTCTACGAGTCGACCACCAAGAACATCTTTTCGGTGGGGACCGGCCTGCCCACCTCGGGCACCCAGTCCACCTCCGCCCTCGTGACCGGCGCCAACCTGCCGGCCAACTTCGGCCCCGACCAGTTCGCCCTGGTCTCCCTCAGCGGCGGGACCGCGCCGGACACCCTGTACGTGGCCGACGGCTCCAACGGGGCCACCGCCGGGGAGCCGAGCGCCGTCGAGAAGTACTCCCTCGAGGGCAGCGTGTGGACCGCCGAGGGGTCGATCGCCGTTCCCCTGGCCGTGGGCCTGGCGGTGAGCGTCAGCAACGGGGTGGCCAGCCTCTACGTGACCGGCGCCGTCGAGGGCACCGGCACCGGGCAGGGGGTCAACGCCCCCAACAACACCGTCCTCTACGGGATCACCGACTCCTCGGGCCCCGGCGGCACCCTGTCCGGCACCGCCTCCGTCCTGGCCACCGCTCCGGCGGGCACCGACTTCAAGGGGCTGGCCTTCGCCCCGGTGGCCTCGCCGTCGTCCGACCTGCCCGAGTCACCGCTCACCCTGGCGCTGCCGATCGTCGGCGGGCTGGCGGTGGCGGCCTTCGTGGTGGTCACCCGACGACGGCACGCCCGCTGAGCCACCGCCCCGGCCACCGGGCGGTCGACCCGACCCCCACCCCGACCGCCGTCCGACCGGGGCGTCCCCTCCACCCGTAGGCCACGCCGTCCCCATCCCGCCGGATCCCACCCCGACCCCGCTCCCCACCCCGACCCCGAGTCCGCTCCCATCCCGACCCCGTCCGCAGGTTCCATCCAACCCTCCGAGGAGCCCACTGTGCACCGACCGTCCCGCCGCCCCACCGTCCTGGTCATCGCCCTGGCGCTGACCGCCGCCCCCCTGGCCCAGGTGGTCGCCGCCCCGCTGGCCGGGGCCGCCTCCGCCGTCACCTACACCCCGGCGTCCCCGGGGGTGGACACCGTGGAGAACGGCCCCTGGACGCTGTCACAGGGCGACCCGGCCGCCGGTGCCCCGTACAACCGGAGCCTCCCCACCTACACCCCGGGCGGCACCCCGACCCAGAGCGGCGGCTACCCCAACCTGGCCGTCTACCCGGCCGCCGCCGCCCCGGTCGGCACCCCCTACGCCACCGGGGTGGCCGGTACCCCGGGACCGGTCGACGCCTACTGCACCGGCGGCGGGTCCGCCCCCGAGTCGGGCACCCAGGCCTCCGAGCCGGCCAACACCCCGCTGCCCATGTCGCCCTACTACTTCCCCTTCGTCACCCAGACCCCCGGTGACGCCACCCAGGGCCACCTCACCGGGTACTTCGACTACCGGCCGAAGGACACCGAGGAGGGCATCGTGGTGGCCCGCTCCACCGACGGGGGTCAGAGCTGGAACTACGTCGGCAAGGCCCTGGAGCAGAACCCGGAGTCCTACTGCCCGACCGGTGACACCAACGACAACGGGCAGGGCCACCCCATGGTGATGACCATCGGCGGCACCTCGTACCTGTACACGGTGAACCGCCCCTCGGGGGACAACCTGGGGGTGGGCATGCTGGTCCACACGGTGAACGCCGGCGCCGCCGATCCCCTGGCCGGGCTCCCGGCCTCCGAGTCGGTGGGGACCGACCCGGACACCTTCGCCAACGGAGCCACGCAGGTGCCGGCCACCGGCGGAGCCACCCTCGCCGTCACCACCCTGGGGACGGGCGCCGAGACGGTGGGGGCCGGCCAGTTCGAGGACCTGTCCGCCGCCTCGCCCTCGGGCTCCCTCATCACCTGCACCGGCACGGGGTCCTCGTCGCTGACCGGGTGCACCGCGGCCGGCGGGTTGGCGGTCGCCAACGGGGACGCCCTGGTCCAGGTGCTGGCGGACGCCTCCACGGCCACCACCATCCCCCAGGGGCCCAACACCCCGGCCGAGACCGGCGGCGGCACCATCGGCCTCAATGCCGCACTCGGTACCATCGCCGCCGCCAACGTGCCCGGCCGGTTCTACGTCGACGGCGCCACCGTCTACTGCGTCAACATCGCCTCGGCCAACAACGCCCTGGAGAACTGCACCACCACCCAGTCCGGCGGGCTGTCGGTGGCGGCGGGCAGCCCGGTGACCTCCGATCCGATCCTGCCGTCGACGGTGGGGACGGGGGCGGCCGCCCAGACCACCGGCCTGATCGCCCCGGACGGGATCGTCGGCGCCCTGCCCAGTTCCATCGCCTACCCCGGGGCCGCCCCGGGCGCCACGGTGGTGATCTACGGCGAGAAGATCCTCAACTACTACATCGTGGGAACGGTCGCCTCGACCGTCACCCTGCCTTCCGCCACCATCACCATGACCCCGTCGACCTCCACCGCCGAGCCGATCCCGGCCACCGGCCCGTTCTCGATCTACCTGGGTTCGACGAGCGGGAGCATCCAGACGGTGACCTGCACGGCGTACGCCTCGGGCTCCTTCACCGGCTGCTCGGGCGGTACCGGGTCGGTGGCGTCCGGCAACGACGTCGGTGGTCCGGGGGCGGCCATCGCCTCGTCGGCCACCCTCGCCGCCATCGGTGAGGGGAGCACCAAGCCGAAGACCCTCTACAAGAACAACGAGGATCTCACCGTGCTGCGGGCGGCGTCGACCACCGACGGCATCCACTTCACCGACCTCGGCCCGATCAGCGGTACCGACCCCTCCCACCTGACCGACATCAGCAACCCGTCGGGCCAGGCCACCCCGTCGACCATGGACCTCCCCCAGGGAGCCACCGACAACCCCGAGCTCCGGTTCGTGGGCACCCGCGGGACCATCATCCAGAACTCCGACGGCAGCATCGGGATGTTCGACTCCGGGGCGTGGCAGTCCGACGGGGACAGCGACGCCTTCAACCAGATCTTCTACACCTCGTCCACCGACGGGGTGCACTGGACCCCACCGGTGGTGGTGGAGAGCACCGACTACACGTTCTCCGCCCGCCAGGCCCAGGACGCCGCCCTGGCCGGGGGGAGCGACCAGGCGCTCGGCGTCAGCGCCTACTTCGCCGGACGGGCCTACTCCCCGACGGTGGTGCAGAACCCGGACGGCACCCTGACCCTGGTCTACTCGGGGTACAGCACGCCCAAGCCCGTCCCGGTGGTGGGCTCCGTGCTCGGTGACGGCCAGGGCGGGGCGCCGACCTGGACGGTGGGGGCGGACGACCCCGCCCTCTACCGGAACATCCTGACGGTGACCCTCACCGCCACCACCCAGCCGCCCCCCGACCTGCCCGAGTCGCCGCTGACGGTGCTCCTCCCGGTGCTGGCCATGGGGGTGGGTGTGGGGGCGGTGGTGATCACCTCCCGGCGACGCCGGCTCCGCTCCACCCGCTGACGGGCCGCCCGGCCGATGCACCGGGCTCCTCCCGGGGCCGACCGGCCGCCGCGCCGGGGGCCCCGGGCCGGTCGCCCGGGACACCGGTGGGTCCCGAGCGGTCCCCGGGGTGGCGACCGCGGTCCCCGGGGTGGCGACCGCGGTCCCCGGGGGTGGCGACCGGCGGCCCGGGCGGGGTGCTCCCCGGCGGCCCGGGCAGTGGGTAGCGTTGGTCGGCCGACCTCCCCGGCCGTCGTGGGCCGGGCCGACCGCCCCAGGAGACCACCCCCGATGCTGGCTGCTCGCATCCGTCGGACACCCACCGGGTGGATCGCGGTGGTCGCCGCGCTGGTGTGGCTGGTGTCGGGTGCCCTGATGTACCACTACGGGTCGTCCTGGCACCTCGATCTCCGGGTCTACCGGGAGGCGGGGCGCTCCCTCTACGACGGCGGCTCGCCGTTCACCGAGGACTTCACCGCCAACCACCTGCCGTTCACCTACACTCCCTTCGGGCTGCTGGCGCTCAGCCCGCTGGCCCTCGGGCGCCTGGGACTGGTGGAGACCGGGTGGTGGCTGGCCAGCGCCGTGGCCTTCGTGGTGGCGGTGCGCCTGATCCTGACCACCGCCACCGGGGTGACCGGCCGTCGGGCGTGGGCGGTCTCGGCCCTGCTGTGCGCCACCGCCTCGCTGGCCCTCGAACCGGTCCGGAGCAACTTCGACTACGGGCAGATCAATCTGATCCTGATGGTGATGATCGTGGCCGACCTCACCTGGGTCCGGGCCCCGTGGCGGGGGGTGCTGGTGGGGCTGGCGGCGGCCATCAAGCTGACCCCGCTGGTGTTCCTGCTGTACTTCGTGGCCGCCCGGGAGTGGAGGTCGCTGCTGCGCGGGGTCGCCACCGTGGTGGGGGTCACCGCCGTGAGCTGGGCGGTGCTGCCGTCGGACTCGTCCCGCTACTGGTTCCACGAGGTGACCGACGCCGGCCGGACCGGGCAGCTCGGCGTCGTCAGCAACCAGTCGTGGAACGGCATGGTCCACCGCGCCCCGTTCGACGGCGGCCACCTGGGGACCCTGGTGTGGCTGGTGCTGTCGCTGGCCAGCCTGGCGGTCGGCTTCGTCCTCACCCGGTGGCTGGTGGTCGCCTCCCGGACCGCCGAGGCGGTCCTGGTCCTGGCCCTCACCGAGCTCCTGGTGAGCCCCGTCTCCTGGACCCACCACTGGTCGTGGCTGACCGTCGTCCCGATCGTGGCGTTCGCCCTGTGGCGGGTCCACCGGTCGGTGGCGGTGGCCCTCCTGGTGCTGCTCGGGCTGGCCGTGGCCGCCCCCTACCTGTGGTTCCAGCACGGTCCGGGCTCGTTCGTCTCCACCAACGCCCTGGTGTTGGGGGCGGCGGTGGTCCTGGTGATGTGGGTGGTGGCCGAGGCCCGCTCCCGACGGGAGGTGGCCCCCGGGGGCGGGTCGGAGGTGCGACGGGAGGCAGGTCGCACGGGGGGTCGGGGCGGTGTGCCGTCGGGGCCGTCGGGGATGCCGGGGGCGGGTCCCGAGGTGGCCACCGGGCCGGGGGAGGGGCCGGGGGAGGGGCCGGGGCCGGCGGTGGCCCCGGACGGCCCTTCCGGGGGAGCCGACCGACACTTGCCGCGGGGTGGAAGTTCGTTACAATAACGTTACGGAACGGTGCGGGACCGGGTCGGTCCACTGGTTGGACCATCCTGTCGGCGGCCTGCAGACGCATCCGTGACGACCCCCCGTCCCCGAGGAGCCCCCACCCCCATGACCATCGAGTCCCCGGCAGCGGAGTCGCCCGCTGACGAGCCTTCTGCCGTGCGGGGGACGGAGGTGGGGGAGCGGTGGTCGGTGGGCACCGCCCTGGTGACCGGCGCCGTCCGGGTGGTGGTCGACTTCGCCGACACCGTGCGGGACCGCCTGGCCAACGCCGACGTGGAGGGCGACGGCTCGGCGCCGGTCCGACCCGACGGGGCCCAGCCACGCGGCCTGGTGCTCCGGCCGGCCCTGCTGGGCTTCGTGGCCATCCTGGCCATCTGCATCGGGGTGTCGCTGCCCAGCTCCCCCTTCAAGCTCGCCATGCCCGGCGCCTGGTTCTTCGGCGTGCCGTCCACCACCAACGGGAGTCACTGGGGCGTCTACTTCAGCCTGGCCGCCCTCTATGGGGGCCTCCTGCTGCTGATCCGGGTGTGGTGGGGGATGACCCGCCTCTACGCCCGCCGCCCCGGGGTGCCCATCCGGAGCCTCGGCTGGGTCTTCGCCCTCTGGTCCCTCCCCATGCTGGTCATCGCCCCCATCTTCAGCCGGGACGTCTACTCCTACGCCGCCCAGGGGGAGATGGTCAGCCACCACATCAACCCCTACCTCTACGGCCCCTTCGAGCTCGGCAACAACAGCTACACCGCCCCGGTCGACCCGCTGTGGGGCAACGCCCCGGCCCCGTACGGGCCGCTCTTCCTGCAGATCGACGGGTTCTTCGCCAAGATCACCTTCCACAACGAGCTGGCCACCGTGGTCCTGCTCCGCCTGCTCTCCTACGCCGGCGTGCTGCTGATCGCCTTCTGCGTCCCGCGCCTGGCGTCGCTCTACCACCGGGACAAGGCGGAGATCTTCACGCTGGTGGTCCTCAACCCGGTGACCATCCTCCACCTGGTGGGGGGCTCCCACAACGACTCCCTGATGCTGGGGCTGCTCCTGGCCGGCATCGTGGCGGCCAAGGAGAAGCGGCCGATCGTGGGGATCGTGCTGGTGTCGCTGGCCACCGCCATCAAGGCCCCGGCCGCCCTCGGCCTCCTCTACATCGGCTGGAGCTGGCTGGGGGAGGGCGTCCCGGTCCGGCAGCGGATACGGCCGGTGGTGACCGCCGGGCTGATCGGCATCGGGATCCTCGGCTTCTTCTCCTACGTCAGCGGGCTCGGCTGGGGATGGGTGACCAACCTCGACACCCCGGGGGTGGTCCGGTCGTGGTCGGCCCCGACCACCTCGGTGGCCATGTTCCTCACCTGGGTCTCCCACCTGGCCGGGGTGGGGCTGAGCCTCAGCGGCGTCCTCACCGGCACCCGGTTCCTCGGGATGGTCGGCGCCCTGGTCATCGGGGTCTGGCTCCTGCTGAACAGCGACCGGATCGGCACCCTGAAGGCGCTGGGCATCACCATGCTGGCCTTCGTGCTCCTCGGTCCCGTGGACCAGCCCTGGTATCTGGCGTGGGGGATCATCCTGCTGGCTCCCGTGGCCCTCGGTCGCCTCCGCTCGTTCATCATCGGGCTGTCGATGGTCACCGCCTTCATCGAGCTGCCCGGGGCCACCCAGCTGCTCAACAGCCTGATCCACGGCGATCCGCTGTCGATCGTGCTCACGCTGCTGTGGGTGCTGTTCGTGGTCACCGTGCCGCTGGCCACCTGGGAGCGGTCGGAGCTGGGGCCGGCCGGCGGGGTCGCCACGCTGTCCGGGGCCGTCACCAGGGCCTGAGGCGACCGGTGGGGCCAGCCCGGGTCCGGCCGGCGGCGAGCCGGCGGGGGCGGGTGGGGCCGGCCCGGGCGGTCAGAGCGAGTGCTGGAGGACGACCACGTCGAGCCACTGGTTGAACTTCCGCCCGACCTCGTGCTCGACCCCCACCAGCTCGAACCCGCACGCCTGGTGGAGGGCGACCGAGGCGCTGTTGTCGCCCCCCACCCGGGCGATCAGGGCGTGGAACCCGTGCTGGGTGGCCAGGACGATCAGCTCGTCGAGGATGGCCCGGCCGATCCCCGCCCCCCGGTGCTCGGTGGCCACGTAGACGGAGTTCTCGGCGGTGGTGGCGTAGGCGTGGCGGTCCCGGTAGTAGGAGAGGGACCCGAAGCCGAGGACGGCACCGGCCGGGTCGACCGCCACGATGGCGGGATGGGCCCCCGAGTGCTCGGCCATCCACAGCCGCTGCTCCTCCTCCGAGCGGGGCACCACGTCGAAGGTGGCGGTGGAGCGCAGGACCTCGGTGTTGTAGATGGTGCGGATGGCGTCAGCATCCCCGGGGACGGCCAGTCGGAGCTGCATGGCAGGAGATGGTAGCGAGCGGTTCCCGGGGCGGTGGCGGGAGGACCGGCGGGGTTGGGTATGATGGCCCGCTGCGACTTCGCTGGAGCCGCACTGCCCTCTTAGCTCAGTAGGTAGAGCACCGCCATGGTAAGGCGGTTGTCGTCGGTTCGATTCCGACAGAGGGCTCGCCCGTGGCGGCGTAGCTCAGCTGGTTAGAGCACACGGCTCATAATCGTGGGGTCGCCGGTTCGAGTCCGGCCGCCGCTACCACTTCGGGACAACGCAAGGAGTCGGGATCGGCCAGCAGGCCGGTGCCGGCTGGAGAGTAGAGGAGCCACCGTGGCAAAGAACGAGAAGCGGATCCAGGTCACCCTGGCCTGCGAGACCTGCAAGCGCCGGAACTACGTCACCACCAAGAACAAGGTCAACGACCGCGAGCGGATCGAGATGAAGAAATTCTGCCGGTGGGACCGGGCGCACACCCTCCACAAGGAGACCCGCTGAAGGTCGGCTCCGGCCACGACCACCTGACCCGGCGGGCCCGGGACGGTGACCGGGGGGCGTTCGAGGAGCTGGTCCGGGCCACCTCCAGCGACATCTACGCCCTGGCCCTCCGGCTGACCGGCAACGAGCACGACGCCCGGGACATCGTCCAGGAGACCTACCTGCGGGCCTTCCGCTCCATCCGCCGCTTCCGGGGCGACTCCTCCGTCTCCACCTGGCTCTACCGGATCGCCGCCAACTGCTCGGCGACCATGCACCACCGGCGGGGCGCCACCGTGCTCTCCATCGACGCCGACCCCCGGGCCGGCGACCTCCCCGCCGACTCCCGCCCCGACCCGGTCGCCACCACCACCGTGGACCGGGACCGCCTGGTCCGGGCCATCGCCACCCTCCCCCTCCCCCTCCGCTCGGTCGTGGTGCTCCACGACGTCTACGACCTCAGCCACGACGAGATCGCCTCGGAGCTGGGGATCTCCTCCGCCTCCAGCCGGGTCCGGCTCCACCGGGCCCGACGCCAGCTCCGGGCCGGCCTCCCCGGCCAGCCGCCGGCGCTGGTGGCGGTGACCGAGACCGCCCCGGACCGGCCCGTGCATGGGGCCGGCCGTCCGGAGGTGGGTCCGGGGGTGGGTCCTACGCCCGGAGCGGTGGGTCCGGGGGTGGGTCCTACGCCCGGAGCGGTGGGCCCGGTGCGGAACGCCCGAGCGGGCTGACCGTCGGTCAGGCGGCCGCCTCCGCCCTCCCCGGCGTCGCCTCGACGGCCGTGTCATCGTCCACGCTGGTCCCGACCCGGTCGAATACGGAGGGCCGTATCACCCGGAGGGCGGCGTAGAGCGCAACCATCCCGACCATGGTGCCCAGCACCGCGTAGAAGATCCAGCCGTCCGGCGTGGGCAGGAAGGCGTTCTCGTAGAAGACGTAGGTCATGATCCCCACCGAGATCACCGCCGCCGCGGCGTCCAGGGGGCGGAGTCGGTGCTGCCGCCACAGGTAGCGCAGGGCCCCGGCGGCCAGGATGGCGTAGATCACCATGTAGCCGTATCCGCTGACGTCCCCGAAGTCGCCGAGGGCGGTGAAGGGCGCCAGGTCGGTGGCCACCACCACCACGATGGCGACGCCCCAGACCACGGCCAGGACCACGTTGGCCACCACCGGCGTCCCCCACCGGCGGTTGATCCGCAGCAGGGGTGCGGGCGCCAGGCCCTCCCGGGCCATGGTGAACATCAGCCGTGACACCCCGTTGAAGATGGCGATGAGCGAGCCGAAGAGGGTGATGGAGATGGTCAGGGACACCGCATCGCGGAGCCATCCGACCCCACCGATGGTGGCGAGCTCCTCGAGGGGGGCGGCGGCCGAGGCGATGGAGACGTGGGCCCCTTCGAACCCCATCACCAGGACGTAGCCGCAGAACGTCCACAGCAGGCCGGCCACCGACACGGTGAGCAGCATCGAGACCGGAATGGCCCGGAGCGGGTTGCGAGCCTCGCGCCCCAGTACGGTGGCCGTCTCGAAGCCCCCGAAGGACAGGACGGCCAGCACGATGCCGTCGACCACCAGTCCCAACGAGGTGTGGTGGAGGCCCAACTGGGTGTGGTCCACGATGGGGACCCGGTGGTGGACCAGGACGGCGGCCATCACCGCCAGCACCACCACCAGGGCGACCGCCTCCATCACCAGCATGACGATGGCCGACCGTCGCATGCCGCTGACCGCCACCAGCAGCGAGCCCACCAGCCCGACCAGATAGCAGAGATCGGTGGCGGCATGCCCGGAGGCGACGCCGACCGAGGCCAGGAACTGGCTCCCGTAGATGCCGAAGCCCACCAGGGTCCCGGCGGAGAAGAGCCCGATGAGCAGCAGGCTGATCCAGCCGACGAAGACCCCCCAGAACTGCCCCAGCGCCTTGCAGACCAGGCCGTAGGGTCCGCCGGTGGTGGCGATCCGGGTGGCCAGGCGCGAGATGCACCAGGCCACCATCAACATCACCAGCGAGGCGATGACCCAGGTCAGCCAGCCACCGCTCCCGGCCGTCTCGGCGATCAGCGGCACCAGGAGGGCCACGATGCCGGTGACACCCATGGCCCCCACCGACTGGGCGATGATGCCGGGCAGGCGCACCGACCCGGCACCCAGGTGGTCGACCTCGCCGGCCGGAGGGGGGCCGTCGATGGTCCCGGGGACGGTCATCGCCCGGATCGGTCCCCGACGCCGCCCCCGCTCCCCATCCGGGTGAATCTAGGTCCCCGGACCACCGGGTGCCGGGACCCGGGTGTCTCCGGCCCGGGCGGTCTCGGCCGCTGCCCGCCCGGGCCGCTTGGGAACGCCCCTGTGGGCAGTGGTATCCTGACGGACCGCCCCTGCGATCGGTCGGCCGTTCGCGGCCCGGCGAACGACAGAGGGCAGTAGCTCAACTGGTAGAGCACCGGTCTCCAAAACCGGCGGTTGGGGGTTCGAGTCCCTCCTGCCCTGCCCACCATCCGCGGCACATGCTCGAAGGAACGCCACGTGAACCGAGAACAGAAGCGTCAGATGCAACGCCAGGGCCAGGATCCCGACGGCGAGTCCGCGCCCCCGCGGAAGGCGCAGCCGGCCCGGAAGCCGGCCAAGCGTGACCCCTTCCGTCCGGGACAGTTCGCCCGCGAGGTACGATCGGAGCTTCGCCAGGTGGCGTGGCCCAACCGCTCGGAGCTCATCAACTACACGACGGTGACCTTCTTCACCCTGGTTTCCCTGATCATTCTGATCTTCATTCTCAACTATGCCTTCTCCAAGGGCATCTTCTGGCTGCTCAACGCGTGATCGGTGTGTCTGTGACCCAAGATGAGACAACTACGCCCCCCGGTGACGACCACGGTGTCGACGACACCGTGACCGACGCGCCCGTCGACGGGGAGGCCGAGGCGGTCGCCGTCGAGGCCGAGGTGGACGCCGCCGCGGTGGGGGGATCGGCGACAGCCGAGGACATCATCGCCGAGCAGACCGAGGAGGACGACGAGGAGTTCGACGACGAGCCCTACGTGGTCAGCCCCTACGACCAGCCGGGACGCTGGTTCGTGGTCCACACCTACGCCGGCTACGAGAACAAGGTGAAGTCCAACCTCCACAGCCGGGCCGCCTCCATGAACATGGAGGACCGCATCTACGAGGTCGTCATCCCCATGGAGGACGTCGTCGAGTTCAAGAACGGCAAGAAGGTCGTCGTCCAGAAGAAGGTGTTCCCCGGCTACCTGCTCTGCCGGTGCGAGCTCGACGACGACAGCTGGTCGGTCATCCGCAACACGCCGGGGGTCACCGGCTTCGTGGGCCCGGGCACCAAGCCCACCCCGCTGTCCCGCCGGGAGGTGGAGTCCATCCTCCAGGTCAAGGTGGAGGGCGGCGAGGCCCCGTCCAAGCGCAGCCGGCCCCGCCTCGAGCACGAGGTGGGCGAGACGGTCCGGGTCAAGGAAGGCCCGTTCGCCGACTTCTCCGGTCAGATCGCCGAGATCAACGAGGACCAGCTGAAGCTCAAGGTCCTCGTCAACATCTTCGGCCGGGAGACCCCGGTCGAGCTCGAATTCAGCCAGGTCGCGAAGCTGTAGGCCGGCGGACACAGGTTAAGGAGCACACATGCCACCCAAGAAGCGCGTCCTCGCGATGGTCAAGATCCAGCTGCCGGCCGGCGGCGCCACCCCGGCACCCCCGGTGGGCACCGCCCTCGGGCCCCACGGCGTCCAGACCATGGAGTTCTGCAAGCAGTACAACGCCGCCACCGACAGCCAGAAGGGCTCCATCGTGCCGGTGGAGATCACCATCTACGAGGACCGGTCGTTCTCGTTCGTCCTGAAGACCCCGCCGACCCCGGCCCTCCTCCGTGAGGCCGCCGGCCTGGAGAAGGGCGCCGCCACCGCCGGCCGGGCCCAGGTGGGCACCGTCACCGACGCCCAGGTCGCCGAGATCGCCGCCATCAAGCTGCCCGACCTCAACACCACCGACGTCGAGGCCGCCAAGCGCCAGGTCGCCGGGACCGCCCGGTCCATGGGGATCGCCGTCTCCGGCTGATCGCCGGACGACCGTCACGCCCGAGAAACAGGAGAACCAGCAGCATGTCCAGAGGCAAGAAGTACAAGTCGAGCATCGCCCAGTTCGACCGCCAGGAGCTCTACTCCGCCGGTGACGCCGTCGACCTGGTGAAGGCGACGTCCAAGGCGTCGTTCGACGAGACCATCGAGCTGGCCCTCCGCCTGGGGGTCGACCCCCGCAAGGCGGACCAGATCGTCCGAGGCACCCTGTCGCTCCCGGCCGGGACCGGCCGCACCGCCCGGGTGGCGGTGTTCGCCGCCGGCGAGAAGGCGGCCGAGGCCCGCGCCGCCGGCGCCGACGTGGTCGGGGCCGACGACCTGGTGGCCCGGGTGGCCAACGAGGGCTTCCTCGACTTCGACATCGCCATCGCCACCCCGGACCTGATGGGCCAGGTGGGGACGCTGGGCCGGGTCCTCGGGCCCCGGGGCCTGATGCCCAACCCGAAGACCGGCACCGTCACCGACCAGGTGGAGAAGGCGGTCATCGAGTTCAAGGGCGGCCGGGTGGAGTACCGCACCGACCGGGTGGGCAACGTCCACATCCGCATCGGCAAGGCCTCCTTCGACCGGGCCAAGCTGCTCGAGAACCTGCACGCGGTGGTCGACGAGATCCTGCGGGTCAAGCCGGCCTCCTCCAAGGGCCGTTACCTGCTCGGGATCACCATCTCGTCGACCATGGGCCCCGGCATCCACATCGACCCGCTGCTGGCCCGCCGGGTCGACGAGGAGCTGGCGGCCACCGCCTGACCCGGCCCGACCGGGCGGGCAGGACGGAGCCGAACGGCCCGCCGTCCGGGCCCGGACCGCAGCACCCGCGTTGCCCCGGCCGGGGCTGACGCGCTAGCGTTACCCGCCTTACAACTGAAGATCGAACTGCCGTAGACCTCCGGTGTGCCGGGCAACTGGTACCGAAGGGACCCTGACGGGTCCGCCTGATGAGGCGTTCCGCACCGAGCTGTAGCTCGCTGCGTGCCCTCGAGGGTGTCTGCGGCCCGTGCCAGAGCGAGAGCTCGGTGGAGGGACCATGGACAATCCGAGGGCTGACAAGGTCGCCGTCGTCGACGAGGTGCGGGGCCGCCTGGCGGCCGCCGACGCCGCGGTGCTCACCGAGTACCGGGGACTCACCGTGGCGGAGCTGGCCGACCTGCGCCGCCAGCTGGCCGCCGCCGGTGGCGACTACAAGGTCTACAAGAACACCCTGGTCCGGCTGGCCGTCGCCGACGGGCCCCAGGCGTCGATCCACGACCTGCTGACCGGCCCCACCGCCATCGCCTTCGTGGAGGGCGACGTCAGCGCCGTGGCCAAGGCGCTCCGGGACTTCGCCCGCGCCAACCCCAACCTGGTGGTGAAGGGCGGCATCGTCGGGCAGGGCGTCCTCTCCGCCTCGGAGATGGGCCAGCTGGCCGACCTCCCGCCCCGGGAGACCCTCCTGGCGCAGTTCGCCGGCGCCCTGTCGGCCCCCATGCAGCAGTTCGCCGGGCTGCTCGAGGCGCTGCCCCGCAACCTGGCCTACGGCCTGTCCGCCCTGGTGGAGAAGTTGGGCGGGGCTCCCGCCGAGGCGGAGGCCACCGATGCTGCGCCCGAGGCGGAGGCACCGGCCGCCGAGGCTGCGCCCGAGGCACCCGCCGCCGAGTCAGGCCGAGGCCGCCCCGGCCGCCGACGCAGCGCCCGCCGAGGAGGCTCAGGCGGAGACCACCGCCCCCCCCGGGGCCGAGGCACCGTCCGAGGGCGACGCCCCGGCAACCGCCGAGTAGCCCACCCGGCGACCCGAACCACCCGAACCACCGCTCATCGATCACACAAACGAACCAGCAAGGAAGCAAGGAGCAACGACAATGGCAGGCACCCTGACCAAGGACCAGATTCTGGACGGCATCTCGGAGCTGTCCGTCCTCGAGCTGAGCGAGCTGCTCAAGGCCTTCGAGGACCGTTTCGGCGTCACCGCCGCGGCCCCGGTGGCCGTGGCCGCCGCCGCCCCGGCGGGCGGGGGTGGCGGCGACGCTGCCGCCGAGGAGGAGAAGGATGAGTTCGACGTCATCCTGACCGCCGCCGGCGACAAGAAGATCCAGGTCATCAAGGAGGTGCGCGCCCTGACCAGCCTCGGCCTGAAGGAGGCCAAGGACCTGGTGGACGGCGCCCCCAAGCCGGTCCTGGAGAAGGCCAAGAAGGAAGACGCCGAGAAGGCGAAGGCGCAGCTCGAGGGAGCCGGCGCCAGCGTCGAGCTCAAGTAGCACGGACCGGCTCCCGTCCACCGCACCGACGGCGGGCGGGAGCCGGGACGACGCCCGGGAGGACTCCCGGGGTCGACGGACCGTGGCGCTCCGGCGCCCGGGCCGAATCCACCCCCGAATCCTTGACGGCGGCCGGTCGGCCTCCTACGGTGTGCATGCTCGCTCCGGGTCTGTGGACCCGGGGTTGTGGATTGGTGCGCGCCAAGGTATGCTTACTTGTTGCCGTGCCTGCTCCTGACGCCTTCCCCAGCTTTTTAGGCTAAATGGCGCGCGCCTCGGCGCCCCTCCAACCACTCGGGTGGATGTCGTCGACCCCCGAGCCGTACCGCTTTCCAGACCACCGAAGTACCACGTCGTCGCCCCGTCCACCCCGAAACTGGGAGGAGTAGGCACTTGCCTGCACGGTCCAACAGCCCGGAACGTTTTTCCTTTGCCAACATTGACGAGGCTCTGCCTCTGCCGGATCTCGTGGCGATCCAGCGCGACTCGTTCCAGTGGTTCCTGGACAAGGGCCTCGCCGAGACCTTCAACGACATCAGCCCGATCGAGGACTTCACCGGTCAGCTGAGCCTGGAGCTCGAGTTCGACCCGACCGACCCCGACCTGCGCCCGCCGCCGAAGTTCTCGGTGGAGGAGTGCAAGGAGAAGGACATGACCTACGCCGCCCCGGTCTTCGTCCGGGCGCGGTTCATGAACGCCTCCACCGGGGAGATCAAGGAGCAGACGGTCTTCATGGGCGACTTCCCCGTGATGACCGACAAGGGCACCTTCATCGTCAACGGCACCGAGCGGGTGGTGGTCAGCCAGCTGGTGCGTTCGCCGGGTGTCATCTTCCAGCCCGGCCGCGACGCCAAGACCGTCTTCACCGGCACCATCCACCCCTACCGGGGCGAGTGGATCGAGTTCGACGTGGAGGCCAAGCCGTCCAAGGACGTCACGGCCGGCTGCCGGGTGGCCCGCAAGCGCCGCCTCTCCCTCTTCGTGCTGCTCCGCGCCCTCGGCTACGAGGACCAGGCCTTCCTCGAGCGCTTCGTCCGCTACTTCGACTTCCTCGAGGGCCAGTGGGAGAAGGAGCAGAACCTGGCGCCCACCCGCGAGGAGGCGCTGCTGGAGATCTACAAGCGGGCCCGCCCCGGTGAGCCGCTGTCGGTCGAGGCCGCCCGCCAGTACTTCGAGAACGCCTTCTTCAACCCCAAGCGCTACGACCTCACCCGGGTCGGCCGCTACAAGCTGAACCGGAAGCTGGGCCCGGAGCTCGACCGCATCGAGGACATCTTCCAGATCAAGCTGGAGAAGCCCTCGCCGACCCAGGGCGTCCTCAGCCCGGCCGAGATCCTGGCCTCCTCCACCTACATGCTCCACCTGGCCAAGCACATGGCCGACGGGGAGTCGAACTACCGCATCGACGACCAGGACCACTTCGCCAACCGGCGGATCCGCTCGGTCGGCGAGCTCATCCAGAACCAGGTGCGGGTCGGCCTGTCCCGGATGGAGCGCGTGGTCCGGGAGCGGATGACCACCCAGGACGTGGAGGCCATCACCCCCCAGACGCTGATCAACATCCGACCGGTGGTCGCCGCCGTCAAGGAGTTCTTCGGCACCAGCCAGCTGAGCCAGTTCATGGACCAGAACAACCCGCTGTCGGGCCTGGCCCACAAGCGCCGCCTGTCGGCCCTCGGGCCCGGCGGCCTCTCCCGGGAGCGGGCCGGCTTCGAGGTCCGTGACGTCCACACCTCGCACTACGGCCGGATGTGCCCGATCGAGACCCCCGAGGGCCCGAACATCGGCCTGATCGGCTCACTGGCCACCTACGCCCGGGTCAACGAGTACGGCTTCATCGAGACCCCCTACCGCAAGGTGGTGGACGGGCGGGTGACCGACGAGATCAACTACCTGGCCGCCGACGAGGAGGAGGAGCACGTCATCGCCCAGGCGTCGGCCGTGCTCGACGCCAACGGCAAGTTCACCGAGGACCGGATCCTGGTCCGCCGCGGCCCGCAGGGCACCGGTGTCCGGGTGGGTGCCACCACCACCTCCTACGGCACCACCTCGGAGATCGACTTCGTGCCCCCGGCCGAGGTCGACCTGATGGACGTCTCGCCGAAGCAGATCGTGTCGGTCTCCACCGCCCTGATCCCCTTCGTGGAGCACGACGACGCCAACCGGGCCCTGATGGGCGCCAACATGCAGAAGCAGGCGGTGCCGCTGGTGGTCCCCGAGGCCCCCTACATCGGCACCGGCGTGGAGGCCCGCGCCGCCCGTGACGCCGGGGACGTGGTCCAGGCCGAGGGCGACGGCACCGTCGTCGACGTGTCCGGCGACCAGATCACCGTCGAGTACAAGGCCGGCGCCACCGACCGCCTGGGCACCGTGCTGGGCCGCAAGGTCTACCGGCTGGCCAAGTTCCGCCGCTCCAACCAGAACACCTCCATCAACCAGAAGGTGATCGTGGAGGAGGGCCAGAAGGTCCACGCCGGCGACGTCCTGGCCGACGGCCCCTCCACCCACAACGGCGAGCTGGCCCTGGGCAAGAACCTGCTGGTGGCCTTCATGCCCTGGGAGGGCTACAACTACGAGGACGCCATCATCCTCTCCGAGCGCCTGGTGAAGGACGACGTGCTCACGTCGATCCACATCGAGGAGCACGAGGTCGACGCCCGCGACACCAAGCTGGGCGCCGAGGAGATCACCCGGGACATCCCGAACCTCTCCGAGGAGATCCTGGCCGACCTCGACGAGCGGGGCATCATCCGCATCGGCGCCGAGGTCGGGCCGGGCGACGTCCTGGTGGGCAAGGTCACCCCCAAGGGCGAGACCGAGCAGACCCCCGAGGAGCGCCTCCTCCGGGCCATCTTCGGTGAGAAGGCCCGCGAGGTCCGCGACACCTCCCTGAAGGTGCCCCACGGCGAAGAGGGCAAGGTCATCGACGTCCGGGTCTTCTCCCGCGAGGACGCCCACGAGCTGCCGCCCGGGGTCAACCAGCTGGTCCGGGTGTACGTGGCCCAGAAGCGGAAGATCTCCGAGGGCGACAAGCTGGCCGGCCGCCACGGCAACAAGGGCGTGATCTCCAAGATCCTCCCGATCGAGGACATGCCCTTCCAGGCCGACGGCACCCCGGTCGACATCATCCTCAACCCCCTCGGCGTGCCCAGCCGGATGAACGTGGGCCAGGTGCTCGAGTCGCACCTCGGCTACGCCGCCCGCTGGGGCTGGAAGGACGCCGGCGAGGTGGCCCGGGTCCCGCTGCGGGGCACCGAGACCAAGACCCGGCCCCGGACCGACCCGGCGGTGTGGGTCTCCACCCCGGTGTTCGACGGTGCCCACTGGGACGAGGAGGCCGACGCCGGCCGCCACCCGACCATCCAGAAGATCTTCCGGACCCTCAACTCCGACGGGATCGACGGGGCCGTGCAGGTCACCGACGACGGCAAGTCGCAGCTGTGGAACGGACGCACCGGCGAGCCCTACGACAACCCGGTGTCGGTCGGCTACGTGTACATCCTGAAGCTCCACCACCTGGTGGACGACAAGATCCACGCCCGGTCTACCGGCCCCTACTCGATGATCACCCAGCAGCCGCTGGGTGGGAAGGCCCAGTTCGGTGGCCAGCGGTTCGGGGAGATGGAGGTGTGGGCGCTCGAGGCGTTCGGCGCCGCCTACGCCCTGCAGGAGCTGCTGACCATCAAGTCGGACGACGTGCTGGGTCGGGTGAAGGTCTACGAGGCGATCGTCAAGGGCGAGAACATCCCCGAGCCGGGGATCCCCGAGAGCTTCAAGGTGCTGATCAAGGAGATGCAGTCCCTCTGCCTGGACGTCGAGGTGTTGGCGCCCGGTGGGGAGGAGATCGAGATGCGAGAGCTGGACGAGGACGTGTTCCGCACGGCCGAGGAGCTGGGCATCGACATCAGCCGGCCCGAGCGGGGGTCGGACGAAGAGGACGAGCGGCGCGCAGCGGAAAGGGGCTTCTAAATGCTGGATGTCAACGACTTCGACCAGCTCCGGATCGGTCTGGCCACGGCCGACTCCATCCGGGGGTGGTCCAACGGTGAGGTGAAGAAGCCCGAGACCATCAACTACCGGACCCTGCGCCCGGAGAAGGACGGTCTCTTCTGCGAGAAGATCTTCGGTCCCACCAAGGACTGGGAGTGCTACTGCGGCAAGTACAAGCGGGTGCGCTTCCGGGGCATCATCTGCGAGCGCTGCGGCGTGGAGGTCACCCGCTCCAAGGTCCGCCGTGAGCGGATGGGCCACATCGAGCTGGCCGCCCCCGTGGTCCACATCTGGTACCTGCGCGGCACCCGGAGCTGGCTGGCCTACCTGCTGATGGGCACCGAGCCCCGCGAGGAGCTCAAGGCCAAGCAGCTCGAGAAGGTCATCTACTTCGCCGCCAACCTGGTCACCTGGGTCGACGAGGCCAAGCGTCACGAGGACCTGCCCACGTTGGAGGCGGAGATCCGCGACGAGATCACCGATCTCGAGAAGAAGCGCGACCTCGAGATCGACCGTCGCTTCAAGATGCTCGAGGAGGAGCTGGCCGAGCTCGAGAAGGGCGGGGCCAAGGACACCGAGGTCAAGGCCCGCCAGCGCAACGGCGAGAAGGAGATCGGGTCGGTCCGCGAGCGGTTCCAGAGCGAGATCGAGCTGGCCCAGCGGTCGTTCGACGAGTTCAAGAGCCTCCACTCCCGGAAGATCCTCGAGGACGAGATGCTCTGGCGCGAGCTCCGGGTCCGCTACGAGGACTACTTCGAGGGCGGCATGGGCGCCGAGTCCATCCAGAAGCTCATCGACCGCATCGACCTGGACAGCGAGGAGATCAAGCTCCGCGCCATGATCGACGCCGCCGACGGCCGCAAGCCGCTGTCGGCCCAGCGTCGCCAGAAGGTCATCAAGCGGCTGAAGATCGTCACCGCCTTCAACCGGCGCGATGAGAACGCCAAGCGGGTCAACGACCCCCGGGCCATGATCCTGGAGTCGGTCCCGGTCATCCCGCCCGACCTGCGCCCCATGGTGCAGCTCGACGGTGGCCGCTTCGCCACCTCCGACCTCAACGACCTCTACCGCCGGGTCATCAACCGGAACAACCGCCTCAAGCGGCTGCTCGACCTCGGTGCGCCCGAGATCATCATCAACAACGAGAAGCGCATGCTGCAGGAGGCCGTCGACGCCCTGTTCGACAACGGCCGCCGCGGGCGGCCGGTCACCGGACCGGGCAACCGGCCCCTGAAGAGCCTCTCGGACATGCTGAAGGGCAAGCAGGGTCGGTTCCGCCAGAACCTGCTGGGCAAGCGGGTCGACTACTCGGGCCGTTCGGTCATCGTCATCGGCCCCACCCTGCAGCTGCACCAGTGCGGCCTGCCCAAGCTGATGGCCCTGGAGCTGTTCAAGCCCTTCGTGATGAAGCGGCTGGTCGACGCCGAGTACGCCCAGAACATCAAGTCGGCCAAGCGGATGGTGGAGCGCCGCCGGCCCCACGTCTGGGACGTGCTGGAAGGGGTGATCAAGGAGCACCCGGTGCTGCTGAACCGGGCCCCCACCCTCCACCGCCTGGGCATCCAGGCCTTCGAGCCGGTGCTGGTCGAGGGCAAGGCCATTCAGGTCCACCCGCTGGTCTGCACCGCCTTCAACGCCGACTTCGACGGCGACCAGATGGCCGTCCACCTCCCCCTGTCCGCCGAGGCCCAGGCCGAGGCCCGGGTGCTGATGCTGTCGGCCAACAACATCCTGTCGCCGGCCACCGGTCGCCCGATCACCGTGCCCACCCAGGACATGGTCTTCGGGATCTACTACCTGACGCTGGAGCTCGACGGGGCCAAGGGCGAGGGCAACATCTTCCGCCACGACTACGAGGTGGAGCGCGCCTTCGACGCCGGGGACATCGACCTGCACGCCAAGATCACCGTCCGGCCGGTGCCCGGTTCGCACCTGGCCAAGTCGATCGCCCTCACCAACGGGGCCGAGCTCGACGCCGACGGCAACCTGGTCGGGGTGGACGAGTCCAAGCCGGTGGAGATCGTCACCACCGCCGGTCGGATCTTCTTCAACACCGGCCTGCCCGACGGCTACCGCTTCATCAACGACCTGGTCGGGAAGCGGAACACCGCCATCGGGGCCATCGTCGAGGAGATCGCCTCGGGCTTCCCCAAGCACGTGGTGGCCGCCAGCCTCGACAAGATCAAGGCCCTGGGCTTCCGCTACGCCGCCCAGTCGGGCCTGACCATCTCCATCAACGACGTCCGGACCCCGCCCGACAAGCAGTCCATCCTCGACCGCTACGAGAAGGAGGCGGAGAAGGCGGAGGCCCAGTTCAAGCGGGGCATCATCACCGACGACGAGCGGCGCCAGAAGGAGATCGAGATCTGGACCTCGGCCAACTCGGAGGTCGGGCGGGCCATGGAGAAGTCACTCTCCACCCTGGCCTTCAACCCGCTGAACATGATGGTCGACTCCGGTGCCCGAGGGAACTCGCAGCAGATCCGCCAGATCGCCGGCATGAAGGGCCTGGTCTCCAACCCCCGTGGCGAGATGATCCCCCGCCCGATCAAGTCCTCCTTCCGTGAGGGCCTGTCGGTGCTCGAGTACTTCATCTCCACCCACGGCGCCCGGAAGGGTCTGGCCGACACCGCCCTGCGGACAGCCGACTCCGGCTACCTGACCCGTCGCCTGGTGGACGTGGCCCAGGAGCTCATCGTCCGGGAGGACGACTGCGGCTCCACCCGCGGCATCTGGATCGAGAACATCGTCCCCGACGAGCCGGGCAAGCGCTCCTACCTCGAGACCCGGGTGCACGGCCGAATCACGGTCGACGCCCTGACCCTCTCGGACAAGACCAAGATCGAGGCCGGCACGCTGCTGAACGACGAGGTCGTCTCGTTGATCCGCGACGACCCGTCCGTCGACCGGGTCCGCACCCGCTCGGTGCTGACCTGCGAGGCGGAGCACGGCATCTGCGTCGCCTGCTACGGCCAGTCCCTGGCCACCGGCCTGATGATCGAGCTCGGCGAGGCGGTCGGCGTCATCGCCGCCCAGTCCATCGGCGAGCCCGGCACCCAGCTGACCATGCGTACCTTCCACACCGGCGGCATCGTGGGTGAGGACATCACCCACGGCCTGCCCCGGGTGGTCGAGCTCTTCGAGGCCCGCACCCCGAAGGGCGCCGCCGTCCTGGCCCGCCACTCCGGCGTGGTCCGGGTGGAGGAGGAGGAGAGCGGGCGTCAGGTCACCGTGGTGGCGGACACCGGCGAGGAGGACACCGTCCTGCTGGCCCAGCGCGCCCACCTCGAGGTGACCGACGGCCAGGAGGTCGCCGCCGGCGACGCCCTGGTCGAGGGCCCGAAGGACCCCAAGGAGCTCCTGGAGGTCAAGGGGATCCGTGAGACCCAGCAGTACCTGGTCGAAGAGGTCCAGAAGGTCTACCGGGACCAGGGTGTGTCGATCCACGACAAGCACATCGAGCTCATCGTGCGGCAGATGCTCCGCCGGGTGCTGGTGGCGGAGCCGGGCGATGCCCCGTTCCTCCCCGGCGAGCGGGTGGACAACCGGTCGTACGCCGAGGTCAACCGGCAGCTGGTCCAGGACGGGCAGCGCCCCGCCGAGGGTCGTCCCGAGCTGATGGGGATCACCAAGGCGTCGCTGGCCACCGAGTCGTGGCTGTCGGCCGCCTCGTTCCAGGAGACCACCCGGGTGCTCACCGAGGCTGCCATCGAGGGCAAGTCCGACCAGCTGTTCGGGCTCAAGGAGAACATCATCATCGGCAAGCTCATCCCGGCCGGCTCGGGCATGGAGCGCTACCGGGACATCAAGCTGGAGATGCCCGGTGCCGAGGCGATGCCGTTCTGGGCCCTGGGCTCGGAGGGGGACGCCGGCACCGAGGACCTGGCCGCATGGCTCCGGGACACCGGTGGCGACGCCACGCTCGGCGCCTTCAACTCGGAGATCGATGCCAGCTGGTTGGGCACGCTCCCGTCGGAGGACCTGAGCGACGGCTCACCCGACTTCCCCTCGGAGGGGACGCCGGCCGCCACCGAGCCCCCCGGGGCGGCGGAGGCCGGCGCCTGATCCCGCCGTCGTCCCAGCCGTTCCTCGGCGGGTGACGGTGGCGCAGGCATTCCAGTGTCGCAGTGGTGAGGGACGGGGGCCTACGGGTCCCCGTTCTTCGCTTTCGGGGTGAGCTCGGGGTGATCCGGGGGCCTGCTGGGTTGGTGGTGGGGTGATCCCGCCGGTCCGGAGGCCCCTGCCCGGTGCGCCGGCAGATCCGCCGGCGGCGCGCCCCACTCACTCCGTGTGGGGGAAGAGGGTGGGGCCGCCCGGGTCGGGCGGGTCGGGGTCGGGTGGGTCGGGATCCGCCGGGGGTGGGCCGACCGGGCCGTAGCCGTGGGCTCTCCCCTTGGGGGTGACGGTGAAGCTCCAGCTGTGGTCGGGGTTCCGGTCCAGGTGGAAGTAGCCCCGGGTCTTCAACCCGTGGTGGAAGGGGCACAGCCGGACCAGGTTCCACCACTGGGTGGGTCCCTGCTTGGCGAAGTCCACCGACCAGTGGTCGATCTGGAGGTGACGGTGCTGGTCACAGCCGGAGATCACACAGACCGGGTCCCGCTCCAAGAGGGCCGAGGCCACCGGGGCGGGGATGCCCCGCTTCAGGTTGACGATGCAGGGGACGTCCACCCCGTCGGTGATGACCAGGCGGAGGAGGGCGTCCCCCATGATCTCCCGGGCCCGCTCCACCGAGATGGGCCCGATGCCGGGGATCTCGCACCTCTGTCCCGGCCCGGCGAACCCGGCCCGCAGGGCGGCGAGGTCGACCCGGACGTGGACGGTGTCGGTCCGGTAGGGGCCACGGGACCGGCCGGTGCCGGTGGTGGCACCCCGGCCCCGGCCCTGGCCGGTGCCCGATCGCTGGCCTCCGGTGCCCTGTCCCTGCCCGGCATCGGGGCCCTGTCCGGCTCCGGCATCGGGGCCCTGCCCGGCTCCGGCATCGGTGCCCTGCCCCTGCCCGGCACCCCGGGTCCCGGCCGGGTCACCGGTCCCGGTGGCCCCGGTGGCCACCAGCTCCACCAGGGCGTCGGCCATGTAGGCGTCCCGGGACTCCTCGATGCCGGCCCTCCGGTTCCGGCGGAACACCTGGTCACACGTCCGCTCCAGCGCCGAGCGCAGCCGGGCCCCCTCCAGGGGGGCGAACCGGCCGTGGAGGAGGGTCATGCCGTCGACCGGATCGGTCCAGGTGCGGAGCGACCGCCTGGCGTGGAGCCGCTCCTCCCGCCGGCGCTCGTCCTCGGCCGAGCCCCGTTGGGCCCGGGCCCGGCCGGCCTTGTCCTGGACGGTGCGGAGGGAGTCGGTCTCCGCCCCGGCCAGCAGGTCGGCCTCCGCCCCGGGGTTCTCCTTCACGGCCCCCGAGATCAGCCGGGCCTTCCTCGGGGAGAGCTTCCCGCCCCGGAGGGCGTCCTCCACCCCGGGCTGGGAGCCGAGGTTCTCCCCCAGCTTCAGGGTGTCGAGGGCATCGCCCAGCGACTCCCCGGTCTCGGCGGCCAGCCACTCGGCCCCCGAACGCTGGCCGGAGCGGCGGTGGATGTCCGAGTCGGCGGCCCGCCTGGCGGCCAGGGTCTTGCCCGCCTGGGCCAGGTGCTCGATCCGGGCGAAGCGCCGCACCAGGGAGGCGGCGTCGTCACCGCTGAAGCGGGCCGGCTCGAAGGACCGCACGAACCCCTCGAGCTCCGACTCCACGCCGGACAGGACCGAGGTGGCCCCCTCCCCACCGCACGCCGCCGAGCACCCGGCCGGGGTGGCCCCACCGGTGGCCCTCGCCTCCGTCTTCGTCGCCCCGCCGGGGACCCGACCTGTCATGGGGAAATTGTCCCAGGGGGGTGTGACACCCCCCGCTGGTCGGATCGCCGACCCGGGGGGAACGGCCGGGTGGAACCGGCCCGGGGAGGACACCGGCCGGGGAGAACCGGCAGAGGAGAACCGGCCAGGGGAGGACATCGACGAACGGGGACACCGGCCGGGGACAACACCGGACGGCGGGAGCCGACCCGTCCGCACCGGGCCGACCGGTGGGGGGCCGGGCCTGGGAGCGCAGGAGACACGCCACCCGACGGCCGATCGGCACCCCCTGACCGCTACACTGGACCCCGAGCAGTGACGGCGGATCTCGCCGGGGACCTCCGGGCGCGTTTGCCCAGCCCCAGCCGATGCCGTAGCATTGTTTGTTCGCACGATCGACGCCCGAGGGCGTTCCGTGCCCACCGCAGTCCGAGGTTTGCAGCTGCTGCTGCGACCAACCCCGCAGTCCACTAGCTAGAGGTAGCGCGTGCCCACGATTTCCCAGCTCGTCCGCAAGGGTCGGGCGACCAAGCCCACCAAGAGCAAGACGCCGGCCCTGAAGGGCGCCCCCCAGCGGCGTGGCGTCTGCACCCGCGTGTACACCCACACCCCGAAGAAGCCGAACTCGGCGCTCCGGAAGGTGGCCCGTGTGCGGCTGACCAGCGGGCTCGAGATCACCGCCTACATCCCGGGTGAGGGCCACAACCTCCAGGAGCACTCCATCGTCCTGGTGCGTGGTGGCCGTGTGAAGGACCTCCCGGGTGTCCGCTACAAGGTCATCCGCGGCACCCTGGACGCCTCGGGTGTCCGAGACCGCAACCAAGCCCGCAGCCGCTACGGCGCCAAGAAGGAGTCCTGACGTGCCCCGCAGTGGACCCGCACCCCGACGCGAACTCATCCCCGACCCCGTCTACCACTCGGTCCTGGTGACCCAGGTGGTCAACAAGGTCCTGAGCCGGGGGAAGCGCACCCTGGCCGAGCGGATCGTCTACGACGCCCTGGCCGACGTGGCCGAGAAGTCGGGCGGCGACCCGGTGGCCGTCCTCAAGAAGGCCGTGGAGAACACCCGTCCCGAGCTCGAGGTCAAGAGCCGCCGGGTGGGTGGCGCCACCTACCAGGTGCCGGTGGAGGTCCGCCCCCGTCGGGCGACCACGCTGGCCATCCGCTGGCTGGTCTCCTACTCCCAGCAGCGGCGGGAGAAGACGGCGGCCGAGCGCCTGTCCAACGAGATCCGCGACGCCGCCAACGGCATCGGGGCGGCGGCCAAGCGCCGTGAGGACATGCACAAGATGGCCGAGTCGAACAAGGCCTTCGCCCACTACCGTTGGTAGGAGGGTGCGGGCCCACCCGCACCGACCCCCCAGCTGACCTACGAGCACGACCCGAGAGCTGATCAATCATGGCTGAGATGCCCACCCGTACCCACTCCCTCGCCAATACCCGCAACATCGGGATCATGGCCCACATCGACGCGGGGAAGACCACCACCACCGAGCGGATCCTCTACTACACGGGGAAGAACTACAAGATCGGTGAGGTCCACGAAGGTGCCGCCACCATGGACTGGATGGTCCAGGAGCAGGAGCGCGGCATCACCATCACCTCGGCGGCCACCACCTGCCGCTGGCGCGACACGGTCATCAACATCATCGACACCCCGGGCCACGTCGACTTCACGGTGGAGGTGGAGCGCTCCCTGCGGGTGCTGGACGGCGCGGTGGCGGTCTTCGACGCCGTGGCCGGCGTGGAGCCGCAGACCGAGACGGTCTGGCGCCAGGCCAACAAGTACGAGGTCCCCCGGATCTGCTTCATCAACAAGATGGACCGGACCGGTGCCGACTTCAACATGTGCGTGGACATGATCAAGGACCGCCTCGACGCGGTGCCGGCCGTCTGCCAGCTGCCCATCGGGGCGGAGGGCGGCTTCCGGGGCGTGGTGGACCTGATCCACATGCGGGCCCTGGTCTGGGACGACGGCATGGGCGAGGAGTGGACCGAGGAGCCCATCCCCGCCGACATGCAGGAAGAGGCCGAGGAGGCCCGCCACCAGCTGATCGACGTCCTCTCCAACCACGACGACACCATCATGGAGAAGTACCTGGCCGACGAGGAGATCACCGCCCTCGACCTCCAGAACGGCCTGCGGACCGTCACCCTCTCCACCGCCGCCATCCCGATCCTCTGCGGCTCCGCCTTCAAGAACAAGGGCGTCCAGCCCATGCTCGACGCCGTGGTCGACTACCTGCCCAGCCCGCTGGACATCCCCCCGACCGTGGGCACCGTCCCGCGCAAGGAGGACCAGCTGGTGGAGCGCCCGGCGGAGGACGACGCCCCGTTCTCGGCCCTGGCCTTCAAGATCATGACCGACCCCTACGTGGGCAAGCTGACCTATCTCCGGGTGTACTCGGGGACCCTGGCCAAGGGCTCGGGCGTGGTCAACTCCACCAAGGACCGCAAGGAGCGCATCGGGCGCCTCCTGCAGATGCACGCCAACACCCGCGAGGACATGGAAGCCTGCTTCGCCGGGGACATCGTGGCGGCGGTCGGCCTCAAGCAGACGACCACCGGTGACACGCTCTGCGACCCCGATGACCAGGTCATCCTCGAGTCGCTGACCTTCCCGGAGCCGGTGATCCACGTGGCCGTCGAGCCGAAGACCAAGGTCGACCAGGACAAGCTGTCCAAGGCGCTCTTCGCCCTGTCCGAGGAGGACCCCACCTTCCGGGTGCACTCCGACGAGGAGACCGGCCAGACGGTCATCTCCGGCATGGGCGAGCTCCACCTCGAGGTCCTGGTGGACCGGATGCTCCGCGAGTTCAACGTGGACGCCAACGTGGGCAAGCCCCAGGTGGCCTACCGCGAGACGGTCCGCAAGACGGTCGAGAAGGTCGAGCTCCGCTACATCCGCCAGACCGGTGGCAAGGGCCAGTACGGCCACGTGGTCATCACCCTGGAGCCCACCGGCCCCGGCGGCGGCTACATCTTCGAGGACAAGATCACCGGCGGGGTCATCCCCAAGGAGTACATCCCCTCCATCGACCAGGGGATCCGGGAGTCCATCACCTCCGGCGTCCTGGCCGGCTACCCCACGGTGGACATCAAGGTCATCCTCACCTACGGCTCCTACCACGACGTCGACTCCTCGGAGATGGCGTTCAAGATCGCCGGCTCGATGGCCATCAAGAAGGCCGCCAACCTGGCCGACCCCGTGCTCCTCGAGCCGGTGATGGCCGTGGAGGTCACCACCCCCGAGGACTACATGGGCGACGTGATCGGCGACCTCTCGGCCCGACGGGGCAAGGTCGAGGGCATGGAGCAGCGCGGGAACAGCCACATCGTGCGGGCGCAGGTACCGCTGAGCGACATGTTCGGCTACGCTACCGACCTGCGGTCGCGCACCCAGGGACGGGCGACGTACTCGATGCAGTTCCACGCGTACAACGAGGTCCCCGAGTCAATCGCCAAGGAGATCATCGCCAAGGCGCGCGGGGAGTAGCCCTCGCACCGGCCCAACCGCCGGCGTGCGGAAGCGACAGCACCGACGCACGCAGTCAGCACCACGCAGGACCCAGCACCGATTCACGCAGCACCGTCTCACGCAGCACAGCAGCACGAATTCACCCCATCCACGAGGAATGACGGCAGGCAAGCGCCTCCGTCGTGGCGGGCCCGAGGGGGTACCGCCCGAGATCAGGAGCATTACCCCAGACATGGCCAAGCAGAAGTTTGAGCGCACCAAGCCCCATGTGAACGTCGGGACGATGGGACACATCGACCACGGGAAGACCACGCTCACCGCGGCCATCACCAAGGTGCTCCATGATGCCGACCCCACCACCTCCTTCACGCCGTTCGACCAGATCGACAAGGCGCCCGAGGAGCGGCAGCGGGGCATCACCATCTCCATCGCCCACGTCGAGTACGAGACGGCCAACCGGCACTACGCCCACGTCGACATGCCCGGCCACGCCGACTACATCAAGAACATGATCACCGGTGCCGCCCAGGTGGACGGCGCCATCCTGGTGGTCTCGGCCGCCGACGGCCCGATGCCCCAGACCCGTGAGCACGTGCTCCTGGCCCGCCAGGTCGGCGTGCCCTACATCGTGGTCGCCCTGAACAAGGCCGACACGGTGGACGACGAGGAGCTGCTCGACCTGGTGGAGCTCGAGGTCCGTGAGCTGCTCAACGAGTACGAGTTCCCCGGCGACGACACCCCCATCGTGCGGGTCAGCGCCCTGAAGGCCCTGGAGGGCGACCCGGAGTGGACGCCGAAGATCCTCGAGCTGATGGACGCGGTGGACTCCTACATCCCCGAGCCCGAGCGCGACGTCGAGAAGCCCTTCCTGATGTCCATCGAGGACGTGATGTCGATCACCGGCCGTGGCACCGTGGTCACCGGCAAGGTGGAGCAGGGTGTGGTCAAGGTGGGCGAGGAGGTCGAGATCGTCGGCCTGCGCGACACCCAGAAGACCACCGTCACCGGCATCGAGATGTTCCGCAAGCTGCTCGACCAGGGCCAGGCCGGCGACAACGTCGGCGTGCTGCTCCGGGGGACCAAGAAGGAGGAGGTCGAGCGGGGCCAGGTGCTCTGCAAGCCCGGCTCCATCACCCCCCACACCCAGTTCGAGGCCACCGTCTACGTGCTGAACAAGGACGAGGGTGGCCGTCACAAGCCCTTCTTCACCAACTACCGGCCCCAGTTCTACTTCCGGACCACGGACGTGACCGGCACCATCACCCTGCCCGAGGGCACCGAGATGGTGATGCCGGGAGACAACACCGACATGACCGTCGAGCTGGGTAAGCCGATCGCCATGGTGGAGGGCCTGCGCTTCGCCATCCGCGAGGGTGGCCGCACCGTGGCGTCCGGCCGGGTCACCAAGATCCTGGCCTAGGCCGGTCGACACCAACATCACCAGGAGAGGACGCCGCACCCATGGCCGCTGAGGGCCCCCGACAGAAGATCCGCATCCGCCTGAAGGCGTACGATCACGAGATTCTCGATCAGTCGACCGAGAAGATCGTCCAGACCGTGCTCCGCACCCAGGCCAAGGTGCTCGGGCCGGTGCCGCTCCCCACGGAGAAGCACCGGTACACGGTGATCCGCTCCCCCCACAAGTACAAGGACAGCCGCGAGCACTTCGAGATGCGGGTCCACAAGCGTCTGGTCGACATCGTCGACCACACCCCCAAGACGGTCGACTCGCTCCAGCGGCTCGACCTCCCGGCCGGGGTGGACATCGAGATCAAGATCCAGACGGTCTGACCGCTCCCCGCCCCTGGCAGGGCGGACCGGAGTGGTGTAGCATTTCCAGTCGGCCCGAACCCGGGCTGAAGATCTGAGAGGACGTGTCCGAGCGCCCGCCGTGCTTCAACGGTGGGGACCTCGGGCCACACCAGGCGAGCGCTCCGCTCGGGTTGATCCGAGCGGAGCGTCTGCGTGCGAGCCGAAGCCGGTGGACCCACCGGCACCGAGGGCTCGATCGTGGCTCGGGAGTGAAGCCCTTCGGGGTCGGCCACGGGGCCGGCGGCGACGCCGGCAGCAACAAGACGAAGCATCCGAAGCACCGATCGGCGCCCAAAGGCGCCGAGCACAACAGAGTCGATACGGAGAAGCCGCAGTGGCCACCAAGGCGATCGTGGGCGAAAAAGTAGGCATGACGCAGATCTGGGACGACCAGAACCGGGCGATACCGGTGACGGTGCTGCGCGTCGCCCCGGTCCGGGTGGTGCAGGTGAAGACCGAGGAGAACGAGGGCTATGCCGCCCTGCAGGTGACCTGGGGCCACCGGCGCACCTCCACCCTGACCAAGCCGGAGCAGGGCCACTTCGACAAGGCCGGCGTCGACCCCGGGCGCAAGCTGGTGGAGCTCCGGATCGACGATGTGGCCGAGTACGAGGTGGGCCAGCAGCTCACCGCCGACCTGCTGCAGCCGGGCGAACTGGTGGACGCCATCGCCGTCTCCAAGGGCAAGGGCTTCGCCGGCGCCATGAAGCGGCACAACTTCAAGGGCCAGGGCGCCTCGCACGGTAACCACAAGAAGCACCGCTCCCCGGGCTCCATCGGCGCCTGCGCCACCCCGGCCCGGGTCTTCAAGGGGACCCGGATGGCCGGTCGCATGGGCGGCGAGCAGGTGACCACCCTGAACCTCGAGATCGTCCAGGCCGACTCCGAGCGCGAGCTGGTCCTGGTCAAGGGGGCCGTCCCCGGGCCGAGGGGCGGCATGGTCGTCCTCCGTGACGCTGTGAAGGCCCCGCTGGCCAAGGGAGGCAAGGTCTGATGAGCGCATCCGAGACCATCGACCTGGAGACCGCCTCGCCGGCCGCCATCCGCCGGTTCCTGCGGCCCGACCCGGTCACCCGCACCGTGGTCCGTCGGTCGGTCGACGGCACCGATCTGGCCGAGGTCGACCTCGACCCCGCCTACTTCGGCATCGAGCCCAACCTGGCCGTGCTCCACCAGGTGGTCACCGCCCAGCTGGCCGCCGCCCGCTCGGGGACCCAGTCCACCAAGACCCGGGCCGAGGTCCGGGGCGGGGGGGCCAAGCCCTTCCGCCAGAAGGGCACCGGCCGGGCCCGTCAGGGCTCCACCCGGTCGCCGCAGTGGATCGGTGGTGGCGTCGCCCTCGGGCCGAAGCCCCGCTCCTACGCCCAGAAGACCCCCAAGAAGATGATCCAGCTGGCCCTGCGCTCGGCGCTCTCCGACCGGGCCGCCCAGGGCCGGGTGGCCCTGGTGGACGCCTGGAGCTGGGAGACCCCCCGGACCAAGGACGCCCTGGCCGCCCTGGACGCCCTCGGCCTCACCGGCCGGGTGCTGGTGGTCCTGGGCAGCGAGGACGGCATCGCCGACCGCTCCTTCGGGAACCTCCCCGAGATCCAGACCCTGGTGGTCGAGGAGCTCAACGCCTACGACATCCTGGTGAACGACTGGATCGTCTTCACCGACGGCACCCTCCCCGGCGAGGCGGGGGAGTCCCGGCCGGTGGCGGCGGGCAAGGCCACCCCGGCCGGCAAGACCGAGCCGGCCAGCAAGGGGGCCACGGCTGGGGTCGAGGCGACCGCAGACGCTGGGGCGGACGGCACCGAGGGTGACCCCGGTTCCGGCACTGTCGACGGTGCAGCCGACGGGCCCGACTCCGACACCGACGACACCGACACCGACGACACCGACGACACCGACACCGACACCGACACCGACGACACCGAAGGGAGCGCATCGTGAGGGATCCCCACAACGTGCTCATCCGACCCGTGGTGTCGGAGAAGTCCTACACCCTGATGGACGACAACGTCTACGTCTTCGTGGTCGATCCGTCGGCCACCAAGATCGACGTGCGCCACGCGGTGGAGCAGGCCTTCGGGGTCCGCGTCACCAACGTCAACACCCTCAACCGCAAGGGCAAGGTCCGCCGGAACCGCAAGACCAACACCGCCGGCCACCGTCCCGACACCAAGCGGGCCATCGTCACCCTGGCCGAGGGTGACTCGATCGACCTGTTCGAGAGCTGAGAGACCGAGGATCATGCCGCTCCGTTCACGCAAGCCCACCAGCGCCGGTCGCCGGTTCCAGACCGTCTCGGACTTCTCCGAGATCACGACCAGCCGTCCCGAGAAGTCGCTGCTGGCTCCCAACCCCTCCAGCGGTGGCCGCAACAGCTACGGCCGCAAGACCTCGCGTCACCGCGGCGGTGGCCACAAGCAGCAGTACCGGATCATCGACTTCAAGCGCGACAAGGACGGGATCCCGGCCAAGGTCGCCACCATCGAGTACGACCCCAACCGGAACGCCCGCATCGCCCTCCTCCACTACCTGGACGGCGAGAAGCGCTACATCCTGGCCCCGGCCGGGGTGAAGGTCGGCGACATGCTGCAGTCCGGCCAGGGTGCGGACATCCGCCCCGGCAACGCCCTTCCCCTCCGGTACATCCCGGTGGGCTCGGTGGTCCACAACGTGGAGCTGCGCCCGGGCGGCGGCGGCAAGATGGGCCGTGGGGCCGGCATGAGCATCCAGCTGGTGGCCAAGGAGGGCGTCTACGCCACCCTCCGCCTGCCCTCCACCGAGATGCGCCGGGTGCCGATCGACTGCCGTGGCACCCTGGGCACCGTCGGGAACTCCGAGGCCGAGCTGATCAAGATCGGCAAGGCCGGCCGGAACCGCTGGAAGGGCAAGCGCCCCCAGACCCGAGGCGTGGCCATGAACCCCGTCGACCACCCGTTGGGCGGTGGCGAGGGCAAGTCGTCCGGTGGCCGCCACCCGGTGTCGCCATGGGGCCAGCCGGAGGGCCGCACCCGGTCCCGCGGCAAGGAATCCGACAAGATGATCGTCCGCCGTCGCCGCACACGCGGCGCCCGGCGGTAGGGAAACAGAGGGAACGCCACACCATGCCCCGCAGCCTGAAGAAGGGTCCGTTCGTCGACGACCACCTCATCAAGAAGGTGGACGTCCTCAACGCGGCCGGCGACAAGAAGGTCATCAAGACGTGGTCCCGCCGGTCCACGATCATCCCGGACATGGTGGGTCACACCATCGCCGTCCACGACGGCCGCAAGCACATCCCGGTGTACGTCACCGAGTCGATGGTGGGTCACAAGCTGGGGGAGTTCGCCCCCACCCGGACCTTCAAGTTCCATGCCGGCCAAGAGCGGGCGGGGAGGCGCTGAGGTGCCCGGAGTGAAGACCAACGAGCGTGAGGGGACCCGTGCGGTCCTCCGCCACAGCCGGATGTCGGCCTACAAGGCCCGCCAGGTGCTCGACCAGATCCGCAATCAGGACGTCGACCGGGCCGCCGAGACGCTGGACCTCGGGGACCGCGAGGCGGCCGGGGTGATCGGCAAGGTCCTGGCCTCGGCCGTGGCCAACGCCGTCCACAACGACGGCCTCGACGCCGAGGAGCTGTTCGTGTCGGCCTGCTACGCCGACGAGGGCAGCACCCTGAAGCGCTGGCGCCCCCGGGCCCGGGGTCGTGCCACCCGCATCCGCAAGCGCACCTGCCACATCACCATCATCGTGAGCCGGATGCCCGACGAGCGCATCGCCCGCCGCCGGGCCAAGCAGAGCGCCGCCGGCAGCCAGCGTTCCCGCCGGGTGGCCGGATCGCGCCGGCAGCGGGGCGGGGCCGAGGCCGACACCTCCGCCGAGACCCCGACCACCACCGAGGCGGACGAGACCGAGTTGGCTCCCGGCACCGAGGTGGTGGACGGCCAGATCGAGGAGACCGGCATCGACGGTGACGAGGTGGTCACCGAGACCGAGGCCGGTCCGCTCACCGAGGACGAGGTGGCCGACGACGTCAGCGACGACGCCGACGCAACCGACGACGACGCAGACGCCGACGCCGCAGACGCCGACGACGCAGAAGAGAAGGGCAAGTAGATGGGCCAGAAGGTCAATCCCTACGGGTTCCGGCTCGGCATCACCACCGACTGGAAGTCGCGGTGGTTCGAGGAGAAGAACTACCAGAACTGCGTCATCGAGGACTGGAAGATCCGGGACTACCTGATGTCGCAACTCGAGTCGGCGGCCGTCAGCCGCATCGAGGTCGAGCGGACCCGTGACCGCCTCCGGGTGGACATCCACACCGCCCGTCCCGGCATCGTCATCGGACGCCGCGGCTCGGAGGCCGACCGGCTGAAGAAGAAGATCGAGGAGATCACCGGGCTGAACAACCGGATCCAGCTGAACATCCAGGAGATCAAGCAGCCCGAGCTCGACGCCGCGCTGGTGGCCCAGGGCATCTGCGACCAGCTGGCCCGCCGGGTGGCCTTCCGGCGCGCCATGAAGCGTGCCATCCAGACCGTCCAGAAGGCCGGCGCCCTGGGGATCAAGGTGCAGTGCTCGGGCCGCCTGGGCGGCTCGGAGATGGCCCGCAAGGAGTCCTACCGCGAGGGTCGGGTGCCGCTGCACACGCTCCGGGCCGACATCGACTACGGCTTCCGTGAGGCCAAGACCACCTTCGGTCGCATCGGCGTGAAGGTCTGGATCTACAAGGGCGACATCCTCCCCTACAAGATCTCCACCGAGGACAAGATCACCCGCGAGGCGGCCATGGCCGTGGGCGAGACCTCCGGCCAGGGCTCGGCCTCCCCCCGCCGCCTGATCACCGCCGGCGGCGGTCGCCGCCGGGCGGACCTGGGCGCCCCGGGCAGCGTGGTCACCGTCGACGAGGACACCCCGGAGGGGACCGAGGTCCCCGAGGGCCTGGTCGACCGGCCCACCGACGGCCTGGTGGCACCCCCCGCCGTCCCCGATGAGCTCGAGCGCATCCTCACCGAGGACGAGGAGATCGAGCGCCGGACCCGCGAGCACCACGAGACCCCGCACTTCCGCAAGGAGGTCGACTGATGTTGATGCCCCGCAAGGTCAAGCACCGCAAGCAGCAGCGCGGCCGCATGTCCGGCAAGGCCAAGGGCGGCAGCTCGGTGACCTTCGGCGACTTCGGCATCCAGGCGCTCGAGCCGGCCTGGCTCACCGCCCGGCAGATCGAGGCCGCCCGTATCGCCATGACCCGCCACGTCAAGCGTGGTGGCAAGGTCTGGATCCGGGTCTTCCCGGACCGTCCGGTCACCCAGAAGCCGGCCGAGACCCGCATGGGTTCCGGCAAGGGCAACCCGGAGCACTGGGTGGCGGTGGTCAAGCCCGGCCGCATCCTCTTCGAGCTGGCCGGCGTCGAGCCGGAGCTGGCCAAGGAGGCCATGGAGCGGGCCATTCAGAAGCTGCCCTTCAAGGCACGCTTCGTGATCCGTCCCGGCACCCACGGGACCTCGGAGGTGCAGGTCTGATGGCCACCGCTGCAGAGATCGCCGACTTCGACACCGAGGAGCTCGAGACGCGCCTCGGCGAGACGCGCAAGGAGCTGTTCAACCTCCGGTTCCAGCTGGCCACCGGCCAGCTCGACAACTTCTCGCGCCTGGGCCACGTCAAGAAGGACGTCGCCCGGATGCTGACCGAGCTCCGGGCCCGGGAGATCGCCGAGGCCGAGGGCCTGGCCGAGGCCGAGATCCCCGCCCACATCGCCGCCGCCCGGCAGCGGTCGGAGGACGAGGCCCTCGGGCGCACCCGGACCACGGCGTCCGAGCGCCGGGCCGCCGCCCGGGCCGAGGCGGAGGCCGCGGCGGCCGCCGCCGCCGAGGATGAGGCAGACGACGAGCACGAGGCGGTGGCCGAGGCCGACGACGCCGACGCCGACGCCGAGGCCGCCGACGCCGAGGCCACCGACGAGATCGTCGACGCCACCACCGACGACGACACCGCCTCCGACGACGACGACGAGGAGAAGGCCTGATGGCCGAGGAGCAGACCGTGACCGAGTCAACCGAGCGCGACAACCGCCGCAAGGTCCGAGAGGGCCTGGTGGTGTCCGACGCCATGGAGGCCACCGTGATCGTGGCGGTGATCGAGCGCGTGCGCCATCCCCGCTACGGCAAGACGGTCCAGCGGACCAAGCGCCTCTACGTCCATGACGGTGCCAACGAGGCCAAGGTCGGCGACCGGATCCGGGTGATCGAGACCCGGCCGCTGTCCAAGCTGAAGCGCTGGCGTCTGGTGGAGATCCTGGAGCGGGCCCGATGATCCAGCAAGAGTCCCGACTCCGGGTGGCCGACAACTCGGGCGCCAAGGAAGTCCTGTGCATCAAGGTGCTGGGTGGGTCCCGCCGGCGCTACGCGTCGATCGGCGACGTGTTCGTGGCCACCGTCAAGGACGCCATCCCCGGTGCCGCCGTCAAGAAGGGCGAGGTCGTCAAGTGCGTGGTCGTGCGCACCAAAAAGGAGAAGCGCCGCCCCGACGGCAGCTACATCCGCTTCGACGAGAACGCCGCAGTTCTGATCAACGACCAGCAGCAGCCGCGGGGCACCCGCATCTTCGGCCCGGTGGGCCGGGAGTTGCGCGACAAGCGCTTCATGCGGATCGTCTCGCTGGCCCCGGAGGTGTTGTAGATGCGAATTCGCAAGGGAGACAAGGTCGAGGTGATGACCGGCAAGGACCGCGGCAAGCAGGCCGAGGTGATCCGGGCCATCCCCACCGAGCACCGGGTGATCGTGGAGGGCGTCCACGTGGCCAAGCGCCACGCCAAGCCCACCCGCGCCACCATGCAGGGCGGTGTCATCGACAAGTTCATGCCGGTGTCCGTCTCGTCGGTGGCCATCGTGTGCGGCGACTGCGGGCCCACCCGCATCGGCATGCGCATCGACGAGCAGGGCCGCAAGCTGCGGGTCTGCCGCAAGTGTGGGGGTGATCTCTGATGGCCGCCGCCGCAGCCGCCGGGACCGCCACCGCCGTCCGCCCCCGTCTGAAGGTGCGGTACGACAAGGAGATCCGGAGCCAGCTGAAGGACACCCTGGGCCTCGACAACATCATGGAGGTCCCCCGGCTCACCAAGATCGTCATCAACATGGGCGTCGGCCGGGCCACCCAGCAGAAGTCGCTCATCGAGGGCGCCCTCCGCGACCTCGAGATCATCTCCGGCCAGAAGCCGATCGTGACCCGGGCCAAGAAGTCGATCGCCGGGTTCAAGCTCCGGGAGGGCCAGGAGATCGGCGCCAAGGTCACCCTGCGGGGCGACCGGGCCTGGGAGTTCTTCGACCGCCTGGTGGCCACCGCCATCCCCCGGATCCGGGACTTCCGGGGGCTGTCGCCCCGGTCGTTCGACGGGCACGGCAACTACACCTTCGGGGTGACCGAGCAGCTCATCTTCCCGGAGATCGACTACGACCGCATCGACACCACGCGGGGGATGGACATCACCATCGCCACCACCGCACGCACCGACGACGAGGGCCGGGCACTCCTGGCCGCGTTCGGCTTCCCGTTCCGCAAGGAGAACCAGTAACCCCATGGCGAAGAAGGCATTGATCGAGAAGCAGCAGCGCACCCCGAAGTTCAAGGTGCGCGGGTACACCCGGTGCCGCCGGTGTGGCCGGCCCAAGGCCGTCTACAAGAAGTTCGGCCTGTGCCGGATCTGCCTGCGGGTGATGGTGCACGCCGGGGAGATCCCCGGCGTGACCAAGGCGAGCTGGTGAGGGGAGGCGACCGACGATGACGATGACCGACCCGATTGCCGACATGCTCACCCGCATCCGGAACGCCAACACCGCCCACTTCGACACGGTGAAGATGCCGGGCTCCAAGCTCAAGGAGTCCCTGGCCGCCATCCTGGTGGACGAGGGCTACATCACCGGCTTCACGGTGGACGAGAACCCCTCCAAGCCCGGCAAGGTGCTGGAGATCGAGATGAAGTACGCCCCCGACCGGGCGCGCACCATCTCCGGGATCAAGCGCGTCTCCAAGCCCGGCCTCCGGATCTACGCCCGGGCCGACAAGATCCCCCGCGTCCTCGGTGGCATGGGGGTGGCCGTGGTGTCCACCTCGAAGGGGCTGATGACCGACCGTGAGGCGCGCAAGCGCCGCATGGGTGGCGAGGTGCTCTGCTATGTCTGGTAGCCGCACCCTCTCCGCCGGCCGCACCGCCGCCGACGGCGCCGCCGCCGCTCCGACCCTCCAGGCACAGGAAGGTGATCGCTGATGTCCCGCATCGGACGTTCCCCCATCCCGGTCCCGTCCGGGGTCACCGTGGCCGTCGACGCCGACAACAACGTCTCGGTCAAGGGCCCCCAGGGCGAGCTGACCCGCTCGGTCCCCGCCGCCATCTCCATCCGCCAGGAGGGTGATGTCCTGGTGGTCGAGCGCCCCGACGACCAGCGCCAGAACCGCGCCCTCCACGGGCTCACCCGGACCCTGGTGGCCAACATGGTCGACGGCGTGACCACCGGCTTCACCAAGGAGCTCGAGATCGTCGGCGTGGGCTACCGGGCGGTGCCCAAGGGCCCCGGGGCCCTCGAGCTGGCCCTCGGCTTCTCCCACCCGGTGAACATCACCGCCCCGGACGGGGTGACCTTCGAGGTCCCCACGCCGACCCGGGTGATCATCAAGGGCATCAACAAGGAACAGGTCGGCCAGGTGGCCGCCGACATCCGCAAGATCCGCAAGCCCGAGCCGTACAAGGGCAAGGGCGTGCGCTACGCCGGTGAGCGGGTCCTCCGCAAGGCCGGGAAGGCAGCCAAGTAATGGGACGATCCACCGATCACAAGCTCGAGCTGCGGATCCGCCGCCATCGCCGGATCCGGCGCCGGCTGGCCGGCACCGCCGAGCGGCCGCGCCTGGCGGTCTTCCGCTCCAACAAGCACATCTCCGCCCAGATCGTCGACGACGGGGCCGGCCACACGCTGGTGTCCGCCTCGACGGTGGAGGCCGACCTCCGGGGCCAGTCCGGGGGCACCATCGACGCCGCCAAGGCGGTGGGCACCCTGGTGGCCACCCGGGCCAAGGCGGCCGGCATCACCACCGTGGTCTTCGACCGCGGCGGATTCACCTACCACGGGCGGGTGGCCGCACTGGCCGAGGCCGCCCGTTCCGAGGGACTGGAGTTCTGATGGCCACCAACGAGCTGCAGTACGAGGAGCGGACCATCCGGGTCAACCGGGTGTCCAAGGTGGTCAAGGGTGGCCGCCGGTTCAGCTTCGCCGCCCTCATGGTGGTCGGCGACGGCAACGGCAAGGTGGGCCTGGGCTACGGCAAGGCCAAGGAGGCCGGGCTGGCCGTCCAGAAGGGCATCGAGGAGGCCCGCAAGAACATCTTCGAGGTGCCGCTGGCCGGCAACACCATCACCCACCCCGTCCTCGGGGAGTCCGGGGCCGGACGGGTGCTGCTGAAGCCGGCCGCCCCCGGTACCGGGGTCATCGCCGGCGGGGCCGCCCGGGCCATCCTCGAAATGGCCGGCATCCGCGACGTCCTGTCCAAGTCGCTCGGCTCCTCCAACGGGATCAACGTGGCCCACGCCACCATCGCCGGCCTCAAGTCGCTGAAGCGGCCCGACGAGATCGCCGCCCTCCGCGGCAAGCCGGCCGACGAGATCATCCCCGCCGGCGTCCTCCAGGCCTACCGCGAGCGGCAGCGCCAGGGCGACCTGTTCACGGAGGTGCGCTGACATGGCTGCCGACCAGGTCACCGACACCGGTTGGCTGCGGGTCACCCAGATCCGCTCCGCCATCGGTACCAAGCCCAAGCACCGGGGTACGCTGCGTGCGCTCGGGCTCCGCGGCATCGGCAAGACCAACGTCCTGCCCGACCGCCCGGAGATCCGCGGCATGATCGCCCGGGTTCCCCATCTCATTGACGTCACCCCTGCCGGTGGCGACGAAAGAGGTTCACGATGAAGGTCCACGAGCTTCGCCCGCCGGCCGGATCGACGCGCCCGCGTCGCCGGGTCGGACGCGGCATCGGTGGCAAGGGTGGCAAGACGGCCGGCCGGGGCACCAAGGGTCAGGGCGCCCGGGACACCATCCCGATGGGCTTCGAGGGTGGCCAGCTGCCGCTGATGCAGCGGATCCCCAAGCTGCGCGGGTTCAAGAACCCCTTCCGGGTGGAGTACGTCCCGGTCAACGTGGGCGCCCTCGAGGCGCTGGAGGGCGACACCGCCGATCTGGCCGCCCTGGTGGCGGCCGGGCTGGCCAAGAAGGGCGCCCTGGTCAAGGTGCTGGGCGACGGGTCGCTGACCCGCCCGCTCCGGGTGGAGGCCCATGCCTTCTCCAAGTCGGCCGAGTCGGCCATCACCGCCGCCGGCGGGTCGACCACCCTGGTACCGCTGCCGTTCGGCAACGGTCGCCCGCCCGCCAAGGGCAACGCCCTCACCAACCGGTAGCATCGGCCGACCGCCCGGCGTCGAGGAGCCTGCATGCTCGCCAGTTTGGCCAACATCTTTCGGATTCCCGACCTTCGCAAGAAGGTTCTCTTCACGCTGACCATGATCGGGATCTACCAGTTCGGGGCCAACGTCCCGGTCCCCTTCATCGACTTCTCCAAGATCCAGCAGCTCACGGCGGCCTCCAAGAACTCCGGGGTGCTGGGCTTCCTCAACCTCTTCTCGGGTGGGGCGCTCACCCGGATGGCGGTGTTCGGGCTGGGGATCATGCCCTACATCACGTCCAGCATCATCATCCAGCTGCTGGCCACCGTCATCCCCAAGCTCGAGGAGTGGCGTGACCAGGGGGCGGTGGGGCAGAAGAAGCTGACCCAGACCACCCGGTACCTGACGGTGGCCCTGGCCCTCATGCAGTCGACCGGCCTGGTCTACCTGTTCCACAAGGGCGGGGGCGGCCTGTTCGGCTCCACCTCCTCCATCGACCTGGTCCTCCACTACTCCATCTGGCGGGGCGGGTTCATCGTCCTCACCCTCACCGCCGGGACCGCCTTCGTCATGTGGCTGGGCGAGCTGATCACCCAGCGGGGGATCGGCCAGGGGATGTCCATCCTGATCTTCGCCAACGTGGTGGCCGGCATCCCCACCGGCCTGAACACCGTGCTGCAAGAGGGCGGCAAGGTGAAGTTCGCCACCATCATCCTGGTGTCCATGCTCCTGCTGGTGCTGATCGTCTTCGTCGACCAGGGCCAGCGCCGGATCCCGGTGACCTTCGCCAAGCGGGTCGTCGGCCGCAAGATGTACGGGGGGTCCAACACCTTCATCCCCCTGAAGGTGAACCAGGCCGGGGTGATCCCGATCATCTTCGCCAGCTCCGTGCTGTACATCCCGGTGCTGCTCTCCAACATCATCCCGTCCCAGTGGTTCCGGAACTGGGTGAACCACAACATCACCCCGACCAGCGCCTTCTACATCCTCGTCTACTTCGCCTTCATCATCCTGTTCACCTTCTTCTACGTCTACGTGGCCTTCGACCCGCACCAGCAGGCCGACGTCATCCGGAAACAGGGCGGGTACATCCCCGGCATCCGGCCCGGGCCGCCGACCGAGAAGTACCTGGCCCACATCCTCAACCGCATCACCTGGCCGGGCGCCCTCTTCCTGGGCGGGGTGGCGATCGTCCCGTCGCTGCTGATGGCGGCGTGGAACATCACCAGCTATCCGTTCTACGGGACCACCCTGTTGATCGCCGTGGGCGTGGCGCTGGAGACGATGAAGCAGATCGACAGCCAGCTCATGATGCGGAACTACGAGGGCTTCCTCAAGTAGGTGGTACCCGGCGCCAGGCTCATTGTCCTCGGCAAACAGGGGGCAGGCAAGGGGACGCAGTGTGTGCGACTCTCCCATCACTACGTGGTGCCCCACGTCTCCACCGGGGACATGCTCCGGGCCGCCGTGAAGCAGGGCACCCCCCTGGGCCGCAAGGCCAAGGACCAGATGGACCGGGGCGAGCTCCTGGGTGACGAGCTGATCATGGAGATGGTGGCCGAGCGCCTGGCCGAGAGCGACGTCCGGGCCCGGGGCTTCGTCCTCGACGGCTGCCCCCGCACCGTCGAGCAGGCCGAGACCCTGGCCACCCTCCTCCACCCGGTCGACCTGGACCTGGTCATCGACCTGGAGGTCCCCACCCACCAGGTCCTGCGGCGCCTGGCCGCCCGGCGGGTGTGCGTCGACTGCGGGTCCAACTACTCGGTCTCCTCCCCGCCCATGGTCAACTGGACCTGCGACGTCTGCGGTGGCGAGGTGGTCCAGCGCCAGGACGACACCGAGGAGGCCATCACCCGCCGCCTGGAGCTCTACGAGGTCCAGACCGCCCCCCTCATCGACTGGTACCAGACCCGGGACCAGCTGGAGACCGTCCCCGGCACCGGCACCCCGGACACCGTCACCCGGCGGATGGTCAAGGTGGTGGAGGAGCGGCGCGACAAGAAGGGTGGGCGGTGGACCCGGTGACCGCCGACCGTAGACTCGGGGGCCGGATGGGACGGAACCTGCGAGGACACCGGCGATGAGACGGAACGCCGACGAGCTGGACAAGATGCGCAAGGCCGGCCGGGTGGTGGCCGAGATCCACGAGGCCACCCGGGCGGTCATCCGCGACGGCGTGACCACCCTGGACATCGACAAGGTGGCCCGGGAGGTGCTGGAGAAGCGGGGCGCCAAGTCCAACTTCCTCAACTACCACGGGTTCCCGGCGGTGGTCTGCACCTCGCCCAACTCGATGATCGTCCACGGCATCCCCTCGGCCGGGGTGGTGCTCCACGAGGGCGACATCATCTCGGTGGACTGCGGGGCGATCATCGAGGGCTACCACGGCGACGCCGCCTACACCGCCCCGGTGGGGGAGGTGTCCAAGGAGGCCACCCGCCTGATGGAGGTCACCGAGGCCAGCCTGGTGGCCGGCATCGCCCAGCTGACCCCCGGCAACCGCCTCTTCGAGGTGGGGCGGGCCGTCCAGGAGGTGGCCGAGGCGGCCGGCTTCTCGGTGGTCCGGGAGTACGTGGGTCACGCCATCGGCACCGCCATGCACGAGGAGCCCCAGGTGCCCAACTACTGGCCGGGGACCCCGGGGCCGACCCTGAAGACGGGCATGGTCTTCGCCGTCGAGCCGATGGTCAACGCCGGCGGCCCGGGCACCCTCCAGCTCGAGGACGGCTGGTCGGTGGTGACCGCCGACGGGCGGCTGTCCGCCCACTTCGAGCACACCATCGCCGTCACCGAGGACGGTCCGGAGGTGTTCACCACCCTCTGAGACCGCCGGGTGGCGGGCCCGAGGGGCCGGTCCGGAGCCCTCCGGGCGACGATCCGGGCGAGAACCGGGGGTGATCCGGGCGACGATCCGGGCGAGAAGAGGGGTCCCCGGCGGGGCCCGGAGGCCCCGGAGCCGGCCCCGGGCGGACCGGCCGGCGACCACCGGGAGGGGGACAGCCCGGTCGAACTGGCAATTTGCGCCCGACCCGCTAAACTATTCATTCGGCTCACCACCGGTGTGTGATGGTGTGCCGATCCCGCTCCCGGTGACGCCCGCATTCGGTGTGTCTCCGACGGTGGTGCGGCCACGTGATTGCCTAGCGATCGGGTGCTGCGCCCTGGCCTCCGGGCGATGCGGAACCGAACGACAGAGTACCGAGGAGCTTCACCTGCCCAAGCCTAAGGAAGATGCCATCGTGCTGGAGGGGACGGTCGTCGAGCCGCTCCCCAACGCCATGTTCCGCGTGGAACTGGAGAACGGCCACAACGTGTTGGCCCACAGCTCGGGCAAGATGCGGATGCACCGCATCCGGATCCTCCCCGGCGACCGGGTGCAGGTGGAGATCACCCCGTACGACCTGGCCCGAGGGCGGATCACCTACCGCTACAAGTGACCGGACCGGCCGGGGACCCCCCGGTCGGGCCAGGCAGTACGAGACCGACGTACGAGACAAGGACGGAAACGTGAAGGTTCGACCGAGCGTGAAGCCGATGTGTGAGAAGTGCAAAGTGATCCGCCGCCACCGGCGGGTCGTCGTCATCTGCGAGAACCCCCGCCACAAGCAGCGGCAGGGCTAGGGCTCGCGGACCAGGCAGCGAAGAACAGAAGGAAGGCATCGTGGCCCGCATCTCAGGCGTGGACATCCCCCGCGAAAAGCGGTTGGAGATCTCCCTCACCTACATCTTTGGCATCGGCCTGACCACCGCGCAGCGCATCTGCGACGAGACCCAGACCAACCGGGACACCCGGGTCCGGGACCTGACCGACGAAGAGGTCACCCGGCTCCGTACCTACATCGACGCCAACCTCCAGGTGGAGGGCGACCTCCGCCGCGACGTCTCGCAGGACATCAAGCGCAAGATGGAGATCGGTTGCTACCAGGGCATCCGTCACCGCAAGGGCCTGCCCGTCCACGGGCAGCGCACCCATACCAACGCCCGTACTCGTAAGGGACCGAAGAAGACGGTCGCCGGGAAGAAGAAGGTCCGCAAGTAATGGCCAAGACCACCAAGCCGGCCGCCGGCGCCCGGCGCCCGCGCCGCCGCGAGCGCAAGAACATCACCTACGGCATCGCCCACATCAAGAGCTCGTTCAACAACACCATCGTGTCGATCGCCGACCCGGAGGGGAACGTGCTGGCCTGGGCGTCGGCCGGCAACGTGGGCTTCAAGGGCTCGCGCAAGTCCACCCCCTTCGCCGCCCAGCTGGCCGCCGAGCAGTGCGCCAAGCGGGCCATGGAGCACGGGGTGCGCCGGGTGGACGTGCTGGTCCGGGGCCCGGGCTCGGGCCGGGAGACCGCCATCCGCTCGCTGGCCGCCGCCGGCATCGAGGTGGCCGGCATCAAGGACGTGACCCCCATCCCTCACAACGGCTGCCGCCCCAAAAAGCGGCGTCGGGTCTGAGGTCGGGGAACTAGGGACGTAAGGAACACACATGGCTCGTTACACAGGACCTGTCTGCCGGCTCTGCCGGCGTGAGCGCACCAAGCTCTTCCTCAAGGGGGAGCGCTGCTACTCCATGAAGTGCCCGGTGTCGGAGGCGGTCACCGACCGCCACAGCCGCGCCTACCCCCCGGGGGAGCACGGCCGCGACCGGATGCGCCAGGGGTCGGAGTACCTCACCCAGCTGCGCGAGAAGCAGAAGGCCCGCCGCATCTACGGCCTCCTCGAGCGCCAGTTCCACAACCTCTACGTGGAGGCCAACAAGGCCCCGGGCATCACCGGCGAGAACCTGCTGCGCATGCTCGAGCAGCGGCTCGACAACGTGGCCTTCCGGGCCGGGTGGGGGGCCAGCCGGTCCCAGGCCCGCCAGTTCGTGCGCCACGGCCATGTGCTGGTCAACGGCAAGCGGGTGGACATCCCCAGCTACCGGGTCCGCCAGGGCGACACCATCGCCCTCAAGCAGTCCTCCCGGGAGATGTTCCACGTCCGTCGCAACATGGACACCCTCGACCGCCAGCTGCCGCCGTGGCTGGAGACGGTGGGCGACCGCTTTCAGGTCAAGGTGTTCGCCCTGCCCTCCCGCGAGCACATCGACGAGCCCGTCCAGGAGCAGCTCATCGTCGAGCTGTACTCCAAGTAGCCAGCACCCCGCTCTCACCCTGACCGGTGGGCGGCCCTCCGGCCACCGGTCCCGCAGCACCCGCCAGTCCGAACCCACCAGCACCCACCCTGCGCACCACACTGCCGAGGAGCCACGATCAGCATGCTCATCATCCAGCGCCCCACCGTCGAAGCCATCGGTGAAGAAGAGGAGAACCGCCAGCGGTTCGCCGTCGGACCGCTCGACCCCGGGTTCGGCCACACCCTGGGCAACTCGCTCCGCCGCACCCTGCTGTCGTCGATCCCCGGCGCCGCCATCACCCAGGTCCGCTTCGACGAGGCCCTCCACGAGTTCACCACCCTGCCGGGGGTGAAGGAGGATGTCACCGACATCATCCTGAACCTCAAGGACATCCTGCTGAAGGTCCACAGCGACGAGCCGGTGACCGTGCGGCTCGACAAGCGGGGCCCGGGCGAGGCCACCGCCGGCGACCTGCAGGTGACCGCCGACGTCGAGGTCCTCAGCCCCGGCCAGCAGATCGCCTCGCTGAACTCCAAGGGCCGCCTGGCCGTCGACCTCACCGTCGAGCGGGGGCGCGGCTACGCCTCGGCCGACAAGAACAAGCGGTCGTCCACCATCGGGGTCATCCCCATCGACGCCATCTTCTCGCCGGTCCGCCGGGTCTCCTTCACCGTGGAGCCGGTCCGGGTGGAGCAGTCCACCGACTTCGACCGCCTGGTCCTCGACATCGAGACCGACGGCTCGCTGACCCCCCGGGAGGCCCTGGCCTCGGCGGGCGACACCCTCCGCACCCTGGTGGGCCTGGTGGCCGACCTCGAGGACGAGCCCCAGGGCCTCGAGCTCGGCGAGGTCGGCACGGTGGGCACCGGCTCCCCCGACCTCGACCTGCGGATCGAGGACCTCGACCTCACCGAGCGTCCCCGCAACTGCCTCAAGCGGGCCCAGATCAACACCATCGGCGAGCTGGTCGAGCGCACCCTCGACGACCTGCTCAACATCACCAACTTCGGGCAGAAGTCGCTCGACGAGGTGCTGCAGAAGCTCGACGAGCGGGGCCTGTCCCTGCGGGTCAAGGACTGAGAGGACCCCATGCTCGGCACTCCCAAGAAGGGCCGCCGGTTCGGCGGCAGCGCCTCGCACCAGAAGGCGATGATGGGCAACCTGGTGGCGTCGTTGATCGCCGCCGAGTACCTGGTGACCACCGAGGCCAAGGCCAAGGCCCTGCGCCCGGTGGCGGAGAAGGTGATCACCGCGGCGGCCAAGGGCGGCGTGGCCCGTCAGCGCCACGTGGTCGGCTTCATCCGGGACAAGGACATGGCCTACAAGCTGTTCGAGGAGATCGGTCCCCGCTACGTGGACCGCCCGGGTGGCTACACCCGGATCCTGAAGCTGGGCAACCGGTCGGGGGACAACGCCCCGATGGCCCGCATCGAACTGGTGTGACCGTCGCCTTCGACCGGGGGGAGTGACCGGCCGGTGCCGCAGGCGGCCCCGGCACCCCGGGACGACCTGCCGGTGGGCCCGGCCCCGGCCGACCCCGTCGAGGCGGCCCCGGCCGGCGCCGGTGACCCGGTCCGGCCCCCGGTCCGATGGCGGCTCCGCCTGGCCTACGACGGGTCGGGCTTCCGGGGCTTCGCCGCCCAGCCACCCCACGACGGCCTCCCCGAGGTCCCGACGGTGGCCGGTGCCCTGGTGGACGCCCTCACCCGGGTCACCCGCACCGAGGTCAGCCTGACCTGTGCCGGACGGACCGACGCCGGGGTCCACGCCCTCGACCAGGTGGTCCACCTCGACCTCCCCGCCGGGGTGGCCGACCGTCTCGACCCGGCGGCGGTGGTGCGGTCGCTGAACAAGCAGCTGGCCCCCTCGGTGGTGGTCCGGGAGGCCGGCCCGGTGGCCCCCGCCTTCGACGCCCGCCGGTCGGCCGTGGCCCGCCGCTACCGGTACCTGGTGGTGAACGGGCCGGTGGCCGACCCCCTGTTGGCCCCCCTGACCTGGCACGTGGCCGACCCGCTGGACCTCCGGGCCCTGTCGGCCGCCGCCGACGCCCTGCTCGGGGAGCACGACTTCCGGGCCTTCTGCCGCCGGGTCCCCGGCACCTCGGCCGACGAGCCGATCCACCGGCGGGTGACCGAGACCCGCTGGTCGGAGGTGACCGGGAGCCCGGAATCGGCCCTGGTGCCGGTCACCGGGCGCCTGCTGGCCTTCGAGATCGAGGCCAACGCCTTCTGCCACCAGATGGTCCGCTCCCTGGTGGGGACCCTGGTCGACGTGGGGCGGGGCCGGAGGCGCGCCTCCGACATGCTCTGGATCCTGCGCTCGGCCGACCGAGGCCAGGCCTCCCAGCCCGCCCCGCCCGGCGGCCTCACCCTCCTGGCCGTCCGCTACCCGCCCGACCCGGCGTCGCCGGAGCCCACCTGAGCGGTCGACCGGCCCGGTTCCGCCCCCCGCCCGACCCGGCTTGCCCACCCGGGTGAATTGGTCGTATCCTTGGACCCCGCTGGGCTCGGCCGTTCCCGGGCGCCCTGGACCGACGTCGGGGGTGGCCACCGGTCAGCAGCGGCACCTGGGCACCGCACCGGCGGTGCCCGACGGCCCAGCGTCACCGAACCGAGGAATTCCCCGTGCGCACGTTCTCTCCCAAGCCCAGTGACATCACCCGTGCCTGGCACGTCGTCGACGCCGACGGCCTGGTCCTCGGCCGCCTGGCCACCGAGGTGGCCTCCATCCTCCGGGGCAAGCACAAGCCGATCTTCGCCCCCCACGTCGACACCGGTGACCACGTGATCGTGGTCAACGCCGACAAGATCGTGATGACGGCGGGCAAGGCCGAGTCCAAGCTCGCCTACCACCACAGCGGCTATCCGGGCGGTCTCACCTCCACCGCCTACAGCAAGCTCCTCGAGGAGCACGCCGACGAGGTGGTGCGCAACGCCGTCCGCGGCATGCTGCCCCGGAACCGGCTGGGCCGCCAGATGATCGACAAGCTCAAGGTCTACAACGGCCCCGAGCATCCGCATGCCGCACAGTCCCCCGAGCCGTTGGACCTTCCGGGAGCCCGCCGCACGGCGTCCGCCCGGAGCGGTGCCTGAGGCCGGCCGGACCCCCGAACGCATCGACGAGTAGGAGCACACCGTGGCCAACGCCGCCCCCCTCTGCCAGACCACCGGACGACGCAAGCGGGCGGTGGCGCGGCGTGCGCTTCCGCCCGGGTGCCGGCACCATCACGGTGAACAAGCAGGCCTTCGAGGCCTACTTCACCTCGGCCACCCACCGCATGCTGGTCACCGAGCCGCTGCGCCTCACCGAGAAGACCGAGGCGTGGGACATCGACGTCACCATCGACGGCGGGGGTGTCTCCGGCCAGGCCGGAGCCTTCCGGATGGGCATCGCCCGGGGCCTGATCGAGCTGGAGCCCGAGCTCCGCGGCTCCCTCAAGAAGGCGGGCTTCCTCACCCGGGACGCCCGGGAGAAGGAGTCCAAGAAGTACGGCCTCAAGAAGGCCCGTAAGGCGCCGCAGTACTCCAAGCGGTAGCCGGAGGTGCCCACCCGGTTCGGCACCGACGGGGTCCGGGGTGTCGCCAACGCCGAGCTCACCCCGGAGCTGGTGCTCGCCCTCGGGCGCGCTGCCGCCCGGGTCCTCCCCGCCGCCACCTTCGTGGTCGGACGGGACACCCGCCGCTCGGGACCCCTCCTGCAGGCCGCCCTCTCCGCCGGGCTGGCGGCGGAGGGCGCCGACGTCATCGACGCCGGCGTGCTCCCCACCCCGGCGGTGGCCTGGCTGTCGGCCGCCCGGGACGTGCCCGGGGCGGTGATCTCCGCCTCCCACAACCCCTTCGCCGACAACGGGGTCAAGCTCTTCGCCAAGGGCGGGGTCAAGCTGTCGGTGGAGGAGGAGGCGGCCATCGAGGACGCCCTCGAGCGGATCCTCGACCCCGCCGCCCGCCCGCCCCGCAGCCCCGAGGGCCACGGCGTGGGTCGGATCACCGCCGAGCCGGGGGTCGGTGACCGGTATGCCGACTCGCTGGCCTCGGTGCTCGACGGCCGGCGGCTCGACGGCCTCCGGCTGGTGCTCGACTGCGCCAACGGGGCGGCCAGCGCCCTGGGCGCCCGGGTCTACGAGCAGCTGGGGGCCGAGGTGGTGGCCATCGGGGTCGAACCGGACGGCGCCAACATCAACGCCGGCGTCGGCTCCACCCACACCGAGACCGTGTCGGCGGCGGTGGTGGCCCACGGGGCCGACCTGGGCCTGGCCCTCGACGGCGACGCCGACCGGCTGCTGGCGGTGGACGCCACCGGGGCCCTGGCCAGCGGTGACGAGCTGTTGGCCCTGTTCGCCCTCGACCTGGCCGACCGCGGCCAGCTGGCGGGGAACACGGTGGTGGTCACCGTCATGACCAACCTGGGCTTCCGGGTGGCCATGGAGGAGCGGGGGATCGCGGTGAAGGAGACCCCGGTGGGCGACCGTCACGTCCTGGCCGCCCTCGACGCCGACGGGCTGGCCCTGGGGGGCGAGCAGTCCGGCCATATCATCTTCCGGCGCCTGGCCACCACCGGTGACGGCCTGCTGACCGGCCTGGTCCTGGCCGACCTGGTGGCCCGGACCGGCACCCCGCTGGCCGAGCTGCTCGACGGCCTGGTGGCCCGGGTGCCCCAGGTCCTGCACAACGTGCCGGTGGCCGACACCGGGCTCCTGGCCGGGGCCACCGCCGTCTGGTCGGCGGTGGAGGAGGAGCAGGCCAAGCTGGGGACCAGCGGGAGGGTGCTGCTCCGCCCCAGCGGCACCGAGTCCCTGGTCCGGGTGATGGTCGAGGCCACCGGGGACGGCGTGGCCGAGGAGGTCGCCCTCCGGCTCGGGGCCCTGGTCGGCCACGAGCTCCAGGGCACCGTCGCCGACGCCTGAGGGTCCCGACCCGGCCGCCGACGGCCGCTGTCCGGCCTCCGGGTGGGGCTCCCGACGACCGCCGGCCGGGTAGCCTCGTCCCCAATGTGCGGCATCATCGGCGTCACCGGTAGCTCCCGGACCCTCGACGTCCTCCTCGACGGCCTGAGCCGCCTGGAGTACCGGGGGTACGACTCGGCGGGGGTGGCCCTGGTCCGCACCGACCCGACGGTCGGGCCGTGGCGCACCCGGGCGGCCAACGGCACCCACTCCCTCGACGACCTGGTCAAGCAGTGCGAGTCCGCCCCCGAGTCCACGGAGGCGAGCCGGGCCGGCGTGGGCCACACCCGCTGGGCCACCCACGGACGGCCCACCGAGCAGAACGCCCATCCCCACGTGGACTGCAGCGGGCGCCTGGCCCTGGTCCACAACGGCATCATCGAGAACCACGTGGAGCTGAGCGACGAGCTGGTGGCGGCCGGCCACACCCTCGAGTCCGACACCGACACCGAGGTCCTGGCCCACCTGATGGAGGAGGCCCTGGCCGCCGATCCCGGTGCGGGGCTGCTGGGGGCGGTGCGGGCCACCCTCGCCCGGGTCCGGGGGTACTTCGCGGTGGCGGTGGTCCACGCCGACGAGCCCGACCTCATCGTGGCCGCCCGCCGGGTGTCGCCGCTGGTGATGGGGCTCACCGACACCGAGGCGTTCCTGGCCTCCGACATTCCCGCCCTGCTCGGCCACACCCGGGAGTTCCTGCTGCTCGACGACGACCAGATCGCCGAGCTGCGGCCCGGCTCCATCCGGGTCACCACCCTGGACGGCACCGAGGTGGTCCCTCCGGTCCGCACCGTCGACTACGACCTCGAGGCGGCCCGCAAGGACGGCTACGACGACTACATGAGCAAGGAGATGCACGAGCAGCCGATGGCGGTGGCCAACACCCTCCTCGACCGCCTGCTGCCCGACGGCACCCTGGCCCTCGACGAGGTGCGCATCTCCGACGACGAGCTCCGGGCGGTGGACAAGGTCTTCATCGTGGCCTGCGGCAGCAGCTACCACGCCGCCCTGATGGCCAAGTACGCCATCGAGCACTGGGCGCGGCTGCCGGTGGAGATCGACATCGCCAGCGAGTTCCGGTACCGGGACCCGGTGCTCGACTCCCACACCCTGGTCATCGGGGTCAGCCAGTCGGGGGAGACGGTCGACACCCTGCAGGCCCTCCGCGAGGCGCGCCGCTGGAACGCCAAGGTGCTGGTCATCTCCAACGTGGTCGACTCGTCGATGACCCGGGAGGCCGACGCCGTCCTCTACACCCGGGCGGGGCCGGAGATCGGGGTGGCCGCCACCAAGACCCACCTGGCCCAGATCACCGCCCTCGAGATCCTGGCCCTCTACCTGGCCCAGACCCGGGGCACCCTCTACCCGACCGAGGCCCGGGACTTCCTGGACGCCATGCGTCAGCTCCCCGGCCAGGTGGAGACCGCCCTCTCCCGCCAGGTCGACGTGGAGGCGGTGACCTTCGCCCTCCGGGACTCGCCGTCCTTCCTGTTCCTGGGCCGTCACGTCGGCTACCCGGTGGCCCTGGAGGGGGCGCTGAAGCTGAAGGAGCTCTCCTACCTCCGGGCCGAGGGGTTCCCGGCCGGCGAGCTCAAGCACGGGCCCATCGCCCTGGTGGAGCCGGGCACCGTGGTCATCGGGGTGGCCACCCGCACCCGCCTGTGGGAGAAGATGATGGCCAACGTGGCCGAGGTGCGGAGCCGGGGCGCCACCGTGGTCCTGGTCGGCAACGACGGGGACGAGGAGACGGCCCGCCAGGCCGACGCCATGCTCTGGGTGCCCGCCACCCATCAGCTCTTCGCCCCGATCGTCGACGTGGTGCCCCTGCAGCTGTTCGCCTACTCGATGGCCCGCCTCCACGGCCTCGACGTCGACCGGCCCCGCAACCTGGCCAAGGTGGTGACCGTCGAGTGACCGGCATCGACCCGGGGGCGGTGGCCGGCCCCGTGGTCGGGATCGGTGTCGACGCGGTGGACGTGGAGCGCCTCCGGACGGTGCTGGGACGCCGGTCGGGGATGGCCGGCCGGCTGTTCACCGACGGCGAGCGCACCTACGCCGGGCGGGCGGCCGACCCGGCGCCCCGCCTGGCCACCCGGTTCGCCGCCAAGGAGGCGACCATGAAGGCGCTGGGAGTGGGCCTGGGCGCCTTCCGCTTCGACGAGGTGGAGGTGGTCCGGGTGGGGCTCGAGGCCCCCTCGCTGGTCCTCCACGGCTCGGCGGCCGAGCGGGCCGAGCGGTCGGGGATCACCCGGTGGCACCTGTCGCTGACCCACACCGACGCCACCGCCCTGGCCTTCGTAGTGGCCGAGGCGGCGGTGGCGGCCGACGGCCGGGACGGCCCCCGACGGCACCCACGGCGGCACCCACGACGGTGCCGCCACCCGCCGTCCCGACCTTCTAGCGTCGGGGACCATGCAGCCGCTCCTGACCGTGGCCGAGATGCGGGCGGTGGACGCCGCCGCCCAGGCCACCACCGCTCTCGACGTGCTGGTGGGGCGGGCGGGGACGGCGGTGGCCGTCCAGGCCCTGGCCATGCTGGGGGGTGCCTACGGACGGCGGGTGACGGTGGTGGCCGGCGGCGGGAACAACGGCGCCGACGGCCGGGTGGCCGGCGCCCTGCTGGCCGCCCGGGGGGCCCGGGTGACGGTGGTGGAGGCGGGGAGCACCGACCGGCTGGGCCCCTGTGACCTGGTCATCGACGCCGCCTACGGCACCGGCTTCCGCGGCGCCTACCACCCCCCGACGCCGGTCCCCGGGACGCCGGTGCTGGCGGTGGACATCCCCTCGGGGGTGGCCGGCGACACCGGGGAGGCGGCCGGCCCGGTGCTGGCCGCCGACCGGACGGTGACCTTCGCGGCCCGCAAGCCCGGCCTGGTCCAGGGGGAGGGACGACGGCTGGCCGGCCGGGTGGTGGTGGCCGACATCGGCCTCGACCCCGGGACCGCCCGGGCCCACCTGGTGGACGACACCGACCCTGCCCGTCTGGTGCCGGCCCGCCGCCCCGACGACCACAAGTGGAGCTCGGCGGTGCTGGTGGTGGCCGGCTCGCCGGGCATGACCGGGGCGGCCGGACTCTGCGCCCGGGCCGCCGCCCGGGCCGGGGCGGGCATGGTCCGGCTCGGGGTGCCCGGGGCGGCCCTCGGGGAGCTCCCGGCCACCGAGGCGGTGGGGGTGTCGCTGCCCGCCGACGGGTGGGCGGAGGCCGCCCTCGAGGCCTCCGAGCGGTGCCGGGCGGTGATCGTCGGTCCGGGGCTGGGCCGTGACCCCTCGTCCGCCGGGGAGGTGCGGCGCCTGGTGGAGGGCACCGACCTGCCGACGGTGGTGGACGCCGACGGCCTCGTGGCTCTCGGTCGCCTCGATCCCGGGCGGCCGCTGCGCCCGGAGCCCACCGTGGTCCTCACCCCCCACGACGGCGAGTACGCCCGGCTGCTGGACGGCCCCCCGGGGGCCGACCGGCTGGCCGCCGCCCGACGGCTGGCCGCCGCCGCCGGATCGGTGGCCCTGGTGAAGGGCAGCACCACGGTGGTGGCGGCTCCCGACGGCCGGGCCCTGGTGGCCACGGCCGGCTCGTCCCGGCTGGCCACCGCCGGCACCGGGGACGTGCTCTCCGGGGTGATCGGGGCCTTCCTGGCCCGTGGGGTGGCCCCGGCCGAGGCGGCCGCCCTGGCCGCCCACGTCCACGGCCGGGCGGCGGGGCGGGGCCGGGCGGAGGGACTGGTGGCCGGCGACCTGCCCGAGCTGGTGGCCGCCGTGCTCAGCGAGCTCCTGGACGTCCCGGCCGGGGGCGGTGACCGGACCCCGTCCGGATCGGCGGCCGACGGTGGCTGAGCGGTTCCGCCCGGCCTGGGCCGACGTCGACCTCGACGCCGTCCGCCACAACGCGACCCTCCTGGCCGGGCTGGCCGGCCCGGCCCGGCTGTGCGCGGTGGTCAAGGCCGACGGCTACGGCCACGGCTCGGTGCCGGTGGCCCGGGCCGCCCTCGAAGGCGGGGCCACCTGGCTGGCGGTCGCCCTGGTGGAGGAGGGGGTGACCCTCCGCGAGGCCGGGATCACCGCCCCCGTCCTCCTGCTGTCGGAGCCTCCGCTCCCGGCCATGGCCGACGCCGTGCACCACCGCCTGGTGCCCACCGCCTACACCGCCGAGGGGGTGGCCGCCCTGGGGAAGGCGGCCGCCGACGCCACCCTGCCGGTGGAGGTCCACCTGAAGGTGGACACCGGGATGCACCGGGTGGGCGCCGACCCCGACGATGTCCTGGCCCTGGCCGAGGCGGTGGCGACCACCGACGGGCTGGCCCTGGGGGCTGTGTGGTCGCACCTGGCGGTGGCCGACGGGGCCGACCCGGTCGACACCGCCTACACCGCCACCCAGGTCCACCGGTTCGGGGTGGTGCTGGACACCCTGGCCACCGCCGGCCACCGCCCGCCCCTCGCCCACCTGGCCAACTCGGCCGGGGCCATCGGGGTGCCGGGGGCCCGTCACCAGATGGTGCGGTGCGGCATCGCCCTCTACGGCCACAGCCCGTCCCCGGCCCTGGCCGACACCCTGGCCGCCGAGACCGGCGGGGGTCGGCTCCGACCGGTGCTCTCCCTCCGGGCCGAGGTGTCCTACGTGCGCACCCTGGCGGCCGGCGAGCGCCCCTCCTACGGGCGCCGGCGCCCGCTGGCCGAGCGCTCGGTGGTGGCCACCGTGCCCCTCGGCTACGCCGACGGTGTCCCCCGCCGCCTGTTCGACACCGGCGGGGAGGTGCTGATCGGCGGCCGTCGCCGCCCGTTGGCCGGGGTGGTGACCATGGACCAGATCGTCGTCGACTGCGGCCCGGAGGGGGGCGCGCCGGTGGCGGTCGGCGACGAGGTGGTGCTCCTCGGGCGCCAGGGCGACCAGGAGGTCACCGCCTCCGAGTGGGCCGACCGGCTGGGCACCATCCACTACGAGGTCCTCTGCGACATCGGACCGCGGGTGCCCCGCCACCTGGTGGGGACGACCGGGGACCCGGGCCCCCGGTCCTGACCCCCCGGTTCCCGGGGAGGCTCCCGATTCCCGGGCGGTACCATGCGGCGGTGGCCGAGACGACCGGACTCGCCGACCTCGCCCGGGAGGCGTCGGGTTGCACCCGGTGCCCGCTGTCGGCCGGCCGGACCCAGGTGGTCTTCGGGGTGGGGGACGCCGGGGCCGACCTGATGTTCGTGGGGGAGGCCCCCGGACGGGACGAGGACCTGCAGGGCGAGCCGTTCGTGGGCCGCTCGGGCAGGCTGCTCGACCGGCTGATGGGCGAGGAGCTGGGGATCGACCGGAGCCGCTGCTACATCGCCAACGTGGTCAAGTGCCGGCCGCCCGACAACCGCGACCCCCGTCCGGAGGAGATCGCCGCCTGCCGCCCCTACCTGGCCTCCCAGATCGAGCTGATCCGCCCGACGGTGGTGGTGACCCTGGGCAACTTCGCCACCAAGCTGCTGCTCGAGACCGACCAGGGGATCACCAAGTTGCGGGGGACGTCGTACCCGTTCGGCCACGCCCACCTGGTGCCCACCTTCCACCCCGCCGCCGCCCTGCGGTCGGGGGGGATGGTGGTGGCCCAGATGCGCTCCGACCTGGTGCGGGCCAAGGAGCTGCTGGGGTGGACGGCGTGAGCGCACCGCTGACCCTGGCCACCGCCGACGCCGCCGGCACCCGGGAGGTGGCCGGGGCCATCGCCCGGCTCTGCGTGCCCGGCGACGTGCTGCTGCTGGCCGGCGACCTGGGGGCGGGGAAGACCACCTTCGCCCAGGGCTTCGGCCGGGCCCTCGGCATCGGGGAGCCGATCACCAGCCCCACCTTCACCCTGGTCCGCCAGTACCCGGTGGGGGAGGGGGCCGACGGCTCGGTGGCCGTGCTCATCCACGCCGACGTCTACCGCCTCGACCACCTCCGGGAGATCACCGACCTGGGGATCGGGGAGCTGGTGGAGGACGGCGGGGTGGCCCTGGTGGAGTGGGGCGACGCCGCCGCCCCGGTGCTGGGGGAGGGGGCGCTGACCGTCCGTCTGGAGGCCGGCCCGCCGGGTCCCGACGACCTCACGGGGGACCCCACCGACGATCCCGGGGCCCTCGACGGGGACCGCACCCTCACCGTGGACGCCGACGCCTCCACCGGCCGGTGGGACGGCCGGTGGGCGGCGCTGACCTCGGCCCTGGCACCGTGGGGGGCCCGGTGAACCTCCTGGCCATCGAGACGGCCACCGACCTGGTCGGGGCCGCCCTGGTGGCCGGCGACCATTCCGCCGAGCGCAGCCACCAGGGGGGCCGGCGCCACGCCGAGACCCTCATCCCCGCCATCGAGGAGGTCTGCGCCCTCTCGGGGATCGGCATCCGGGACGTGGGGACGGTGGCGGTGGACGTGGGCCCCGGGCTCTTCACCGGCCTCCGGGTGGGGGTGGCCACGGCCAAGGCGCTGGCCCAGGGACTGGGCATCGGGGTCCTCGGGGTGAGCAGCCTCGACATCCTGGCCGCCGGGGCCCTGGCCCTGGCGGAGCCCGGTCGCCCCACCACGGTGGTGTCGGTGGTCGACGCCCGGCGGGGCGAGGTGTTCGTGGCCCGGTACCGGTTCGGGTCGGCGGACGCCGGTCCCGCCGACGACCCCGCCGCCCCCGACCCCGACGGGGTCCGCGCCGGGCCCCCCGAGCTGCTCACCCCCGAGGGGCTGGTCAACACCCTGTCCGCCCTCGACCCGGAGCCGGGTGGCCGGGTGCTGGTGGTCGGGGACGGCGCCGTCCGCTACCTCGACACCCTGGCCGGGGTGTCCACCGTCGACCTCGCCCTGGCCGGCGAGGTGTCCTCACCCTCGCCGTTGACGCTGGGACGGCTGGCCGCCCGGCGGCTGGCCGCCGGCCGGGTGGCCGGGCCCCCCATCGACCTGGTCCCCGACTACCGGCGGGAGGCCGACGCCAAGATCAACTGGGAGCAGCGCCTGCCCCCCACCGTCGAGCCGACCGGATGACCGAAGGCGACGGGCCGCCGGCACCGCTCGACACGCCGCTCGAGGTGGTCACCGCCCCGATGCGCACCAAGGACCTCAAGGGGGTGCTGGCCATCGAGCACGACGTCTTCCCGCAGCCCTGGTCGCACCGCCTGTTCGTGGAGGAGCTGGCCCAGCGCACCTCCCGGGCCTACCGGGCGGCGTGGGTGGGGTCGGAGATCGTGGGCTTCGCCGGCCTGATGTTCATCGACGACGAGGCCCACGTGAACAACATCGCCGTCGCTCCCGCCTGGCAGGGACGGGCCCTGGGCAGCGCCATCCTCCTCGACCTGGTCCGGGTGGCCCTGGAGCGGGGGGCCCGCCACCTGACCCTCGAGGTCCGGGTGGGCAACCAGCCGGCCCTCGCCCTCTACCGGCGCTTCGGGATGGTCCCGGTGGGGGTCCGTCCCAACTACTACCCGGAGACCGGCGACGACGCCCTGATCATGTGGGTGCGGGACATCGACACCGAGCTGTACGACCGGCGGCTGGCCGGGATCGCCGCCCGACTGCCCGACGGCCTGTCGGTCACCTCCCGCCGGTGAGCACCGTCGCCGCCCCGCCGGTGGCTGGGTAGCCTCGCACCTGTGACGAGCCGACCGATCCGACGGGTGCTGGGCATCGAGACGTCGTGCGACGAGACGGCGGCCTCGGTGGTCGACGACGGCGTCACCATCGTGTCGTCGGTGGTCTCCAGCCAGATCGACCTCCACGCCCGCTACGGCGGGGTGGTCCCCGAGCTGGCCGGCCGGGCCCACCTGGAGGTGCTGACCCCGGTGGTGGCCGAGGCCCTGGCCGCCGCCGGCAGCGACACCACCGGGGCGGGGATCGACGGGGTGGCCGTCACCTACGGCCCCGGCCTGATCGGCTCGCTGCTGGTGGGGGTGGCCGAGGCCAAGGCGCTGGCCCTGGCCTGGGACGTGCCGGTGGTCGGGGTCAACCACCTCGAGGCCCACCTGTTCGCCTCCCTCCTCGAGCAGCCCGACCTCGGCTGGCCGCTGGTGGTGCTGCTGGTCTCCGGCGGCCACACCCTCCTGGTGGAGGTGTCCTCGCCGGGCCGCTACCGGATCCTGGGCGGGACCATCGACGACGCCGCCGGCGAGGCCTTCGACAAGGTCGCCCGCTACCTGGGGCTCGGCTACCCGGGAGGGCCGGCCATCGACAAGGTGTCGGGCCAGGGCGACCCCACCGCCTTCGCCTTCCCCCGGGCCCTCCTGGCCGACGGCTACGACTTCTCGTTCAGCGGTCTGAAGACCTCGGTGGTCAACGCCGTCCGCCGGCACCCCGAGGCGTCCACCGTGGACGTGGCCGCCTCCTTCCAGCGGGCGGTGGTGGACGTCCTGGTGGCCAAGGCCCGACGGGCGGCCGCCGACACCGGGGCCACCGCCCTGTGTCTGGCCGGCGGGGTGGCCGCCAACTCCCTCCTGCGCAGCCGGATCGAGGCGGCCTGCGCCGAGGACGGCATCGGGGCGTTCCTGCCCAGCCGGGCGCTGTGCACCGACAACGCCGCCATGGTGGCGGCCGCCGGCTGGTGGCGGCTCCGGCAGGACGGGCCCAGCCCGATGAGCCTGGGGGCCGACCCCAACCTCCGCCTGGTGGCGACGGCCTGAGCTGGCACTCTCACCTTTCGGTTGCCAACCCGGGGGAGGATGGCTAACATTGGCACTCGCAACCCTAGAGTGCTAACACGTGCCACAGGAGGCCCGATCACATGAGTCTGCAGCCCCTCGACGACCGCATCGTCGTACGCCCCGGCGAATCCGAAGAGACCACGGCATCCGGCCTGGTGATCCCCGACACCGCCAAGGAGAAGCCCCAGCAGGGCGAAGTCCTGGCCGTCGGCCCCGGGCGCCGCGCCGAGGCCTCCGGTGAGCTCATCCCCCTCGACCTGGCGGTGGGCGACACCGTCGTGTACTCGAAGTACGGCGGCACCGAGATCAGTGCCGACGGCGAGGACCTGTTGATCCTCTCGAGCCGTGACGTCCTCGCCAAGGTGGTGAAGTAACCATGCCGAAGATCCTCAAGTTCGACGACACCGCCCGCCGCAGCCTCGAGGCCGGTGTCAACAAGCTCGCCGACACCGTCAAGGTGACCCTGGGACCGAAAGGCCGCAACGTGGTCATCGAGAAGAAGTTCGGTGCCCCCACCATCACCAACGACGGCGTGTCCATCGCCCGTGAGGTCGAGCTCGACGACGTGTTCGAGAACATGGGCGCCCAGCTGGTGAAGGAGGTCGCCACCAAGACCAACGACGTGGCCGGCGACGGCACCACCACCGCCACCGTGCTGGCCCAGGCGCTCATCAAGGAGGGCCTCCGCAACGTGGCCGCCGGCGCCAACCCGCTGGGGCTCCGCAAGGGCATCGACAAGGCGGTCGCCGCCGCCGTCGGTTCCATCCGGGACCAGGCCAAGGAGATCGACTCCAAGCACGAGATCGCCCAGGTGGCCTCCATCTCGGCTGCCGACGCCGCCATCGGCGAGGTCCTGGCCGACGCCATCGACCGCGTGGGCAAGGACGGCACCGTGACCGTCGAGGAGTCCAACACCTTCGGCATCGACCTCGAGTTCACCGAGGGGATGCAGTTCGACAAGGGCTACCTGTCCCCGTACTTCGTCACCGACGCCGAGCGCCAGGAGGCCGTCCTCGACGACCCGCTGATCCTCTTCGTCAACCAGAAGATCAGCTCGGTCCACGACCTGGTCCCGGTGCTCGAGAAGGTCATGCAGACCGGCAAGCCGCTGCTGATCATCTCCGAGGACGTGGAGGGCGAGGCCCTGGCCACCCTGGTGGTCAACAAGATCCGCGGCACCTTCACCTCGGTGGCCGTCAAGGCCCCCGGCTTCGGTGAGCGCCGCAAGGCGATGCTGCAGGACATGGCCGTCCTCACCGGCGGCCAGGTGATCTCCGAGGAGATCGGTCTCAAGCTCGAGACGACCACCGTCGACCTGCTGGGCACCGCCCGCCGGGTCATCGTGACCAAGGACGACACCACCATCGTCGAGGGTGGCGGGTCCGAGGACGACGTCAAGGGCCGCATCGCCCAGATCAAGCGGGAGATCGACGACACCGACTCCGACTGGGACCGCGAGAAGCTGCAGGAGCGGCTGGCCAAGCTGGCCGGCGGCGTGGCCGTGGTCAAGGTCGGCGCCGCCACCGAGGTGGAGCTGAAGGAGAAGAAGCACCGCATCGAGGACGCCCTCTCCGCCACCCGGGCCGCCGTCGAGGAGGGCATCGTGGCCGGGGGCGGTACCGCCCTGGTCCGCTCCCGGGCGGCCGTCAACGGCGTCATCGAGTCGCTCAAGGGCGACGAGGCCACCGGGGCGACCATCGTCGCCAAGGCCCTGGCCGCTCCGCTGACCGCCATCGCCAACAACGCCGGCCTCGAGGGCTCGGTCTGGGTCCGCCAGGTGGAGGGCGAGTCCGGCAACGTCGGCCTCAACGCCGCCACCGGTGAGCTCGAGGACCTGGTCAAGGCCGGCGTCATCGACCCCGCCAAGGTCACCCGGTCGGCCCTCCAGAACGCGGCGTCCATCGCCGGTCTGCTGCTGACCACCGAGGCCCTGGTGGCCGACAAGCCCGAGAAGGCCGACCCGGCGGCCGCTGCCGCCGCCGCTGCCGCCATGGGCGGCGGCATGGGTGGGATGGGCGGCATGGGCGGCATGATGTAACACCCGGCACGGGTGCCGCTCCGGCGGCGAGTGTCCTGGCGACGGCCGGTCCCCCCGGGGGCCGGCCGTCGCTGTGCCTCCGGTCCCCGTCGTGCGGCACCCCCCGGCGTGTGACACTGCAGGAATGGACGAGAACCCCTACGGCGCCGGGGGCTGGGGCGACCCCTGCCGCCAGTGCGGCTACGTGTGGTCGATCCCCGAGGGCGACGCGCTGGGCGTCATCGCCGAGGCTCCGGCGGCCTTCGCCGACCTGCTGGCCGGACGGGACGGGACCGGCACCGCCGACGGGCTGACCTGGGACGCCCGGACCTATGTGTGGCACGTCGCCGACAACCTGCGGATCTGGGCCGAGCGGCTGAGCGGCCTCGCCCCCGGGGAGCGCCGGCCGGTCGCCCCCTACGACCAGGACGCGTTGGCCGCCGTCCGCCACTACGACGGGATGCCCCTGGCCGCGGCGCTGTGGTCCCTGGGCCGGTCGTCGGCGGAGTTCGTGGGGCAGTGGTCGGCGGCGCCCCCCGACGCCGCCCTCCTCCATCCGGAGGCGGGGGAGCTGGGGATGGGCCCGGTCCTCCGCCAGGTCGCCCACGACACCGTCCACCACCAGTACGACGTGTCCCGCACGGGCTGAGGCGCCCCGATCCGCCGCCCCGCCCGCCGACGCAGATGGCCGGGACGCAGATGGCCGGGACGCAGATGGCCGGGGCTCAGATGGCCGGGGCTCAGATGGCCGGGCGCTCCGCCTCCGGCACGTAGTGGCGCTCGCCGGACTCGTCGAGCCAGACCCGCATCACCCGGTTGGTGGACGGGTCGTTGAACACCTCGCCGGTCCGCTGCCAGCCCGCCTGCGGGCGGTCCGTCTCGCGGTGGCGCCGTACGAAGAAGCTGGCCATGCCGAAGCCCAGGACCAACAGCAGCACCACCACCACGATGATCGCCCCGATCATGGCGTCAGCTGCGGGCGCCGAGGACCACGGCGGTCCCGTAGGCCACGATCTCGGTGAGGGACTGGCCGACCTCCGAGGAGTCGAACCGCATCGACACGATGCCGTTGGCCCCGACCAGCTGGGCGTTCTCGATCAGGCGGTCCATGGCGTGGCGGCGGCTGTCCTCCACCAGGCGGGTGTACTGCTTGACCTCGCCCCCGGCCATCGCCTTGAACCCGGCGGTGAACCCCTTGGCCATGCCCATCGAGCGGACCACCACGCCGAAGACCATGCCCAGGCTCCGGTCGACCTTCCACTCGGGGAACTCCAGGGCGGTGGTGATGGGGAACTGGGGTCCCCCCGGCTGTCCGTAGCGCGGCGGTTCGTCTGCCATGGTCGCTCCTCCGTCGGTCCTGGTGGCCCTGCCGGCCACCGCCCAGACGCTACCGGCCGCCGATGGCGCGCGCCGGGAGGCCGGCCGGGACGGCGGTGGGCTAAGACTGCCGGCGTGGCCGAGGTCGACGTGGTGGTGGTGGGCTCGGGTCCCAACGGGCTGGCCGCCGCCCTCACCCTGGCCCGGGCCGGCCGCTCGGTGGCGGTGATCGAGGGGGCGGACACCGTCGGCGGCGGGTGCCGGACCCAGGAGCTCACCCTCCCCGGCTTCCATCACGACGTCTGCTCCGCCGTCCACCCCATGGTGCTGGCGTCGCCCTTCTTCCAGCAGCCGGGGTTCGAGGGGCTGGGGGCCGCCCTGCGTCACCCCGAGGTCCCCTTCGCCTCCCCCCTCGACGGCGGCCGGGCGGCGGTGGCCCACCGGTCGCTGGCCGCCACCGTGGAGGGGCTGGGACCCGACGGTCCCGCCTACCGGAGGCTGCTCGGGCCGTTGGTGGACCGGGCCGACGACGTGTTCGCCGGGGCACTGGGCCCCCTCCGGTCGTTCCCCGCCCACCCGGTGTCGATGGCCCGCTTCGGCCTCCGGGGGCTGCCCTCCGTCGAGCGGCTGGCCGCCCGGTTCGGGGACGACGGGGCCCGGGCCCTGCTGGCCGGGGTGGCGGCCCACTCGACGCTGCCGCTCAACGCCCCGCTCACCGGGGCGTTCGGGCTCCTGCTGGCGCTCACCGCCCACACCGTGGGATGGCCGGTGGTGGCGGGAGGGAGCGCCACCATCGCCCGGTCGGTGGCCGACCGGCTGGTGGAGGCGGGCGGCACGGTGACCACCGGCCGCTGGGTGGCCGACCTGGACGACCTGCCGACCTCCACGGCGGTGGTGCTCGACACCTCCCCGGCCGGGCTGGTGGCCCTGGCCGGGGACCGGCTGCCCCACCGCTACCGGGCGGCGCTCCGGCGGTTCCGGTACGGGCCGGGGGTGTGCAAGGTGGACTGGGCCCTGTCGGGCCCGGTCCCCTGGACGGCCGAGGCCTGCCGGCGGACGGCCACCGTCCACCTGGGGGGCACCCTGGCCGAGGTGGCCCGGTCCGAGGCCGAGGTCCACGCCGGCCGCCACCCCGAGCGGCCCTACGCCATCGTGGTCCAGCCGGGGGTGGCCGACCCCGATCGGGCCCCGGCCGGACAGGCCGTCCTGTGGGCCTACTGCCACGTGCCCCCCGGTTCCACGGTCGACCGGGCCGCGGCCATCGAGGCCCAGATCGAACGGTTCGCCCCCGGCTTCGTCGACCTGGTGCTGGCCCGGTCGGTGCGGACCGCCGCCGACGTCGGGCGGCACAACCCCAACCTGGTGGGTGGCGACATCGGCGGGGGACTGCCCTCGCTGCGCCAGACGGTGTTCCGCCCCACCATCGGCTGGAACCCCTACCGGACGCCGCTCGACGGGGTCTACCTGTGCTCGGCGTCGACGCCCCCGGGCGGCGGGGTCCACGGCATGTGCGGGGTCCACGCCGCCCGGACCGTGCTCCACGACCACTTCGGAGGGCCGGCGCCGCTGCGGGGGTAGGTCCGGGGTCGGTCGGTCGCCGGGCGATCGCCCGTAGTCTCGACGTCCGTGCCCGTCGACCCCGCCCGCCCGCTCGACGCCACGCCGCCCGGCTCGACGCCCACCCCGGCCCCCGCCGCCTACCGTCCCGGGCTGCAGGTCATCACCCGACCCCCGGGCAGCCGGCCCGGCGGCCCGGCCCCCTGGGCCCACCTCTCGGTGGCCGAGCGCCGGGGCCTCACCCTCGAGCGGGTGGCCGGCGCCCTGGCGTCGGGTGGTGAGGCGGTGGGGACCACCCCCGACGCCGCGGCGGTGGCGGCGTTCCTCCGCCTGTCCTCGGGGGTGGACCCCGCCGAGCGTCCCGCCGCCGTCCTCCTCGCCCTGTTCGAGGAGGACGGGGAGTCCCGGGTGATCCTCACCGTCCGGTCGGCCCGGCTGCGCTCCCACCGGGGCGAGGTGGCCTTCCCCGGGGGCCGGCTGGACGCCGGGGAGGACGTGGACACCGCCGCCCTCCGGGAGGCCCGGGAGGAGGTCGGGCTGGATCCGACCACCGTCACCGTGCTCGGCCACCTCACGCCCATGCCCACCGTCTCCTCCAACACCCTGATGACCCCGGTGGTGGCCACCCTGGGCGCCCGGCCGGACCTGGTCGGGGGCCCCGACGAGGTGGACCGGGTCTTCGACGTGGCCCTGGCCGAGCTCCTCGAGGACCGGATCTTCCGCGAGGAGTGGTGGTCGGTCTCCGGGCGCCCCGGGGCGGACGGCCAGGTGGGGACGGAGTTCCCGGTGTGGTTCTTCCAGGCGGCCGGGGAGATCATCTGGGGGGCCACCGCCCGGGTGCTGACCGAGCTGCTCTGCCTCGTCCTGGGCCTCCCGGGGCCCCGTGACCGCCCTCCACCCGTCGCCTGAGGCCGGTCCCCCAGGCGGTAACCTAGGGCCCAGATCGGACAGCAGGTGGTCGGGGCGTGCTGATCGGTCAACGACCAGATCCACCCATGGGCCGGAGGACAGAGAGACGTGGCTGAGCTAGAGATCGGCATCTTCAAGTCGGGTCGGAGGGCCTACGGGTTCGACGACATCGCCATCGTCCCGAGCCGGAGGACCCGGGACCCGGAGGACGTCGACATCAGCTGGGAGATCGACGCCTACCGGTTCGAGCTGCCGCTGCTGGCCTCGGCCATGGACGGCGTGGTGAGCCCGGCCACCGCCATCGAGATCGGTCGCCTCGGCGGGCTGGGCGTCCTCAATCTCGAGGGCCTGTGGACCCGCTACGAGGACCCCACCGGGCTCTTCGACGAGATCCGTGAGCTGCCCGCCGAGAAGGCCACCGCCCGCATGCAGCAGATGTACGCCGAGCCGGTGAAGATGGAGCTGGTCACCGAACGGATCCGGGAGATGAAGGCGGCCGGCGTCACCACCGCCGCCTCGGTCACCCCGCAGAAGACCGAGTCCTTCGCCCCCGCCCTGCTGGCCGCCGAGCTCGACCTCCTGGTCATCCAGGGCACGGTGGTCTCCGCCGAGCACGTGTCGAAGACCGCCGAGCCCCTCAACCTCAAGCGCTTCATCCGCGAGTTCGAGATCCCGGTCATCGTGGGTGGCTGCGCCTCCTACCAGGCCGGCCTCCACCTGATGCGCACCGGGGCGGTCGGCGTGCTGGTCGGGGTGGGCCCGGGCAACGCCTGCACCACCCGGGGCGTCCTCGGCATCGGCGTGCCCCAGGCCACCGCCATCGCCGACGTGGCCGGCGCCCGGATGCGCCACCTCGACGAGACCGGTGTCTACTGCCACGTGATCGCCGACGGCGGCATGTCCAAGGGCGGTGACATCGCCAAGGCCATCGCCTGCGGCGCCGACGCCGTGATGCTCGGCTCGCCGCTGTCGTCCGCCGTCGAGGCCCCGGCCCGCGGCTACCACTGGGGCATGGCCACCTTCCACCCCACCCTCCCCCGCGGGGCCCGGGTCAAGACAACCACCCGCGGCACCCTGCGGGAGATCCTGTTGGGCCCCGCCCACGAGAACGACGGCCGGATGAACCTCTTCGGGGCGCTCAGCACCGCCATGGCCACCTGTGGCTACCAGACGGTGAAGGAGTTCCAGAAGGCCGAGGTGATGGTGGCGCCGGCCCTCCAGACCGAGGGCAAGGACCTGCAGCGCTCGCAGGGTGTCGGCATGGGCCATTGAGCCCGTCGGCCCCCGGTGCCGTCGAGGCGCTCGTCGACGGGCCGGTGCTGGTCGTCGACTTCGGTGCGCAGTACGCCCAGCTCATCGCCCGCAGGGTGCGGGAGGCGCACGTCTACTCGGAGATCGTCCCCCACACCCTCAGCGCCGCCGAGCTGGCGGCCCGCCGGCCCCAGGGGATCATCCTGTCGGGAGGGCCCAAGTCGGTCAACGACGTGCCCGCCCCCCAGATCGACCCGGCCATCTACGACACCGGCATCCCCATCCTGGGCATCTGCTACGGCGCCCAGCTGGTGGCCCAGCAGCTGGGTGGCGAGGTGGCCCGGACCGGCCGGGGTGAGTACGGGCGGACCCCGCTGACCCTCACCGGGCGCTCCCCGGTGTTCGTGGACTGGCCCGCCGACGCCGAGGTGTGGATGAGCCACGGGGACGCCATCACCACCGTGCCCGAGGGGTTCGTGGCCACCGCCGAGTGCCCCGACGCCCCGGTGGCCGCCTTCCACGATCCCGACCGCCGCATCTACGGGGTCCAGTTCCACCCGGAGGTGGCCCATACCCGAGCGCGGCACCGACCTGCTCGAGCGCTTCCTCTACGACGTCTGCGGGGCCGCCCCCTCCTGGACCCACACCTCGATCATCGAGGCCCAGGTGGACAAGGTCCGGGCCCAGGTGGGCGACGCCCGGGTGCTGTGCGCCCTGTCGGGTGGCGTGGACTCGGCGGTGGCCGCCGCCCTGGTCCACAAGGCGATCGGCGACCAGCTGACCTGCGTGTTCGTCGACACCGGCCTGATGCGCGCCTCGGAGGGCGCCCAGGTGGAGGAGACCTTCCGGGGGCAGTTCCACGTCGACCTGGTCCACGTGAAGGCGTCGGACCGGTTCTTCGGCGCCCTGGCCGGGGTCACCGACCCCGAGGTCAAGCGGAAGATCATCGGCGAGCTGTTCATCCGGGTGTTCGAGGAGGTGGCCCGGGACCTGGTGGCCGACGCCGACGACCCGGTGGCCTACCTGGTCCAGGGGACCCTCTACCCGGACGTCATCGAGTCGGGCTCCGACAGCGCCGCCAAGATCAAGTCCCACCACAACGTCGGTGGCCTCCCCGAGGACCTGGCCTTCGACCTGGTGGAGCCGCTCCGCCTGCTCTTCAAGGACGAGGTGCGCGCCGTCGGCGAGGAGCTGGGCCTCCCGCACGACATCGTGTGGCGCCAGCCCTTCCCCGGGCCCGGCCTGGCCGTCCGCATCGTCGGGGAGGTGACCCCGGAGCGGGCGGAGATCCTCCGGGCCGCCGACGCCATCGTGGTGGAGGAGGTCCGCCGGGCCGGCCTCTACCGCCAGCTGTGGCAGAGCTTCGCGGTGCTCCCCGCCGTCCGCACCGTGGGGGTGATGGGCGACGGCCGGACCTACGCCTACCCCATCGTGATCCGCGCCGTCACCAGTGACGACGCCATGACCGCCGACTGGGCACGCCTGCCCTACGACGTGCTGGAGCGCCTGTCCTCCCGGATCATCAACGAGGTGGACGGCGTCAACCGGGTGGCCCTGGACATCACGTCCAAGCCGCCCGGCACCATCGAGTGGGAGTAGGCGTGTCGGACGGGGCCCCGGAGACCCTCTTCGAGTGGGAGCAGCCCCCCGACCGGCGGCCCGGGCCGGTGGTGGACGCCGCCGAGCTGGTGAGGGGGCTGACCCCCGCCCAGCGGGCGGCGGTGGAGCACCGGGGCGGTCCCCTGCTCATCGTGGCCGGGGCGGGCTCGGGCAAGACCCGGGTGCTCACCCGCCGGATCGCCCACCTGATCGCCACCCGGACCGCCGCCCCCTGGCAGATCCTGGCCATCACCTTCACCAACAAGGCGGCCGACGAGATGCGGCGCCGGGTGGTCGACCTGGTCGGGCCCCGGGGCGAGCGGATGTGGGTCTCCACCTTCCACTCCGCCGGCGTGCGGATCCTCCGGGCCCACGGGGACCTGCTGGGCTACAAGGGGTCGTTCACCATCTACGACGACGCCGACTCCCGGCGTCTGGTGGAGCTGGTCTGCAAGGAGCTGGACATCGACACCAAGCGGATGCCTCCCCGCTCCATCCTCGGGCAGATCAGCCAGGCCAAGTCCCGCCAGCAGGGCCCGGACGAGTACCGGCGGACGGCGGTGACCATCTTCGACCGGCGCATCGCCGACGTCTTCGACCTCTACCAGCAGCGGATGGTGGCGGCCAACGCCATGGACTTCGACGACCTCCTCCTCAACACCGTCCGTCTCTTCCGTCAGCACCCCGAGGTCCTCGAGCACTACCGGCAGCGGTTCACCCACGTGCTGATCGACGAATTCCAAGACACCAACGCCGTCCAGAACGCCCTGGCCACCCTGCTGGCCGACCAGCACCGGAACATCGTGGTGGTGGGGGACAGCGACCAGTCGGTCTACCGGTTCCGGGGGGCGGACATCACCAACATCCTCGAGTTCGAGCAGGCGTTCCCCGACGCCACCGTGGTGACCCTCGACCAGAACTTCCGCTCCACCCAGACCATCCTCGACGCCGCCAACGCGGTGATCGCCAACAACGTGTCCCGGAAGCCCAAGACCCTCTGGACCGACCGGGGGGACGGCCAGCCCATCACCCGCTACCGGGCCGAGGACGAGTACGACGAGGCGTCGTGGGTGGCCGGGGAGATCCGCCGGCTCCAGCGGGAGGAGGGGCTGCCCTGGGGGGACGTGGCCGTCTTCTACCGGACCAACGCCCAGAGCCGTGCCCTCGAGGAGGCGCTGGTCGCCGCCGAGGTGCCCTACAAGGTGGTGGGGGGGACCAAGTTCTACGACCGCCGCGAGGTCAAGGACGTCCTCGCCTACCTCCGGGTGCTGGTCAACCCGGACGACGAGATCAGCTGGCGCCGGATGGTCAACGTCCCCAAGCGGGGGGTCGGCGACACCTCGGTCAACCGGCTGGCCCTGTGGGCGCACCAGAACGGGGCCTCGTTCGGGGAGGCGGTGGCCCGGGCCACCGAGGCCGGGGTGAGCGGCAAGGCCGGCCGGGCCCTCGAGAGCCTGAGCGGCCTCCTCGACGACCTGCGCGCGCAGATGGCCGTCCCCGCCCTGGTCGACGACGAGGGCGACGCCCTGCCCCCCGGCCCGGTCACCGAGGAGCCCGGACCCGACAACCCGGTGGACCGACCGGTGGCCGGCACCCTCGGCCCCGGTGAGCTGGTGGTGGCCATCCTCGACCGCACCGGCTACCGCACCGAGCTGCTGGCCGAGGGGAGCATCGAGGCCCTGGGCCGGGTGGAGAACGTCGACGAGCTGGCCGGCAACGCCTCGGAGTACCGGACGTTGGCCGAGTTCCTCGAGGTGACCGCCCTGATCGCCGGCTCCGACGAGCTGGGCGGCGACGGCACCCAGGTGTCACTGATGACCATGCACATCGCCAAGGGACTGGAGTTCCCGGCCGTGTTCCTGGTGGGGATGGAGGACGGGATCTTCCCCCACTTCCGCTCGCTGGGGGACCCGGTGGAGCTCGAGGAGGAGCGGCGGCTCTGCTACGTGGGCATCACCCGGGCCGAGCGGTTCCTGGCCGTCACCCACGCCTGGAGCCGGATGATCTTCGGGAACATGCAGTCGAACATCCCCAGCCGGTTCCTGACCGAGCTGCCGCCCGACCTCCTCCGCGATGTGAGCAGCCCGGGAGGCGGCCGGGACCGGTGGGGCGGGGGCTCGCGGGGCGGGCCGGCCCGGGAGCGTGACGACGACCGGGGGGGCACCCCGGGCCGGAGCGTCTTCGGACGGGGGGAGGCGAGGCCGGGGGCCGACGCCGGCTCCCGGCGGGGCGCCTCCTCCGGGGCCGAGCAGCTGGGTCTGGTGGCCGGCGACCGGGTGGTCCACGGGCTGTGGGGCGAGGGCGACGTGGTGTCGACCGGCGGCGAGGGCGAGGACGCCGAGGCGGAGGTGGCCTTCGACAGCGTCGGCCGGAAGAAGCTCCTCCTCCGCATGGCGCCGCTGAAGCGGGCCTGACCGGTGGAGGCGACGACCGGCGGGGTCGCCGTCGGCCCCGACCTGCCCCTCACGGTGGCCGGGCCCCCCGCCCCGGTGCCGGCCACCGCCCCGCCGGTGCCGGCCCGCCGGGCGGCCCGGGTGGAGACGTGGCCCCTGAGTGTGGTGGTGATGGCGGTGGCGGTGGCCGCCGGGGTCATCGACGTGGTCACCACCTACGGGAGGGCGTTCTACTTCTACGGCGACGAGGCGGTCCTCGGTCTCCGGGTCATCGACGCCACCCACCTCCAGGCCCTCCTCGGGCCCTACTCCCGGTTCGGGTGGAGCCACCCGGGACCGGCCCTCTTCTACCTGCTGGCCCCCCTCTACCGGCTGTCGGGCAACGACCCGCGTGCACTGACCGCCGGGGCGCTGCTCATCAACGGGGCCTGCCTGGTGGCGACGGTGGCGGTGGTGCGGCGGTTCGCCGGCGAGTGGACGGCCCGCTGGTCGGTGGCGGTGGTGGGCATCGCCGTGCTGGCCCTCGGCCTCAACTTCTTCGAGACGTTCTGGAACCCCACCGTCGAGGCGGCCGCCATGCTGCTGGCGGTGGTGCTGGCGGCGGCGGCCATATCCGGCTCGGGCCTGGCGGTGGTGGGACTGGCGCTGGTGGGCTCCTACGTGGTCCAGACCGACGTGGGGACGGCCCTGTCGATCGCCTTCCTGGCGGTGGCGGCGGTGATCGGCTGGGGGGTCCAGACCGCCGTCCGGGTCCGCCGGGAGCGCCGGCAGACGGGGGCGGCCGACCGGCACACCCCGGCGCCGCCCCCCCAGCCGGGCCTGGTCGGCCGGACCCGCGCCCAGCAGGTCCGGGTGGGGGCCGGCCGCACCACCCGGTGGGTCCTGGCCGTCCTCGGCGGGGTGGTGCTGGTGGTGATGTGGATCCCGCCGGTCCACCAGCAGCTCACCGGGCACCCGGGGAACCTCTGGGCCCTGTGGCACTTCTTCTCCACCCCCACCCCCGCCTCGGTGGGCCGGTCCCACTCGCTGGCCGACGCCTGGTCGATCGTGGCCAACTCGACCACCACCGTCCCGTGGGGGAACCCGGCGCCCACCGTGGTGGTCACCCACGCCTCCTACGGGCGGGAGGTCACCGTGGTGGTCTGGGCGGTGCTGTCGGCCGTCGCCGTCGCCTGGGCGGCCCTCCGCCGCCGGTGGTTCGCCCTCGGCCTGGGGGTGGTCACCCTCGGGGGCCTGGTGGTGGCGGTGATCGCCGCCACCCGGATCGTGGGACCGGTCAGCGGCTACCTGACCTACTGGATGGCCCTGCTCCCGGTCGCCTGCCTGATGGCGGTGGGCGACCTGACCGTCGCCGAGCTGGTCCGGGTCACCGGGCGCACGCCCGCCGCCGCCCCGGCCCCGGCGCCGGTGGGCCGGGCGCACACCCGCCGGCGCGCCGACCGTCCCTGGCGCACGGCGCTGGCGTGGGTGGTGGCGGTGGCCCTGGTGGTCCCGGCGGTGGCGGTGACCCGGGTGTGGGCGTCGGGGACCGGCCAGCTGGCCTCCGCCGGCGACCCGGAGATCGGGCAGCTGGCCTCGTTCGCCACCGCCCACCTGCGGGCCGGGACCTCCCGGGACGTCCAGGTGGTGATCGGCAACGCCGACCGGTGGCCGGAGGCGGCGGGCCTGGCCCTGCAGCTCCGCCGGGAGGGCTACCGCCCGACCGTGGACCCCACCTGGTCCTTCATGTTCACCCCCCGGATGGTGGCCGACGGGAGCGACCGGGCCCACCTGGTGCTCACCGACCCGGTGCCCGGAGCCGCCCCTGGCGCCACCTCGGCGACCTTCGCCGACGGGGACGTGCCGACCACCATCACCTTCGTCCCGGCCCCGGTGGCGGGCGGCACCCGCTGAGTCGCCAGCCGACGGCCCGCCTCAGCCGGGCATCCTCCGCCACACCGCCCGGGGCAGGTGCTTCATGGCCAGGAACACCCAGCGGAGCAGCGGCGGGACGTAGACCACGGCGGCGCCGGACGAGATGCCGCGCACCACGGCGTCGGCCACCGCCTCCGGGGTGGTGGCGAAGGGGGCCGGGTCCATGCCCTCGGTCATCCGGCCCACCACGAATCCGGGGCGGACGATCAGCACCGACGCCCCGCTCCCGGCCAGCGAGTCCCCCAGCCCCTGGGCGAAGGCGTCGAGGCCGGACTTGGAGGAGCCGTAGACGAAGTTGGCCTTCCGGGCCCGCTCGCCGGCCACCGACGACAGCACTACCAGCTTGCCGTGGCCCTGACGGCGCAGGCGGTCGGCCACCGCCAGCATGGCGGCGGCCAGGCCGGTGAAGTTGGTGGTGAGCACGGCGGCGGCCGCCACCGGGTCGTGCTCGTCGACCGCCTGGTCGCCCAGGACCCCGGCGGCCACCACCACCAGGTCGAGATCGCCGAACTGCTCGAAGATCCGGTCGACCACCTCCCGGTGGTGCTCGATGTCGGCGGCGTCGAACGCCACCGTCTCGATGGTGTCCGCCCCGGCCTCGGCGGCGTTCTCGGCGGCGGCCAGCAGCTTGGGGCCGTCCCGGCCGGCCAGGATCACCGTCCGGCAGCGGGCCGGGACCAGCCTGGTCACGATGGCCTGGGCGATCTCGGAGGAGCCTCCGAGGACCAGGACCGACTGGGGTCTGCCGATGGCGTCGATCATCACACGGTCCGTTCTGTGGGGGAGGGTTCGGCGGCGGCCGGGGTGGCCGTCCGTCGTCGGGGAGCCGGCTTCGCCCGGCGCCCGGTCGGGGTGACCCGGCCGGTGGGCCCCGGCGCTCCGCCGGGCTCGCCCGGCTCCGCGAGGTCGGGGGAGAGTCCCAGGCGCCGGCCCAGGTCGGAGCGGAGGACCCCGGCGGGGTCCACCCGGTCCCGCACCGCCTGCCACTCGGGGAGGCGGGGGTACATGGCCCGGAGGGTGGCGGGGGAGACCCGGGAGTCCTTGGCCAGGTAGACCCGGCCACCGGCCCCGGCCACCTCGGCGTCGAGGTCGTCGAGCAGGCGGTCGAGTCCCTCGTGGCCGACCGGCAGGTCGAGGGCCAGGGTCCAGCCGGGCATGGGGAACGACAGCGGTCCCGGGTCGCCGGGCCCGAACCGCTTGAGGACGGCCAGGAACGACGCCAGGCGCAGCTCGGTGAGGCGCTCGATGACCCGGCGGACCGTCTCGCCCTGCTCGTCGGCCACCACGAACTGGTACTGGAGGAACCCCCGGCTGCCGTAGAGCCGGTTCCACGACCCCACCCCGTCGAGGGGGTGGAAGAACCCGGTCATGTGGTGGGGCTTGCCCAGCTGGTGCCGCGGCGCCTTCCGGAACCAGAACTCGTTGAACGCCCCGACGGTGAGCGGGTTGAGCAGGCCGCTGGGAGGGGTGAGGGGCACCCGCACCCGGGTGCGGGGCACGAAGGCCCGGGCCCGGTCCGGGTGCGACCGCAGCCGGGCCGGGAGGTCGTCGAGGCGGGCGTGGTCGCCCCGGGTGAGGACCGAGCGACCCAGTCGTCGCCCCCGGGACTGGCAGTCGATCCAGGCCACCGAGTAGCGGTAGCCGGCGTCGCCGGTCAGCATCTTGTCCATCACGTCGTCGAGGTCCTCGGCCCGCTCGGTGTCGACCAGCAGGTAGCTCGACTCCACCGGGATCATCTGGAGGGTGGCGTCGGTGACCACCCCGGTCAGGCCCATGCCGCCGGCGGTGGCCCAGAACAGGTCGGGGTCGGAGTCCGGGGTGAGCTCGACGGTGCCGGTGGGGGTGACCAGGGTCATCCGGGTGACGTGGGAGCAGAAGGCCCCGTCCCGGTGGTGGTTCTTGCCGTGGATGTCGGCGGCGATCGCCCCGCCCACCGTCACCTGTCGGGTCCCCGGGGTGACCGGCACGAACCAGCCGAGGGGCACGAACCGCTCCATCAGGGTCTCCAGGCTGATCCCCGCCCCCACCGTGATCAGCCCGTGGTCGAGGTCCACCCGGTGGACGGCGTCGAGCCAGGTGGCGTCGACCACCACCCCACCGGCGTTCTGGGCGGCGTCGCCGTAGCTCCGGCCCAGCCCCCGCGCCACCATCCCCCGTCCCGCCCCCGCCCCGGCCACGGCGGCAGCCATGGCCTGGTCGACCAGGTCGGTGTGCACGGCGTGGACCACCTCGGCGGCCGACGGGGCGGTGCGGCCCCAGCCGGTGAGGAGCTGTCGCCGTCCGTCCGGCCCGTCCGTCATCCGTAGATCCCGATGGCGAACAGGGCCACCCAGGCCACGCCGTAGATCTGGAGCCGGTGGTCGTGGATGGCCAGCTCCTCGGGGGCGGCCCCGTCCCCGGAGTCGAGCAGCCGGACGACGTGGAGGAGGGCGATGACGAAGGGGACGATGGTGAGTTGGATCCAGATCGGGTGCTGCTCGGGGTGGACATGGGCGGCCCGGTCGAACGCCCAGACGCAGTAGGCGGTCACCGTCACCGCCGCCGACAGGGTCCGGATGGCCTGGAGGAAGGAGACGGAGTACATCCCCAGCGTCTGGCGCACCTGGGTGGAGTCGGTGGAGCGCTCGGCCAGCATCTGCTTCTCCCCGGACCGCTTGCCGGTGACGATGAGGAGGGAGCCGAAGGAGGCCACGATCAGGAACCAGGTGGAGAGGGGGACCCGGGTGGCCACGCCGCCGGCGATGGCCCGGAGGACGAAGCCCGACGACACGCAGACCAGGTCGAGGATGGGCTCGTTCTTGAGGCCCAGGCAGTAGAAGGTGTTGATGAGTCCGTAGACGATCATCACCAGCGACAGCGGCCAGCCGGCCACCAGCGAGGCGAGGAAGAACGAGGCGACCAGCAGCACCACGCCGATGACGAGCCCCAGGCGCTCGGAGACCACCCCGGCGGCGATGGGGCGGAACCGCTTGGTGGGATGGGCCCGGTCGGCGGCGGCGTCCAGGGAGTCGTTCAGGAAGTAGGTGCCGGAGGCGGCCACGCAGAAGACCCCGAAGGCGGCCAGGGCGTCCAGGAAGACCGACCGATGGTGGAGCACCCCGGCGGCGGCCGGGGCCACGAAGACCAGCCCGTTCTTGATCCACTGCTTGGGCCGGGCCACGCGGACCAGCCCGCCCACCAGGGAGGGGGAGGATGCCGGAGGTGGGGCCTGGTCGTCGGGAGGATCCACGGCTTGAGCCGGCGTGGTCACGGCGTCCTCCATCAGGGCTCGTTCGAGGGCGTCCGGCTCGAACGTACCACGGCCCCTCCGCCGCCCGACAGCCCCCTCCTCCACCACCGGCGGCCGCCCCGGGACGCCCCCCGCTCCCTGGCCGTTTGGCGTCGGGCACCCGGTCCTCGTTTAGTATCGGCGTCCGTGAAACGACCCTATCGAGTGGTCGTGGCCAAACCCGGGCTCGACGGGCACGACCGCGGCGCCAAGGTGATCGCCCGGGCGCTCCGCGATGCAGGGTTCGAGGTCATCTACACCGGGCTCCACCAGACCCCCGAGCAGGTCGTCCAGGCGGTGATCCAGGAGGACGCCGACGCCGTCGGGCTGTCGCTCCTCTCGGGCGCCCACCTCACCCTGGTCCCCCGGGTCATCGACCAGCTCCGCCAGCAGGGCCGGGACGACGTCCTGGTCATCGTGGGCGGGATCATCCCGGAGGCCGACATCCCGATCCTGAAGGAGCAGGGGGTGGCCGAGGTCTTCACCCCGGGTGCCCCGCTCCCCGCCATCGGCGCCTGGCTGGCCGACGCCCTCGACGCCCGACAGGACGGGTGACCGCCCCACCTCCGCATCGCCCCCCCCATCGCCCCCGCCCGACGGCCCCGATCCCGACGGTCACCGCCGGGATCGGCACCTCCGGCCGGCCGGCACGCCGTCGCCGTGACCGACGCAGTTCCGACAGCACCCGCAACGACCGTAACCACGACAGCAACAACGACAGAGAGGAACAGATCCGGTGGATCTCTTCGAATACCAGGGGAAGCAGTACTTCGCCCGGTTCGGCATCCCCATCTCCAAGGGCGGCGTGGCCGACACCGTGGACGAGGCCGTGGCCCAGGCGGAAGCCTCCGGCTACCCGGTGGTGGTCAAGGCCCAGGTCAAGGTGGGCGGACGCGGCAAGGCCGGCGGCGTCAAGCTGGCCGACGACGTCGACGAGGTGCGCACCCACGCCGGCAACATCCTCGGCCTCGACATCAAGGGCCACGTGGTGAAGCGCCTCTGGGTCGAGCACGCCTCGGACATCGACAAGGAGTACTACGCCAGCTTCACCCTCGACCGGAGCGCCAAGAAGCACCTCGGCATGCTGTCGGCCGAGGGCGGCGTGGAGATCGAGGAGGTGGCGGTGACCAACCCCGACGCCATCGCCCTCCTCCGCATCGACCCGGTGGAGGGCCTGACCGTGGAGGCCGCCCGGGAGTGGGTGGACCGGGCCAACCTCGACGAGCCGGCCCGGGCCCAGGCCGCCGAGCTGCTGGTCAAGCTGTACGCCTGTTACACCGAGGGCGACTGCGACCTGGCGGAGATCAACCCCCTGATCCTCACCCCCGAGGGGAGGGTCCACGCCCTCGACGCCAAGGTGACCCTCGACGACAACGCCGCCTACCGCCACCCCGAGTGGGACGAGTTCCGGGGACTGGACGTGGAGGACGAGCGGGAGACCCGGGCCAAGGAGCGGGGCCTCAACTACATCGGCCTCGACGGCTCGGTGGGGATCATCGCCAACGGCGCCGGGCTGGCCATGAGCACGCTGGACGTGGTCAACCAGTGCGGCGGCTCGGCGGCCAACTTCCTGGACATCGGCGGCGGCGCCAACGCCGACGTCATGGCCGCCGCCCTGGAGGTCATCAACTCCGATCCGGCCGTCCGGTCCATCTTCGTCAACATCTTCGGGGGCATCACCCGGGTCGACGAGGTGGCCAAGGGCGTCCTCGAGGCCCTGAAGCGGGTGGAGATCAGCTCCCCCATCGTCCTCCGCCTCGACGGCACCAACGCCGTCGCCGGTCGGGAGATCCTGTCCGAACACCTGTCCGATCGCCTGGTCGCCGAGCCGACCATGCTGGATGCCGCACGCCGTGCGGTCGCACTCGCTGGAGGCCAGTCGTGAGCATCTTCGTCGACGAGAACACCAAGGTCGTGGTGCAGGGCGTCAGCCCCACCAGCCAGGGCCTGTACCACGGGCTCCGGAACCGGGCCTACGGCACCCAGGTGGTGGCCGGCACCAACCCCAAGCGGGGCGGTGAGGTCATCGAGGGCATCCCGATCTTCGCCACCGTGGCCGAGGCGGTCGAGGCCACCGGGGCCAACGCCTCGTTCATCTCGGTGCCCCCCCCGTTCGGTGCCGCCGCCATCGTGGAGGCCGCCGCCGCCGGCGTCCCCTTCGTGGTCTGCATCACCGAGGGCATCCCCGCCCAGGACGAGGCCCTGGCCTACAACCGCCTGGTCGACGAGTACCCGGCCACCCGCCTGCTCGGCCCCAACTGCCCGGGGATCATCTCCCCCGGAAAGTGCAACATCGGCATCACCTCGGGGGACATCGCCCTCGCCGGTGGTCCGGTGGGCATCGTCAGCCGGTCGGGCACCTTGACCTACCAGGCCCTCCATGAGCTGTCCCAGCAGGGCGTGGGTCAGACCACCTGCGTGGGGATCGGCGGCGACCCGGTGCCGGGGACCAGCTTCATCGACTGCCTCCGGGCCTTCGAGGCCGACCCCGACACCCGGGCCATCATGATGATCGGCGAGATCGGCGGCTCGGCCGAGGAGGAGGCGGCGGAGTTCATCGCCTCCTCGGTCACCAAGCCGGTGGTCTCCTACGTGGCCGGGGTCACCGCCCCCCCGGGGCGCAAGATGGGCCACGCCGGAGCCATCATCTCCGGCTCCCAGGGCACCGCCCAGGCCAAGATGGACGCCCTCCGCCAGGCGGGGGTGACGGTGGCCCAGAACCCGACCGAGGCCGGCGAGGCCATGGTCGACGTCGTCCGGAAGCTGGCCTGACCACGGCACCCGGGGTCGAGGTCCCGTCGGCGGCCGCCCACGCCGGGCGGCCGATCGCCGCGGTGATCTTCGACCTCGACGGCCTGCTCATCGACTCGGAGCCGTTCTGGCGACAGGCGGAGATCGAGGTGTTCGCCTCGGTGGGGCTGGTCCTCACCGAGGTGGACGTGCGCCAGACCATGGGGCTGCGCATCGACGACGCCGTCCACCACTGGTGGGTCCGCCACCCCTGGGAGGGGGCGAGCCCGGCGGAGGTGGAGCGGGCGGTGACCGCCCGGGTGGCCGACCTGATCACCGCCGGGGGGGCCCCGATGCCGGGCGCCGTCGAGGCGGTGGCCCGGTGCGGGGCGCTCTCGCTGCAGGTGGCGGTGTGCTCGGGCTCCTACGCCGTGGTCATCGCCGCCGCTCTGGCCCGGTTGGGGATCGGGGACCGGGTGACGGTGTGGCACTCGGCGGAGTGGGAGCCGGTGGGGAAGCCGCATCCCGGCGCCTACCTCTCCACCGCCGCCAAGCTGGGCGTCGACCCCGGCGCCTGTCTGGCGGTGGAGGACTCCTTCAACGGGGCCATCGCCGCCAAGGCGGCCCGCATGCGGGTGGTGGCGGTGCCTGAGCCGTCGGCGGCCGGCTCCGGCGTCTGGGGGTTCTGCGACGCCGTCCTCCCCGACCTGACCACCTTCGACGAGGCCTTGATCCGTTCGCTCGAGGACTGAGCCGGGGCCGCCGCCGACCCGCCCGCCACGTCGGCGAAGGTTGCACCCACCGTGCGTGGTCGTCGGAAGATTCTTCGAGTTTCTGCTTCAGGAATTCCGAGATCGGTGCCGATGGAGTAGATGCAGGGAGGGGACCGGGGGATGGCGAGCCCGGGACGCTCAGCCCGGCCGGTGGCAGGCCGGTCGGGCGGCGTCCGGACTCGCCAGTTCGGTACGGGGGTCCGCCCTCGGTCACCCCCCTCCACTTCTCGGTCGGAGGGCGTTCCCCCACCGGGCCCCGTACCCCCCGCTGGTAGCGTGCGGCCGTGGTCTCCGGTGGCACTCCCGACAGTCCCTCGAGCGTGAGCATCGCGGTGCTGGCGTCGGGCAGCGGCACCATCCTCGAGGCCATCCTCGACGCCGATCTCCCGGTGGCCGTGGTGCTGGTCGACCGACCCTGCCGGGCGCTCGAGGTGGCCGCCGGGGCGTCGATCGCCACCGTCCTGGTCGACCGGGCGGACTTCGGGGGGTTCGGTGCCGGCTTCGACCGGGCCACCTTCTCGTCGGCGGTGGCCGACGCCCTGGTGGTCCGGGACATCGACGTGGTGGTGATGGCCGGCTTCGGCACCGTCCTCGACCAGCCGGTCCACGACGCCTATCCGGGGCGGGTCCTGAACACCCACCCCGCCCTCCTGCCCGCCTTCCCCGGATGGCACTCGGTGGAGGAGGCCCTGGCCGCCGGGGTGCCGGTGACCGGCACCACCGTGCACGTGGCCACCCTGGAGATGGACGCCGGCCCCATCCTGGCCCAGCAGGAGGTCCCGGTGCTGCCCGACGACACGGTGGACAGCCTGCACGAGCGCATCAAGGCGGTGGAGCGCACGCTCTACCCCGCCACCATCCGCACCTTCATCGACGGGTTGGCGACCCCCGCCGGTGATGGGAGAGGATCACCCCGGGAGGTCACGGAATGAAGGCACTGCTGTCCGTCTACGACAAGACCGGTCTGGAGGAGTTCGCCCGCGGGCTGTCGGAGCTCGGGTGGGAGCTGGTGTCCAGCGGGGGCACCTCGGCGGCGCTGGCCGACGCCGGCATCCCCTTCACCGAGGTGGCCGACCTCACCGGGGCACCGGAGATGCTGGGCGGCCGGGTCAAGACCCTCCATCCGGTGATCCACGGCGGCATCCTGGCCGACCGCACCAAGCCCGACCACCTCGAGGCCCTGGAGTCCCGGGGCATCGGCCTGATCGACCTGGTGGTGTGCAACCTCTACCCCTTCCCGTCGGACCCCTCGATCGAGCTGATCGACGTGGGCGGCCCGACCATGGTCCGGGCCGCCGCCAAGAACCACGACAGCGTCGGGGTGGTGGTGGACCCCGCCGACTACGGGCCGGTCCTCGACGAGCTCCGGGCCCGGGGATCGCTGTCGTCGGCCACCCTCCGTCGGCTGGCCCGCCACGCCTTCGCCCACACCGCCGGCTACGACGCCGCCATCGTCGAGTGGATGGACTCGCTGGAGCCCGACCTCGAGGCGCCGGCCACCGCACCGGAGCCGCTCCCCGACGCCGACATCCTGCCCCCCACCATCCACCTGACCCTGGAGCGGACCGGCTCCCTCCGCTACGGCGAGAACCCCCACCAGCACGGGGCCCGCTACCGGATCGCCGGCCGGCACTCGTGGTGGGACGACGTCGTCCAGCACGGTGGCAAGGAGCTCTCCTACCTCAACATCTTCGACGCCGACGCCGCCTGGCGCCTGGTCCACGAGCTGGTGGAGGGCGGCGACGAGCGCGGGGTGGCCATCATCAAGCACGCCAACCCCTGCGGGGCGGCGGTCCACCCCGACCTGGTGACCGCCTACCAGCGGGCGCTGGAGTGCGATCCCCAGTCGGCCTTCGGGGGGATCGTGGCGGTGGGCGGCCCGGTGACGGTGGCGGTGGCCGAGGCGATCGGGGCCGGACCGCAGGCCGACCTGATCATCGCCCCCTCCTACGACGACGAGGCCCTGGCCCTGCTGGCGTCCAAGCGGAAGGCCACCCGCCTGCTGTCGGCGCCGTCGCCCGAGCCGCTGGTCCGCCAGTACCGGGGGCTGGGGGCCAGCATGCTGATCCAGGACGCCGACCGGTTCCTGGTCGACCCCTCGCAGTGGGAGGTGGTCACCAAGGTCCGCCCGACCGAGTCCCAGTGGCGGGACCTGGCCCTGGCCTGGAAGGTCTGCGCCCGGACCACCTCCAACGCCATCGCCATCGTCACCGACGGCCAGGCCGTCGGGGTGGGCGCCGGCCAGCAGTCCCGGGTGGTGGCGGCGGAGATCGCGGTCTCGAAGGCGGAGTCCCGGGCGTCGGGCGGGGCGGCCGCCAGCGACGCCTTCTTCCCGTTCCCCGACGGCATGCTGGTGCTGGCCAACGCCGGGGTGGCCGCCATCGTGCAGCCCGGCGGGTCCATCCGTGACGGCGAGGTGGTGGCGGCCGCCGACGAGGCGGGGATCGCCATGGTCACCGCCGACGGCGAGCGCCACTTCCGGCACTGAGGAGACCGAGATGACCGCAACCCTGCTCGACGGCGAGCTCCTGGCCGCCAAGATCCGTGCCGAGGTGGCCGACCGGGTGGGCCGGCTCCGCGGGGCCGGCGTGACGGTGGGCCTGGGCACCATCCTGGTCGGCGACGACGGCCCGAGCGCCCGGTACGTGGCCATGAAGCACGAGGACTGCGCCGAGGTGGGCATCACCTCGGCCCACGAGCACCTGCCCTCCGACGTCTCCCAGGCCGAGCTGCTGGCGGTGGTGGCCCGGTTCAACGCCGACCCGGCCATCCACGCCTACCTGGTGCAGCTGCCGCTGCCGGCCGGGATCGACGAGGAGGAGGTGCTGCTGGCCGTCGATCCCGACAAGGACGTCGACGGCCTGCACCCGGTGAACCTGGGCCGGCTGGTGATGGGGGCCAACGGGCCCCTGCCCTGCACCCCGGCCGGCATCGTGGAGCTGCTCCACGCCAACGACGTGCCGGTGGAGGGCAAGCACGTGGTGGTGATCGGCCGGGGCCTGACCATCGGCCGGCCGCTGGCGCTGCTGCTGGCCATGAAGCGCCCCGGGTGCAACGCAGCGGTGACGGTGGTCCACACCGGGGTGGAGGACATGGCCTCCCTGGTCCGCCAAGGCGACGTGGTGGTGGCGGCGGCCGGACGGGCCGGGCTGGTGACGCCGGACATGATCAAGCCGGGGGCGGCGGTGGTCGGCGCCGGCACCTCGTGGGAGGGGCGGAAGCTGCTCTCCGACGTCGACGAGTCGGTGGCCGAGGTGGCGGGGTGGATGACCCCCCGGCTCGGCGGGGTGGGCCCCATGACCCGGGCCATGTTGCTGCGCAACGCCGTGCGGGCCGCCGAGCGTGCGTCGTGAGCGCCGCCGACGGCCTCGAGACCGACCACCGGCCCTGGGGCAGCTACACCGTCCTGGCCGACGACGGGACCCACAAGGTGAAGCGGATCGAGGTGCTGCCCGGCAAGCGGCTGAGCTACCAGCGCCATGCCCGCCGGTCGGAGCACTGGTTCATCGTGCGGGGCACCGCCCTGGTGACCCTGGACGGCGTGCAGACCGAGCACCCGGCCGGCTCGTCGGTGGACATCCCGGTGGGGACCGACCACCGGATCCAGAACGCCACCGACACCGACGTGGTCTTCATCGAGGTGCAGCACGGCGAGTACTTCGGGGAGGACGACATCGTCCGCCTCGAGGACGACTACGGGAGGGCCGGGAGCTGAGCGACCGGGTCGCCCGGACGCCGAGGGAAGGCCACCGTTGCGGGCACAACGAAACCTCCCACCTATCGGGGATTTCCGGCAGGCGTCCGGATAGGGTTTGGTCGTCCTGACGCAGAACGCGTCGACCGAGCGGAGGTTGGTTCCATGGTGGGAGCACTGTTAGCGGCATCCTCAGGCGGGGGCGCCATCATCTTCATCATCTACCTGGCGGTGATCGTCTTCGAGATCGCCGCCCTGTGGGTGGTCTTCACCAAAGCCGGCGAGCCCGGCTGGTGGGCGATCATCCCCATCGCCAACATCATCATCACCCTGAAGATCATCGGCCGGCACTGGGCGTGGATCTTCATCGCCCTGATCCCGTTCGTCGGTGGTCTGATCCTCGGGATCCTGATCGCCATCGACCTGGCCAAGTCGTTCGCCAAGTCGGGCGGGTTCGCCGTCGGGATCTTCTTCCTGGGCTTCATCTTCGTCCCGATCCTGGCCTGGGGCTCGGCGACGTACGTCGGCCCGGCCGGGAAGGCCGGCGCCGTGGGTGCCGGCGGCTACGGCCAGGCCCCCGGCTACCCGCAGCAACCCGGCTACCCGCAGCAGGGCTACCCGCAGCAGCCCGGCTACCCCCAGCAGCCCGGCTACCCGCCGCCGGCCGGCCAGGCCCCGCCGCCCGTGCCGCCCGTGCCGCCGGCCGGCCCGCCGACCTGAGTCGCACCATGGGCACCGTCGAACCGGAGGGCCGGGAGCGGACGCCGCCACGCCCCTCCGGTTCGGCGGGCCCGGGAGAGCGGTGGAGGCGGGCCGTCGTCCTGCTGGTCGGCCTGGTGGGCGTAGCCGCCCTGTGGGCCGGTCCGGCCGAGGCCGACACCACCACCACCACCACGACGGTGGCGCCGACCACGACGACGGTGGCACCCACCACCACCACCACGACGGTGGCGCCGACCACCACCACGACGGTGGCGCCGACCACCACCACCCGACCCCACGCCTCCACCACCACGTCGTCATCGACCACGACGACCACCCTGGCGACCACCCCGACCAAAGCCTCCCAGACGCCGTGGCTGCTCATCGTGCTGATCGTCATCGTGGTGGTGCTGATCGTGGTGGTGCTCCTGCTCATGCGCCGCCGGTCGGCCCGCCTGGCCGCCACCCAGTGGCGGCGCTCGGTGTCGCCGGCCCTGGACGACGCCCGGCTGGCCCGGGAGTCGCTCCTGTCGGCCAACGCCGTAGCCGACGATCCGCAGATCCGGGGCTCGGTGGAGGTCCAGGTCGACCGGGCGTCCCGCGCCCTCGAGCAGGCGGCGGTGGGTGCCCCCGACGAGGTGTCCCAGAACAGCACCAGCGCGGTGGCGGGCTCGCTGCGGGGCCTGGCCTTCGCCATCGAGGCGGACCGGCTGCTGCGCCACGGGGCGGGGGCCCCGACCGGGGCCCAGCTGGCCCAGGCCGACGAGGCCAAGCGGGCCCGGCTGGCGGAACTGGACAGCGCGCTGTCCCGGCTGGCCGCCCGGGTCAGCGTCGACCGCACGCGCTGAGGCACCGGCGGCGCCGTCCGACGCCGGCCGGTACCGGTGTCCCCTCCCACGGCCGGCAGTAGGCTTGTCGGGCTATGACCCGGATCGCCGACCTCCTGGCCAAGGGACCCACCTACTCGTTCGAGTTCTTCCCGCCCAAGAACGATGCCGAGCAGGCCACCCTGGTCGGCACCCTCCGCGAGCTCGAGCCGTTGGGCCCCTCCTTCGTCTCCGTCACCTACCGGGGCGGCGCCGAGTCACGGCAGCGGACCTACGACCTGGTGACCGGGATGCTCCGCACCACCACCCTGGTGCCCATGGCCCACCTCATCTGCGTGGCCCACACCCGTCTGGAGCTGGCCGAGATCCTGGTGGCCTACCGGCGGGCGGGGGTGGAGAACCTGATGGCCCTGGGCGGAGACCCGCCGTCCGATCCCGAGCTGGCCTCCGGTGAGCTGACCCACGCCTCGGAGCTGGTGGAGCTGGCCCGGGCCATCGGGGGCTTCTCCGTCGGGGTGGCCGCCCAGCCGGCGGGCCACCCGCTCTCCGCCGACCGTGGACGCGACCGGGACTTCCTGGCCGCCAAGCTGGGGCTGGCGGACTTCGGGGTGACCCAGTTCTTCTTCGAGGTGGCGGACTACGTCGGCCTGATGTCCGACCTGGCGGAGCGGGGGGTGACCACCCCGGTGCTGCCCGGGATCATGCCGGTGACCAGCCTCTCCTCGGTCCCGCGGATGGCGACCATGGGGGCGGCGGTGCCCGGCTGGATGGTCGAGCGGCTCGAGGCGGCCGACCGGGCCGGCGGCGCGGAGGCCGTCCGTCACGAGGGGGTGGTCCTCGCCACCGAGCTGTGCCGCGGACTCCTCGAGGAGGGGGTTCCGGGGCTGCACTTCTATACGCTGAACCGGTCCAACGCCACCCGGGAGATCTACGCGGCGCTGGGTCTGGCCGCCCCGCAGGCCTGAGGCCGGGGCGAACCGCCCGCGACCTCAGCCCCAGGCGGTCAGGCGGCCATCCCCACGATCGGCTTGTTGAGGGACAGCGACCCGGCGGATCCCTGGAACCCGGCGTCCCCGTAGGAGAACACCCCTCCGTCCGAGGCCACCAGCCAGTAGCCGCCCCCGTCGGTGGAGGCGGCCATGCCGACGATCGGCTGGTTGAGGGTGAGCGACCCGGCCGAGCCGTGGAAGGCGGCGTCCCCGTAGGAGAAGATCCCGCCGTCGGAGGCCACCAGCCAGTAGCCACCCCCGTCCGGCGTCGACGCCATGCCGACGATCGGCTGGTTGAGGGTGAGCGACCCGGCCGAGCCGTGGAAGGCGGCGTCCCCGTAGGAGAAGATCCCGCCGTCGGAGGCCACCAGCCAGTAGCCACCCCCGTCCGGCGTCGACGCCATGCCGACGATCGGCTTGTTGAGGGTGAGCGACCCGGCCGAGCCGTGGAAGGCGGCGTCCCCGTAGGAGAAGATCCCGCCGTCGGAGGCCACCAGCCAGTAGCCACCCCCGTCCGGCGTCGACGCCATGCCGACGATCGGCTTGTTGAGGGTGAGCGACCCGGCCGAGCCGTAGAAGGCGGCGTCCCCGTAGGAGAAGATGCCGCCGTCGGAGGCCACCAGCCAGTAGCCACCACTGTCCGGGGTCACCGCCATGCCCACGATCGGCTTGTTGAGGACGAGGCCACCGGCCGAGCCGAAGAAGGGGGCGCCGTAGGAGAAGACGCCCCCGTCGGAGGCGACGAAGCGGTAGCCGAGCCGGGCCATCGGCGCCGACAGGATCAAGGTGCGCGAGTCGGCATCGCTCCCGACGGCCACGCACTGCTGGCCCCCGACGCACGACACGCCGTCGAGGCCGGACCCTTCCTGGGTGGGCGGATTCGGGGTGGCCTGCAGCGACCAGGTCGAGCCGTTCCAGGCCAGGGCGACCAGTCCGGATCCCGGACCTCCGGCCCCGCCGACCGCCACGCACGAGGTGGCGCCCACACAGGAGACGCTGTTCAGGAAGTCACCCCCGGGCTGGCCGACGGTGGGGCTCGGCAGCAGGGACCAGGTCGACCCGTTCCACGTCTCGATGAGGCTCGAGTTCACCGAGCCGGCGGAGGTACCCACCGCCATGCACAGCGTGGGGTTCGGGCACGAGACCCCGGCCAGCGAGGAGTGGGTGGCGCCGGGCTGGTCGGGACTGGCGACGATCGACCAGGAGGTGCCGTTCCACATCTCGATCAGGGTCTGCTGGGCGGTGCCGTGCTGGTCGGCGGACCCGACGGCCACGCACCACGACGCGCTCCGGCACGAGACAGCCTCGAGGGACTCGAAGTCGGAGGGTGAGGCGTCGGGGGTACCGACCACGGACCAGCTCGCCCCGTTCCAGAGCAGCCCAGCCGTCCGTCCCCCGGCACCCCCGACCGCCATGCAGAACGAGGAGCTGGGGCAGTCGACCCCGTAGAGCTGATCGGACGTCGGGGAGGGAACCACCGACCATGAGGTGCCGTTCCACTGCTCGGTCAACGAGGAGCCCACCTGGTGGCCTCCCACCGCCGTGCACCACGCCGCGGTCGTGCACGAGACGCCACCCAGGTAGGCGGCGCCCGACGTGGCCCCACCGGGGACCGACGACCACGTCACACCGTTCCACATGGCGATGACCAGGGTCTGACCTGCCACGGACGTGCCGGGACCCACCGAGGCGCAGAAGGCGGCCGAGGTGCACGACACGCCGTTGAGTGCGTCGTAGGCCGACACGTTGGGGGAGGGGACGATCGACCAGGGGCCGAGGGCCACCGCGTGGGTCGAGGGCCCGGCCGGTGGGGTGGCCGCCGAGGCGGCCCCGGTGGTCCCGGCGACCAGAAGCGAGGCGGTCAGGACGAGAGTGGTGGCGAGGGCGGAACGGAGGGAGCGTCGCACGGGGAGCCTTTCAAGAGACGGCTACGGCTGGGGGCAACCACCCCCGGTCGACTGATACCGCGGGAGGTCGGGGCACTTTAGCCATCCGCTCACCCCGACGACCCGGTGCTTTCCCGCACAAGGATGCGCCGACCCGGTGGGGGGGCGTGGCGGCCGGGTCAGTTGGAGGTGGGACCGGTGGGCGGCGCCCCCGACGACGGGTTGTACGGCGGCATCGGTGCCGGGGGCGGCCCGGGCGGTGGCGCCCAGATCGGGGAGGTCCCGGTCACCGGGGACGCCGGTGGGCCACTGCCGGCGGGCGCCCAGTTCGCCGCCTGGTGGAGGGCCTGGGCCTGGACCGCCTGGTCGGCCTCCTCGGGGGTGATCTCCGAGGTCTGGCCGCACATGGTGCAGGTGGCCCGGTACTTGGTGCCCATCGGGATGACGGGGATGAAGAAGAGGGCGAAGAAGGAGCGTACCCGGGTGACCACCTGGGCGGCGGGGGTGTGGCAGAACCCACACAGCGCCAACACGGTGGCCATCCGGGCGACTTTTCGTTGGACGCCGAAGATGATGAACATGGGACCCCCTTGCACGGGCGCTGAGAACGGGCTGGGAACCACGGTACCCGCCCGTCACTCCTGAGTTGGGCACCGGGGCCGGCGCCGGGGGCTCCGGCCCCGGGGAGGCCCCAGGTTCGCCGGGTTCGGGTGGTTGGGATTAGCCTCGGCGACATGTCTGCCAAGCCCCCCGTACACGTCACCGTCACCGGAGCCGCCGGCCAGATCGGCTACTCCCTCCTCTTCCGGATCGCCTCCGGCGAGCTGCTCGGACCCGACCAGCCGGTCGTCCTGCGGCTCCTCGAGATCGAGCCCGGCATGAAGGCGCTGGAGGGGGTGGTGATGGAGATCGATGACGGGGCGTTCCCCCTGGTCAGCGACATTGTGGCCACCACCGACCTGAAGACGGCCTTCGACGGGACCAACTGGGCGCTGCTGGTGGGATCGGTCCCCCGGAAGGCGGGCATGGAGCGGGGCGACCTGCTCACCATCAACGGCGGGATCTTCGGGCCCCAGGGTCAGGCCATCGCCGCCAACGCCGCCTCCGACGTCAAGGTGCTGGTGGTGGGGAACCCCTGCAACACCAACTGCCTGATCGCCCGGTCCAACGCCCCCGAGATCCCGGCCGACCGCTGGTTCGCCATGACCCGCCTCGACGAGAACCGGGCCAAGAGCCAGCTGGCCAAGCGGGCCGGCGTCCAGGTGGCCTCGGTGACCAACCTGGCCATCTGGGGCAACCACTCGGCCACCCAGTTCCCCGACTTCGCCAACGCCCGGATCGACGGGAAGCCGGTCCCCGAGGTGATCGACGACACCGCGTGGCTCCAGGGGGAGTTCATCACCACCGTGCAGAAGCGGGGCGCCGCCATCATCGACGCCCGTGGCCTGTCGTCGGCCGCCTCGGCGGCCAGCGCCGCCATCGACTCGGTGGTGAGCATCCGGACGGCCACCGCCCCCGGCGACTGGACCTCCCTGGCCGTGGTCTCCAACGGTGAGTACGGGGTCCCGGCCGGACTCCAGTTCGGGTTCCCGGTGACCACCAACGGGTCCGGCCAGTGGGAGGTCGTCGAGGGGCTGACCCGTGACGAGTTCGCCGCCGACCGCATCCGGATCACCACCGAGGAGCTGGAGTCCGAGCGGGCGGACGTCACCGATCTGCTGCCCTAGCCCTCCCCGTCCCCACCGGGCCGGGCCGGGCGTCCCGCCCCCGGGGCGGTGACGCTCAGTCGGCGGGGTCCGGGGCGGGGATGAGCTCGAGCCGGTTGCCGAACGGGTCGTCGACGTAGAACTGCGGCCGCCCCGGCACGTCCTCGGCGCGGAGGGTGGCATGCCCGGCCTCTTCGAGGTCGCCCAGCAGCGACGGCAGGTCCCGGACCACGATGGCCGGGTGGGCCTTGCGGGCGGGGCGGAAGCCCTCCTCCACCCCGAGGTGGAGGGTGACGTCCCCGTTGGTGAACCAGCAACCGCCCCGGGCCGCCAGCGGGGGCGGCTTGGGCACACGGTCGAGCCCGAACAGTCCGGTGAAGAAGGCCTCGGCGGACCGCTCGGCCTCCTGGCCGGCCGGCATGGCCAGCTGCACGTGGTCGATGGCCACCAGGCGGTAGGTCGGGTCGGGGGTCACCGTGGATCCCGGCTCAGCCGACGGACGGGACGGTGGACAGCCCCTCGGCGAAGCGGGCCTCGGTGATCTCCTCGTCGAGCATCCGTCCTCCCAGGTAGGCGTCGTAGGCGGCCAGGTCGAAGTGGCCGTGGCCGCAGAGGGCGGTGAGGATCACCTTCTCCTCGCCCGTCTCGTTGCAGGCCAGCGCCTCCCGGATGGCGGCGGCGATGGCGTGGGTGGGCTCGGGGGCGGGCAGGATGCCCTCCGTCCGGGTGAACTGGATGGCGGCCGCGAAGCACTCGAGTTGGGGCACCGAGATGGCCTCCATCATCCCCAGCTCGTAGAGGTGGGAGATGAGGGGAGCCATCCCGTGGTAGCGGAGGCCGCCGGCGTGGATGGGGTCGGGGATGAAGTCGTGGCCCAGGGTGTGCATCTTCATCAGCGGGGTCATCCCGGCGGTGTCGCCGAAGTCGTAGGCGTAGACCCCCTTGGTCAGCGACGGGCAGGAGGCGGGCTCCACCGCCCGGATGACCGGATCCATCCGGCCGGCCAGCTTCTCCCGCAGGAAGGGGAACGACAGGCCCCCGAAGTTGGACCCGCCGCCGGTGCACCCCACCAGCAGGTCGGGCCCGGTCTCGCCGGCCTGGGCCAGCTGGAGCAGCGCCTCCTCCCCGATGATGGTCTGGTGGAGGAGCACGTGGTTGAGGACGCTCCCCAGGGCGTAGCGGGTGTCCGGGTCCGGGGCCGCCACCTCCACCGCCTCGGAGATGGCGATGCCCAGCGAGCCGGGATGGTCGGGGTCCGTGGCCAGGATGGCCCGCCCCGACGAGGTGAGGTCGCTGGGGGAGCGGTGGACCCTGCCCCCGAAGGCCTCCATCATCAGGCGTCGGTAGGGCTTCTGGTCGTAGGAGGCGCCCACCTGCCAGATCTCGCACTCCAAGCCGTAGAGGGCACAGGCGAAGGCCAGCGCGGTGCCCCACTGGCCGGCCCCGGTCTCGGTGGTCAGGCGCTTCACCCCCGCCTTGGCGTTGTAGTACGCCTGGGGCACCGCGGTGTTGGGCTTGTGGGAGCCGGCCGGGGAGACCCCTTCGTACTTGTAGTAGATCCGGGCCGGCGTGCCGAGGGCCTGCTCCAGCCGGTGGGCCCGGAAGAGCGGGGAGGGCCGCCACTGCCGGTACACGTCGAGGACGGCCCCCGGGATGTCGATGTAGCTGTCGGTGGAGACCTCCTGGAGGATGAGGTCCATGGGGAACAGGGGGGCGAAGTCGTCGGGGCCGGCCGGCTCCAGGGTGCCCGGATGGAGGGCCGGCGGGGGGGAGACGGGAGGTCGGGGATGATGTTGTACCAGGTGGTCGGCATCTCGCTCTCGTCGAGGACGAACTTGTGCTGCCGGACGGTCTCGTCGATGGCCATGGCGGCCTCCCTTCCTGCTCGCTGGCCAACCTAGTGCCGCGACCCGCCGTCGTCCGGGCCCGGCACCGGGGTGCGGCTGTGCGTGTCAGGATCATCACCGTCATGACCAGCCGCAGGTGCGGTCCACGGGAAGGGTGACAGTGACGGAGCAGGACAGCAGGGAGGGGGGCGACTCGATCGAGGAGCTCCGCCGACGGTACCGGGCCGAGCAGCAGAAGCGCCTCCGCCCGGAGGGCATGGCGCAGTACCGGGACCTGTCCGACGAGTTCGAGGACCTCGACCGGGACCCGTTCGTCGAGCCCGGCTTCACCCGGGAGCCGGTGGCGGAGGAGACCACCGTGGTGATCGTGGGCGGCGGCTTCGCCGGGATGCTCACGGCCATCCACCTGGCCAAGCACGGGATCACCGATGTCCGGATCGTCGAGAAGGCCGGCGACTTCGGTGGCACCTGGTACTGGAACCGGTACCCGGGCTGCATGTGCGACGTCGAGTCCTACGTGTACCTGCCCCTCCTCGAGGAGACCGGGTTCATGCCCACCGAGCACTACGCCAGTGCCACCGAGATCTTCGGGTACTGCCAGCTGCTGGCCCGCACCTTCGACCTCTACCCCCGCGCCCTCTTCCAGACCGACGTCACCGGAGCCGAGTGGGACGAGCAGGCGCGCCGCTGGCTGGTCACCACCAGCCGTCAGGACCGGCTCTCGGCGCGCTTTCTCGTGTTGGCCGGAGGCATCCTCCACAAGGCCAAGCTGCCGGGGATCCCGGGCATCGAGGAGTTCGAGGGCAAGGCCTTCCACACCAGCCGGTGGGACTACGACTACACCGGCGGGGGGCCGACCGAGCCGATGGACAAGCTGGCCGACCGGCGGGTGGGCATCATCGGCACCGGGGCGACCGCCGTGCAGGTGGTCCCCCAGATCGCCCGGGTGGCCAAGGAGCTCTACGTCTTCCAGCGCACCCCGGGGGCGGTGGGCGTCCGCAACCAGCAGCCCACCGATGTCGAGTGGTTCCGGAGCCTCGAGCCCGGCTGGCAGCACGAGCGGATCGTGAACTTCACCCAGGCGGTGACCGGTGCCCAGCCCGAGGTGGACCTGGTGGCGGACGGCTGGACGGAGCTGATGTGGGTGGACACCCAGCGGGCCCCGGACTCGGAGGAGGAGGCCGAGGCACTCGAGCGGACCGACTTCGAGGCCATGGAGACGATCCGCCGGCGGATCGACGAGATCGTCGAGGACCCCGAGACCGCCGAGCACCTGAAGCCGTACTGGGGCAAGCACTGCAAGCGGGTCTGCTTCCACGACGACTACCTGCCGGCGTTCAACCGCCCCAACGTGCACCTGGTGGACACCAACGGCCGGGGGGTCGACCGGCTCACCGCCCGTGGCCCGGTGGTGGACGGCGTGGAGTACCCGGTGGACCTCCTCATCTACGCCTCCGGCTTCGAGGTGACCACCGACCTGCACCATCGGCTCGGCTTCGACCCCCAGGGCCGCGGGGGCGTCCGGCTCTCGGAGCGCTGGGCCAGGGGGGCGCACACGCTCCACGGGGTGCTGGCCAGCGGGTTCCCCAACCTGCTGCTGATCAGCCTGGTCCAGGGGGGGTTCGGCACCAACTTCTCGCACCTCCTCTCCGAGTCGGCCAAGCACGTGGCCCACATCGTGGAGGCATGTGTCGATCAGGGGATCATCGAGATCGAGCCCGAGGAGGCGGCCGAGGACGAGTGGCTCTCGGTGCTCCTCGGCGTGGGGGTGGGCGGTGCCCGCTACTTCCAGGCCTGCACCCCCAGCTTCTACAACAGCGAGCAGCAGGCGATCGACGCCCGGGCGGCCCGGAACCTCACCTACACCGGCAGCCTCCTCGAGTACGTCGGCTACCTCGAGCGCTGGCGCGCCCAGCCCGACTTCACGGGGGTCAGGGTGGAACGGGCGCAGCCGGGCGTCGCCAGGTAGGGCAGCCGGCCCGGGCCCCGCCCCGGCCCGTCGTCACCCGTTCCCCGGGAGTTCAGGTGGCCCCCCACCCGATCGCCGCTCCCCGTCCCCGGTCGTCTCGGTGGCCGTGGCGTCGATGACGGGTCCCGACGGGATGGTGCCGGTCCGCCAGGTGAACACGGCCCCCTGCCGGGCCCGGCGCTCCCGCCGCCTGGGGCTGAGGGCCAGCAGCAACCGGTCGACGGCCACGACCAGGAGTCCGGCCACGAGCAGACCGATCACGATGGCCAGGGCGAAGAACCCGACCACGACCACCACCACGATCACCGCCGCAAGCACCAGGGTGCCGATCACCATGCCGAGGCAACCGGGGCCCCTCCGGGTTCGGACGTTGACGGCCATCCACCGATCATCCCACCGGCCGGGGCGCCCGATGCCCGCGACCCCCGGGGGCCCGTCGCCGGGGGGACCCACTGGTCCTCGGGTCCGGGACTCTGGGAGGATCTCCGGGACCGGTGAACAGGAGGTGCGGCGTGCGGAAGCAGTTCACGGCCCCACTGCAGAGGAGCCCCGCCAAGGGGGGGTGGACCTACGTGGTGATGCCCGGCTCGGCGGAGTACTTCGGCACCCGGGGCCTGGTGAAGGTACGGGGCACCATCGACGGCACCCCGTTCCGGAGCTCGTTCATGGCGATGGGGGACGGTACCCACAAGCTGCCGGTGAAGGCCGAGGTCCGGAAGGCCATCGGCAAGCACGAAGGGGAGTCGGTCACCGTGGTGGTGGAGGAGCGCCTCGACGGCTGACCCGACCGGGCGCCCCCACCCGTCCGTCAGCCGGACACGATGGCGGCCGATCCCGGCCCTGACCTGGGGGGACAGTGGGACGGTCCGCCGACGCCCCGCCCGGTCCGCCGACCCGGCGGTGTAAGAATGCCGCTATGCGGATCCCCGCCAAGGTCGACTACGCCGTGCGGGCCCTGGCCGAGCTGGCCGCCGCCGACGGGGGGCCGGTGAAGGCCGAGCAGCTGGCCGCCGCCCAGGACATCCCCCTCAAGTTCCTCCGGTCGATCCTCACCGAGCTCCGCCGGGCGCGCCTGGTGGTCAGCCATCGGGGCCCTGACGGGGGGTTCGTCCTCGGCCGTCCGGCGGAGGAGATCACCCTGGCCGACATCTTCCGGGCCATCGACGGTCCGCTGGCGGCGGTGGGGGACCAGCGTCTCAGCACCATGGAGTACCGGGGGGCCGCCGCCGACCTCCCGGTGGTGTGGATGGCGGTCCGGGCCGGCCTCCGCCGGATCCTCGAGGTCACCACCATCGCCGACGTGGCGGCCTCGGCCCTGCCCACCTCGGTCAGCGACCTGGCCGAGGAGTACAGCACGGTCACCGAGCAGCGGCGGGCCCTCCGGTCCGAGCTGGGTGGGTAGGCGGATGGCCGGAGCGCCTTGACGCCGGACACCCTCATCGACCGCTCACTGGAGCTGGTGAAGGTCGACTTCGCCCCCGCCCACCGCCAGCCCTCGTGGCTCCGACTGCTCCTGGCGACCGTGGTGTCCGTGGTCGGCTCGCTCGCCGCCGACGCCGTCCTGGTCGCCATCGGGCAGGCGGTGTTCCCGTCCACCAAGGGGTATCCGCACTTCCAGTTCAGCGACTACTCCAAGCTGACGGTCATCGGAGTCGTCGTGGCCTGCGCGGGCTGGCCGATCGTCACCCGGATCTCCTCCCAGCCGCGCTGGCTCTTCTTCCGGCTGGCCATTCTCGTCACCCTGGTCCTGCTGCTTCCGGACCTCTACATTCTGGTGCAGGGTCAACCGGCCAGGGCGGTGGGGGTGCTGATGGTCATGCACCTGGCCATCGCCCTGGTGACCTACAACGCGTTGGTCCACCTGGCGCCGGTGCGACCGCTGCCGTCGGGGTCGACCCCCCTACCCGACGGAACCGCGGTCCCCGGGGGGCCAGGTGGAGGGTCCGCTATCCGCTGACCGGGCCGGCCCGTGGGGCGACGGGGCGTCCGTCGATGTGCTCCGAGATCCGGGTCGCCTCGATCCCGATCTCTCGTAGCATCCCGGCTGGCGAGACGTACATCCCGCAGAAGTAGAGGCCCTCGAGGGCGGTGGGGGCGCCGGAGGTGGTCGGCGTCCCCGAGCTGTCGCACACCGCCTCCCACCCGACCAGGACATCCCCGATGGCGGCCCGGTACCCGGTGGCCAGCACCACGGCGTCCAACTCCACCTGCGAGCCGTCGGCGAAGACGACGCCGTCCCCGGTGAAACGGTCGAGGTCCCCGTGGAGCGTGATGCGGCCCCGTCGGATCTGGTCCAGGGTGCCGATGTCGAGGAGGGGCACGCGGTGGTCCCGGGCGATCTGGGTGTTCGGGCCGTAGGGCAGCTTCCCCAGGCCCACCTTCCGCACGTCGCCGACGGTGATCCGCACCAACGGCCAGGCCAGGGCGTCCGCCAGCCGCGGCGGGAGGCGCCGCATGGCCACCCCGATGGGGAGCACCGGCACCACCCCGAAGAAGTCCCGGGGTAGGACGTTGACCGGGGACCGTACGGCCAGGTGGACCTCGGCGCCGTGCTCGACCAGGTCCAGGGCCTGCTCGCAGGCCGAGTTCCCGAAGCCCACCACCAGCACCGGCCGGCCCCTCCACGGGTCGCCGTTCCGGAACTCGCTGGAGTGCAGGAGGTCGCCCCGGAACCCGTCCATGCCTGTCCAGGTCGGGCGGACCGGGACCCGGGCCCGCCCGGTGGCCAGGACGATGTTGTCGGAGCGCCATACCCCGCCATCGGTGGTCGTCACCCACGACCCGTCGACCCGCTCCACCCGCTGGACCGTCACACCGAAGTGGGGCCGGAGGTCGAAGTGCCTCCGGTAGTCCTCGAGGTACTCGACCACCTGGTCCCGGGCGGGATAGCGCGGCCAGCCGCCGGGCATGGCCAGGCCGGGCAGCGCCGAGAACCGCTTCGGGGTGTGGAGGTGGAGGCGGTCGTAGTGCCGTCGCCACGAGCCCGCCACCACGTCCTCGGACTCCACGATGGCGAACGCCCGACCCCGCCGGGTGAGCTCGGCCGCCGTGGCCAGTCCGGCGGCCGACGCCCCGATCACCAGTGTCCCCGTCGTCTCGTCCATGTCCCGAAGGTAGCCAACCGTCGGGCCGACCGGAGTTGGCCACCGGCCGGCGCCGCGGAGGGCCTGGCGGTCACCGCCCCTGTTGACCGGCCGCGGAGCCGGCCCGGTCACGCGTTGGACCGGGTCCCCGCCCTCCGCTAGCTTCGCCACCGGACGTGCCGGCGTCGTCGATCGGCTGACGCCGTCGGATCTCGACCCGGGCCCGTGCCCGGCGGTCGGTGTCCACAGTCCCCCCACCCATGAGGCCCATGACGGCGACGACGAACGACGGTTCCAGGTCGACGCTCCGCCTCGCCGGGACGGGACCGGTCCGGGCCTGCCTCTGGATCCTCGGGGCGCTCTCGGTGGCGGGGACCCTGGCCCGGGTCGTCTACATCGCGGTCACCGAGCGGGAGGTCGACCTCGGGGTGTACCTGATGGGAGCCCATCAGGTCTTCTCCGGTCATCTGTACACCACCTACCTGGCCGTGCCCAGGGAGCCCTTCACCTACCCCCCGCTCGCCGCCCTGCTCTTCATCCCGCTCGGCGTGCTGTCTCCCACCGGGTCCCAGGTCCTGTGGGCGGTGATCTCGGTGGGGGTCCTGATCGCCTTCCTGGCGGTCTCCCTGCGGGCCGTCCGCCCGGACTGGCCTCGGGCGGACGTGCTGCGGTGGGCCCTCGTGCTCACGTTTCCGGCGGCGGTGCTGAATCCGATCGCCATGACCTTCAGCTTCGGCCAGATCAACCTCCTGCTGGCCCTGCTGGTCGTCGCCGACCTGACCGGCACGTACTCGGTGGCGGGCCGTGCACTCCCCCGGGGGATCATGACCGGCGTGGCCGCCGCCATCAAGGTGACCCCCCTGATCTTCGTGCTCTACCTCTTCCTCACCCGGCAGATCCGGGCGGGGTGCACCGCCCTGGCGGTGTTCGTCGCCTGCGGCATCGGGATGACCGTCGTGGCCCCGTCGGAGTCGTGGTCGTACTGGACCCGGTACCTGTTCGATGCGCACCGGGTCGGGGGGGTCGTCTTCATCTCCAACCAGAGCCTCCGCAGCGCCATCGTCCGGTTCAGCCACGCCCATGCGCCGGAGGGCCTCATCGTGGTGGCCGTCGTGGTGGCGGGGGCGGCCGGTCTCGGGGTGGCGACCTGGGCGTACCGGACCTCGTCGGTGGTGCTCGGCCTGCTGGTGTGCGCGGTGACCGGGCTCGTCGTCTCCCCGATCACCTGGGCCCACCACCTGGTGTGGATCGTCCCGGTCGTGCTCTGGTTGTGCCTGGCCGATGATCGCCCGGCCTTCGGGAGATGGTGGTTTGCCCTGGCACTGGTCTGGTTCTGGTACGGGGCCATCTGGCGCATCCCCCACGGGAACGGCGTCGAGCTCCACGACTCGACGGCCCAGCTGCTGGTGGGCAACTCCTACACCATCGCCATGGTCCTCTTCGTGGTCGGTGTGGCCGCCATGCTGACCCGGCGTCACGGTCTCCCCCTCCGGGGATCGCGGTCACCGGGGGGCGTCGTCTCGCCGTCCCCCCACCGGCCGGCCACCCCGGCGCCGGCCGTTCCCGACGGGCGGCTCCCTCCCCGCAGGTAGCGGTTCCGGTGCCGGTGCGACCTCGCCGTGGCGGTGCCGGTCGGAGCCTCCGGCGGGTGGCTACTCGACGAAGCCGGCCTCGCGCAGGTACTCGAGGATGAGGTCGGCGGACTCCACCTCCGACAGCACGCTGGTGTCGATGTGGAGCTCGGGGTCCTCGGGCGCCTCGTAGGGGGAGTCGATGCCGGTGAAGTGGACCAGCTCCCCCCGGCGGGCCTTCCGGTAGAGGCCCTTCCGGTCCCGGGACTCCGCCACCTCGAGGGTGGTGTCCACGTACACCTCGATGAACTCCCCCTCCTCGAGGTGCTCGCGGGCCTGCTGCCGCTCGGCCCGGAAGGGGGAGATGAACGAGGCCAGCACGATGAGCCCGGCGTCGACCAGGAGGTGGACCACCTCACCCACCCGCCGGATGTTCTCGACCCGGTCGGCGTCGGTGAAGCCGAGGTCCTTGCTGAGCCCGTGGCGGATGTTGTCCCCGTCCAGGAGGTAGGTGTGGCGCCCCCGCTCGTGGAGCTTGCGCTCCAGGATGTTGGCGATGGTCGACTTGCCGGCGCCGGACAGGCCGGTGAACCACACCACACAGGGGCGTTGGCCCTTCAGCTCGGCGTGGGCCGCCTTGTTGACGTCGATGGCCTGCCAGTGCAGGTTGTCGGCCCGGCGGAGGGCGAAGTGGATCAGTCCGGCCGCCACCGTCCCGTTGGTGAACCGGTCGATGAGGATGAACCCGCCGGTGTCCCGGTTGTCGGTGTACGGGTCGAAGACGACGGGTCGGTCGAGGCCGAGGTTGCACACCCCGATCTCGTTGAGGGCCAGCGTCCTGGCCGCCACGTGCTCGAGGGTGTTGACGTTCACCTTGTACTTCGGCTGGGCCAGGGTGGCCACCGCCGTGCGGGTCCCGATCTTGAGGAGGTAGGGCCGGCCGGGCAGCATCTCGTGCTCGTCCATCCAGACGATGTGCGCCTCGAACTGGTCGGCCAGCCCCGGGGGCGACGACGACGGGGCCAGGACGTCGCCCCGGCTGACGTCCACGTCGTCGGCCAGGGTGACGGTGACCGACTCGCCGGCCACCGCCTCGGCGAGGTCCCCGTCGGCGGTCACCAGCCGGTCGACGGTGGTCTCCGTTCCCGACGGCAGGACGACCACCCGGTCGCCCGGGCGGAGGGTGCCGCTCGACAGCTGCCCCGAGAACCCCCGGAAGTCGAGGTCCGGCCGGTTCACCCACTGCACCGGAAACCGGGCGGGGGCGTCCCGGCGGGCGGCGGAGACCTCCACCGTCTCCAGGTGCCCGAGGAGGGTCGGCCCCCGGTACCAGGGGGTGTGGGGGCTGGACCCGGTGACGTTGTCCCCCCGGAGGGCGGACAGGGGGATGGCCGTCACGTCGGGCAGCCCGATCTCGGTGGCGAACGCCCGGTACTCCGCCTCGATGGCCCCGAAGACCTCCTCGGAGTACCCGACCAGGTCGAGCTTGTTGACGGCCAGCACCACCTGGTCGATGCCCAGCAGGTTGACCAGGTAGCTGTGCCGCCGGGTCTGGGTGAGGACCCCGGTGCGGGCGTCGACCAGGATCACCGCCAGCTCGGCGGTGGAGGCTCCGGTGACCATGTTCCGGGTGTACTGCTCGTGGCCCGGGGTGTCGGCCACCACGAACTTCCGGGCCTCGGTGGAGAAGAAGCGGTAGGCGACGTCGATGGTGATCCCCTGCTCGCGCTCGGCGGCCAGGCCGTCGACCAGCAGGGCGAAGTCGAGCTCCCCGCCCTGGGTCCCCACCTGCTTGGAGTCGGCCTCCAGGGCGACCAGGTGGTCCTCGAACACCAGCTTGGAGTCGTACAGCAGGCGGCCGATCAGGGTGGACTTGCCGTCGTCGACGCTGCCGCAGGTGATGAACCGCAGCATGGTCTTCCGCTCGTGGGCCGCCAGGTAGGACTCGATGTCGGCGCCGGTGAGGTCGGGGGACACGTGGGACATCAGAAGTACCCCTCCTCCTTCTTCCGCTCCATCGACGCCCCGGTGTCGTGGTCGATGGTCCGGCCCTGGCGCTCCGAGCTGGTGGCCAGCAGCATCTCCCGGATGATCCCGGGGAGGGTGTCGGCGGTGCTCTCGACGGCCCCGGTGAGCGGGTAGCAGCCCAGGGTGCGGAAGCGCACGCTCCGGAGCTCGGGCACCTCGCCCGGCCCGAGGGGCATCCGGTCGTCGTCCACCATGATCAGGGTGCCGTCCCGCTCGACCACCGGGCGCCGCGCCGCGAAGTAGAGCGGGACGATGGGGATCCCCTCCCGGTGGATGTACTGCCACACGTCGAGCTCGGTCCAGTTGGACAGGGGGAAGACCCGGAGGCTCTCGCCGGGGCTCCGGCGGGTGTTGTAGAGGTGCCACAGCTCGGGGCGCTGCAGCTTGGGGTCCCACCGGTGCTGGGCCGAACGCAGGGAGAAGACCCGCTCCTTGGCCCGTGACTTCTCCTCGTCCCGCCGGGCGCCGCCGAAGGCGATGTCGAAGCCGTGCCGGTCCAGGGCCTGCTTGAGCCCCTCGGTCTTCCAGAGGTCGGTGTGGACCGCCGAGCCGTGGGTGAAGGGATTGATGCCGAGCTCCACGCACTCGGGGTTCCGGTGGACCAGCAGCTCCAGGCCCAGGTCCCGGACGTGGGCGTCGCGGAACTCGTACATGGCCCGGAACTTCCAGGTGGTGTCCACGTGGAGGAGCGGGAACGGCGGCCTCGAGGGATGGAAGGCCTTCATGGCCAGGTGGAGCATGACCGCGCTGTCCTTGCCGACGGAGTAGAGCATGACCGGGCGTTGGCTCTCGGCCACCGCCTCCCGGAAGACGTGGATGCTCTCGGCCTCCAGGGCCTGCAGGTGGGTGAGCGCCCTCACCGCCCCACCCCGCTCCGGCACAGCTCGATGCAGGCGGCCGCCAGCTCCGGGACGCAGATCAGGAGGTCGGGCAGCCAGGGGCGTTCCTGGTTGTACCCCAACGGGGAGCCGTCGATCCGGGAGACGTGGAGCCCGGCGGCCGCCGCCACCGCCGCCGGGGCCGCCGAGTCCCACTCGTACTGGCCGCCGGAGTGGGCGTAGACCTCGGCGTCGCCCAGGACCACGGCCATGGCCTTGGCCCCCGCCGACCCGACGGGGACCAGCTCCCCGCCGAGGCCGTCGGCGAGCCGTCGGGCGTGCTCGGTCGGACGGGTGCGGCTCACCACCACCCGGGGCGGTCCCTGCCGCTCCGGCCGCCCGGGCAGCGCGGCCCCGGTGACCAGGGTCCGGCCCCGGGCCGGCAGGGCGACGGCGCCGACCACCGGCTCGCCGTCGATGGCCAGGGCCACGTGCACCGCCCAGTCGGTCCGGGGCGGCTCGGAGAACTCGCGGGTCCCGTCCAGGGGGTCGATGATCCACACCCGGCGCCGGCCCAGCCGGGCCGGTCCGTCGGCCGCCTCCTCGGAGAGGACGGCGTCCTCCGGGAACCGGCGCGCCAGCTCCCCGGCCAGGAACGCCTGGGAGGCGGCGTCCCCGGCCGCCCGCAGCTCCTCGGCGGTGCCGCCGGCGGCCCGGACGGAGAGGAGGAGGCCCCCGGCGGCGGTGGCGAGGGCCGAGGCCGCACGGTGGTCGGCTGCCGAGGGGAGCACCCGTCTATTGTGCTACTTGTCGAGGGAGAATGACGACAATTCGGGAAACGGGCTCCCCGGCGCCGGCGGACGTCAGTCCGAACGGGTGTCCCGCCGCAGCGGGTGGCGTTCCGGCACCTCCACCAGGTGGACACGGATCCCGTCCGGGTCGGTCACCCAGGCCTCGATCAGCCCCCACGGCTCCAGCAGGGGCGGGCGGTCGACGGCCACGCCCCGCGACGCCAGCTCGGCCACCGAGGCCTCGACGTCCCGGACCTGCAGCCAGAACGCCAGGGGGAGATCCCCGGTCCGGTGACCGGTGGCCCCCACCACCTCGATGAGGCCGCCCCCGGCGAAGAACACCACCCCGCGTCCGGGCCCGGCGCCGAACTCCCGGGCCACGGCCAGCCCCAGGCCCCGCCCGTAGAACGCCAGCGAGGCCTCGAGGTCGGCCGGGTGGATGATGGTCCGGCTGCTCAGGATGTCCATGCCCCACCGTGCCACGGGGGCGGCCCCGGTGCCACGACGCCGGTACCACGGACCCGGTACCACGGACCCGGTGACCCGCCGGAGTGTCCGGGGGAGGCCACCGCCCGGTGGGTGGGGCCGGTCAGTAGGTGGTGTCGGCGGCCAGTGAGGCCACCGACGGCTGGGCGGCGGCCAGCATCTGCTGGCTGGCCACCAGCACCGACAGGTCGCCCCGTACCCGGATCCGCCCGGCGGTGAGTGCCTCGGCGGCCGCCAGCCCCCCTCGGGACAGGGCGGCGGCGTCCTCGTAGGCCAGGGAGATGGCGACGTCCCCCCGGGGCTCCTCGTGCCCGGTCCCCGGCTCGAGGGTCACGTGCAGCGAGCCGTCGTCGACCCGCAGGACCACGGTGACGTCGCCGTCCGGTCCCCCCAGCACCTCCTGGACCACGGTGAAGCGGCCGCCGATGGCGGCCAGGCCGGCGTCGGGGCCCGGGCCCGGCACGGTGACCCCCTCGAGGGCGGTGTCGAGGGCGGACGCCCACTCCGGGCTCAGGAAGCGGGGCATGCACGGCCGTCCCGGGTCGTGGCGGGCCGGCCGTCGATCACTCGGGGGTGGGAGCGGCCGGGTCGTCGGTGACGGCGGCGGTGGCCTCCGTGGTGCCGGTGGCCTCCGTGGCGTCGGTGGCCTCCGTGGCGTCGGTGGCCTCGTGGCGTCGGTGGCCTCAGCTGGCGTCTCCGGCGCACCGGTGGTGTCGGGGTCGACCTCGGGCCCGGCGGCCGGGCCCGAGATGAGTACCGGTTCGAACTCCCCCGGGCCGGGGATCCCGTGGGCGGCCACGGCCGGCTGCAGGGCGGCGGGCCCGGTGGCCGGGCTGGTGGCCGCCGCCTCGGCGACGGTGCCCTTGGTCCGGCGGCGGATCTTCCGTCCCAGCCACGCCACCGGGTCGTACTGGGCGTCGACCACCCGCTCCTTCAGCGGGATGATGGCGTTGTCGGTGATCTTGATGTGCTCGGGGCACACCTCGGTGCAGCACTTGGTGATGTTGCACTTCCCCAGGCCGTGCTCCTTCTGGAGGATGGCCCGGCGGTCGGTGACGTCCAGCGGGTGCATCTCGAGCTCGGCGGACCGGGCGAAGAACCGGGGGCCGGCGAAGGCCGTCTTGTTCTCCTCGTGGTCACGGATCACGTGGCACACGTCCTGGCACAGGTAGCACTCGATGCACTTGCGGAACTCCTGGCTCCGCTCGACGTCGATCTGGGCCATGCGGTAGCCGCCCGCCTCCACCTCGTCGTCCGTCTTGGCCCGGGGGTTGAACGGCGGGATCCGCTTGGCCACCTCGTAGTTGTAGGAGACGTCGGTGACCAGGTCCCGGATCACCGGGAAGGTCTTGAGCGGGGCCACCACCACGTCCTGGCCCTCGGGGAGTTCGCTCATCCGGGTCATGCACATCAGGGCGGGCCTGCCGTTGATCTCCGCCGAGCACGAGCCGCACTTGCCGGCCTTGCAGTTCCACCGGCAGGCCAGGTCGGGGGCGTGGGTGGCCTGGACCCGGTGGATGACGTCGAGGACCACCTCGCCCTCCACCGCCGGCAGCACGTAGTTGGTGAACTCGCCACCGTCGGCGTCGCCGCGCCACAGCACCATGGTGACCTGGTCGCCCTCGGTGTCCGCTCCCGGGTCGGCGGGCGCGGCGTCCGGCTCCACCGTGGCGGAGCCCACGTCGGCATGGTCGGCGACCGCCTCGTCGGCGGCGGCGGTTCCGGTGAGCTCGTCGTCCTGGATCGGTTCGTCGGTCATCAGTGACCCTCCTCCAGCTCCATGAGTGCGCTGAGCTCGTCGGGCATCGGCGGGATCGGCTCGGGGGTGACGGTGATGCTGGTGATGGACGGCGTCCCGCCGGCCCCCACCTTCGCCCCGGCGGTGGCCGGGATCCGCTGGACGAAGTTGATGGTGCCCATCTCGGCGTCGGGCTTGGGGTAGTCGTCCCGGGTGTGGCCGCCGCGGCTCTCCTTGCGGTTGATGGCCCCCTGGGTCACGCACCGCGACACCGTGAGCATCGAGGGGAGGTCGGTGGCCAGGTTCCACCCCGGGTTGTAGGCCTGCCCGCCGGAGACGGCCACGTTGGCGGCCCGCTCCTCGAGCTTGTCGAGCTCACCCATGGCCTCCTCGAGCTCGGAGCCGGTGCGGATGATCCCCACCAGGCTCTGCATGGTGGCCTGCAGGTCGGCCTGGAGGGTGTAGGGGTTCTCGCCGTCCTGGCGCTGGAAGGGGGCGAGGGCGGCGGCCACCGCCTCCTCCACCTGACCCGGGTCGATGGCGACCGACCCGGAGCGTCCCTCGGCGAACTCCACCGCCCCGATGCCGGCCCGGCGTCCGAACACCAGCAGGTCGGAGAGGGAGTTGCCGCCCAGGCGGTTGGCGCCGTGCATGCCGCCGGCCACCTCGCCGGCGGCGAACAGGCCGGCGGTGGTGGTGGCGGCCGTATCGGCGTCCACCCGGACCCCGCCCATGGCGTAGTGGCAGGTGGGCCCGACCTCCATGGGCTCGACGGTGATGTCGACCCCGGCCAGCTCCTTGAACTGGTGGTACATCGACGGCAGCCGCCGGCGGATGTCCTCGGCGGTGCGGCGGGTGGCGATGTCGAGGAAGACCCCGCCGTGGGGGCTGCCCCGGCCGGCCTTCACCTCGCTGTTGATGGAGCGGGCCACCTCATCCCGGGGGAGCAGCTCCGGTGGGCGCTGACCGGCCGAGTGGTCGTCGTACCACCGGTCGCCCTCCTCCTCGGTCTTGGCCGTCTCCGCCGCGAACATCGGAGGGATGTAGTCGAACATGAACCGTCGGCCCTCGGAGTTGCGGAGCACCCCACCGTCCCCCCGGACCCCCTCGGTGACCAGGATGCCGCGGACCGACAGCGGCCACACCATCCCGGTGGGGTGGAACTGGATGCACTCCATGTCGATGACGTCGGCGCCGGCCCACAGGGACATGGCCACGCCGTCCCCGGTGGACTCCCAGGAGTTGGAGGTGTACTGCCAGCTCTTTCCCAGACTGCCGGTGGCCAGCACCACCGCCTTGGCGGTGAAGGTCACGAACTCGCCGGTGGGCCGCCAGTAGCCGACCACCCCGGACACGGTGCCGTCGGCGTCGCGGAGCAGGCGGAGCACCTTGACCTCCATGAACACCTCGATGCCGTCGGCCACCGCCTTCTGCTGCAGGGTACGGATCAGCTCCAGGCCGGTGCGGTCACCGATATGGGCCAGTCGGGCGAACCGGTGACCCCCGAAGTCGCGCTGTTGGATGAGCCCGTCCTTGGTGCGGTCGAACAGCGCGCCCCACTCCTCGAGCTCGCGGACGCGGTCGGGGGCCTCCTGGGCGTGGAGCTCGGCCATCCGCCAGTTGTTCAACATCTTGCCGCCGCGCATGGTGTCCCGGAAGTGCACCTTCCAGTTGTCCTCGGGGTAGACGTTCCCGAGGGAGGCGGCCGCCCCTCCCTCCGCCATCACCGTGTGGGCCTTGCCCAGCAGGGACTTGCAGATCAGGGCGGTCCGCAGGCCCCGGGAGCGGGCCTCGATGGCCGCCCGCAGCCCGGCGCCGCCGGCGCCGATGACGATGACGTCGAAGTCGTGGGTCTCGTACTCAGGCATGGATGGTCGCTACCCCTTAGAAGTGGAAGCCGTAGTCGTGGATGGTCCCACTGGCCACCATGCGCACGTAGAAGTCGGTGAAGGCCACGAAGACCAGGCTGGCCCAGGCGAAGTACATGTGCTTGGCGTTGAGGGGGGTGAGGGTCTTCCAGATCCGGTGGCGGATGGGTGACTTGGAGAACTGCTTGACCCCGCCCCCGCAGAGGTGGCGGCACGAGTGGCAGCTGAGGCTGTACATCCACAGGAGCCCGGCGTTGATCAGCAGCACCGCCGTCCCGACGCTGAAGCCGATCCCCACCCCGGGCTGCTGGAAGGCCATGACGGCGTCGATGGTCAGCAGGACGTTGAACACCAGGCCGGCGTAGAAGAAGTAGCGGTGGATGTTCTGCAGGATCAGGGGGAAGCGCGACTCGCCGGTGTAGGAGCCGTGGCTGTCGGAGACCGCGCAGGCCGGGGGGGCCCACCAGAACGACCGGTAGTAGGCCTTGCGGTAGTAGTAGCAGGTGAGGCGGAACCCGAGGGGGAAGATCAGGATCAACAGGGCCGGCGAGATGGTCCACCAGGTGATCACCGTCCCGGGGTGGCTGCCGGGCACGCAGCTCTCGGTCAGGCACGGGGAGTAGAACGGGGAGATGAGGTTGCGGTGCATGGCCGCCCCCACGTAGTAGTTCTTGTTGACGAAGGCCGCCCAGGTGGCGTAGCCGACGAACAGGGTCAGCACCGTGACGGTGACCACCGGCTGGACCCACCAGCGGTCCTGCCGGAGGGTGGGGACCGACGGGCCGCCCCGCGCTCCTCCGAGCACGACCGGGGTGACGGGGGCGTCCTCCAACGTGGTCAAGTCGATCCTCCTCGATCGGCCCGGGGCGCAGTGCCCGCGGGCCCGGAACTGGCGCGACCGAACCGGTCCGGTCGCTGACGGAGCCTCATCTTTCCACGTCCCGGCGGAGGGGTGGAACGGCGGCCCGCCGACGGCGGGGGGAAGGCCGCCGAACCACGGCGGCACCGACCCGCGTAGGCTCCAGACCCATGAGCCCGGCAGAGCCTTCCGACACCCCCGACACCCCCTCCGATCCGGCCACCCGCACCACGCCGCCGCCGGCGATCACCTCCCTCGGGGAGCTCCGCGCCTCGGGCTGGCGCTCGGTCCCGGTGGCCACCGAGATGCGCCGGAACGCCGCCGCCCAGATCGCCGCCGGCCGACCCCTGGTCACCGGGGTCCTCGGCTTCGAGCGCACCGTCCTCCCGCAGCTGGAGAACGCCGTGCTGGCCGGCCACGACGTCATCCTCCTGGGGGAGCGCGGCCAGGCCAAGACCCGGCTGATCCGGTCCCTGGTCGGCCTGCTCGACGAGTGGATCCCGATCGTGGCCCACTCCGAGATCCACGACGACCCGTTCCACCCCATCTCCCGGTACGCCAAGGACCTGGTGGAGGCGGAGGGGGACGCCACGCCCGTCACCTGGGTGCACCGGAGCGACCGGTACGGCGAGAAGCTCGCCACTCCCGACACCTCCATCGCCGACCTCATCGGTGAGGTCGACCCCATCCGGGTGGCGGAGGGGCGCTACCTCTCCGACGAGCTGACCATCCACTACGGGCTGGTGCCCCGCCTGAACCGGGGGATCTTCGCCGTCAACGAGCTGCCCGACCTGGCCGAGCGGATCCAGGTCGGCCTCCTCAACGTGCTCGAGGAGCGGGACGTGCAGATCCGGGGCCACCGGGTCCGCCTGCCCCTCGACATCGTGCTGGTGGCCACGGCCAACCCCGAGGACTACACCAACCGGGGTCGGATCATCACCCCGCTGAAGGACCGCTTCGGGGCCCAGATCCGGACCCACTACCCGCCCGACGCCGCCACCGAGCTCCGGATCGCCGAGCTCGAGGCGGACCTCCCCGGACGCGGCGAGGGGGAGCGGGAGGGGGCCACGCCGGTGCCGACCCTGGTGATGCCCGCCTTCATGGCCGAGATCGTCGCCGAGCTGAGCCAGCTGGCCCGGGAGAGCCCCCACCTCAACCAGCGGTCGGGCGTCTCGGTCCGCCTCACCATCGCCAACTACGAGACCCTGGCGGCCAACGCCGTGCGCCGGGCCCTCCGGAACGGGGAGCCCGAGGCGGTGCCCCGCATCTCGGACCTCCAGTCCCTGGTGGCGTCCACCCAGGGCAAGGTGGAGATCGAGACCCTCGAGGAGGGCCGCGAGGAGGTGCTGCTCCAACAGCTGATCGCCGCTGCCGTGCTCCTGGTCTTCCGCCGCCGCGTCCACCTCGACGACCCCAAGGCGGTGGTGGAGGCCTTCACCGAGGAGCTGGTGGTGCACGCCGGGGACGACCTGCCGTCGGCCGCCTACGCCGAGACCCTGGCCACCCTGCCCGCCCTGTCGGCCCCGGTGCTGGCCCTGGCCGGCACCGAGGACCCGGGGGTGGTGGCCAGCGCCGTCGAGCTCATCCTCGAAGGGCTCCACCTGACCAAGCGCCTGAACAAGGAGGCCGCCGGTTCCCGGGCCACCTACCGGGGTCGCGGGTGACCTGGCGCTTCGACTACCGGAAGTGGGACGGCTCGCAGGAGTGGCAGGCCGACGACGCCGACGCCATCCTGGCCGAGCTGACCGACGACCTCCTGGCCAACGGCGACCTGCAGGAGGCCATCCAGCGGATGCTGAACCGCGGGTGGCAGACCCCTGACGGCCAGCAGGTGGAGGGGCTGCGGGACCTGCTCGACCGCCTCCGGCTCGAGCGGGAGGAGCAGCTCGACCGGGGGGACCTGGGCGGCGCCTACTCCGAGGTGGCGGCGGAGCTCCAGGACGTGTTGGCCGAGGAGCGCGCCGGTATCGACCAGCTCCAGGACGACGCCCGCCGGTCGGGTGACCAGCGCCGGCAGGAGGTCACCGACGAGGTGGCCACCGAGCGGCGGATGCAGCTCGACCTGATGCCGCCCGACCTGGCCGGCACCGTCCGCGAGCTCCAGCAGTACGAGTTCGTCTCCTCCGAGGCCCGCCAGCACTTCGAGGAGCTGATGGAGAAGCTCCGCGAGGAGGTGGCCCGGACCTACTTCGAACAGATGTCGGAGGCGCTGGCCAACCCCGACCCCGAGCAGCTGGCCCACATGCGCGACGGCTTCGACGCCCTCAACAGGATGATCGAGCAGCGCCAGGCCGGGGAGCCCATCGACCCGTCCTTCGAGTCGTTCATGGAGCAGTACGGCGACCTGTTCCCCGGCGACCCGGCCGACCTCGACGAGCTGCTCGAGCAGCTGGCCGCCCGGATGGCCGCCGCCCAGGCCATGTGGAACTCGATGTCGCCCGAGCAGCGCGCCCAGCTGCAGGGGCTGGCCGAGTCCCTCCTCGAGGACATGGACCTCCGGTGGCAGGTCGACCGGCTGGCCGGCAACCTCCAGCAGGCCTTCCCCGACGCCGGATGGCAGCAGCGATACCGGTTCAGCGGCGACCAGCCGATGGGCCTGGGTGACGCCACCGATGCCGCCGCCAACCTCCGGGACCTCGACGAGCTCGAGGCGTTCCTCCGGTCGGCGAACTCCCCGGCGGCCCTCTCCGAGGTGGACCTCGACAAGGTGGCCAAGCACCTGGGCGAGGACGCCGCCCGCTCCATGGACCGGCTGGCCAAGCTGGCCAAGCAGCTCACCGACGCCGGCCTCATCGACCAGCGCGAGGGCCGGTACGAGCTGACCCCGGCCGGCACCCGCCGGATCGGCCAGCAGGCCCTCTCCGACCTCTTCGGGCAGCTGACCAAGGACCGGGTGGGCAACCACCGGACCACCTGGAGCGGCACCGGCCACGACCGGGAGGAGACCACCAAGCCCTACGAGTTCGGGGACCCGTTCAACCTCGACCTCTCCCGCACCGTGCACAACGCGGTGCGACGGTCGGGGAGCGGGGTGCCGGTCCGACTCACCCCCGACGACTTCGAGGTCATCGAGACCGAGGCGCTCACCCGGACGGCCACCGTGCTGCTGCTCGACCTGTCCCTGTCCATGCCCATGCGGGACAACTTCGTGCCGGCCAAAAAGATGGCCATGGCCCTCCACTCGCTGATCACCACCCGCTTCCCCCGGGACTACCTGGGGCTGGTGGGCTTCTCGGAGGTGGCCCGGGTCATCGAGCCCGAGGACCTGCCCACCGTCAGCTGGGACTACGTCTACGGCACCAACCTCCAGCACGGCCTGATCCTGGCCCGGAAGATGCTGGCCCACCAGCCCGGCACCAAGCAGATCGTGCTGGTCACCGACGGGGAGCCCACCGCCCACATCATCCCCGACCACACCGGGGTGGGCTACGACGTCTTCTTCAACTACCCGCCCATCCCCGAGACGCTCGAGGTGACCCTGGCGGAGGTGATGCGGTGCACGCGCTCCAACATCACCATCAACACCTTCCTCCTCGACCCGGACCGGGCGCTGTGGGGGTTCGTCGACCAGCTGAGCCGGATCAACCGGGGGAGGACCTTCTCCACCTCGCCCGACGAGCTGGGCGACTACGTGTTGGTCGACTTCCTCCGGCACAAGACGACGGTGCGCTCCCGCGGCCGTCGCGCCGGCTGACCCACCCCGTCGGGAGCCTCCCGCACCGGACCCCGCCGGGCGCGCGCCGCCCGTTTCCCCAGTGATGGCGCACATTCCACCTTGCGTTTACCGGGTGGATGGTGGAAGATAACACCACTGTAGTTACAACCGTGCTATGCGATCCGTGGTTCGGAGCGCTGGCTGAGTGGTGAGGGGAGGCGAACCCGTGGACATCGTGTCGATGATGTACGGTCGCCAAGAACGCAGCTGGCAGACCAAAGCGAACTGCATGGGGGTCGATCCCGACCTCTTCTTCCCGGAGCGGGGGGCGTCCACCCGCGAGGCCAAGGAGGTCTGCAAGGGGTGTGTGGTCCGGGACGACTGCCTCGAGTACGCCCTGGCCAACGGCGAGAAGTTCGGGATCTGGGGTGGTCTGTCCGAGCGGGAGCGCCGTCGTCTGCGCCGCCAGCGGGCCATGCAGCGCCGGGCCGTGGTCAGCGCCTCCTGAGCAGGCGGTTCAGGGACGCCCCACCGGTGTCCCCCGGCCCGCCATCCGGGCCTCGATCGTCCGGTCCTCGCTGAGGTCGAGTTCGGCCCAGCGTTCCCGCGGCACCTGCTGGAGCAGCTCGGCCGGCACCAGCCCCACCAGCTCGGTCCGGTCGACGGAGCCACCGGCCACCGACACCAGGTGGGCAATGGCGTCCACCAGGCCGGTCACCGACACGGTCAGCGGGTCCACCAGGTTGCAACTCACCTGGGCTCCCGACCCGACGGCCAGGCCGAGGCTCCGCACCGCCGGGGTCCGGACGGTGGAGGCGATCTCCCGGGCCATGGCCAGAGCCCCCTCGGCATCGGCGGTACCGCCCTCGTCCACCGAGATCCACACGTTGTAGGCCACCAGCAGGGGTCGGGAGCCGACCGCCGAGGCCCCGGCGGTCGGGTGGGGGGTGGACGGTCCGGCGTCGGGCTCGAGGGTGAGGAAGGCCTCGCGGCGCACTTCGGGCAGCGATCGCTCGGGCCCGTAGTGGAAGCTCGGCACCCCGAGGTGGTCGCCCATCCAGGCGGCCGTCCGGTCCCGGGCCGCCCGGGCGACGGCCGGGTCGGTGGTGCCCAGCGCCACGAAGGGGACGACGTCGACCACGCCGAAGCGGGGGTGCACCCCCGAGTGGCCGCCGAGGTCCAACCGCTCGACAGCCAGGGCGATCACCGAGCGGGCGGCCGCCTCGACCGCCTCGGCATCGCCGCCGAGGGTGAGGACCGTCCGGTGGTGGTCAGGGTCGCTGTGGGTGTCGAGCAGGGTGCCGCCCGCCGGGGCGGCGATGCTCTGCACCAGGGCGAGGTCGCGTCCCTCGCTGAGATTGATGACGCACTCGAGGAGCACGACTGGCCGGGGGCGGGTGGGTCAGACCCGGACGGCGGTGTGCGACAGCCGGCGACGGCGGAGGATCCGACGGCGCTCGCGTTCCGACTTGCCGCCCCACACCCCGTGGTCGACCCGCTCGTCGAGCGCGTACTGCAGGCAGGCGTCCGCCACCGGGCACTCGGCGCAGATGCGCTGAGCGGCCTGGACGCCGATACCGTCACTCGGAAAGAAGATGGTGGGTGTGAGCTCCCGGCACTTGCCTTCGCTCATCCAGTCCGTTCCCATGGTTGCTCCCTAAGCTCCAAGGTGGCGACAGGGATGTGAACCCGATTGCGGGCCCGCCGTCGTCGTCATCCGTTCCACAGCTAGTGTCGCATCCCAACCTTTCATACGGCGCGAAACGAGCCAGTGTTGATGGAATCCTCACAATTTTCTTATGGGGGACCAGGGCGTTCTTATGAAGCGTCGGGGAGTGGGCGGATGAAGTGTCGGAATCCGGGGCGGTGAGCGACCCCTCGACGGGTCCCCGGGCGGTCCCGTCCGTTCCGGTTCCGGCGGTGGAACCACCCTCGGCGCCGCCGCCGGAGGCGTCCGACGCTCCGCCGGTGGACCCCGGCCACACCCCGGTGATCCACGCTCCCCCGGGGTACGGCAGCGGCCCGTCGGCGCCTGTCGCACCCCCCGCCTACCCGGCGAGCTACCCGGCGGCGGCCCCCCCCTACAACGGCCCTCCGTCGTACGCCCCGTACCCGCCGTACGGCGGCTACGGCTACGGCGGGTACGGCGGCTACGGCCCCCCGCCCGCCGGCATCTACCTGGCGCCGCCCCCGGCCCGCCCGGTGGTCCGCCACACCCTGACCCGGCGGAACTGGCTCTGGGTGGTCGTCGTCTCGGCGGCGGTGGCCGCCGTGCTCGGCGCCCTGGTGGGGGCGCTGGTGGGGGTGGGGACCCAGCAGACCATCGTGGAGCGGTTCCTCCCCAACCAGAGCGTGGCCGGCACCCAGATGGACATCCAGGCGGTGCTGGCCAAGGTGGAGCCGGCGGTGGTCTCCATCGACAGCGAGTCGGTGGAGACCAAGGGGAGCTCCAGCGGCGACTTCGTGGAGGCGGCGGGGACCGGCATGATCCTCACCCCGCAGGGTGAGGTCCTCACCAACAACCACGTGGTCACCGGGGCCACCACCGTCACGGTGACGCTCTTCGGGCAGACCGACCAGCGCAAGGCCCACGTGATCGGCACCGACCCGGCCAACGACCTGGCCCTGGTGCAGATCGACGACGCCAGCGGCCTGCCGACCGTCTCGCTGGGGGACTCCAACGCCAGCCAGGTGGGCGATGAGGTGCTGGCCATCGGCAACGCCCTGGCCCTGGCCGGCGGCCCGTCGGTGACCCAGGGGATCGTCTCGGCCAAGAACCGGTCGCTGACCGCCCAGAACGACAGCGGCCAGACGGAGAACCTGGTGGGGCTCATCCAGACCGACGCCGCCATCAACCCCGGCAACTCGGGCGGCCCCCTGGTCGACGCCCAGGGCCAGGTCATCGGCATGAACACCGCGGTGGCCTCGAGCAGCTCGGGCAACGCCCCGGCCCAGAACATCGGGTTCGCCATCGCCATCGACTCGGTGAAGCCCCGCCTGGCCGAGCTCCGCCAGGGCGGCCCGGGGGGAGCGGGCAACGCCAGCCCCCAGCCGGCGCCGGTGGCCAACACCGCCTATATGGGGGTCACGGTGGAGACGGTCACCCCGGCGGTGCAACAGCAGGACTCGCTCACCCCCGCCGCCGGGGCCCTGGTGCTGTCGGTGCAGGCCGGCAGCCCGGCCGCCAAGGCCGGCATGCAGACCAACGACGTGATCGTCTCCCTGAACGGCGCCACCATCGAGACGGCCGAGGACCTGACCGCCGCCCTCCACCCGCTGGCCCCCGGGGACCACGTCTCGGTGGGGATCTACCGTGGCAGCACCCCGAAGACCATCGACGTCACGCTCGAGGCCCGCCCGAGCGGCGGGTAGGCTGGTCCGGCCGTCATCCCAGGAGGAGCTGTATCCATGACCCCGCCCATCGACGAACCCACCGTCCCGGAAGAGGGCGAAGAGCCACCGCCGCCGGTCGGTCACGTCCGCGTGGTCTACCTCGGACCGGTGGCCCCCCACTGGGAGGTCCAGTCCGACTTCGGTGACCCGACCTTCATCGAGGAGTTCCGCCAGCGCACCCTGGCCCGACTGGTGCTGCTCCCCCCCACGACCCGCAGTACCGGAGGAACCGGGAGCGGGTGGTCCGCGACGCCGAGCGCGAGAACATCACGCTGGAGTGGGACCTCGGTGTGCCCGAGGAGGAGACCACGCCGGCGGTGCCCGCCGTGCCGGCGGCACCCGCCGCCGGCTGAGCCCCCGGGCTAGGCGCCCGACGGCGTGCCCGGGTCGTCGAGCTCGGGCAGGCTGATCCGCTCGAGCCACAGCCCGGGCGCGTCGACCTCCGACGGGGTGGGCAGGTTCCGGGCCGACCCCCACAGCCGCTCGAGGCCCTCCTCGCCGGCCCGCTCGACCACCCCGGCCACGAACGACCGTCCCCGGTCCACCTGCTCGGGCTCGAGGTCGAGCCCGAAGAGCGCCCCGGCGGCCTCCTCGCCCTTGCCCCGTTCGAGGCGGCGGCGGTGCCATGCCTCGGCCAGCAGGACGTGCGAGCCCACCAGCTTCCGGCCCACCCGGTCGGCGATGTGGTCGGCGTAGGCGTCGATCACCACCGCCAGGGAGGTCAGCTGGTCCGACGAGCGTCGGGACTCGGGGCTCAGCAGGTCGCCGAGGAGCGCCTCGGGATCGCTGAACATCCCCTGCAGCGACTCGAGGTCCATGCCGGCGGCGCCCGACGGATCGCCGAGGCCCCCCAACCGCTCGGCCAGCCCCTGCTGGGTGGCGGCCGCCGAGGAGGCCAGGTCGGCGAGCAACTCCTCGAGCCGGCCCCGCACCCCGGGGCGGGAGAGGACGGCGTGGGAGGCCAGCTCCCGGGCGCACACCCACAGCAGGGCCTCCTCGGGGGGGATGGACCAGTCCTCGGCGAAGGCGTTGACGTTGGCGGTCACGATGAGCAGCTCGTCGCTGGTCGACCAGGGGAGGGCCAGCACGTACTGGCCGAGGGCCCGGTGGGACAGGTGGCCGACCACCGATCCGATCTGCAGACCGAAGAACATGGGTCCGAGGGTCACCGCGAACTTGCCCAGCATCTCCCCCAGGCCGCCGGTGGGGTCGAGCTCCGACGACAGGTCGGTGGTGTCGGCGGGATCGGGCTCCGGAGGGGCGACCGGCGAGGGGGCCAGGGCCGACAGCACCGGGCGCCAGGCGTCGAGCGCCCGGAGGGTCCAGTCGCCCCGACCCACGGCCACGCAGGTCAGCCGGCGCCCGTCGGGGGCGCTGGGCAGGCCGGTGGCCTCCACCACGTGCAGCTCCGCCACCCGGGACAGCTCCTCGAGACGGATCCGGTCCACCGGCTCGACGTTGGGCTCGGCGGTGCCGCTGTTGGCCACGTTCAGCCCGAAGGACCGGGTCATCTCCCACTGGTCGGGCGCGTTGGTGCCCAGCATGTTCATCAGGTCACCCAGGAAGTTGAACGGGTTGCCCGGTGTGCCGGGTTCGGGGGGCATGGGCTCCAGCCTACGGCGGCGATCCACCGCCCGATGCGGCGGCATCGGTGGCGCTGAGGACCGCGTCGGTGGTGCCCTGGGCGCCGTCGCGGAGGTAGGTCACCTGGAGGGTCGACCCGGGGAGATCGGCGTAGAGGCGGGTGCGGAGCTCGGCCACCGAGTGCACCGGGTCGCCCCCCAGGGCCACGATGGTGTCCCCGACCCGCAGGCCGGCGAGGGCGGCGGCACCACCCGGGTCGACGGTGTCGAGCACCGCCCCCGAGGGGGCGCCTCCGTCCGACGAGGTGGCGTCGCTGGCGTCGATCCCCAGCCAGCCGCGCTCGATGGTGCCGTCGGCCACCAGCTGGTGGGTGACCCCCATGACCAGGGCAGCCGGGAGGAACACGGCGGTGACGCCGGAGCTCCCGCTGCGGGTGGTGTCGAGGATGCCGGTCACCTCCCCGTCGGCGTCGAGCAGGGCGCACCCCTGGTCCTGAGGTCCGAGGGGCGCCTCCACCGCCGTGGAGGCGAAGGTGGTGGTGGCGGCGTCGGCTCCCACCGCCGACCCGGACGACGACACGGTGCCGGCGTAGACGTCGGCGGCGGGGGCGGCGGCACGGGAGGAGCCGGGGATCACGGCCACCGCCATGGCGGTGCTGCCGGGGGCGGGGTCCCGGAGGTCGAAGCCGGCCACCGGGAGGTCAGCGCTCCCCCGCAGCACGGCGATCCCCGAGGTCCGGTCCTGGCCGACCATCTCCACCGGCTCCCAGGTGCCGTCGGCCTCCTGGGTGTCGATGGTGGTGGCACCGGCCACCGCCGCCATGGTGGTCACGATGATGCCCCCCGCCTCGGCGGAGATGCCGGTGGCCTCGGCGACGCCCGACGACCGGGTCACGTCCAGCGCCACCAGGGACGGGCGTACCGTGCCGAGCACCCGGGCCATGACGGTGGCACTGGCCAGGTGGACGGCCGGCGGTTCGGTGGTGGGGGTGGCCAGCCGGGCGGTCGTGGCGGGGGACGACCCACCGGAGGCGCCCGGGGAGGCGCCGGTGGTGGCGATGGCCAGCCCGGCGACGACCAGCGCCCCTACGGTGAGGACGGCCGCCCCGCCGATCATCCAGCGACCGGAGCGGCGCCGTGACCGGTCGGCGGGTGGGAGGCCGCTCGGCGGCCGGGTCCCCGCCGGGTGGCCGGTCTCCGACGGGTGGCGCCACAGGCGGTCGTCGGGGGGGATCCAGCCGCGCAGACCGCCGCCCTCGTCATCGGCGCGGTCGTGGTCCTCGGGACCGAGCTCGTCGTCGCCCGGGCTCTCTCCGTTCACCGGGCGCAGCGTACCGAGTGCAGCGGCCCGTCGGGGATCGCCCGGGGGGCCGACCGTCCGGAACCGGGCCCAACTCCGGGTCCAGGAACCTGGCCCTACGATGGCCCGGTGGCTCGGGACCTTGCGATCGACCTAGGGACGGCCAACACCCTCGTCTACGCCAAGGGCCGCGGCATCGTCCTGAACCAGCCCACCGTCATCGCCCTCAACACCCGGACCCACGACGTCCTGGCCGTGGGCAACGAGGCGTGGCAGATGATCGGACGGACGCCGGGCTACATCGTGGCCGTCCGGCCGTTGCGCGAGGGGGCCATCACCGACTTCGACATCACCGAGCGGATGATCAAGCTGCTGCTCCACCGGGCCGGGGTGACCAAGCTGAGCCGTCCCCGGGTGCTGATCTGCGTGCCGTCGGCCATCACCTCGGTGGAGCGCCGGGCGGTCAAGGAGGCGGCCCGGCGGGCCGGGGCCTCGTCGGCCTACCTGATCGAGCAGCCGATGGCGGCGGCCATCGGCGCCGGGCTGGCCACCCACGAGCCGGTGGGCAACATGGTGGTGGACGTGGGCGGCGGCACCGCCGAGACGGCGGTGATCTCGTTGGGCGGGGTGGTCACCTCGCGGGCCATCCGGTGCGGGGGGTTCGACATGGACGCCGCCATCCAGCAGTACGTGCGCCACGAGTACGACGTGGCCATCGGGGAGCGGACGGCGGAGGAGCTGAAGCTGGCCATCGGCTCCGCCCTGCCGTATGCCGACGAGGTCAAGGCGGAGGTGCGGGGCCGCGAGGTGTCGACCGGACTGCCGAAGGTGGTGGTGCTGTCGCCCGACGAGATCCGCTACGCCCTGCGCGACCAGGTGGACCTCATCGTGGCCACGGTGATCGACTGCCTGGGGGAGGCACCCCCGGAGTTGGCCCAGGACATCATCTACCAGGGCATCCACCTGGTGGGCGGGGGAGCGATGCTGCGGGGCCTGGCCAACCGACTGGCCAACGACACCGAGGTGCCGGTGCACCTGGTGCCCACCCCGCTGGAGTGCGTGGTGCTGGGGGCCGGTCGCTGCCTCGACTCCTTCGACAGCCTCCGCCACCTCTTCGCCGCCGCCGAGGCCTGAGCCCGGGCACCGGGTTCCCCGCCGGTCACTCCTCGGCCAGCAGATCCTCGGCCACCTGGCGGACCTGCCAGTCGCGGTCGTCGAGGCAGCGGCGGAGGGCGGCGTCCACCGCCGGGCCCTCGAAGGCGGCCAGGGCCACGGCCGCCCGGCGACGGACGGCCGGTTTGTCGTCGAGGGCGCCCAGGACGGCGCCCAGGCCGGCGGGGTCGCCGAGTGCGCCGAGGGCGGCCACCGCCGCCTCCCGGCACAGCGGCTCGGGGTGGCCGCCCTCGACGGCGGCCAGGGCGGCCAGTGCGGGGACCGGGCCGGACGACCCCTGCTCGCCGAGCGTCCAGGCCGTCATCTCCACCACCGACGGATCGCCGTCGTCGAGACCGGCGGTGACGTCGACACCGGGCCGGCTGGCCGCCAGCTCGCAGCCCCGACGGCGCACGGAGGGGTCCGGGTCGACCAGGGCGGCGGTCAGGTCGGCGTCCTCCAGGCACCCGAGCCGCTCCAGGGCGCCGAGGGCGGTGGCCCGCACCGACGGGTGGGGGTCGGCGAGCCCGGCGCGGGCGACGTCCCGGTCACCGGTGTGGCCGGCCAGGGCCACCCGCCGGCGCCGGTCGGTGACCTCGTCGGCGAGCGCGTCCATGGCAGGCTGTGCTGCCGAACCGCCAGGCACGGGCTCCCCGGAGCCGTGGGCGGAGGACCCTGGAGCGACCACCCCACCACTATGACCGAGGATACGACATCGCCACGCCGCCGACCGGGCCGACCGGCTCGGGCCCGGAGCCGACCGGCCCCGCCGGGGACCGACGCCGGCCCACTGGCCGAGCACCGGCCCCGGCGCCGGTGGCCGTGGGTCCTCTTCATCGTGCTGGCGGTGGCGGTGGCCACCGCCTCCCGCATCGACCTCAACGAGTACGCCATCTCACCGGGGACCGCCCAGTCGGTGCAGCAGTTCATCACCGTTCCCGCCGACAAGGCCCATCCGGTGACCCACCCGGTGCTGCTCACCGATGTGGAGATCGCCCGGGTGTCCGCCCTCGACTATCTGTTCTTCCGGCTGCAGCGCAACACGGTGTTCGACTCCGTCGAGTCGATCACCGGGGGGACGCCGCCGTCCGAGACCGACGCCCAGGGTGCCCTCGAGATGTCCCAGGCGGAGGCGTCGGCCAAGACCGCCGCCCTCCGGCGCCTGGGCTACACGGTGACCGCCACGGCGGCTGGCGCCGTGGTGGACGGTGTCTACGCCGGCACCCCGGCCTTCCCGGTGATCGGGGTGGGCGACGTGATCTCCGCCGTCGACGGCACCCCCACCCTGACGGCCGATGCCCTCACCGCCAAGCTCCACACCTACCACGCCGGGCAGACCATCACCCTGACCGTCACCGCCATGGGCACCACCACCCCCAAGCCGGTGGTGGTGACCCTCACCCCCACCCGGGTCGACGTGGGCGGCGGCCAGTATGAGACCCTGACCCTGGGGATCCAGGTCGAGGACCAGGTCGACTACACCTACCCCTTCCCCGTCTCCATCGACGTCACCAACATCGGCGGGCCGTCGGCCGGGCTGGCCATGACCCTCGGGGTGATGGACGCCCTGACCAACGGATCGCTGACCGGGGGCAGGACGGTGGCCGCCACCGGGACCATCGACGCCCAGGGCGACGTGGGCGACGTGGGTGGGGTGCCCCAGAAGACGGTGGCGGTGGAGAACGCCGGCGCCTCCCTCTTCCTGGTCCCGCCCCAGGAGTACCAGGCGGCGAGGTCCAAGCAGCGGAGCGGCCTGCAGATCTACCCGGTCTCCACGCTGAACCAGGCGCTCGCCGTGCTGGCCCAGCACGGCGGCAAGGTGCCGCCGGCGCCCTCGGGGGTCGGCGCCGGTGCCACCACCTCCTGAGCCGCCGTGCGGCGCCGGAGGGTGACGCTCCGGGGCAGCGTCGGGTCGTAGGCTCTCGACCATGCCCGAGGACCGCCGGATGACGATCTCATCCTCCTCCCACCTGGCCCCCGACGAGGTGGCCCGCCACACCTTCGGCACCGTCCGTCGGGGCTTCGACCCCGAGGAGGTGCGCGCCTACCTCAACACCCTCGCCGAGGGGCTCCGGGGGGTGGCGGAGCGGGAGGCCGACCTCCGCCAGGCCCTCGAGGAGGCCGAGCACCGGGCGGCCAATCCGGTGCTGGACGAGGAGACACTGGCCTCCGCCCTGGGCCAGGAGACCTCGCGGGTGCTCCGGAGCGCCCACGAGGCGGCCAGCGAGATGGTGGCCAAGGCCACCGCCGAATCCGAGCGGATCCTGGCCGAGTCCCGGGAGGAGATCGCCACCACCGAGTCCCGAGTCTCCGAGCAGCTCGCCGAGCGGGTGGCCCAGACCGAGGCCGACACCGGTGCCACCCGCCGGGCGACCGAGGAGGCCGCCGCCGCCATCCTCGAGGAGGCCCGGAACCAGGCATCGGCCATCGCCGAGCAGAACCGCCAGCACTGCCGGGAGATGGTCGACGAGGCCCAGGCCCTCCGGGCCCGGGTGCTGGCCGACCTGTCGCGGCGACGGAAGGTGCTCCACGCCCAGATCGAGCAGCTCCGGGCCGGCCGGGAGCACCTGGCCGAGACCGTGCGCGGCGTCCGCCACTCGATCGACGTCATCGCCGACGACCTCTTCAAGGCGGAGGACGAGGCGAGGTTGGCCGCCGAGGCGGCCGGACGGGAGGCGGTGGCCCGACCGGACGAGGGCTCGCCCGAGGAGATCGCCTCCTCCCTGCTGGCGGGGGAGGCCCTGGCCCGCACCCCCCCGATGGTCGACGTGCTCGGACCGGACGCGGAGACCGGGTCCGGGGAGTCGGAGGGGGTCGGACCCGGCGAGGAGGGGATGACGGCACCTGTCACCGAGGAGACGCCGGCCGTCGACGAGCCCCCTGTCGACGAGGTCACGGCGGTGACCGCGGTGGTCGAGCCGGTCGTCGAGGTGGTCGAGCCGGTCGTCGAGGTGGTCGAGCCGGTCGTCGAGCCGGTGGACGAGCCGGTGGACGAGCCACCTCGGCCGGTCGGTCCCGACGGCGGGGGTGGCGACCCGGGGACGGGAGGGGAGTCGAAGCCGTCGGTGGACGACCTGTTCGCCAAGATCCGTGCCTCCACCGGCGAAGGGGAGGAGCCGGCCGGGGCGGCCACCACCGACGACGGAGGGTCCGGGGACTCGCCGCCCGAGGAGGGCGACCCCCGGCGGGCCCGACGGGACGAGCTGATCGCCCCCATCGTCACGGCGCTGTCCCGACGGCTGAAGCGGACCCTCCAGGACGACCACAACGACCTCCTGGACCGCCTCCGCTCGGGGCATTCGGCATGGTCGCTCGACCTGCTCACCCCGGAGCCGGAGCACCACGACATCTATGCCACGGCCGCCCTGCCGTTTCTGGAGGAGGCGGCCCAGGCCGGGGCGTCCTACGCGGGCTCGGAGGGTACGTCCGGACCGTCGGTGGACGAGCTGCTGGGCGTGGCGCACGACCTGGCCGAGACGGTCATCGGTCCGCTCCGTCGACAGCTGGCCGACGATGGCCGGCTCCAGGGGGCCGAGGAGTCGGAGGTGGCCGAGCACGTCGGGGCTGCCTTCCGGGAGTGGAAGGGCGCCCGGGTGGAGCGGCTGGCGGGCGACTTCGTGGTGGCCGCCTTCTCGGCGGGCTCGATCACCGGCGCCGGCGCCGAGCCGGGTGCCCTCCTCGAGTGGGTGGCGGTGGCCGGGCCGGACGCCGATCCGTGCCCCGACTGCGAGGACAACGCCCTCACCGGACCGCAGCCACCCGGCGAGGAGTTCCCCACCGGGCACCGTCGTCCCCCGGCTCATCCGGGGTGTCGATGCTTGCTGGCCCCTTCCGCACCATAGGCTGCGGTCGTGCGCTCCCCCAGTGACATCTCCGACCGGCGCCCCGCGCCACCCCACCGGCGGCGACGGTGGCTCATCGTGGCTGCGGTCATACTGGTGGTGCTACTCCTCTCGTTCCACGCCTTCGCCCTCTTCTACACCGATGCCCTGTGGTTCTCCTCGGTCCAGCTGCACAGCGTCTGGCGGAGCCTCTTCGAGATCAAGGTCGGCCTGACCCTCACCTTCGCGGTGATCTTCGCCGTCCTGCTGCTGGCCAGCCTGCTGGTCGCCGAGCGGGTGGCGCCCCGGGGGCCGTCCCTCGACGCCGAGGACGAGTTCGTCAAGCGTTACCAGGAGGTGGTCGGCCCCTACGCCCGGCGCCTGCGGATCGTGTTGGTCGTCGTCCTGTCGCTGATCGTGGGCTCCCAGGCCCTCGGGCAGTGGCAGAACTGGATCCTCTTCCGCAACGCCACGCCGTTCGGGGTCAAGGACCCGCAGTTCCATCTCGACGTGGGCTACTTCGTGTTCAAGCTCCCCTTCGAGCTCTTCCTGGTCCACTGGTCGCTGGTCGCCCTCTTCGTGATCCTGGTGGTCACGGTGGTCAGCCACTACCTCAACGGCGGCATCCGGCTCCAGGGGGCCCGGCCCCGGGTGCTCCCGGCGGTGAAGGCCCACCTGTCGGTCATCCTCGCCCTGATCGCCCTGGCCAAGGCGGTCGGCTACTACCTGGCGCGGTACTCGCTCGACCTGTCCACCAGCGGCTACGCCAAGGGGGCGTTCTACACCGACATCCATGCCCTGCTCCCCGCCCTCGAGCTGCTGATCCTGGTGTCGCTGGCGGCCATGGTGCTGCTGCTGTTCAACATCCGGCGGCAGGGGTGGGCGCTCCCCGTCATCGGCGTCGGCATGTGGTTCGTGGTGGCCCTGTTCGCCGGCACCATCTACCCGGCGGCCGTGCAGGCGCTGAAGGTCAACCCCGCCCAGTCGACGCTCGAGGGTCCCTACATCCAGCGGAACATCGACGCCACCCGGGCGGCCCTCGACCTCAACCAGATCCAGAACGTGAACTACCCGGCCTCGTCCACCCTCACCGCCAACCAGCTGACCGCCAACAGCGACACCCTGTCCAACGTCCGCCTGTGGGACCCGCTGCTCACCCAGGCGACCTACGACAAGCTCCAGGACTTCCGCTCCTACTACCAGTTCAACAGCCTGGCCATGGACCGGTACCAGGTGAACGGCACCGAGACCCCGGTGGTGGCCGGGGTCCGGGAGATCAACGACTCCGACATCCCGTTCCCCTCGTGGGTCAACACCCACCTGGCGTACACCCACGGCTACGGGATGGTGGTGGCGCCGGCCACCCAGCAGACCAGCAACGGCGACCCGGTGTTCGCCATCGGCTCGGTGCCACCCGTCTCCACCAGCGGTCTGCCGGAGGTCCAGCAGCCGTCCGTCTACTTCGGGCTCAGCAACTCCGGCTACCTGGTGGCCAACACCAAGGTCCCGGAGATCGACTACCAGCTGGCCAACGGTCAGAACGTCGCCACCCACTACCAGGGTGACGGTGGGGTGCAGCTGTCGTCCTGGTTCAAGCGGATCATCTTCGCCGCCCGGTTCGACGACATCAACCTGCTCATCTCGAGTCAGCTCACCAACCAGTCCCGGGTCATCTTCGACCAGGGGGTGCACGCCCGGGTGACCAAGGCCGCCCCCTTCCTGAGCCTGGACGCCGACCCGTACCCGGCGCTGATCAACGGCCAGATCGAGTGGATCCAGGACGCCTACACCACCACCGACAACTACCCGTACGCCCAGGACGCCGACACCACCGCGGTGGCGGCCGGCAGCGGGCTGACCAACGGCAACATCAACTACGTCCGCAACTCCGTGAAGGTGGTCATCAACGCCTACACCGGCAAGATGACCTTCTACGTCATGGATCCGAACGATCCCATCATCCGGACCTACGAGAAGGCGTTCCCCGGCATGTTCACGCCGGCGTCCAAGATGAGCGCCGCCCTCAAGCAGCACATCCGCTACCCGGAGGACATCTTCACCGTCCAGGCGGCCATGTACGGGAAGTACCACATCACGAACGCCTCCGCCTTCTACAGCGCCGCCGACGCCTGGGTGCTCTCCCCGTCGCCCGGCTCGGGCTCCCCGTCGGCCGCCCTGGCCACCACCCAGACCACCAACGCCGAGGGGCAGGTGGTCTCCACCGGCCAGCTGGTACGGATGTCGCCGATCTACCAGGTCCTCCGCTCGCCCGGCCAGACCCAGCAGTCCTTCACCCTCCTCGACGCCCTGGTGCCGGTGTCCTCGAGCAGTCAGATCCAGACCCTGTCCGGGTTCCTGATGGCCGGGTCCGATCCCGGGGACTACGGGAAGCTCCAGATGTTCATCACCCCCCGGGACCAACCGGTGGACGGCCCGTCGCTGGTGGCTGCCCGGATCGACGCCAACCAGTCGATCTCCAAGGAGATCAGCCTGCTCAACCAGAACGGCTCCACGGTGGTGCTGGGCAACGTGCTGATGATCCCGGTGGCCGACTCCCTCCTCTACATCCAGCCGTTGTACGTCCAGTCGTCCCGGAACAACTTCCCCGAGCTGCAAGAGGTCATCGCCGTCTACGGCAAGCAGGCCGCCTACGGCGACACCACCGCCTCCGCCCTCTCCCAGGTGTTCGCGGCGCCGGTCTCGACCACGCCCAACTCCGGGGCGTCCGGGACCCTGTCGCCCCAGGTGGTGTCGCTGCTGGCCCAGGCCCAGGCCTCCTACGCCCAGGCCCAGACCGACCTCCACAACGGCAACCTCGGCGCCTACCAGAGCGACCTGGCCGCCCTCGAGTCCGATCTGCAGCTGATCGCCCAGCTCACCGGCACCACGGTGGTGCCCGGGGCGGGCGGGACCACGCCGACCACCACGACCACCACCACGACGACCACCACCACCCAGCCGGCGGCGCCGAAGAAGACCTCGACCACCGAGAAGCCGGCCCCCTCGAAGTCGACCCCGACCTCGAGCGCCACCGGGGCGACCACCACCACCGCCCCGGCCTGAGCCGGCGCCCGGCCTCCGGCGTCCCTACCGCCCCTCGGGGGCGAACTCCACCCGGGGGGCGGGGTCGAGGGCCAGAAACCGCCCGATCCGGAGTGCCTCGGTGGTGAGGGCCCGGGTGGTGGCGGCGTCCAGGGTGCCGAACGGTCGGATGGTCAGCCTGCCGTCGGCCAGCCCCCACGATGCCACCGCCCGGCCGCCGACCAGGGCGAAGGGACGGAAGATCCCGTTGGTGGTGACGAGGGTGGGGTGGTCCCCCACGATGGGGCGCCGGTCCTCCCACCCCAGCAGCAGCGGGTCGAAGGGTCCGAGCAGCCGGGGACGGGTCCGGGCGGTCCGGAGCGGCCCGCCTCGGAGCGACTGCAGGCCGTCGCCGTGATCGTGCAACTCGCCAGCGATGGCGGCCAGACCCGCCCGGGCGTCGCGCAACGGGAGGCCCGACCACCGGGCCAGGTCCCGGTCGGTGGCCGGAGCGTGGCCGGACAGGTACCGGCGGGCCAGCTCGCCGAGAGCACGTGGATGATCGAAGGAGGGCGTGGGACCCAGCCAGTCGGCGACCCGGACCCAGGCCGTCTGGCCGTCCCGTACCGGACCTCGGACCGTCAGCCCGCGCAGCGAGGTCAGCAGCAGCAGGTGGACGAGGGCCTGGCCGGCGGTGGGCACCCCGGCCGAGTCGAGGCGCGCCCGGAGCTGGTGGCGGTCGAGCGGCCCGTCGGCCTCGAGGGCGCCGACCACCACCCGCACCCCCCGCTCCGCCTGGTCGGCGTCGACACCGGTCTCCGCCAGTCGCCGGGCGTTGGCGCGGTGGACCGGGGGGCTGACCAGGGGGTGCAGCCATCCGTAGTCCTCCGACCGGATGAGGTGGAGGGTGCCGCGGTTCAGGGTGGTGACGATCAGCGAGCGGTCGATGGTGAGGGCGCGGTCGATGTCGGCGGCGAGCACCCCGGTGGTCCGCGACCGGACGGCCAGCCGGAAGCCGCGGGGATCCTGGGCCTGGACGGCCAGCAGACGGGTGACCACCTCGACCGGGGTCCGGGCGGGGGGGCCCGAGAGCAGCTGGGCCCTCGAGCGGAGAGCGGTCAGGTGCTCCGGTCTCACCGCGCCGCCCGGCCCATGGTCGTCACCCTACGGCGGCCGGATCGGTGGGCGGGGGCCGGTGGCGCCGTTCGACAGGCCGGGATCCGGTGGTACTCTGTCCCTTCCGCCGCGGGGTGGAGCAGTCTGGTAGCTCGTCGGGCTCATAACCCGAAGGTCGGAGGTTCAAATCCTCCCCCCGCCACTATCGGTGGCCGTCTTCGGTCGCCTCTTCCCGAACGTACAAGCCGCTGACCAGCAGGTTCAGGTCGGCGGCTTGTCGCTTACGGGGAACCTCCGAACCCCTCGGATCCCTAGGCCCCGACGGCCAGGATCGGGCAGCCGGCGCCGGTGGTGACCGTCGACGCCGGAGGCCGATCTGGAGCGTAGGAACTCCCATGAGCACGAATCCCATCGGTGACTATGCGCTCCTCTCGGACCGGCACAGCGCGGCGCTGGTGAGCCGGGACGGGTCGGTCGACTGGCTGTGCTTCCCACGCTTCGACAGCCCCTCGGTCTTCGGCCGCCTCCTCGGCGACGAAGCCGGTCACTGGTCGATCCGGGTCACCGACGCCGACCCGGTGACCCGCCGCTACCTCGACCGCACCATGGTGTTGGAGACCACCCTGCACACGCCGAAGGGTGCCGTCGTGATCACCGACGCTCTGGCCATGGGCGAGGGCAACCGGGGACACCAGCTCGGCCGCGGCGCGCCGCATCTCCTGTTGCGGAGCGCCAGGTGCATCGAAGGCGAAGTGGAGTTGTCCCTCGAGTACGTCCCGCGCCCCGAGTACGGCCTGGTCCATCCCCTGTTGGACGCCGTCGACGGGGGAATGACCGCCTTCGGTGGCGCTGACGTGCTCGTCCTGTCCTCTCCGGTCACCCTGAGCGTCGGAGCGTCGGCGGTCGCCGGTCAGCTGCAGCTCCGCCGGGGCGAGACCGCAGGGTTCGCCCTCCACCACAGCCGACGGGCCGAGACGGACACGGCCAGGGTCTGGAGCCAATCCGACATCGGCGCCCGGTTGGAGGACACCGTGGCGGCGTGGGAGTCGTGGTCGGAACTCCACCAGGCCTACGAGGGCCCGTGGCGGGATCTCGTGCACCAGAGCGGTCGGGTGCTCCAAGCGCTCTCCTTCGCGCCCACCGGCGCCATCTGCGCGGCGGCGACCACGTCGTTGCCGGAGGTGGCGGGGGGCTCCCGGAACTGGGACTACCGGTACACCTGGGTCAGAGACGCCTCCTTCACCATCCAGGCCCTGTGGGTGGCGGCCTGCCCCGACGAAGCCAACGAGTTCTTCGACTACATGACCACCTCCGCGGCAGGCTCGCTCGACCACGGTGGCGACCTGCAGATCATGTTCGGCATCGGCGGCGAGCGGGACCTGACCGAGCGGGAGCTGCCACAGCTGGAGGGCTGGCGGCACTCCTCCCCCGTCCGGGTCGGCAACGGCGCCTGGAACCAGCGCCAGCTCGACGTCTACGGCGAGCTGCTCGGCGCCGCCGACCGTCTCTCGGACCACCTCTTCGACAGCGCCGGACGGGTGGGACCGATGGCCGACCCTGGCAGGTGGGGCGCCCCCCCCGATCTGGCGCCCGCCACGCGACGATTCTTCGTCCAGCTGGCCGACGCCGCCGCCCGGCGTTGGGAGGAGAAGGACCAGGGGATCTGGGAAATTCGAGGTGAACCCCGGGACTTCCTGTACTCCAAGCTGATGTGCTGGGTGGCCCTCGACCGGGCGGTCGCCCTCGCCGATCGCCTTGACGTCTCGGACCGGGTCGAGTCGTGGAAGCGCACCCAGGGGCAGATTCGTGAGGCGATCCTGACCAAGGGCTGGAGCGACCGGGCCAACGCCTTCACCCAGTCCTTCGGCTCCGACGAGCTGGACGCTTCGAGCCTGATGCTGGGACTGGTGGGGTTCCTCCCCGCCGACGATCCCCGGGTGCTGGCCACCATCGACGCCACCGAGGAACGCCTCACCGACCAGCGGGGGCTGGTCTATCGCTACCGGTCCCACGATGGGCTCGAGGGCGAGGAGGGCACGTTCCTCCTGTGCACCTTCTGGCTGGCCCAGGCCCTGGCGGAGGCGGGCAAGGCGGGTCAGGCCCGCACCGTCTTCGAACGCGCCGCCGTGTTCGTCAACGACGTCGGCCTGCTCGCCGAGGAGGTCGACCCCGTCACTGGGGAGCTGTTGGGGAACTTTCCCCAGGCCTTCAGCCACATCGGGCTCGTCAACGCCGCCTGGGCCATCTCCCAGAGTGAACTCCGACAGACGTCACCGGGTTAGGCGTGCCGGGGCACATCGGCTCGGCCGGGGCACGTCGGCTCGGCCGGGGCACGTCGGGCGGGTGGACGGTGGGGGCAGCCACCCCAACGATCCACCGATCACCGGGCCGGGCACGATCCCTGATCCGTGCGTCGGGTCAGCCCCGAAACCGTCGGCGTTCGTGGGATCCTTGGCCCCGACCGGTTCGAGCCTGGAGGTGACATGCGCAGCGACATACGTGAAGGCGGGACGTTCCCCGACTACGAGCTGGACGACCAGTCCGGCAAGCGGCGTTCCCTGTCGGAGCTTCAAGGGGGCAACCCGATGGTGCTCCACCTCTCCCGCGGCGGCTTCGACCCGAAGGAGCACCAGTTCGTCCGCCAATTGGTCGACGTCTACCCGATATTCCGGAACGCCTATACGCGCATGGTCCTCATCTCCACCGACAATCAGCTGAACATCAATGAGTTCCGTGACGCCCTGGGCGCCACCTGGCCGTTCCTGTCGGATCCCGACCGTGTGATCCAGAAGGACCTGGACATCCAGGAGTTCACCGATGAGCCGCACGATCCGATGATTCCCCACACCTTCGTCCTCGGACCCGGGCTCAGGATCTTCAAGGTCTACAACGGCTACTGGTACTGGGGACGTCCGACGATGGCGGAGTTGCACGTGGACCTGCGGGCACTGTTCCAGAAGATTCGGCCGGACTTCGACCTGGCTTCCCCGGGGCTGAGGGAGGCATGGGACCGGGGAGACCGCGATCAGTTCCTGGTCGACACCATCGAGGAGCCGATCCGCTACACCGAGGGAACCAGCATCGGCATCAAACGCTGACCGCCGTCGGGCGGTGGGTGACCGTCCGTCGCCCGGGCCGCGCCGACGCCGAGCGCCTCTCGTGGCTGGCGGGACGGGAGAGTGAGGGTCCCACCACGGACCGTGCACTGTCCCGGAGGGCTCGCCGGAGGACCGTCGCCGAAGGCCGGGACGGGGATCATTCCCATGTGCAAGGTGGGGAATCCGGCGCGACAATGCAGCGGGGGCCAACCCGAGGAGACCGCGATGAGCAACGTCGACGGACAGGATGGCGAGACCAGCGGAACGGCTCACGGTGGCCCTGTCGATCTGAAGCTCGAGGTGGTCGTCCTCCCCGTGGCCGACGCCGACCGCTCGAAGGCGTTCTACGCCGGGCTCGGATGGAGGCTCGACGCCGACTTCTCCTACGACAACGGCTTCCGGGTCGTGCAGTTCACGCCACCCGGATCGCCCTGCTCCGTGCAGTTCGGCACCCACATCACCGACGCCCCACCCGGTTCTGCCCACGGCCTCTACCTCGTCGTGTCCGATATCGATGCCGGCCGTGAGGAACTCGTGAGCCGCGGTGCCACGGTCGGTGAGGTGTTCCACTCCGGAGCGGCGGGGTCGCAACTCGATCCCGAGGGGGTGGGCGGGCGGGTCAGGGGGCCGGATCCGGATGGCAAGAGCTACAGCTCCTTCGCGACGTTCGAGGATCCGGACGGGAACAGCTGGCTGCTCCAAGAGGTGACCGACCGCCTCCCGGGCCGGGTCGATCCCACCATCACCTCCTTCCACTCCGCCGGCGACCTGGCCGGGGCGTTGCGACGCGCCGAGACCGCCCACGGCGAGCACGAGAAGCGGACCGGCAAGGCTGACCCGGATTGGCCCGACTGGTACGCCGAGTACATCGTGAGCGAGCAGACCGGTCAGGAGCTGCCGGCATGAGCGAGTTCGACGTCATCGTGCTGGGCGGCGGTGCCCCGGGGGAGCACTGCGCGGGCGCCATCGCCGCCCGGGGGTTCCGGGTGGCGGTCGTCGAGCGGGAGCTGGTGGGTGGCGAATGCTCCTACTGGGCCTGCATCCCCTCCAAGTCGCTCCTGCGCCCGGGGGAGGCGGTCCAGGGTGCCCGCGATGTCGGTGCCACCGCCCAGGTGGACGTGCAGGCCGCGTTGGACTGGCGCGACTACATGGTCTCCGACTACTCCGATGCGGGACAGGAGCGATGGCTGACGGACCGGGGCATCACCCTCATCCGCGGCGTCGGCCGCCTCGCCGGGCCCGGCGTGGTCGAGGTGGACGGCACCCGGCACCGGGCCGAGCACGTCGTGGTGGCGACGGGCTCGGATCCCGTCGTGCCGCCCGTCCCCGGGCTGGAGGGTCTGGACGGGGTGTGGGGCACGCGGGAGGCGACGAGCATGAAGTCCGTCCCCCGCCGGCTGATCGTGCTGGGCGGCGGATCGGCCGGTGTCGAAATCGCCCAGGTGGTGCGGCGGCTCGGTGGCGAGGTCGTGCTGGTCGAGGGAGGCGATCGGGCGATTCCCCGGGAGCCGGCGCCCCTGGGCAAGGCGCTGGCCGAATCCCTGGTCCGCGACGGGATCGAACTGCGCCTCGGAGTTCGGGCGGCCGAGGCGTCGAAGGACGGGGACGACTATGTCCTGAAGCTCTCGGACGGTACCGAGGTGCGAGGTGAGCGACTGCTGGTGTCCACCGGTCGCCGTCCCCGGGTGGAGGGGATCGGGCTCGAGACCGTCGGCATCGAGGCCGACCCGCACGGGATCCGGGTCGACGACTACCTGCGGGCCGGCGAGAAGGTCTGGGCCATCGGTGACGTCAACGGGATCTGGCCCCTGACCCACGTCGGCGAGTACGAGGGTGACGTGGTGGCCGCCAACATCGCGGGGGAGAGCCACCCGGCCAACTACGACTCGGTACCGCGCGTCACCTATACCGATCCGCAGGCCGCCGCCGTCGGTGCCGCCGAAGCGCCCTACAGCACCACGCTGCTCCTCTCGGAGCTGCCCAAGACTGCGGCCTACAGCCATACCTTCGCCGAGTCGAACGGTTTCCTGACCTTGCTGAGCGACGGCGCCCGCCTGACCGGTGCCTATGCCCTCGGACCGGAGGCCGGTGAGTGGCTGCAGCAGGCGACGCTCGCCATCCGTGCCCGCGTCCCGCTGGAGGTCCTGAGCGACACCATCCAGCCCTTCCCGACCTTCTCGTCGATCTTCGACTCGGGGTTCAAGGCGCTCCGCAGGGAGATTGCCAAGTTGCCCCCGCCCACCCGACCGATGCAGGCGCAGGCGGCTCGGCCATGACCGGACGAGATCCGCGGTCGTCATCCCGTCGGTCCCGGGGCCGTCCAGGCCGGCGTCAGCCCAACCAGTGGAGGTAGAGAGATGGCCGAGCTCGCCGAGCCCCCCGAGGGAATCGTCCTGGCCCACTTCATCGTCTCGGACGATGTCGAGCGGTCCCGCCGCTTCTACACCGACGTGCTCGGCGGCCGGGTCGCCTTCTCCGGTCCCGGGGGACTGACCTACGTGGCGCTCTCCAACAGCTGGATCATCATCAACGTCGGGGGAGGCCCCACCGACGACAAGCCGGAGGTCGTCCTCCAGACGCCCGTCGATCCCGACCGGGTCAGCAGCTTCCTCAATATCCGGGTCGCTGACATCCACGCGGTGTACTCCGAATGGAGCGCACGGGGTGCCCAGTTCCTGACGCCGCCGAAGCAGCACCAGTACGAGATCCGTTGCTATCTCCGCGACCCCGACGGTCATCTGATCGAAGTGGGGCAGACCACGGACCCAGGGGGGGACTGGACGCCCGACCACTGGCCTTCCACCACGTCGGCGGAGGAGCCCGGGTGAGCCGCGCGCCTCGGGCCGGGTGCGAGAGGCGGTGGCGCCGCCTCCCCCGGGCGTTGCCGTTTGCCGCGTGACCCCGAGGGAGTTTCGACCATGACCACCGCCATCATCGGGACGGGCGGGTTGGGATCCGCCATCGCCCGTCAACTCGCATCCGGAGGCGAAGACCTGCAGCTGTCGAACGCCGACCCGCGGTCGGCCCAAGGGCTGGCCGCGGCGATCGGGGGTAGGGCAGGTGTCGCCGTCGACAACCGAAGCGCCCTGCGGGACGCCGGTGCGGTCATCCTCGCCCTGCGGTTCACCGTCCTCAAGGCCGTCATCGACGAGATCGCCGACGGGCTGGGCGACAGGTGCCTGGTGGTTCCGAGCAACCCGGTCGGCCTCGACGCCGAGGGAGCGGTGGTCCGACTCCTGCCCGAGGGTCAGTCCTCGGGCGAGACCATCGCCGGGTGGTTGCCGACCGGGGCGCGTCTGGTCCTCGCCTTCGGCACGATGTCCGCCGACCTCCTCCAGGCCTCGAGCCACCGGTCACCCGAGCCCGCCGTTCTGTTCTACGTGACCGACGACGACCGTGGCATCGACGAGGTCGAGAGGCTGATCCGGACCGCCGGCTTCGCGCCGATGCGGGCGGGGGGGATCGACCAGTCCAGCCGGCTCGAAGTGGGTGGCGACCTCCACGATCTGGTGGTCGGACCCGCGGCGGCGCGTCCCCTGGTCGTGGGGGCCTGACCGCGGTGCCACCTCCGCCGAGCCACATCCGGGACCGCCTCCACCGGTGGGACGGAGGCCCGGTCGTCGGCGTGGGAGGAGGGCGGGGCGGAGGCGGGACCGACGAGGCCCCTCTCGACGGATGAGCGGTCCGTCCGACTCGAGGGGCCCGTCGCCGATGCCTGGTGGCGGCGCATCCGACGATCCGCGCAAGGTCGTGATCGTGACCGGGGCTTCCCAAGGCATCGGCGCAGGCCTGGTGGAGGGCTTCCGCGGCCTCGGCTATGCGGCGGTTGGCTCGTCGCGCTCGATCGACCCCTCCGAGGCGCCCGATTTCATCACGGTGAGGGGCGATATCGCAGACGCCGGGACCGCCCGGATGATCGTTGAACGGGCGGTCGATCGCTTCGGGCGCATCGACAGCCTGATCAACAACGCCGGCATATTCATCAGCAGGCCGTTCACCGAGTACACGCTCGAGGACTATCTGACGATCACGGCGGTGAACCTGACCGGGTTCTTCCACATGACCCAAGCCGTGATCCCGCAGATGCTGGCCCAGGGCACCGGTGGGCATGTCGTCAACATCACGACGAGCCTGGTCGACCACGCCGAGAGCCGACACCCGTCGGCTCTGGTGGCGTTGACCAAGGGTGGACTGGCGGCGGTCACCCGTTCACTGGCCATCGAGTACGCCTCCCGGGGTATCCGCTTCAACGCAGTCGCCCTCGGAGTGATCGAGAACCCCCGCTTCGACCCGGCATCGTACGAGGGCCTGGGAGCACTGCATCCGCTCGGCCGGCTCGGCCGTATCAGCGACGTGGTCGAAGGGATCCTCTACCTCGAACGGGCCTCCTTCGTCACGGGGGTCGTCCTTCACATCGACGGCGGTCAGTCAGCGGGAGAGTGACCCCCCCCACCTCGTCGAGCCCTCCACCTGACGGACATCCGGAAGCCGCCGCCATCTCGGAGCCTGCCGGAGCCTGCCGATCCGATCATCCCCCTGGCTCCCCGTGGCGTCGCCCCACCGCCCGCTCGACGTACGACACGGCTACCAGGTCGTCCTGGCCACCGATGCCATGACCGACCGCGACCGGTCGGCGCACGACAACAGCGTCGAGGGGATCTTCCCCAAGCTCGGGGAGACGACCACCACCGAGGAGGTCCTCCAGCTTGTCGACCGGACCCCCTGAGCCAGGCGGGAGGGGCGGACGGGTGGATCCAACCGATATCGGGAATCGATATCAGACTACGGTGACGCCATGCGCGAGTTCCTGCGGGGGGCGGTGCGGCTGCACATCCTCCACCACGCCTCCATCGGTGAGGTGCACGGGGCCTGGATGGCGACGGAGCTGGCCGAGCACGGCTACCGGATCAGCCCCGGGTCGCTGTACCCCACGCTCCACCGCATGGAGGCCGACGGGCTCCTGCGATCGGTCCACCAGGTCGTCGATGGCCGGACGCGCCGTTCGTATCGGGCGACGGCCGAGGGCCGCCGGGTCCTCGAGTCGACCAGGGAACAGCTCCGTGAGCTGGCCCGTGAGGTACTCGGCGACGAGTCCCGATGAGCGACGGAGGCGACGGCGAGGAGCGTCGGCCGGCACCGGTCCCCCTGGCCACCATCGGGAGGGAGTGGCTGCGACTCGGCTGTATCGGTTTCGGGGGACCCCCGACCCACATCGCCTTGCTCCGCCGCCTCTGCGTGGTCGATCGCCAGTGGATCGAGGCGAAGGAGTTCGAGGACGCCATCGCCACCACCAACCTGCTGCCCGGACCGGCCTCGACCCAACTGGCCATCTACTGCGCCTGGCGGCTGCGGGGGCCGGCCGGTGGCGTGCTCGGGGGGCTCTGCTTCATCCTCCCCGGGCTGGCGCTCATCCTGGCCCTGTCGGCGGTCTTCCTGGCCAGTCATCCACCCGACTGGATCCTGGGCGCCGCGGCAGGGACCGGTGCCGCAGTGCCGGCCATCGCTCTGAGCGCCGCCTGGGGACTGGCCCCGTCGAGCTGGAGTCGGATCGGCGCCCGGCCCGCCGAGAGGGCCCGTTGGATCGCCTACGGACTGGTCGGCGGAACCGTGGTCGTGACCGTCGGCACCTACCTGGTACTCGCCCTCCTGGCCTGCGGGGTGACCGAGATCGTGATCCGCCGGGCGGGACGGCCGACGTCGTCCGGCTCGGCCCGGGCGCTCCTCCCCGCCGCCGTCCTCCACGGGGCGACCGTCGGCGGGCTCGGTGCGCTGGCCTGGGTGGCCTTCAAGGTCGGCGCCCTCTCTTACGGCGGCGGATTCGTCATCATCCCCCTCATGCAGCACGACGCCGTCACCACCTACCACTGGATGACCGGCGCCCAGTTCCTGAACGCGGTCGCCCTCGGCCAGGTCACCCCGGGGCCGGTCGTCCAGACCGTGGCGGTGGTGGGCTACGCCGCCGGGGGTGTCGGGGGTGGGCTGCTGGCCGCACTCATCGCCTTCGCCCCGTCATTCGTGTTCGTCCTGGTCGGCGGTCGGCATTTCGACCGGATCCGGGCCAACCGGGCCGTCGAGGCGTTCCTCACCGGCGCCGGTCCCGCCGTGATCGGTGCCATCGCCGGCTCGGCCATCTCGCTGGGCCTCGCCTTCACCCACCGGTGGCAGATCCCGGTCCTGGTCGGCCTGCTGGTGTGGCTGTTCGTGCTCCGTAGGGGCGTGGTGAGCGGTCTCCTGGTCGCCGGCGCGGTCGGGGTCCTCCTGGCGCTCACCGGCGTCCCGGTCTGACCGGTCGCCCCCCGGGGGCTCAGGGGGCGATGGCCGGCACCTGCTGGGTGATGCAGTGGATGCCCCCGCCGCCGAGGAGGATCTCGCGGGCGGGCACGCCCACCGCCCGCCGACCCGGCAGCTCGCCGGCGAGGAGCTCCCGGACCTCGTCGTCGTGGCGAGGGTCGATGAGCGGGAAGACCACCACGTCGTTGCCGATGTAGAAGTTGACGTAGGACGCCGCCAGCGGATCGCCCCCCGAGCGCGCCTTGGCGCCCAGCGCCCGGTCGATGCCGGCCGACTCCTCGGCGGTCATGGGGGCCAAGCTCGGCGCCGGCACCGGCACCACCTCGAGCCGGCGACCGCGGGCGTCGACGGAGGACTCCAGGATCCGGCGGGCCTCGTGCGACACCTCCCGCAACGGGTCCGCCGGGTCGTCGCTCCACGTCAGCAGGACCCGGCCGGGAGCTGACCAGCAGGCCAGGTTGTCGATGTGGCCGTTGGTCTCGTCGAACGGGACACCTCGGGGAAGCCAGACCACCGTCTCGACCCCGAGGTAGGCCCGCAGATGACCCTCGATCTCCGGTCGGGTCAGGGTCGGATTGCGGTTCGGGTTGAGGAGGCACTCGGCGGTCGTCAGGCAGGTCCCCTCGCCGTCGACGTGGATGGATCCGCCCTCCAGTACCAGCGGTGCCCGGTACCGACCGGTCCCCGACAGCTCGCAGATCTTGGCGGCGACCAGATCGTCGTCGGCCCAGGGGAAGAAGAGCCCTTCCTCGAGACCGCCCCAGGCGTTGAACCGCCAGTCCACCCCGCGGCGTTGGCCGGCGGCCGCATCGACCACGAAGGTGGGTCCGGTGTCCCGGACCCAGGCGTCGTCGCTGGTGAGTTCGACGACCCGGATCTCGGAGGGGAGCACGGCCCGGGCGTGCTCCCACTGCCGGGCGGAGGCCAGGACCGTCATCGGCTCGCTGGTGGCGATGGCGACGGCGACGGCGGCGAACGCCTCCTGGGCCGGCTTCCCCCCGAGCCGCCAGGTGTCCGTCCGTTCCGGCCAGACGAGGTAGCAGCCGGCGTGGGGCTCGAACTCCCCCGGCATGTGGAACCCGTCGGCCGCCGGCTGGGAGGTGAGGGGAGTCGGGGACACCGGGCCAGGGTAGGCCAGGGGACGCCCACCCCCAACTGCCCCGCCCGGCCTCCACGACGGTACGCTCGCACCGATGGGATCGACGGTCGTGCTCGCGGTCATCCAACGCGCCTTCGGCGACGACCGGGGGGAGAACTGCGACGCCACCGTCGAGCAGGTCGCCGGGGCCATCGCCGACGGTGCCGACGTCGTCCTGTGCCCGGAGCTCTTCGAGGGGAGGTACTTCCCCCAGTACGAGGAGCAGGAGTACTTCGCCTGGGCCACCCCGCAGGACGCCAACCCCGCCATCGCGGCCGTCCGGAAGGTGACCGCCGGTACCGGCGCGGTGGTGCCCGTCTCGTACTTCGAGCACGCCCCGCCGGTGTACTTCAACTCCCTGGCCATGATCGAGGACGGGGAGGTGATCGGGAGCTACCGGAAGTCCCACATCCCCGACGGACCCGGCTACGAGGAGAAGTTCTACTTCAACCCGGGCGACTCCGGCTTCCGCGCCTGGCAGACCCGCCACGGCTGCATCGGGGTCGGGATCTGCTGGGACCAGTGGTTCCCGGAGGCGGCCCGGGCCATGACGCTCCTCGGCGCCGACCTCCTCCTCTACCCGACGGCCATCGGCGACGAGGTCGGCAGCCAGGCCGGCAACGACACCTCCGACATGTGGCGCCGGGCCATGGAGGGCCACGCCGTGTGCAACCACGTGGCGCTGGCCGCCGCCAACCGGATCGGAACCGAGGGGGAGCTCACCTTCTACGGCTCCTCGTTCGTGGTCGACCACCGTGGCCGGTCACTCGCCGAGGCCGGCCGTGACACCGCCGAGACGATCTTCGCGGAGGTCGATCTCGACCAGGCGCGGATGGATCGGGCCGGCTGGGGCCTCCTGCGCGACCGCCGCCCCGATCTGTACGGCATCCTGACCCGCTACCACGGCTGACGCACCGGAGACGAGGCCGGCCTACACCCCTCCGGCCATCTCGAGCATGGGCAGCAGGTCGGCCAGCACCCGGAAGGAGTCGTTGAGATGGGTGCAGGTGGAGGTCCCGACGAAGTCGGTCCGGATGTCGGTGCGGAGGTCGGCCAAAAGCCGTCCGGTCACGCGCTCGGCGCTGCCCACGGCGGCGGGGCACTCCACCCAGGGGAGCACCCGTGCCTCCGCCCGGACCTCCCCGATCCGCCGGCCATCCGTGTCGAGCGAGCCCTCCACCCGGTACTCGTGGACCGCCGTCTCCACCAGGTCGGGATCGCTGTAGCTGTCCCGGAAGTGGGTGTCGAACGTCCAGGCCCCCCGGTCGGCTGACGGGGGCACCAGGTCCAGCCGCCGCCGCCGCCGGGTGGACTCCGGTGGCAGGGCGCCCATCGGGTGCCACGAGTGCGGATCGTCGGCCCGTTCGAGGACGGGGGCCGGCGGGCCCATCGGGGTGGGCACCGAGCCGGTGGATCGGAAGGTCACCATGATGGTGGCGTCGGACGCCCAACCCGAGCACATGTCCTCCGCCGCCCGGACGTGGTCGGCGAAGGCGCCGTCCGACCGCAATACCTCGCCGAGGGCGAGGGAGGGGGACCGCTGGACGGCGTAGCCGGAGACCAGGATGGCCCCGGGGAGGTCGTCGAGGAGCGCGTGGAGCAGGGTGCGGTGCTGGGCGTGGTCGGGGAGCGCCCGGGCCAGCCGGGAACGGAACCCCGGTCCGACCACCGCTCCGATCAGGTCGGGGAGGCGGGGCTCGGGCGGGTCGGCCTCGACGGCCTGCAGCGACCGGTCGGGGCCGAGGGTGACCCACAGTCGCTGTCCCTGCTCGTGGCGCTCGCCTGAGTCCCGGGTCGCCAGGTCACGTGCCCGGGCGTCGACCTCGACGGCGCCGGTCATCCCGAGGGGCCGTGAGGAGTCGATGCTGGTGGTGCGCCGGACGGAGCCGACGGCCCGTGGTGGCGACGAGGCCGACGGTTGCGCCGGACCGGCCCGGTCCGGGACCGTCACCACCTCGACGTGCCTACCCGGGCGGTGCCCCGGGGTGTGAAGGAAGGTACCTGCATGCGGTCGGCTCCTCGGTCCCGCCGGCGATCGCCGCCGGGACGGATCCAGGTTAGGGGTTGATCCGCCGGCCGGCGGTCGTTCACGTCGTGCATCCGCGACGACAACGACGTCGACCAGGTCAGCCGGGAGGTGACCGCCACCGTCAGGGGCCTGGAGATCCAGTGGCTGATGGGCCAGGGGCCGTCGACGACGTGGAGACGGTCACCGACCACATGCGCGGCCGGTTCGAGCGTCTGGCCCAAGGCTGAGCCGGAGGCGGCGCCGGGCACGGCCGATCACACCGGATCGGCTCCACTCGACCTGACGGTCCTCAGGTCGGGAGCGGGTCGGGGATCCCCACGGGAACCCCGCCTCCCACCGGACGTCCGGTCGACCGGTGGCGCATCGCCCTGGCCGTGCCGGTGGCCACCGCCACCGTGCCGGTGAGCAGCGGGATGAGGAAGAGCGCGGTGTGCAAGGTGGTCGTGGAGGCGATGCCCCCGATCAGCACCGGTCCCACCACGTAGCCGGCCCACCCGCAGCCGGCCACCACCGCCACCGCCCGGCCGGTGTCCACCCGGGGGACGGTTCCGGCGGCGCTGAGGACCATGGGGACCACCGATCCCAGCCCGGCACCGAGCAGGGCGAAGGCGACCAGCATGCTGACCGGTCCGTCGAGGAGCAGGCCGGTGGCGAACCCGATGGTGGCGACGGTGGCCAGCAGCGGTAGGAGCCGGTGGACGGCGAACCGGGTGTAGAGCCGGTTGCCGGCCAGCCGGACGGCCACCATGGCCAGGGCGTAGGCCGCGAAGGCCAGGCCGGCCACCAGGGGGACGACGCCCAGTGAGTCGTGCAGGTAGACGGCGGCCCAGTCGGCGGCGGCTCCCTCGCACAGCATGTCGGCGAAGGCGATGCCCCCCAGCACCAGGATGGCGCCCGGCAGGACGCCCCGGCGCCCGGCGGAGCGGGACCCGGCCCCGGGTCGCCGGTCGGGGAGCATCCGGGTGGTCAGCCAGCCCACCACCAGCAGGCAGGGTACGGCCAGGACCAGCAGCTGCTCGCTGAGGGAGATCCCCAGCCCCACCGCCACCGCCCCGGTCACGGCACCCACCAGGGCGCCGGTGCTCCACGACCCGTGGAAGCCCGGCATCAGCACCCGCCCGGAGAACCGCTCGACGGTGATGGCCTGGGTGTTCATCGACACGTCCAGCATCCCCTGGAAGAAGCCCCAGAGCAGGAAGGCGACGAAGAAGGTGGTGAGCGAGCCGGTCAGGCCGATGAACGGTCCGGAGACGCAGTAGCCGAGGAGCGCCACCCGCACCATCCGGCGGCTCCCCGCCACCGGCAGCAGGCGGGCGGCCACCACCATGGCCAGTACCGATCCGACGGGCGCCCCGAGCAGAGCCAGCCCGAGGAGACCGTCCCCCAGGTCGAGGTGGTGCTGGAGCTGCGGGATGTGGGCGGCCCACGAGGCGAAGAGGAAGCCGTGCACGAAGAACACGGCGATGACGGCCAGCCGGGGCCGCCGGTCGGCCGGCGCCGGCGGGCGGGCAGGGGCCGGAAGCGGGCTCAGACGCAGCGGACGTCGACTCCCGCCACCCGCAGCTCGTCCACCATCTGCGGATCGGCTCCGGCATCGGTGAGCAGGATGTCGATGGCGTCGAGGTCGCAGATGTGGCCGAAGGCCACCCGGCCGAGCTTGGAGGAGTCGGACACCGCGATCACCCGCTGCGACGCCCGGGCGGCGGCGCGCTTCACCGCCGTCTCCGCCAGCAGGTGGGTGGTGATGCCCGCCTTCACGTCGACGCCGCAGGGGCCCATGACGCAGGTGTCGAACCGGAGCTGCGAGAACGAGGCCTCGGTCAGGCTGCCGGTCAGCGACAGCTCGCCGGGCCGGACCTCGCCGCCGGGGAGGAGGAGGTTGATGCCGGGACACTCGTGCAGCTCGAACACCGGTCGGAGGGCGAGGGGCATGACGGTCATCCGCCGACCGCGGAGCGCCCGGGCCACCTGCATGGCGGTGGTCCCCCCGTCGAGGATGACCGTCTCCCCGTCGGACAGGAGGTCGGCGGCCGCCGCGCCGATGGTCGACTTGGCATCGGTCGACTCGAGGGCCCGCACGCCGTAGGGGGTCTCCTCGGCGCTGAGGAAGACGCTGGCCGCACCGCCGTGCACCCGGCGGAGGCCCCCGCTGCGCTCGAGCGCCTCGAGGTCGCGCCGCACGGTCATCTCGGAGCACTCGAGGGTGGTGGCCAGCTCCCCGACCAGCACCGGGCTCCGCTGCCGGAGTGCCTGCATGATCAACTGGTGGCGCAATTGCACATCCATAGTGTTCAAATTAACATAATGAATGTGAGTTCTCACAGCCCGGGAGGCGAGGTCGGGGTGGAGGCGGTGGTGTTCGACCTCGGCGGTGTCCTGATCGACTGGGACCCGCGCCACCTCTACCGCAAGCTGTTCGCCGACGAGGTGGAGATGGAGCGGTTCCTCGCCGACCACTGTTCGCCGGCCTGGCACCAACCCCACGACCGCGGCGTCCCCGCCGCCGAGTCGTGTGCCGTGCTCGCCGCCCGTCATCCCGAGCTCGCCGACCTGATCTGGGCGTGGTCGACCCGGAGCGAGGAGATGATCGGCGGTGTCGACGAGGGGTCCATCGAGGTCCTGAGGGCCGTCCGGGACACCGGGCTGCCGTGCTTCGCTCTCACCAACATGGAGGCGGAGACCTATCCGGTCCGCCGCGCCCGCTACCCGTTCCTCCGCTGGTTCGACGGTACCGTCGTCTCCGGGTGGGAGGGGATGGCCAAGCCGGATCCGGAGATCTTCGTGCTCCTGCTCGAGCGGTTCGGCCTGACGCCGGAGACGACCCTGATGGTCGACGACCTCAGCGAGAACCTCGACACCGCCCGCCAGCTGGGGATGCAGACCCTCCTGTTCCGGTCGTCGGCCCGCCTCCGGGACGAGCTCGAGGTCGCCGGCGTGTTGCGCCGGCTCGTCCCGGGGCCGCTGGCCTGACTCGGGGTGGCGACCGCCGGCAGGCTCGGCTGGCGGTGCGGGCCGCCCCCGGGGGGGCCTAGCGTCGGGGAGGGCAAGGCCGGGATCGACTCGACGGGCCGCCCCCGACCGACGCCACCGACTCAGCCCTGACTGCGAGGCCGCCATGAGCGATGCACCCACCTCCGCCGACCGCCGCCCCCTGGTGCTGGGCCCCGGGGAGGGGCGCGCCTATCCGATGGGTCGCATCTCCGCGGTCTTCAAGGCCGACGGGGCCGAGACCGCCGAGGGGTACTCGATCTCGGAGTGGTGGCTCGACCCCCACACCCGGGGGCCCGGTGCGCACTCGCACCCGGAGGACGACGTGTTCTACGTGCTCGAGGGCACGATGAGCATCCTGGTGAGCGACGAGTGGGTCGAGGCCCCGACCGGCTCGTTCGTCCTGGTGCCCGGCGGCGTCACCCACGACTTCGAGAACCGGGGCGACCAGCGGGCCGGCGTGCTCAACATCTCGGCCCCCGGGGAGTTCGAGGCGCGGATGCCGGGCATCGCCGACTGGTTCGCCGAACACCCCCCGGGTGACGCCGGCCGCTGAGGGCCGGAGGGGGCGACCGGGTTCATGCCGCTCCCGTCCCCTCCCCGGCCAGGTTCCGGGTCTGCAGGCCGGGGCGTTCCGGGTCGACGTTGAAGGCGATCACCCGCCGTGGGTGGATGCGGATGATCTCCGGAGCCAGGTGGGCGTCGGTGGGGTCGGTGCCGGTGACAGCTTCGGCGATGCCACGGATCTCGAGGAAGTGCGCTCCCTCCATGGTCTCCTCGGTCACCTCGTCGACGACGAACGCCACCCGGGGGTTGGTGCCGATGTTGCGGTACTTGGCGCTCTGCCCCATGTTGAACCCGGCGATGTCGATGGTTCCCAGGTCGGGGTTGTAGGTGAAGCCGATGGGCTTCACCTGCGGCACACCGTCGGGCCCGATGGTCGACAGATGTCCCCGGGGTTGCCGGTTGATGAACCGCTGTTCGGCGTCGCTGAGGGTCATGTTCGACACCGTGAGACCTGAAGGTATCTAGAGGTCAAGGGCCCGTGTTCGTTATGGGTGCGGACCCGCGGTCACTCGGCGGCGGCGACCGCCAGCCCGAAGAGCTCGGCGAAGGGCCCGACCATCATGTCGCGCCCCTTCGCCTGGGCGATGACCTCGGCCCCGACGATGCCGCGGCGGACCGCCGGGCCCGCCACGTGACGGCCACCGCGAAGGGGAGGGACCTCCTCAGCGGCCTGGACGACGACCTCCGGGCCGCCGAGGACCACCTGCTGGCACCGCTCGACGGCGAGGCGCGCCAGGCCTTCCGGGCGCAGCTGCGGGTGCTCGCCGTCCGGCTCAACTCCTTCGACCCTCAGCCCAACCCCTGCGAGCTGGTCGCCCGGATCGACGCCGGACTGCCAACGCCCGGCCGTGCCTGAGTGGCGGGACGCCGAGGGCCGTCCGACCGGCCCGTCGCACCCTGTCACCCCGCCGGCCGCCCTCTCGACCCCGCACGGCGATCTGCCGGCGGCGCCCAGCTCCCCCCTGCGGGCGCCTGTGCCGTTCGTCATGCCCTCGTCAGGTTCGGACCGGAAGCTCACCTAATCTAGTTGGGCCTGAGGGCTGGCTGGTGACGCCGGCGGCATGCCATGCCCAGAGGCCGGAAGCCAGCGTGTGCAACCGTGAGGATGGTCATCCATGAGAGTGCTCGTCGCCGAAGATGACCCCGGGCTGAGCTCGGTCATCGAGCGGGGGCTCACCGAGAGCGGCTACGTCGTGGACGTCGTGGCCGACGGGTCGTCGGCGCTCTCCTACCTCCTCTCCTTCGAGTACGACGTGGCGGTGTTCGACTGGCGGATGCCGACCATGACCGGGTTCGAGGCGATCACCGTCATGCGACGCCGGGGCGACCGGACCCCGGTGCTGATGTTGACCGCCCGCGACACCACCGAGGACCGGGTGGCGGGACTGCTCAGCGGTGCCGACGACTACCTCGTCAAGCCCTTCTCCTTCAGCGAGCTCCTGGCGCGCGCTCACCGCCCTGCAGCGCCGCCCGCTCTCCTGCTGGATCCGGTGCTCCGATGCGGCGACGTGTCGTTCGACCCGTCGACCCGGGTCGGACCACGGTGGGGGATCGGGAGCGTGACGCTGACCACCATCCAGACCGGTCTGATCGAGCTGCTGCTCCGCCGCGCCCCGGCGGTCGTGAACCGCCGGTCGATCGCCACCCAGGTCTGGAGCGACGAGGCGACGGCAGTGGGGTCGAACACCATCGACGTCCACATGGGCCGCCTCCGGGCCAAGCTCGAGAGCTCCACCGCCCGGATCGAGACCGTGCGGGGCACCGGCTACCGGATCACCGACTCGTGAGGCGGTCGGGACGGCAGCGGGCGCACGCCGCCCGGGTGGCGCTCGGGCGCCACGGCGGTGGTGGCGCTGGTGGCGCTGGCCATCGCCCTGGTCACCAACATCCTGATCGTGCAGCGGCTCGACCGGGAGGTCGACGCCCGCCTCACCAACGAACTCGCAGCAGGCCGCCTCCGGCGCCTCCCTGCCGCTGGTCGTGGCGCCCCGGATGGCGACCACGACGCCGACCTCGACGATGCCCCGACCTTCGTCTGGCGGGTCGACGCGGCCGGGGAGGCGACCGCGCTCACGGTGGGGGCGCCGGCCCTTCCCCGCCACGCGCTGGACGACGGGCAGCACCACGGTGGCCGCGGACGGCAGCACGTTCCGCTTCGCGTCCACGCCGTCGGAGGGCGGTTGGCTGGTGGCCGGCGAGAGCGTCGTCAAGATCGGGCAGGTGCGGGGGGACCTGATCCTGGTCGAGCTGGTGCTCGGCGCCCTCCTCCTCCTCGTGACCTTCACCGGATCCTTCGTCGTCGGCCTGCGGGCCTCGGCTCCCATCGAGCAGATCAGACGACGGCAGCAGGAGTTCACCACCAACGCCTCCCATGAGCTCCGCACCCCGTTGAGCGTCATCCGGGCCGAGGTCGACCTGGCCCTGAGCCACGAACGTGACCCGGCGAGCTACCGCGCCACCCTCGAGCGGGTGGCGTCGGAGAGCCGGCCGCCTCCGGTCGATCGTCGATGACCTGCTGTGGCTGGCCCGGCACGAGGCCGAGGAGCGGTCGGATGCCGACCGCCACCGATCACGGTCGTCGATGTCCAGGCCGTGGCCCGACAGTGCGCGGAGCGCTTCGACGCGGTGGCCGCCGCCGGGGGTCCGAACCTCGAGCCGACCGGACGGCCCCGGCCCGATCGTCCCCATCGTCGCCGACCCCGAGGCCATCGATCGGCTGGTCTCGGTGCTCCTGGACAACGCCTGCCGGTACGCCGGACCCGGAGGAACCGTCGAGCTCCGCGTGGCCTGCTCCGGCGGCCAGGTCACCCTCCGGTGGACGATTCCGGTCCGGGGATCCCGGCCGATCAACGGGAGCTGGTCCTCGACCGGTTCCACCGTGCGGACGACCGGCCGGGCGGGACCGGTCTCGGGCTGGCCATCGCCGACGCGGTGGTGCGCTCGACCCACGGCCTCTGGTCGATCGGGGACTCGCCGCTCGGGGGCGCCCGCATGGCGGTGTCCTGGCGGGTGGCCAACGGTCACGATCCGGGGGCCGTCGTACCCCACCGGACGGCGTCCCGCCCCGCCGAATCGACCAGGGACGCCCCCCGTCAGAAAGCTCCCTGACCAGCATCGGAGGGTCGGCGAACCAGGCCGTCTTCTTCGACTTTTCTTACGCTTGCGTCATGTTGGCGTCAGGGTGCGCTCCCTACGCTGGAAGGCATGGTCACCCGGAACCGACCCCAGGCGTGGGCGTCGCCCGACGCCGCACCCGACCGGCCCACCGCCGCCGTGCGGGGGTGCCCGCCGTCGTCGCGAGGCGGCTGACGGTCGAGTGGGTTCCCTGACCAAGGCGGCCGGCGTGGCGTCGGTGGCTGCCGTCGCCGGGCTGGGCGTCTACTTCAGCCAGTCCCTTCCGGGTCACTCGCCCGTCGTCGGCGGCCACCGGCACCACACCTTCGACCACCGTGCCACCGGCCACCGCGCCGACGACCACCGGCGCAGGAGGTTCAGCCGACCCCACCACCCCGCCGACCTCGGCGGCCGGCGGTGGTTCGTCCGGCAGCGGCTCGAGCGGGCTGGCGGCGCCCACCACCCCGCCCACCACGACGCCGGCCACGACGCCGGCCACGACGCCGGCCCCCGTGCAGCAGCCGCGCCACGTCGTCAGCGGTGCGAGTTGAGCGGGACGGCCACCCGGTCCGCCCGATCGCCGGGCGCGACGCTCTACGCCGCCACCCGGTGGTCGACCCGCGTCGAGCTGGTCGTGACCGAGCCACCGCCGCTGGTCGGAGCCATCGCCCTGCTGCACCGGGAGCTCGACGAGGTGGAGGCGGTAGCCAGCCGGTTCCGGCCCGATTCGGAGATCAACGCCCTGCACCGGATGGCCGCCGGTGCCGGGGGACGACCCGTCCCGGTCTCGCCGGCCCTCGTCGAGGCCCTGGCGGCCGGGCTCCGCGCCGGGGCCCTCACCGACGGCCGGGTCGACATCACGGTGGGAGGTGCCCTGGAGCAGCTCGGCTACGACCGCGACTTCGCGCTCCTGGCCTCCGGGGTGGAGGGCCGGACTGCCGACGCCCGGTCCGGTACCCGGATGGCGGTCGATCGACCTCGATCCCGCGGCGGGAACCGTCGCCGTCCCACCCGGGGTCGTCATCGACCTGGGTGCCACTGCCAAGGCGTGGGCCGCCGACCGGGCGGCGGCGGCGGTCGAGTCGACGATCGGCTGCGGGGTGCTGGTGTCGTTCGGGGGGGACCTGGCGGTGCGGGGGGCCCCGGAGGGTGGCTTCAGGGTCGGGATCGCCGACGTCTGTGGCGATCCGGACGCACCGATCTCGGTGTCGGTCTCCACCGGAGGACTGGCGACGTCCGGCGTTGGTCGTCGCACCTGGATGCTCGGGTCCCGCCGGGTCCACCACCTCATCGATCCGGGCACCGGCCTGCCGGTGGAGTCCCCGTGGCGGACGGTGTCGGTGGCCGCCGGCACCTGTCTCGACGCCAATACGGCATCGACGGCGTCCATGGTCCGGGGTGAGGACGCCGGGGACTGGCTGGCCGCCCTGGGCCTCCCGTCCCGCCTGGTCCGGCAGGACGGCTCCGTCGTGACGGTCGGAGGCTGGCCCTCCCCGGCGGCGGAGGCGCTCCGGTGACCCCGCTGCCGGTGGTGTTGGCGGCGTCGGCGTCCAACGGCAAGGCCCTGTGGTACCTGACCCGGGCGTCCGGCGTCGTGGCGCTGGTGCTCCTGACGGCCACCGTGGTGGTGGGAGTGGTGGCCTCGGTGGGATGGACCACGGAACGCTGGCCCCGCTTTCTGTCCCAGCACCTCCACCGCAATCTGTCGTTGCTCTGCCTCGGATTCGTCGCCACCCACGTGCTGAGCACCATCGCCGACGGGTACGTGCCGATCGGCATCGTCGACGCCTTCGTCCCCTTCCACTCGCCGTACCGTCCCCTCTGGATCGGGCTGGGCGCCGTGACCCTCGATCTCCTGCTGGCCGTCCTGGTCACCAGCGCCCTCCGTCACCGCATCGGCTACCGCTCCTGGCGGTTCGTCCACTGGATGGCCTACCTCTGCTGGCCGATCGCCGTCCTCCACGGGCTGGGCAGTGGGTCGGACACCCGGCTCGGCCCGGTCCTGGTCATCGACGGCGCCTGCACCCTGGCCGTGCTCGCGGTGGTGACCTGGCGCCTGGTCACCGGCAGGTCGTTCGGAGCCACCCGGCGCCTGGTGGCCGCCGCCGTGGCCGTGGTGGTGACGGTGGCCATCGGCGCCTTCGCCGTCCTCGGACCCCTCCGGCCCGGCTGGTCACACCGGTCGGGCACGTCGAGCACGCTGCTGGCCCGGATCGCCGCCACCAACGCCGGCCTCTCCGTCCCGACCACCGTGGCGTCGGCGACGACCGCACCCACGGTGGCCGTCAGCTCCGGTGGGGCCACCGACCCGGCACCTGCTGCGCCGTTCACGAGTCCGGTCAGCGGTACCCAGACGACGGCCCCGGAGGCGGGCGGGAACGTCCGGGTCACCCTGGCCCTTCGCCTCGAGGACGCCGCCTCGACCCCACTGGAGATCGAGCTCGACGGCACGGCCATCGCCGGCGGCGGCGTCTCGCTCTCCTCGGGATCGGCCTCGCTCGGGGGGTACCCGGGGGCGGTCACCTCGCTCGACGGGGATGTCATCTCCATCGCCCTTCACGACCCGGATCCGGTCGATCTCACGGTGACGCTGGGCGTCGAGCAGAACGGCCGGCTCTCCGGCACGGTGTCGGGAGTTGCCCGATGAGCTCGGTCACCCTCCGCGGCGTCCGCCATGGCCCCGGGGCCCCGGGCCCAAGCCTGGCCGAAGGACCGTCGGGCCCGCTCCGCCTGCTGCTCGGCGTGGGTACCGGTGGCCCCACCTCGAGGCTCGACGAGCATCTGGCCCAGTGGGGCCCGCTTCCGTCCTGGCGGGGGTCCGAGCTGATCGACGTGCTCGACCGGAGTGGCCTGCGTGGGCACGGGGGGCGTGGTTCCCGGTCGCCGCCAAGTGGCGGTCGGTGCAGGCGGCCGGTCGCCGGGCGCCGGTGGTGGTGGCCAACGGCGCCGAGGGCGAGCCGGCCAGTGGGAAGGACCGGTTCCTCCTCCACCGGCATCCCCACCTCGTCCTGGACGGTGCCGCCGCGGCCGCCACCACCCTCGGGGCGGCCCGGGTCGTGGTGCACGTACCGCAGTCGGCGGTGGCGGCGATGACCGGTGCCATCGCCGAGCGGAGGCACCGGGGACTCGATCCGTGTCCCGTCGAGGTGGTGGTCGCCCCGGACCGCTTCCTCGCCGGTCAGGAGTCCGCGGTGGTGGGCACCATCAACGGCGCCCGTCCCGCCACACCGACCTTCGTGGGGCTCCACCCCGTCCGCCAGCGGGGTGTCGGCGGACGTCCGACGCTGGTCCAGAACGTGGAGACCCTGGCCCACGTGGCCCTCATCGCCCGCTTCGGGAACGCCTGGTTCCGCTCCGTCGGCACGGCGGCGTCGCCGGGTACGACCCTTCTCACGGTCACCGGCGCCTGGCCGGATCCGCGGATCGTCGAGGCGCCGCTCGGCGTCGGCCTGGGCGAGATGCTGGGGTTGGGCGGGCAGGACGCCACCTCGTTCCAGGGGGTGCTGGTGGGCGGGTACGGGAGCGGGTGGGTCACCCCGACCGAGGCCCTCACCACCCCGCTCACCGAGGAGGCCTTCCGGGCGATGGGGTCCTCCATCGGCGCCGGGGTGGTGGCCTTCCTGCCGGTGGGGGTGTGCCCGCTCGCCGAGGTGGCGGGTGTGGTGCGCTACCTCGAGGGGGAGGGCGCCGGCCAGTGCGGGCCGTGCGTCAACGGGCTGGCCGCCATCGCCACCACCATGGAGCACCTGGCCTTCCGGCCCGGGATGCTCCGCTCCGGTGTCGCCGTCCTCCCCGACGTTGTGCGGTCTGGTCGAGGGCCGTGGCGCCTGCCGGCACCCGGACGGCGTCGCCCGCTTCGTGCGTACCTCGCTCCGGGTCTTCGAGTCCCACATCGAGCAGCACCTCCGGCGAGGACCGTGTGCCCCCGGCCCCGTCTTCCTCCCCATCCCCGGGCGCCGGTGGTCCGGCCGATGAAGCGGCCCCGGTTCGAACTGGTGGTCGACCCGGTGGCCTGTGACGGCGCCGGCCTCTGTGCCGAGCTGGTGCCCGAGGTCGTCACGCTCGACCCCTGGGGGTTCCCGATCATCGAGCCCGGGGAGGTCCCGGCCGCCGCCGTCGATCATGCCCGCCGGGCGGTGACCTCGTGCCCGCGTCTCGCCCTGACGCTGGTCCGGATGCGGGCCTCGGCCGTCGTCGGCGGGGGGACGACGTCCCCCCGATAGCAACGCCGTCGTCATGTGGGCGTCAGGATCGACCCGTACGGTGGACCCATGAGGTCGACCATCGGGTGCACGGTGCCGAGCCGGCGGAACCGCCGGAGACCTTCGGGCACCACCGGGCGTCCGGCGGCCCGGCCATGAGCCTCGAGTCGCCGCACGACCACCCGGTCCCTGCCGAGCCGGTGACGCGGGTCAGCCGCCGTCGACGGGATGGCGTGGCATCGAACACCCGGCTGACCGCCTCGACGGCGGCGGTGCTGATCGTCCTGCTGGCCGCCGAGGGGCTCACCATTCTCCGGGTGGGCGCCCTGCTCACCCCCCACGTGGTTCATCGGCATGATCCTGGTTCCGCCGGTCCTGCTCAAGATGGGCAGCACGCTGTGGCGGTTCGGTCGGTACTACCAGGGGGATCCGGAGTACCGCCGCAAGGGACCGCCCCCGGCGGTCCTCCGGCTGTTGGGCCCGTCCTCATCCTCCTGACCGGCGTGCTGTTCGCCACCGGGATCGCCCTGCTGCTCGGACCCTCATCGCTCCGGAACGAGATGCTCCAGCTCCACCGGATCAGTTTCATCGGCTGGTTCGGGGTGATGGTGATCCACGTGCTCGGCCATGTGGTGGAGACGGCGCGGGTCGCCCCCCGCGACTGGATGCACCGGACCCGCCGGCAGGTCGCCGGTGCCGGAGCCCGCCAGTGGGCCCTGGCGGTGAGCCTGGTCATCGGGCTGATCCTGGCCGTCGCCGTGGCGCCCCAGGTCGGGTCGTGGCGGACCGGCGGCCAGCCCTCGGTCGTCACCGTCAAGCCATGACGGCACCCTCCCTGGTCGAGGCCGACCACCCGGAGACCGACGAGGCGCCGTCCGGGAGGGGGCGCGCCCGTCCGGCGGTCACCGGTCGACGGGGGTACCGCACGGCGTCGCCTGGTGGTGCTGGTGAGCCTCGGCCTCGGCGCCCTCCTCCTGTGGCTGGCCATCTCCCTCGGGGGAGCCCTCACCAATCCGGCGTTCGGATCGTCGATCGAGTGCACGGTTCGCGGAATGGGCCCGGGAGCACGGGGGCGGCGGCATCGTGAACTGGGTGGAGGGCGAGTGGTACAGCCACCATCCGCCCAAGGTGGGTGGCCGACCTCCCCGGGGTTCGATCCGGCCGCCGGTGGTCCGGCCGCCGGTGGTGGCCGCCGGACCGGCCCACCTGGTACCCCCGGCCGCCATCGCCCCGGTGGCCACCCCGGCCATTCCCGGCGAGGGGCAGTGGTCGCCGGTCGGTCGGCTGGTCGGCGGACTGCCCGCCGTCTACGAGACCACGCTGCGTCCCGACGCCGTCCACACCAGCTACGTGGTCGGCGTGGCCTGGATGGACACCAAGCTCGCTGAAGGCGACCCTCTACTCGGGCAGCCAGATCCCGGGAGGCGGTCCGTTCTCCCACACCGCACCCGTGACGGGCACGGCCGCCACGAGCCTGGTCGCCGCCTTCAACGCCGGGTTCCTCATGACCAATGCCGGCGGCGGGTACTACACCGACGGACGGACCGTCCTTCCGTTGCGGACCGGGGCCGCCTCGTTCGTCGTCTACGCCGACGGCACCTCCACCGTCGGGGCGTGGGGGACCGAGACGTGACGATGACCCCGGCCGTCGTCTCGGTCCGACAGAACCTCGACCTCCTCGTCGACGGCGGACAGCCGGTCCCCGGACTCAACGCCGCCGACACCAGCCAGTGGGGCGCCACCCTGGGCAACAAGGTCTACGTGTGGCGCTCCGGGCTCGGGGTGACGGCGGACGGCGCCCTCGTCTACGTCGGTGGCCCGGGTCTCAACATCACCGACCTCGCCGATCTCCTGGCCCGGGCCGGCGCCGTGCGGGCGATGGAACTCGACATCAACACCGACTGGGTGAACTTCGCCTCCTACCGCCCGGTCGGCGCCACGGGCCCGGCCACCGCTGCCAACGGCGCCGATCTCCTGCCGACCATGGTGGGCGGCCCGGACCGCTACTTCGAGCCCTACTGGGCCCGGGACTTCATCACCATGTCCTCGACGACGGCACCCTGAGGGGCGGCGGCGCCGGAGCCCCCCATCCGGGCCGGGTCCGGGGTGCATACGTCCCCGGGCCACTGGGCATACTCCGGGGGTCCGACGCTACGGAGGAGTGCCATGCCCGACCCAGATCGACCGTTCACCACCACGGACGCCGGAATCCCGGCGGCCAGCGATGAGTACTCCCTGACCGTCGGGCCCGGCCGGTCCGGTCCTGCTGCAGGACACCTACCTGGTCCAGAAGATGCAGCAGTTCAACCGCGAGCGGGTCCCCGAGCGGGTGGTCCACGCCAAGGGCGGGGGCGCCTTCGGGTTCTTCGAGGCCACCGAGGACGTGTCCCAGTTCACCCAGGCCGCCCTGTTCGCCAAGGGCACCCGCACCGAGATGCTGGCCCGGTTCTCCACCGTGGCCGGGGAGCGGGGCTACGCCGACACCGTCCCGCGACCCCCGGGGCTTCGCGCTCAAGTTCTACACCGAGGACGGCAACTACGACATGGTCGGCAACAACACGCCGGTCTTCTTCATCCGGGACCCCCAGAAGTTCCAGGACTTCATCCACTCCCAGAAGCGCCGGGCCGACAACCATCTGCGGGACAACAACATGCAGTGGGACTTCTGGACGCTGTCGCCGGAGTCGCGCCCACCAGGTGACCTGGCTGATGGGGGACCGCGGCCTCCCCAAGACCTGGCGCCACATGAACGGGTACTCGAGCCACACCTACATGTGGATCAACGCCGGCGGCGAGCGGTCCTGGGTCAAGTACCACTTCAAGACCGACCAGGGGGTCGAGCACCTGACCGAGGAGGAGGGCGCACCTCCTGGCGGGGGAGAACCCCGACCACCACCTCGAGGACCTCTACCGGGCCATCGCCTCGGGGGACGTCCCCATCCTGGACGCTCTACGTGCAGGTCATGCCCTTCGAGGACGCCGCCGACTACCGCTTCAACCCCTTCGACCTGACCAAGGTCTGGCCCCATGGCGACTACCCGTTGATCAAGGTCGGGCGGATGGTGCTCGACCGCAACCCCGAGAACTACTTCGCCGAGATCGAGCAGTCCACCTTCGAGCCCTCCAACATGATCCCGGGTATCGGCCCCTCGCCCGACAGGATGCTGCTGGCCCGGCTGTTCAGCTATCACGACACCCACCTGCACCGTCATGGGGGCCAATGCCCAGCACCTCCCGGTCAACCGCGCCAAACATGCCCCGGTGCACTCCTACAACCGAGACGGCGCCATGCGCTCGGAGAACCCTCCGGACCCGGTCTACGCCCCGAACTCCTTCGGCGGGCCGGTCGCCCGACCCGAGGTCTTCGGGGGTGACCCGTCCTGGTCGGTCACCGGCGAGATCGTGCGGGCCGCCTACCAGGCCCACCGTCAGGACGACGACTTCGTGCAGGCCAACGCCATGGTCAACGTGGCCATGGACGACGGGGCCCGGGACCGGCTGGTCGCCAACATCGTCGGGCACGTCTCCCAGGGTGTCGAGGAGCCGGTGCTGTCCCGGGTCTTCGAGTACTGGCACCACATCGACAAGTCGGTCGGCGACCGGGTGGAGGAGGGCGTGCGCGGGTCCTGAAGGCGGTGGGCCGCCCCACCCCCGCACGCCACGTCAGTGGCCGGCGGCCACCGCCCGGAGTTCGGCCACGGACTGGCGCATGACGGTGGTCAGCTCCCGGTCGTCGTCCCCGCCGGCCCACCGCTGCAGCGCCACCCGCAGGACCATCATGCCGGTCTCGGCGGCCAGGATCGCCTGTGACTCGCCGACCCCCCGCCGGCGGAGGGCGTCGGCGATGGCGGTCGCATAGTCGGCCAGCTTGGCCAGCTCGCGCTCCCGCAGTTCGGGATTGGCCACGATGATCTCGTGGCGTTGACGGGCCAGGTCCCGGCGCGACTCGCCGAGCATGGCGGCGGCGGCGTCGAGGCCGACGGCCACGGCGTCGAAGGGCCCGTCGGTAGGCGGCGCGCCGTCCACCCCGTCCACCATCCTCTCCTTCAGGAGCGCCGACCCGCCGAAGAGGACCTCCCGTTTGTCGGCGAAGTGCCGGAAGAAGGTCCGCTCGGTCAACCCCGCCTGCTCGGCGATCTGGGCGGCGGTGGTCTGGTCGAACCCCTGTTCGGAGTAGAGCGCCAGGGCGGCCTCGTGGAGTCGCCCGCGACTGTCCGGCTGCCACCTTCCCATGCGGGACATCCTAGTGTTGACAGTCACTGACATCGGGCATAGGTTTGATGACAGTCACTGTCATCGAGGTTCCGGAGGTACCACCATGAAGCTCTTCGTCACCGGCGCATCAGGCTGGATCGGTTCGGCGGTCGTGCCCGAGCTGCTCGGGGCCGGCCACGAGGTGGTCGGGCTGGCCCGCTCCGAGGCGTCGGCCCGGAAGCTCGAGGAGGCCGGTGCCCTCGTGCAGCTCGGGGATCTCGACGACCCGGACGGCCTGGCCCGGGCGGCCGCCGACGCCGACGGGGTCATCCACCTGGCCTTCCAGCACGAGATCGCCTTCGGCGGCGACTTCGCCACGGCCTCCGCCGCCGACCGGCGGGCCGTCGACGCCATGGGCGCGGCGCTGGCCGGCTCCGATCGGCCCTTCGTGCTGGCCTCGGGGATGCTCGGGCTGGCCGTCGGCCGGACCGCCACCGAGAACGACGGACTGGTGCCCGACGCCGTGATCCGGGCCAACCCGGCCGGGTTCCGGGCGGCCACCGCACTCCTGGCGTTGTCGCTGCGTGGCATCGGGGTCCGGTCGTCGGTGCTCCGCCTCCCCCCGACCGTCCACGGCGACGGCGACAACGGGTTCATGGCCACCTTCGTCGCCATCGCCCGCCAGAAGGGTGCCTCCGGGTACGTGGGTGACGGGGCCAACCGGTGGCCGGCCGTGCACCGCTCCGACGCCGCCCGGCTGGCCCGGCTGGCCGCCGAATCGGCTCCGGCCGGCTCGGTGCTGCACGCGGCAGGGGAGGGCGGTGTCCCGTTCCGGGACATCGCCGAAGCCATCGGCCGTCACCTCGGCGTGCCGGCGGTGTCGGTGGATCCGGCCGACGCCATCGACCACTTCGCCCCCCTGGGCCACTTCGCCGGCCTGGACAGCCCGGCCTCGGCGGTCATCACCAAGGAGCTGCTGGGGTGGGAGCCGACCGGGCCCAGCCTCCTCGACGACCTCGGCGGGGACCACTACTACCGGGAGGCGTAGGCCGGCCCGGCGGCCGGCCGTCAGGCGATGGCCAGCAGCGCGATCACGAAGGCGCCGTAGAGGGCCATGATCAGCCAGCCCGACAGCCGGCCGAGGCCCCGCCCGGCGTAGGCGAGCCCCACCACCACCGCGGTCAGGCCGACGTACCAGGAGACCACCAGCAGCCCCGATGCCGAGGACGAGCTCAGGCCGATGAAGAAGGCCGGGAGCAGGAAGCCGGCGATGATGTTGATGACGTTGGAGTTGAGCGAGGTACTCCAGGTGGCGGCGCCCAGACCCCGGCGGGCCAGGTAGATGGCGGCCACCGCATTGGGGAGGCTGGTGACGGCGGCCAGGACCAGCGCACCGGTCACGATCTCCGGCACCCCGAAGTGGGTGCCCAACGTCGAGGCCCCCATCTCCATGGCCACGCTGGCCGCCACCACGATGATCAGGGCGGCCACCGCCACCACCAGGTCGACCGGGGTCCCGCGGGGGGGATGGATGGCCGGCTCCAGCTCGCTCTCCTCCTCCTCGACGGCTTCGGTCAGCCAGCGGGCCCACCGGAGGTGGACCCCGAACCGGCTCAGGTCGAAGTGCACGAGGGCCAGGACGGCCACGTAGGGAACGAACACCACCAGGGCCAGGGCCAGGGCGACCCCGATGCTGACCGCCCCGGTCACCGCTCCCAGGCTGATCACCCCGATGACCAGGCCGATCGCCCCACCCAGCACCACCACCTTCCGGTGGAGGTCGATCCGCCCGGCCACCACCGCCCCCAGGCCGAGCAGCGCCGCCAGGTTGAAGACGTTCGACCCGATGGTGACGCCGGTCCCCACCGCGTGCTGATGGTGGCTGAGGGCGGTGATCGAGGCGGTGATCTCCGGAGCGTCGGCGGCCAGGGCGGCCACCACTCCGAGCAGGGCCTCGGACATGCCCACCCGCTTGCCGATGCGCTCGAGGCGGGAGACCAGCAGCCAACTGGTGGCCAGGGAGACCACCGCCCCCACCGCGAAGGCGACGGAGGACCCGGCGACGGTCACCGGGTGCGCACGCCGATCGGCGCCCGCACCGGACGGTGCCGGCCGGGACGGGCAACCACCCGGTGCGCTCGTGCTTGCTGGTGACCCATGTCGGCTCCTCGACGCCATCGATCATCGTGCCGACCAGGCTTCCCGGCGATCCAACGCCGAGGTTACCCGCAGACCGCCATGACCACGGGAATCGCCGACGCCGGGACGCCGGGGCCCGGTCAGTCCGGTCGTGCGTCCCGGAGCTCGCGCTTGAGGACCTTGCCCGACGGGTTGCGGGGCAGGGCATCGAGGAAGGTGATCTCCCGGGGCACCTTGAACTTGGCCAGCTGGCCGCGGCAGTGCTCGAGAAGGGCGTCGGGGGAGGGGGTGGCGTCCGGGCGCAGCACCACGAACGCCTCGGGCACCTCGCCCCACCGGTCGTCCGGACGGCCCACCACGGCGACCTCGAGCACGCCGTCGTACTCGTAGAGCACCCGCTCGACCTCCGAGCTGGCGATGTTCTCGCCCCCCGACACGATCATGTCCTTGAGCCGGTCGACGATGAAGAGGTAGCCGTCCTCGTCGCGGACACCGATGTCCCCGGTGTGGAACCAGCCGCCGGCGAAGGCGGTGGCGGTGGCGTCCGGGTCCCGCCAGTAGCCCTTGAACACCTTGGGGCCCCGCATGACGATCTCCCCCCGCTGGCCGGGAGCCACCGAGTCGCCCTGTTCGTCCCAGATGTCGAGCTCGAGGTAGAGGCAGGGGCGCCCGACGCTGCCCAGCTTGGTCACCAGGCTGTCCCGGTCGAGGAAGGTGTCGCCGGACACCGTCTCGGTGAGCCCGTAGGCGTCGGCGAACCAGGCGGAGGGGAAGGTGCGCCCGATCCGCTCGATGAGCGGGATCGGCATCTTCTCCCCGCCGTTGATGATCAGGCGGACCGACGACAGGTCGCGCTGCTCGATGTCGGGCAGCGCCATGATGGCGTTGACCATGGCCGGGGCGAGCCAGACGGTGGTGGCACGCGACCGCTCGAGCTCGTCCACCACCTGGGCGGCGTCGAACGACCGGTGGATGATGACGGTGGCCCCGGCGGCGATCAGCGAGGTGGTGGTGAGGTCCAGGGCACCGACATGGTAGAGCGGGCCACAGACCACCCCCAGGTCCGCACCGGTGTAGCCGAACTCGACGAGGTGGGCGGTGTTCTTCCAGGCCAGGTTGGCATGGGTGATCATCACGCCCTTGGGACGCCCGGTGGTCCCCGAGGTGTACATCAGGCGGTGGACGTCGTCGGCGGCCACGACGGCCGCCTTCCCCCCGGTCGTCGTGCGCCGCAGGTCGGCGAAGGCCTCCCATCCGTCCGGAGAGCGGGGACCGATGCAGGCGCGGACCAGGCCGGCCTCCAACCCCCGGGTGGCCTCGTCGGCCACCTCCACCAAGTTGTCGCCGCACACCAGGGCGCGGGCCTCGGAGTGCTCGAGGATGTACCGGATCTCCGACGCCGCCAGGCGCCAGTTGATGGGCATCACCACGGCGCCGAGGTAGCTGGTGGCAAAGATGGTCTCGAGGAACTCCGGGCAGTTGTACGAGAGGAGCCCGACCACGTCCCCCCGACCCACACCCCGCTCGGCGAGGCCGCCGGCCAGGGCCGTGGACCGCCGTTCCATCTCTCCGTAGGTGAGGGTCCCGCCCTCGAACACGGTGAGGGCCTTCTCCGGTGTCCGGACCGCGTGGTGGGCCAGGACGGCGAACCAGTTGAGGTCCGACCGCATGGTCGGCGGGGAGGTCATCGTCGGGCCCCGTCGACGGGGGCCGCCCATGGTGACCAGCGGATTCGGATGACCACCCCGGCGTCCCTCCCGAGTCGTGACACACTTGTACCGACCAGTCATCCTACAGATCGGGAGGTCGGCGCAGTGATGCCCGCACGGAGCCGCAGAGGATCGGAGGGGGGACGTCGGTGACCCAGACCGAGGTGAGCAGCGACTCTCGCCGTAGCGCCAAGTGGCAGGAGCGTCGGGAGGCGATCATCGACGCCTCGGCGGTCGTCTTCGCCCAGCGCGGGTACCACGCCACCGGCATGACCGAGCTCTGCGTGGCCAACGACCTGGGCAAGGGCGCCCTCTACCACTACATCGGCTCCAAGGAGGAGCTCCTCGCCGCCATCCACGACCGGGTGATGGACGAGGTGCTGCTCGGCGCCGACCGGGTGGCCCAGGGCGGCGGCCCGGCTCCCCACCAGCTGGCCCGGCTCGGCGACGAGCTCCTCGATGTCATCCACCGCTACCCCGACCATGTGTGGGTCTTCCTCCACGAGTTCCCCGCCCTGACCGGCGAGCGGGCCGAGAAGTTCCGGGGGCGCCGGCGGGAGTACGAGCACCGGGTGGAGCGGGTCCTCCAGGCCGGGATCGACTCCGGTGAGTTCCGGCCCCTCGACCCCCGGTTGACCGCCCTGGCCTGGCTGGGGATGTACAACTACACCTACCTGTGGCTGAAGCCCGGTGGTCCGCTGTCGGCCCGGGATGTGGCCAGGCCGTTCGCCGAGGTGTTCATGCAGGGGATCGCCACCACCGGGGCGGACGGGTGAGAACGGTGGGGCCCCCGGTGCCGGGGGCGGCGTACCCTCCGGGTGGGGGGAGGACCCGCCGGCGACCTCGTGGTCCGGCCTCGAGCCGATGCCGGCGGTGCGCCCGCCCCGGGTCCTCACCCGGGCGGACGTCCCCCGCCGTCGAGACCGGGTCCGTCTGGTCTGTACGGGCCGCTGGGACGACCGCTCGGCCGGGGAGACCGCCGTCCAGCTGCTCACAGTGGCGCTGGTCGCCACCGCCGGTCCGCTCCTCTGGCGGACCGGCGACGGAGTCGGGCGGAGGGCGGTGGAGTGGCTGGTCGCCGTCTCCGCCGTGGTGGCGGTCAGCACGGTCATCCAGGTGAGGCTGCGTTTCCGGAGCTGAACGACGGCGGCTCACTCCCGGCGCAGCGCCAGGACGTTGTCGACCAACTCGCCCCACTCGCCGTCGGGGGTGACCGCCTCGCGGACCGACCGCTCGACCCGCACCGGCGTCCACTGCCCCTCGGGGAGGGCCAGCTCGGCCAGGGTCTCCTCGACGGTGGGGAAGACCGCGTCGTGGTGGTGGGACCCGGGCGGGGCCTCCCCGTGCTCGACGACCAGGAGGAGGCCGCCCCGGGCGGTGGCCGCCGCCCCCCGGCGCAGGATGGCGGCACGGGGCAGGTCGATGGTGCTCTGGAAGAACTGCGCCGACACCAGGTCCCACCCACCCTCGGGGACGTCGGGGAAGCCGGTGGCCAGGTCGATGAGCACGGTGGTGACCCGGTCGGCCACGCCCTCCGCCTGGGCGGAGGTGGCCAGCCGGCCGAGGGCGGTGGGGGAGACGTCGACCGCGGTCACCGCCCACCCCCGGCGGGCCAGCCACACGGCGTCACCTCCCTCCCCGCACCCCAGGTCGAGGGCCCGCCCGGGCGGGAGGTCGCCGGCCACCTCCACCAGGCGCTGGTTGGGGCGACCCGACCAGCGCTGCCCCCGCTCCGTGTACAGCCGCTCCCAGAACGCCGCCGTGGTCCCGTCCGGTGCCTCGGGATGGTGGCGCCGGTGCCCGTCCCCGTCCTGGTGGACGCCCACCCCGTCGTCCGGCCCGTCCATGCTCCCCGACATCTGCTCAGGTCCTCCTCCCGGCCGTCGGTGGCTCAGGGTCCGAGGGTACCGGGCGGTGCCGGGAACCGGTCAGGGAGCCGAGTACCCGCCGTCGACCACCATCGCCGAGCCGGTCGTCCAGCTCGAGGCGTCGCTGGCCAGGTAGGAGTAGGCGCCCACGATGTCGGTGGCACCACCGATCCCCAGGGGATGCCGCTTGGCCACCTCCACCAGCGCCTTGGGCGGCAGGTCCTCGTGGATCGCCGACCGGAAGGTTCCCGGGCACACGCAGTTGACCCGGATCCCGTCGCGGGCGTACTCCACGGCCGCCACCTTGGCCAGCTGGATGACCGCCGCCTTGGTGGCGCAGTAGGGCGCGGCGTGGGACCAGGCGGTGAGCCCGGAGACCGACGCCGTCAGGATGATCGACCCCGACTTCTGGGGGCGCATCACCGCCACCGCCGCCTTGATGCCGTTGACCGAGCCCATGACGTTGATCCGGAACGACCGCTCCCAGTCCTCGGTGGTGAGGTTGTGGATCCGGCCGTTGGGGGAGAGCACTCCGGCGTTGTTGATCAGCACGTCGAGGCGGCCGAACCGTTCGACGGTGCGGGCGATCACCGCCTCCACCTGATCGAACTGGCTGACATCGGCCAGGACCATCTCCACCGCCCCCGCCCCGGCGGCGTAGGGGAGGCTGGCCACCGTCTTCTCGAGGGACGACGGGCTGACGTCGCTGAGCACCAGGTCGGTGGCGGGCTCGCCCGCCAGCTGCTGGGAGATGGCGGCACCCAGGGCGCCCCCCGCCCCGGTGATGGCCACCACCCGTCGGGCCGATCTCATGGGTACCCGGGTCTGCGGTCAGCCCCGGCCGTCGTAGCTGCCGACGAGTCGGGGATGTCGATCGAATCCGTCATCGCTCTGCCCCTCTTTGTACCGACCAGTACACTGTAAGCCGTGGCGACCAGCGAACGAAACCTGCACCCGGAGTTCTCCAATGACGACCTGTTGGAGATGCACCGCCGCATGCTCCTGATCCGCGGGTTCGAACAGCGAGTGGCAGAACTTTATCGCGATGGCGAAGTGCCGGGCTTTGTGCACCTCTCCATCGGCCAGGAGGCCTCGGCGGTGGGCGCCTGTTGGCCGTTGCAACCGGCCGACGTCATCACCTCCACCCACCGCGGCCACGGCCACTGCCTGGCCAAGGGCCTGGACCCGCTGGGGATGTTCGCCGAGCTGATGGCCAAGGACCGGGGCACCAACCGGGGCCGGGGCGGCTCCATGCACATCGCCGACCCCACCATCGGGATCTTCGGGGCCAACGGCATCGTGGCCGCCGGCGTGCCCATCGCGGTGGGGGCGGCGACGGCCGCCCAGCTCCGGTCCGACGGCTCGCTGGCCGTGGCGTTCTTCGGCGACGGAGCCGCCACCCAGGGCGCCTTCCACGAGGCCCTCAACCTGGCGGCCGTGTGGCAGGTGCCGGCCGTCTTCTTCTGCGAGAACAACGGCTACGCCGAGTTCTCCCCGGCGTCCACCCAGCACGCCGCCTCGCTCGAGCAGCGGGCGGCGGGCTACGGCCTCCGCCACGTGGGCGTGGACGGGAACGACGTGGCGGCGACGGCGGCGGTGATGCGCGAGGTGGTCACCGCCGTCCGCGCCGGCGACGGTCCGGTGGTCGTCGAGGCGGCCACCTACCGGTGGCACGGCCACTACGAGGGCGACCCCCAGCGCTACCGGACCCCGGAGGAGGTCCGGGAGTGGGAGGCCGTCGATCCCCTCCTCCGTCACGCCGACCGCCTCCGCCACGCCGGCGTCGACGACGAGGTGCTGAAGGCCATGGAGGCGTCGATGGCCGCCGAGCTCGACCGGGCCGTCGAGGAGGCCCGCGGGTTCGCCGCCCCCGAGGCGTCGACGTTGCACCACTTCGTCCTGCGGCCCCGGCCGGAACGGGAGGAGCCGGCCGCCCTGGCCGACGACGCCCCGGTCTTCCGCACCATGGACGCCGTGCACACCGCCCTCGAGGCGGAGCTCACCTCCGATGACGGCGTCTTCGTGGCCGGCATCGACGTGGGGGACGGCGGCAACGTCTTCGGGCTGATGCGCGGGCTGCGCGACCAGTTCGGGGACCGGGTCCGCGACACCCCGATCTCCGAGACGGCCATCCTGGGGCTGGGCGTCGGTGCCGCCATGGCCGGGATGCGCCCGGTGGTGGAGGTGATGTACCTCGACTTCATCGGCGTCTGCTTCGACCAGCTGCTCAACCAGGCGGCCAAGCTGCCGTTCATGACCGGCGGGGCGGCGGAGATGGCGCTGACCGTGCGGACCCAGTTCGGCGCCGGGCGTTCCTCGGGGAGCCAGCACTCGCAGAGCCTGGAGGCCCTGCTGGCCCACGTCCCCGGCCTGACCGTGGTCATGCCGTCGACGCCCGCCGACACCTACGGCCTGCTGCGCTCCGCCATCCAGGACCCCAACCCGGTCATCTTCATCGAGAACCGCCTCCTCTACGGCATGAAGGGCCCCCAGCCGCCGGCCGACCACCTGGTCCCGATCGGCAGGTCGGCGGTGGTCCGGCCCGGGACCGACGTCACGGTGGTGTCGGTGTCCCGGATGGTCCACGAGGCGGTGGCCGCCGCCGAGGAGGTGGCCGGGGACGGGATCTCCGTCGAGGTCATCGACCTGCGGACGGTGGCGCCCCTCGACCTGGTGCCCATCCTCGAGTCGGTGCACAAGACCAGCCGGCTGCTCATCGCCCACGAGGCGGTGGTCCCCTTCGGGATCGGCGCCGAGATCGCCGCCGTGGTGGCCCGGGAGGCGTTCTGGGACCTCGACGCCCCCATCGAGCGGGTGGGGGCGGCCGCCACCCCTCCGCCCTACGCCCCCGAACTCGAGAAGGCGTGGCTCCCGGACCGCCAGGACATCGCCGTGGCCCTCCGTCGGCTGGCGGCCGTCTGACTCAGCAGCCCAGCGCCTTGGCGATCACCAGGTGCTGGATCTCGTTGGTGCCCTCACCGATCTCCAGCACCTTGGAGTCGCAGTAGAACCGGGCCACCGGGGTGTCGAGCATGTACCCGAGGCCGCCGTGGATCTGGACGGCCTCCGAGGCCGCCCAGGCGGCCAGCCGGCTGGCCTTCAGCTTGGCCATGGCCGCCTCCTTCAGAAACGGCTGCCCGGCATCGCGGAGGGAGGCGGCCCGGTAGGTGAGCCAACGGGCCGCCTCCAGCTCGGTGGCGATGTCGGCCAGCTTGAACTGGACGGCCTGGAACTGGTTGATGGGCTGCCCGAACTGCACCCGTTGGCCGGCGTACTCCATCGAGAGGTCGAGCACCGCCTGGGTGAGGCTGAGGGAGAGCGAGGCGATGGAGATGCGGCCGACCTCCAGGGTGCGGAGGAACTGGCTGAGCCCGAGGTCGGGGTTGCCGACCAGGTGCTCGGGGGCGACCCACACGTCATCGAAGTAGAGCTCCCGGGTGTCGAGGCCCTTCCACCCGATGCCGCGCATCTTCGGGCCCATGGTGAAGCCGGGGGTGTCCTTCTCGACCACGAAGCTGGCGAAGGTGGGACGCTCCCCCTCGCCGGACTCGGTGCGGGCCAGCAGGGTCACCCCGAAGGACATGTCGGTCCCGGCGTTGGAGATGAACGTCTTGCGCCCGTTGATCAGCCAGCCCCCGTCCTTCTGCTCGGCGCGGGTGCGGATCCCCCGGGCGTCGGAGCCGGCGTCCGGCTCGGTGAGCCCGAAGGCGCCGAGCACCCGGCCCTCCGCCAACGGTCGGAGCCACCGCTCGCGCTGCTCGTCGTTGCCGAACAGGTAGAGGGGCAGCGAGCCGATGGTCACGTGGGCCTGCCAGGCGGCCGCCACCGACTGGTCGGCCAGCCCGATCTGCTCCATGGCGGCCACGAAGCCCACGGTGGACATGCCGATCCCGCCCCACTCCTCGGGGATCAGCATGCCCAGGAGCCCGAGCTGTCCCATCTCCCGGAGCAGGTCGGTCGGGCAGCGGGCCTCCTCCCAGGCCAGCGGCGCCCGCGGGGCGATCTCCTTCTGGGCGAAGTCGCGGCAGAGCCCGACCAGGTCACGTTCGGATTCGCTGAGGGAGAAGTCCATCCGGCGATCTTATTGGACCGAGTGGTACAGCAGAACTAGGATCCCTGCGATGGTCTCGGACCGCCTCCCACCCACGTTCCCGACGTTCGCCAGCGTGGACGAGGAACGCCTCCACCGGAAGCAGCGCCTGGCCGCCGCCTTCCGTCTCTTCGGCGCCTTCGGCTTCGACGAGGGGACGGCCGGGCACATCACGGCCCGCGACCCGGAGCGGACCGACCACTTCTGGGTCAACCCCCTGGGGATGAACTTCAAGCAGATCCGGGTTCGTGACCTGCTGCTGGTCAACCACCAGGGTGAGGTGGTGGAGGGCAACTGGCCGCTCAACCAGGCCGCCTTCGTCATCCACTCGCAGATCCACGCCGCCCGCCCCGACGTGGTGGCCGCCGCCCACTCCCACTCGCTGTACGGCAAGTCCTGGTCGATCCTCCGGCGCCCGCTCGATCCGCTCACCCAGGACGCCTGCGCCTTCTACGGGGACCACGTGGTGTTCGACGACTACACCGGCGCCGTGCTCGACCTCGAGGAAGGCAAGCGCATCGCCCACGCCCTCGGCGACAACAAGGCGGCCATCCTGGCCAACCACGGCCTGCTCACCGTGGGCCGGACCGTCGACGAGGCGGCCTGGTGGTTCATCACCATGGAGCGCACCTGCCAGGCGCAGCTGCTGGCCGAGGCGGCCGGCACCCCGGTGCTCATCGACGCGAAGGTGGCGGAGACCACCTTCGCCCAGACCGGCGGACACCGCGTCGGGTGGCGACAGTTCCAGCCCCTCTACGACTGGATCGTCGAGGAGCAGCCCGAGCTGCTCGAGGCCTGACGGGCCCGACCCGGGCGGCGCACCGCTCCCGCCGGGTTCCGGCCTCGGCCGGTTGACCGTCGAAGTGGATCAGGATGGTCGATCCTCTCCGGCCCCCACCTCTGCTCCACATGGTTGGGAGGGGCGATACCTCTGCCGCCAATGAGCCGAAACGCTTGCCGGGCGCAAGCGCCACGCGAACCGCCGGGCGGCGGACGCGCTCGCCCAACGGCTCGAGGGTGACGACACCTACAATCGACTCCCATGAGCTATTCCGTGGACTTCGTACACGTGTCTCCCGTCGGCCTGGAGTCGTCCCCCGTGGTGGATGCCCTGGCCGGCCTACGGGCGAACGAGGCCCGCTACTTCAAGAACAAGTACGACCACACCTTCACGGTCGAGCCCGCCGCCAAGGCCAAGAAGGAAATCGACTACGTGCACCGCATCCTCAAGGAGGAACGGGACATCGTCATCGAGTCTCGCCCACTGGAGGCAACGACGTTCCAGGTCGAGAACATCCGTTGGACCTACGTGTTCTACGAGAGCGGTCTGTCGATCAACGTCTTGTACACCCTCGACGGACCGAGTCCGAAGCGAGCGGTCGGATTCAAGCTGTCGGAAGGGATGGACGTTCCCGCCGAGTTGGAAGCGTTCAAGTTCGCGCGCCAGAAGTCGAAGCTCGCAGGGACTATCCGAGGCTCGTATTTCGTGATCAAAGGCGAGTACTGACCCGGCAGGACGTCGGAACCGTCGGGAGCCGCCGAGCCACCCAGGGTGCCCCGGAACGCCGGCTGGGCGCACCCGTGGAGCCGCCGGCAGCGGGCCCGGCGTCGAGGTCAGGGTCCGGTCCCTGAGGTTGGGACCACCTCGAGCGGAACGGTCGGACAGGTGACACCAGCCGAACACCGTCGATACATGTCGACTCCGCGATCACGTTCTGCGAGCCGGTGGCTGGGCGTCCGGACCACAAGAGTCGTCACCATGGGGCCGGGTGCTTTGCCCGGTCGAGCTCAACAGGAGCGCCCGATCCGATCGCCTTCGAAGGCCTGCTGGCGCTGGGGATTCAGCTGTCGGGTGTCACCGCATCCAAGCGACGCTGAACCTCCGACGGGTTCACGCCGAGAGCGCCCAGCAGCGCCGCCGCAGGATCCGGTGGCTGGAGCCGGAGGATCTGAGCCAGCACCTCAGGGGCGGTGACCTGGAGCTTTCGATGACCCCTGGGCTTGTACGCCTCCTCGAGCACGCTCTTTGCCGCCGGCGTCATCCGGAAGCGATCCCTCGTCGCCACATCTCTGAGCCTGGGCCTCTTCGGCACGGCGCGCATCGGTAGGTCGGGAGCGTCTGCGCCGGCTCCCAGGCCCAGCGCACCCAGCGCTTCGTGATCGAGCGACGCCAGGGCCTGGCGGGCTTGCTGGAGGGTCACACCCAACACCACTTCGATCGAGTGATCTTCAAACAGGGCGAGCAAGAGGTGGTCGGTGCCCGTTCGGCGATCACCTCGGCGTCGGGCCTCCTCACTGGCCCGCAGATAGACGGCCCAGGCGTGGAGGGTCTCTGCCGTAGTGGACTCGGTGGTCATGATGACTCCTTGGTGTACTTGGTGTGCACGGACTGGCGGGTGACGCCCAACGCATCCCCGATCTGCCGCCACGACCAGCCCTTTTCCCGGGCCAACGCCACCTGGTTCGCCTCGACCCTCTCCGCCAAGCGATGGAGCGCCAACGAGGCGCGAAGCCCGATTACGGGGTCATCGGACGAGAGATTCACGCTGAGTTCCCCAATGTCCATGGCTGTCAGTTTAGATTGACATCCCCCGTGGTGTCAACCCAAACTGACACCGTCGGACGGACGCCCCGGAGTCCCGGATGTTGGTTCGGGCAGTGGCCTGCTCCCGGCCGGGCTGGCTCGGTCTGGTGCCCCTGAGCATGCGACGAGCGAAGTCCTCAGGCGCCCTCGGGTGGAAGAGCAGCCGGCCGAGGGCGCGGTCCTACGGACGGGACTCAGCCGTCGGCGGGGTCGGCCCCGGCGTCGGCCTGCAGGTGGGCCATGAACGTCCGCGACCAGTCGACCAGATCGGTGGGGACGGTGTACCCGGTCTCGTCGTTGATGGCGGCCCAGTGGTCGGCGACGTCCTCCACCGTCGGGGTCCCGTCCCGGTGGAGGTACCCCGGGGTGGAGGCGAGGAACATCCGGGCGAACCGCCCGGCGCCGGCGGCGTAGAGCTCCCCGCTGACCGGGCACGACTCGTGGGCCAGGAAGGCGGCCATCGGGGCCACCAGCTCGGGCGCCATCTCCCCGGTGTCCGGGCCGGGCCCGGCCATCCGGGTCATGGCGGCCGGGGCGATGAGGTTGATCTTGATGCCCAGCCGGGCCCCGGCGGTGGTGAGGCTCCGGGTGAGCCCGACCACCGCCGCCTTGGCGGTGGCGTAGGAGGTGTTGGTGGGCAGGCCGAGCATGCCGGTGGAGGTGGTCATGACGATGCGCCCGTACCCCTGCTCGGCCATGTGCGGCCAGGCGGCCCGGGCGGTGTTGAAGGAGCCCCCGACGTGCACGGCCAGGTGGCTGGCCAGGTTCTCGGCGTCGGTGCCGGGGAACTTGGCCCACCGCACGATGCCGGCGTTGTTGATCACGACGTCGATGCGTCCGAACTCGGTGACGGCGGTGTCGACCATGGCCTCGGCACCTTCGACGGTGGACACGTCGTGGCCGTCGGCCACCGCCTTTCCGCCCGAGCCCACGATCTCCCGCACCACCTCGGCGGCCGGACCGGCATCGGTGCCGACTCCCTCGATGGAGCCGCCCAGGTCGTTGACGACCACGCTGGCGCCCCGCTCGGCCAGCAACTGAGCGTAGGCGCGGCCGATGCCGCGCCCGGCGCCGGTGACCAGGGCGACCCGCCCGTCGAAGCGCAGCTCGGTCAGGCCGGCACCGGGGCGCGGAACCCCAGGAGCTCACCGAGGGTGCCTCCCACCAGAGCCTTGCGCTCGTCATCGGGCACCCCGACCATGAGGGAAGCGAGCAGCTCCTGGCTGCTCCGGAAGGTGCCTTCGGCGTGGGGGTAGTCGTTGCCCCAGATGATGGTGGACAGGCCGGTGATGTGGCGGCAGGCCACCGCCACCGGGTCGTCCTGGAACGACACGTGGAACTGGCGCTGCACGTACTCGCTGGGCATCAGGGGGTAGGGCCACTTCTCGTTGAGGCGGAAGAGCTGGGCCATGCCGGGCTGATCGTCGTTGGGCTTGGTGTCGTCCCACACCCCGATCCACCAGTCGGGGTCCTGGCCGATCCCGGTGATCCAGCACTTGTCCATGGAGCCGACCAGCGAAGCCAGCCAGTAGGCGTTGAACTCGATGAGCGAGAAGTGCAGGTCCGGGAAGCGCTCGGGGACGCCACCGCCGATGAGTTGGCAGATCAGGGTCTGAGGGACCACGGGCTGCATGACCGCCTGGGTGGTCATCCGCTTGGCGGCCATCTTGCTGGTCATGGGCTGGTTCACCTGCTGGGCGTTCTCCATCATCACCCGGAGGGTGAGGGCCTCGGGGTCGTTGACCTTCACCCCCCCGGTCTGGGTGTGGATGAACACGCTCATCCCACTGGCCTGGATGGCGGCCCACACCGGGTCGAACTCGTCCGAGTAGTAGGGCCGCGGCGCCGTCGCCGGGAGCAGGACCGCCTTGAATCCCCCGTTGGCGACCCGCTCGATCTCGGTCACCGCGTCGCCGACATCGGTCAGGGGGATCGGGGCGGTCGGGGCCAGGCGGTGGAAGTAGGGCGAGAACCGCTCGATCACGTAGTCGTTGTAGACCCGGGCGTGGGCGATCGAACTCTCGTGGTTGTCCGTGAACAGGCCGAACTGGGAGAGGTTCGGATACAGCACCTGGGCGTCGACTCCGTCGGCGTCCATGTCCTCGAGGATGATGTCGGGATCGCCTTCGGGGGTCCGCCCACTGGTCTGGCGGTAGCGGGACACCGTCCAGCCCTCGAAGCCGGGGGTGTGCAGCTTGCGGAAGACGCGGGCGCCACCTTCGACGAAGGGCTCGATCTCGATCTCCTCCTCCCACACCGCCATATCGCGGAGGTGGCTGGGGAGCCGGGTCTTGAACAGGTCGAGCGGCTCGAGCAGGTGGCCGTCGGCGGAGACGACAAAATCCTTCGACATGACGGTTACGACCTCCCTGCGCCCGATGCGCTGTCCATCGACGGTCCCCTCAGCCTACCGGAAGCCGCCTTCGCGTCCTGCAAGAACAGCGTTCGCATGGTAGTCCAACCGGTCGGTACAGTGCAACGCGGATCGAGGTCGGGGGCCGACCCACGCCGGAAGGAGCAGGACCGATGACGAGCAAGCGATGGACGCAACGTCCGCCGGGATCGACGTGGGGGGACTGGGGGGACGACGACGAGCTGGGTCGGATCAACCTCCTCACCCCGGAGAAGGTCCTGCAGGGGGTCCGGGAGGTGGAGGCGGGGGTCACCTTCTCCCTCAGCCTGCCGCTCGACTACCCGGGGGGGAACGCCCTCAACCAGCGGCGCTACCCGCCCGTCCTGTCGCCCACCGAGGACATGCACGGCAACCCGGCCGTCTTCTACAACGTCCACATGAAGGACATGGACGAGGGGGACCCCAAGTACATCGACGTGTGGGCCGACGACACCGTGACCCTGTCGCTGCAGTACTCCACCCAGTGGGACTCCCTGGCTCACGTGGGGGCCGAGTTCGACGCCGACGGCGACGGGGTGGAGGAGGCCGTCTACTACAACGGCTACCGGGCCGGCACCGATCTGGTGGGACCCCGGGACGACGCCGCCGGCGACGGGGCCGGCCACCGGTGCTTCGCCCACCACCTCGGCCTCGAGCACATGGCGGCCCACGGGGTCCAGGGCCGGGGGGTGCTGGTCGACCTGGTGGCCCACCTCGGCCACGACTGGAAGGGGGTCGACCGCTCGACCCTCGAGGACATCCTGGCCGCCGACCACGTGGAGGTGGAGCCGGGTGACATGCTCCTGTTCCACACCGGCTTCGCCACCAAGATCCTGGAGTTCGAGAAGGAGCTCGACCCCCGGAAGATCTTCACCATGTGCACCTACCTCGAGGCCCGGGACCCCTCCCTGCTGGAGTGGATCACCGACTCGGGGATCTCCGCCCTGGTGGCCGACAACTACGCCGTCGAGGGGATGTTCGGCCGGGACCGGGACGAGAGCCGCCACTCGTTCCTCCCCATCCACAACCTCTGTCTCTTCAAGCTGGGGGTCCCGCTGGGGGAGATGTGGTACCTGCACGAGCTGGCCGGCTGGCTGCGCCAGCACGGCCGGAGCCGGTTCCTGCTCACCGCCCCGCCGCTGCGGCTGCCGGGGATCGTCGGCTCACCCCTGACGCCGGTGGCCACCGTCTGACGAGTCCGACAGGATGAACGCCTCGTACTCCGTGCGGTGCACCCGGTCGATCTCCTTGAACAGCTTGGGCCGGCCACCGGAGTTCAGCAGGTACTTGGTGGGCTTCCCGGGGATGTTGGTCCCGAAGTAGTAGCTGATCTCCCCGAAGGAGGAGTGCACCGCCTCCCGGTCGACCATGTCCGTCCACCGCTCCTCGGCCTCGGCGGTCACCTCGATGGTGTCGGCGCCGTGGTCGCGGACGTAGACCAGAGCCTCGGTGACGAAGTCCACCTGGTCGCCGTTGTAGCGGGGGTTGTTGCCGGCCGCCGCGTGGGGGCCGCCGGGGAAGAAGAAGTTGGGGAAGCCGGCGGTCTGGATCCCCAGGAAGGTCTTGGGTCCGTCGGCCCAGTGGTCGGTGAGGGCCAGCCCGTCCCGGCCGCGGATCCCCATCCGGTTGAGGGCCCCGGTGCCGAAGTCGAAGCCGGTGGCCCAGACGATGACGTCGAAGGGCTGCTCGCCCTCGGCCGTCTCGATGCCCGTCTCGGTGATCCGCAGCATCGGCGTCTTCTTCAGGTCGACCAGCGAGACGTTGGGGCGGTTGAAGGTCTCGAAGTAGTCGGTGACGAACGGCGGCCGCTTCTCCCCGAACCGGTGGTCCTTGGGGATCAGCTGCTCGGCCGTCTCGGGGTCGTCGACGATGCCCCGGATCTTGTCGGCCACGAACTCGCTCCACTCGGCGTTGGCCGCCGGGTCGAGCAGCATGTCGCGGTAGTTGCTGGTGAGCTTGGAGAAGCCCGGGCTCCGCCACATGGTCTCGAAGAACGCCTGCCGCTCCTCCTCGGAGTCGTCGAAGGTGTTGCGGTCGTTGGCCACGTGGAGGAACCCGGCGATCGAGGTGTTGAGGATCTCCCGCATCTCCTCGAACCCGGCCCGCAGCTGGGCCTGCTCCTCGGGGGAGATGGGGGCGTTGTTCAGCGGGGTGCACCAGTTGGGGGTCCGCTGGTAGACGGTGAGCGACGCCACCTGCTCGGCGATGGCGGGGATGACCTGCACCCCGCTCGAGCCGGTGCCCGACCACGGCCACCCGCTTGCCGGCCACCTCGACCGGCTCGGCCGGCCACAGTCCGGTGTGGTACGACTCGCCGCCGAAGGACTCCCGACCCGGCACGTCGGGGAAGAAGGGCACCGACAGGACGCCGGTGGCGGCCACCAGGTAGCGGGCCCGGGTGCGGGTGCCGTCGTCGGTCCCCACGTCCCAGGTGCCCGACTCCTCGTCCCAGCAGGCCGAGGTCACCCGGGTGCCGAACCGCATCTGGCGCCGGAGGTCGAACTTGTCGACCACGTAGTTGAGGTACCGCTCGATCTCCGGCTGCTCGGCGAAGTGCTCCTGCCACTCCCACTCCTCGAACAGCTCCCGGGAGAAGAGGTAGGCGTAGGTGTAGCTCTCCGAGTCGAAGCGGGCGCCGGGGTAGCGGTTCCAGAACCAGGTCCCGCCGACGCCGCCGCCCGCCTCCACCAGCTCGGCGGTGAAGCCCTCCTCCCGGGCCCGGTAGAGCTGGTAGATGCCGGTGATGCCGGCCCCGACCACCAGGACGTCGACGTCGGGGGCGCCCGGGACCGGGCGTCCCGTCCGGGCGGAGGTCGGAGGTTGTCTGGTGGCGATGGCGGGTCCTCGGTAGTGTCGGTCCCGCCAGGCACGCCGACCGGGATATTGTACCGACCGGTAAGTATACTTCGGGCGCAAGCGGAGAGGGGAAGCGGGCAGTATGGCCATCATGGATCAGAAGCGTTCCGCCCTGCCGGTGCCCTTTGCCGTCGAGGTCCCGGACCGGATCCCCAAGCAGCGCTACTTCGATCCCGACTTCTACCAGTTGGAGGTCGAGCAGCTGTGGCCCCGGGTCTGGCAGATGGCGTGCCGCCTCGAGGAGCTCCCGGGCCCGGACACCTTCGTCGAGTACGAGATCCTCGACCAGTCGGTCATCGTGGTGCGCACCGACGACGACGAGATCCGGGCCTTCCAGAACGCCTGCCGGCACCGTGGGGTCCAGGTGGTCGAGGGCCGGGGGACCTGCGAGAGCGGGTTCGTCTGCCCGTTCCACGGCTGGTGCTACGGCCTCGACGGGAAGAACACCTTCGTCTCGCAGCGGCGCCAGTTCGCCGAGCACAACCTCCAGCCCGATGACCTCAACCTCACCCCGGTGCGGTGCGAGGTCTGGGGCGGATGCGCCTGGATCAACCTCGACGCCGACGCCGCCGCCGCTGCGGGAGTCGCATCGAGCCGTTCGCCACCACCCTCGACGCCTGGCACATGGAGTCGTTCCGCACCGAGTGGTGGAAGTCGTTCCGCCTCCCGGTCAACTGGAAGCTGGCCCAGGAGGCGTTCCTGGAGCAGTACCACGTGATCGAGACCCACCCCGAGCTGGTCATCCCCGGCCGGTACCCGCCCCGTGACCCCACCACCTTCGACCCCCGGACCTTCGTCGACTCGGAGCTCCACTACCTGCAGGTGATGAGCAACGGCATGGCCGGCATGGTCCACGCCAACGACGTGGCCATCGCCGAGGGGCTGCGGGACATCGAGCTCCCGGCCGACCCCACCCTGGCCCTGTCCATCTGGAACCGCACCCTCAACGACGCGGTGGCGAAGTGGCACCGCGACGCCGGCAGCGTCATCCCCGATCTCAACGAGCTCGAGGACAACGGCCTCAACCAGCCGATGGGCTTCTGCTTCCCGCACTTCTTCGTCCTGCCCATGTACAGCAGCGCCTCGTCCTACCGGTTCCGTCCCCTGGGTCCGGAGGAGACCCTGATGGAGATCTGGTCGCTGACCCGGTACCCGGAGGGGACCGAGCGCCAGCCGGTGCCGCCGCCCGAGCCCATCGCCCTATCGACGACCCCCGGGTGCCCCCCATCCCCACCCAGGACTTCTCGAACCTGCCCCGTCAGCAACGGGGCCTGCACAACAAGGGCTTCGAGTACATGCGCCTGGCCGCCGGGATGGAGGGCGGCGTGGCCAACTTCCAGCGCACCGTCGACGGCTTCCTGGCCGGCCTCCCCTACGAGCAGCTGCTTCCCGCCCTGCACGCCGTCAACCTCAACCCGCTCGAGCGGCCGGTTGTCGACCTCGGATTCTGAGGCGGCCACCGATGACCGATGAGCGCTCCCCGGTGACCTACGCCGAGGTGGTGGCCGGTGTCGGCGCCGCGCTGGCCGCCTACACCCACGCCCTGGACGACGGCCGGACCGAGGACGTCGTCGCCACCTACTGCGCCGACGGCGCGTGCGACATCCCGGGGATGGGCACCCACCAGGGCACGACGAGCTGCGGGCCGCCTACACCAAGTGGGCGCCACGACGGCCCCAGCGCCACCTGGTCCTCAACACCCACGTCTCCGAGTGGAGCGACGAGGAGGCCCGGGCCACCAGCGACGTCGTCTTCCTGCTGAAGGGGAAGGACGACTGGGGGGTCAAGCTGGTCGGCCGGTACGTCGACCACCTCCACCGCACGGACGACGGGTGGCGCTTCCACCGGCGCACCGCCGAGTTCGTCGACTAGCGAGGTGGCCCCCATGCGTTTCGGTCTCGACGTGGCACAGCAGCGGATGCCGTGGGACGAGCTGGTCCGACGGGTCCGGCTGGCCGAGGACCTCGGGTTCGACGGGGCCTGGGGCTTCGACCACCTCCAACCCATGTACGGCGACGGCCCCGGCGAGACCTTCGAGGGGATGACCACCCTGGCGGCCCTGGCCGGTCTGACCACCCGGATCCGGCTCGGGCTGCTGGTCACCGGCGTCACCTACCGGCACCCGTCGATCCTGGCCGCCCAGGCGCTCACCATCGACCACGCCTCCCACGGCCGGCTCGAGCTCTCCCTCGGCGCCGCCTGGTTCGAGAAGGAGCACGTCGAGCTGGGGATCCCCTTCCCGTCCACCTCCGAGCGCTTCGACCTGCTGGAGGACGCCCTCGAGATCGTCACCCGCCTGTTCACCGGCGAGACGGTGTCGTACGAGGGCCGGCGGGTGTCGCTCCACGACGCCCGCCTGGGACCGCGCCCGGTGCAGGACCCGCACCCACCCATCTGGATCGGCGGCACCGGTCCCCGCCGCACGCTGCCGCTGGCGGCTCGGTTCGCCGACGTCTGGCACGCCTGGGGTTCGCCCAACTCCCTCCGCGAGGCCAACGAGCGGATCGACGCCCTGGCCGAGGAGGCGGGCCGGAAGCCGACCGACATCCTCCGGGCCGGCTCCCTGTCCCTCGACGACCTCGACAAGGCCCGGTCGTACGCCGCCAAGTGGCAGGCGGCGGGGTACGGGTACCTGGTCTGCAGCTGGCCGGAGGCCGGCGCCGCCCAGGTCGAGACGTTCGCCCGGGACATCCTGCCGGAGTTCGCCTCGTAGCCGGAGCGCCCGCACCGGCGAAGACCGGAGTACGGCCATCGGTCTGGCGGGCATCCCCGCGGTGGGCCCCGGGGTGGAGGGGTGGATCGTGACCGGCTCCTCCCCGTCGAGAGCCTTCCCACCCGGCCCCGTCGTTCAGCGGCCGAGCACGCGCCGCCGGTAGGCGGACGGCGTCTCGCCGCAGTGCCCGGCGAAGGCCCGGGCGAAGGCGCTGAGGCTCTCGAAGCCCACCTCGAGGGAGACCTCGAGCACCGAGGGCCCCGGCTCGGCCAGCAGGGACATGGCCCGGAGGATGCGGGCCCGGAGCAGGTAGCTCCGCCACGACAGCCCCACCGCCGAGTGGAAGTGGCGGCGCAGGGTGCGCTCGGAGACGCCCACCGCCCGCCCGACCTCGCCGGCGGTGGCGGTGGCCAGGTGGGCCCGGGTGTACCCGATGGCGGCGGCCACCAGCGGGTCGGCGGAGGTGGGAAGGGTGAGGGGCGCCTCGTGCTCGAGGCTCTCGGCCACCAGCTGGCCGAGCACCTCGAAGAAGCTGTCGGCCACCGGGTCGTCACCGGTGCGGTCGATGGGCCACCGCAGGCCGTAGAGCACCATCTCCCGGACCAGCGGGGACACCCCGAGGATCCGGACCCGGTCGCCGGCCGGCCGGACCAGGCCGGGGTCGAAGAGCACGGCCACCGTCCGCACGTCCGAGTTGATGGTGGTCTGGTGCTCGAGGCCGGCCGGGATCCACGCCGCCTGGTGGGGCGGCAGCAGGTAGTGGCCGGCCGCCGTCTCCACCTCGACCACCCCGCTGACGGCGTACTCGATCTCGTGCACGTCGTGGGAGTGCCAACCGGTCACCAGGCGGTCGCCCTCGTACAGATGGCTGCCACCCGGGGCGTGGCCGCCGTGGCGCAGGTCGACCAGGCCCCGGTTGACCGATTGAGTGGAAACATTGGCCGAGCGCGCAGAGATGGACACCACCCGGAAGCGTAGAACCTAGGGATGACCCCTGCGAGCGCAGCCCGAGGCCCCCGATGAACATCGACGATCTGATCCTGGTGAGCGTCGACGACCACGTCGTCGAGCCCCCCGACATGTTCCGGGGCCGGCTCCCGGCCGCCTGGGCCGACCAGGCCCCCCGGATCGTGACCGACGAGCACGGCGTGGACCGCTGGGTCTACCGGGGGAAGCAGACCGGGGTGGTCGGGCTCAACGCCGTGGTGTCGTGGCCGCCGGAGGAGTGGGGACTCGACCCCACCGGGTACGCCGAGATGCGTCCCGGCGTCTACGACATCCACGCCCGGGTCCGGGACATGGACCGCAACGGGATCCTCACCTCGATGTGCTTCCCCACCTTCGCCGGCTTCAGCGCCGGCCACCTCTCCCACGTCCGGGACGAGGTGACGGTGGCGGTGATCCGGGCGTACAACGACTGGCACCTCGAGGAGTGGGCCGGCGCCTACCCGGGCCGGTTCATCCCGCTGGCCATCCTCCCCCTGTGGGATCCCGCCCTGGCCTGCGCCGAGATCCACCGGGTGTCGGAGAAGGGGTGCCGGGCGGTGTCGATGCCCGAGCTCCCCCACCTCGAGGGACTCCCCAGCTACCACGACCTCGACTACTGGGGCCCGGTGTTCGAGACGCTGAGCGACACGGCCACGGTCATGTGCCTCCACATCGGCCAGGGGTTCGGGGCCATCCACGGCGCCCCCGACGCCCCCATCGACAACCTCATCATCCTGGCCACCCAGATCGCCGGCATCGCCGCCCAGGACCTGCTGTGGGGGCCGGCCCTCCGCACCTATCCGGACCTGAAGGTGGCCTGGTCGGAGGCGGGCATCGGCTGGATCCCCTTCTACCTCGACCGGTGCGACCGGCACTACACCAACCAGCGGTGGCTGCGTCGGGACTTCGGCGGGCGGCTGCCCAGCGACGTCTTCCGGGAGCACTCGCTGGCCTGCTACGTCACCGACCCGACCTCCCTGCGGCTGCGGCGGGAGATCGGCATCGACATCATCGCCTGGGAGTGCGACTACCCCCACTCCGACTCCTTCTGGCCGGACGCCCCCGAACAGGTGCTGGCCGAGTTCGAGGGGGCCGGGGTCACCGACCCGGAGATCGAGCAGATCACCTGGCAGAACGCCAGCCGGTTCTTCCGGTGGGACCCCTTCGCCCACCTGGCCAAGGAGCAGGCCACCGTGGGTGCCCTCCGCGCCACCGCCACCGACGTCGACGTCTCCATCCGTTCCCGCAAGGAGTGGGCCCGGCTGGCCGGCGAGCGGCTGGCCGGCTGAGCCGGTCCGCCCGGTCAGCGAGTCCGCTCGACCCAGGCGGCCAGCCTGTCGGGGGACATCCGGGTGCCGACCTCGTCGTCGTGGGGGTCGACGCCGGCCGGGATCCCCCGGTGCTCGATGACCACGTCGACGCCCCCGGCGGCGGGCGTCGACGCCGTGGTGACCCTCATGGCTCCGAGCAGGTCGGGGCCCGGCGTCCCGAACTCCACCACCTGGCGGTCGGGGACCTGCCCCACCGCCACCGCCAGCGGGTCGAGCAGGGCCCGGTAGACGACCGGCGCCCCGGCGGCGATCGGGCGTGCCACCCGGGTCGAACGCATCGGCACCGGGTAGGGAGCCGGCAGTCGACCAGGGAAGATGTCATTCTGGCTCAGATAGGGCTTGTAATGGCACACAAATGATGCCAATATGGTGCCATGGAAACGGACCAGTATGTCGAGAGCCTCCAACGGCAGCTGATGGTGGCCGCCGAGGCCGGTGGCGACGACGCCCGGGCGCTGGCCGAGCGCCTGCTCGCCCCGTTGGAGGCGTCGGTCCGGCTCACCGTCCAGGACGTGCTGACGGCGGCCGCCGAAGAGATCACCCTGGACCTGGCACCGGGTTCGGTGGAGGTGCGGCTCCGCGGGCGGGAGATCGAGTTCGTGGTGGCCCCACCCCCGCCCGATGGGACCGATGAGGCTCCCGACGACCTCCCCACCATCGGGGAGGCGGCACCGGTGGACGGCGACGACGGAGCGATGTCCCGGATCAACCTGCGACTGCCCGATCACCTGAAGAGCCGGATCGAGGAGGTGGCCGGCGGCGAGCACCTCTCGGTCAACGCCTGGCTGGTCCGGGCGGCCGCGGCCGCCCTCGAACGGAGCGGTGAGCGCCGGACCCACCGTCAAGCCCCGATGGCGCCGGGCGCCCGGCGGTACCGGGGATGGGCGCGCTAGCCGGGCCGGCACCGCCGCCGTCCACCCTGACCTTCCGACCTTCTGACCGACACCCACGGGCGGATCCGCCCGCCCACCACCGAAAGGACCGCCATGCCCACCTTTGACACCCCGGCCCCCATCACCCTGGCCATCGAGCTCGGCATCGCTACCGTCGAGCTGGTGGCCACCGATCGCATCGACACCGTGGTCGATGTGCAGCCGAGTCGCCCCGACCCGGCGTCGGAGGCGGCCGCTTCGGAGACCGTCGTCGAGTTCGCCCAGGGCCGGCTCCACGTCCGGACGCCGAAGGGCTGGCGTCGCTCCACCGGCCGGTGGAAGCGCGCCTCGGTCGACGTGCGGATCGCCCTCCCCACTGGCTCGGACGTCCAGCTCGAGGGGGGAATGGTCACCCTCCACTCCCTCGGTGAGCTCGGAGACTTCCGGGCTCGGGCCGGCGTCGGCGACTTCCGGGTCGACCAGGTGGCGTCGGTCGATCTCAAGACCGGAGCCGGCGATATCTCGGTCGACCGGGTCTGGGGCCGGGCGGTCGTCGTCACCGCGTCCGGCTCCATCGGCCTCCGGACCATCGACGGGCCCGCCGTCGTCAAGAACGCCAACGGCGACACCTGGATCGGGACCGTCACCGACGACCTCCGGGTGCGAGCGGCCAACGGCGCCATCGCCGTCGACCGGGCGGGGGCGACGGTGACGGCCAAGAGCGCCAACGGCGACGTCCGGCTCGGCGGGGTGGCCCACGGCGACGTGCTGGCCGAGTCGGCCCACGGGGGGGTGGAGATCGGGGTGGGCGAGGGCGTCACCGCCTGGCTGGACCTCCACACCAGCTGTGGCAACGTCCACAACGACCTCGATGTCACCGGGAGCCCCACCGCCGACGACGACACCGTCAGCGTGCGGGTCCGCACCGGGTTCGGCGACATCACCGTCCAGCGCTCCCTGGCGGCTACCGCCGGGTAGCGCCCGCCCGCCGCCGATCGGCGTCAGGCGGTGCCGGCTGAGGCCCAGTACCCCTCGAGGGAGGGCTGGATGTCCCGGGACACGATCTCGATGCGGGGCCCGGTGGGGCTCCGGTGGTAGGCCCACACCGGGGTGCCGTCGGGACGGTTGCCGGCCGCCTCGGCGGCGAACCCCCGCGCCTCGAGGGCGGCGGCGTCGGCGGCCACGTCGTCGGACCAGTAGCCGAGGTGGTGGATGCCCGAGCCCTCCGCCGGTGTCCACAGGGTGCCGGGGATGGTGCGGATGACCTCCACCCGGGGCGCCTCCGCCGAGTAGACGAAGCCCAGGTCGATGACCGTGGTGCCGGAGGGGAGGGTGACCTCGGTCGGCAGGGCGATCTCCGGGCACCAGCTGTACCCGAACAGCTCTGACAGGTGGGCGAGGGAGGCGTCGAAGTCGGCCACCACGATCCCGACGTGGAACTGGTCGACGGGGTTCATGACGGCTCGATCACCACGCGGATGGCCCCGGCGGTGCGGTCGGCGGCCACCGCGAAGGCGCGGGTGGCGTCCTCGATGGGGAACCGGTGGGTGATGAGGGTGCGGACGATCTCGGGGTCGTCGGCCAACATGGCCGCCGCCTCCTCCATCTCCCGCCCGCCGTCGTGGGCGCAGTAGCCCAGCGAGGGGATGATGCGGGCCTCGCGGTGGAACAGGGGCATCCAGTCCAGACCGACGGTCCCGAAGTGGACGCCGAGGACCACGATGGTGCCGCCCGGGGCCACCAACTCCACCGAGCGGGCCAGGCTCGCCTCGGTACCGGCCGCCTCCACCACCACGTCGTAGAGGCCGTCGGTCCCGACCCTCGCCCCCAGCCGCTCGCCCGCCTCGACCTGGTGGGGGTGGCGCGCCTCGAGGGCCACCTCCTCGCCCCCCAGGCGCCGGGCCCCCGCCACCGCCAGCAGGCCCAGGGCGCCGGCCCCGACCACCGCCACCCGCTTCCCGGGCCCGGTGCCGGCCAGACGCAGGGCGTGCCAGGACACCGAGGCCGGCTCCACCAGCGAGGCGTCCCGCACGTCCAGCCCGTCGGGCACCGTGACCAGTCGCTCGGCCGGGGCCCGGAACTGTTCGGCGATCCCGCCGTCGGCGGTGATCCCCAGGGCTCGCTGGGCGTGGGTCCCGCAGAGGTTGTAGTCCCCCCGCAGGCACTCCGGGCAGGTCATGCAGCCGTAGATCGCCTCGACCACCACCGCGGTGCCGTCCTCCCGCACGCCGGAGAGCTCGTGGCCGAGGATGGACCGGCTCCCGTACCGGATGTAGGTGAGGTCGGAGCCGCAGATGCTGGTGGCCTTCATCTCGAGGAGCTGGCCGGTGCCCGGCGGCTCGTCGAGGTCGACCACCGCCACCCCGCCCTCGACGCTGCGGACCGCCTTCACCGGTGCCGGCTCGGGGTCGGGGTCGGGCAGTGGGGTTCCATCGCCCTGACGCTAGCTGTGCCGGGCGGCGGACCACCTGTCGTAGGCTCGGGTCCCGCCACCGCACCCGCCGTCGGCATGCGGCCCGGTGGCTCGACGAGAGGACGGCGTTGGCAACTCAGTCGCTGGCCGGGCAGCTCCGCGAGAAGCGCTCGGAGATGATGATCCTGGAGCTCGAGGCCGTGGCCCTCCGGCTGTTCGAACAGCGTGGGTTCGGTGAGGTGACGGTGGAGGAGATCGCCGTCGAGGCCGGGATCTCCGCCCGGACCTTCTACCGCTACTTCCCGGTCAAGGAGGAGGTGCTGCAGGTCCGGATCGACCGACGGGCCGCCGCCCTCCGGGCGGCGCTGGGGGGCCGGCCCGGGGACGAGCCGCCGCTGCAGTCCCTGCGCCTGGCCATCGGCGAGGTGTCGGCCGACGAGGACATGGCCCTGCTCCGCCGGTGGATGGTGGTGGTGGCGTCGGCGCCCACCCTGGTGAAGAGCGTCCTCGGCGGGATCCAGCTGAAGTCCCAGCCGTTGATGGCCGAGTTCTTCGGCGAACGGCTCGGGCTTCCTCCGGATGCCCTGGTCCCCACCGTGCTGGCGGCGGCGGCCGGCGGGGTCATCCAGACCGTCCACACCCGGTGGTACATCGACGGCGGGGACCTGTCCGCCGCCCTGGTCGAGAGCCTCGCCGTCCTGGAGGGGGGCATCCGCACCGACCCGGGGGCCTGGGCGCCGGATCGGTGAGCAGGGGGCCGGTCCGGGCCGCCGTGCCCGGGGCGGCTGTCCCGGGGTAGCCGGCGTCGATCCCGGGGATGGGCTGTGGCAGAATCCCGGAGGGCGCGCTCCGGAGATGGGGCGTCGGGAAGGGCATCCATGCCGTCGGGGACCAACGGGACCGGGTGGCCGCTCGTCGGCCGCACCGAGGAGCTCGAGCTCCTCCGGATGATCCGCTCCTCCCGACCGGCGTCGAGCGCGGTGATCGGGGGACCGGCGGGGGTGGGCAAGTCCCGGCTGGCCCGGGCCGCCCTGGAGGAGGCGGCGACCGAGGGGTGGGCGACGCTCACCATCCGGGGCAGCGCCGGCTACGCCGCCGTCCCGCTGGGACCGCTCCGTACCGTGCTCCGCATCCCCGGCTCGGACAGTCTGGCCGACCTCACCTCCTCGGTGGAGCGCGAGCTGCTGGCCCTCCGGGCCGGAAAGGGGCTCCTGGTCCTGGCCGACGACTGCCAGTCCCTCGACGACGCCTCGGCCGGACTGCTGCACCAGCTGGCCGGTGGCGACGACTTCGTGACCATCGTCACCGCCCGATCGGACTCCCGCCTGCCCGCCGCCCTGGTGGACCTGTGGAAGGACGACCTGGCCGAACGGATCGAACTGCAGAACCTCTCGCTCCGCGAGACCAACGAGCTGCTGTCGGTGGGCCTGGGCGGACCCCTGAGCGACAGCACCGCCAACCGCATCTGGCAGGTCACCGGTGGCAACCCCCTCTACCTCCGGGAGGTGGTCCTCTCCGGCCGGGAGTCGGACGCCCTCCGGGTGGTGGACGGCGAGTGGCGCTGGCAGGGGGAGTGGGCGGCCGGGGCCCGACTGCAGGAGATCGTCGCCGCCCGGCTGGGGAGCCTGGACCCGGACGAGACCACGGTCATGGAGATGCTCGCCCTCGCCGGCTCGCTCCCCCTGGGCCTGGTGTCGGGGCTGACGTCGACCCGGGCGGTGGAGGGCCTCGAGGCCCGGGAGCTGGTCTCCACCGACCTGAACGGGGAGCGGATCGAGGTGACCATCGCCCATCCGCTCCATGCCGAGGTGCTCCGGAGCCGTATGCCCTCACTCCAGCAGCGGGCGCTGCGACGCAACCTGGTGGACGCCCTGGCCGCCACCGGCTCCCGCCGGTCCGAGGACCTGGTACGGCTGGCCTGCTGGTCCCTCGAGTCCGGACTCGACGTCGACCCGGTGACCCTGTCGCTCGGGACCGACGCCTCCCTGTTCGCCATCTCCGACCTGCTCTCGGCGCGGCTCCACGAGGTCCTGCCCGAGCAGTACCCCACACCGCCGTCGAGCGGACCCGCCGTCCGGCAGGACTTCAAGCTGGCCGCCCGCCTGGCACAGGCCGCCTACGACCGGAGCGGCGGGATCGTCGAGGGGGCGGCCCTGGCCAGCGCCCTCGGCTGGTTGGGAGAGGTCGCCCGGGCCGGTGCCGTGCTCGACGAGCTGGCCCGCCGGGCGTCGGCCCCGGACGACCGGCTCCGCCTCGCCCTGGTCATCGGGTGGATCCGCTTCTGGTGCCAGTACGAGGCGGACGGGGCGGTGGCCGTCCTCGAGGAGGCCATCGAGTCGGTCGGGGAGGCGGCCGATCCGGTGCTCGTCGGTGAGGTCTACGAGGAGCTGGCCGGCATCGCACTCAACACGGCGAACCCCACCCTCGCCCTCGCCCACGCCCGACGGGCCGCCGAGGTGACGGGCGTGGACCTGAGCGAGAGTTCGGCCGCCTCGCCGGCGGCGGCGTCCCTGGCCTACCTGGGGCGGTGCGGCGAGGCGATCGCCCTGGTCGACCGGGCGGTTCCGAACGCCGACCGGCTGGGGCACCCCCTGGCGGTGGCCACCCTCCTCTTCACCCGGGCCGGGGCCCTCTCCCGCAAGGGCGAGCTCGAGGCGGCGCACCAGCTGCTGACCTGGCTGCGGGACGTGGCCCTGTCCGGGGAGATGCTCGACGCCACCGCTACCTTCGGGGTGCTGCTGGGGGAGATCCTCCTCCGTCAGGGGCGTCCGGCGAGCGCCGGGCGGATCTTCGCCGACGCCTCGGGGCTGCTCGCCGAACGGGACGTGCTCGGCTACCGGCCGTGGGCGCTGGCGGGACTGGCCCGCGCCCGGGCCCGTTCCGGGAACGAGGAGGCGGCGGCGTGGGCGCTCGAGGAGCTCCGGCGGATCCGGACCATCGACCGCCACTACGACGTGGCCATCTACCTGGCCGAGAGCGCGGTGCACCAGCTGGCCGGCCGGACCGCCGCCGCCCTCGAGGCCGCCCGGGACGGCGCCAACTGGGCCCGTGGCGCCTCGATGGTCGGGGACCAGGCCCTCGCCCTCGACACCTGGCTCCGGCTCGAGCCCTCCCCCGAGCCGGCCGAGCGCCTGGCCGGGCTGGCCGCCGAGTCCGACAGTGAGCTGGTGGCCGCCCTGGCCGCCCATGCCCGGGCCGTCATCGACCGCCATCCGGACGGGCTGCTGGCCGCCGGCGAGCGCTTCGCCGCCATGACAGCCTGGTGGTTGGCGGCGGAGGCCGCCGCCGGCGCCGCCCGCGTCCTCGCCCAGCGCCACCAGGACCGGGCGGCCCGGGCGGCCACCCTGACCGCCAGTCGGTGGGCCGAGCACTGCGAGGGGGCCCGGACCTCGGTGGCCGACACCCTGCGGGGTCCGGTGCGGCTGACCAAGCGCGAGCGCGAGATCGCCAACCTGGCCGCCGCCGGCCGCTCCAACCGGGAGATCGCCGAGGGGATGTGCGTCTCCACCCGGACGGTGGAGAACCATCTCCACCACGCCTTCGTGAAGCTGGGGGTGAACGACCGGGCCCGCCTGTCCGAGGCCCTGGTCGGTGGCGCGCCCGTTGAGTAGCGACGTCGCCAAATCTGAGTAGTACCCACTCACGACGGTGGGGCGGCGGATCCGTACCGTGGCCGGTGTGGATCGATCGGTGGCGGTGCAGCAGCTTCCCGTGCTGCATGCCGTCGCCATCCGACTCCGGGATGACGGCCACGACGATCACGTGATCGCCGTGGCGCTCGGCATCGACGACGACCAGGTCCCGAGTTCGCTGCGCGTGGCGCGGCGCAAGCTCGACCGCCTGCTGTCGATGGACGACGTTCCCGGGGCCGGGGCCGGCGGCGTCGGTGATCCACGCCACGGACAGTCCCTTTCCCCTGAGCGAGGAGCATGACCATGAGGTTCAAGAAACTGTTGATCGGCGTCACCGCCGCCACCGTCGCCGTCGGCGTCGGTGGGGGCATCACCTACGCGGCGTGGACCGCCACCGGCACCGGGGCCGGGGCCGGAGGGGCCCTGGTCTCCCAGAACCTGGTGGTCACGGCGGTGACCCCGGGTGCCTCGGGATCCTCGCTGTACCCGGGGGGACCGGCGGGGTGGGTGTACCTCACGGTGCAGAACCCCAACCCCTACGCCGTGAACATCACCGGCCTCACCTGGGGCACCCCGGTGTCCACCAACCCCACGGCGTGCCCGAGCTCCAACATCAGCCTGGACGCCAACGCCCCCACGACGCTCGGCAGCTTCCCGGTAGCGGCCGACACCACCTCCGGGGCACTGCAGATCGACACTGTGCTCGACCTGTCGCACGCCGCCCCCAACGGGTGTCAGGGCGTCGCCTTCACCGTCCCGGTCACCGTCACCGGCACCCAGCAGTAGCTCCGACGTCCCCGGACTCCGGTCGATCCCGATGCCGCGCCGATCCTCGCCGTCCCGGTCCCGCCGCACCCGCCTGGCGGGTGGGGTGGTGCTCGGGGTGGGGCTGACGGCGTGCGCTTGGGGGTGGGTCGGATCGGCGGGAGGGTCGGAGCCGGTCCGTCTCGCCGGCAGCGGGAGCGCCACCTCGGCGCTCTCCGCCGCTGGGGGCCAACCCGGAGGCGGTCGACTCCAGGGGCCGGGGGGCGGCCGCCGGGGACCGTTCGCCATCGCCGGCAACGTGGTCGGGCTGTACCCGGGTGCGCCACGGCCCCTCGTCCTCACGGTGTCCAACCCGGCGGGCACCTTCCTGGACGTCACGGCGATCACCACCACCACCTCCGGCGGCGCGCCGGGGTGCCCGGCCTCCGATCTGGTGGTCACCGGCTACGCCGGATCCCTGCCGGTCCCGGCCCGGGGCAGCACCCACGTGACGGTGACCGCCACCCTGATCCACGCCGCCCCCGACGCCTGTCAGGGTGTCGGCTTCGGGTTGCACTTCAGCGGGCTGGGGGCCGACCTGTGAGGGCGCTCCGCCGTCCCGGCCGGTGGGCCACGTCAATGGCCGCCCTCGGTGTGTCGGCCGTCCTGGCCATTGGCGCGAGCTCGCCGTCCACCGCCACCTGGCTGACCACCGGCGCCGGCACCGGCGCCGGTGCGGCCACCGCCATGCCCACCGGTACGGCACCGGCCGGGAGTGCCTCGGGCGCCACCGTCAGCCTCAGCTGGACGGCGGCCGAGCTGGGGAACGGCGTGGCGGTGGCCGGCTACATCGTCACCCGGACCAACGCCGCCACCGGGGGGCCCGGCACGGTGGGGGGCACCTGCGCAGGCATCGTCACCACGACCTCCTGCACCGACACCTCGGTGCCCGCCGGACCGTGGATCTATACCGACACACCGGTCCAGCTCTCGTGGACCGGCGGTGTCAGCCCCACCAGCGCCACCATCACCGTGCCCTGACCGAACCGCCTCGGGTTCGACCGGGTCCGGCGGCGGTGGCGTCGGCTTCCGGTCGGCGACGGGCTCGGGTACCGTGCGGACCGATGGGAGACGTCACCGGATCCGGGGCCGGGCCCCACCTGACCCGGGCCAGTCCCGTCCTTCCGGTCCGGGACCTGCGCCGCACCCTCTCCCACTACGACGGCCTGGGCTTCACCACCCTCGCCCACGCCGGCGGGGACGGGTACGGGTTCGCCGACCGGGACGGCGTGGGCCTGCACTTCGCCGCCGACGCCCACCGACCTCCCGGCGTGGAGGCCGGGGAGGCCTACCTCTTCACCGACGACGCCGACGCCCTGGCCCTCGAGTGGGGCCGGCCGGGTGTCGGGGGGATCACCCGGCCGGTGGCCGACACCCCCTACCGGCTGCGGGAGGGCTCCCACGTCGACCCCGACGGCAACCTGATCCGCTTCGGCTCGCCGGTCGACGGCCCGTCGGACGCCACCCGGCTCCGGGCCCACCTCGGGGAGGTTCTCGGTTCCCCGCCGACCCGGCTCACCGAGCTCGACCTCGGCGTGTTCCTGGTGGAGGCGGGCGGCGGCCCCGACCGGGTGGCCCGCCTGTTCCCACCGGCCCGGACGACGGCGGCGGCCGGGGAGGCCGACCTGCTCCGGGTCCTCGCCGACCGGGGCTTCCCCGCCGAGCGGGCCGCCCCGCCGGAGCCGTTCTCCCGGCTCGGCGACCGAGGGGTCGTCCTCACCGAGTTCGTCGAGCCGGTGCCCCGGGCCCGGCGGCGGGCGGCCATCAAGGAGGCCGGTGGGCTCCACCGCCTGGGGGAGCTGCTGGGGCAGCTCCACGCCCTCCCGGTGGGCCCGGAGCTCGCCGGCCTCCGGGGCGGGGCCTGGCACCACCTGGCCCCGGGGGGTCCCGGTGACGAGATCGCCGCCGCCGGCCGGCTCCTGGCCGCCGCCGAGTGCCTGGTCCCCGACGGGTGGGGCCACCACTACGAGGCGCTGGCCGCCGCCCTCTCCGGCCTCGACGACGGCGACGGGCTGCCGGAGGGGCTGATCCACCCGGACTTCGTGCTGGCCAACGTGGTGGCCTCCCCCGACCGGGGACTGGTGGTGGTGGACTGGGCGGGAGCCGGGTTCGGCCCCAGGATCTGGCCGCTGGCCTTCCTGCTGGCCGCCGAGGGGGCCAAGCACCTCGGGCGCGTCGACCGGGTGGTGGCCGGGTACCGGGCCCACGTCGACCCGGAGCCCGAGGAGCTCGAACGGCTGGCCCGGATGGTGCCCGCCCGGTCGGTGGTCCTCGAGGTCTGGCGGTTCTGCATGGGCCGGGCCGGCCTCGCCGAGGCGGCCGCCCGGGTGGCGGAGGTGGGCGTCCTGGCCGAGGTGGTGGCCGGGCGGGCCCGGTCCGCCTTCGCCGGACCGGCCTGACCGACGCCTACCGGCCGGGCCGGTCGGTCTCCCCGGACTCGCCGAAGCGGTCCCGGAGCCGGTCCCAAGCCGCGGAGCCGGCCCGCTCGAAGAGGCCGGCCGGACCGCTCTCCACCGTCCACGACGGGCCCGGGGGACGGGTGGCGCCCAGCTCGGTGAGCGCCCGGTCGCAGGCGTCGACCACCGGCATCAGCAGGGCCCCGGGCAGGATGGCGATCCGGTAGCCGAGCCCCTCCAGCTGGTGGAGGGGCACCGACGGGGAGCGGCCGCCGGGTACCACGTTGAACAGGCACGGGCCGTCCACCCGTTCGGGGACGGCGGCGATCTCCTCGACGGTCTCCGGGGCCTCCACGAAGGCCACGTCGGCCCCGGCGGCCAGAGCGGCGTTGGCCCGCCCGATCGCCTCGTCGAAGCCGGCCACCGCCCGGGCGTCGGTCCGGGCGATGATCAGGAACCCCTCGTCGGGTCGGCTGTCCACCGCCGCCCGCAGCTTGCGGAGCCAGGGGCCCCGCTCCACGATCTGCTTGCCGGCCAGATGGCCGCAGCGCTTGGGGAAGGCCTGGTCCTCGATGTGGATGGCCGCCACCCCGGCCCGGGCGAACTCCCGCACGGTCCGGACGACGTTGAGCTCGTTGCCGTAGCCGGTGTCGGCGTCGGCGATGACCGGGATGTCGGTGGCCTGGGCGATCCGGGCGGCGTTGTCGACCATGTCGGTCATGGTCAGGAGCCCGTAGTCCGGGTAGCCGTAGGACGCCGAGGTGCCGGCACCGGTCATGTAGGCCGCCGCGAACCCCCGGTCGGCCACCAGCCGGGCGGTCAGGCCGTCGTAGACGCCGGGGGCGACCACCATGGGCCCCTGGCCGGTGACGGCCTCCTGCAGTGCTCCGGGCATGGGGCTCCTCCTCGGATCGGACGGCGGCCGGCCGCACCGGCGCCCCCTGAGGGTAGGTGACGACGGGCCGGCCGCGGTCAGAGCAGCCCGGCCTGCTGCAGCAGTGCCTTGGCGTTGAGCCCGGTGCCCAGGTCGGCCGGTGTGAAGGGCGCCGGCTGCAGCTGGGCCAGCGGGGTCAGCTCCGGGTTGGCGGCCACGCCCGGATGGATCGGGTACTCGAAGCTCTCCCCCTCGGCCAGCAGGGTCTGCCCCGTCCGGCCGGTCAGGAAGGCCAGCAGCTCCTGGGCCTCCTTCTGGTGGGTGGACGACTTCAGGACGGCGGCACCCGAGATGTCCTGGATGTAGCCCGGGTCACGGGGCGCGAAGTAGGCCAGCCTGGCGTGGACGGAGCCGGCGCCCACCTCGGCCCGGAGCCGGTAGTAGTAGTAGTGGTTGATGAGGGCGAAGGAGGTGGTCCCCGCGCTGACGTCGCTGGTCAGCGTCTCGTTGTCCGGGACGTTGTCGTTGGCTCCGGCGTTCGCCTTCAGGCCCTCGAGCCAGGCGAGGGCGGCGGCGTTCCCCTCCGACTTGGCCACCGAGCTCACGATCGGCCAGAAGTCGGTCTCCGACGGGGCCAGCTCGAACTTTCCCTTGTACTTGGGGTCGGCCATGTCCAGCACCGAGGTGGGCAGCTGCGAGGCGCTGATCTTCGAGGGGTTGTAGACGATGGCGCTGATCCGGGCGGAGACCCCGACCCAGTTGCCGTTCGACGCGCTGTCGGCGGCGGGGACGTTGGCCAGGGTGGCGGGGTCGACTCTGGTGAGCAGTCCCTTCTGGTTCAACTGCTCGAGCCAGTTGGAGTTCTCGGTGTAGAAGACGTCGGCCGGGGAGCGTCCGCCTTCCTGCTCGATCTGGGCGGTCAGCACGTCCTCGTCGTCGTTCTCCACCCGCACCTTGATCCCGGTCTGCTTGGTGAACGCCTCCACCAGGGCGTCGGTGGTCTGCTCGTGCTGGGCGTTGTAGAGGGTGAGGACGGGCCCCGAGCCTCCCCCCGACGAGCCGCAGGCGGTGGCCGCCAGCCCGGCCACCAGCACGGCCGCCAGCCCGACCGGGATGGACCGCCAGGCCCGTCGTCGTGGGGAGGTGCGGATCGGTGCCATCGGTGGGTCTCCTCGGGTGGGTGGTGGCGGTCGGCGTGCGAGCCGGCGGCGAGGCTGGACGGCTTCGCGATGTAGCCAACCCATACAACGAATATTAGGTGACCCTAATCTATGCACCTCGTCGGGGGAGGGCAAGCCGCCTCTCGGGGTGCCGGCGGTCGGTCACCGCCGGGGTCGGCAGGCCGCCCAGCTCCGGACGTCCCGCAGCCCGGCGGGTGGGGTGGGCCCGGTCAGCTCCATCTGCGCCCGTGTCGCCCCCACCGGCCTCGGGATGTGTCCGGCACCGCAGTGGGCACCCGGGACGCCGGACGGGCCGGCTACCGAGCGGTGCGGACGCCGGTCCAGGGTGACCCGGTCGGATGGGCCGGCCCCGTCATCGGGCGGGGGAGTCGGAGCAGTTGAACATCCAGCGGATCCCGAACCGGTCCAGGCAGGTTCCCCAGTAGGCACCCCAGGGCATGTCCTGGAGTCCGGTGGCGTCCCGGCCGCCCTCGGACAGGGCGGTGTAGAGCCGCTCGGTCTCGGCCCGGTCGTCGAGCTCGAGGTTGAGGGTGGTGTTGTTGCCGATGCGCAGCTCGTGGCCCATCGACGCCACCAGGTCGGTGGCCATCAGCACGTGGCCGGCCAGGATGGGGAGCTCAATGTGCATCACCATCCCCTTCTCGGCGTCGGAGAGCTCGGGGGCGCCCGGACCGGCCGGCAGGTCCCCGATCCGCATGACGGGCCCTTCGATCTCGGTGCCGAACGTCGAGGCGTAGAAGGTGAACGCCTCCTCGGCGTTCCCCATGAAGTTGAGGTAGGTGCTGACTCGGTTCACACGGTCTCCCTGGTCGGCCGCCCGTCCCGGCGGGGAGGGCCTTCTGCATGGTACCGACGGCCCACCCCCGCCGACGGGCGGTCGGGATCCCGGCACCCACCGGCGCCCGGGTTGCGGCCACCGCCGTCCGGGTGGTGTTCTTGACGCGGCACGGGACCCCTTCGTGCGGAACCGACGGAAGCGGAGCCCGAGTGACTGACTCGACCATCATCTACACGCACACCGACGAGGCCCCGGCCCTGGCCACCTACTCGTTCCTGCCGGTCGTCCAGGCCTACGCCGCCACCGCCGGGGTCCGGGTGGAGACCCGCGACATCTCGCTGGCCGGCCGTATCCTCGCCGGCTTCCCCGACCGGCTCCCCGAGGGCCAGCGGGTCGAGGACGCCCTCGGCCGAGCTGGGCCGCCTGGCCACCACCCCGGAGGCCAACATCATCAAGCTGCCGAACGTCTCGGCCTCCAGCCCCCAGCTGAAGGCGGCCATCGCCGAGCTGCAGGCGCCACGGGTACGCGGTGCCCGACTACCCCGACGAGCCCCGCCACCGACGAGGAGCGCGAGGTCCGGTCCCGCTACGACAAGGTGATGGGGAGCGCGGTCAACCCGGTGCTCCGCCAGGGCAACTCCGACCGCCGGGCCCCGGCCTCGGTCAAGCACTACGCCCAGGCCCACCCCCACCGGATGGGGGCGTGGAGCCCCGAGTCCCGGACCAACGTGGCCCACATGGAGGCCGGCGACTTCCGCTCCACCGAGCGCTCGGCCATCGTGGCCGAGGCCGGCGTCGCTGCGCATCGAGCTGGAGGCGGCCGACGGCACCACCACCGTGCTGCGGCGGTCGGTGCCGGTGCTGGCCGGCGAGGTGGTCGACGCCTCGGTGATGCGGGTGGCCGACCTGCGCGCCGTTCCTGACCGCCCAGATCGCCCGGGCCGGCGGCCGAGGGCGTCCTCTTCTCGGTCCACCTGAAGGCCACCATGATGAAGATCTCCGACCCGATCATCTTCGGCCACGTGGTGCGGGCCTTCTTCCCGGACACCTTCGACCGGTACGGCGCCGCCCTCGCCGCCGCCGGGCTGAGCCCCAACGACGGGCTGGGCGCCATCTTCGACGGGCCTCGACCGCGCTGCCCGACGGGGCGGCCATCCGGGCCTCCTTCGACGCCGAGCTGGCCGACGGGCCCGCCCTGGCCATGGTGGACTCCGACCGGGGCATCACCAACCTCCACGTCCCCAGCGACGTCATCGTCGACGCCTCCATGCCGGCCATGATCCGCACCTCCGGCCACATGTGGGGCCCGGACGGCGAGGAGGCCGACACCCTGGCCGTCATCCCCGACAGCAGCTACGCCGGCGTCTACCAGGTGGTGATCGACGACTGCCGCCGGCCACGGGGCCTACGACCCGGCCACCATGGGCTCGGTGCCCAACGTCGGGCTCATGGCCCAGGCGGCCGAGGAGTACGGCAGCCACGACAAGACCTTCGAGATCCCGAGCGACGGGACGGTCCGGGTGGTCGACGGCTCCGGCGCGGTGGTGCTCGAGCAGCCGGTGGCCGCCGGCGACGTCTTCCGGATGTGCCAGACCAAGGACGTGCCCATCCGGGACTGGGTGAAGCTGGCCGTCACCCGGGCCCGGGCCACCGGGACCCCGGCGGTGTTCTGGCTCGACGAGGGGCGGGCCCACGACGCCAACCTCATCGGCCATGGTGGAGCGGCTACCTGGCCGAGCTCGACACCGACGGTCTCCAGATTCGAGATCCTGACCCCCGAGCGAGGCCACCGCCTACTCCCTCGAGCGCATCCGGCGGGGCGAGGACACCATCTCGGTGACCGGCAACGTGCTGCGCGACTACCTCACCGACCTGTTCCCCATCCTCGAGCTGGGGACCAGCGCCAAGATGCTCTCGGTCGTCCCGCTGCTCAGCGGCGGCGGCCTGTTCGAGACCGGGGCCGGCGGCTCGGCGCCCAAGCACGTCCAGCAGCTGGTCAAGGAGAACTACCTCCGCTGGGACAGCCTGGGCGAGTTCCTGGCCCTGGCGGCCAGCTTCGAGCAGCTGGCCACCCAGACGGGCAACGCCCGGGCCCAGGTGCTGGCCGACACCCTCGACCGGGCCACCGGCACCTTCCTCGACCGGGACAAGTCGCCGACCCGTCGGGCTGGGGGGCATCGACAACCGGGGCAGCCACTTCTACCTGGCCCTCTACTGGGCCCAGGAGCTGGCCGCCCAGACCGACGACCTGTTCCTGGCCGAGGCCTTCGCCGGCCTGGCCGGGACGCTGGCCGACGGGGAGCAGGCCATCGTCGACGAGCTGGTCGCCGTCCAGGGCTCGCCGGTCGACATCGGCGGCTACTACCAGCCCGACCCGGCCCGGGCCGAGGCCGTCATGCGGCCCTCGTCCACCCTCAACCAGGCGCTGGCCACCCTGGGGGGTTGACTCCGGGCCCCGGGCCCCTGGTCGCCATCGACGACCCGGCCGACCCCCGCCTCGCCGACTACCGGGACCTGGTGGACCCGGCCAGTCGCCGGCGGGTGGAGGCGGAGCGGTCGATCATCGTGGTGGAGGGCAAGCTGGCCGTCCGGCAGCTGCTGGCCGCCGGCCATCGGGTGCGGTCGCTGCTGGTGGACGACGCCCGGGCGGTCTCGGCCGCCGACCTGGTCGAGGGGGTCCGGGCCACCGGGGCCCCGGTGTACGTGGGCGGACGGGAGGTGGTGGCGGCCACCGTGGGGTTCCGCATCCACCGGGGGGTGGTGGCGATCGCCGCCCGCCCTCCCGAGCCGGAGGCCGACGAGCTCCTGGCCCGGGCGGTGTCCACCGTCGGCCCCGGCGGGGGACCCCCGGTGGTGGCGGTCCTGGAGGGCCTCAACGACCACGAGAACATCGGCGCCCTGTTCCGGAACGCCGCCGCCTTCGGGGTGGCCGGGGTGCTGCTCGACCCGTCGTGCGCCGACCCGCTCTACCGCCGCTCGATCCGGGTCTCCATCGGGCACGCCCTGCGGATCCCGTTCGCCCGCCTGACACCGTGGCCCGACGGCCTAGACCGGGTCCGGGCGGCCGGTTTCGTGGTGGCGGCCCTGTCGCCCCGTCGGGGGCCGGGAGCCGGGCGCCGGGAGCCGGTGCCGGTCCGCCGGCTGGGGTCCCTGGTGGACGACCGTCCCCCGGGTGGCGGATCGACCGGGTCCGGGCGCCGGGGGGTGGCGGTGGTGCTCGGCGCCGAGGGCCCCGGGCTGTCGGACGCCGTGCTCGACCGGGCCGACGAGGTCGTGGCCATCCCCATGGCCGGGGGCACCGACTCGCTGAACGTGGCCACTGCGGCCGCCATCGCCTTCGAGCGTCTGACGACGCCCTGACCGGTCTCCGGCGGTACGGTGCCACGATGGCGACGTTCGAGGAGGTCGGTGAGCTGGCCCGGCGGCTGCCGCAGACGACCGAGGGGGAGCGGCACGGTCACCGCACCTGGTTCGTGGCCGGGACGAAGGCGTTCGCCTGGGAACGGCCCTTCTCCAAGGCGGACCTGAGACGGTTCGGCGACACCCCGCCGCCGGACGGGCCGATCCTGGCGGTGTCGGTCGCCGACCTCCAGGACAAGGAGGTGGTCCTGGCCAGCCACGCCGGGACCGTCTTCACCATCCCCCACTTCGACGGCTACGCCGCCGTGCTGGTGCAGCTGGAAGCCGTCACCGGGCCCCTGCTGGCCGAGCTGCTGGAGGACGCCTGGCTGGCCGCCGCCCCCGCCACCCTGGTCCGGGACTTCCTGGGCCGCTGAGCCCGGGCGGCGTCCCCGGCGGACCGCGGGGTCATCCCACCCCGGTCACCGTCCGGGCGGCGGCGGCGAAGACCGGATCCCGGGTGGCCGCAGCGCCCCGGCGACAGGCCTCCACCAGCTTGACCTGGTGGGCGTCGTGGCTGTCGGCGGCCGCCACCACCACCCGGTCGTCCCAACTGACGTCATCTCCGGCGTCGCCGGCCCGCCGGGCTCCGTCGGCGCTGGCGGCGTGGTCGGCCCGGAGCTGGGCGACGGCGGCGGCACCGTCGGCGGGGGCCAGATGGTCGACGAGGAGCTCGACGGCCATGGCGCCGGTGACCCCGTGGAGCCGGAAGATGTTGGGGTCGGCGACGAAGACCCGGCAGGCGTCCGACGCCGTCCCGGTCACCGTCCGGTGGAGATCCTCGGAGACCCGTCCGTCCCCGGGGTCGACCCCCGGTTGGTACCAGGTCGACCAGCTGCCGAGGGCCCGGGCCAGCTCCCGCCGACGGGCCGGGGTGTCCCGGACGTCGATGGCGCGGACGGCGTGGGCGGTCCGGATCACCCCGTGGAAGAGGGCCGACGTCAGGGCCGGCATCAGACGCGGGACCCACTGTGCGACCACCGTCTCCCACCCCTCCTCGTCGATGGCGCGCTCGTAGTGGCCCAGCCACTCGGGCAGGCGTCGGTAGTCGCCCAGGGCCGACTCCCACTCGAAGCCGGTGCCGGCGGCCGGGGCGATGGGTGCGGCCCCTTCCACCAGTATCTCGACGAACCGGTCGGCCCAGGCGTCGAGCACCTCCTCGTAGCCGAGGGTGGCGAGGGCCTCGCAGGCCATCGGCCCGTGGTTGACGAACCGGCTGGGGAGCTCGAACTCCAGGGCCGTCACCCGCTCGAGGGCGGCGTCGAGCAGTGGGGACCGGTCGCTCATGCCGCCTCCGGTCCGTCGTCCGGCGCCGGGACGTCCCGGTCCGGGGCCTCGAGGAGGTGCAGGTTCAGGTTCCCGCCTGGCGGGACGGACGGGAGGCGCCGGGGGGCGACGAGACCGGCGGTCCCGGGCTCGAGTCGGGGGGTGCGGAGTTGGCTCATGCACCTACCGTAAAACCTCAAGTAACATTGAGGTCAAGCCCATGACCCGTCTCCCGGCCTCCGTCCACGAGCTCTCCATCGGCCAGCTGTCCGACCGCAGCGGTGTGGCCGTCTCCGCCCTCCGGTTCTACGAGGACGAGGGACTGATCTCCAGCTGGCGCACGGCGGGGAATCAGCGCCGCTATGCCCGGGACACCCTCCGACGGGTGGCCTTCATCCGGGCCTCCCAGCGGGTGGGACTCCCCCTCCGCTCCATCCGGGAGGCCCTCGAGCAGCTGGGCGACCAGCGCACCCCCACCCGGGAGGACTGGGCCCGGCTGTCGGCGGCCTGGCGCCAGGACCTCGACCGACGGATCCTCCGCCTGCAGGGGCTGCGCGACCGGCTCACCGGGTGCATCGGCTGCGGCTGCCTCTCCATCGACCACTGCCGCCTGGCCAATCCGGACGACGCCCTCGGTGACGACGGGCCGGGGGCCCGCTCCCTGCGCTGAGCCCGTCCGGCGTCCCCGGACAGCACCGAGAGTGGTTGGGTGCACACTTGCAGCCACCGTGCATCTACAATTGCCCAATGCGTGCCTCCGTGACGGTCCACAGGTGCATCGGGGGGACCCTCCGGGCGTCGGGAGGCGCCCGCCCCGGAAGCCGAGGGTTCAGCCGCGGGGCGTGTGTGCCGATCACTAGGGGATGGGTCAGGGAGACGGTGGCGGTCGGGTCCTAGGCCCCGACCCGTCATCGCACTCGTCATGACCGTTCTCTCATGGATAGAATCTCATTGCACATGCGGTGAATTGAATAATTCTGTGAAGTACTCAACCAGCGCAAGGGGGTGTCACGGTGAGTGACACGGCGTTGGGTCCAGGGTGGTGGAGGTCGGACGACGGACGGTGGCATCCACCGGAGCTCCGGCTCCCGACGGCGGATGCGCCGGACACCCGGGGCCCGGTGAACGGAGCGGGCGACCCGTCGCAGGGCACCGCGGAGCCGGGCGGCTCGGCCAACGGCTCGAACGGGCATGCCAACGGCACCGTCAACGGTGCGGACGGGCACACCAACGGCACGGCTCCGGAGGAACCGGTGTCGGAGGAGCCGGTGTCGGAGGAGCCGGTGTCGGAGCCGACGCCGGCCCCTGCGGCGTCAGTGGCCGAGCCGGAGGAACCGCCGGCCCCGGCACCCAACTACGCCAACACCCCGATCGGCCTGCCGGTCGTGGAGGTGGCGCCCGGGGTGATCCGGCCGCCCGGACCGGCGCCCGAGGTCCCACCCGCCCCGGCGGTGGTCACCCCGACCCCCGCCCCGGCACCCGGGCCGGTCGTCACCCCCGGTCCCGGACCGGAGGCGTCCCAGACCACCGAGCCACAGACGGTGGAGCTCGACGACTTCCTGGGCGCCCACCCCGACGAGTGGGAGCCGGCGACCGAGGAGCCGGCGACCACCGTTGCCACCACGCCCGTGGCCACCGAGGGGAGCGCGCCGCCTGTCGACCCCGTGGCGGCGGCACTGGCCGACTTCGGCGAGCCGGTGGACCTGGTCGTGGCCCCCCCGCCCGCCGTCGAGCCCGAGTCGGCGCCGGCACCGGCGCCGGACCCGGTGGACCTGGTCGTGGCCCCCGAGACCGTCACCGAGCCGCCGCCGGACAGCGGGGTGGACGAGCCGTCCCTCCAACCCGGCGGCATCGAGATCGACCTCGACGAGTTCGACGAGGAGGGCTGGGACTCGGTCCACTCGCTCGTCTACCGGCCCGAGCGCTCCAAGGCGCCCGACCCGGAGCCGCCCGACGATCCGGCGGGCGCGGTTCCCCACCTCGAGGCAGTCAAGGGCGTCGACGGCGTGTGGGAGGTGCCGGGCGTCGAGGAGCTGCAGGACGTCGAGGAGGACGTCGTCGACGTCCACGATGTGGCCGAAGAGCCTCCGATCGACCCCTGGGACGAGCCCGACGACTGACGCCACCGCTCCCGGCCCCGTGGCCGTGGGCATGGTGCCGGCCCGTCGCCGGTCGGCTGGCGGCGGCCGATAGGGTGACCCGTCGTGCCCAGCCCCTCGACCGGAACCCGCCGGCGCCTCCGTCCCGAGCGGTTCCTCGAGGGGCTGAACCCCCCGCAACGGCGGGCGGTGGAGCACGGGTCGGGCCCCCTGCTGGTGCTGGCCGGCGCCGGCTCCGGCAAGACCAAGGTCCTCACCAGCCGGATCGGCTACCTGGTGGCCACCGACGTGGTCGCCCCCGAGGGGGTGCTGGCCATCACCTTCACCAACAAGGCCGCCCGCGAGATGAAGGAGCGGCTGGCCGGATCGCTGGGCGGGATGGTCCAGGACATGTGGGTGTCGACCTTCCACAGCGCCTGCGTCCGGATCCTGCGTCCCCACGCCGACCGGGTGGGCCTGTCCCGTCGCTTCACCATCCTGTCGGAGGACGACGGCAAGCGGTTGCTCCGTGACGTCGCCGACGACCTGAACATCGACGTCAAGCTGGTGCCGCCCGGGGGGACCAAGGCGTTCATCAGCAACGCCAAGAACCGGCTGGTCGACCCCCGGCAGGCCTCCCTGGAGTCGTCCGACGCCCGGTCCAACGCCCATGCCCGCGCCTATGCCGAGTACCAGCGGCGCATGGTGGCCGCCGACTGCGTCGACTTCGACGACCTGCTGGTGCACGTGGTCACCCTGCTCACCCAGCACGACGACGTCCGCCGGCAGCTCCAGGCGCAGTTCCCGCAGGTGCTGGTGGATGAGTACCAGGACACCAACCGCGCCCAGAGCGTCATCGTCGAGCAGTTGGCGTCCGGTCACCGCAACCTGTGCTGCGTGGGCGACGGGGACCAGTCCATCTACGGCTTCCGGGCCGCCGACGTCGGGAACATCCTCCACTTCACCCGCACCTATCCCGACGCCACCACCGTGCTGCTGGAGCAGAACTTCCGCTCCACCGGCACCATCCTGGCCGCCGCCAACGCGGTGATCGCCCACAACGCCAGCCGTCCGGACAAGCAGCTGTGGACGGCCGCCGGGGACGGCGAACCGATCACCCTCCGGGCCGCCGAGGACGAGTCGGACGAGGCCTCGTGGCTGGCCGACGAGGTGGCCACCCTGGTGGGGAGCGGCTCCCGGCCGGGGGACATCGCCGTGCTGTGCCGGGCCAAGACCCTCATCCGCCCCATCGAGGCGGAGATCGTCCGCCGGGGCATCCCCTGCCGGACGGTGGGCGGCACCCCCTTCTTCGAGCGCCGGGAGATCCGGGACCTCCTGGCCTACCTCCGGCTGGTGGTCAACCCCAACGACGAGCTGTCCTTCCGCCGGTGCGTCAACGTCCCCCGGCGCTCGGTGGGCGACGCCACCGTCAAGCGGATCCGTGCCTTCGCCCAGACCTACGCCCTCCCCCTCGGCGAGGCCCTGGACCGCCGTTCGGAGATCGAGGACCTCCCCCGGCTGGCCGCCGTCGGTCTCGACGACTTCGCCCACCTCCTCGAGCGGGCCCGGGCGGTGGCGGTGGACGGGGGGGCGGTGGGTGCCCTCGACGCCGTGCTGGCCGACGGCGAGTACCTCCGCCAGCTCCTCGACGGCGCCGTCGACGACGAGGAGCGCACCTACCGGGCCGAGAGCGTCGAGCAGCTCCGGACCATCGCCCTCGACCATCCGACCGTCGACTCCCTGCTGGAGATGGCCGGCCTGGTCACCGAGGCCGGCGACGCCGGGGACGACGACTCGCGGGTGGTGCTGATGACCATCCACGCCGCCAAGGGCCTGGAGTTCCCCACCGTCTTCGTGGTGGGGCTGGAGGAGGGCATCTTCCCCGACCGCCGCTGCCTGGAGGACGAGGAGCTCGAGGAGGAGCGCCGACTGGCCTACGTGGCGATCACCCGTGCCGAGCACCGCCTGTACCTGTCCCACGCCGCCAGCCGCCGGACGGTGGACCGGGTGGCGGAGTCCGAGCGGAGCCGCTTCCTGGACGAGATCCCCGAGGAGCTGCTCCACGCGCTCGACGTGCCCTGGGAGCCGACCCCGGCGGCGGCCGACCGGTTCGCGGCACTCCGTTCGAACCTCGGCCTCTGAGTTGGCGCCCGGCCACTCCCGACCGTACCGGCCCCCGGTGGCACGACCGTCCGTCCCGGCGTCACTAACGTCGGCCCCAACCATGGGAGCCACTCCGACACGCGGCGCCGCCCGGCGGCGGATCCCGGCGGCGGCCACCCGGACCGCCGCCGTCCTCCTGGTCGGTCTCGGGCTGGGTGGCTGCTCCCTGGTGTCGACCCCCACCCCCCCCACCGTGTCCGGTCCGTCCCTGGCCGTGCCCGGCAGCATCGGGTACGTGGTCTGCCCCGACGCCCTCACCCCCATCGAGCTGGCCACCCGGACCCCGGAGCCGGACATCCCGCTGCCCATCTCCGGCTCCCCGGCCCCCGGGGACTTCGCGGTGACCACCTCGGCGGACGGGCGGTGGGCCTACGTGGTCACCACCGACGGCGCCCCGACCTCGAGCTCGACCGGCAGCTCGAGCCCCGTCACCACCGGGGGGGCGCCCTCCTCCTCCACCACCCCGGCCGGCGCCTCCCAGCAGGACGTGGTGATCCCGGTGGACCTGGTGCGCCAGGTGGCGGGCACCCCGATCGTCCTGCCGGGCACCGGGCCGACCCACGGCATCGTGGCGCTTCCCGGCGGCACCACCGTCCTGGCCGCCAGCGGGCAGACGGTGGTGCCGGTCAACGTGGTCACCCGCAAGGTGGGGACGCCGATCGACCTGGGGGCCTCCCACACCGTCTACGGGATGGCCCTCAGCCCGTCCGGGAACCTCCTCTACGTGCTGGTGGCCGGTGGGGTGATCCCGGTCAACACCGTCAACTCGTCGGCCGGCACCCCGGTGCAGACCGGCCTGGCCGTCTCCTCGGTGTACTCACCCCACGGCATCGTGGTGTCCCCCGACGGGGGCACCGTCTACGTCATCGGCCAGGGGGGCTCCGACTACGGGGGCCGGGTGCTGCCCCTCAGCGCCACCACCGGTCTCGCCGGTCCGGCGGCGTCGTTCGACAAGTTCGGCATCGCCTCGCCGGCGGCGGCGGTGGTCACCCCCGACGGCAGCTCGCTGGAGGTGGTCGACTCCGCCAACAACTGGATCAACCCGCTCCCGGTCGACTCGTTCGCCTCGCCCCCGCCCCCGGTCCGACTGCCCGAAGGGGTGGCCGGCGGCACCGAGCACCCCACCGACATCGCGCTGGGCCCGGACGGCTCCACCGCCTACCTGGTCGAGGGGTTCGACTCGGTCCTCCCCTACACCCTGGCCACCCAGGCGTTCGGGAAGCCGATTCCGGTGTGCGACGGCGCCTCGTCGATGGCGGTCGCCCCGTCGCCGACGGGTGGCGCCGGGTCCTGATCAGACGGCGCCGCCGCCGGTCCCCACCCCCGACGCCCGGGCCGCCGCCTCGGTCCCGGCGTGGTGGAAGGTGGACGGGGCCAGCCCCGACGCCTCGAGGAGCTCGTCGAGGGCCCGGGGGATGTCGGCGGCCAGGCTCCACACCCGGGGGATGGTCTCCGGGCAGGCGATGATCCCCCAGTACATGACGCCGCGGTAGCTCATGATGGTGATGTTGACCCCCATGCCGTCCATCACCGGCCCGAGGGGGAACCCGGCCTGCAGCTCGGCCCCGCCCAGGTAGAGGGGGAAGTCCGGCCCGGGGACGTTGGAGATCACCAGGTTGGCGATGGGTCGGTGCCGGTCGGCCAGTCGCATCCGGCTGTAGAGCCGGGCGGCGTTGGCGAACACGTTGGGGGTGGCGTGCTCGGCCCAGTTCTGGAGGGTGTCGGCCCCCAGGGCCTGGTGCTCCTCCTTGGCCCCCTTGGTCCCCTGGTGGATGGCCTCCAGGCGCTCGAGCGGGTCGTCGAGCTGGGTGGGGAGCTGTACGAACATCGTCGACACCTTGTTGGAGCCGTACACGTCCGGGTTGTTCGGCCGCACCGAGACGGGGACCACGGCCACCAGCGGGCGGTCCGGCAGCTCGTCGCCCTCCCGGAGGAAGGAGCGGAGCGCCCCGGTGCACACGGCCAGGACCACGTCGTTGACGGTGGTGCCCCGGGCCGCCTTCACCCGCTTCACATCCTCCAGCCCGATGGCGGCGAAGGCCACCGAGCGGCGACGGGTGAGGGAGCCGTTGAACGAGCAGCGGGGGGCCGACAGGGGGAGGGCGGCCTTGCCGAGGTCCGGCCGGTGCTCCGAGCCGATCCGGACCCGCCGCACGTCGAGGACGCCGCGGGCGGTCCGGACCAGGTCGCGGGTCATCTCGATCGGCCGCAGGGTCCGGGCCACCACCGCCTGGGCCATCAGCTCCACCGGGTTGGGGATGCGGGTGTCCCGCGGCGCCCCGGGCCCGGGGTCCCGGGGGGCCGGGTCGGGCTCCAGGTCGAACAGGACCGACAGCAGCTCGGCGCCGGAGACGCCGTCCACCGTGGAGTGGTGGACCTTCACCACCAGGCCGATGTGGTCGTCGGCCAGCCCCTCCACCACCCACATCTCCCACAGGGGGCGGTCGCGGTCGAGCGGGCGACCGGCGATGTCCCCGACCTGGTCGGCGAACTCCCGGAGGCCCCCGGGGCGGGGCACGGCGGTCCGGCGCACGTGGAAGTCGATGTCGAAGTCGGGGTCGTCGACCCAGATCGGGTGGCTGAGGTGGAAGGGGACCTCGACCAGTCGGCGCTGGAAGACCGGCAGCAGCGGGATGCGGTCGGCGATCAGTCGCCTGACCTTGGCGAAGGTGTACCCGCCGGGCACGGTGGCCGGGTCGAGGGTGGTCGACATCACGACGTGCATGTGGCGCTGCGGCGTCTCGAGGTACAGAAAGCTGGCATCCAGCCCGCTCAGTCGCTCCATCGGTCGGTCCTCCCCTCCCCGCCCACCACGTCCGCTTCCCTCCCTGGGGGCCCGTCCCCACCGTCCCCCGTCTTTCGTCGGCAGCTCCGACGGTGTTTCATGGTGGGGTGCCCTGGGTCTTCGTGGCTGTCAGCTTGGTCGGCGCCGCCCTCACGGTCAACGCCTGGGTGCCGGTGCGGTCCGAGCCGTTCACGGTGGCCAGCTTCGCACTGGGGTGGATCCCCGGCGAGCTCCCCGTCCAGGTACTGGCGGTGGAGGTGATGGGGACCGTCGTCTTCGCCGTCTACGGCGCCTTCGCCTCGTGGCCCGGATGGGTGGGCCTGGGGGTGGCGCTGGCGTCGTGGGTGGGGCTGGTGGGCCTGGCGGTGGTCGGCCACCGGGCCGGCGGCCTGGTCGACGCCGCCCTGCAGGAGGCGACCGGCGGCCCGATCCGGGTCGAGGGGTTCGACCCCACGCCGGCCTGGAACTACTGGTGGCGCCTGGCCATCGCCGTGCCCTTCCGCTGGCGCTCCATCCGGCGCATCCGGAACATCGACTACTGGGGTGACGGTATCGGCCGGCACCGGCTGGACATCCTCGAGCGCCGGGGCCGGCCGCGCCGCAGCTGCCCGGTGCTGGTCTACATCCACGGCGGCGCCTGGGTCATGGGCGACAAGCGCCAGCAGGGCATCCCCCTGATGCACGAGCTCATCGAGCGGGGGTGGGTGTGCGTGGCCATCAACTACCGGCTCAGCCCCCGGGCCACCTGGCCCGAGCACGTGATCGACTGCAAGCGGGCCCTGGCCTGGGTCCACGAGCACATCGCCGAGTACGGGGGCGACCCGTCGTTCGTGGCGGTGGCCGGAGGCTCGGCCGGCGGCCACCTGGCCGCCCTGGTGGGCCTGACCCCCGGCGACCCCGAGTGGCAGCCGGGCTTCGAGGAGGCCACCACCACCGTCGACGCCTGCCTCCCCTTCTACGGCGTCCACGACATGACCGGCCGGGCCGACGGCTCCGGCGAGTTCGGCCCCGGGTTGATGAAGATGCTGGAGGGCCGGGTGATGAAGGTCACCCAGGCCGACCACCCCGAGGTCTTCGAGCAGGCGTCCCCGGACCGCCGGATCACGGCGGCGGCGCCACCCATGATGGTGTTCCAGGGGGTCAACGACACCCTGGTCCCGGTGGGGGTGGCCCGCACCTTCGTGGACCGGCTGCGGGCGACCTCCACGTCGCCGGTGGTCTACGTCGAGCTGCCGCGGACCCAGCACGCCTTCGACGTGCTGGCCTCGGTACGGTGCCGCCACACCTCGATCGGTGCCGCCCGCTTCCTCGAGTGCCTGCGGGCACGGGGCCTGGCCGAGGCGGCCGCCGGCCCGGACCGGCTGCCGATCGCCGAGTAGGGGCGGTCCGGCGGGCCGCCGGTGCGCAGGTGCTAGACAAGGCGCCGAGTTTCTGACGTAGAGTCACATTTGCTGTTTCTGACGTACTGTCACATTGAGAGTCGACCGCTGGCGCACCAGACTGCACGCCGGCCGGAAGGACGAGGGGGAGCATTGAGGACCGCATCTCGAACGCTGCGCTGGGCCGCCATCGGGGCCGTCGCCCTGGTGGCCGTGGCCGGCGCCGCCTGCAGCTCGACGAACTCGAGCTCCACCACCACCACCAAGGCGGGCTCCTCGAGGGCGGGCATCCCGTCCAGCGCCTTCAGCGACCACACCGGCGTCACCTCCAGCTCGGTCTCGGTGGCCAACATCTCCACCCTGGACGCCGGCCTCTTCAAGGGGGCGGCGGTGGGCACCGAGGCCTACGCCGACATGGTCAACTCGACCGGCGGCGTCAACGGTCGCAAGATCGACGTCGACAGCGGCAACGACGGCTACAACAACGGGGCCAACAACAAGGCACTGACCCAGAGCGCGGTGGACAGCAACTTCGCCCTGGTGGGCGGCTTCTCCCTCAACGACAGCTACGGGGGCGAGGTGCTGGCCGCCAACCCGGGCATGCCCGACGTCTCGGTGACCCTCGACCCGACCACCAACAAGCTGCCCAACGTGTTCAGCCCGGTGCCGCTCGGCCAGGGTTGGGAGACCGGCCCGCTGCTGTACTTCAAGCAGCAGTTCCCGTCCACCGTGCAGAAGGCCGGCGCCCTGATCGCCGACGAGCCCTCGGCGGTGGCCCAGTGGGAGGGGGAGAAGGCGGCGCTGCAGCACGTGGGCTTCGACGTGATCTACGACCAGCAGTTCCCCATCACCCAGACCGACTTCACCCAGAACGTCGTGGCCATGAAGAACCAGGGGGTGAAGATCCTCTTCATCGAGCAGATGCCGGAGAACTACGCCTCGGCGGTGATCAAGGCCCTCAACCAGCAGGACTACCACCCGCAGGTGATCCTCGGCGCCTCCACCTACAGCGGCAGCCTGATCGCCGCCTCCGGGGGTGCCGCCGCCATCGACGGCGCCTACATGGAGCAGAACGCCTCGCTCTACCTGGGGGAGGACTCCTCCACCATCCCGGCGGTCTCCACCTTCCTCAAGTGGGTCAACGTGGCGTCCCCCGGGTTCCACGCCGATCTCTTCACGCTCTACGGCTGGGTGTCGGCCGAGCTGTTCGCCCAGGGACTGAAGAACGCCGGTAGCGATCCGAGCCGGGGGTCGTTGCTGCAGGCGCTCTCGAAGATCACTACCTTCGACGCCCAGAACCTCATCACCCCGGGTGACCCGGCGGCCAAGACGGTGGGGAACTGCTACCTGACGGCCAAGGTGGCGGACGGCCAGTTCCAGCGGGTGGACGATCCGCCCGTCAACAGCTCCACGAATGGCTACCGTTGCAACGGTGAGTACTACGTCGCCCCCGGCGCCTAGCGGCGGGAACCGACGGGACCGCATGGCGTGACGGTGGCGTGACGACGGACAGGGGGAGGACACGGTGACCGAGTTCCTGCAGTACACCGTGTTCGGTGTGATCCTGGGCGCCGGGTTCGCCATCGCCGCCACCGGTCTGGTGGTGACCTACACCACCTCGGGCGTCTTCAACTTCGCCCAGGGGGCGGTGGGGATGATCGCCGCCTTCGCCTACTGGGAGATGGTGGCCAACCACCACATCCCCGCCCTGGTGGCCCTGGCCGTCATCCTGCTGGTGGGGGCCCCGCTGGCCGGCGCCCTGGTGGAGCGGGTGCTGATGCGTCGGCTCCACGGCGCCTCCGCCGAGCGGCCGATCATGGTGACCCTGGGGCTGCTGGTCATCCTCACCGGCGTGGCCACCATCGTCTGGCCCCCCACCGGACAGTACGAGCTGCAGCCCATCGTGGGCGGCACCTTCCGCCTGGTGGGCATCAACCTCCAGTACCAGCAGCTGCTGACCATCGGCATCGCCGTCGTGCTGGTGGTGGCCCTCCGGCTCCTCTTCTACCGGACCCGCACCGGGATGGGCCTCCGGGCGGTGGTCGACGACCCCAGCCTGCTGGCCATGTCCGGGGCGTCGCCCAACCGGATGAGCATGTACGGCTGGATCATCGGGTTCATGATGGCGGCCCTGGCCGGGGTGCTGCTGGCCCTCACCCAGGAGCAGACCGGGATCAGCATCATCGCCATGACCCTGCTGGTGGTGAACGGCTACGCCGCCGCCGTGGTGGGACGCCTGAAGAACATCCCGGTGACCTTCGTGGCCGCCATCGTCATCGGCCTGCTCGAGGTGTACATCATCTACTACGGCCTGGTCCACCTCTCCCAGGGCCTGGACACCGACATCCAGATGGCGCTGCCCATGATCTTCCTCTTCGGGGCGCTGGTGATGCTGCCGTCGGTCCGGCTCCGGGCGGTCGGCCGGCTGTCCACCGTCCGGGTTCCGCGGATCCCCGGTGGCAAGGAGTCGTTGATCGCCGGGGCGGTGTTCCTGGTCGCCGCCATCGTCTTCTCGTCGCTGGTGGGGTCGGTGGTCATCCGGGGCATCAGCCTGCTCGACCTGGGCGGCGAGATCATGGCGTTCGGGATGGTGGGCCTGTCCCTGGTGCTGCTGACCGGCTACTCGGGCCAGGTGTCGCTCTGCCAGTTCTCCTTCATGGGGATCGGGGCGTTCCTGATGGGCAAGGTGGCCGGTGGCGGGTCCCTGCTGGGCCTGGTGGCGGCGGCCGGCGTCTGCGCCGTCCTCGGCGCCCTGATCGCCCTTCCCACCATCCGGTTGCGCGACCTCTACTTCGCCCTGGCCACCTTCGCCTTCGCCGACGCCGTCGACCAGGGGTTCTTCGGGGACACCCACGTCTTCGGCAACGGGCTCAACGTGGGGCGGATCGTGCTGCCGGGGCTGTCCTTCGGAGGCGACCAGTCGGAGTTCCTCCTCCTCACCGTGGTGTTCATCCTCTGCGCCCTGCTGGTGCTGGCCATCCGGCGGAGCCTGTTCGGTCGCCGCCTGGTGGCCATGAACGACTCGCCGGCCGCCTACGCCACCGTGGGGCTCAACCTGGGCTTCACCAAGGTGGCCGTCTTCGCCATCGCCGCCGCCATGGCCGCCCTGGCCGGCGGACTCTACGCCACCGTCAACGGCACGGTCAGCGAGACCGACTTCGCCTTCTTCTCCGGCATCATCTTCGTGCTGTTCGTCACCATCTGGAGCGTGCGCACGGTGACCGGTGCCTTCCTGGCCGCCGTCACCTACGTCCTGCTGACCACCTACTGGTCGACGGGCATCGGACTGGTGGCCGGGGCCGGGATCATCCTGATCGGGCGGGCGGCCAGCGGCGTCCTGGGCATCGAGCCGCTCCAGCGCCTGGTGCCGCTCCCGTGGGTGAAGCGCCCGGGCAGCGGGCAGGGGGAGGCGGCGGTGCCGGACCTCGGCCCGACCACCCTGGAGGGAGGTGCCCGTGTCGCCGGCTGACGGGGACGGCGGCTACCCGGCCCTGACGGTCTCGGAGGTGTCGGTCCACTTCGGGGGGGTGGCGGCCCTGGCCAACGTCGACCTGACGGTGGCGCCGGGATCGGTCACCGGGCTCATCGGTCCCAACGGCGCCGGCAAGACCACCCTGTTCAACGTGATCAGCGGGCTCCAGGAGCCCGACCGCGGGTCGATCCGGTTCTTCGCCACCGACGTCACCACCATGAAGCCGCACCGCCGGGCCCGGCTGGGCCTGGCCCGTACCTTCCAGCGGCTCGAGCTCTTTGGCACCCTGTCGGCCGGTGAGAACGTCCAGGTGGGACTGGAGTCGGCGGTGAAGTGGTGGCAGTGGCGCCATCTACGGTCGTCCTTCCCCTGGCGGCGCGGCCCGTCGTCGGCCGGGGGCGAATCGGCGGCGGTGCCCGACCCGGGCGGCCCCGGCTCCCTGGCCGTCACCACCTCGGACCGCATCCTGGCCGGCGTGGGCCTCGAGGGCCTCTCCCACGAGCAGGCCAGCGCCCTGCCCACCGGGCTGGCCCGCATGGTGGAGCTGGGCCGGGGACTGGCCATCGGGCCCAAGCTGCTCCTCCTCGACGAGCCGGGGTCGGGGCTCGACGAGGCCGAGTCGGCGGCCCTGGGCGACCTGCTGTTGAAGCTGGCCGCCGGGGGGATGGCCGTGCTGCTGGTGGAGCACGACATGGAGCTGGTCATGCGGATCTGCGATCGCATCCATGTGCTCGACTTCGGCCAGATCATCGCCACCGGCACCCCCGAGCAGATCCGCGCCGACCGGGCGGTCCAGGCCGCCTACCTCGGGGCGCTCCCCGCCGACGACCGCCCGGATGTGACCCCGGTGACCGAAGGGACCACCCCGTGACCACCGCCACCACCTCCGACACCCCGCCCGCCCCCACCGTGCTGCCCCCCGCCCTCACCATCGCCGGGGTGCGCGCCTCCTACGGCCGCATCGAGGTCCTCCACGGGGTGGACCTGACGGTGCCGGCCGGGAGCGTGTTCGCCCTCCTGGGCCCGAACGGCGCCGGGAAGTCCACCCTCCTCAACGTGGTGTGCGGGCAGCTGCGCCCCACCCACGGGGAGGTGAGGATCGGCGATCGCCCGGTGGGGAAGCTCCCCACCGAGAAGCTGGCCCGGGCCGGCCTGTGCTCCATCCCCGAGGGACGGGGGATCTTCCCCAACCTCACCGTCCGCGAGAACCTGCGGATCTGGACCTACCGGGGCGGCCTCGACCTGGCGTCGGTGGAGGAGCGGACCTACCAGGCCTTCCCCCGGCTCTCCGAACGGCGCAAGCAGCTGGCCGGGACCATGTCCGGTGGCGAGCAGCAGATGCTGGCCATCTCGCGGGCCCTGGTCACCGAGCCGCAGGTGCTCCTGCTCGACGAGCTCTCGATGGGGCTCGCCCCCCTGATCGTGTCCGAACTCTACGACCTGGTGGGGAGGCTGGCCTCCCAGGGCATCACCATCCTGCTGGTGGAGCAGTTCGTGACCACCGCCCTGTCGGTGGCCACCCGGGCGGCCATCATGGTCCACGGCAAGATCCAGCAGGAGGGCAGCCCGGCCGACATGGCCGAGGCCGCCCGGAGCGCCTACCTGTCGAACTGAGCGGGCGCCCGACCCCGCCGGGCGGCGGGCTCCGACGCCGCTACTGGGGCTGCCCCCGGAGGTCGCCGATCCCCAGCGACCCCCCGGGCGCCGGCGGGGTGGCCGGGGAGGTGGCCGGACCCTCAGCGGCGGCCGGCTCCGTCGCCTCGCCGGGCCCTGCCGGCGGGTCGTCGAGGAACTCCGAGGTGGGCACGAAGAACAGGGTGCCGGTCACCGCCGTCGAGAAGTCGAGGATCCGGTCGTGGTTCCCCGGCGGGTCCCCGACGAACATGCGCTCCAACATGAGCTCGGTCACGGCGGGAGTGGCGGCGTAGCCGATGAAGTAGGTGCCGAACTCCCGCCGGCCGACCGTCCCGAACACCATGTTGTCCCGCAGGATCTGGCGCTGGGCCCCGTCCGGGCCGACGATGGTGTTCAGGGCCACGTGGGAGTTGGCGGGCTTCTCGTCGTCGCCCAGCTCCAGGTTGGACAGCTTCCGACGGCCGATCGCCCGCTCCTGCTCCTCGGTGCTCAGCCCGTTCCACGCCGTCAGGTCGTGGAGGTACTTCTGGACGATCACGTAGCTCGATCCGGCGAAGTCGGGATCCTCGCCCCCGACCGTCACCGCCTCGGCGGCCGCCCGCCCCACCGGGTTCTCGGTGCCGTCCACGAAGCCGAGCAGGTCGCGGTCGTCGAAGTACTTGAAGCCGTGGACCTCGTCCACCACCGTCACCCAGCCGGCCAGCCGGTCCATGATCAGGGAGGCCAGCTCGAAACAGACGTCCGTCTGGGCGGCGCGGATGTGGAACAGCAGGTCGCCGGGGGTGGCCGCCGCCCGGTGGCGCTCGCCGGCCACCTCCCGGAAGGGGTGGAGCTCGGCCGGCCGGGGACCGGCGAACAGTCGGTCCCAGGCGTCGGAGCCGATACCGGTGACCAGGGCCAGCCCGGCGTCCGGCACCCGGAACCCGACGGTCCGCTCCAGCCCGGAGAGATCGGCCAGCAGGTCGCGCACGGCCGCCTCCCCCCCGGTGTCGACGGTGGCGACCAGAAAGAGGGCGGCGGCGGTCAGGGGGGTGAGAACGGCCTGCGGCTCCTGCAGCCGGGCCGGGGTGTCCGAGTCTCCGGGTGGGGTCATCGATCCAACGTAGCTGGGCGCCGCCCGGCTCACTCGGGTGCGGCCAGCACCACCTCGGCGCCGTGGTCGGCCCCCTCCACGGTGGCCAGGTCGGCCACCCCGCCGGCCTGGCCCAGGTCGTCGGCCCCCAGGGCCAGGGCGGCCAGCCGGGGGGCGGTGTCGGTGACGGTCAGGCGGTCGACCGGGGTGCGCATGGAGCGGCCGGCCGCCGTCTTGGCCCGGCGCACCGCGGCCAGGACATCGGAGACCACCTCGAGGAGCAGGTCGGCGTCGGACGGGGCGCGGGCAGTTCGTCGACCGACGGCCAGGGCGCCCGGTGGACCGATCCGGAGCGCCACCACGACCAGACCTCCTCGGTGACGAACGGGAGCACCGGGGCGAACAGCCGGAGCTGCACCGACAGGGCGAGGGTCAACGCCGCCCGGGCCGACGCCGGTCCAACCTCGGCGGGGTCGCCGTAGGCGCGGGACTTGACCAGCTCGAGGTAGTCGTCGCAGAACCACCAGAAGAACGCCTCGGTGCGCTCCAGGGCCCGGGCGTAGTCGTACCCCTCGAAGGCCTCGGTGGCCTCTGCCACCACCTGTCCCAGCCGGGCGCACATGGCCAGGTCGAGCGGGGCGGTGATGGCCTCGCTCCCGGGGACGGCGATGGTCCCGTCCTGGTCGGTCAGCCGGCCGAGGGCGAAGCGCGAGGCGTTCAGCACCTTGATGGCCAGCCGCCGCCCCACCTTCATCTGTCCCTCGTCGACGGCGGTGTCGGTGCCGGGTCGGCCCCCCGCCGCCCAGTAGCGGACGGCGTCGGCCCCGAACTTCTCGAGCAGGGGGAGGGGGGTCACCACGTTCCCCTTCGACTTCGACATCTTCTTCCGGTCCGGGTCGAGGACCCACCCGGAGATGGCGGCGTTCGCCCAGGGCAGGCAGCCGTGCTCGAGCTCCGAGCGGACCACGGTGGTGAACAGCCAGGTCCGGATGATGTCGTGGGCCTGGGGGCGGACGTCCATGGGGAAGACCCGCTCGAAGAGGTCGTCGTCTTCCCCCCACCCGCCGGCGATCTGGGGGGTCAGGGAGGAGGTGGCCCAGGTGTCCATGACGTCGGGGTCCCCGACGAACCCCCCCGGCCGTCCCCGCTGGGCCTCGGTGTAGCCGTCGGGGACGTCGGTGGAGGGATCCACCGGCAGCCGGGCCTCGTCGGCCGGGATCGGACGGTCGACGTCGGGCTCGCCGTCCTCGCCCACCGGGTACCAGACCGGGAAGGGCACCCCGAAGAAGCGCTGCCGGGAGATGTTCCAGTCGCTGGTGAGGCCTTCCACCCAGTCGCGGTAGCGGTGGGCCATGTAGGCCGGGTGCCAGTGGAGCTGACCCCCGTGCTCGAGCAGCCGGCGCTGCAGCGGCACCGTCCGGATGAACCACTGCCGGGAGGAGACGATCTCGAGGGGCCGGTCCCCCTTCTCGAAGAACTTGACCGGGTGGGTGATGGGACGGGGCTCCCCGAGCAGCGCCCCCGACGCGGCCAGCTGTTCGACGATGGCCGTCTGGGCCTGCCTCACCGTCCGTCCGGCCAGCTCGTCGTAGTGGGCGGCTGCCGCCCCGGCGTCCCGCGAGGTCCAGCCATCGCTGCCCCAGGCCACCGGCAGCAGCCGTCCGTCCCGGCCCACCACCGTCCGGGTGGGGAGCTGGAGCTCGCGCCACCACACCACGTCGGTCAGGTCGCCGAACGTGCAGATCATGGCGATCCCCGAGCCCTTCTCGGGGTCGGCCAGGGGGTGGGCCAGGACCGGGACCTCCACCCCGAACAGGGGGGTGACCACCCGGGTGCCGAACAGTGGCTGGTAGCGGGCGTCCTCGGGGTGGGCGACCAGGGCCACGCAGGCGGGGAGCAGCTCGGGCCGGGTGGTCTCGATCTCCACCGCCGGACCGTCGTCCCCGGCCCGGGGGAAGGCCAGCCGGTGGTAGGCCCCGGGCCGGTCCCGGTCCTCCAGCTCGGCCTGTGAGACGGCGGTGCGGAAGTCGACGTCCCAGAGGGTGGGGGCGGTCTGCTGGTAGGCGTCGCCGGCCGCCAGCCTCCGGAGGAAGGCCCGCTGGGAGACCCGGCGGGCCCGCTCCCCGACGGTGGTGTAGGTGTGCGACCAGTCCACCGACAGCCCCAGGGTGCGCCAGAGGTGCTCGAAGGCCCGCTCGTCCTCGGTGGTGAGCTGCAGGCAGAGCTCGACGAAGTTGGGCCGGGAGATGGCCACCGGCTCCTCGGGGGGCTCCTCGGGGGGCGTGAACCCCGGGTCGTAGGGGAGGCTCGGGTCGCACCGGACCCCGAAGTAGTTCTGGACCCGGCGCTCGGTGGGGAGCCCGTTGTCGTCCCACCCCATCGGGTAGAACACGGCCTTGCCCCGCATCCGCTGAAAGCGGGCCACCGCGTCGGTGTGGGTGTAGGAGAAGACGTGGCCGATGTGGAGGGAGCCGGAGACGGTCGGCGGGGGGGTGTCCAGCGAGAAGACCCCCTCCCGGGGCACCGCCCGGTCGAAGGCGTAGGTCCCGGCCTGCTCCCACCGCGCCGCCCAGCGGGGCTCGAGGCCCTCGAGCCCGGGCTTCTCGGGGATACCGGTCGGCCCTGCCGACCCCCACCCGGGGTCGTTCGCGTCGCTGCTCATGATCGGGTTACCGTACCCTGCGTGCTGCGCCTCCACGACACCGCCACCGGCCAGGTGTCCGAGGTCTCGTTCCGCAACCCGGGCGAGGCCTCCCTCTACGTGTGCGGTCCCACCGTCTACGACGCCCCCCACCTCGGGCACGGCCGGTTCTCGCTGGTCTTCGACGTGCTCCGCCGCTACCTGCTGTTCAACGGGGTGGAGGTCACCTACGTCTCCAACGTCACCGACATCGACGACAAGATCATCGAGCGGGCCGCCGAGCGGGGGGTGGAGCCCGGGGAGCTGGCCGAGACCTTCGAGGCGGTCTACTGGGAGGCGATGGACGCCCTCGGGGTGCTCCGTCCCGACCTCACGCCGCACGCCACCGCCTACGTGGACGACATGGTGGCCATGATCGGCCGGCTGGTCGACCTGGGCATCGCCTACCCCACCGCCGACGGGGTCTACCTGTCGGCGGGCGACGTCCCCGGCTACGGCCTGCTGGCCCGCCAGCCGCTCGACTCCCTCCGGGCCGGTGCCCGGGTCGGGCCGGTGGAGGAGAAGCGGTCGCCCCTCGACTTCGTGCTGTGGAAGAACGCCAAGCCCGGCGAACCCACCTGGCCGTCGCCGTGGGGGCCGGGCCGCCCCGGCTGGCACACCGAGTGCGTGGTGATGTCCCTCGACCTGCTGGGGGAGGGCTTCGACATCCACGGCGGGGGCATCGACCTGGCCTTCCCCCACCACGAGAACGAGCGGGCCCAGGCGGTGGCGCTGTCGGCCGACTTCGCCCACCACTGGGTGCACAACGGGTTCGTGGTGGTGGACGGGGAGAAGATGTCGAAGTCACTGGGGAACTTCACCTCCCTGGGCGACCTCCTCGACCGGAGCGACGGCCGCGCCTACCGTCTGCTGGTCCTCCGGTCCCACTACCGGTCACCCATCGAGGTGACCCCGGACACCATCGCCCAGGCCGAGGCCGGGCTGGCGCGGCTCGACGAGGTGGCGCGCCGGTTCGACCTGCCCGACCTGCTGGCCCACGGGCCCCTGACCGGGGTGCCGGACCCCGAGGGGATCGACGCCGGGGCCGTGGAGCGGTTCCGGGAGCGGATGGACGACGACCTCGACGCCCCCGGGGCGCTGGCCGGGGTGTTCGACCTGGCCCGCCGGGCCAACGGCGACGCCGACGCCGGCGAGGACGGGGCCGCCGCCCGGGCGGCGAGGACCGTCGGCGTGCTGTGCGCCGCCCTCGGGCTCTCCCTTCACGGCATGGTCGACGATGGCGTCGATCCGGCCACCGCCGACAAGGTCCGGCGCCGGGACGAGGCCCGGGCAGGTCGGGACTTCGCCCTGGCCGACCAGCTCCGTGACGAGTTGGTGGCGGCGGGCTGGCTGGTGGAGGACGGCCCGGAGGGCACCCGGATCCGTCGTCCCTGACCGGCGGGTTGATGGTCGATGAACGGCCGATGAACAGCGCGTAAACGGCCGATCTGATCGTCGAATTCCGGATCCGGACTGTGTAGCGTTTCGCGTCGAGAGGGCACCGGGAGCGCGGGCTGACGCCCAGTCTCACCAGGCACGACCTGCACGAGGCACCACGTCGACAGCCGGCGGACCACGGACCCTCCCGGCACAGCTGCATTGGAAGGAAAGGGGATCGCCACCGTGGCATCCGGAACAGTGAAGTGGTTCAACGCCGAGAAGGGCTTCGGCTTCATCTCGCAACCGAGTGGAGGCCCGGACGTCTTCGTCCATCACTCATCGATCCAGATGAATGGCTTCCGTTCGCTCGAGGAGGGACAGGCGGTGGAGTTCGATGTCCAGGAGGGCCCGAAGGGTCTCCAGGCCGTCGACGTCAAGCCCGCCTGACCACCACCTGACTCCGGTTCCCGTCCCCTCCGGCCGGGAACAACCCCTGACCTGGGAAGATCCCCGGCATCCGCCGGGATCGACACCGTCTGTGCCCGCGCCGCCCCCGGGGGGTGGTGGCGACCCGTGGCTCCGTGTGGTTACCATGTAGTAACTACGACGCACCCGGCGGACCGCACGGTCGGCGGGGCAGTGGCGATCCCCGCCACCCCCGCACCGTGGCCACCAGGGATGGAGAGGCCCGGCTCGGGCCGGAACGGAGCAAGGGAACCATGGGCGACTTCTCGCTGGATCTCAACGAGGACCAACTCCAGATCCAGAAGTGGGTCCACGACTTCGCCGAGACGGTGGTCCGTCCGGCCGGCCACGAGTGGGACGAGCGGGAGGAGACCCCGTGGCCCATCATCGAGGAGGCCGCCAAGATCGGGCTCTACTCGTTCGACTTCATCACCCAGTGCTTCTTCGACGAGTCGGGCCTGCTGATGCCGATCGCCAACGAGGAGCTGGCCTGGGGCGACGCCGGCATCGGCCTCTCCATCTTCGGCAGCACGCTGGGCCTGGCCGGCATCGCCGCCAACGGGACTCCCGAGCAGCTGATGGAGTGGGGGCCGCAGTGCTTCGGCACCCCGGAGAAGATCCAGTTGGCCGCCTTCGCGGTCTCGGAGCCCGACGCCGGCTCGGACGTGTCGTCGCTGCGCACCCGGGCCGTCTACGACGAGGCCAAGGACGAGTGGGTGCTCAACGGCACCAAAACCTGGATCACCAACGGTGGCATCGCCGACATCCACGTGGTGGTGGCCTCGGTCGACCCCGAGCTCGGCTCCCGGGGCCAGGCCAGCTTCATCGTGCCCCCCGGCACCCCCGGTCTCAGCCAGGGGCAGAAATTCCAGAAGATGGGCATCCGGGCCTCCCACACCGCCGAGGTGGTCCTCGACGACGTGCGGGTTCCCGGCCACTGCCTGCTGGGAGGCAAGGAGAAGCTCGACGAGAAGCTGGCCCGGGCCAAGGAGGGCAAGCGATCCTCCGGCCAGGCGGCCATGAAGACGTTCGAGGCGTCCCGCCCCACGGTGGGCGCCCAGGCCCTGGGCATCGCCCGGGCCGCCTACGAGTACTCCCTCGACTACGCCAAGGAGCGCAGGGCCTTCGGCCGGGCCATCATCGAGAACCAGGGCATCGCCTTCAAGCTGGCCGACATGAAGACCCGGATCGACGCCTCCCGGATGCTGATCTGGCGGGCGTCGTGGATGGGCCGCAACGGCAAGGAGTTCACCGCCGGCGAGGGCTCGATGTCCAAGCTCTACGCCGGGGAGACCGCGGTGTACGTGACCGAGGAGGCCATCCAGATCATGGGCGGCTACGGCTACATCCGTGAGCACCCGGTGGAGCGGTGGCACCGCGACTCGAAG
>CAVPWU010000006.1:0-61420 GCA_963709665.1 uncultured Actinomycetota bacterium | reverse complement strand
CTCTATCGCCGGGTGAGTGGGCCAAAATGACTCCTCATGGCTGAATACGGGAGCCCCCTCGACCTGGACAAGTTGCTCGCCACATTGGATGCCGAGGGGATCAACCCCAATTCCTACGCGCTTAGCGACCGAAACGGTGGTGAGTGCTACGTCCTGGCGACCCGACCTGGCGGTTGGAAGGTCTACTACTCAGATCGGGGAGCTGAACGAACGAGGATGGACTACGCCACGGAGGACGAAGCCTGCCGCGACCTCCTCGCACGGCTCCAGGCACAATCAGATACCCACTTTCATCTTGTTGTTGGCCCCCTTCCACCCAACGTTGCCGATGAGGCCTTCGTCCGCTGGAAGCGGGACCACCACATGGAGAACGCACTCGGATCGGACGATGTGAAGATCGACAACCCGGTATTGGATATCGGCAGGGTCCGTCGCTACTGGGTCCGCGGTTCCAAGTTGCCTCCGGAGCTCCGACAGCGGCGAGTGTGAAGGTGCCCCCTACCGGCGGATGAGTGGGGCGCTAAGTGCTACCGGAGGTGGCGGCCGAAGAAGTCCAGGGTCCTTGTCCACGCCTCGCCGGCCGCTTCCTCGTTGTACATCGATGGGGCATCCCAGTTGCTGAAGGCGTGGCCGGCGTCGTAGCGGTGGAACTCGACCCCGGGGGAACCCTGCAATGCCGCCTCGACCTGGTCGATCTTGCCCGGAGTGATGAAGGCGTCGAGCGAGCCGTAGTGGTACATGCTCGGGCATTCCAGGCCACTGATCTGGTCGAGCATGTCGTTGATGGCGGAACCGTAGTAACAGACGGCTGCATCGATGCCACGCCCGTCGACCCGGCTCTGGGTTGCTGCCATGAACGCCAGCGCCCCGCCCAAACAGAAGCCCACAGCACCGATCTTCCCGGTGCACTCGCCCATGCCCAGCAGATGGGCATGGGCGGCCTGGATGTCAGCCGCGGCCTTTCCGAAATCGAGCTGCTGGACCATGGCGAAGGCGTCACCCATGCCGGACTCGTCCTTGCGCTCGAAGCGCCGCTCGATCCTCCAGAACATGTCCGGCGCCAGGGTCACGTACCCGGCACCGGCCAGTCGGTCGGCGAGGCCCCTGATGTTGTCGTTGATGCCGAAGATCTCCTGGAACAGAAGGACCCCGGGTCCACTTCCGGACTCCGGAACCGCGCAATAGGCGTCGAACTGGTCGCCCTTGACGGAGACGGATTCATATCGGGATGTCGTAGCCACGCAACGACCGTACTCCTCAGTCCGCTACGTGCGAGGGTGCCCCAGATTGCCGGCCCTGAGCCCATCCTGCGGGTTTTCCGGGACTGCGGTAAGGATCGCCGACACTCTGCACATGCGGCCTCGCCGATCTCGCTACCGTGGCGGGAACCAACCGATAGCAGCGAAGATGCGATCAGGCGAGGTGCCGATGTCTCAGAATGAGAGCAGACCACTTCCAACCGTGGTCGACCGCTCAACGTTCGACGAGCAACTGGCGGCGCTGAGAGCAAGGGAGAAGGCACATACCCGTGATGGCGACGCGATCGCCGCCGCCCGGCGCCGGCTGCCCATGGTCGAGGTCGCCGCGAACAGCCCGTTGCTCGGGCCGAGCGGCCCAACGACGTTGCTCGACGCGTTCGAAGGCCGCAATCAGCTCATCGCTTACTACTTCATGTGGTGGCCGGGACGACCTGCGGCCGAGCAGTGCGAAGGATGCACGTGGGTGATGAGTCATGTCGGTGAACTTGCGTACCTGCACGCTCGCGGCATCACCTTCGCAGTGCTCTGTCAGGGCCGGAACACCGCCTACGGCCCTGGCGATGTGCAGACGTCATACGACGAGAGCCTCCGCTACCGCACCTTCATGGGCTGGGATATGCCGTGGTACTCGGCCCAGCCCTCCCTTGACACGCTCCTCGTCGACCGCGAGCAGGGGCTGTTCCACCTGGTGTGCTATCTCCGCGACGGCAATCAGGTCTTCGAGACGTATTGGACCAATCGCCGTGGTGCCGAGGTGCTGGATTACAGCTACGCACTGATGGACCTCACCGTGTTCGGCAGACAGGAGGACTGGGAGCTCTCGCCCGCGAACTGGCCGAGGCGTGGGCACGCGACCCGGACCCTGGGCGGGGCCCCCGAGTGGCCGCCCTTGTGGGAGTGGCCAGGCGGTCGTCCCACCTCGCAATGGCCACGGCTCGAAGCCGGACTCTCGGACGATCTGGGGGTGGTGGGCCCGGCTGCGACGATCCCTCCGGATCACTGCCACTGATGGGCGTTGCCGTGCTGAAAGCTGCCCCCCGGCTCGGCGTCCTGGCAGATGTGGGTACCGGCGGGCCGGGTCACGTTTCGATGGTGACCAGCCATCAGCGACCTGGCCTCCCCGGATGGGGCGCTCCGGCCGGGAATCGAACCCGGTGCTCCTATGTAGTCAGTACGGGGCAGTCGTCCAGACCCAGGGCGCACCCAGAAACGACGGTGGAGGTGTGAGAGCGGCTGGTAGCCTGGCCGCAGTCAGTACGGGGCAGTCCAGCAGAGGGGCCTTCGGGTCCCTCTTGCGCGTCCTGCACTGGGTTGAGGGTGATCGACCCGGCCCCTGACCACCGACTCGGCGGCGTCGCATGCGCCTAGCGGAGTTCTAAGGCTCGATGCGTTCGACCGTCCCGACCCGGTCGATGCTCCGATCGAACGATGCCACTGCGTCGACGCCCGATGAGTCCGCACTTGCTACCAGGTAGGCCCCTGCGAAGTCGAGCCGGTCGTGCATCCGTGGGGGCTGACCGGCACCATCCGGTAGGCAGAGCGTCCCCTTACCCGGCGACCGAGTTCATCTGGTCTCTGCAACATCGCCCCGTGGAGCGGGCACCGCCCGACTCCAGATGAAGCCGGGCGGTGCCTCCTGATCGTGTCGCGTTCGGCGACTGGGCGCTGACCGTGGCAGTGGGTGGTCACCCCAGGAGCGTGTGGTGCCTCTACTGGCGCCATCGAGCGGATTCATCCACGGTCTCGGCGGCTCCGCCGAACTTGCATGCGTGCGTCAATGTCCCTTCGTTCGAAGCCCACCACCTCCCTTGTCGTTTCCATTGCCGCACCTTCGGGGCGATGCGTACCGGCAGCCACCTGCCCCCGGCCGGTCCGGAGGCGACCGGGCCACTCGAGGTCGGGGAATGGACCGTAGCCAGGCGTGCCAACGTCGGCGGCCACGGTCGTCCCGCCACGCCGCCGACCGTGGATCTCGCCGTTCCGAAGTGGCCACCAGCGTGCGAACCGGGGGTGGGGGCGGCCCCGCCTCCCACGAAGCGATCACCTCGGCGAAGGCCACCTCCAGGAGGTCCGGATCGGCGAGTACCACGGCAAGGAACTCGTGCCTTGCCTCCACGTCAGATCTCTGCGCGACCACGAGAGATCACGCAGAGACCGGCTGACGGTCCTCGGCCGTGGCCGGGATCACCCGGTCGTCTCCGGCCGACGACACGGCCGCTTGCTCGTCGGTGGACACCGTGATCTTTCGGGGCTTGGCCCGCTCCGCCACCGGGATGGTGAGCCGAAGCACACCGCTGTTGTAGGCGGCGGTGATACCACCGGTGTCGAGCGCGTCACCCAGAATGACCTGTCGGCTGAACACGCCCCTCGGACGCTCCGAGGCCACCAACTCGACCTCGGGCCCCGTTGCCGACCGACGCTCGGCCCGGACGGTCAGTACATTTCGCTCGACATCGAGGTCGATGGTGGCGGGGTCGATTCCGGGCAGGTCGAACTCGACGACGAACTCGTTGCCGTCACGCCACGCATCCATGGGCATGGCCGCCGGACGGGCGACGGTTCCGAACACTTGCTCGGCCAACCGGTCGAACTGACGGAACGGGTCAGAACGGACAAGCATGATGATGTACCTCCTTGTTCCGGCCAGGGCGTCCTTTCTTCGCTCTGGATCTATGGTCGTTACTACAGATTTGTTATATCCTCAGAACATGTCTGATGCAAGAGGTCCTACCGAATTTCCGAGGAGCGGGTCGCTCGGACAGGGTGGCCGTCCCGATCCCAGCCGGGGCCTGTACGGCATCTCCGTAGCGGCCGAACTGGTCGGTAGCGCTCCCCAGAACCTCCGCCTCTACGAGACCCGCGGGCTGATCAGCCCATCTCGCAGCCAAGGTGGCACCCGCCGCTACAGCGACGACGACCTCGTCCGCCTCCGAGAGATCGGCCATCTCCTCGACGAAGGCCTCAATCTGGCCGGCATCGCTGCCGTCTTGGCCCTCCAAGCCGTCAACCAAGAGCTTCAAGCCCAACTCGACCTGACCCGTCGACGTCGTTCCGCACCACACCCCCGGCGGGAGCGTCGTTAGGGGATCGTCACGAACCAGATCCGAACTGTTCGAGCACTGCCCCGGATCGCCGGCTCGGGGACCCCTGGCACGTCGTTTTAGTTCCTCCGGCCCAGGAGTGTGAGGCTGCAATACCCTAGGCCGATGCAACTGATGGCGGTCAGCGGTCAGTTGCTTGCCTACGTTCTGACGCTTGTCGCTGTGGTTGCGACTGTCCTCGTCGCTTGGTGGGCAAAGAGAAGGCGATAACGCTTCCGCTCGATTTGGGGTCCGGTGAAGTGAAGTGCCCCGGAACAGTGACACTTTCCCTCAGGGTCCACCGCTGTCAGGCTGGTCCTCAATAGCTTCGGGAGCACCGGAGGATTCGGCCTGACCTGAAGTCACGAGGCACTCTCGGGTGGCGGCGACTGGGCCTTCAATCAGCACAGTGAGGGGCTGCTGGCCCCGGCTCGTCGCCGGACCCCCGCTGACCTGCACCTTCTCGGTGGTCGGGACCGGCGGTCGATCCGGTGACCTCGCGCTTTTCAGAGGCAATCGACCCAATGTCGGGGGCCGCCGATCTTGCTGGTCAGCGGGTGTTCTCCCAGCTCAACAGGCAGATCGGGGTGTGTGGTCGTACCCCTGATTGACCGCTGTTTCCTCCTGTTTTCCCTCCGATCTGGCACGGATCTGGCACGAAATCCGCGCGACAGGACGAGTGCGAGGTCAGGGTGAGCTCGCCTCGATGTCGCTCCGGCGTGCCAGATGGTCGGTGGTCGGCCGGTGGGCTCGCTCTCAGGGCTTGGAACCGTTGACCACCCGCTCGGCGATGGCCACCAACCGCCCCGCCGCCCTGACCGCCGACCTCGCCTCTGAGATGGGTACCGGACGGGGGTCGTACTTGGCCCGGTGCTTCAAGGGAAGTAGCCGCCGCAGCTGCGCCGCCGCCTGACGGCCGTCAGTACCGGCCTGGTCGACGTGACCGGCGGCCTGTGAGTGCTCACCGACCCAGACAGCCCCGAGGCGGGTGGCGGCGATGGCGTCGGCGGCGGCGATACCGGCATGGACGGCGTTGCCGGTAGCGGCCACCTGATGCCCCAGCGCCAGGGCGTCCTGAGCGGCCCGGAGGAACTCACCGGCCTTGCCGAGGAAGGCGACCGCATCGGCCCGGGTCGCCGGCCGTGGGGCTGCCTGGCGTCGGGGTGCCATCAGGCGACAGCCACCACATCCACCGGGGACGCTCCGGCCAGCACCGTCCCCTCCGATGCCGCCGTCCGCCAGATCGAGTCCGGCCGGCGCAACAGGCGGGGGAGCTCGTCGGCGCCGGCGGTGACCACCCGGACCGGGTTGCCGGCGATGCGTGAGGCCAGTTCGCTCCACCGGCCCAAGGTGTCGTTCCACTGCACGTCGTCGGGGTCCACCCCGACCGCCCGGACCGCCAGCACGTCGATGTCGCTGTCGGCGCCTGCCTCACCCCGGGCGAAGGAGCCGAAGACGACCAGGCTGGCCGGTACCGGTTGGATCATCGATGCCGTCCCCTGCAACCGGTCGATCACCGCACGGCGGACGTCCTGCAGGGCGAGCAGCAGGCGGGCCACCTGGTTCTCCCGATCGAGGCTGACCAGTCCGGCGGAACCGACATCCCGGCGACGGACCACCCCCAGCTCGATCAGCCCGTTGAGCACCGTGACGGCCCGGTTGACGCTGACACCGGCCAGCCTGGCGACGGTCCGCATGGTCAGCTCGGCCTCGGTGCGAGCGAGCACGCCGAGCACCCGGCCCTGGACACCGGGCACCACCACCTCGATCGGCTGTCCGTAGTCCATTTCCCCAGTGTACCAATCGAACGCACAAGTGTGCGATATAGTGGACGCACCGTCGATCCGGCGGAATCGTGCGAGTCAGTCGAGTCGGGCACAGGTCGGCGCGACAGCATTCCCTCTACTCTTTCAAGAGGGGCGGCGTGGGAGGGGCCTCGCCGATATTGACCATCACCTACCGAATCCTCTTTGAGTCAAGGGGTGGATTTCAGGGGTTCCCGGGCGCGACGAGACCACGTGCCGTCGAAGGCGGAGATGCCTAAGGTTTCAGGGGGTCCGGGAGTGACTTCGCCGAAGAGCCGGTCGCCAGGGTGCAGAGCCGGTCACGCAGGCTATGAGTCGTTCCCGCCTGTCCTCCCGGGCCCTACTTCACTGTGCGTCGAGGACGAGCTGCCGATAGACGGCATTGCTGACGTGACGCTTGAGCGACCGGATGGCCTCCCGCTTGGTCTTGCCCTCGGCCACCTTCTTCTCGAAGTAGATCCGACCCTCGGAGTTGGTCTGGCGGATCTGGCAGATGGCCACCATGTGGACGGCATGGTTGAGCTGACGGTTGCCCCGGCGGCTGAGGCGGTGGAAGGTCCTGCCCCCCGAGGAGTTCTCGACGGGAGCCACCCCGGCATAGGAGGCGAACTGGTCCCGGTTGGTGAACCGACGGACATCGCCGGTGTAGCCGATGAGCTCGCAGGCCAGGATGGGGCCGACCCCATAGAGGTCGGTCAAGGAAGTCCCCGACGCCTTCACTGCCTCCTTGATGCGCTGGTGGGATGCCTTCAGCTGCCGGTCGAGACGCTCCACGTCGTCGAGCAGCTCGTGGGCCAGGTCATAGCGGGTTCGTTCCACCGGGGTGATCGGATCGAAGTCATCGAGGAGTCGCACGGCGTCAGAAGCGTTGAGTTCCTTGGAGATTCCGCCGGGTGAGAGGTGGAGCAGGGCGGCGTGCAGCCGGGACACCACGATGTTGCGAAGCCTCCCGATCTCGTGGTTCCGTTTGGCCAGCAGGCGAAGCACCTCCCGATGGTTGGCGGGCTCGACCGACCGGAGTCCGGGAGAGCGGAGGGCAGCAATGGCCACCGACAGGGCGTCGTTGGGGTCGTTCTTGTTGGACTTCCCAGTGCCCAGCACCCGCACCCTGGAGGCCAGCGTGGCCGGCACATCGAGGACCTGCTCGCCGGCTCCGACCAACTGCTGGGACAGCAGATAGCCGAGTCCGCCGGCGGACTCAACGGCCCATGTCCGTTCACCGAGTTGCTCGGCCCACGCCAACAGCTTTGCTGTCTGCTGGCAGGTGGCCCGGACCTTGATCTGGGCCAGTTGCTCTTCGTTCCGGCCGATGGCCACGGCCGTGTGGGATGCCTTGTGAGGGTCGATCCCGATGATCACCGTCATCAGTTCCTCCTTCGTGGTCGGTTAGGAACCGCGAGGGCACTCCTGGTTGGGATCTCGTGCACACTCCTCTTTCGAGCCACCCGCGGCAAGGTCCAGCCAGGAAGCCACTCGTTAGGAAGCCAGTCGACCGGAGCCGGCGGCAGGCACTTAGAGAGCTACCCCGTCTGGACCTCTAAACGCTACGAACAGACCGAGCGTCTGCCAAGAAGTCTCAACTAGGCACATCGGGGCTACCCCACCTGCCCCCGCCCACCGGGAGAGGGTTACTGTGATCGAACGGCGTATCGGACCATCGTCCAGGACGATCCGCGCTTCCTTACAGGGACGAAGCCCATTGACTCATAGAGGCGGCGCGCTGGATTCGCTTCTCTCACGCTGAGACTCAGCGCTGGATAGCCCTGGTTATCACTGGCGTCGATGAGCTCAAACAGGAGCCGACGACCAATCCCTTCGTGCCGACGCCACGCGATGACGGCGATCGACAGTTCGGGGACATCTTCGGCGACAAAGCCGTGGCCGTGGCTCGCCTCGGTGTACGTCCGATACCAAGCCGCACCCACTGGGGCGTGTTGTTCGGCAATCAGTCCATAGTCGCCTTGCCTCGGCCATCCAGCGAGGTACATCGAATACCGCACATCGGCGAGCACCTGGTCAGCGGTCGGTGTCGGCTTGTCAGGGCGCCAGACTGCGGCATGACCAAGCATCGTCGCCAGAAAGGTGAAGTCCTCGGGCCCTGCCGAGCGATACTGAACGTCCTTCATGTTCAGCAGTTCAGCAGTTCAGCAGAGGTTTTGCCCGTCGGGGTGCCCTCTATCGCCGGGACGATGACCGTGGTCAAGTCGCCGGGCTCAAAGCGATTCACATAGCTTGGAGAGCATGGAAGGACCCTTTGCCCCCGTGGCGATGCGCTTCAAGGAGGAGGCCGCCCCCTTGTGGCTCAGGGCATGGTGGAGGGCGTGGATCTGGTCCAGACAGACCGCCATCTCGGCGGTGGTCCGCAGTCCGGTCTTCGTCGCAGAACGGCGAGGTCTATTTGTGCCGATCGAAACCGGACGTGAGGCGTAGTCCTTGCCGACGGAGCATCTCTAATCGCCGGGTCCGTGGCGTTATCACCGTGGCCGACCGACACTTCGAGACAGCCAGGTCGGGGTCGGTAATAGTGGTTGTGTGCCTGGCCAGACCGACGACCAGCTCTTGAAGTGGGTCGAGAACGTCTGTCGAGCCGTGGTGACCTTTCACGAGCCCGGGGCGGGCCTCTCGATTTACGATGCATTTGAGCAGGCCTCGGCTGATCTGTCTGACAGGGCCCATTTCCTGGCGGTGGTGTCGAAGTGGCTCCGTACCCATCCTGAACTGGTGCAGAAATGGACCATGTTCTCCAGCGATACCCGTGCAACCCCTTGGCCTTATTTCTCGCTCGACCGACTTGAGGTCGGATTTGTATCGGTCAAAGGAGCGTTCGAGGACGTGCAGCGGTGGGAGAACGGACCCGACGCCTGCGCCGATTATCTCTATCGAGCCTTCACCTGGGTACTTCGCAGAGAACGATAACCCCGGTGACCAACTGCCCCCCAACCGGAGCGAGGCGGTTATCGAGGGTGGCCGACCGGCACGAGTGGGGGACCTTAGGGGCGGTAGCGTTATCCAATGCCGCAGCCTGGTTCGCTCGATGAGTACTACGACGGCGTCGACCACCTCAGCGACAGCCTTGCAATTGCCGGAGCGGGGGACCAGGCAGCAGATCTGATGAACGCCCTGCGCAGTGGCTCCACCTTTGGGGAGTGCCTTAGCAACACGGGTGTGGTCCTCCGAGTTTTGGTCAGCGATCCCGCCGTCACCACTGCTGGACTTACGGACGACGTTCGGAGACTGCAAGATCAGTGCAAGGCGCTCTGGGATCGAGCAAACGGCCGCCCCTGACCGCCGGCTGCGGGCACACTTCAGAGCCCGCTAATGCGAATCGCAAGCATCAGTCACGTGCCTCGGTCAAGGACCTCGGGCAGCCACGGAACGGCTTCTCGGGCCGCGGACAGCGCATCGGCCTCCGTTGCAAACCCCCTAGTCGAGAAGTACGCGACTGGCGTCCAGACGCCCATGTCCTCTGGGTCACGCCGGAACTCCTCGAATCCAAAAGATCCGTCAGGTCGGACGAAGACGTCGACGCAGCGGTCGACTGCGGGCGTCGAGGGACTGGCCAGAACCGACCAAGACGGATCCAAACGTGCTGACACTGCGACTCAGGATATTCGTGCCGGTGGCCCGACTTATCAGTCTTGAGTCGCAAACAACGGCGAGCTGGACGGTAGGAGGAGCAGAGCGTCCCCGACCGCCGGGTCAGTTCACCCGAGAGTTGGAATCGTCGGCGAGCGCTGAGAGGACAGGACTTGAAGGAATCGGGCGCCGGGGCTCCCTCACTCCTGCAGTCGGGGGAGGTGGCCCGGCTGGTGGTGGGGTTGATCTCAACTCGCGGAACTCCCTTGGCTGCATGAGGCCCTTCAACCGACCTCTCGTCAGTGGAACGCTGCAGCCGAACCAAGCAAGCGGGTAGAAGATTCCAGGGAAGCGAACGATCCTGGTGAACCAGATTCGACGCCATCCCCGCAGAGAGACGCTCGCTGTACTCGCACTTCCGGAGCGAGTGGCGTGTCCAGTCCATTGGCGGCCATCCCAGTAGGCCAAACGCCCCGAGGAGTCCGGATCGTCGTGCCAGCCGCGAGATTGTGAGTCGCCTTCCAAGGTCTTGAGGTTACAGCCGTGGAGAATCCGATGACGTGTGATCCGACACTGCCCCTGATCGCCGGCTCGTGGTCACCTCGGGCGCCACGAGTGGGACACCGAGGGCAGCCGGTTGGCCGCTGGGTAAGGTGCCAACATGTCGGAACTTCCGTCGGCGGGGACTCAGCCCAGATCCACCCCAGCTGGTTGGTGCCCAGATCCAGCAACATCCGCAACGCTTTCGTTGGTGGGATGGAACGAGCTGGACCGGGCATGCCACCCCGGCGGGGTCGCCGGAAGGAAGCGCGCGGCCTTACCCCGGTTCATTGAGGACGAATGGATTGGCCAGGGCCTCGTTCGTCTGCTCGATGGCCGGGATACTCCTGGTGCTGCCGAGTCCAATCGGGGTAGGTCTCGGAATCGCCGCTCTCCGCCAAATCAATCGAGCGGGAGGAGGGCAAGCTGGCCGCCGATTAGCCCTTGCTGGCATCTGGGAGGGTTCCATTTTCACGGCCATCTTCTTGATGGCGATGATCATCGGTATTGTGGCCCCGAGTAACTGCACCTCCGGGTTTGGCTGCTGACCCGGGGAAGCACACCCTGGGTGTCCCAGATCGCCTAATACACGTATGAACCATCTGGCATCCCAGTGCTTTCTGCACCGACCCAGAGAGCGGCTCCACCCGTCAGCGAACACGGTCGCCGCGTTTCGAGCCAGACGCCTCCGGTTCGATCTGGCACGTCTCTGGCACGCCAGTGGGGCTGCTGGCCCCGGCTCGTCGCCGGACCCCCGCTGACCTGCACCTTCTCGGTGGTCGGGACCGGCGTCGATCCGGTGACCTCGCGCTTTTCAGGCGCACGCTCTACCAACTGAGCTACCCGACCTCGCCTCGGCGAGCCGAGGTGGCGGACCTGACGGGATTTGAACCCGCGACCTCCGCCTTGACAGGGCGGCGTGCACTCCAAACTGCACCACAGGTCCCCAACCAGCAAAGAATAGCTGGGGCGTTGACGCACCCCCAACGGGATTCGAACCCGTGTTACCGCCTTGAAAGGGCGGCGTCCTAGGCCGCTAGACGATGGGGGCTCAAACCCGATCCGGGCTAAGGGAGGTTAGCAGAGCCGCTAGAGGGCCCTTTCGGGCGCCCCTCCGTCGGGCAGCGACGACGCCAGCACCTCGATGATGGCGGCCTGGACGGCACCGAACAGGTCGTAGACGGCGTACTCCGGCTCGGTGGGGTCGCCGGGGGCCGGGGGCTCCATCTCCTCGTGGACGTCCAGGCGGGTGCCCAGCACCAGGCGCATGCTCCCGATGGCCGAGAGCCAGGCGTCCAACTCGTCGGCGGTGAGGACGTCGGCCCGGACGGTGTCGATCAGGATGCCGAGGGCGGAGTGGTGGTGGTTCCGGAGGGCCCCGTCCACCAGGGACCGGTAGCCGGCCTCCTCGCGGGCCTGCTCGTCGCCCAGGTAGGCGGGAGGGAAGAGCCGGGTGGTGGCCTCGTCCCCGGCGTCGATCATCGGTCCCAGCTGGGCGGCCACCGACGCCAGCACGGTGCGGACGTTGGGGTCGAGCCGGACGGTGTACCGGCCGTCCCGGCGTCGCCGGAACGGCGAGGCGAAGGCCACTACCGCGGCCGGGGCGGCCGGGGCGGCCGGGGCGGCCGGGATGCCGGGCCGCCGGCCGGCCGGCCCCTCACCCGGACTGCTCCATGGTGGCCCACAGCCCGTGTTCGTGGAGCCGGTAGACGTCCAGCTCGGCCCGCTCCCGGGTGCCGGAGGCGACCACCGCCCGCCCCTTGGTATGCACGTCCATCATCAGCTTGGTGGCCTTCTCCTTGGAGTAGCCGAACAGCTTCTGAAAGACGAAGGTCACGAAGGACATCAGGTTGATCGGGTCGTTCCACACGATGACCAGCCACGGCCGGTCGGTGGCCACCGACTCCTCGAGGTCGGCGTCGAGGTCCCCGACCGGGGCGGCCTCCACCTCGGTGGTCTTGGCCCGGGTCCTCACGAGCCGGTCCCCACCGGTGAGGAGGTGTGGGCCAGGTCGACAGCGGGGAGGGCCGGACCGGCGGCCGGCTCGGGGAGTTCGTCCGGGTACCCGAGCAGGTGGTGGTGGAACCAGAGGGCGGTGGACCACACCAGGGAGGCCCCCAGCACGTGGATGCCCACCAGTACCGGCGGCAGGTGGGTGAAGAACTGGGTGTAGCCCACCAGCCCCTGGGCCGCCATGGCCCCGAGCAGCACGTAGCCGCGGTTCTGGACCACCGCCGGGGCGTCGGACCGCCACAGCACCCAGAGCAGCACCAGCAGCACCAGGCCGGTGGCGATGACGATCTCGGCGTGGATCCGGGTCATGTCCTCGAGGCCGATGGGGATCCGCTTGGCTCCCTTGCCGCCGGCGTGGGGACCCGCCCCGGTGGTGGAGGCCCCGGCGGCCAGCACCACCACCAGCAGGGCCACCACCACCGCCCCCAACCGGCGGGCGGCCACCGACACCACGGGGGTGCCGCGCCCGGGACCGTGGGCGGCCCGCATGGTCAGGACCACCGCCACCGCCAGCAGGGCCATCCCCACCATAAAGTGGGTGGCCACCACGTAGGCGTTGAGCTTGGAGTAGACGACGAACGCCCCGAGGACCGCCTCGCCGATCACCCCGAGGATGAGCCCCCCCGACAGCCAGGTCAGGTCCCGGCGCCGGGGACGCCGGACGAGCGAGGCCACCAGGGTGGCCCCGCACGCCACCACCAGGACGGTGACCACCATCCGGTTCCCGAACTCGATGACCGGGTGGAGGCTGAGCGCCGGGGTCAGCTTGTCCTTCGAGCAGGTGGGCCAGTCCGGGCAGCCCAGACCGGAGTCGGACAGCCGCACCGCCGCTCCGGTGGCGATATTCAGCACGGTCACGACCAGGGTGAATTGGCAGAGCCGCAGAAACGGGCGGGGACCGAGACGCAGTGAGGACACTCGGTCGCGATGGTATCCGCCCACCCCGCGGGTGCGCCCGCCGGGGGCGGGCCGCCCGCTTTGTCCGGGGAACCGGCCGGGCTCTACGCTGGGCCCCTATGTCCCTACCCACCGCGGCGCTGCCGGGGCACCGCACCCTGGGGGTCCGGGTCGGTGCGTACGTGGCGCTCACCAAGCCACGGATCATCGAGCTGCTGCTGGTCACCACCCTCCCGACCATGATCGTGGCCCAGCGCGGGCTGCCGGAGGTGTGGCTGATGGCGGCCACCCTGGTGGGCGGGGCCCTGGCCGCCGGGGGGGCCAACGCCACCAACATGGTGGTGGACCGGGACATCGACAAGGTGATGCACCGCACCCGGAACCGACCGCTGGTCACCGGGGTGATCACCCCCCGCAACGCCCTGGTCTTCGCCATCGTGCTGGAGGTGGCCGCCTTCGTGGAGCTGGCGGTGCTGGTCAACCTCCTCTCGGCGGCGCTGGCGGTGTCGGCCACCCTCTTCTACGTCTTCGTCTACACCCTGTGGCTGAAGCGGTCCTCGAGCCAGAACATCGTGATCGGCGGGGCGGCGGGGGCGGTCCCGGTCCTGGTGGGCTGGGCGGCGGTCACCGACTCCCTGTCGTGGACCCCGGTGGTGATGTTCGCGGTCATCTTCATCTGGACGCCACCCCACTTCTGGGCGCTGGCCTTCAAGTACAAGGACGACTACCAGGCCGCCCACGTACCCATGCTCCCGGCGGTGGCCACCTTCCGGCGCACCGCCATCGAGATCTTCGTCTACACCGTCCTGCTGGTGGGGGTGTCGCTGCTGCTGGCGTCGGTCGCCCACTTCGGGCCGGTCTACGTCATCGGCGCCTCGGTCCTCGGGGCCGTCTTCCTGGGCCTGTCGGTCCGGCTCTGGCGGCAGAAGACCCCCAGGTCGGCCATGCGGCTGTTCAGCTGGTCGATCACCTACCTGACCCTGCTGTTCGTGCTGATGGCTGTCGACGTCTTCGCCCAGAGGTGAGCCCCTCCGACACCCCGGGGGCGGAGGGGGGGATCCACCGGACACCGGGGACACGCCCGGGACTCCGTCCGGGGACGGCCCGTCGCCGACCGCGCCGACCACCCCCGCCGCGGTCCGAGTCCCTCCCCCCGGAGGGCGGCGGCTCCGGTCCCTGCTGATCGGCACCGGCGTCGCCGTGGTGCTGGCCGTCCTCCTCTTCGTGGTGCTGAAACCGTCGGCCACCACCAGCTCCGGACAGTCGGAGGTGATCGGCCCGGGCAGCGTGGCGCCGGGGTTCACGCTGCCCAACCTCCTCAGCACCCCCGCCCAGCCCCTGCCCCGGGTCAACCTGGACGCCCTGGGCAAGGACCGGCACCGCCCGGTGGTCCTCAATTTCTACGCCTCGTGGTGCATCCCGTGCCAGGAGGAGACCCCGCTGCTGGCCGCCACGGCCAAGGCGGAGGCGGCCAAGGGATCGCCGGTGCAGTTCGTGGGGGTGGACGTGGCCGACCTGACCTCGGCGGCGGTCACCTTCACCAGGCAGGCGGGCATCACCTACCCGGTGGGGGCGGACCGGACCCTGGCGGTGACCTCGGTGCTCTACGGCCTCAACTCCGAGCCCAACACGTACTACATCAACGAGGACGGGGTGGTCATCGGCCACACCCTGGGGGCGGTCACCGCCTCCGAGCTCGACGGTTGGCTCCACCGCCTGGCCGGGTCGGCGGGCTGACCCGGCCGCCGCGCCCGGGCCCGCCTACTCCCACCGGAAGGTCACGGCGGCCACCACGGGTGCGGCCACCGCCCAGACGGCCAGCACCCCCCAGTCGCGGGCCGCCACCGGGACCCCTCGTCCCAGGGCGTTGTGCAGGGCGTCGGCCAGGGCGGCCGCCGGCAGCACCCGCGAGAGGTCGGCCAGCCACCCGGGCAGCTTGGCCAGCGGGATCAGCATCCCGCCGAGCAGCAGCAGCACCACGAAGAGCGTGTTGACCACGGCCAGGTTCACCAGCGGCTTGAGCACCCCGGCCAGAAACAGGCCGATGCCGCCGAAGGCCACCGTCCCGAGCACCATGGCGGCCACCGTGGCCCCCACCCGGGCGCCGCCCGACGACAGCCCCCCGGGCGACCAGCCCAGGGCGGCCCCCACCGCCAGCAGCACCACGGCCTGGACCAGCTCCACCCCGATGATGGCGATGATCTTGGCCCCCAGCAGCCGGGGCCGCCCGAGGGGGGTGGCCCCCAGCCGCTTCAGGACCCCGTAGCCGCGCTCGAAGCCGGTGCCGATGGAGAGGGCGGTCATCGAGGTGGACATCACGGCCAGGGCCAGGATCCCCGGCACCAGAAAGTCCACCGGGTGCCGGGTGCCGGTGGGCAGCACGTGGACCCCCGAGAAGAACAGCAGGAACAGCACCGGGATCCCCAGGGTGAGGAAGAGCGTCTCCCCGTTGGAGAAGAGCATGGTCACCTCGGCCCGGAGCTGGGCGGCCAGCGGGCGCATCAGGGCCGGGCCCGACGGGTCCGGTGGCGACGACCCCGACCGGTCACCGCCCCGGCCTCCCCGGTGCCGGGCACCGGTCCGTCCGACTCCGCCCCGCCCGGTGACCCGGTGATGGCCAGGTAGGCCTCCTCGAGCGACTGCCCGGTCCGGAGGTCGCCGAGGGAGAGCCCCCGGGCGGCCAGCCAGCCGGTCAGGGTGGCCACCACGTCGGGGACGGCCGCCCCGACGGCCGGGTGGACCCGGAAATGGCCGGGGCGCTCCTCGTCCACCGAGGTCCCCGCCCCCAGTGCCCCGGCCAGTGCCCCGGTGTCGAGGCCGGGATCGGCGGTGAAGCGGATGGAGCCGTCGGCGGTCCCGGCCGCCAGCCCGGCCGGGGTGTCCTCGGCCAGCTTGGCACCCTTGGCGATGATCAGCACCCGGTCGGCCAGGCGCTCGGCCTCGGCCAGCTCGTGGGTGGTGAGCACCACGCACACCCCCCGGCGGCGGAGGTCGTCGATGATGCCCCGGACCACCGTGCGGCCCTCCGGGTCCACCCCGGCGGTCGGCTCGTCGAGGAACATCACCTGCGGCTTCCCCACCAGGGCCAGGGCCAGGGAGAGGCGCTGCTGCTCGCCCCCCGACAGCCGCCGCCAGGGGGTGGAGCGCACCCCGTCCAGGCCCACCCGCTCCAGCAGGGCGTCGGGGTCCTCGGCGTCGTCGTAGTAGCGGGCGAAGAGGTGGAGCACCTGGGCGGAGCCGAGGGTGGGGTAGACGCCGCCCCGCTGGAGCATCACCCCCATCCTCCCCACCAGGGCGGCGTGGTCGGAGGCGGGGTCGAGCCCGAGCACCCGGACGGTGCCGCCGGCGGCGGGGCGGTAGCCCTCCAGGGTCTCGACGGTGCTGGTCTTGCCGGCGCCGTTGGGACCGAGCAGGGCGGTCACCTGTCCGGCCTCGGCCTCGAAGGACAGGCCGTCGACCGCCACCGTCGGCCCGTAGCGGACCACCAGCCGGTCGCAGACCACCGCCGGTCCGGCGGTGGGGAGGCCACGGCTCTCGATGGCGTCGGTCACGGGCCGTCACGCTACCGTGAGGGCGACATGATCGATATCCGGCTGGTGCGCGACGACCTCGACGGGGTGAAGGCCGCCCTCGGCCGGCGTGGGGTCGACCCCGCCGAGCTCGACCGCCTGGCCGGGCTGGACGTGGAGGCCCGGGCGGCGGTGGGGCGCCGGGACGATCTCCGGGCGGAGGTGAAGGCGCTCTCCAGGCAGGTGGGGGAGGCCCGACGGTCCGGGGACGCCGCCACCGCCGAGGAGCTGACCGCCCGCAGCCGGGCCCTGGGCGGCGAGGAACGGGCCCTCGACGGGGTGGCCGAGGCCACGCAGGAGGCGGTCCGCCAGGCGCTCCTCTACCTCCCCAACCTGCCGGCGGTGGACGCCCCCGACGGCGGGGGACCCGAGGACAACGTGTGCGTGCGGTCCTGGCCCGAGGTCCCCCCGGCCTTCACCGACGCCCAGCGGGTGCCCCACTGGGAGGTCGGCACCGAGCTCGGTCTCCTCGACATGGAGCGGGGGGCCAAGCTGTCGGGCTCCATGTTCCCCCTCTACCGGGGGTTCGGGGCGCGGCTGCTCCGGGCGCTCACCTCCTTCGCCCTCGACCGGCACGCCGACGCCTTCGAGGAGATCCGGCCGCCCACCCTGGTCCGGACCGAGACCATGGTCTCCACCGGCCACCTCCCCAAGTTCGCCGAGGAGGCCTACCACCTCGAGCGCGACGACCTGTGGGCCATCCCCACCGCCGAGGTGCCCCTGACCTCGATGATGCGGGGGGACATCATGGAGGAGGCGGACCTCCCGGTACGGCTCACCGCCGCCACCGCCTGCTTCCGGCGGGAGGCCGGGGCGGCCGGCCGGGACACCCGGGGGCTGCTCCGGGTCCACGAGTTCGACAAGGTGGAGCTCTTCGCCTACGCCACCCCCGACCAGTCGGCCGCCCTCCTCGAGGACATGGTGGCCCGGGCCGAGCAGCTGCTGCGCGACCTCGGGCTCCACTACCGGGTGCTCGACCTGTGCGCCGGCGACATCGGGAACTCGGCGGCCCGCACCTTCGACCTCGAGGTGTACTCCCCCGGTGTCGACCTCTGGCTCGAGGTGTCGTCGGTCAGCTGGTGCAGCGACTACCAGGCCCGCCGGGCCAACATCCGTTACCGGCCCGACGGCGGTGGCAGCCCGGCCTTCGTCCACACCCTCAACGGCTCGGCGCTGGCCTGGGCCCGGATCTGGGCGGCGGTGGTGGAGACCGGTCGCCAGGACGACGGGTCGGTGGTGCTGCCCCAGGTGCTCCACCCCTACCTGGGGGGTGTCGGGGTCATCCCGGCGCCGGCGCCGGCCTGAGCCGCCCCGGTCGGGGCGTCAGTCCTTGGGGGCGTCGAAGCGGTAGCCGACCCCGCGGATGGTGGTGATCAGGCGGGGGGTCGACGGGTCCAGCTCCACGTGGGTCCGCAGCCGCTTGATGTGGACGTCGAGCGTCTTGGTGTCGCCGTAGTAGTCGGAGCCCCAGATGCGGTCGATCAGCACGTCGCGGGTGAGGACCCGGCCGGCGTTCTCCATCAGGAGCGACAGCAGCTCGAACTCCTTGCGCCGGAGGTGGACGTCCACCCCCCGGACGAAGACCAGGTGGCGGTCGGGGTCGACCTGGATCCCGCCCGACTCGAGGATGCCGCTGCCCCCGGGCCGGGCGCCCTCGGCGGCCGGGGCCGGGGCGGCCGGGGCGGCCGGGGCGCCGGGCCGCCGCTCCTCGGCGTTGGGGGTCCGGCGGAGCACGGCCCGCATCCGGGCCACCAGCTCGCGGAGCCGGTAGGGCTTGGCCACGTAGTCGTCGGCGCCGACCTCCAGGCCCACCACCGTGTCGATCTCGGTGCCCTTGGCGGTGACCATGATGATGGGCACCGAGGAGCGGGAGCGGATGGACCGGCACACGTCGATGCCGGACAGCTTGGGCAGCATCAGGTCGAGCAGGATCAGGTCGGGGGCGACCTCGTCGAAGAGCTTCAGGGCCTCGTTGCCGTCCCGGGCCACGGTGACGTCGAAGCCCTCCCGGGCCAGGCCCACCACCAGGGCGTCGATGAAGGACTCCTCGTCCTCGGCCAGCAGGACCTTGGTCTGGGAGGAATCGGCGGACATGCTGGTGGCGCTCACGCCGTGGCGTCGACGGGCGTCGGGAGGACCAGGGTGAAGGTGGAGCCCTCACCCTCGCGGGAGTCGACCTCCACCCGGCCCTGGTGGTTGCTGGCGACGTGGCGCACGATGGAGAGCCCGAGGCCGGTGCCCCCGGTCTCGCGGCTGCGGCCGTGGTCGACCCGGTAGAAGCGCTCGAAGATCCGGTCGAGGTCGCGGGCGGGGATGCCCACCCCGGAGTCGGTGACGGCCAGCTTCACGTCGCCGTCCGAGCGGCTGCCCACCATCTTCACCACCGAGTCCTCGTAGGAGAAGGTGACGGCGTTCTCGAGCAGGCTGTGGATGGCCGACACCAGCTGCCGCCGGTCCCCGATGACGTAGATCGGGGGGTCGGGCTCATAGAGCTCGATGGTAATGCGCCGCTGCTCGGCGGCCGACCTGACCCGTTCCACCGCCTCGGCCATCACCAGGTTGACGTAGATGGGCTCCCGGGGCGGGGTCTCCTCCGACTCGATCCGGCTGAGGTCGAGGAGGTCGTCGATGATCCGGCTGACCCGGAAGGCCTCGGCGTGGATCCGGGACGCCAGCCGCTGGGCCACCACCGGGTCGGGCTCCACGGTGAGGGTCTCGGCCAGGAGGCCGAGGGCGCCGACCGGGGTCTTCATCTCGTGGCTGACGTTGGCCACGAAGTCCCGGCGGATCTCCTCCAGCCGGCGCCGCTCCGAGACGTCCTCGATGACGGCGATGACCCCCAGGGGCCGGCGCCCGTCGTCGATCAGCCGGGTGCGGACGGTGAGGGTCTGGCGGGGCGGGCCGTAGAGGTCGAGGGTGCGCTCGGCCGAGCCGTCGTGCCAGGCGCCCTCGAGCAGCTCGGTCACCGCCTGGGCGGCCAGGGCGTCGCCGTGGCGGTTGTTCATGAGGGCGACGGCGCGGGCGTTGCGGAAGGCCACGTCCCCGTTCTCGTCGCAGACGATCACCCCCTGGGGGAGGGTGTCGAGGGCGCGCCGCAGCCGGATGGCGTCGGCGCTGGCCTCGGTGACCGCCTCGGCGGCCTCGCCGGTCACCTTCTCCAGGTGGGAGAGGATCGGCTCCACCCCGCCGTCGTCGGGGGGCTCCACCCCCAGCCGGTTGGACAGGGCGGTCAGCCGTTGCTGGAGGCTGCGGCGGCTGGCCCGCCGTCCCAGCCGGAAGGCGATGAACAGGGCCAGCAGGACCACCACGGCCGCCACGACGATGGCGATCAGCTCCGTCGACTTCACCGCCCCAGCATGGCAGGCCCTGGCGCGGAGTTGTGACCTCCCCCGATGGCAGGGGGCGCCGATGTCGGAACCGGGGAGTCGCCGGTCCCGCCCGGGCGTCCCGGGTGGTGGCCGGTCCCGACCGGGACCCGATCCTGGTCAGTGTGGAATATCATGAAAAGTATTGAAACGGGAGTAGACGGGACCTACCGTGAGCGTCATGCTCAGCGACCTCCTCCCCTCCGGCGCCCGTCTCCCCACGTGGCTCCCCGCCCTCCACCTGGTGGCCGGCCGGGCCCTGGCGCGCACCGCCGACGTCACCCTCGACCCGGACACCTCGTCGCTCCCCGGCGGGCAGGTACTCCAGAAGTTGATGAACGGGCTCGGGGGGTGGGCGCTCGCCCTCTCCCTGGTCGGCCTCCTCATCGGCGCGGCGGCCTGGGCGCTGGGCTCCCATGCCCAGAACTACCAGCAGACCTTCGTGGGCCGCCGGGCGGTGTTGATCTCCGGGCTGGCGGCCCTGCTGATCGGAGCCGGGCCGGCCATCGTCAACTTCTTCTTCAAGGCCGGCCAGGGGGTCCACTGAGATGCCCGTTCTGGCGGTGCCGGTGGTCCCGTCCCTGTCGTGCCCGGCGTCCGCCTCCGCCCTGGGGACGGCGGGCCTGGCTCCGGTGTGCCGGGCGGGTGGGGCGGTGGTCGGGGCGGTCAGCTCGACCGCCTCCCAGGTGGCCGGCTTCAGCGTCGACGCCGTCCTGGACGGCATCGCCGGGTGGGTCTCGTCGGGGGCGGTGTGGCTGCTCGGCCAGGTCGGCGCCTTCCTCTCCTCCTCCACCTCGGTGGACCTCGGGGCGTCGTGGTTCACCGACCACTACCGGACGATGGCGGGACTCGCCGGTGTGGTGGTGGTGCCGCTGCTGCTGGCCGGCGTGATCCAGTCGATCCACCGGCAGAGCGGCGCCGTGCTGGCCCGCTCGGTGCTGGTGAATGTGCCGCTGGCCATCCTGCTGACGGCGGTGGCGGTGCAGCTGGTGCAGCTGGGCCTGGCGTTGACCGACACCCTGAGCACGGCGGTGGCCCAGGGGACCGGCGTCGACACCGGCCACCTCTTCGACCCGGTGATCGTCGCCCTCGACAGCCCGGCTGCCGGGCCCACCCCGGGTCCCCCCACGTTCATCGTGTTGCTGGGGAGCCTGGCCGTGGTGCTCGGGGCGTTCCTCCTCTGGGTGGAGCTTCTGGTGCGGGCCGCCGCCGTCTACGTGGCTGTGCTCTTCCTGCCGATGGCCCTGGCCAGCCTGGCGTGGCCGGCCATCGCCCACTGGTGCCGGCGGCTGGTGGACACCCTGGCCGCCCTGGTACTGGGGAAGTTCGTGATCGTCACGGTGCTGAGCCTGGGGGTGAGCGCCCTCGGTGCCGGCGCCGGCTCCCCGGCGGGGCCGGGGTTCTCGGCCGTCCTGGCCGGCGCCGCCATGCTGGCCCTGGCCGCCGCCTCCCCGTGGGCGCTGTTCCGGCTGCTCCCCTTCCTCGAGGCCGGGGCGGTGGGCCACCTGGAGGGAGCCGGTCGCCGGACCCTGCAGACGGCCACCGGCCCGGGTCGGAGCCTGGCCGAGTCGGCCCTGCGGGCGGTGACGGTCGGTGGCGCCGGCGAGGTGGGGATGGCGGCGGCGGCCGGTGCAGCGGCGGCACCGACGGGGGATGGCATGGGGGGCGGGGGCGACGAGGACGCCGTGCCCAGGTCGCGGACGCCGGACCTCGGCCCCTCCAGCCTGGAGACCCGCGGGGTCGGCGAGGCGTCGACCCCGGGGTCGAGCATCCCCGGGTGGCCGGTCGACGTGGCGGCCACCCGGACCTTCGCCGAGGAGATGGCCAGGGGGTCCGGCGACCCGGGGTCCGGTCCGGTGCCGGCCCTCCCGGTCGGGGCACTCGGTGGTGATGACCCCGCGGCCCCCGGGGTGGACGGGGACCGGTCGGAGTCCGGGGGTGGGTGAGTCCTCCGACGGGGGCGGGCGGGTCCGCTACCGGTTCGGTCCCCTCGAGCAGCGGGGCCTGATCGCCGGCTGGCGCGGCGGCCAGATCGCCTCGGTGGCGGCCGGGCTGGTGGTGGGCGTGGTGGCCCTCCGCTCCCGGCCGTCGCTCCCCGGCGTGGTGGCCGCCCTGGTGTCGGTGGGGAGTGGGGTGGCGCTGGCCTGCTGGCCGCTCCGGGGTCGGACCGGCGAACAGTGGTGCCCGCTGGTGGTGCGCTGGGCGGTGGCCGGGCTGACCGCGGGCCACCTGCAGCTGGCCGACGGACCCCGGAACGGCACCCCGGGGGAGGTGGACGGTTCCGGCACGCCGTGCCCCCCGACGGTGGCCGTCCGCTCCCCCCGGACCCCCTGGCGACGTTCGTCGTCGCCGGGCGTGTTCGACGGCCTCCGGATGGTCGGCTGCCCGGTCTCCGAGGTGGCCGGCGCGCCGACCGCCGCCGTGGTGTTCGACGACCGGGCCCGCACCGCCACCGCCGCGCTGGCCGTCCGGGGCCACAGCTTCGCCCTCCTCGGTCCGTCCGACCAGGACGCCCGGGTGGCCGGGTGGGCCCGGGTGCTGGCCGGCCTGGCCCGGGAGGGGTCACCCGTGCACCGGGTCCAGTGGGTGGAGTCGTGCCTGCCCGACGACGGGACGGCCGCCCGCCGCTACCAGCGGGAGCACGCCGTGCTCGGCGACGCCACCGGGCCCGGCCGCTCCTACACCTCGTTGATGGCGCAGTCGGCCCCGGTGGCCCGGCGGCACCGGACCCTGCTCGCCCTGTCGGTCCGCACCCACCGGTCGGGGCGGAGCCCGGGCGGGAGGGACGCCGGAGCGGCCGCCGTGCTGCTCCGCGAGTCGGCCGCCCTCCAGCGCATGCTCGAGGACACCGACGCCACCGTCGAGGGGATCCTCGGACCCGCCGCCCTGGCCGCCGTGCTCCGGGACGCCGTGGCCCCGGTGGTCGGGATCGGGGGGACCGGGCCGGCGGTGGCATGGCCGTGGCCGATGGCGGTGGCTCCCACCTGGGAGGCGGTCCACACCGACGGGACCTGGCACGCCACCTACTGGATCGCCGAGTGGCCCCGGGTGGACGTCACCCCCGACTTCCTCGGTCCGCTGCTCTTCTCACCGTTGCGCCGCACCATCTCCCTGGTGATGGAGCCGGTCAGCCCCGGCCGGGCCGCCCGGCAGGTGGCCCAGGCCCGCACGGCCGACATCGCCGACGGGGAGCTCCGGCGCCGGGGCGGCTTTCTGGTCACCGCCCGCCAGCGCCGCGAGCAGCAGGGGGTCGAGCATCGGGACCGTGAGCTGGCCGACGGCCACGCCCAGTACCGGTTCTCCGGGTACGTGACGGTGACCGCCGACGATCCGGAGGCGCTCGGGGAGGGGTGTGCCGCCCTCGAGCAGGCCGGCGGTCAGGCCCGCCTGGAGCTCCGACGCCTCTACGGCGAGCAGGATCTGGCCTTCGCCTGCTCCCTGCCGCTCGGGCGCGGGTTGACGTGAGACCGCCGGCGCCCCGGGTGGCCGCCCACGTCACCACCACCCGCCACCTGGCGGTGGCCTACCCGCTGGCCACCGAGGCCGGGCTCGGCCACGCCGGCGTGCTGATCGGCCGCGACCTGCTGGGGGGCTCGTTCCACTACGACCCCTTCGTCCTCTACCGGGACGGGGTGGTCACCAACCCCAACCTGGTGGTGTTCGGGCAGATCGGTCGTGGCAAGAGCGCCTTCGTGAAGTCGTACCTCTGGCGCCAGGCGGTCTTCGGCCGGCGGGCGTGGGTGGTCGACCCCAAGGGGGAGTACGGACCCCTGGCCCGGGCCTGGGGGGTGCGGCCGGTCTCCCTCCGCCCGGGCGGACCGGTCCGTCTCAACCCCCTGGACATCGGGTCGCCGGGCGCCGACGGGGCGGCGGAGGCCTGGCGCCGGCGGGTGGAGCTCACCGCCTCGCTGGCGGTGGCGTGCCTGGACCGTGACCTCCGGCCCCGGGAGCGGGCGGCGGTGGACGCCGCGGTCACCGGGGCGACCGGGAGGTCCCAGCGGTCGGGCCGGGACGCGCCCACCCTGCCGCTGGTGGTCGACGCCCTGATGGAGCCGGACGGCGAGGCGGCCCGGGCCCTGCGGACGGAACGGACCGCGCTCACGGAGGACGGGAGGGACGTGGCCCTCGAGCTCCGCCGGCTGGTCTCCGGCGACCTGCGGGGGATGTTCGACGGGCCGACCACCGACGGGCTCCGCCTCGACGCCCCCCTGGTCGTCCTCGACCTGTCGGCCGTCTACCACTCGCCGGCCCTCGGGGTCCTGATGGCCTGCGCCACCGCCTGGCTCCAGCACGCCCTGCGGGCCGCTGACCACCAGCGGGTGATCCTGGTGGTGGACGAGGCGTGGGCGATCCTCTCGAACCTGGGCGTGGCCCGGTGGCTCCAGGCGTCGTGGAAGCTGTCCCGGGCCCTGGGGGTGGCCAACATGGCGGTCCTCCACCGACTCTCGGACCTGAGCTCGGTGGGGGCGGGCGACTCCGAGCAGGTGGGGCTGGCCGAAGGGCTGCTGTCCGACTCGGAGACCCGGGTGGTCTACGCCCAGTCGCCCGGGGAGGTGGAGCGCAGTGCCGAGCTGCTCGGCCTCACCGCCACCGAGGCCCAGCTGGTGTCCCAGCTCCGCCGGGGGGTGGCGCTCTGGAAGGTGGGTCGCCGCTCGTTCCTGGTGGAGCACCGTCTGGGTTCCCTCGAGCGCGACCTGATCGACACCGATGCCGCCATGGTCGACGGCGGGGCCGGCCGGTGAGCGCCCTGTCCGGCGCCGGCACCCTCATCGGCCTGGCCGCCTTCGCCCTGACCGGCCTGGCCGCCCGGGACGACCGCCCGCCTTCCCGGGCCCGCCGCCCGACCGGTGGCCGTCACCCGAACCCGCCTCCCCGACGATTGGCAGCCGGACGGCCGTCCCGAGGCTCGGGCGCCCGGTCCACCGCCCGGTGGGCACGGTCGGGCGAGCTGGGCCCGCTGGTGTGCCACCGGCCACCGGCCACCGGGCCCGGTACCCGGGGGCGCCTGGTCCTCGGGTACCGCGGACGGCGGCTGCTGGCGGCCGAGGCCAACCAGTCGGTCATCGTGTTCGGGCCCAGCCAGTCCCGGAAGACGAGCGGCTTCGCGGTGCCGGCCATCCTCGACTGGGAGGGGCCGGTGGTGGCCACCAGCGTGAAGGCGGACCTGGTGGGCGACACCCTGGCCTACCGGCGCCGGCGGGGCACGGTGGCCTGCTTCGACCCGACGGGCTCCACCGGACTCCCGTCGGCCACCTGGTCGCCGCTGGCAACCTCCACCACCTGGCCCGGTGCCCGCCGGACGGCGGCCTCCCTCACCGAGGGGGGACGGGCGTCCTCGGGGTCGATGGCCGACGCCGACTTCTGGTACGCCACCGCCACCAAGATGCTGGCGCCGCTGCTGCTGGCGGCGGCCACCGGCGGCCGGTCGATGGCCGACGTGGTGCGGTGGGTGGACACCGGCGAGGAGTCCGAGGTGCTCGACCTCCTGGACCGGGCCCGGGTGCCGGCGGCCGTCGACGCCGCCCGGGCCGTCTTCGGTCGGGAGGAGCGCCAGCGGAGCTCCACCGCCACCACCGTCGAGACCATCCTGGAGCCGTTCGCCGACCTGGCCGTCGACGGCCCCGGTGAACCGTCGGGGCCGGCCGCCACGGTGGACCCGGCGGCGTTGGTGGGCGGGGTGAACACCCTCTACCTGTGCGCCCCGGCCCACGACCAGCGCCGGCTCCGTCCCCTCTTCACCGCCGTCCTCCGCCAGGTGGTCGAGCACGTCTACGACGCCGTCACCCGGGCCGGGCGTCCACTCGACCCCCCGCTGCTGGTGGTGCTGGACGAGGCGGCCAACATCGCCCCGTTGGGGGACCTCGACGCCCTGGCGTCGACGGCGGCCGGCCACGGGATCCAGCTGGTCAGCGTCTGGCACGACCTGGCCCAGATCACCGCCCGCTACGGGCCGCGGGCGCCGACGGTGGTCAACAACCACCGGGCCAAGGTGTTCCTGGCCGGCATCGCCGACCCGACCACCCTCGACCACGCCAGCCAGCTGATCGGCGACGAGGAGCTGCTGCTGCCGGCCTTCACCTCCGGGGGGTCGGGGGGCGCCTCCACCACCCGTTCGACGTCGACACGGCGCCTGGCCCCGCCCGACGCCCTCCGCCGGATCCCCACCGGGGAGGGGGTCCTGGTCTACGGCGGGCTGCCGCCGACCCGGCTGCGGCTCCGCACCTGGTTCGACGATCCCCGGCTGGCCGCCCGGGCCCGGGGCGGGGAGGCCGGGTGACGACATCGATCCCAACGTCCAGAACTACACCTCCGACGGGGCCGGCGACCTCAGCGCCACGTTCATCGTCCCCAACCCCTTCACCGCCGCCGACCCGGCCGCCGTGTGTCCGCCCACCGCCGACCAGGTGAACCAGGGCTACCTGCGGTGCTTCATCATCATGGAGGACCAGGACAGCGTGGACAACGGCGCCATCGTGGCCCTCGACTACGCCGCCGCCCCCGCCACGCCGGCCCCGCCGGCCGGCAGCGCGGTGGGCATGGCCTCCACGCCGGACGGCAGCGGGTACTGGGTGGCGTGGTCGAACGGCATCGTGAACCCCCACGGGAGCGCCCAGAGCTACGGGGACGCCTCCCACCTCACGCTGAACCAGCCCATCACCCACATCGTCAGCACCCCGGACGGCAAGGGGTACTGGCTGGTGGCGGCGGACGGGGGCACCTTCGCCTACGGGGACGCCGGCTTCTACGGCTCGACCGGTTCGCTGACCCTCAACAAGCCGGTGGTGGACATCGCCCCGACCCGTGACGGCAAGGGCTACTGGCTGGTGGCCAGCGACGGGGGCATCTTCGCCTTCGGGGACGCCGCCTTCTACGGCTCCACCGGTTCGCTGCACCTGAACCAGCCGATGGTGGGGATGGCCCCCGATGACGCCACCGGCGGCTACTGGCTGGTGGCGGCCGACGGGGGCATCTTCGCCTTCAACGCCCCCTTCCTCGGCTCCACCGGGTCGATCCACCTCAACCAGCCGGTCAACGGCATGACCGAGACGAGCAACGACCAGGGGTACTGGTTCGTGGCGGCCGACGGCGGCATCTTCGCCTACGGCAACGCCGCCTTCCACGGTTCGATGGGCGGGACGCCCCTGAACAAGCCGATCGTGGGCATGGCCACCGACAACGCCACCGGCGGCTACTGGCTGGTGGGAGCCGACGGCGGCATCTTCAGCTTCGACGCCCCGTTCTACGGGGCGGGCTGAGCCGGCCGCTTTCACCCGGCCGAGCCCGGCCGGTGGGACGTCACCCGTGAGCGGAGGACGACCACCGGCCGGGGGCCAGCCCCCCGGTCTGGGACGTCGACCGACCCCGCTCGCTACGCTCCCGGGGTGACCCCCAGCGCCCCGGCCGAGCCGGTCTTCGATCCGTTCGACCCGGCGTGGTCGAACGACCCGTTCCCCCTCTACGCCGACCTGCGTCGGCGCTCCCCGGTCCACCGGACCGAGATGGGCTACTGGGTGTTCGCCCGGCACGCCGACTGCCTGGCCATCCTGCGGGACCGCCGGGCCAGCTCCGACGCCCGGCACATCGACCTCGACCGGATGGCCGACGGGTTCCGGGGACCCATCGACCCCCACGACCCGCTGGCCCAGGCGGTCATCGAGGCCCGGCCCTTCCTCTTCCGGGACCCGCCCGACCACACCCGCCTGCGCGGCCTGGTGGCCAAGGCCTTCACCCCCCGGGTGGTGGAGTCGCTGCGGGCGCGCACCCAGCAGGTGGTGGACGAGCTCCTCGACGCCGCCCTGGAGGCCGGCACCGTGGACCTGCTGGAGGAGTTCGCCTACCCGCTCCCCGTCCGGATCATCTGCGACCTGCTCGGCGTCCCCCTCGAGGACCAGGAGCGGTTCAAAGCCTGGTCCTCGGCCCTGGCCGCCGGCCTCGACCCCGACTTCCTCCTCACCGACCTGGCCCTGCGCCAGCGCGACGAGGCGGTGATGCAGTTCGCCGGCTACTTCTTCGAGCTGCTGGCCGAGCGTCGACGCTCGCCCGGTGACGACCTGCTCAGCCGGCTGGTGGCCGTGGAGGACGGGGGGTCGGTGCTGAACGAGGGGGAGCTGCTCTCCACCTGCATCCTGCTGCTGGTGGCCGGGCACGAGACGACGGTCAACCTCATCGCCGGGGGCATCGTGGCCCTGCTCGGCCACCCCGACCAGCTCCGCCGGTTCCGGGACGAGCCGGAGGTCCAGCGCTCCGGGGTGGAGGAGATGCTGCGGTTCGTGTCACCGGTGCAGCTCACCGGCCGGTCGCTCATCGAGGACCTCGAGGTCGGCGGGGTCACCCTGCGGGCCGGCGACTTCGCCATGCTGCTGATCGGCTCCGCCAACCGGGACGCCGACCCGTTCCCCGACCCCGACCGGTTCGACGTCGGGCGGAGCCCCAACAACCACCTCGGCTTCGGCTTCGGCATCCACCACTGCCTCGGCGCCCCGCTGGCCCGGCTGGAGACCCAGGTGGCCCTGCCCACCCTGGTCGCCCGGGCCCCCGATCTGGCCCTGGCCGGGGAGGTCACCTACAAGCCGAACGTGGTCCTGCGGGGCATGGAGTCGCTGCCGGTGGCGATGCGGGGCTGAGTCACCCCTCCAGCCCGCTCGGGCTGTCGGGCACGTCGACGGCGTGCTCCCGCAACGCCTCCAGCGGGACGATCTCCAGCGCCCGCTCGTGGGTGGAGGCCAGCACCACGTGGGCGGCGGCACCGTCGTGGTGGGCGCGGAGCCAGTTGGCGGCCGTCACGCACCACCGGTCCCCGGGGGTGAGGCCGGGGAAGCCGTAGGTGGGCATCGGGGTGGAGAGGTCGTTGCCGATGCGGCGCTGGTGGTCGAGGAACTCGGCGGTCACCACCGCGCAGATGGTGTGGCTGCCCAGGTCCTCGGGCCCGCTGGTGCAGCACCCGTCCCGGTAGAAGCCGGTGAGGGGATCGGTGCCGCACGGTTCGAGCTCCCCGCCCAGGACGTTGCGGTCTGCCATGGGTGCAGTATCGCCCAACGCCGGGGCTCATCCGGCGGCGGGGACGACGGGGCCCGGGGACCGTGTGGGCCGGCGCTCAGCCCCCGAGGCGGTCGATGCGGTCGATGACCGGCTGGAGCCCGTCCAGGGCGGCCACCACCGAGTCGGCGTCGAGCGGCAGGATCAGGGCGGCCACCGCGTCGGCCCCCGCCTCGCCGTACTGCTCGGCCAGGTCGGCGTCGAGCGGCTGGAAGTACGGGCAGACGGTGATGGTGAGCTCCGACCGGGACCGACCCCGGTCGGCCAGCCGCCCGTCCAGCCGGGCCAGCGGCTCGGCCAGCTCGGACGGCGCCCGGTTGAAGGTGTGCCAGCCCTGGCCGGCCCGGGCCGCCCGGGCCAGGGCGGCGTCGGACTCCCCGCCGATGTGGATCGGGGGGTGGGGATCCTGGACCGGCTTCGGGAACATCGAGCACCGGTCGAGCGAGTAGAACTCGCCCTCGAACTCGGAGCGCTCGTCGCACCACAGGGTCCGCAGCACCTCGAGGTACTCGTCGGTCCGCTTCCCCCGCCGGGGCCACGGGACGTTGACGGCCCGGAACTCCTCCTCGAGCCACCCCACCCCGACCCCCAGGTCGACCCGCCCGTGGGACAGCCAGTCGAGGGTGGCCACCTCCTTGGCGGTGTACACCGGGTTGCGCTGGGGGAGCAGCACCATGGCGGTGCCCAGCCGGACGGTGGTGGTGTGGGCGGCCAGGTAGGCCAGGGCGGTGAACGGCTCCAGCAGGCCGGTGTCAGGCTGGGCGGGGATCTTGCCGTCGGCGGCGTAGGGGTAGTGCGAGGCGTACTCATCGAAGAGCACCACGTGCTCCCCCACCCACAGGGTGCCGATGCCCCGCTCCTCGGCCTCCCGCCCGACCACGGCCAGCACCTCGGGGGTGGTGAAGGGGCTGGCGGTGGGGATCCAGAGGTCGAGCTTCACGGCGCCACCAGGGGCCAGGGGCGCTCCCGCTCGGCCACCGCCGCCAGGTCGAGGAGGAGCTGGTCCTGGTGGTGGCGGCCGATCACCTGCAGGCTCACCGGCAGCCCGTCCACCGTGCCCGCCGGGATGGCCACCGCCGGGTTGCCGGTCAGGTTGGCCGGGATAGTCAGCGAGCCGTTGTTGGCCAGGGCCACCTCGAAGCCGTGCTCGGCCAGCAGGTCGATGTCGCCGACGGTGGTGGGCATGGGGCCGGCCGCCGGAAAGGCGGTGTCCGGGTTGGTGGCGGACAGGATGAAGTCGGCCCCGTCGAACACCGCCGCCATCCGCTCGTTGACCTCGATGCGGAACATCTCGGTGGCCCCGGCCGTCTGGACGTTGAACTGGTAGGTGGCCAGGTTCATCCCCAGCTGGATCTCCGGGGTGAGGTCGTCGTTGCAGGCGGGGTAGCGGTCGCCCAGGGCCCCGGCCAGGCCGACCAGGTTGGACATCGCCCACTCGAGGCCACCCCGGGGCATCGAGACCACCACGTCGACCCGGCGGAGGCCGGCGTCGGCGATCAGCTGCTCGGCCGCCTCGAGGACCACGGCGGCCACCCGGGGATCGAGCACCGCGGTGCCCAGGTCGACGGCCACCACCGCCCGCCTGCCGGCCAGGTCGAAGGAGCCCAGATCGCGCTCCCATCCCTCCACCCGGGGGAGGCTGAGGGTGTCGCGGGAGTCGTGGCCGTTGCAGACGTCGAACCACCGGGCGGTGTCCCGGACCGAGCGGGCCATGCAGCCGACCACCACGGTGAGGGGCGGCTGCAGGGCGTGGGGCCCCTTGGGGATCCGGCCGAAGGTGGACTTCAGCCCGAACAGGCCGGTGTAGCCGGCGGGGATGCGGATGGAGCCCCCGCCGTCGCTGGCGGAGGCGATGGGCACCAGTCCGCCGGCCACCGCCGCCGCCGAGCCGCCCGACGAGCCGCCCGGGGTGCGCTCGGGGTCCCACGGGTTCCGGGTGGTGCCGTGCAGCTTGGAGTGGGTGTAGTTGACGCCACCGAACTCGGGGGAGGCGGTGGCCCCCACCAGCACGGCGCCGGCCTCCCGCAGCCGGACCACCTCGGTGGCGTCGCGCTGGCCGACCCGGTCCCGGAAGACCACCGAGGCCTCGGTGAACGGCCAGCCGGCCACCTCCTCGAGCTCCTTGATCCCCATCGGCACCCCGCCGAACGGCAGCGAGACGTCGGCGCCGGAGGCGGCGGCCCGGGCACCGTCGGGGTCGAGGTGCGGGAAGGCGTTCAGCTCGGAGGCGTCGATGGCGGCGAGCGACGCCTCCAGGGCCTCGGTGGGCGACAGGGTGCCGGAGCGGAAGGCGTCGACGAGCGAGCAGGCGTCCCCCTGCCAGGGCTGATCGGTCACGGGGGGAGACGCTAGTCGCCGGGCCGCACCGGGCCGCCGGGCGTGTGCCGCCGGTCCGGTGACGGCGTAGCGTGTCGACATGATCGATCCGATGCCCTCCGACATGGATCCCTCCCCGCCCGAGCATCCCTTCACCCTGGCCGTCGACATCGGTGGCACCGGGCTGAAGGCGTCGGTGCTGGACAGGTACGGGGCCATGGTGGCCGACCGGGTGAAGGTGGCCACCACCTACCCGCTCCCGCCCCCCCGACTGGTGACCGTCCTCGACAAGCTGGTGGCGCCGCTGCCCAAGGCGGAGCGGGCGTCGGTGGGCTTTCCGGGCATGGTGCGGAACGGCCACGTGCTGTCCGCCCCCCACTTCTCCACCGAGAGCGGCCCGGGGAGCCCGGTCGACGACGACCTCCTGAAGCAGTGGACCGGCTTCAACCTGGCCATCGCCCTCACCGGCGCCTTCGGGATCCCCACCAAGGTGGCCAACGACGCCGACATCCAGGGGGCGGCGGTGGTCCGGGGCACCGGCCTCGAGCTGGTCCTCACCCTGGGGACCGGCTTCGGGTCCGCCTTCTTCTTCGAGGGCAAGCTCATGCCCCACCTCGAGGTCGCCCACCAGCCGTTCCGGAAGGGCGAGACCTACAACGACCAGCTGGGCGAGGCCACCCGCAAGGAGGTCGGCGAGGAGCGGTGGAACAAGCGGGTCCACCGGGCCATCACCAACATGCGGGGGCTCTTCTTCTTCGACCACCTGTACATCGGGGGCGGCAACTCCCGACGGTTGGACCGGTCGCAACTGGCCGACGACGTCACCGTCGTCGAGAACACCGCCGGCATCCTGGGCGGGATCAAGCTGTGGGAGGCCGACCACCTGGGGGTGAACACCCAGGAGGCGTGAGCCACCCGTCGACGGCGGTCAGGCGCCGGCGATGCCCTTGCCGATGAGGACCACCCCGAAGACCAGGAAGATCACCGCCATCACCGCGGCGTTGTTGCGGACCAGCCAAGTCCGCCAGCTCTCGAGGACCGGCTGCGAGCGGTCGCCGAGCGCCACCGCCACCACCAGGGGGGTCGCCACCCCGACGACGGCCAGCAGCACGTAGACGGCGCAGGCGACCACCTGCTGGGCGGCCGGGAGGCCGGCGTTGGCCACCGTCACCGCCGACGCCACCGCCACCGCCAGGTTCTTGGGGTTCGCCGCCCCGATCAGCACCCCGACCCGGAGCGACCGGAAGGTGGAGAAGGCGTCGATGCCGGCCATCCAACCGGGCAGGGCCACCTCCTCGTCGGGACCGGGGCGCTTCCGTAGTTCCAGGACCCCACCCGCCACCAGGGCCGCCCCCACGACGACGAGCACCACCGAGGCCACCGTCGACCGGTCCGACCCGGGGGTGAGGCCGATGGCGTCGGCGACCACCACCACCAGGGCCAGGGCGCCGCCCACCCCCAGCACGAACCCGGCCAGGTAGGCGGAGGCGTTGGGGATCGGCCGGGGGCTGAACAGCAGCAGGATGGCGGCGATGATGTTGATCGGCGACACCGTCACCACCAGGGCGAGGGGAAGGATCTCTCCGATGACGGTGTGCAAGGGTCAGGCTCCCGGTCGGCGGACCCGACACGCTAACGGGGGCGGGGCGCCGGCGCCCTACGACTGCCAGCGACGCCAGCGGCGCTCGATCTCCTTCAGGTCGTCCTTCCATCCCTTGCGGGCCCGGGCGGCCGCCGCCCGCTGGACGATGACCAGCCGCTCGCACCCCTCGGTCAGCTCCGGCCGCTCGGCGGCCAGGGACTCGAGCCACTCGACGGAGAGGACGGCGTCGTGGAGGTCGCCCAGCCGGCGCTGGAGCCGCTCGGCCGCCTTGGCCGTCTTGCGGGCCGGGCCCCCCTCCACCACCGCGGTGGTCTCGCAGCCGTAGCGGAAGCTCTTGACCCGGATCCGGAGTTTGTGGAGGTTGTCGTCGGTGGTCTTCTTCCGGGCGTTGCGGGCCGCCCCCCGGAAGTCGTGCCAGCTGCGACCGAGCAGCTTGGGGAGGAGGGTCTCGGCGGGCTGGTCGGCCTTCCCGGTCAGGAGCGGACCGTCCCACAGCAGCAGCATCTGACCGATCAGCCGTGAGTAGCGGTCGCTCTCCCGGGCGTGGTCGACCTCGGCCTCGGCGGCGTCGAGCGACCGGGCGAGCACCGCCATCACCCGGTCGAGCTCGCCGGGGTCGACGATCAGCGGGCCGTTGGCGGCCAGGGCGTCGTGGAGGACGTGGAGGTCGCGGGAGTCGCCCAGGCAGTCGGCGTACCAGCGGAGCTCGGCCCGGAGGGAGGTGCTCCACTCCGGCTCGAAGAGCAGGCGAAAGGTCCGGAGGTTGGACCGGATCCGGCGGCAGGCCACCCGGGACTGCCGGAGCCGTTCCATCTCGGTGGAGCGGCGGGCGGCCCCTCCCAGGGTGACGATCTCGCCGGGCACCGAGGGGTGGTCGGCGACCGGGGCCGGTTCGCCGAGGGAGCGGAGCTCGGTCCGGCCCGCTCCGGGGACGATGCCGGCGTCGTTGAGGAGGAAGGCCCGGGCCGACTGGGCCAGCACCCGGTGGAGCACCTCGCCGGCGGAGGGCTCGGACCGGCTGTCGTCGGGTTCGGCGGTCCCCACCAGCGGGGTGACGGTGCCCTCGGCCGACGCCTCTCGGGCCTTGCCGGGGTCGCTGCTCATCCCGTGGTCCTCACCGCCCCAGCCTACGGGGGTCCGATCGGCGTGTGCGGAGGTCCGGGTCAGGCGGCCCGCGGGGGGTGGGTGCCCACCCGGACGGCCACCGCATCGCCCGGCGGGACGCTCGGACCGGCCGTGACGGTGTGCCCGGCGGACGGGGAGCGGAGCTCGAGGCGCCCGGCCACCAGGCTGCGCCAGGTCCGGACATCCACCATCAGCTGCTCGATCACACCCATGACGGCCCTCCTCCGGCGTCTCGCACGCCCACCCTCCGGTGCCAGGGTAGGGGACGAACGTTTCCGGCGTGTCAACGACAGGTGACACCGGCGGGAACCGTCGGACGCCGCCCGCCTACGCTGGGACGATGCACGCAGTGACCCTGGTCGACGGCCACCTCGAGTGGCGCCCGCACCCCGATCCGGAGCCGGAGGGCGATCAACTGCTGGTGGCGGTGCGGGCGGCCGGGGTCAACGGGGGGGACCTCATGCAGCGCCGGGGCCTCTACCCGTCCCCGCCGGGGTGGCCGGCCGACATCCCCGGCATGGAGCTGGCCGGGGAGGTGGTGGCCGTGGGCCCCGGGGCCACCCGCTTCGCGGTCGGCGACCGGGTGATGGGCCTGGTGGGCAGCGGGGCCCAGGCCGAGCTGGCGGTGGTGCCGGAGGGCGCCGTCCTCGCGGTTCCCGACCGGCTGGGGTGGGCGGAGGCCGGCGGGTTCCCCGAGGTGTTCGCCACCGCCCACGACGGCCTGGTGACCCAGGGCCGGCTCAGCGCCGGGGACCGGGTACTGATCTCCGGGGCGGCCGGTGGGGTGGGGACGGCCGGGGTGCAGGTGGCCCACGCCCTCGGCGCCTACGTGGTGGCCTCGGTGCGGAACGCCGCCCACCACCACCGGGTGGCGGAGCTGGGTGCCGACCGGGTGATCGAGCCGGACCGGGTGGGCGACCACGGTCCCTACGACGTCTCCCTCGAGCTGGTCGGCGCTCCCGGGGTGGTCCCCGCTCTGTCGGCGCTGGCCACCGGCGGGCGCATCGTGGTGATCGGGGTGGGGGCGGGGGCCAAGGTGGAGCTCAACCTGCTGGCCCTGATGGGGAAGCGGGCCACCATCGGTGGGTCCACCCTGCGGGGCCGGTCACCGGAGGAGAAGGCGGCGGTGGTGCGGGGCGTGACCGCCGACCTGCTTCCCGGGCTGGCCGACGGGTCCCTCACCGTGCCGGTGGCCGAGACGTTCCCGATGGCGGAGGCGGAGACCGCCTACGACCGGTTCGCCGAGGGCGGCAAGCTGGGGAAGCTGGTCCTCCTCACCGCCTGACCGGCCGGGGGCCGGGCCTACCGGGTGACGATGATCGAGGAGCCGTGGCCGAACAGGCCCTGGTTGGCGGTGATGCCCACCGTGGCCCCCTCCACCTGGCGGCCGGTGGCCTGGCCCCGGAGCTGCCAGACCAGCTCGCAGACCTGGGCGATGGCCTGGGCGGGGATGGCCTCGCCGAAGCAGGACAGGCCGCCGCTGGGGTTGACCGGTACCCGGCCCCCCACGGTGGTGTCGCCGTCGCGGAGGAGCCGCTCGGCCTCCCCCTCCTTGCAGAGGCCGATGTCCTCGTACCAGTCGAGCTCGAGGGCCGACGACAGGTCGTAGACCTCGGCGAGGTCGACGTCCTCGGGGCCGATGCCGGCCTCCTCGTAGGCGGCCAGCGCCACCGACTGCTTGAAGGTGGGGCCGGGGGCGGCGGTGGTGGCCCCGGAGTCGGTGGAGACGTAGGGCATCTCGATGACGGTCTGGGGGAAGCGCGGGGTGACGGTGGAGACGGCGTCGATGGTGACCAGGTCGTCGGACCCGGCGTGGCGGCGGGCGAACTCCATGGACGTCAGCACCAGGGCGGCCCCGCCGTCGGAGGTGGCGCAGATCTCCAGCAGCCGGAGGGGGTCGGCCACCATGGGGGAGGCCAGCACCTCCTCGGCGGTGACCTCCTTGCGGTAGCGGGCGTACGGGTTCTCGAGGCCGTGACGGGCGTTCTTCACCTTCACGGCGGCGAAGTCGTCCTCGGTGGCACCGAACAGCTCCATGCGGCGTCGGGCGTAGAGGGCGAAGTAGGTGGGGTTGGTGGCGCCCAGCAGGTGGAACCGGAGCCAGTCCGGGTCGTCCCTGCGGTCGCCGCCCACCGGGGCGAAGAACCCCTTGGGGGTGGTGTCGGCCCCCACCACCAGGGCCACGTCGCACAGGCCGGCCAGGATCTGGGCCCGGGCGTTGGAGACGGCCTGGGCCCCGGAGGCGCAGGCGGCGTAGGAGGAGGAGACCCGGGCGCCGGTCCACCCCAGGGCCTGGGCGAAGGTGGCCCCGGCGATGAAGCCGGGGTAGCCGTTGCGGATGGTGTCGGCCCCGGACACGTACTGGACGTCCGGCCAGGCGATGCCGGCGTCGTCGAGGGCGTCGCCCGCCGCCGCCAGGCCGTACTCCACGAAGTTGCGGCCCCACTTGCCCCAGGGGTGCATGCCGGCCCCCAGCACGGCGACCCGCTTGTCGTCAGGCATCGGTGCCTCCTCCGGTGACCGGCTGCCACTTCCACACCAGGTACTGGTGCTCGCCGTCCTCGTACAGGACGTCGAGGACGATCTCCACCGGGGTGCCGACGGCCAGGTCGTCGATCCCCACCTCACCCACCACCTGACCGAGGACCACCATCTGCTCGGCGGCCAGCTCGACGGCGGCGATGGCGAAGGGGACGAAGGGGTCGGCCGACACGTACGGCTTGGGCGGCTGGTAGCCGGCCGAGGTGTACGACCAGACGGTGCCGGTCCGGCTGAATCGGTGCTCCTCGAACTCCAGGCTCCGGCACTCCGGGTTGCGGCAGAAGTAGGACTCCTTGGGGAAGGCGTAGGTGCCGCAGGAGGTGCACCGGCTGCCCAGCAGGGTGGGGGCGTCGTCGTCGACGGTGAACCAGCCGTCGACGGCGGGGACGCGGGTCTTGGCGGTCACGGGCCGAGCCTAACCCTGGGCCCGGGGAGCGGCCCCGCCCAGACCGCCGGCCGCCCGGGAGGCGGCGATGCGGTCGTCGTCCCACCCGAGGAGGTCCCGGAGGACCTCGTCGGTGTGCTGGCCGACGGTGGGGGCGTGGGTGGGGACCGGCAGCTCCTCGCCCACGAACTTCAGCGGGGTGGAGAGCTGCTCGGCGCCCAGGCGCTCGGTGGGGATCCAGTGGAAGCGATCCTGGAACTGCGGGTCCTCGGCGATGGTCTGCGGGGAGTTGACCGGGGCCACCGGGAAGTTCTGCTCCACGCCGGCCTCGATCCACTCGGCGGCGGTGCGGGTGCGGAAGATGTCGCGGAGCTGGGCCTGGAGCTCCCGGTTGCCGCGGGCGTGGTCGGCGTACTTGGAGCCCGGCCACTTCTCGAACAGCTCGTCCCGCCCGACCGCCGAGCAGAAGTTCTTCCAGAACGCCTGCTCGGAGGCCATGAAGAGGACGTAGCGGCCGTCCTTGGCCTCGTAGACCTGGTAGCGGACCCCCTCGATCATCCCGGCGGTGCCGGGGGCCCGGCGCTCGTAGTCGTCGGCCTTGTTGCCGGTCACCTCGGACTCCGGTCGCTCGTAGGCCCGCCAGGTCTCCGAGCGGTACCAGTCCATGGCGGCAGCGGCGTCGGACTGGGCCAGCTCGAGGAAGGAGCCCTGGCCGGTCGCCCGGGCCCGGAGGACGGCGGCCAGGATGCCCAGGGCGCCGAACAGGGGCCCGGCGTGGATGCCCATGGAGGCGTGCTCGGGGAGGTAGGCGAAGCCCTCGTCGTCGGTCTGGGGGGTGACGATGCCGGCCCAGGTGTCGAAGGCCACGCCGTGGGCGGGCAGGTTCCGGAAGGGCCCGGTCATGCCGTAGCCGGAGAGGGTGCAGAAGACGATCGTCGGGTTGATCTTCCGGAGGTCGTCGTAGCCGACGCCGCGGCGGGCCAGGCCGCCGGGGCGCATGGCCTCCACCACCACGTCGGCCGTCTTCACCAGCTCCTTGAAGGTGGCCACGTCCTCGTCGGTGCGGAGGTCCATGACGATGCTGCGCTTGCCCCGGTTGACGTGGAGGTGCATGAGGGAGACGCCCTCCACGATGGGCCAGGTCATCTCCCGGATGTAGTCACCGGCCGGGGGTTCCACCTTGATGACCTCGGCGCCCAGGTCGACCAGGGGCATGGTGATGGCGGCGGGGCCCAGGGCGGAGCACTCGATGATGCGCAGTCCGTGCAGGGGGGCGTCGGCCATGGTTCCTCCGGGAGTGGGGCGGGTCCCGGGCGGCGGCCCGGATCCGGGGAACGAGTATATCTGACGGATCGTCAGATGGCGTGGTGACGCCGCCGCCTGGTCTGCGGCGGGGGCGGCGGCCGGGTCCGATAGAGTCTTGCCCCGCACCTCATCGAAGTCGGCCGCCGGGACCTGGTTCCCGGGCCGGCCCTCCGGAGGAGCGACCAGCGCTCGTAGCTCAACGGATTAGAGCATCTGACTACGGATCAGAAGGTTGGGGGTTCGAATCCCTCCGAGCGCACAGCGAAAGTCCAGGTCAGCGGCCTAACGAGCCGAATGCTTGACTGGTGAAATCGCCCCGTGAGAACCTCGTGAGAACCAAACGGTTCTCACGGAGGTCGCGGTGCCCACCAAGCCCGAAGGCGTCTACCCCGATGGCAGGGGCGGCTGGTACCTGAAGGTCAACATCGGACGGGATCCGATTACGGGCCGCCGGGAGCAGCTGACCAGGCGTGGATTCCGATCCGCCTCCGAGGCGGGCAAGGTCCGACGAGAACTGCTCGCAAAGGTTGACCGGGCGGAACTGCGACCGATTGCCGGCGGAATGACGATCGATGAGCTTCTTGACCTCTACCTCGACGGCATCGATGCCGATGGCCGACTCTCGGCAAAGACCCGCTTCGACTACCGACATTCCGCCGACGACTATGTCCGACCCCATCTCGGCAACAAGCGCGTGCGTGATGTCACGCCGGAGGTGATCCTGGCCTGGCAGAGGAAGCTCAGCAAGGACGGGGGAACCAAGCGCCCGGTCGGCGAGGACGGCAAGCGGAAGCCCGGGAAGGGACTGTCGCCCAACACGGTGCGGCTTGCCCGATCGCCCCTGTCGGGTGCTTTCAAGCTGGCGGTGGGCATCGGTTTGGTAGCCACGAACCCGACCAGCCAGGTTCCCCGGCCTCGGCCGCAGCGCTCGATACCCAAGCACTGGACTCCCGAACAGGCCCGTGAGTTCCTGGGGCAGATGGAGAAGGACCGGACGTGGCCGATCTGGGCGTTCCTCCTGGGTTCGGGGCTCCGCATCGGAGAGTTGGTATGGCTTTGCTGGCCGAATGTGGATCTCGACAACCGGCGGGTCCGGGTGGTGGACTTCGTGTCCACGCTCGGCCACGACCTGGTTCCGTCGGCCGGGAAGAGCCACGACGCCGTTCGAACGATCGACCTTGACGACGGCCTGGTCGAGGTGCTCCGGCGGCAGCGGAAGCTCCAGGCGAAGGAGTCTCTGGCCGCTGAGCAGTATGAGCAGAGCGACTACGTCTTCACCAAGAAGAGCGGTGGCCACTACCACCCCCAGCGGCTCTCTCGGTTGCTCGGCGACTATTCGAAGGAGCTGGGCCTCCCGCGCTTGACGGCTCATGGCTTGCGCCACACCAGCGCCACCGTGATGTTGGGCGGCGGCGTTCCGGCCAAGGTGGCGGCGGAGCGGCTCGGGCATGCCGACCCGACCCTGTTCACCAACCTTTACAGCCATGTCACGCCCACCATGCAGCGGGAGGCAGCCGATCGGATCGGTGAGGCGCTGTTCGGACCCCCGCTCGAGTCGGCGTAGGTCCCGCTCGAAGGTCGGGGGGCGGCCAGGTCAGGCTCGCCGATCTACTCCGTCATCCTCGATCCTCACCTTTTGCTCCTCGATCCACAGCGAGATGTCCTCAGGGTCGAAACGGATGAAATGGCCGACCTTCACGAAGGGAATCCGCCGCTCGGCAACGAGACGGCGGATGTGTCGGGGCGAGGTGGCGAGCCATTCGGACAGCACGTCGATGTCCAGCAACCCCCGACCCGGTTTCGACGGATGCCCGCCCGGTTGTGGCAACCTGACGCCGAGGCCCCTCCACACGCCGGTGTCCGACGACAGGGCTTCCACTGCTGACTGCGAAGCGGTCATGTCGCTTCACCTCGGTCAGGCCCCAGCCGTTCGACTCGATCGGAGTTGTCCGGGGCCACGCTCCCCGCTGGCCGGGTCCTCAGTTCTGGCGTCTGCGATGGTCGGTCCATTCGGCCTCACTTGTCTGAGCGGCGGCCCCGGTGGCACACCCGCCAGTTCATCGTCGCGTTGGGCCGTCACCCTCAACGTCATCCCGTAGTTGGGTCCTTCTGATCGCTCGACTCGATGAACGTCACCCTCGGAACGGCGTTCGTCACCCGGGGCAGTCGGTTGGGGCTCTCGGCGTCACCCTGGCTGACAAAAGTGCTGGTGAGGTGTTCCCCCTTCGTGTGTGGCGGGCGTTGGGCGGTCCCAGCTTGCGCCCCGGAGCTCCGGCGGCAACGGCGATCCGGAAACTGGGTGGCTCCGTTCGCTGGGCTCACTGACTCCGTCCCGCCACAACTTTCCGGTCGTCCCTTCGGGCAGACCGTTGCCTCCTTCCGCTCTGTCGGGTCGCGGTGCGTCCCTATCAACACCCACAAACAAAGGAGACACACCATGACAACCACCACCACCCTCATCGGGAACCTCACCAGGGACCCGGAGATCCGGTACACCCGGGACGGGCAGGCGACCACGGCCCTCGGGGTCGCCGTCAACAAGCGGTGGAAGAACCGGACCACCGACGAGTGGGAAGAGTCCACTTCCTTCTTCGACGTGGTCTGCTGGCGGGAGCTGGCCGAGAACGTGGCCCTCTCCCTCACCAAGGGAGCCCGGGTCGTCATCTCGGGAAGCCTCCAGCAACGCAGCTGGGAGACCGAGGACGGCGATCGCCGCTTCAAGGTCGAGCTGGTGGCCGACGAAGTCGGCGCCTCCCTCCGGTTCGCCACTGCCGATATCCACAAGGTGGAGCGCCGGGTGGCCGGCGAGGAGCAGGACGCCGAGTAGGGCGACCTGACCAGGAGGCGGGGCCCTTCGGGGCCCCGCCTCTCTCGCGTTCGGGCGCTACCGGGGTTGAAGTTGTCCACACCGCCGGCATCGAGCCGCCGGCATGGACCTCTGGCGCATTCGGGGGGCTGCTGGGGGCTTTCCATCGTGTCCCCACCCCACTCGGGGTCAAGGGTCGCTCCGAGGCGCCGGCTCGTCCCGGCTGATCGGCTCCTCCGTCGCCGGCCGGGTCGGCCTCCGCTTCTCGCTCACCCTCCGGGTGCCCCTGGACTCCGAGAGGGGTCCCCGGGGAGGTGGGGGAGGGGTCCCCAGCGGGGCTGGCTCGCTGGGCAGATCCAGGAGGTACGTCCCATGTCCAAGTCGTCACATCGAGGCTCAACTGCAGAAACCCGGGCCGCCAAGCTGTCGGCCGCTCACGACCAGCTGGTCGAGGCCGTCATGACACTCACCACCTCAGAGGCCTGGCTCGCCTATCTTCAGGGCATGGCCCGGTTCCACCGGTACTCACCGACCAATGTGGCCATGATTCTCAACCAACGACCGGATGCCACCCAGGTGGCCGGCTTCCGGGTCTGGCAGTCGATGGGCCGCCAGGTCCGGAAGGGCTCCAAGGGCATCGCCGTCTGGGCGCCGTGCTCCTACAAGGTGGAGCGGCAGAGTGCCGATGGCGAGATCACCGAGGCAAGGGCCCTGGGGGGCTTCTGCCTGGCCTACGTGTTCGACGTCGCCGACACCGACGGTGAGCCGCTTCCAGAGGCTCCACGGGACGCTCAAGCCACGCTGCTGGCCGGCGAGGCGCCGACTGGCATGTGGGAGTACCTGGCGGGCCAGGTAGCCAAGCACGGCTACAAGCTCGAGCTGGTGCCGGATCTCGGAGGACCGAACGGCCGAACCACCTGGGCTGGCCATCTCGTCCAGGTGGTGGACGACGGCCGAGACGCCGCTTCGATGGCCAAGACCCTGGCCCACGAGCTCGGGCACGTGCTCCTCCATGCGGACGTGGTGGGCACCGGCTGCCTCGAGGCCAAGGAGGTCGAGGCGGAGTCGGTCGCCTACCTCATCGGGTCAGCATTCGGACTCGACACCACGGACTACTCCCTCGGTTATGTCACCTCCTGGTCCGGGGGCGACCACCGGGTGATTCTGGCCACCGCCAAGCGGGTGATGGAAGCGGCGACCTCGGCGCTGGCCGACCTCAACGAGGACAGCACTGACGCCGGCGACGTCGAGGAGCTTGCCCTGGGGGTCGAGGCATGACCGGGGCATCCTGGGGGGCCGGGGATATCCCCGGTCCCCTGCCCGGGCGTTCTGAGACCCACACCCCGACGTTTCTCGGGCACGTCGACCCAGCGGTCCTCCGGGAGCTCGCCTGGCTGCTCGAGCACCGGCACGGTCAGACGAGGAGATTCGTGGACCCCGCTCAGGCGGCAGGCGAGCTGGCGGAGATCCTGGGGCGGGGCGGAACCCCGACCATCGGATGGTGGCGACGCAATTTGCGTGCGCAGCAGGACTCCGACGACCCCCCGCACCCCCTGGTCGGCCCCCCGTGAGCTGAGGGGCTTGGCCCCTCGAGCGACCCGGCCCCACCGGATCCCGGAGGGATCCCGGAAGGAGCGTCCGTTCAGGACACCCGAAGGGGCGGACATGTCGGGCATCGAGCCCGCCACGTCCGCTAGAAGCGGTCTGGGAACCCGGCTCCGCCAGACCTGGTGATGAAGTCCACACAGTTGCATTGGCCTCCGCCACTGCCGCATATTCGAATGGATGCGTATTCATTGGCGGGTCCCGTTCTGTCGTGTGACCAGGCAGTTCGTCGGTGAGGTGACGTCGAGGGTGACGTTGGGTTCACCGGTCCTCACCTCGCTGACCAGGCATCCCTTGTCTCAGTCGCAACTGATGATCGAATCAGCGCGTCAGTTGCGACCACGAAGGGTGGCCTTGTGCAAGGCAGGAACGTGGTCGGGGCGGCTCATCTGAGCCTGGTCGACGGTGTCGTGGAGCTGGATCCCGAGTCGGCGGTGTTCGAGGCGATGCTCGACGGTTGGCGGGCCCAGCAACTGGCTCGGAGCCTGTCGTTCGCCACCATCGACGCCGGCGCCCGGGTGGTCCGTCGCTTCCAGGAGTCGGCGTCGTCGTTCCCCTGGGCGTGGACACCCGCCGGGTTCGAGACGTGGTCGGCAGAGCTGCGGATGGAGCACCGGGCACCGTCCACCCTCCGGAGCTACCAGCTCAGCCTCCGGGGCTTTCTGGCCTACGTCTGCGACCCCGTCTACGGCTGGGACGGGGAGTGCCTCACCCGCTTCGGGACCCACCCCGTCCAGATCTGTTCGGGGGCCAATTCGATGTCCCACGTGGTCGACGCCGAGGCCCGGCCCGGGCGACGGTCGATGACCCGGGCCGAGTGCCAGGACCTGTTCGACGCCGCCGACGCCCGGGCCGACCGGATCCGGATGGGAGGCCGCAAGGGGTGGGTGCCGGCGTTCCGGGACGCCACCATGCTGAAGGTCGCCTACGGCTGGGGCCTGCGCCGCCGGGAGGTGGTGATGCTCGAGCGCCACGACTTCGGGGCCAACCCCCAGGCCCCCGAGTTCGGTGACTTCGGGGTCTGCCAGGTCCGCTTCGGCAAGGCGGCCAACGGGTCGGGCCCCCGGCGTCGGGGGGTGCTCACGGTGATGGGCTGGACGGCCGAGGTGATGGACGAGTGGACGACGGACATCTGGCCCTCGGTCCGCCGGGAGGGGGCGGCGGGCCTGTGGCCCTCGGAGCGGGACGACCGGGTGAGCGAGGACCGGCTCAACTCGGCGTTCGCTTCGGCGGCGAAAGAGGCCGGGCTGGACGCCGCTCTCAGCCCGCACTCCCTCCGCCACTCCTACGTCACCCACCTGATCGAGGACGGCTTCGACGTGCTCTTCGTCCAGCAGCAGGTGGGACACCGCCACGCCTCCACCACCGCCATCTACACCTCGGTCTCCTCCGACTACCGCACCCGGATGCTGCGGAGCGCCCTGGACGCCGTGGTGATGGGGCCATCCCGGAAGGTGGCCGGATCGTGACCACCCGGTCGGTGACCTACAGCTGGCGGCTGCGGGAGGTGATGGCCGCCCACGGCGTCTGGAAGACCACCGATCTGCTCCCGCTGCTGGCCGACCGGGGCGTCCACCTCTCCACCGCCCAGGTCTACCGGATGGCCGCCCGGGTGCCCGAGCGCATCTCGCTCCCCACCCTGGCTGCCCTCTGTGACATCTTCTCGTGCACGCCCGCCGACCTCATCGGGGTGGCGGCCGGGTTGCCGCCCCGGCCCGGCGAGGGCGATCCGCCCCCCATCGATCTGGCCGCCCGGCGGCGGCCCCGGCGGGCCCGGGTCGACCCGAACCGGTGACCGCCCCGGCCAAGCGGGTGGAGTGCGCCCGCTGCCACCGGGCGCAGCGGGCGTGTCAGACCTGGCCGGAGGGGCCGGTGTGTCGGACCTGTCTGCGCCACGCTGTCCAGCGGCGAGGACCGTGTGCGGGCTGTGGGGTCGACCGGCTCCTGCCCGGGCGGGATGGGAAGGGAGCAGGTCTCTGCGTCGACTGCGCGGCGATTCCCCGCTCGTTCCTCTGCGCCACCTGTGGGGCCGAAGGCCAGCAGTGGTTCTCCGCCACCTGCCTGGCCTGCTCGCTGCAGCGCCGGCTGGCCGCCCTCCTCGACGACGGGACCGGCCAGGTCACCCCGGCGTTGGTGCCGCTGGTGGAGCTGATCACCTCCACCGGCCGACCCTGGGCACGGCTGATCTGGCTGAGCCGGGGAGGAACCGCCGACCGGCTCCGGACCTTGGCCAACGGCACGGTCACCCTCGACCATGCCGGCGTGGACTCGCTGCCGCCGGGCCGGGAGGTCGACTACCTCCGCCAGCTGCTGATGGGGGCGGGCGTCATCGACCGTCGGGACACCCAGCTCGGGAACTTCGAGCGGTGGAGCGTGCGCTTCCTGGAGGTGATCGGCGACCCCGAGCACCGGCGCCTGCTGCGCACCTACCTGGTCTGGCGGCACCACCGGGACCTGGTCGACCGGGCCCAAGACGGCCCCCTGGCCTACAGCTGGGTCGCCGGTTGTCGGAACCGGGCCAATGCCGGACTCCGTTGGCTGAGCTGGTTGGCCACCCGCGGCCGGACGGTTGCCACCGTCGCCCAATCCGACCTTGATGCCTGGTTCGCCACCGCCTCCAACCCCCGGTCCGCCGAGGACTTCATCCGCTGGGTGGGGCGGCTCAACCGGCGCCCGACGCTCAGCTTCCCGAAGCCCCCGGTCCGGTCCTTCACGCCGGGCCCGGAGTCCGACCGGCGGCGGCTGCTCGACGAGCTCCTGGGCGACGACAGCATCAACCTGCGCGGGCGACTGGCCGGGTGCCTGGTGCTGGGACTCGCCCAGTCGGTCAACCGGATCTGCGATCTCACCCTCGCCGACATCGAGGACCGCAACGGGGAGATCTTCCTGACCCTCGGTGCCAATCCGGTGCCGCTCCCGGCCCCGATGGCGGCGTTGCTGACCGAGCTGCTCGACTCCCGAACACCGACCGGAACAGCCGATTGGCTGTTCCCGGGCAACTTCCCGGACAGCCATCTGTCGGGTCGGGCCTTGTCTCATCAGCTGTCCGGGCTGGGAGTCACCCGAGCGGGTCGCCAGGCGGCTCTGGCCCGACTCATCGGCACGCTCCCCGCCCCTTTGATCTCCGGCTCACTCGGCTACCACCGCAACACCGTCGCCAACCGGGCCGCCGCCCTCGGCACCGACTGGGCCGCCTATGCCGCCGCCAAGGCTCGCCAGACAACCAACTTCTGATGGCCGAACCCCACCGCCAGTGGTCAGGCTCTCGAATACAAGCCAATCGAATATGCGTCTCCCCCACTACAACTGCCGCCCTTCGGGCGAAAAGCCGTCGTTCGGCCGCGTTCCCCCTGGTAGAGGGCAGGGTGACGTCTCGGGTGACGCAGAATCCGGACGATTGGGGGCATGAACGCCTTCTGCTCCTCCTCGGTTCGCCCCAACTGATGCTCTCGATCGGCCGTCTCGCCGTGTCCGGCGGCGCTGAGTACTACCTCGACAAGGTGGCAAACAGTGTCGACGACTACTACCTCGGGAGGGGCGAGGCGCCCGGCCAGTGGATGGGCTCGGCCGCTCGAAACCTGGGGCTCACCGGTGAGGTCGCCCCCGATGCCCTCCGGAACTTGCTGGCAGGTCGGGCGCATGACGGCCAGCCCCTCTGTGTCCGGCTCCGGGCGGATCGCCGCCCTGGCTACGACCTGACGTTCTCCGCCCCCAAAGGGGTCTCGCTGCTCTGGGCCATGGGGTCCGACGACGTTCGTGCTGCGGTCTCCGCCGCCCACGATGGCGCAGTGGTGGCGGTGTTGGGGCAGCTCTCCCGGGAGGCCTGCTTTGGCCGACGAGGTGACGGAGGCCATCGACTTGTCGAGGCTCAAGGGTTTCTTGGTGCTGCCTTCCGTCACCGCACGAGCCGGGCCGGCGATCCCCAACTTCACACCCACGTGGTGGTGCCCAACCTGGTCCAGGGGTCGGACGGGATCTGGTCGGCTCCCGACGGACGCCATCTCTTCGTCTGGGCGAAGACTGCCGGCACCCTCTACCAGGCGGCTCTCCGAGCCGAGCTGGCGCCCCTGGGGTTGGTGTGGAACGTGCGCCGCAGTGGTCTGGGGGAGTTGGCGGGCATCCCGAAGGCCATCCTCCAGGCGTTCTCCACCCGTCGGGCCGACATCGAGGCGGCCATGGAGGCCCGAGGGTCGGACTCCCATCGCACCGCCCGGACGGTCGCCCTGGCGACCCGTCCCCGTCACCATCGGGCCGCCCCTCTGGGCGACTTCCTCCGTGAGCGGTGGCGGGAGCGCTTGGAGGCCATACAGCTCCCTGACGGAACCGGGGGCCGCCGTCCCGCCACGCTCGAGGATCTCTCGGCCGCCATCGGCCAGGAGCCGTCGGCTCCGCCCGGGGCCGAGGCCGTCGAGGAGATCTTCCGAGCCCTCCTTGGAGAGAACGGGGTCTCCCTGGACGATTGGGAGATCGACGAGTCGAGGGCCATCGACAACGGAGCGATCGGGACCCGGTCCATGCCCGTCACCCTGCTCAGCTCGACGTTCACCCGCCGGGATGCCATCAGTGCGGTGGCCAGGGCATTCGACGTCACCCCGACGGAGGCGGTGGCCCTCGCCGACGAACTGCTCACCCGACCCGGCGTGGTCCGCCTGCTGGCCGAGCCGGGTGTGGCGGTGGACAGGGTTCGCACCCGGAGCGGACAGCAGGTCCCGGAAACGTCCGGCGATCGCCGCTATTCGACCGCTGAACTGCTCGCCGCCGAGCAACGGATCACCGGGTCCGCCGTGGCCAGGATCAGCGCAGGGACGGCCCGGGTCGATTCCTCCATCGTCGATCAGGTCCTCGAGCTCCACGGACATCTGGATACGGAGCAGGCGGCGGGCGTGCGGGCACTGCTCACGTCCGGCAACGGCTACGACCTGGTCGTCGGACAAGCCGGGACCGGCAAGTCGACCCTGCTCGGCGCCGCTCGTCTTGGCTGGGAGTGGGCCGGCTTCCGGGTGATCGGCACGGCCGTGGCGGCCCGGACGGCTGCCGACCTCCAGGCGGGCACCGGCATTCCCAGTTCTTCGCTGGCCCAGCTCCTGGCTGATATCCGGGAAGGAGGCGGACTCACCGCCCGAGACGTGATCCTGGTGGACGAAGCGTCCATGGTGGGGACCCGGCCTCTCGATCAGCTCCGCTCCTTTGTCGACGGCGCCGGGGCCAAGTTGGTTCTGGTCGGCGACAATCGGCAGCTCTCCTCCATCGACGCTGGCGGGGCGATCCGCACCCTGGCTGCCGAGCTGGGTGATCATGTCGTCATCCTGACAACCAACCGCCGCCAAACCGGCGCCGACCAGCAGTGGGAACGTGATGCCCTGGTGGCCCTCCGTGAGGGTGACGTCACCCCGGCGGTCGGCGCCTACGCCGACCATGGCCGGGTCACCGTCACCGACACCATCGATGAGGCCCGGCAGCGCATCGTCGAGGACTGGTGGGACGTCCACCGAAGGTGCACCACCGCCATCCTGGCGGTCCGGCGTTCCGATGTCGGAGCGCTGAACGACATGGTCCGGGCCCGGCGGCTGGCCGGCGGCGAACTGGGGGAGGAGGTGAGATTCGGCGACAAGGCGTTCTACGTCGGCGACCGGGTGCTCTTCGAGAGGAACCAGCGGGTTCCAGTGGCTGGCGTCGGTGTCCAGGGCGATGACGCACCGATGATCCGTATCCGCAACGGAACCTTCGGCACCGTGGTCGGAGCGGTGGGCCCGTTCGACACGTCCCCCACCAGGGAGGGTGACGTTCGTGGACCCCAGGGTGACGCAGCCACCGAGCTCACGGGAGAGTCTTTGACGGCGACCGCCCGTTCCCTGGTCGTCCAGCTGGCCGGCGGTGAACGGGCGGTGCTCCCCCCGGCTACGTGGAGGCTTCGACCAGTCTGGGCTACGCCCTCACCGTGTTCCGGTCCCAGGGGATCACGGTGGACCACACCTTCGGACTGGGTGGCGACAGCCTCTACCAGGAGGCTGGCTACACACAGCTCTCCCGAGGTCGGCTGTCGAACAGGCTGTATGTGGCATCACCGGAGAACCCGAGGTGGGAGATCGGTCACCTCGAGGACGATGTCACCCGTCGGGACGCCCTCCAGTCCCTGAAGGAGGCCCTATCTCAGAGCCGGGAGCAGACCATGGCCCAGGACCGCCTCCCGGTCTGGCCGGTCCTCCAACCGGATGCCATGGCCGCCACCTACCGCCAGCACGCCGAGCTGGAGCAGTGGTTGGCGGTGCATGCACCGACGGACCTCACCGATCAGCTCGCTGACCTCTGCGATCGGGTCTCCCAACTCCCAGGGATGGCCGGGGGTGGACCTGCCGGACCGGCCGAGAGGGCTTCCTTGGTGGAACGTCAGCGAGAGCGCGGCCAGTGGCTGTCGGATCACCACGGGGAGATCAGTACCTGGTCCGAGTTGGAGGCGGAGATCCAGCGATATGAGTACCGGCTCGGACAGGTGGCCTCCTTCACTCAGCCGGACTACGTGACCACTCTCCTTGGGTGGCTACCCGACCAAATCGACCAGGTCCAGCAGTGGCGGACTGCTGCCGGCGCTATCGAGGCCTACCGCCGCCGGTGGAATCTACAAGACGAGTCCCTTCTGGGTTCGGCGCCGACGGATCCCGAGCAACGTCTCCACTGGGCGAAAACCTTGGATGCGGTCAGCGTCGCCAGGCGAATCGACCGAACCGGCAAGGGCGAGTTCGGCTTCGATTCCCACTACGGGCGCTCCTTGTCGATCCCTGAGCAGACCGACGAACTCGTGCCCCACCTCGAGCTCGATGCCGGCTTCGGGCGATGAGGCCCATTCGTTGCGGGATCCGAGATGCTGTCAGGCGTCCAGCACTGCAGATGGGTACTCGGTCGGAGTTTGGCTGGCACCTGGGCCTGGGGCTGGAGCTCCCCAGCGGGCATCGCCGGTCATCGGCTGGTCGTCGTGGTGGCTCACCGCTGTGCAACCCGGCCGGTGCTGATGACTCGGCGAATCCGCTCCCGGCACCGCTCGGCGGCTTCGTGCCGAATGATCGGCGCCGGGGTCGGCTGAATGCCGTCGGTAGGCGGCCAGACAGGCACTCCGACGACGACGTCGTTGAACCCGGCCTGGGTGAGCTTGTCGACCACGTCGGCCAGCTGGGCCCAGGTGGTCTCCCGATCGGGTTGTTCGAAGATGGACCGGACGAGGGCGGCGATCATCGGCCAGTTGCCCTTGGCCACCAGGTTGGCCATGAAGTGGGTCCGACACCGCTGCCAGGTGGCTTCGGCCAGGACCTGGGCGATGGCCGCCTTGATGCCTCCGTGGGCATCGGAGATGACCAGCTCCACCCCCGTGAGCCCCCGGGCCACCAGCGAACGCAGGAAGGCCGTCCAGGCGGCCGTGTCCTCCGTGGTGACGATGTCCAAGCCGACGATGACCCGGTGCCCCTCGGCGTTGACGGCGGTGGCGATGACGGCCGTCACGTTGACCACCCGGCCGCCTTCTCTCACCCGTTGGGTCACGCCGTCGATCCAGAGGTAGCGATAGGGGCCGGCGTCCAACGGGCGATTCCGGAACTCGGCCACGACATGGTCGAGCTCTTGGGCCATCCAGGAGACCTCGGACTTGGAGATCCCCTCGATGCCCATGGCCCGGACCAGATCGTCGACCTTCCTGGTCGACACCCCTTCCACGTAGGCCTGACACACCACGGCCACCAAGGCCTTCTCCGCCCGGCGCCGGGGCTGGAGCAGGAACTCCGGGGAGTAGACGCCCTGGCGGAGCTTCGGGACCGCCAGGTCGACCGAGCCGACCCGGGTGTCCCAGGGCCGCATCCGGTAGCCGTTGCGGGAGTTCTCCCGCTCGTCGGTGCGCTCGCCATAGGCGGCGTTGCACTGCATCGAGGCCTGGGCCGACATCAGGGCCTCGGCGAAGGCCGCCAACATGGCCCTCGCCAGATCCTGGTCGCCGTCGGCGCCTTCGAGGTACTTGCCCAGCCAGGCAGCCGCGTCGATAGTGGTGGGGACGTTCACCGTGATCCTCCTCAAGTGGTTTGTGTAGGAACTGCTTCTTGAGGTTGACGCGGTGATCGTCGCGTCTGGGGGATGTCCCTCAGCTCAGGGGGTCGTACACACTCGCTGGGACTCAACTTCCCGGACTTCCCGGGAGTCCTCCTTGGCCAGGGGAAACCCATACGGGTGCGGGCCGTCGGCCACGATGTCTCGATCAAATCGACGCGGCGCGGTGAGAAAACCGGCGGTTCTCCCACCCTCGCCAGCCAAGTCGTCATCTCCCAATCGAGCCGGTCCTAGCCTCCTCTTGCCTGGCTCGATGGTTGTGCGCATGGATTGATAGCGGCATTTGCCGGGTGCACCCCAGTTCCCCCGTTGGACGCCGGAGGAGCAACAATGGGGAATCCAGCGCTAGCCGCCGAAATTGGGGTTGGGGATTCGCCCCGGGATTGGTGACTGCTCCACCTCTTGAGAGGACGGAGCGATGTCAGAGGAGAAGAGTCGGAGGCGCACGCCCTACCCGACTGAACTGAGGGAGCGGGCCGTCCGCATGGTCCTCGACCACCAGACGAGCACTCGCCTCAGTGGGCGGCTCGCAGTGAGCGCCCACGAAAGTTTCGACCTGCACGGGGTCTGAGGAATGGGCGGCAGACCCATGGCTCGTCTGTCCACGTGGATCCCGGTCTACGAATGGATCCGATGTGCCTGACCCCGCCATCGAACTGAGGGTCGCACGCCGGTGGAGGCGGTCCTTCGCAGCCGACTCGCCGGCTGATCGCCATCTGAGGGGGGCATGATCACCGCGGCGGTCGCATCCGAGCGAATCAGCGCGCCGAGTCCAGAAGGGTTGGGTCTGCCGTCAACTCGGCGCGCGCCATCGACTCCCAGAACCCAATGAACCCATTGCCGTCGCTCTTGGCAAACATTCCGGCCACGACATCGACGAGAGGTTTGCCGCCGCCCAGAGCCTCCACGTGCCAGGCATTTCGACACCGCTGTTCGAGGGCGACCGCCCGCTGGTGAACCGCCCGAATCGAGCCGCCCAACACGAACACGCCGTGGTTTGCCAGCAGAGCGATGTCCGCCCCACCCATCGCCGCCACGGCGGACCGGGCGGCGGTCGAGTTGTCCACTCCGCCCATGTATTCGTCGACCAAGGCCAGCTCACCGCCACCCAGGGCCGAGCTCTGGTCGTAGATCGGGGGCACGCGTCCGGCGTCGGCCCAGATGGTGCCGTAGCGGGGGTGGTTGTGCATAGCCACAATCACATCGTCACGGAGCTTGTGCAGCTCCAGGTGGAGGGGGATTCCGAGAGGGGCCGGCCAGTCTCCCTCCACTACCTTGCCGTCGATGTCGATCCGGATGACCTGTTCGGGCCGCAGCTCGCTCCACAGGAGGTACCAGGGATTGCAAAGGAAGGTGCCGTCCGACTGCCGGTAGGTGATGTGACCGGCGATGTGATCGTCGTAGCCTTCGCGCCAAAGGGCACGGGCCAACAGGACCAGCTCCTCGCGGGGGGTGAGGTCGGGGATCAGCTTGTCAGGCGTGGGGGAGAACTCCATGGGGCTCCTAGGGTCGGACAACATCGGGCAACGGATGTCGGAACAGTCTGGCGGCGTTCTCGCAACACATGGCCCGGATCTCGTGATCGGGAATATCGCCCCAGACCCGTTCGATGACTGACTGGGTGTCCGGCCAGGTTCCGTCGCCGTGAGGGTAATCAGTCTCCACCATGATGTTCTCCACGCCGATCCGGTGGCGGGTGACGATGGTCGACGGATCGTCGAGAGTGCAAAACCAGAAGTTACGCGTGAGCACGTCGGCGGGGCGAAGGTCCCAGCCCAGTCCATAGCCGGAGCGGTCGACCATGTTGTCGAGCCGGTCAAGGAGCATAGCTACCCAGCCGATGCCACCCTCGGACATGGCAATCTTCAGGTCGGGGTAGCGCAGAGCCCACCCGGACCACAACCATTCGGAACAGGCGGTTAGCGATAGCTGCCCAAACAGGGTGGCCCCGAGCACCATGGCCGGTGCGCCGGGCGGCATGTCGGCAATGCCCGAGGAACCAACATGCAGGCTGATCACTGTCTCGGTCTCCGCGCAGGCCTCGATGATCGGCTGCCAATGCTCGTCGAACAGGGAGGGCAAGCCGATGCGGTGGGGCCGCTCGGGGAGAGCGACCGACTTGAAGCCGCGCTCGGCGTTCCGGCGGATCTCCATCGCCCCCAGTTCGGGGTCGGTGAGGAAGGTGATCCCCAAGGGGATGATCCGCTTCGGGTAGGACGAATACCACTCGTCGTACAACCAGTCGTTCCATGCCCGGGTGGTGGCGAGCCCGAGGTCCGCGTCAGCGGCGGTCGAGAAGACCCGCCCGCAAAACCCGGTGATCTGGGAGGGGAAGTTGAGGGAGGCCCATACCCCGTTGAGGTCCATGTCCCGGATTCGGGCGTCGATGTCCCAGCACCCCTTGCGCATCTGATCGAACCGGAACGGCTCCACGGCCACGCTCTCGGGGCGCCGGCCGGCTACCGCGTTCATCCCCACCTGGGTGTAGTGCTTGCCCTCGAAGGTCCACACCTGGTGGCCCTCTGCGGTCTCCTCTATCCGAGGGGCATCTGCCTGGAAGCGGGCTGGGAGCCGACCGTCGAACATATCGGGGGGCTCGACCAGGTGGTCATCGACGCTGATCACCGTATATTTCACCCGACGCTGTTCGGGCTCGGGACTGAACAGCGTCGGATCCAGGTCCTCTGCAGTGGTCATGCCGCTCCCCCCAAGCCTCCGGGCTGGGAGCAGGCCTGGCACCCAGAAGGATAGTTCAGCTATGCGGCTGTCGGATCGTCAGCTGGTCGGACACGGAGGGGGTTAGATTTCGCTGATCCGGCCGCACCCCCGATCCGCCCAAGCGAAGGGTGTTGAGGGTTCCTCGAGTACTCGGGCGTCAACCAGCTCGCCTCACTGTCGGCGATGGCGGGCGATTTCTGACCCTCAGACCCGGTGCAAGCGTCCCCGGGTGCCGCCCTGCGATCGGCCCCGTATCCCGCGGCTGCAGGCCGTGAACCGCCCCGGCGCGCAGACCTGTGGCATCGACACCGTGAGAACCCGTGAGAACCAAAACTCTGGAGAAGCTGGAACATGACGGCTCTTGGCGGTTGCTGTTGGACCGTTCGAATTGCAAAGGCGGCCAGGTCACGGGCAATAGGGGACAGCGACCGTCACTGCCGGCAAATGGTGGAATTAGGGATCAGAAGATTGGGGGTTCGAATCCCTCCGAGTACACCTCCGAGCACACCCATCCGCGAGGGGCGTTCTCCCTGCTAGCCGGGCGAATCGGGGCCGGGGCCCGCAAAGTAGGGATCCGCCGATGACCCTACTTTTGACCCTATTTTTGCGGCGGTGGGCGTCTGGGGCCAGGGGTCGCTGCGTGAACGCCGCCCCGGCGTCTTCGAGATCCGGGTGGCGGTCGGGGTCGACCCAGTCTCGGGCCGGACGGTCCAGCGGTCCTTCTGGTTCCACGGCGCAGCCGTGGACGCCGAGGAGCGTCGGCGTGAGCTGGCGGTCCAGTTCGCTGAATACGGGGCGGTCCGTCGGGCCGCTCCCTTTCTGACGGTCGGCGAGCTGCTCGAGCGGTGGCTTCTGACATCGCACGACTGGGTGCCCTCCACCTGGACGTCGGCCCGGTCCAACGTCAAGGCGCTGCATGCGGACCCCATTGCCGGCAGACGGGTGTCGACGCTGCGCCCCGAGGTCGTTCGCCAGGCCATGGCCGGATGGAAGGAGGCCGGCCGCCAGCGTGTCGGTGGTGTAGGGCCGGTTCCGGGTGCTGCGGTCGTCAATCGGCTGGGCGCAGTCGGAGTCGATCATCGATCGCGACCCGATCCGGGACTTGCGGGGCGGACCCAGTCGGGCCGAGGAGAAGGGAACGACGGGTGCTGATGCTTTGCTCATGGCGACAATCTGGTCATGTTTTGCTCATGGCGACAATCTGGTCATGTTTTGCTCATGGCGACAATCTGGTCATGTTTTGCTCATGGCGACAATCTGGTCATGTTTTGCTCATGGCGACAATCTGGTCATGTTTTGCTCATGGCGACAATCTGGTCATGTTTTGCTCATGGCGACAATCTGGTCAGATTCAATTGTTGGACATCGTCTAGTAGTATTTTGACCGAGCGGCTGGCCTGACCATCAAATTGAGTCCGAGTGGGGGGCGAGAGTGGATTTCGAGGACACGCCCAGGGAGGCGGCTCTCCGCGAGGCGGCGCGTTCGTGGCTGCAGCAGAATGCTCCTCCGCGGATGGCGGGGACACTGGAGACCAGGCGAAAACGACGCGATCCGTCCCCTGAGGCCCAGGCCCAGCACGTAAGAGCCTGCAAGGAGTGGCAGAAAACGCTCTATGACGGCGGCTGGGCCGGCATCACCTGGCCAACCGAGTACGGCGGCCGGGGAGGCACTGCCATCGAACAGGCGATCTTCAACCAGGAGGTGGCCCGGTTCGAGGTCGGTGCCGGCGCACTGGCCGTCGGGGTCGGAATGGTCGGGCCCACCCTGATCGAATGGGGCACCGAGGAGCAGAAGTCTGGACATCTGCAGGCAATCCTGAGCGGTGAAGAGGTGTGGTGCCAGCTATTCAGTGAGCCCGGGGCCGGCTCGGACCTCGCCGGGATAAGAACCCGGGCGACGCCCGACGGCGACACCTGGGTTGTCAACGGGCAGAAGGTGTGGACATCGCTGGCCCACGACAGCGACTGGGCGATCCTCCTCGCCCGCACCGATCTCGATGTGCCGAAGCACAAGGGCATCACCTTCTTCCTGGTCGACGTGCGCAGCCCAGGGGTGGACATCCGGCCACTCCGTCAGATCGACGGGGTTGCCCACTTCAACGAGGTCTTCCTCACGGATGTGCGGATACCCTCCTCGCAGGTAGTGGGACCGGTCAACGAGGGGTGGCGCGTCACCCACACGACCCTCCAGAGCGAGCGGGCCATGATCGGGGGCGGCGGGGGCGAGGCCGTTCGCTTCGAGGATCTGGAGTCCCTGGCCCGCTCCGTCGGGCGCTTGAGCGATCTGCTCATCCGCCAGGAGCTGGCCAAGGCATACATCCGATTTGAGCTATTGCGCTTTCTGGGACTCCGAGTTCAAACCTCCCTCAGCCAGGGTGTGGTGCCCGGATCCGAGAGCTCAGTCATCAAGCTCAGCTACTCCCAGCACACCGCCGCGCTTGCCGACCTCGCCCTGTCGCTTGGGGGCTCCGCAGGCATGCTGGGCACCGACATGGCGCCGGACGGCGGGTACTGGCAGCAGCAGTTTCTGTCCCAATGGGCGATCCGGATCGGAGGTGGGACTGACCAGGTGCAACGGAACATTATCGGGGAGCGGGTCCTCGGCCTCCCTCGAGAGCCGGATCCTCTGCGGAACCAGCCGTTTCGCGGTTCCGGCGCTTGACGCCTTGCGCAGGGTGTGCCGAGGATGCCGCAGTCGAGCGATTCAAGCTGTGACGGGCGATTTCACCGGGGGACCAACACCAGCTGCATTCAAACTAGTTGACTGTGTCCGACAACTATTATAGGATCTCAGGGATGTCAACGATCGGGCACGACGATGAGGTCGACGAGCTTGCCGCTATCGAGCGTGCCCTCGAGCAGCTCCTCCGCCTCTATGCCAGCCGGAAGGTGCACGCCCGGCGATCCGCTGCAGCCGGCGTGATGATCTCCCAGCCGGGGTACCTGCTTCTCCGGCGGCTGCAGGAGGACGGCCCCCTGACAATGGGTGAGCTCGCCCGGATCACCCAGATGGACCCTGCGGCGGCCGGCCGTCAAGTACGCCAGCTCGAAGAAGAGGGTCTGGCCACCCGAGCCAAGGGCGAGGAAGACGGCCGCGTCGTCGTCGTCATGGTCACCCCGAGGGGGGCGGCCGTCCGCCAGCGACTCAGCGCGGTGGGTGAACTCCACATGTCGGATGTCCTCCAGGACTGGCCACGGACGGATCGGGCGCAGCTTGCCGAACTTCTCCCTCGGTTCGTTGAGGGACTTCGCGGCATCCCGTTCCGCTCCTCACTCGATGAGCTGGCCTCCTGATGTACCCCTCGGACATCGGTACCGTCGACCTGATGATCGGATTCCCGAGCCGGGACGCCGAACTCCACTACGACAACCTCCGGGCGTTGACCAAGGATGCCGAAAGCCAGTCGATGGCGTTCCCCGCCGAGTACATGTTCAAAGAGGTGCCGAACGAACTGGATGACGGAGCTGATCCGGTGGCCGTGACCATCGAGGCGATGGACCGGAACGGCGTAGCGGTGGGAATGATCGGCCTGGGCAACGAGTCCACCCGGGCAGCACTCGAGCGCCACCCGACCCGCTTCGCTCCCAGCCTCGAGGTAGACCCAAACGACATCGGCGACGCCGTCCGGCGCATCCGAGAGGCGCATGCCGAACACGGCATCAAGGCGGTGACGACCTTCCCCGCCGGATGCAATCCGCAGGTTCCGGTGAGTGACCGGCGCTACTACCCCATCTATCAGACCTGCATTGACCTCGGCATCCCCATCGTGTCGAACGCCGGTATCGCCGGACCCCGTGTTCCCTCCGACTGTCAGAACGTCATGCACTTCGACCAGGTTTGTTACGACTTCCCCGATCTGCGGATCGTGATGCGGCACGGGGCGGAGCCCTGGGAGGACCTGGCCGTCAAGCTGATGCTCAAGTGGCCGGGCCTCTACTACATGACCTCGGCCTTCGCCCCGAAGTACTACCCGAAGGCGATCGTCGACTACGCCAACTCCCGCGGCACGGACAAAATCATGTACGCCGGCTACTACCCGATGGGTCTGAGCCTCGACCGGATCTTCTCCGAGATGCCCGACGTTCCGTTCCGAGATCACGTCTGGGGTCCCTTTTTGAAAGAGAACGCCGAACGGGTCTTCGGGTTGGAGGTGAAGCCGTGACCCCTGCCCGTCGCATCCCTACGCCGGAAGCGTCCACGATGACCGGAGATCGAGGCTGTGCTTGACGTCCTCCGGGCTGGCTCCCAGGCCCTCCGGATCGGCATGAACGTCCGGACATTCGAGCAAGGGGTGGCCGAGCTGTTCGGCATGCCGCGGGCATCATGTGCAACTCGGGATCCTCGGCGCTCTATCTGGCGGTCGAGCTGCTCGACCTGTCCCCCGGGCGACGAGGTGATCACCTCGGCAGACCTTCTCGACAGACATCGCTCCGTTGGTTCGAGCCCGGATCGTCCCGGCCCTCGTGGATGTGGAGCCCGATACCTTCAACGTCGACGTCGGTGCCCTCGAGTCGATGATCGGGTCCCGGACCCGTGCCCCCCTCGTCCCCAACCTCATCGGGAATACCCCGGACTGGGATGTGATCCGGGACCTCGTCGACCGTCACGGTCTGCGGGTGATCGAGGACTCGTGCGATGCATTGGGCACCACCGTTCGGGGCTCGCCCACCGGACTTGCTCCGACATCTCGGTCACGTCCTTCGCTCTCAGCCACATCATCACCGCCGCCGACATAGGCGGCATGGTCTGCGTCGACGATCAGGACCTGGTTGACCGGTGCCTCTCCTCCGACGCTGGGGTCGGCGTTCTGAGGTCCAGCTCTACGTTTCCCAGAAGGGAAGCGGCTCGCGCTTCTTCTCAGAAATCGATGACGCTGCAGGAGTTGGGCAGCGCGACTTCGATCCCTGTGCCCTGCGATCTGAGTGCCGAAGCGGCCGGGGTAGTCGGCATGGGAGGGATGAGTCACACCACTCCGTGCGACGATGTCCGGCTGGCCGAGGTGACACTCCGGTCGATGGCTCGCAACGAGGTAGTCCGGATGATGATCACCATCGCCGGGCGCCGTGATGGGTCCCGAGGAAGAGCCGTCCACGTGAGCGCAGGTGAGGAAGTTGAAGTGGACTCAACTACCAGCATCGACAGCTCCGGGGGGGAAGCCTCCCAGCTCGGCGAGCTTGGTTTCTACGTGCTGGCCGGAGCTCCAAAGTCCCCTGCGGAGCTGCTCGATGAGGTGCCGACGGCAGAGTCGCTCGGACTCGGCAATGCGTTCATCTCCGAACGCTTCAACATCAAGGAGGCCGTGACGCTGTCCGGCGCTGTCGGCGCAGCCTCGAGGCGGCTTGGCATCGCAACGGCGGCTACCAATCACAACACCCGTCACCCGGCGGTGACGGCGGCCTATGCCACCACGATGCACCGGCTTACCGGAGGCAGGTTCGCCCTCGGCCTCGGCCTCGGCCGTGGCATCGAGCCGTTCTTCGACGCTTTTGGGATCCCGCGGATCACCACTGCACAAATCGAGGATTTCGTGCAACTACTTCGGCGCCTGTTTCGGGGTGAACTTGTAGTCGGCCACGACGGACCAGCCGGCAAGTTCCCCGTCTTGCATCTTGATTCGTCCTTCGACGAAGACATCCCTATCGGTGTGGTGGCCTTCGGGCCGAACGCACTGTCCTTGGCGGGCCGGGCGATGGACATGGTGGTCTTGCACACGTACTTCACCGACGAGACCGTCGAACGCTCGTGAAGACCGTGAGCGAGGCGGCCGAGCGAGCCGGCCGGGATTCCGCAGCCGTTCGGATCTGGTCCTGCTACGCCACAGTTCATGACGGCCTTCCGCGGGAGCTCCATCTCAAGAAGACGGTCGGCCGCCTGGCCACCTACCTCCAAGGCTATGGAGACCTTCTGGTTCGCACAAACCGGTGGGATCCAGAGGTACTCCAGCGATTCCGTGCCGACTCCGTGGTTTCAGCAGTCCCCGGAGCTATCGACGACAAGGCCGATGCGGCAACGCTCGAACACGTGGCCGCCCTGCTGCCCCCTGAATGGCTCGAGCCTGCCGCGACCGGATCGCCCGAGCGTTGTGCTGAGCGCGTGCTGCATCAGTTCGACCTGGGCGTCGACGGTGTGACCCTGCATGGTGCCACTCCCGGAGAGCTGGCACCTGTCGTCGAGGCCTACAGGAGGACTCGGCCAGAAAATCGCTTCGACGCTCTCGCTCAGAACCCGGGTCGATGATCGGTCCCGTAGCCGAACGAATCGAGCACATCACTCCCGAGTGGCTGACCCAGGCAATGCAGTCTGCCGGACATGACCTTGTCGTCAGCACCGTTCGTCATGAGCAGATCGGGACCGGACAGATTGGGTCCACCTATCGCTTGGTGCTTGCTTATGCGGGGCGTCTGGGACCTTCCACCCTCGTTGCCAAACTGGCGTCGGCTGACGAGTCGAGGCGAGCGCTGGTCTCGACCGGCTACGCCGCGGAGGTCGGTTTCTACCTGCACCTCGCACCTCAACTCCACGTCGACACTCCTAGGTGCTGGTACGGGGCAATTGCTGAGGGAAACTCCGAGTTCACGTTGATTCTGGACGACCTGACTCCCGCCATCCCTGGAGTGCAGGCCGACGGCTGCACGGTTGCACAGGCGGCCGCGGCTATCGACAACCTCGTAGGGCTCCATGTACCGCTCTGGAACGATCCGGCACTCAAGGACCTGTCATTCCTCTTGCGCTCCAGTCCGGGCACGGCCGCCATGTTGGGCGACGTGATGAAGTCTGCGACGGACGGCTTCGTTGAACGTTACGAAAGCGATCTGTGCAAGGACGATATCGAGACGCTTCGTGGCGCAGCCCAGGTGATCGTAGAATGGCAGATGGCAGGGCTCACGCCATACTCTGCGATCCACGGGGACTACCGACTGGACAACCTCCTTTTTTCCCCAACCGGGGCCCGTGTCGTGGTCGTGGACTGGCAGACCGTAGCGGTGGGTCCGCCCATGCGCGATGTCGCTTACTTTCTTGGTACAAGCCTCGACAGCATCCAACGCAAAGCTCATGAAACGCAGCTCGTAAGCCGCTACCACGATGCGCTAGTCGCCCGCAACGTTCCGGACTACGGCGCTGACCAGTGCTGGTACGACTACCGATTGGGTCAACTGCAGGGTCCCATGATCACCGTCCTGGGCTGCATGTATGCCACGGCAAAACGATCGGAGAGGTCCGATGCGATGTTCCTTGTCATGGCGCGGCGCTCGTGCGCAGCGATCCGGGATCAGGGCTCACTCGATCTCTTTTGAGTGGCTCATATGCATGAAACCGGGACCGATGACAAAGTAGATCTGGCAGAAGCGAATAACATGTTGGTGCAACGCTCTACGGAATTGAGCTCGTCTCGATGAATTATGTCCTGAGCTTGAACCTTGAGTCAGGGTTTGCGGTATCCCGTGGGATCAGCTGGCCGAATTGGCTGAAGCGTCCGGCTCGACGCTTCGCCACTATGAACCACGAGACCCAGGCGCAGGTGGCGATCTCGAGGTCGTCGAGGCCCTTCCAGGGGCCGCCGTTGGTCGCCAGGGCGGCGGGGTTGCGGTGGAGTTCGGTCTTGAAGATGCCCATGACCGATTCGGCTATTGCGTTGTCGGACAGATCACGGATGTCTGCGCCGAGCAGCCGGACCAGGGCGTCAGCCTGTTGATTGTCGAAGAGCAGGCCAGAGGGGTGCTGGATATCGCCGAGGTGGTCGTACTGTTATCATTAGACGGGGCTCGTGGTCAGGTGCACGGCAAGGCCTC
>CAVPWU010000005.1:0-122710 GCA_963709665.1 uncultured Actinomycetota bacterium | reverse complement strand
GCTCTTGGACGGCAACAAGCGAGCGGCTTGGGTGACGCGCGCCTCTTCATCGAGATAAGTGGATGGACGTGGGGTCGCTATCCAGACGTCGACGAAGCCGAACAGGCGGCCCTCGCCGTCACGAGCAGTGATTGGGACGAGGAACAGACGACTGCGTGGCTTCGTCCACTGCTTGCTGCCCCAAGCTCTTCCGATTGATGCCCGTCACTTTTCCGGCGGTCAAGGGCGGGCAGCCGACGCGCAAGAGGGGCCCGAAGGCCCCTCCGCTTGACTGCCTCCTACTGACTGATTGCAGAGTACCAGCCACTGTCACACCCCCGCCGTAGGTTCCTCGGTGCGCCCTGGGTCTGGATGACTGCCTCCTACTGACTACAGGAGAGCACCGGGTTCGAATCCCGGCCAGGGTGCCTTACCCGGGTGCTGGGTCACTGGTGGCTGGTCACCACCGAATGTGCGGCCCAGCTCACCGGGTACCCACATCGAGCCCGTTCGCCACGCTTCGTATCGCCGCCGACCCGGCGATCCGGGGCAGGGCTTCTGATGTTCCGAGGCGCACGATGCACACCGAATGATCACCCGTATAACCCTGGAAACGGACACTTGGTATAATGGGTGTTCACCAAGTGTGAAGGAGGGGTCATGGCGACACCAGCTGAGTTTCTCGTCTCAACGAGCGGGCAGATGTCGGTCCCGGCAGCCGTTCGACATCGATGGGGACTGGACCACGGCGGCCGAGTGACGGTCGTCGACTTGGGCGATGCAGTGATCCTCCTTCCACCCGACGGGCGGCAGGACCTCCTGGCCAACGCCCTATCGGCTGAGGACCACCGCCGATTTGTCGACAGTCTTGAGGATCCCGACCTGGCCACCAGGTAGGTGGCCTCCGTCGTCGTCGACGACCACCTGCTCCGCGACATCCTGACTGGCCAGCGGGCGCCCGACTTGGGGGGAATCGCACCCGCAGGCGTGGCAACCACCGGACTATGGCTCTTTCGCCTGTGTGCGTCGCTTGCCGAACCGGGGCCAGCCGGCAAACTGTCTGCTCCGGTCGCCGGGTTGCCGGAACACGTTCAGGCCCGATTCCGATCACGGCTCACCGCCTTACCTGACGGGATCGAGGTGCTCTCCATGAGGGAGCTCGCCTGGTCGATGGCGGATTTGCAGCACCGCCACCGAACGCAAGGGCGTGGGATGTCCGCCGCCATGGTCGAAGCACTCGCTGCCGCCAAACGGCTGAACGCAGGTATCGCGGTGTCGAAGTTCGACATTGGTCCCAATCTCCGGGCATCCGCCGAGGCCGAGGGCGTTGCGTTCCACGCACTCTAGGGTCGTCAACCTTTGCCTCCATCGGGCCTTCCTCCGACCCACCACTGTTGAGCAGCCGGCCCCTCACCACCGTGACACTCTCCCGGCGGTCGGGGACACCCCGTCTCAGCGCGGCCACAAATGCGGCGCGACGTCGAGTGCGGGGTCAGAGCGCAAGATGAAGTCGTAACGCCTCGTCCAGGGCCGCAACCAAGTCCGGGGGCAGTTCACCGACGAGTCCTCCGATCCGCTCAACTGCCACCGACCGGACCTGCTCGGCCTGAGCCTTCGAGTCCTGGCGCAGCCCGGTGCTCGATGCGGGCAGAAGAACTTGGAAGGGATAGACCCGTTCGGTCCTCGAAGTTACCGGGACCACCGTGAGCACACCTCGCCCGAGGCGCTCGGCCGTGCTGTTCGCTCCATCGTTGCTGACGATCACCGCCGGACGGCGCTTGTTGGCCTCACTGCCACGCACGGGGTCCAGATCGATGACGCGCACCTCGCCTCGTTTCATCAGGTAAGTCCGTCGTCGACCGTTTCGTCCCAGAGGCCGGCCTCTCCTTCGGTCGTCCACTCCCGCCAGGCCTCCTCATAGGCGCCTCCGAGCCCTGAAGCCCGGAGGAGGCGCACCGCCTTATGGAGCACGGCAGAGCGCGAGGTGAATCCTTGGGAGCCGGCGTAGGCGTCGAGGAATTCGACGTCCTCTTCGGGGAGGCTGACGCTGACTTTCACACTTTGATGCTACCACCAGTAGTACATCTAGCGGAACACCCTCGTGAGTGCGCCATTCTTCCGGCGATGGGGGGCATCTTTGGCCCGCCGAAGGCGAGAGTTTTATGGGGCACCCATGGGCAACTCGACGGTAGAACAGCTGGCCAAGGAGGAGTCGGTGGCCGATCCACAACCGCCACTTCAGGTCAATCAGGCGGAGGGTGGCGAAGCCCGGGGGGACCACTCGGAATCGGTCCGTAGAACCCGTGCCGTGCCAATTGACCGCTCCGAATCTTCGGTGCTTGGCGACGGATCCTCAGGGCACCGAACACATAAACGAGCAAGAAGGCACCAACAACGATCGATGGTGGCCACCATGGCGAACCAGTCGAGTGGTTGACCTTCGCGTCATTGGAGTGAATCCAGTTGAGGGGATTCGCAATGGCCACGACGGCCCCCATGATCGTCATCGTCACGAGCTTCTGGAACACGATCCGTCCTCGCCATCCCAGATCGGTGAGATCGTGGAACACCCAGGTCCGCCATCGGGCCGGGAGCCGACCTCCTGCTGCGTACCAGAGCCACCTCAGGATCGGTGGCCGCCCACGCCTTCTCGCTCGTAGGCCTCCGACAATCAGGTTCAAGGCCATCGACATGGGAATCCAGTCCCGGCCCTCAGGGATGAGGTCGAGGCTGGTGCCCACGATCTCATCACCACGCTCTTGCCGATCCAACATGGGCCACGCACGCAAGAGCAGTCGGATCTGACGCTCAGTCCGAGTCACGCAAGGGCTCCCCGAGGACGCCAGCTCAACCGGGCCTCTGCGGCTCGCAACACCTCACCCCGATGGGCGGCCTCCTTCCGAACGCACTCCAGGCCACTCCCGGTGATGGCGTAGTAGCGACGCATCCGACCATCCACCGACTCCGTGCGGGTTGACACGATGAGGCCTTGGTCGGCAAGTCGGTCCAAGGCGCCGTAGAGGGTGCCGGGTCCGAGACGGAGTCTGCCCCCAGACAACTTCTCGACTTCCTTGATAATGGCGTAGCCGTGCCGCTCTTCATCAGCGAGCGCCACCAAGATGAGGAAGGTCGGCTCCCGCAGCGACTGGCTCACGGGACCATCATATATCACTTACCGATGTATGTGCGTGGTCTGGAATGCCCCCTGGAGGCCAGGCCGGAACTTGGTGCACCCGTCCCATCGAGCCGGCGTTGCGGGATACCCACGACGATGTGTCAACTCATGATAGCGCGCTATCATGAGTGCATGACGAAGAAGACCACCACAGTCCGGCTGCCAGAGGACCTGGCCTCCACGGTCGAAGTCGTCGCCCGAGGGCGAGGTATCAGTGTGAACACGCTCGTCGTGGACGCACTGACCGCGGAGGTCGAGCGGGTACGACATGACGAGGAGTTCATGGGAAAGCTCCGTGAGATCACCGAGCGGGACAAAGAGATCTTGGACCGATTGGCGCAGTGAGGTACCTCAGCCTGGCTGAGGCTCTCGTCGTAGCGGAGGCCGTGACGGGTCTCGACCTCACGACGTTGTCCCGAAGCCCGCGGATCGACTTGCTCGACTCCGCGCTCCACGCCCCCCAGGCCTCCTTCAGCGGTCAGGAGCTCTACCCGGGATTCATCGAAAAGGCCGCGGTACTCGCGGTGCGGGTCGCGAAGAACCACCCGTTGCTCGACGGAAACAAGCGACTCGCTTGGGGCTGTTTGGTGATGTTCGTGATGCTGAACGGACACCAGCTTGAGGTTCCCGCTGATGACGCAGTGTCGACCATGCTGGCGGTCGCTTCAGGTGAGTGCGATGAAGTGGCCATGGCGCAGTGGCTTGCCGACCGGATCGAACAAGTTCAGTAGCCTCCGAGCCGGCGATCTGGGACGCAGTTACTCCTCCGCCCACTCGTGAGGGTCGATCTGCCAAGGCGAGTGGGGATCACTTCGTGTGGCGACAAGTCCGATCCCCATGGAAGCGAGTTCAGCGACCGTGGGATCTGCGTCTGAAACATGAACGATGTGACCGATGACACAGGCCCCGTGCTCATTCGGGTTGTTGACACCGTCCCCGACGAGCCAGTCATTCTCCGCATCGTGAACCACCATCCGGGCGGGCTCGGATCCATCGAGCACGGTCTGCTGAATCACAGCACCGAGCCGCCGAGGGAACCTTCCCTCCGGGTACGGAAATGGAACGCCTCGATCGACCTGCCGGCCATCTTCTGGACTCATCGGCGCCAAAACTATTCGCTCCCGGTCCTCTTCCCGGCGGTCGGGGACAGGATGCTCTGGCTAACGGACGAGGGCTCTCTCGGCCTGCTTGGCTGCCTTTGCGGCCTGCTTGCGCACTGCAGGGTTGGGGTGATTATCACGCACGTCAATGAGATGCGGCAGAGCCGCCTCGTTGCCCTCAGTTCGTCGCAGAGCACTCATGGCGTGGCTGCATACGTCAGGGTCCTCGATTAGTCCGAGAAGTACGCCGAGAGTGCGGACATTCCTCTTGAAGCGCCAAAGGGAGAAGACGATCATCTGGCGGGATCTTCCGTAAGTGCGTTCAACTGCAAGGTCGAGCACGACATCTGCATCGTCCGCTGTCGCCGCACTTATCAGCGCATCGCCGATCGCCCAACCCGCGGAACCCTCACGAGGTGCCCAGGTCCTGTAGGCCGCCAGGAGCGGCAAGAACGCTGACGGCCGCGCCCAGGTGCGCCTGAGGTGTCGAGCCACAGCCTCGACAACGCTGGGTTCAGTGAGGGTGGGCAGCAACGCCAAGAGGGTGGGCATCGCTGCCCGTTCGTCAAAAGTAGACGGAGCAAAGTACTTGGAGTTCACGAATCGACCGAAGTCCTCGACTCCTCCGACGCCTGCCTGGCTGAGGGATCGTCGCACTAGTGTCAAATCGTCGGCCACGGCCCCATCTTGCCCTAAAGAGCGGGCTCTGGGCGATCTCCAATGTGCCTGTAGCGTCTCACCGACCCGGCGGTTACTCGATCAGGGCCTGTCCCAATAACCCGACGTGGATCACCCGTGTAACCGTGGCATAAGTGCCGCAGTGGGTCACCCTCCCGGCGATAAAGGGCGGAGCGGCTCCTACTCGACATCCGGAGCTACGCCGACGGCACGAAGGATCTCTACACTTCCGAGATGCCCGAATCCCAAGAGTTCGCAGCTGCCGTCGCCTCGATTACCGAACGTGCGCTGAATCTGATTCAGGAACCAGACGGAAGGGTCCGGGTCGAGGACTACCTCACTGCTCTAGCTGCGGCCACCGGCGAGGCCTCGCTGGTTGACAGCGGACTGTTCGACATCGAGCACACAGAACTGATTCCCGGGCAGGGGGTATTCGGCGACGCAATCAACCGAGTCCTGAGCGATGACAGGACGTCTGTGGAACTTGCCGGTCGGCTGACCGTCGTCGGAGTCCTGCGGGATGAGTTGGTCCCTGAAGTGGTGCCATTGGCTGCCTTTGGGTCGATCGAGCGTCTTTACCAACACGTCGCCGAGCACGCTGCCAATCCGCCGTGGGGCTCAATAGCAGTGACCGTCTCGGAGGACCACCTGCCCCGAGTGCTGCCGATCCGGAGTGCGTTCGAAATGCGGGCTGTGGTCGAGTCCGAGTCCGAGCGACTTGGACTTCGTGTCACTCCGATAGGTCCAAATCGGCAAGTGGACCCAGGCCGCCACAGTCTCTGTGCCGCAGCACTCGCAGCGGCGATCACTCAGACTGCCGGAGCGATGGATCCTTCAGTGGCCCTCACGCTGGCGCTGGAGGTGACGTTCGGAATGGCGAAGATGGTGCCGATGTCGAAGGTTGCCTTCGAACGGGTTCGTCAGAACTCCCGCTAAACAACCGTGGCATAAGTGCCTGGTTGAGACTTCTTGGCAGACGCTCGGTCTGTTCGTAGCGTTTAGAGGTCCAGACGGGGTAGCTCTCTAAGTGCCTGCTGGTTGAGACTTCTTGGCAGACGCTCGGTCTGTTCGTAGCGTTTAGAGGTCCAGACGGGGTAGCTCTCTAAGTGCCTGCCGTCGGCTCCGGTCGACTGGCTTCCTAACGAGTGGCTTCCTGGCTGGACCTTGCCGCGGGTGGCTCGAAAGAGGAGTGTGCACGAGATCCCAACCAGGAGTGCCCTCGCGGTTCCTAACCGACCACGAAGGAGGAACTGATGACGGTGATCATCGGGATCGACCCTCACAAGGCATCCCACACGGCCGTGGCCATCGGCCGGAACGAAGAGCAGCTGGCCCAGATCAAGGTCCGGGCCACCTGTCAGCAGACGGCACGGCTGTTGGCCTGGGCCGAGCCGCTCGGTGAACGGACATGGGCCGTGGAGTCCGCCGGAGGTCTTGGCTACCTGCTGTCCCAGCAGTTGGTCGGAGCCGGCGAACGGGTCCTCGATGTGCCGGCCACGCTGGCCTCGAGGGTGCGGGTGCTGGGCACTGGGAAGTCCAACAAGAACGACCCCAACGACGCCCTGTCGGTGGCCATTGCTGCCCTCCGCTCTCCCGGGCCTCCGCTCCGTCGAACCGGCCAACCATCGGGAGGTGCTGCGGCTCTTGGCCAAACGGAACCACGAGATCGGGAGGCTTCGCAACATCGTGGTGTCCCGGCTGCACGCCGCCCTGCTCCACCTCTCACCCGGCGGAATCTCCAAGGAACTCAACGCTTCTGACGCCGTGCGACTCCTCGATGACTTCGATCCGATCACCCCGGTGGAACGAACCCGCTATGACCTGGCCCACGAGCTGCTCGACGACGTGGAGCGTCTCGACCGGCAGCTGAAGGCATCCCACCAGCGCATCAAGGAGGCAGTGAAGGCGTCGGGGACTTCCTTGACCGACCTCTATGGGGTCGGCCCCATCCTGGCCTGCGAGCTCATCGGCTACGCCGGCGATGTCCGTCGGTTCACCAACCGGGACCAGTTCGCCTCCTATGCCGGGGTGGCTCCCGTCGAGAACTCCTCGGGGGGCAGGACCTTCCACCGCCTCAGCCGCCGGGGCAACCGTCAGCTCAACCATGCCGTCCACATGGTGGCCATCTGCCAGATCCGACAGACCAACTCCGAGGGTCGGGCCTACTTCGAGAAGAAGGTGGCCGAGGGCAAGACCAAGCGGGAGGCCATCCGGTCGCTCAAGCGTCACGTCAGCAATGCCGTCTATCGGCAGCTCGTCCTCGACGCACAGTGAAGTAGGGCCCGGGAGGACAGGCGGGAACGTCTCATAGCCTGCGTGACCGGCTCTGCACCCTGGCGACCGGCTCTTCGGCGAAGTCACTCCCGGACCCCCTGAAACCTTAGGCATCTCCGCCTTCGACGGCACATGGTCTCGTCGCGCCCGGGATCCCCTGAAATCCACCCCTTGACTCAAAGAGGATTCGGTAGGTGACGGTCAATAACAGCAGGGGGCCCGAAGGCCGCCCTGCCGGACTGCCTCGCCATGGCTGGCTCCCGACCCGGAGCGGACCCGCCTACTCCATCGGCCGGGCCGAGATGCCTGTCGGATCGCGTCCGGCCAGCACCCAGCCGACCACCATGGCGACGGCGGGCATGGCCAGCACGATGAGCGCCAGGTTGCTCCAGGGGATGTGGTCGATGATGTCCGACAGGCCGCCTTCCAACGAGTTCGAGCGGAACCACCCGGCCAGTCCGACGTAGGCGGCCACCGTCCCGAGCAGCGCGCCCAGCAGGGCGAGGCCGCCGGCGGTGACGGCGGCCAGGGATCGCCGGGTGCGGGAGCTGGCGCCGGTGGCGGTGAGCGTGCGCAGGTCGCCAGCCGTCTCGCTGCGGATGAGGCCGATGCTCATGGCCAGGATGCCGAGGGCGAGCACGATGGCGAACACCGTGGCCCAGTTGACGATCTCGTGCGAGGTCGGGGCGTCGTTCTTCGACTCGACGCTGAGATCGCCGGTGACCGCCAGCGCCTGGGCGTTGCTGACCTCGGCTGCCGTGATCGGGCTGTCCGCCTGGACCATCCAGCCGTCGAGGGTGCTCTGGCTCTCGAGGTGCAGACGGCGCAGTGCGCTCTCGGTGATCACCGTGTTCGGTGCGTCGGTGCCGGAGGGGAGCCGGCTCTCCTCCAGGACGACGGGATGGGCGAGGCACCCCTGGGGTGAGCAGCTGTTGGTCGGTCCCGGCCCGGGCGGCGGGCCGCCCTTTCCGACCCCCTCGCCGTAGGTCAGCTGCACCTCCGAGCCCGAGAGGCCGGGGCGCGAGCTGAGCACGTCGGCGTCGGACGGGATGGACGACGGGTTGATGCCGTAGGCCCGCAGCAGGGCCGGCGTCGCCACGTAGATCTGCCCGTCCCACTGGCGGCCGGAGGCGCTGGGATTCTGCAGGCCGACCGAGGGGGCGGGATTGTCGAGTTCCACGACGTTGGTGGCGCCGACCGCCGAGGCGATGGAGCGGACGCCGGCCTGCTGTGACCCGAGATCCTGGGTGGTGGGCGTGCCGGCCCCGGGGTTGATGCCGTTCTGGCCGTCGGGGCTCCAGACGGCCAGCTCGGTCGGCGACAGGTTGGGGCCGACGTAGTCGTACACGTTGCTGTAGCGGGCGATGGCCACCGCGCAGATGACCACCGCGATGAGGACCCCGACGCTGATGGCCGACAGCGCCGAGCCGGACCGGGCCCGGTACCGCGCCAGGTCGCGCAGGGCCAGGCGGACGGCGATGGGTGCCCGTCGCCCGATCCGGGCCAGGACCGCCAGGAAGAACGGCGCCATCAGGATGATGCCCGCCACCAGGGCCACGAACCCGGGGATCAGCCAGACGACGGCGCTCTCGGCGCCGGAGAGCGAGAACATCACGAAGCCGACGGCGAGCGCCACGACTCCCGGGATGACGGAGCGGTGGATCTGGCGCGGGGGTGCGGGCCGTCCGGCCAGGGCGCTGACCACCGGGATGCGCGTGATGGCGCGGGCCGGATGCCCGGCGGCGAAGAAGGTGGCGACGACGGCCAGCACCATGGCCACCCCGATCACCGCCCAGGGCAGGGCGAACATCGGGATCAGATGGTGCGCGCTCTGCTCGTTCTGCGGGCGGTAGGCCAACCACGCCCCCAGGCCGACCGCCAATCCCCCCAGAGCTCCCACCGCGCCGACGATCACCCCGTTGGCGCGGAGCACGAGCCGCACGTTCCGGTCGGTCGCCCCCATCGACTCGAGCATCCCCAGGGCTCGCAGGCGCCGCTGGGCCAGCACCGTGAACCCGCCGATCGAGACCAGGGCGATCAACAGCATGCCGATGGTGGCCAGGGCCAGCACGATGGTCTGCGGGTTGATCGAGTTGGCGTTGAGGGTGGAGCCCGGCGTCGAGACGTTCGACCCGATGCGACCCGGGTCCACGCCCGGGGCGTCGAAGAGCGCTTCCACCGAGGTCGGGTGCGTGACCCCCCCGGGGGCGACCAGTGCGAACTCGTCGAGCAGGCTCTGGGGGTTCTGCACCATCCCGACGACCAACCTGCCCGACCAGCGGTCGCCCACGCCGAGGTGCAGGTCGGAGGCCAGGCCGGGGGTCAGGGCGGTCTGGCCGGGCCCGGTCGGATAGTGCCCGGAGAGCAGCTCGAGCATCGGGCCGCCGTAGGGGCCGTGCGGGTCCTGGGACCGCAGTTGGTACGTCTGGGTGCTACCCGGAAGGTTGAACGTCTCGCTGGCGATCACCTGGACCCTCCCGAAACGGTGCTGGAGGGCGGCGATCTGCGCCTCCACCGAGGCCAGGGGGAACGGCTGCTTTCCGGAGCTGGCGAAGGTGGCCCGGTCGCCGGCCGTACCGAAGCCGGCGTTGGCCGCCGGAGGGGTGTTGGTGGCCACCGTGGCACCGACCACGACGGCGGCCACGGCCACGAGGACGAGGAGGAGGATGAGGAGTTGTTGGCGCCACTCGCGCTCGAACAGGCGCCAGGCCCAGCGCATCATGGCCCGGCGGGCCGGGACGCCTCCGGTGGTCGGTCGGGTGTCCGATCCCTCGAGGACGCCGACGCTCATGGGTGCGGGAGGTTGGCGAGGACGGCTTCGGGATCGTTGACCGGGAGCGTCTGGTCGACGACCCTGCCGTCGCGCAGGAAGATCACCCGGTCGGCCCACGAGGCAAGCTGGGCGTCGTGGGTCACCACGACGGCCGCCATGCCACGGTGGCACGCCGCCAGGAGGAGGCGCATGACCGCCTCGGCGTTGGTGGAGTCGAGGGCGCCGGAAGGTTCGTCGGCGAGGAGCAGCCGTCGTGGCCCCACTACCGCGCGGGCGATGGCGACCCGCTGGCGCTCGCCACCCGACAGCTGGTCCGGGTAGTGCGACGCCCGGTCCCTCAGCCCGAACTCCTCGAGCGACTCCATCGCCGCCGACCGGGCCTTGCGGAACGCCAGACCGTCGAGTTCGAGCGGCAGGGAGACGTTCTCCACCGCGCTCAGGCCGGCCAGCAGGTTGTAGTCCTGGAACACGTAGCCGATGGAGCGCCGGCGGAGCTGTGCCTTCCCGTTGCGCGAGAGCGAGGACAGCGCTCGACCGTCCACGTAGACCTCCCCGCTGGTGGGGTCCTCGAGACTGCCGGCGATGGTCAGCAGCGTGCTCTTGCCGGAGCCGCTGGCGCCCATGACCGCCACCAGCGTCCCGGCCTCGACGGCGAGATCCACGCGCTCGAGGGCACGCACCTCGGCGGGGCCTTCGCCGTAGACCTTCGAGATGTCACGGAGTTCGAGGTAGCTCATTCCGGTGCCCCCACCTTGCGCCGGGCCTTCGGGAGGGGGAACGGCTGCGGTGCCGGTGCGTCGATCCCCGCTGCCGCCCGCTTCAGACGACCGTCGGCCGTGTCCAGCCACCGGACCAGGGAGTCGAGCCGGAAGAGCTCGGCATCGACGACCAGGGCGAAGTGGAGGTCGAACCGGGACTCGTCCTCCTTCAACCGTGTCCACTGCTGCATGAGCTCGATGAGGTAGCGGCGGTGGGCCTGCACCAGGGCGTGGACGTCGACGCCCGGCAGTTCGAATGCCACCAGGACCTTGATGACCAGCTCGTCCCGGGGCGGCGACGAGAAGTCGGGCGGGGTCCGCAGCCACTTGGTCAGCTCCGCCTCACCGTCCTCGGTGATGTGGAAGCCCTTCTGGGGACCGGCATCGGCCGGGTCCTCGGACTCGACCAGCCCGTCGCGCTCGAGGCGCTGGAGGGTGGTGTACACCTGACCGACGTTCAGCGGCCACACCTCACCGGTCCGGGCCTCGAACTCCTGTCGCAGCTGCAAGCCGTACTTGGGGCCCTCGCTCAACAGCGCCAGGAGGGCGTGACGCACGCTCACGAGCGTATCCGATTCGATATCATACTCAGTATTGTACGTGATCGACCCTCGGGTGTCCACCCCTCGGACCCCAGGAGGAGGCGCTTCACCCGCCGGCGTCGGGCGGCGGTCGACACGGCGGGGAGGTGCATCCGGGACCGGCCGTCGAGGAGGCCCCGGGCGGGGTGGCCTCGACCGCTACCGCGGCCCCGCGGTGTCGGGCCCCCGGGTGAGCGACAGCGTCTCGACGCCACCCAGCTCCCGCTGCAGCTCCCCGATGGCCCGCGCCAACTCGGCGGCGTCGGCCTCCCGACCCTGCACCACGGCCCGCGCCCGCTGCTCCACCAGCTCACCGATCTGGAGCTCGAGTCCGGTGGCGTGGTCGGCGGGCAGGCTCATGCCTGGCAGGTACCCGGACTGCCGCTCCGCAAACGGGATGGCGGGCGGGTCATCAGGAGGTGAGGGCGGCTACCGCCTCGCGGTGGTCCGCCGCGATGGCCAGGACGAACCGCCGGGTGGTCAGGCCCACGAACGCATAGGCGGCGGCCGTCACGACGACGAGGACGGCCCCGACCCTGGGCGCCCCGACGAGCGCCACCACCGTCGCCGAGTTGAGGACCACCACGATGGCCAGCAGGACCACCCACGCCTGAAGGATCCGGCGGCGGGCCGGGTGACCGGCGGGGAGGCAGTCGCGGACCGCCTGGTAGGGCATCCAGAGGTTGACGACGGGGATGAACCAGCACCCCACGCCCCAGCCCGGTGAGTGACGCATCGGGTAGCCGAGCGCCCGGGCCACCGATGCCGCCCGGTACTGCCAGATGAAGTACGGGATCTCGATGGCCAGGAGCACCAGGCCGGCCAGCGAGAAGAGCGAGCTGCCGAGGGGCCGCGCCGGCGGCCGGGGCGCCGTCTCGTGGAGGCTCACGGCGTGGAGAACGGCGTGCCACCAGTGCCAGAGGGCCCGGTAGTAGTTGGCGTCGGAGGCGTTGACCAGCACGCCGACGACGCTGAGGGCCGCCCAGACCAGGACACCGATGGCGATGTAGCGGTCCAGGCGGGCCTGCCCGGCCTGCAGCGTCACCGCCCCGTAGGGGTCGGGACCCCCTGGCCAGGCCGGGCCGGGAGGGACCGGGGGTGCGGTGTGCTGGGTCCACCGGATCCCGTCCCACCACCGCCACCCCGGCTGTCCGCTCGGGTCGGGGTGCCAGCCGGGAGGCGGGCTGGCCGGCTGGTCGACTCCGTGCATGGCGCCCCAGTATGCCCGCCGGGCGCGGGGCCATCCCGGATCGGGGACCGAGCCCCGGATCACGACCCGGACGGATGGCCCGATCAGCTCCGGGTCCGGCTCAGGACGGAGGCGGCGTCGACCCCGCCCCGGCGAGCCGCCCGAGGGCCACCGCGTCGCCGACGGCGAAGGCGGCGGCGGCGGTGGCCGCCCCCAGGGCTGCGCCCACCCCGATGGCACCGGCGCCGGCCACACTGGCCACCACGTCGAGGGAGTCACTGGTCAGCGCCCCCCGGGTCCACGCCCGCAGCTCGTCGTCGCTCCCGGTCCGGGCGGCCCGGATGGTCCCCAGGCCGAGGGCCAGGTCGCGGATGCCGATGGTCCGGAGCAACAGGACGGCCGTGCCGGTGGCCCGGTCCTCGTCGGTCAGCCGCAGGAACGGTCCCGGGACGGCGATCAGCACCACCCCCACCCCCAGGCGCAGCCACCCCATGACCTGACCCGCCGATCTCGACACGCCGGTGACGCTAGCCCTGCACGATCCGGAAGATCGGGCCGGGGGACCTCCCCGGTGCCGACAGGGCTCGGCCATTCGCCCAGAGGCGGGCGCACGGAACCTGCCGACGGCTCCCGGCGGAGGCCGGGCCGGGGCGCCGGTCACCTCCGGACGAGCCCCCGGGCCGCCCGGTCACAGCATCGGGTTGCCTACACTCGCGGGGGTCGGGGCCGCCGCCCCGACCCCCGGAACCCCCGAGACGAGAGCAGGACGCACCGGTGAACCATCTGACCAAAGAGCTCGCCCCGATCAACGACGCCGCCTGGGCCCAGATCGACGAGGAGGCGGCCCGCTCGCTGAAGCACTTCCTGGCCGGGCGCCGGCTCCTCGACGTCACCGGGCCCCTGGGGTGGACCGAGTCCTCCGTCGACCTCGGCCGGGTGGACGCCCTGTCCGCCGGCCCCCGCGACGGGGTGGAGGCGTCCGTCCGCAAGGTCCAGCCCCTGGTGGAGTTCCGCACCGGCTTCTCCCTCGCCCACACCGAGCTCGAGGCGGCGGAGCGCGGCGCCCAGATCGACCTCGGCCCGGTGATCGAGGCCAGCCGGACGGCGGCCCTGGCCGAGGACGGGGCCGTCTTCCACGGCTTCGCCGGCGGGGGCATCACCGGCCTGGCCCCGGACTCGCCCCACCCCCCGGTCACCATCACCAACGACTACAACCGCTACCCCGAGCACGTAGCCAAGGCGGTGGCCACCCTCCGCGCCGCCGACATCGCCGGGCCCTACGCCATCGCCCTGGGGTCCCGCTGCTTCACCGGGGTCACCGAGACCACCGAGCACGGCGGTTACCCGGTCTTCGAGCACCTCCGCCAGATCCTGGGCGGACCGGTGGTGTGGGCGCCGGCGGTGGACGGGGCGGTGGTGGTCAGCCTGCGGGGCGGCGACTTCGAGCTCACCATCGGCGAGGACTTCTCGATCGGCTACCTCTCCCACGACGGGACCTCGGTCCAGCTGTACCTCGAGGAGAGCCTGACCCTGGTCAACCACGCGCCGGAGGCGGCGACGGCCCTGGTCTACAAGTAGGCCCGCCGTTCAGCTGATCGGTCCCACCGCCACCGCGGCCAGGACGACCGCCACCACGTCCTCGCACAGCCCGACCAGCGGATCGGGCAGGTGCCGGGACAGGCGGGCCCGCACCTCGTAGCCCACCTTGGCCGCCACCAGGGACGCCACCACCGCCACCACCACGTCCGGCCCGCCCTCCCGCTCCTCGGCGCGGGCCAGGGCACGGGAGGCGTAGCCCGCCAGCACCAGGCGGGCGGCCAGCGGTCCCGGGCGGAGGCGGCTCCCGGTCCTCGGCAGCTTGTCGGCCAGGAGCTCGCCGACCGCGGCGATCAGGGCGGAGCGCAGGGCCTGGTGGTGACGGAGCCGCTCGGGCAGGCGCTCCCGTCCGGACTCGCCCGCCGCCACCAGGACGGCGGCCATCCCCATCTGGGAGCGCAGCCCGGTGGCGGCGCCCAGCAGAGCCGACCGGGCCGGGGCGGGCACCAGGGGCGACCACTGCCGCAGGGTGGCCCGGAGCCCGGACGGCTCACCGCCGGAGGGCGGGGGGACCGCCGCCCCGCTGCCGTTGGACCCGGGGCCGTCGGCCTCCGAGCCGTTGGATCCGGACCCCGAGGGGCCGGCACTCTCCGGGGTCGAGGTCACGGGGACCAGGGTAGGCGGCCCCGCCCCGAACCGGCCAGTGGCCGGCGGCCGGCCGGGCGCCGGTCAGAGGGCCGGGTGGCGGTCCGCCCACGGGGCCACCGCCTCGAGCACGGCGGCCACCCGCAGCAGCCGGCCCTCCTCCCAGGGGGCGGCCAGCAGCTGCACCCCGATGGGCAGCCCCGACGGGGAGGTGTGGATGGGCAGGCTGATGGCCGGCTGGCCCGAGATGTTGGCCAGGGCGCAGAAGGCGGCCATGGACAGGACCTCGAGGGGCGGGTAGTCCGGCGAGGCGTGGGCGTGCTCGAGGACCCCCACCCGGGGCGGCTCGATGGCCATGGTGGGGGTCACCAGCAGGTCGAACTCCTCATGGAACCGGGTCACCACCTGTCGGGTCAGGTGCCGGATCTCGTTGAGGGAGCGGGTGAAGGCCACGCTGTCCACCGCCTGGGCGGCGGCGTAGCCGGCCCGGTTGTGGGGCTCCACCCTGGTCCAGTCGATGTCGTCGTTCTCGGCCAGGCCACTGTGCACCACGTCGAGGAACGGGGCCACCGCCGAGGCGTCGAAGAGGTCGGCATCCAGCCACTCCACCCGGTGGCCGGCGGACTCGAGCAGCCGCCCGGTCAGCTCGACGGCGGCCACCGCCTCCTTGTCCACCTCGATCCCCAGGGCCGAGGTGGCGTTGAGGACCACCCGGAGGGAGCCGGGGTCGGTCCCGGGGTCGTCGGCGAACGGCCAGGCCGGGGTGGGGGCGTACAGCCAGGCGTTGGGGTCGGGCACCGACATCACGTCGAGGAGGGCGGCGGTGTCGGCCACCGTGTGGGTGACGGCGCCCTCGGAGGACATCCCCTGCCAGCTCGGGATGTCCTGGGGGATCCGGCCCCGGGTGGGCTTCAGCCCCACCAGCCCGCAGCACGACGACGGGATCCGGATGGAGCCGCCGGCGTCGTTGGCGTGGGCCACGCTGAACATCCCCGAGGCCACCGCCGCCCCGGCCCCGCCGCTCGAACCCCCCGGGGTACGGCCGGTGTCCCACGGGTTCCGGGTGATGCCGTAGCGGAGGTTCTCGGTGACGGTGATGGAGCCGAACTCCGGGGTGTTGGTGCGGCCGGTGAGCACGAACCCGGCCCGGCGGTACCGCTCGACCACCGGGGCATCCGCCGCCCCCACCCCGTCCGGCGCCCCGAAGGAGCCGTGGGTGAGCGGCCAGCCGGCCACCTCGGTCAGGTCCTTGATCGGGATGGGCACCCCGGCGAAGGGGGGCATCTCCTCGTCCCCGGCGGCGATCCGCTCCCCCACCCGGACGGCCTCGGCCCGGGCCTCCTCGTCGTTGCGCCAGACTATGGCGTTGAGGGTGGGGTCGAGGCGGTCGATCCGGGCCAGGGTGTCGTCCAGCACCTCGAGGGGGCTGACCTCCCGGTGACGGATGGCGGCGGCGGTCTCGAGAGCGGTGGGGAACTCGGTCATGCCGCCACGCTACCGGCGGGGGCGACCGGCGCCCCGGGCCGGGCCGGGCCCGGCGGGTGTCAGCCGCCCTCGAAGGGGAAGCCGAGGTCGGGGGCGGTGAGCAGCGCCCGGAAGGGCAGCCCCTCGGCGGCGGCCATGGCCTCCACCGTGCCACCCCGGTCGACGACCGCCACCAGCAGCACCGGCTCGGCCCCCGCCTCGATGACGGCGTGGGCGGCCTCGAGCAGCGAGGTGCCCCGGGTGACGGTGTCCTCGGTGACCACCACCTTGTCGCCGGGGTCGAGCGCCCCGGCGATGCGGCCCCCGCCCCCGTGGTCCTTGGCCTCCTTGCGGACACTGAAGGTCCGGAGGAGCCGGCCCCGGGTGGCCGCCACCCCGGCGGTGACGAAGGCCACCGGGTCGGCGCCCATGGTGAGGCCGCCGATGGCGGTGGCCTCGTCGGGCACCACCGACAGCACCCCGTCGGCCACCAGCACCATCGCCTCGGGTCGGCACACCGTCTGCTTGGAGTCGATGAACCAGGTGCTGCGCTTGCCGGACTTCAGCACGAAGTCGCCGGTCCGTACCGAGTGGTCGAGCAGGTGGCGGCGGAGGGCCTCGAAGTCGGTGGCCGGCAGGGTGTCAGCCACCGGCGCCGTCCCACCGGAGGTCACCGACCAGCTCGACGCCGGGGTCGCCGGCCGCCACCCGGCCCACCACCGCCGCCCGGTGTCCGTGGGCGGTCAGGCAGGCCAGGGCGTCGGCGGCGGAGTCGGCGGCGGCCACCACCACCATCCCCAGCCCGAGGTTGAAGACCTTCAGCATCTCGGCGTCCTCCACCCGGCCCAGCCGGCGCACCTCGGTGAAGATCCGGGGCACCGACCAGCACCCGGCGTCGAGCACCGCCCGGAGGCCGTCGGGCAGCGCCCGGGGGAGGTTGCCGGGCAGGCCACCACCGGTGATGTGGGCCACGGCGTGGACCTCGGCCGCCTCCAGGGTGGCCCGGACCGCCGGGGTGTAGAGCACCGAGGGCAGCAGTAGCTCGTCGGCCACCGTGGTGTCGGACCCCTCCCAGGCCGGGTCGTCCAGCCGCAGGCCCGCCCGTCCGAGCAGCACCTGGCGGGCCAGGCTGTAGCCGTTGGCCCGGAGGCCCGGAGAGGGCAGCCCGATCAGCACGTCGCCCTCCCGCACCCGCTCCGAGCCCAGGACGGCGTCGCGCTCCACCACCCCGACGGCGAAGCCCACCAGGTCGAACTCCCCCCGGGCCATGATGCCGGCGTGCTCGGCCATCTCCCCGCCGACCAGGGCGGCACCCACCTGCCGGCACCCGTCGGCCACCCCGGCGACCAGGGCGGTCATCTGGTCGGGGTCGACGGCGCCGGTGGAGATGTAGTCGAGGAAGAACAGCGGCTCGGCTCCCTGGCAGACCAGGTCGTCGACGCACATGGCCACCAGGTCGATGCCGACGGTGTCGTAGCGCCCGGCGTCCCGCGCCACCACCGCCTTGGTCCCCACCCCGTCGGTGCAGGACACCAGCACCGGGGCGCGGTAGCGGTCGGTGTCGAGGGCGAACAGACCGCCGAAGTTCCCCAGTCCGCCCAGCACCTCGGGGCGGAGGGTGGAGGCCACCAGGGGACGGATCCGGTCGACGGACTCCTCCCCGGCGTCGATGTCCACGCCCGCCCCGGCGTAGGTGGCCGGGCCCGAGTCGTCGAGGGTGGCCACCGGTCGCCCGGTCACCGTGTGGCGCCGGTGCCGACGCCGCTCAGGGCGTCGGCCGGGGTGGGCCGGAGGGCCACCGACACCGGGACCGGGTAGGTCCCGGTCAGGCAGGCGTCGCACACGCTGTCGCCCGGGGCGTCGATGGCCGACTTCAGGTGCTCCAGCGACAGGTACTCGAGGGAGTCGACGTCGAGGAACTCCACGATCTCGTCGAGGGACTTGACCGACGCCAGCAGCTCGTCCTTGTCCGGGGTGTCGATGCCGTAGAAGCAGGGCCAGCGGAAGGGCGGTGACGAGATCCGCAGGTGGACCTCCCGGGCGCCGGACTCTCGGAGCATGGCCACCAGGGCCCGGGTGGTGGTGCCCCGGACGATGGAGTCGTCCACCACGATCAGGCGCTTGCCGGCGATGTTCTCGCGCAGGGGGTTGAGCTTCCGGCGGACGCCCTTGGCCCGCTCGGCCTGGGTCGGGGCGATGAAGGTCCGACCGATGTAGCGGTTCTTCACCAGCCCCTGGCCGTAGGGGATGCCGGCGGCCAGGGCGTACCCCTCGGCGGCGGGCACCCCGGAGTCGGGCACCCCCATCACCAGGTCGGCGTCGACCGGGCGCTGGGTGGCCAGCAGCTGGCCCATCCGGCGCCGGGCGCCGTGCACCTCCTTGCCGTAGAGGAGGGTGTCGGGCCGGGCGAAGTAGACGAACTCGAAGACACAGAGCTTGGGATTGAGCCGCTCCATGGGGAAGGGGTGCTCGGAGCGGACCTCCTTGCCGTCGATGACCACCATCTCCCCGGGCTCGAGCTCGCGGACGAAGGTGGCGCCGATGACGTCGAGGGCGGGCGACTCCGAGGCCAGGACCCAGCCGGCCTCGAACTCCCCGGTGGCCTCGAGGTGCCCCAGGCAGAGCGGCCGGAAGCCGTTGGGGTCGCGCACCCCGATCAGCCGGTCGGCGTCGGCCAGCACGAAGGAGAACGCCCCCTCCACCGACGGCAGCACGGCGGTGAGGGCCGCCTCGAGGTCACCGTCGTTGTCGGAGCGGGACCGCTCGGGGAGGTCGGGCGGGAACGCCTGGCCCAGCAGCTCGGCCACCAGGTCGCTGTCCGAATCCACCAGGCCCGGGAGCATGCCGGCCGACTCGGCCAGGACGTCGGTGTTGGTGAGGTTGCCGTTGTGGGCGAGCACGAACCCGGACCGGCCCACTCCCCGGAAGACCGGCTGGGCGTTCATCCAGTCGGAGGTCCCGGCCGTCGAGTAGCGGGTGTGGCCGATGGCCAGGTGGCCCCGGAGGCCGGACAGCTTGCGCTCGTCGAACACGGTGGTGACCAGCCCCATGTCCTTCAGGACGGTGATGGCGTCGCCGTCGCACACCGCCATGCCCGCCGACTCCTGGCCCCGGTGCTGGAGGGCGAACAGGCCGTCGAAGGTCAGGTGTGCCACCAGCCGCCCCGGGGCATAGACCCCGAAGACGCCGCACGCTTCCTTGGCATCCATTATCGGCTCGTCACCGTTTCACCAGGCGTCACCAGTGGTCGTCGGGCACGTCAGTCGCGGTCGATCGGCCCGTGGAGTCTCGTGGACCGTTCAGCCGCCAGCCTAGTGCGAGGTGAACGATCGGTGACCGCCGGAGATCCGGGTCGGGTCCCGGGACCGGTCGGAGGGCCCGGTAGCCTCGGCGGCGATGATCGACCTGCACACCCACTCCACCGTCTCCGACGGGAGCGACCCGCCCCGGCGGATCCCCGAGCTGGCCGCCGAGGCCGGGTGCAGCGCGGTGGCCCTCACCGACCACGACTCCCTGGCCGGCCTGGCTCCGGCCCGGGACCGGGCCGCCGAACTGGGTGTCCGGCTGGTCGCCGGCTGCGAGATCTCGTGCCGGCCGATGGGGGTGGGCCTGGGGGGCAGCCTCCACGTGCTGGTCTACTTCGTGGAGGACGACGGCGGCCCGCTGGCGGAGGAGCTGGTCCACCTCCGGTCGGACCGGCTCGAGCGCAACCGGCGACTGGCCGGGCGCCTGGCCGACCTGGGGCTCCCCGCCACCTACGAGGAGGCGGTGGCCGAGGCGGGCGGCGAGGAGGGGATGGGCCGTCCCCACTTCGCCTCGGTGCTGGTCCGGGCGGGGGCGGCCGACTCCATCCAGGACGCCTTCGACCGCTACCTGGGGGCCGGTCGCCCCGCCTACGTGACCAAGGGCCGCCTGTCGCCCGCCGACGTGGCCCGCCTGGCCACCGCCTCCGGCGGGGTGGCCGTCCTGGCCCACCCGTTCAGCTCCGGGCTGGACGGGGACGACCTGGCCGGTCTGGTGGGCGTCCTGGCCGAGGCGGGGTTCGCCGGCCTCGAGGCCACCTACGGGCGGTACTCCCCCCGCCAGCGTCAGCAGCTCGGCAACCTGGCACGGCGGTTCGACCTGGTGGCCACCGGCGGGTCCGACCACCACGGCACCATCAAGCCCGACCTCACGGTGGGCACCGGGCAGGGAGACCTCAAGGTGCCCGACGCCGTGCTGGTCGAGCTGGAGGGGCGCCGACCCGGGGCCTGACGGCACCGGTGGCCACCGGGGACTCGCCCGCCGACGCGGCCCGGTCGACGGGGCCCGGTCGAGCCGCTCAGTCGGCGGTGGCCGGCACGAACCCGTCGAGCAGCTCGGGCAGCCGGTGGCGCCAGGCCTCGGTGGCCTCGGCCACCGGGACGTCGACCAGGCCGCCGATGGCGATGCGGTCGCCGCCGGCCGTGCCCAGCACCCGGAACCGCACCCCGGCGTCGGCGGCCCGGGCGGTCAGGCCGGCCCCGTCGGTGGTGCACACCACCACCCGGGACGGGGCCTCGGAGAACAGCTCGTGGTGGTCGTCCACCCCGGCCACCCGGAGGCCCAGCCCGGAGCGCACGGCCAGCTCGGCCAGCGCCACCCCCAGCCCGCCGCCGGAGACGTCGTGGATCCCCGACACCAGGCCGTCGCCACCGGCCACGCCCTCGGCCACCAGCGCGGTGACCAGGCCGAGCAGCCGGGCGTGCCCGGGCAGGTCGAGGGGCGGCAGGGCCCCGTTGCGGTGGTTGCGGACCTGACGGGCCCAGCGGGAGCCACCCAGGGAGGGGGAGCCACCCGGGTCCCCGGACGACGGGGGCCCGCCGTCCAGCAGGACCAGGGCGCCGCCGTCCACCAGGGTGACCCCGGGGGGCCGGGCGGCCAGGTGGTCGATGAGGCCGACCACCCCGATCACCGCGGTGGGGTCGATGTCGGCGCCGTTCGACTCGTTGTAGAGGCTGACGTTGCCCCCGATGACCGGGAGCCCCAGGCCCCGGCACCCCTCGGACATGCCGTCCACCGCCTCCGACAGCTGCCACATCACCTCGGCGTGCTCCGGGTTGCCGAAGTTGAGGCAGTTGACCACCGCCATCGGCCGGGCGCCGGCGCACGCCACGTTGAGCGCCGCCTCGGCCACGGTGGCCGCCGTCCCCGCCCGGGGGTCGAGCGAGCACCACCCGGGGTTGGAGTCGGTGGACAGGGCCAGCCCGCGCTCGGAGGGCGGCAGCCCGGGGGCGGCCAGGCGCAGCACGGCGGCGTCCCCGCCCGGTCCCTCCACCGTGTTCAGGAACAGCTGGTGGTCGTACTGGCGGTAGACCCAGGTGGGATCGGTCAGCAGGGCCAGGAGGTCGGCGGCGCAGTCGGCCGGGGGGGCCAGCGCCCCCGGGTCGTCCTCCCACCGGGCGTCGAGATCGGTCGGCCGCTCCATGGGCCGGTGGTAGAGCGGGGCGTCGTCGCTGAGGGCGACGGCCGGGACGTCGCCCAGCACCTCCCCGTCGAACCCGTCGAGGATGCGGAGGCGGCCGGGGGCGCCGTCGGGCGCCTCGGTCACCCTGCCCACCACCGAGGCCCGAACCTCCCAGCGGCGGCACACCTCCTCCACCCGGGCCAGGTCGGCGGGGGTGACGATGGCCAGCATCCGCTCCTGGCTCTCGGAGGTCATCACCTCGTAGGCCACCATGCCGTCCTCCCGGCGGGGCACCGCCGAGACGTCGACGTCCATCCCCACCCCACCCCGGGCGGCCGTCTCGCTGGTGGCGCAGACCAGGCCGGCACCCCCCAGGTCCTGGATGCCCACCACCAGCTTGGCGTCGAGCAGCTCCAGGCAGGCCTCGATGAGGCGCTTCTCCTCGTAGGGGTCACCGACCTGCACACTGGGCCGCTTGGCGGCGGCGGCGTCGTCGTCCTCGCCCCCGAAGCCGGCCGACGCCAGCACGCTCACCCCCCCGATGCCGTCCCGGCCGGTGGAGGAGCCGAGGAGGACGGCCAGGTTCCCGATCCCCGACGCCTGACCCAGCACCAGGCGCTCGGTGGGCAGCACCCCCATGCAGAGGACGTTGACCAACGGGTTCTGGGCGTAGCAGGGGTCGAAGGTGAGCTCGCCGCCGACCGTCGGCACCCCCACCGAGTTCCCGTAGCCGGAGATGCCGGCCACCACCCCCTCGATCAGCCAACGCTGCCGGGCCTCCCCGGGGTCGCCGAAGAACAGCGGGTCCATCACCGCGATGGGACGGGCCCCCATGGTGAAGATGTCCCGGAGGATGCCACCCACCCCGGTGGCCGCCCCCTGGTAGGGCTCGATGGCCGACGGGTGGTTGTGGCTCTCGATGCGGATGGCCACCGCGATCCCGTCCCCGGCGTCGATCACCCCGGCGTTCTCCCCCGGTCCCACCAGCACCCAGGGGGCGTCGGTGGGCAGGCGCTTGAGGTGGACCCGCGACGACTTGTACGAGCAGTGCTCACTCCACATGACGGCGAAAAGGGCCAGCTCCAGGTGGTTGGGGGGGCGCCCGAGCAGCTCCTCCACCTCGTCGCGTTCGCCGTCGGTGAGACCCAATGCCCGGTGGATCGGCACGTCGGTACTCGGTGCATCGTGGGGGTGGCCGGCGCTCATCGGAGCCAGCGTACCTGCCGGGGATGGACCCCCCGCCGAGTCGTCGGCGGACCCCATTCGGGGGTCCCGATTGACCTGCTACCGCCAGTACGGTCCGATGCGCATTCTGTCCATCTCATGGTGCGGGGTGGGGTTGCTTCCGGCTTCGCAGGCGGGGTTCCGGGAGTGCCCTGTCGGCCCGATCCACAGCTGTTGCCCAGGGTTCCTCGGGACCGGACCGGTCGTATTTTGGCTTGGGCGGGCGCGGTCATTCGCCGTGGGTCGGGCCGGGATCGGCCCCGCCCGCCCCAGAACACCAGGGCTTTACCCGGTGTTGCCGGATTGACACATGCTCAATCAGTCGATACATCCCAATTCCGCTCAGGTTGACCCTAAAATGGAACTCTGCGATGCTATGACAATGGCCACAGCAACCCCCAAGAAGACCCGTAAAAGAACTTCGATGTCCGATGCGCACAAGGCGGCGCTGGCGAAGGGACGCGAGGAGGGTCGCATCGTGCGTCGGTACCTCGAGGCCCTCGACTCGAGCAAGCCGCGGCGTGGGCGGAAGCGGACGCCGGAGTCGATCTCCAAGCGCCTGGCGACCATCGACGCCACCCTGGCCGACGCCGACCCCCTCAGCCGGCTGCACCTCATCGAGGAGCGTCAGCGCCTCGAGGCCGAACTGTCCGCCACCGGTGACACCGTCGATCTGGCCGCCATGGAGAAGGACTTCATCAAGGTCGCCCGCGTCTACGGCGAGCGCAAGGGCATCTCGTACTCGGCCTGGCGGGCCGTGGGCGTCAGCGCCTCGGTCCTGCAGCAGGCCAAGATCCCCCGCACCCGCAGCTAGGCGGCGACCGGGGGGTCAGGCCACCCGGGCGCCGGCGCCGGCCAGTGCCGAGGCGATCAGCGCCTCGAGCAGCACCACCCCGTCGGACGAGCCCAGCAGGGGGTCCGACGCCCGCTCCGGGTGGGGCATCAGGCCCACCACGTTGCGGCCGGCGTTGCAGACCCCGGCGATGTCGTCGACGGAGCCGTTGGGGTTGACCACGTACCGCAGCACCACCCGGTCCTGGTCCCGGAGCTCGGCCAGGGTGGTGGCGTCGCAGGTGTAGTTCCCCTCGAAGTGGTTGATGGGCACCGACAGCACCGTCCCCGGGGCCACCCCGGCGGTGAGCACCGACCGGTCGGTCTCCACCCGGAGGTCGACGGTGGTGCACACGAAGCGGAGCCCCTGGTTCTTCTGGAGGGCGCCGGGCAGCAGGCCGGCCTCGGTCAGCACCTGAAAGCCGTTGCAGATCCCCACCACCGGGCCGCCGTCGGCGGCGAAGGCGGCGACCGCCTCCATCACCGGGGAGAAGCGGGCGATGGCCCCCGGCCGGAGGTAGTCCCCGTGGGCGAACCCGCCGGGCACGATCAGGGCGTCGTAGCCGGCCACCGAGCGGTCGCCGTGCCAGACCAGCCCGGCGGCGCCCCCCAACCGCTCCACGGCCAGCACGGCATCGTGCTCGCAGTTGGTGCCGGGGAACACCACCACCCCGACCCGGGCGGCCATCAGCCCACCGGCCCGGTGACGGTGACCGTCGACTCCTCGATCACCGGGTTGGCCAGCACCCGGTCGGCCACCACGGTGGACCGTTCGAGGGCGGAGGCCTCGTCGTCGGCGTCGATCTCGAAGCGGAACGACTTACCGGCCCGGACGGCGGCCACCCCGTCGAGTCCGAGAGCGGGCAGGGCCCGCTCGATGGTGGCGCCCTGCGGGTCGGCGATCCCCGGGCGCAGCCGCACCTCCACCAGCACCGAGTAGGTCCCCGAGGCGGCCATGCTCAGGCACCGTACCAGTCGGCCAGTCGGCGGCCGCACACCCGCTCGTAGGCGTCGATGTACCGCTGCGAGGTGGTGTCGACGATCTCCGGGGGGAGCTTCGGCGGGGGCGGCTGCTTCCCCCACGGCTGGCCCTCCAGCCAGTCCCGGAGGGGCTGCTTGTCGAAGGACGGGGGGTTGGTGCCCGGGGCGCAGTCGTCGGCCGGCCAGAACCGCGAGGAGTCGGGGGTCAGCACCTCGTCGCAGATGGCCAGCGCCCCGTCGATGTAGCCCAACTCGAACTTGGTGTCGCAGATGACGATCCCCTGCTCCTCGGCCCGGGCGGCCGCCCGGGCGTAGGCGGCCAGGCACAGCTCGGCGGCGGCCTCGGCGGCCTCCTTGCCCACCAGGTCGATGGCCTCGGCCATCCCGATGTTCAGGTCGTGGCCCTCGGTGGCCTTGGTGGAGGGGGTGAAGAGGGGCTCGGGCAGCTTGTCGGCGTGGAGGAGGCCGTTGGGCATCGGCATGCCGTGGACGGTGTGGTCGCGCTCGTACTCCTTGTAGGCCGAGCCGGCCAGGTAGCCGCGCACGATGCACTCGATGTCGAGCATCTCCGCCCGGTGGACCAGCATCGACCGGCCGGCCAACTCGTCGAGGCCGCCGGGGAGGGCGGCCGCCCCCGCCGGGTAGTCGGCCACGTCGGCGCTGATCAGGTGGTTGGGGGCCAGGTCGGCCAGCTCCTCGAGCCAGGCGGCGGTCATGGCCGTCAGCACCCGACCCTTCTGGGGGATGGGCTCCTCCATGATGACGTCGAAGGCGGAGATCCGGTCGGAGGCCACCATCAGCAGGCGTCCGTCGCCGGCGTCGTAGAGCTCGCGGACTTTGCCCGACTGGAGGAGGGGAAGCGGGGTGGCGTCGGTCATGGCTGGAGCTCCTTCAGGGCGTCGGTGAACCGGTGGACATGGTGCAGGGTACGTGAGAGGTCGAAGGCGTCGTCGAGCTGGGCGGGGGTCAGGGTGACCTCGGGGTCGGACTCCAGCACCTCGCGGAACGGGCGACCCTCCGCCCACGCCGCCCGGGCGTCCCGCTGGACGATCCGGTAGGCGGTGTCCCGGCTGAGGCCGGCCGACACCAGGGCCAGCAGCACCGACTGGCTGAACACCAGCCCGCGGCTGCCCTCCGTGAGGTTGGCCAGCGCCCGGTCCGGGTGGATGACCAGCCCCTCCACCAGGCCCCTGGCCTTCTGGAGGACGTAGAGGGTCAGGGTGGAGGCGTCGGGGAGGACCACCCGCTCCACCGAGCTGTGGGAGATGTCCCGCTCGTGCCAGAGGGCGACGTCCTCCAGCCCGGCCGACAGGTAGCCGCGCAGCACCCGGGCCAGGCCGCACAGCCGCTCGGACAGGATCGGGTTGCGCTTGTGGGGCATGGCCGAGCTCCCCTTCTGGCCGGCCTTGAACGCCTCCTCCGCCTCCCCCACCTCGCTGCGGGCCAGGTGGCGGACCTCGGTGGCGATGGCCTCGATGGTGGCCCCCACCGAGGCGCAGGCCCACAGGTACTCGGCGTGGCGGTCGCGGGCCACCACCTGGGTGGCCGGCACCGGGGTGAGCCCGAGCGACGAGCAGACCAGCTCCTCCACCCGGGGATCGATGTTGGAGTAGGTGCCGACCGCCCCCGAGAGCTTGCCCACCGCCACCCGCTCCCGGGCGGTCACCAGCCGTTGGCGGTCGCGGTCGGCCTGCAGGGCCCAGAGGGCGAACTTGGCCCCGAAGGTGGTGGGCTCGGCGTGCATCCCGTGGGTCCGCCCGGTCACCGGCACGTCGATGAGCTCGAGGGCCCGGGCCTTCAGGGCCCCGACCAGCTCCCCGGCGGCGTCGATGAGGAGGTCGGCGGCGGCGGTCAGGGTGGCGCAGAGGGCGGTGTCCACCACGTCGGAGGAGGTGAGCCCGTAGTGGATCCACGACCCCTCGGGCTGGCCGATGGCCTCCTGCACCACGTCGACGAAGGCGGCCACGTCGTGATCGGTCACCCGCTCGCGCTCGGCCACCGCCTCGACGAAGGCGTCGTCCACCTCGGGGGCCCGGGCCCGGCAGGCCTCGGCGGCGTCGGCCGGCACCTCGCCGACGGCCACCCAGCCCTCGGTGGCCAGCAGCTCCACCCGCAGCCACATGGCGAAGCGGGCCCGGTCGGAGAAGAGGTCGGCCATCTCCTTCGGGGAGTAGCGGGGGATCATCGGGCGGTCTCCTTGGCGGTGGCGGTGGCGGTGGCGGTGGCGGTGGCGGTGGCGGTGGCGGTGGCGGCGATGTCGGTGCGGTGGTGGGCGCCGGGCCAGTGGACGGCGGCCACCCCCCGGTAGGCGAGGGCGCGGGCCTCCTCGAGGGTGGCACCGAGACCGGTCACCCCGAGGACCCGGCCGCCGGCGGTGACCACCTGGTCGGGTCCCCCGTCCGGGTCGGGGGCGGTGCCGGCGTGGAAGACGGTGACCCCGGGCACGGCGCCGGCCTCGGCCAGCCCCTGTATCCGGTCCCCGGTCCGCGGGGTGTCCGGGTAGCCCTCCGAGGCCAGGACCACGCAGACCGCCGCCGACCCTCGGAACCGCGGGCGGGTGCGGAGCTCCCCCCGGGCCGCCTCGGCCAGCAGGGCGGTGAGGTCGCCGTCCAGCCGCGGCAGCACCACCTGGGTCTCCGGGTCGCCGAACCGGACGTTGTACTCGAGCACCTTGGGTCCGTCCGGGGTCAGCATCAGGCCGGCGTAGAGGACGCCCCGGTAGTCGATGCCCCGGGCCCGGAGGGCGGCGACCAGGGGGGTCACGGCTTCGGCCAGCAGGGAGTCCACCAGGCGGTCGTCGACGAACGGCACCGGCGAGTAGGCGCCCATGCCGCCGGTGTTGGGGCCGGCCCCGCCGTCGGCCAGGCGCTTGAAGTCCTGGGCGGGGGCCAGGGCGGCCACCCGGGTGCCGTCGCAGAGCACCAGCAGCGAGCACTCCTCGCCCACCAGGCCCTCCTCGATGACCACCTGCCGGCCGGCGTCACCGAAGGCCGAGCCGGACAGCTTGGCGGCCACGTCGGCCTCCGCCTCGTCCCGCGAGTCGGTGACCAGCACGCCCTTCCCGGCGGCCAGGCCGTCGGTCTTCACCACCCACGGCCCGGGCAGGGACCGGAGGAAGGCGACGGCCGGCCCGACCTCCCCGAAGACCCCGAACCGGGCGGTGGGCACCCCGGCCTCGGCCAGCATCTCCTTCATAAAGGCCTTGGAGCCCTCCAGCTGGGCCCCGTCGGCCCCCGGACCGAAGACGAGCTTCCCCCGGGCCCGCAGCCGGTCGGCCAACCCCTCGACCAGGGGGACCTCCGGGCCGATGACGTAGAGGTCGGCGTCGACCTCCTCGGCCGGCCGGTCGGTGGTGGTCAGGGTGTGGCCCTCCGGGGTGGTCCCGGCGATCCCCGGGTTGCCGGGGGTGACCACCACGTCGGCGGTCCGGCCCAGCACCCGGGCCAGGGCGTGCTCCCGGCCGCCGGAGCCCACCACGCAGACGGTGCGGACGGGGGTGGCGCTGTCGGCGACGGCCGGGCCGTCCGCGGGGGCGGTGCCGCTCATGCGGCGAAGCGGACGAACTGCTCCCGGCCCGGGCCCACCCCGACCAGCCGGACCGGGACACCGATCTGCTCGGCCAGGAAGTGCACGTAGTCGCGGGCGGCCTGGGGGAGGTCACCGATGTCGGTGGCCTCGGAGATGTCGGTCTTCCACCCCGGCATCTCCTCGTAGACCGGCGTCACCTGGTGGAACACCGACTGGTGGTAGGGGGGGTGGGTGAACCGCTCGCCGTTGGCCTCGTAGGCCACGCACACCTTCACCGAGTCGAAGGTGTCCAGGACGTCGAGCTTGGTGAGGGCCACCTCGGAGAGGGAGTTGAGCCGCACCGCCTGGCGCATCATCACGGCGTCGAACCAGCCGGGGCGGCGGCGGCGCTTGGTGTTGACGCCGTACTCGTGCCCGATGTCCACCAGGGTGTCGCCGATCTCGTCGGTCAGCTCGGTGGGGAACGGGCCGCTGCCCACCCGGGTGACGTACGCCTTGGCGATGCCGATCACCTGGTCGATGTAGCGGGGGCCCACCCCGGCGCCGGTGCACGCCCCGCCGGCCACCGGATTGGAGGACGTCACGAAGGGATAGGTGCCGTGGTCGAGGTCGAGGAAGGTGGCCTGGGCCCCCTCGAGGAGGACGTTGGCGCCCCGCTCGAGGGCGTCGTGCACCACCCCCACGGTGTCGGCCACCATCGGGGCCACCCGGGGGGCCAGCTCGTCGAGGTAGTGGGCGGTGATCTCGTCGGCGCTGAGGGGCAGGCGGTTGTAGACCTTGGCCAGGATGGCGTTCTTCTCCTTCAGCACCACGTCGAGCTTCTGGCGGAAGATCTTGGGGTCGAGGAGGTCCTGGACCCGGAGGCCCACCCGGGAGGACTTGTCGGCGTAGGCCGGCCCGATCCCCCGCTTGGTGGTGCCCAGCTTGTTCTTGCCCAGGTAGCGCTCGGCCAGCTGGTCGAGCTCGTGGTGGTACGGCATGATCAGGTGGGCGTTGCCGCTGACCAGGAGCTTGGAGGTGTCGATGCCCTTGGAGATCAGGGTGTCCACCTCGGCGAGCAGCACGGTGGGGTCGACCACCACGCCGTTGCCGATGACCGGGGTGATGTGGTCGTAGAGGATGCCGCTGGGCACCAGCTGCAGGGCGAAGGTCTCGCCGTCCACCACGATGGTGTGGCCGGCGTTGTGGCCCCCCTGGTAGCGGACCACCAGCTCCATCTCGCGGGCCAGGAGGTCGGTGAGCTTGCCCTTGCCCTCGTCACCCCACTGGGTTCCCACCACCACCGTTGCCGGCACGCGTGACTCCTCCGTTGCAGAAAGCGGATTACGTACCAGTGTAGCCCGGGGCGGTACCGGCCCGGGCTGGGGAGGGTCAGCCGGCGGCCGCCGAGGTGGCGGCCATGGCCACCATCGGGGCGTCGAGCGCCCGGCCCCCCAGGGAGCCGTCGAAGCCGGCGTCGCCGAAGGCGAAGATGCCGCCGTCGCTGGCCACCGCCCAGTACCCCTGGCCGGTCGGCGTGGCGGCCAGGCCCACCACCGGCCGGTCGAGCGGGTGCCCGCCCATCGACCCGAGGTAGGCGGCGTCGCCGAAGGCGAAGATGCCGCCGTCGGCGGCCACCAGCCAGTAGCCCTTGCCGTCGGCGGTGCCGGCCGTGCCCACCACCGGCTGGTCGAGGTGGAGCGACCCGGTGGACCCGTGGAACCCGGCGTCGCCGAAGGCGAACACCCCGCCGTCGGCGGCCACCAGCCAGTAGCCGTCCCCGTCGGGGGTGGCGGCCATGCCCACGATGGGCCGGTTCAGGGCCTGGCCACCCAGGGAGCCGTGGAAGGCGGCGTCGCCGAAGGCGAAGATGCCCCCGTCGGCGGCCACCAGCCAGTAGCCGTCCCCGTCGGGGGTGGCGGCCATGCCCACGATCGGCCGGTTCAGGGCCTGGCCACCCAGGGAGCCGTGGAAGGCGGCGTCGCCGAAGGCGAAGACGCCCCCGTCGGTGGCCACCAGCCAGTAGCCCCGGCTGTCGGCGGTACCGGTGATGCCCACGATCGGCCGGTTCAGCGGGTGGCCGCCCAGGGAGCCGAAGAAGCCGGCGTCGCCGAAGGCGAACACCCCGCCGTCGGCGGCCACCGTCCAGTAGCCCTGGTGACCCGGCACCACGGTGAGGGTGAAGGACCAGGTGCCGGCGTCACCCTGGCCGTCGGTCACCGTTCCCGAAGCGGTGTAGCTCCCGGCCGGGGTGGTAGGGGGGGCGCTCACCGCGCCGGCGGGGCTGACGGTGAGGCCCGGCGAGGTGGTGGTGGTGGTGTAGACGGCCGCCCCGACGGCGCCGGTCACCGCCAGCTGGCCGGTGAAGGGGTGGCCGAAGACCACCGAGCCGGAGGTGGGGGCGGCCTGGGTCAGCGAGAGGTCGAGGACGCTGACCGAGCCCGGGGAGCGGTCGTTGGTCACATAGGCCCGGGTGCCGTCGGGGGCGATGGCCACCCGGTAGGGGCCCACCCCCACCGGGATGGGTGGGCCGGTCACCGTGCCGGTGGCGGTGGCGATCACGCTGACGTTGTCGTCGTTGCCGTTCAGCACGTAGACGGCCGCCCCGTTGGGGGTGACGGCCATGCCGTAGGGCGAGCTGCCCACCGAAATGGGCAGGCCCACCACCGTGTGGGTGGCGGTGGCGAGGACGCTGACGTTGTCGTCGGTGGCGTTGGACACGTAGACGTGGGTGCCGTCGGGGGTGACGGCCACCCCGTCGGGGCCTCCCCCCAGGGTGGGTGTGGCCACCACCGTGTCGGTGGCGGTGTCGATCACGCTGACCTGGCCCGACCCGTAGTCGGCCACGTAGGCGTCGGCCCCGTTCGGGGTGATGGCGATCTCCCTTGGGGTGCTGCCCACGTCGATGGGCGGGCCGACCACCGTGTTGGTGGCGGTGTCGATGACGCTGACGGTGCCGTCGTTCTCGTTGGTCACGTAGGCCCGGGTGCCGTCGGGGGTGACGGCCACCCCGTAGGCGCCGGACCCCACCGGCACCGTGGCCACCACCGTGTGGGTGGCGGTGTCGATGACGCTGACATTGTCGGAGTTGAGGTTGGCGACGTAGGCGTAGGCGCCGTCGGGGGTGACGGCCACGTCGATGGGCTGGCTCCCGACCGGGATCGGCAGGCCCACCACCGTGTCGGTGGCGGTGGCGATCTCGTCCACGTTGTCGTCGACGAAGTCGGTCACGTAGACGTCCCGGCCGTCGGGGGTGACCGCCACCCCCCACGGGTTGCTGCCCACCGGGATGGTGGTGCTCACGGTGGCCGCCCCGCCGGGGACGGCACCGGCCATGCTGCCCACCCCGGCCATGCCCACCAGGGCGGCCGCCGCCACCAGGGTCGGGGTCATTCGGCGCCGGCGGCGGGCGGGGGGGCGGGGGCGGTCGGGCGACAGGTGCGGCAACGGGGACTCCCAGCGTCGGTAGAGCGTGTGGGGCCCGAACTTAGCGGGGTCTCCTCTACCGACGACCCGACGGGGCGGCGGCACCGACCCCCGGGGTCCGGTCCGGCGTCGGGGGCCGTAGGATCGGGAGGGTCATGCTGCTGGGACTCCTCTTCATCACCACCTCACCCCTCTACCTGGCCTTCGGGGTGTTCATCGGCGTCCTCAACTACACCAACACCGAGCGCTTCCGCCGGACCACCGGGAAGAGCCCGTGGGGGATCCCGCCGGCGGTGTGGGGGGTGGTCAGCGTCGTCATCCCCCTCCCGGCCACCCTGCTCGCCCTCATCGCCATGAACACCAGCCGTTCGGCGGGGATCAGCCGGGGCGGCCGGATCGCCGACCGGCGGATGCGGCCGCCGGCGGGGCCCGGTCAGCCGGCCCCCACCCACTACGCCCCCGGCGAGTGCCCCGACGCCGAGCTGGCCACCGAGGACCGCACCACCCTCACCGCCGAGCCGGTGGCCACCGTGCCACCCAGCTGGCAGCCGGACCCGTCGGGCCGGTTCGACTTCCGTTACTGGGGCGGCGACGAGTGGACCGAGTTCGTGTCCAAGGGCGGCGAGCAGTCCACCGACCCCTTCTGACCACCGCTCAGCGGAGCACGATCTCCCCGTCGGCCTCGTCGACGATGACCTTGGAGCCCTCCGGGTAGCGACCCTCCAGGAGGGCGAGGGCCAGAGGGTCCTCCACCCGCCGTTGGATCACCCGTCGGAGCGGTCGGGCCCCGTAGTCGGGGTCGAAGCCGGCGTCGGCCAGCAGCGACTCGGCCGCCGGGGTGACCTCGAGGGTGAGGCGGCGCTCGGCCATCCGGCGGCGCAGGCTCTCCAGCTGGATGGAGACGATCCGCACCAGGTCGGCCTCGGTCAGGGAGTGGAACCGGACGATCTCGTCGATCCGGTTGACGAACTCCGGCTTGAAGTAGTCCGACGGCTCCCCGGGCAGGTTCGACGTCATGATGAGGACGGCGTTGGTGAAGTCCACGGTGCGGCCCTGGCCGTCGGTCAGCCGTCCGTCCTCCAGCACCTGCAGGAGGATGTTGAACACGTCGGGGTGGGCCTTCTCCAGCTCGTCGAGGAGCACCACGGCGTAGGGGCGGCGGCGGACCGCCTCGGTCAGCTGGCCACCCTCCTCGTAGCCGACGTAGCCGGGCGGGGCACCCACCAGCCGGGCCACCGAGTGGCGCTCGCCGTACTCGCCCATGTCGATGCGGACCATGGCCTTGGCGTCGTCGAAGAGGAAGTCGGCCAGCGACCGGGCCAGCTCCGTCTTGCCCACCCCGGTGGGCCCGAGGAAGAGGAACGACCCGATGGGCCGGTCGGGGTCGGACAGCCCGGCCCGGCTCCGGCGGATGGCGTTGGCCACCGCCGAGACGGCTTCGTCCTGACCGATCACCCGCTGATGGAGCGCCTCCTCCATCCGCACCAGCTTCTCCACCTCGCCTTCGAGCAGGCGGGAGACCGGCACCCCGGTCCACCGGCTCACCACCTCGGCCACGTCCTCGGCGTCCACCTCCTCCTTGAGGAAGCGCTGCTCGGCCTGGCGGGCGTCGAGGGCCTCGGTGGCCACCACGATCTGGGCCTCGAGCTCGGGGATGCGCCCGTAGGTGATGGCCGACGAGTCGGCCAGGTTGCCGTCCCGGGCCAGCCGCTCGGCGTCGCCCCGGGCCTGCTCGAGCTCGCCCTTCAGGTCCTGGATGGTGGCGATGGCCTCCTTCTCCGACTGCCAGTGGGCGGTCATGGCCACCGACTGCTCGGAGAGGTTGGCCAGCTCCTCGTCGAGACGGGCCAGCCGCTCGGCGGAGGCCGGGTCGGTCTCCTTGGCCAGCGCCATCCGCTCGATCTCCAGCTGGCGCATCCGCCGGGTGACCACGTCGAGCTCGGTGGGCATGGAGTCGATCTCGATGCGGAGCCGGCTGGCGGCCTCGTCCATCAGGTCGATGGCCTTGTCGGGGAGGAACCGCCCGGTGACGTACCGGTCGGAGAGGACGGCCGCCGCCACCAGGGCGGCGTCCTGGATCCGCACCCCGTGGTGCACCTCGTAGCGCTCCTTGAGGCCACGCAGGATGGCGATGGTGTCCTCCACCGACGGGGGCGGCACGAACACCTGCTGGAACCGGCGCTCGAGGGCGGCGTCCTTCTCGATGTACTGGCGGTACTCGTCGAGGGTGGTGGCCCCGATGAGGCGCAGCTCGCCCCGGGCCAGCATGGGCTTGATCATGTTGCCGGCGTCCATGGCCCCCTCGGACCCGCCGCCCGCCCCCACGATGGTGTGGAGCTCGTCGATGAAGGTGATCACCTCGCCCTGGGCGTCGGTGATCTCCTTGAGCACCGCCTTCAGGCGCTCCTCGAACTCCCCGCGGTACTTGGCCCCGGCCACCATGGAGCCCATGTCCAGCCCGATCACCCGCTTGCCCTTCAGGCCCTCGGGGACGTCGCCCTCCACGATCCGCTGGGCCAGGCCCTCCACGATGGCCGTCTTGCCCACGCCGGGCTCGCCGATCAGCACCGGGTTGTTCTTGGTGCGGCGGGAGAGGACCTGGATCACCCGGCGGACCTCCTCGTCCCGCCCGATGACCGGGTCCATCTTCCCCTGGCGGGCCAGGGCGGTGAGGTCCCGCCCGTACTTCTCCAGCGCCTGGAACGACTCCTCCGGGTTCTGCGAGGTGACCCGGTGGCTGCCCCGGACGTCCCGGAGGGCGGTGAGCAGGGTGTCCCGGTCGATGCCGATGCGGTCGGCCATGGCCAGCACCAGGTGCTCCACCGACAGGTACTCGTCCCCCATGGTCGAGCGCAGCCCGTCGGCGTCCACCAGCACGTCGCGCAGCGCCCGGTTGATGCCGGGGTCCTCGCCGCCGAACGCCTGGGGCAGGGAGCCGAGCTGCCCGTCCACCCGGTCGCGCACCACGGCCGGCTCCACCCCCACCCGGGAGAGGACGGGGGCGGCGATGCCGTCGGGCTGGCCCAGCACGGCCCAGAGGACGTGCTCGGGGGTGATCTCGCTGTGGTGGTCGGCCTTGGCCCGCTCGACGGCGGCGTTGAACGCCTCCTGGGTCTTGACCGTCCAGCGGTTGGGATCGATGGTCATACGATCACTCCTCTCCGGGGAGCCGCCCGACCCTGCGGGTGGACGGCCACCACCGCCTGGGACACCGGCACCAGGTCCCGGCGGTACTGCTGATGGGTGGCGGCCACCGCCTGGCGGGCCTCCTCCTTGACGGTGGCCAGCTCGGCGCGGAGCCGGGCCACCTCGGCCTCGAGCTCCATCACCTGCTTGACGCCCTCCAGGTTGATGCCGGCGTTGGTGAGGTCCTGGATGTGGCGGAGCCGGGCCAGGTCCTGCTCACTGAACCGGCGACTGCCGCCCTGGGTCCGGACGGGGTCGAGCAGGCCCTTGCGCTCGTAGACGCGCAGGGTCTGCGGATGCACGCCGGCCAGCTCGGCCGCCACCGAGATGACGTAGACGGCTCGGGTGCGGGGATCGTCGGTCATCACACTCCCAGGAAGTCGCGGGACGGCGGGTCGATGGCGGCCGCCAGGGCCTCCACCGCCGCCCGCTGCTCGTCGGTCAGCTCCTCGGGCACGGCGGCCTCCACCGTCACCAGCAGGTCGCCGGCGGTGGACCGCTTGCCGGCCGGCACCCCGCGGCCCTTGACCCGGAAGGTGCGCCCGGTGGGGGTGCCCGGTGGCACCCGGAGGGTGACCGGCCCGGCGAGGGTGGGGACGGTGAGGGTGGTGCCCAGCACCAGCTCGGCGAAGGACACCGGCACGGTGAGGGTCAAGTTCCTCCCGCGGCGGCCCAGCACCCGGTGGGCACCGACCTTCACCACCACGTAGAGGTCGCCGGCCGGGCCGTTGTCGCGGCCGGCCGCCCCCTTGCCCTTCACCCGGATCCGCTGGCCGTCGGCCACCCCGGGCGGGATCCGGACCTTCACCTGGCGGTCCCGCTGTTCGACCCCGGAGCCGGCGCAGGTGGGGCAGGGGGTGGTGACCACCGTGCCGCGACCCTGGCACTGGGGGCAGATCTGACTGAGGGAGAACAGGCCCTGGTTGTCCTGCAGGCTGCCGGTGCCCCCGCAGCGGGGACAGGTCACCGGGTGGGTGCCCGGCGCCGCCCCCGAGCCGCGGCAGGTGTGGCAGCGGACGTCGGTGGTGAGGTGGACGGCGGTGGTCACCCCGTTGACGGCGTCCTCGAAGGAGAGGTGGAGCTCGGTCTCCACGTCGGCGCCCCGCTGGGGGCCGGCGCTGCGGTTGGCCCGCCGGCCACCCCCGCGGTTGAACAGACCCCCGAAGAGGTCGCCGAGGTCGCCGAGGTCCTCGGCCCGGTAGGTGGCGCCCCCCGGGCCGCCGGGTCCGCCGAACCCGCCCGGGAAGCCGCCGGCGGCGGGGCCCATGGTGCGGACCTCGTCGTACTCCTTGCGGGTGTCGGCGTTGTTCAGGACGTCATAGGCGGCCGAGATCTCCTTGAACTCGTCCTCATGGCCGGGGTTGGCGTCCGGGTGGTGCTTCTTGGCCAGCTTCCGGTAGGCGCTGGTGATCTCCTTGGGGGAGGCGTCGGCCGAGACCCCGAGCGCCTTGTAGTAGTCCTTCTCGAACCATTCGCGTTGAGGTGCCACCGGATCAGCCGCGCACCATCACCATGGCGGGGCGGACCACGTTGCCCTTCCACCGGTACCCGGCCCGCATGACCTGGCCCACCACCGGACCGTCGGCGCCGTCGGCCCCGGCCCCCGCCTCCTCGGCGGGGAGGTGGCCGACCGCCTCGTGGGCGGTGGGATCGAAGGGCTCGCCGGTCGGGTCCAGCCGCTCGAGGCCGGCCTTGGCCAGCACGTCGTTCAGCTGCGACGAGGCGGCCAGCAGGGCGCGGGCGTCCCCCGACTCGGGGTCGCCCAGGTGGGTGGCCGCCTGGTCCAGGGTGTCGAGCACCGGCAGCAGCTGGTCGACCAGGGAGAGGGCGCCGCGCTCGGCGGCCTCGGTCTGCTGCTTCTGGACCCGCTTGCGGTAGTTGTCGAACTCCGCCTGCAGACGGCGGAGGGAGTCGAGGTACTCGTCGCGCTGGGACTCGGCGACGGCCACCGGGTCGGCGTCGTCCGCCACCTCGGCGTCGGGGGCGTCGACCACCTCGGCGTCGACCACCTCGGCGTCGACCACCTCGGCGGGCTCGCCGGGCACGGCCGGGGGCGGCGACCCGGTGGTGGGGGCCGTGTCGGCCTCCACCACCTCACCGTCGGGTGTCTCGTAGGTACCGGTCATCGAGGATCAGCCCTCGGTGGGCTCGGCGTCCACGATCTCGGCGTCGACCACCTCGTCGTCGGAGATCTCGTCGGCCGGTCCGCCGTCGGAGGCGGACGCCCCGGCGGCGTTCTCCCGCGAGGCCTCCTCGTACAGCCGCTGGCTGAAGGACTGGCTGGCGGTCAGCAGGGTCTCCGTCGAGGTCTTGATCGCCTCCACGTCGGTGCCGGCCAGGGCCTCCTTCAGGGAGGACAGGGCCGACTCCACCTTCTCCTTCTCGTCGCCCTCGAACTTCTCCCCCTGGTCCTTCAGGAGCTTCTCCGTCTGGTACACCAGGGTGTCGGCGCTGTTGCGGACCTCGGCCTCCTCCTTACGGCGGCGGTCGTCCTCGGCGTGGGCCTCGGCGTCCTTGACCATGCGGTCGATGTCGTCCTTGGCCAGCGAGGACTGGCCGGTGATGGTCATCGACTGCTCCTTGCCGGTGGCCCGGTCCTTGGCGAAGACGTGGACGATCCCGTTGGCGTCGATGTCGAAGGTGACCTCGATCTGCGGCACGCCACGGGGGGCGGGGGGCAGGTCGACCAGCTGGAACTTGCCCAGGGTCTTGTTGTACATCGCCATCTCCCGCTCACCCTGCAGGACGTGGACCTCCACCGAGGGCTGGTTGTCCTCGGCGGTGGTGAAGACCTCGCTCCGCTTGGTGGGGATGGTGGTGTTCCGCTCGATGAGCCGGTGCATGACGCTGCCCTTGGTCTCGATGCCCAGCGACAGCGGGGTCACGTCGAGGAGCAGCACGTCCTTCACCTCGCCCTTCAGGACGCCGGCCTGGACGGCGGCGCCGATGGCCACCACCTCGTCGGGGTTGACGCCCTTGTGGGCCTCCTTGCCGGTCATCGACTGGACCAGCTCCTGCACGGCCGGGATCCGGGTGGACCCGCCGACCAGCACCACGTGGTCGATGGCGTCCTTGGACAGGCCGGAGTCGGAGATGGCCTGCTCGAAGGGGCCCTTGCAGGCCTCCACCAGGTCCTTGGTCAGCTCGTTGAAGGTGGCCCGGGTCAGCTTCACGTCGAGGTGCTTGGGCCCCTCGGAGGTGGCGGTGATGAAGGGCAGGTTGATCTGGGTCTCCTGGAGGGAGGACAGCTCGATCTTGGCCTTCTCGGCGGCCTCCTGCAGGCGCTGGGTGGCCATCTTGTCGGTGGACAGGTCGACGCCCTCGGTGTCCTTGAACGTCTTGACCAGCCAGTCGACGATCCGCTGGTCCCAGTCGTCGCCGCCCAGCTTGGAGTTGCCGGCGGTGGACTTGACCTCGAACACGCCGTCACCGATCTCCAGCAGGGAGACGTCGAAGGTCCCGCCCCCGAGGTCGAAGACGAGGACCGTCTGGTCGGCCCCCTCCTTGTCGAGGCCGTAGGCGAGGGCGGCGGCGGTGGGCTCGTTGATGATGCGGAGGACCTCGAGGCCGGCGATGGCCCCGGCCTCCTTGGTGGCGGTGCGCTGGGCGTCGTCGAAGTAGGCGGGCACGGTCACCACGGCCTGGTTCACGGTGTCGCCCAGGAACGCCTCGGCATCCCTCTTCAGCTTGCCCAGGATCCGGGCGGAGATCTCCTGCGGCGTGTACTTCTTGCCGTCGATGTCGACGGTCCACGAGGTCCCCATGTGGCGCTTGACCGACCGGATGGTGCGGTCGGGGTTGGTGATGGCCTGGCGCTTGGCGACTTCGCCGACCAGGACCTCACCGGACTTGGCGAACGCCACCACCGACGGGGTGGTCCGTCCACCCTCGGCGTTGGGGATGACGACGGGCTCGCCACCCTCGAGGACGCTCACCACCGAGTTGGTCGTTCCGAGGTCGATTCCTACTGCCTTGGCCATGTCACTGCCTCCTGTGCGACGCCCGTCCTCGTGACGGGGCCACGTCTCGTTCGTACTGCGATGTCTTCGGTCTGCTCTCAGTTGTCCCTGCTAGCTGATGACCACTATAGCAAACTTAAGTGTCGATGACATAAGTTTTCTCAACCAATTTGATGATCTCCCACGCGAAGGAGGCTTTGCACCAGAACGCTGACCTCCACAAAAAGGCGGCGGGCTGCACCAAAAGGGCGGGGAAACTTCATCCGTGTAGTTCTCCACAGGCCCACAGGGTTCTCCACGGCTGGTCCACACGCCTGACGGGCCAATCCCCAGGAAGACCCCCCTACCGCTCCCCGGCCCACATGGGTGAGGGTTGACCTGTACCTCTGTGCACCGATCCCCGCCGTGCAGGACCCCAACATCCCCCTTCCGGGCGTGGGCGCGTTGGCGTGGGTCCGCATGTACCACCTGTTCGCTCCAGCGGGACACGTTCCTCTCCCGCTACCACCAGCGGAGCAACGTCGAGACCACCTTCTCCATGATCAAGGCGAAGTTCGGTAGCTCACTGCGGAGCAAGTCCGACACCGGTCAGATGAACGAAGTTCTCTGCAAGGTGATCTGCCACAACCTGTGCGTTCTGATCGCGTGCATTCATGAGTTGGGACTTCCGGTGCCGGAATTCGCGGCGTAAGTTGCACCGTCATGAGTCCACGCCGCAAGGGGCGGCAGATCGCCTCGTTCCACGGCATTGAAATCAAACTCCAGCGTTCGTATGTCCACCTCGATCAACTCCAGCGGGGCTTTGGTCGACGAACTGACAGTGACGCCTACCGATTCAAGCCCGAGGTCAAGGACGACGGAGCGAAGCACATCTACCGGGCGGACCGCCCACCCGCAGATGCCGATGACTGGGGACTCATTGCCGGCGACTGTGTTCACACGCTCCGCAGCGCCCTGGACCACCTTGCTTGGCAACTCGTGATCTCCAATGACGGGCACCCAGGCCCGACCACTTCCTTCCCGATCTGGTCTCGCCAACCGAAAGGTCGGATCCCAATCATTCGACACCCGAGGCCGCTTCGGGTTGCCGGTGGCATTGCGCCAAAAGCCCTCGCCATGATCGAGGAGGTACAGCCGTACAAAGGAACGGATCCCGGGAGCATGGGACTGGTCCTGCGCCACCTTGCGGACCTCGACATCCTCGACAAGCACCGGCAGTTCATCACGACGACCTCCGTCGTCGGCAAGGCCAGCACCAGTGGCCAGGCGGTCGTTGACAATCCCAGCATCGAGAACATGCGAATGCGGTTCACGGGACAGCCGATCAAACACGACCGGGTAGTCGCGGTCGCCTTCTACGATCCGCCGCTCCCGGAGCCAGACCCAAATCTGCGATTCACCCCGGCAATATCGTTCGGCCGGGGAATGCCCCTGGCGGGCGAGCGCGTCGAGGGTGTTCTCTGGACCCTGTGGCAACGCACGAGCACGTACCTCACGTCGTTCAAGGAGTTCTTCCCAAACTTTCCAGAGTAGGTCCCTCACCGTGCACCGCCTAGGGCGCAGGAGGTTCGCCCTCCGCATCTGGATCGATCACGGTTTCGAATCGATATGGCCCGCTCAGTGGTTGAGGAAAGTGCAATGTGTGAATGTCTCCCACCGTCCCCGAGGCGGAGGACCCGCCCACTTGGGGCTGTCCTCCGGTCACTTCGAACAACTGACGGTGGAGCAGCTCGCTGTATCTTTCGCTGACGGCTGCATGGTGCTGGACCCAGTGGTCGCGGTCCTGGGTCAAATGGTCCACGTTCGCCTGCAATCTGGCCGCCGACTGCCGAAGGCTGGTTATCGCCGAGGACAGGTTGGCTGTCCGCTTCCTCTCGACTCGCCACATGTCGAGCGTGGCCAGGAAGAGCAGGAGCAGACCCCCGGCCAGTAGGTAAAGGCCGATGCCGTGGTGATGGCTGATCAGGTCGCGCGCGGTGGTCACGACGCCCACCGCTGACAAAAGGGCGCCCGCCCAAACCAGCAAACGGCCCGCGATTCCCTGAACCGCTTCTACGGCCAGGCGGGGGGATGGTTCCACATCTACGCCCGGGAGCGGCGGTTGGACGACCTCCTCTTCCGCCACCCGAACTCCCGCAGTCGCTCCGCTCTCGTTCAGTGTATGCACCCGGTCGTACGGGAGAAGGGGGCTGGTCTGGCGGATTTTTAGAGCAGAAACCCCGGTTGCACCTCATTTCTCGCCCCTCCGGGGGTTTTGGTGCAAAGCCCGCGAAGGACCGGCGGTTACGCTGCCCCCATGCCCGACCTGGTCCTCCTCCGCCACGGACAGTCCACCTGGAACGAACAGAACCTGTTCACCGGGTGGACCGACGTCGACCTCACCCCCCGAGGCGAGGCGGAGGCGGCCGAGGCCGGCGAGCTGCTGGCCGCCGAGGCGGGGATCGACCTCCGGGTGGTCCACACCTCGCTGCTGACCCGGGCCATCCGCACCGCCGACATCGCCCTCCACGCCGCCCACCTGTCGTGGCTGCCGGTCCGGCGCCACTGGCGGCTGAACGAGCGCCACTACGGGGCGCTGCAGGGGCTCAACAAGAAGGAGACCGCCGAGCAGCACGGCACCGAGCTGCTCAACGCCTGGCGCCGGGGGTACGCCACCCCGCCCCCCCGCTGCCGGCCGGCGACGACCGCCTGGCCACCGGCGACCCCCGCTACCGGGACGTCCCCGCCGACGTGCTGCCGGCCACCGAGTGCCTGGCCGACGTGGTGGCCCGGACCGTCCCCTACTGGGAGGACGCCATCGTCCCCGACCTGCTGGCCGAGGGTCCCCGCGGCGGAGCCGTGCTGGTGGTCGCCCACGGCAACAGCCTCCGCGCCCTCCGCAAGCACCTGGAGGGGATCGACGACGACACCATCGTCGGGCTCGAGGTCCCCACCGGCATCCCCTTCCACTACCGGCTGGCCGACGACCTCTCGATCCGCTCGAGCCGGTACCTGGGGGACCCCGAGGCCGCGGCGGCGGCCGCCGAGGCCGTCAGGCACCAGGCCGGCTGACCTCCGGTCGGGCGTCGGCCCCGGCCGCGCCCCGGTCCGGGGACGACGAAGGCCGGCTCCCGGAGGAGCCGGCCGTTCGTCTCACTGGGCGCCGAGGGGGGGACGGCGCCCGGGTTCCTAGAGGGCGTCCGACCCCCGCTCGCCGGTGCGGACCCGGATGACCTCCTCCACCGGGAGGATCCAGACCTTGCCGTCACCGATCTTGCCGGTTCCCGCCTTGTCCACGATGGTCGAAGTCACCTCCTCCACCTGGGCGTCGTCGACGACGATCTCCAACCGGATCTTCGGGACGAACTCCACCTCGTACTCCGCACCTCGGTAGACCTCGGTGTGGCCACGTTGGCGGCCGAATCCCTGGACCTCGGTGAGGGTCAGTCCGTGCACCCCCAGGGTCTTCAGACCCTCCTTGACCTCGTCGAGTTTGAACGGCTTGACCACCGCAACGATCAGTTTCATGTCGAAATATCTCCTTAGGTTTCGTAGTGGTGGTCAGGTCAGCTGCCGGCTTCGACGAACGGTGGGCTCCCATCGTCGCCACCACTGCTGGTCGACACCGGGTCATTGGCCATCGAGGACGCACCCACCCGTGAGGCGAGGGACTCCTCGGGGAAGGCCTCCTCGCCGTGGATGGCGAGGTCACCGATCTCGAGGATCTCATCCTTGTACCGGGCTCCACCCAGGATCCAGCCGATCACCTTCATCAGGATGAAGGTCACCACCGCCGACCACAGGATCACCCAGACCGCCGCTCGGAACTGCTCCCACAGCTGGTGGGCGGAGTGGGGGGCGTAGATGAGCCCGCTCACCGAGAACGGCACACACGAGCCGCTCGAGCTGGCGTAGGTCGCCGAGCTGGTGTTGATCACCTGTCCGTACTTGTCGAGGTGGCCGCAGCCGTACTCGATCATGTTCGGATCGCCCAGCACCCCGAGGAGCAGACCGCCGAGGAGGCCGGCCATACCGTGGGTGTAGATGACGCCGAGGGCATCGTCCACCTTGGAGAAGGGGCGCACCTTGGAGAGGTAGTTCCAGGCGACCCAGACCACGATGGTGCAGATGATGCCGACGGCGGCGGCACCCTTGCCGTTGACCCAGCCGGCGCAGGGGGTGATCCCGACCAGACCGCAGATCATGCCGTTCACACCACCCAGGAAGGTGGGCTTCTTCTCCTTGGACAGCCAGGCGTCCATGGCGATCCAGGTCAGCACACCGCAGGCCGTGGCCAGGTTGGTGTTGACCACCGCCGCCGAGGCGTCGACCCCGGCGTAGTACGGGTCACCACCGTTGAAGCCGTTCCAGCCGAGCCACAGGATGCCGGCACCGACACACGCCATGACCAGGTTGTTGGGCAGGGCGTGCTGACGGTCCCGGAGGAGCCGGGGTCCGAGGACCCAGGCGGCCACGAAGCCCGACACACCGGCGGACATGTGGATGACATACCCACCCGAGTAGTCGAGTGCACCCTCCTGGGCGAAGTAGCCACCGCCCCAGAGCATGAAGGCGTCCACGCCGTAGACGATGGTCGACCACAGCGGGACCAGCAGGCACCAGGCGCTGAACTTGATGCGCCCGAGCACGCTCCCCATGAACAGCAGGGGGGTGATGGCGGCGAACACGAACTGGAAGTAGGCCAGGCTGTCCGTCGAGAAGTGGAACGGAACGTCCGTGTTGGCCGCCGACACTGCCTGGTTCGTCGAACTGGCCGCATCAGAGATTCCACCCGGAACCCCGACGAAGTTGTCGAAGAAGTGCTTGAAGCCTCCGACCCCCGTTAACTGGGTTGGCGCTCCGTCCACCACCCCGTGTCCGACCGAGGTCGCACCGAACCCCATCTTGTAGGACCAGAAGATCCAGGCGACGAGCACCAGCGAAAAGCCGGCGAACATCATGGCCAGGACGTTGACCGCCCACTTCTTCTGGATGATGGAGGCGTAGAGGACAGCCAGACCCGGGAGGCTCATCAGGCCGACGAACGTGGCAGCAGTGATCTGCCAGGTGTTGTCGGCCGGATTGAGCCAGCTTGGGTACGGAACAAAGTGTAAGGCGACTGCGGCTAGCACGGTTTGAGTGCTCCTCTCTGATTGAACTGCGTCCTGGTCCACCCGTGCCATGAATGGGAACACCAGGTGAGCCTGGGCCTTGACAGGCAGAATCGTCCCGTCGCCGCAAACAATGCACGGTCGGGATTTCCGCTGAGTCACGCGAGTGTTACCAACGTGTGAACCGGATCATCCGAGCAGCTCAGGGTAGGAAAATGGCCCCCACGATCGTGTCGCGGGGGCCAAATTCGGTGTCGCTGCTGATGAAACGAAGCCCGGGGTGCCCGGGGCCTCGGCGGGCTAGGTCTTCGGCGGCCTCGAGGTGGGCGGGGTGTACCGCTTGTTGGGCGCCTGGAACCGTTTGGTGGCGGGGCGGGCCCGGGTGGTGCCACCGTCCGCCGTGGCCAGCTTCAGCTTCTCGTGGAGTCGGTAGGCACGGACGAGGTACCAGGCCCCGGCCAGGATGTACGGGATCCCGAACCCCCACCAGTGGAGGTTGAAGAGCGTGAGGCCGTAGAGGGCCATCACGATGCCCAGAAACAGGCGCTTGCGCCACCAGGCCATGGCCAGCATCAGAAAGGCGAGGATGATGGCCGATCCCCCCACCTCGACGTAGGTGTGGGGGTTGACGTGGGCGGGGTTGACCGCCCCGTTGGCCAGGGTGGCCTTGGGGTCGTGGGCGACCAGGGCGGACGTGATGATGAAGGCGATGGCGGCGGCGATGGGCGCCAGCATCAGGCCGACCAGGCGCTCCTTGTCGTCGGCCCGGGCGATCGACGCCTCGATCTCCTCGACGGTGGTCGGGCCCTGGTCGGCCGTCTCGCCGGGCCCCAGCTCGGCCTGGACGGCCGGCTTGAGCATGGCGTCCTTCAGCCGTTCCGTCAGCTTGGGCTTGGGGGAAACGGGCTCGTCGACGCCGTCGGAGGTACCAGCGGCCATGGTTCAGGCTAGCCCGACCGGTCGGTGCCCAGCGAAGCGGTCAGTCACCGGCCGGGTCCCCCCGACGGCGTCGACGACGCGCCGCCACCAGTCCCACCAGGACGATCAGCGCCACCAGGAGCAGCAGCGGCACGACGAAGACCGAGGCGGAGGCGTGCTCGCCGGCCAGCACCGACGGGACGGTGAGGAGCTGGGGATCGTCGGAGGCGACGATCCCCCGGACGCTCGTCCCCGGGGGGTGGTCGATGTTGTCGGGGATCACCTCGGTGTACCGGTGCCCGCCCACCCCGTAGGTACCGGTGCAGCTGTAGCCGGCCGGGGTGCTGCCGCTGCCTCCCATCAGCCCCAGGCACGCATCGACCCTGATCGCCACCGGCACCCCGTGGCTCTTGAGGTCGTTGATCTCGGCATTCTTCTGGACACCGGCCACCAGGAGGACCACCACCGTGACCGCCAACCCCACCAGGCAGATGGCCACCACCACCCGGCCGGCCTTCTTGATGTTGACGTCCACGCCGGCGCCCCGGAGGGTCGAGACCGGCTGGTCGGACGCCGGGGGAGCCACGGGGTCGGGCGTCGGTTCGCCGCTCGGCAGGTCTCCATCCACGAGGCGGTGATGGTAGCAGCGGGGCCCCGCACCACCGCCGCGACGCCGTCACCAGCGTCTGCACGACGTCCGCTGTAGCCTCGGCGCCATGGCATCCACGCCCAAAGCACTCGACCTCAAATCGATCTGGCTCTTCTCGGCCTGCACCGCCTCGGAGATCCGCAAGATCCGGAGCTCCCTCGACGAGGTGCTGGTCCCGGCCGGCAAGGTGGTGGTGGAGGAGGGGACCGCCGGTCGCGAGTTCTTCCTCATCGTCAACGGCACCGCCAAGGTCACCCGCAAGGGGCGCCAGGTGGCCACCCTCGGTCCCGGCTCCTACTTCGGCGAGCTCAGCCTGCTCGACCGCCGGCCCCGCTCGGCGTCGGTCAGCTCGGTGACCGACCTCGACGTGCTGGTGCTCGACCAGCGCCACTTCAACGCCCTGCTCGACTCGGTGCCCACCATCGCCCGGAAGCTGCTGGCCGCCATGGCCACCCGGCTGCGGGAGCAGGACGCCAAGGTCGACTACGCCTAGCCCGGCGCCTAGCCCGGCTCCACCGGACCGTCGCCGGCCTCACCGGTCTCGCCGGCCGAGAGGGTGTCCGCCGACGGGGCACCCACGGTGACCGGCTCGGCGTCGAGGGACTCCTCGAGCAGCTGGGAGAGGTCGAGGACGCGCACGTCGTCCTCCTTCTGATTGGCCCGGACGGCGTCGTCGAGCATGATCATGCAGTAGGGGCAGGCGGTGGAGACCACGTCGGCCCCGGTGCCCAGGGCCTCCTCGGTGCGCTCCATGTTCACCCGCTTGCCCAGGTTCTCCTCCAGCCACATCCGGGAGCCGCCGGCCCCGCAGCAGAAGCCCCGCTCCCGGCAGCGCTTCATCTCCACCTGGTTGGCGCCGGGGATGGCGTCGATGACCGAGCGGGGCTCGTCGAACACCCGGTTGTGCCGGCCCAGGAAGCAGGGGTCGTGGTAGGTGACGGTCCCGGTGTAGCCGCCGCCGGGGGTGAGCTTCCCGGCCGACACCAGGTGGTCGAGGAGCTGGCTGTGGTGGATGACCTCGAAGTTGCCCCCCAGGGCCGGGTACTCGTTGGCCAGGGTGTTGAAGCAGTGGGGGCAGGTGGCGATGATCTTGGTGGCCCCCACCTCCTGCAGCGTCTCGATGTTGGCCATGGCCTGCTCCTGAAAGAGGTACTCGTTGCCCAGCCGGCGGACCGGGTCGCCGGTGCAGCTCTCCTTCTTGCCCAGGATGGCGAAGCTGACCCCGGCCCGGTGGAGCATCCGGGCGGTGGCCTGGGCCCCCTTGCGGGCCCGCTCGTCGAGGGCGGCGGCGCAGCCCACCCAGTACAGGTACTCGATGCCCTCGGGGATGGTGTCGGTGACCACCGGGACCTCGAAGTCGAGGGAGGCGATCCAGTCCTCCCGCTTGGCCTTGCCCAGGCCCCAGGGGTCGCCCTGGTTCTCCACGTTGCGGAGCATCAGGCCGGCCTCGGACGGGAACCGCGACTCGATGAGGACCTCGTACCGGCGCATGTCCACGATGGCGTCGATGTGCTCGATGTCCACCGGGCACTCCTCGACGCAGGCCCCGCAGTTGGTGCACGACCACAGCACGTCGGGGTCGATGACCGACGGGACCAGGGTGTCCACCTCGGTGCCGGCCAGCTGGTACTGCCGGTTCTGCTTGGCCAGCCGGTCGGCGGAGGAGAACAGGTTGTCGCGCAGGTCCATGACCAGGAGCTTGGGGGAGAGCGGCTTGCCGGTGTTCCAGGCCGGGCACTGGGACTGGCAGCGGCCGCACTCGGTGCAGGTGGCCAGGTCGAGCAGCTGCTTCCACGAGAAGTCCTCGATGCGCCCGGCGCCGAACACCACCTCGTCGTTGTCCCCCACGTCCTCCATGGACATGTCCGGGGTGGAGCCCAGGGCCCCCAGGGCCCGGGGCCGGCGGGAGGTGATCACGTTGATGGGGGCCAGGAAGATGTGGAGGTGCTTGGAGTAGGACACGAAGACCAGGAACCCGGTGATGATGGCCACGTTGGCCAGCACCGCCACCGTGTAGATCACCGAGTTGACCCCCTCGCCCAGCGGGTGGAGCAGGTAGGCCAGGGCGTGGGAGGCGAACGCCCAGTTGGTGTACGGGAAGTTGCCGGTGTTGATGGCGGCCGCCCGGTAGAAGAGGAGGGAGAGGATGACGCCGGAGATGGCCACCAGCACCAGCCAGGCGGCGCCGGTGTGGGAGCCGAAGAACCGTGACTTCTTCCCCTCCCGCTTGGGGGAGTTCTTCACCCGGATGCCCACGAACACGGCCAGGGAGACCAGGACCGCCACCGCGAAGAAGTCCTCCAAAAAGCCGATGAACGACCAGGTGCCGATGCCCGGGATGTGGAAGTCCCGCTGGAAGAGGACGCCGTAGGCCTCGATGATGGTGAGGAAGAGGATGGTGAAGCCCCAGAAGGTGAAGGCGTGGGCCACGCCGGGGACCGACCACTGCAGCAGCTTCTTCTGGCCACCCACCTCCACCAGCTCGGCCTTGATCCGGGTGGGCAGGTTCTTGAACCGGCCGGGGGCGGGCTGGCCGGCGGTGATCAGCCGGAACAGCCAGTAGAACCGCCGGCCGGCGATGGCGAACATGACGAACGTGATGCCGAGGCCGATCGCGATGGTCAAGGGCACTGAGGGTTCCTCCTGGGGGTTACTGCTGGGTAACTTGGCGAGCGTAGTGGACGGTCGTCTACGGGCGGAAGTTGTCGGCGTACCGGCTGGGGGTGGGTCCCCACTGGCCCTGGTACTTCGACTTGAGGCCGTCCGAGCCGTAGGGGTGGTCGGCGGCGGTGGTCATCTCGAGGAAGGAGATCTGGCCGATCTTCATGCCCGGGTAGATGGTGATGGGCAGGTTGGCCACGTTGGACAGCTCCAGCGTGAGGTGGCCGTCCCATCCGGCGTCGACGAACCCGGCCGTGGAGTGGATGAGCAGGCCCAGGCGGCCGAGGGACGACTTGCCCTCGAGCCGGGCCACCAGGTCGTCGGGCAGGGCCACCCGCTCGGAGGTGGAGCCGAGCAGGAACTCCCCGGGGTGGAGGATCAGCGGATCCTCCTCGCCCACGTCCACCAGCTCGGTCAGGTCCTCCTGGTCCTCACGGACGTCGATCACCCGGCTGGAGTGGTTGCGGAAGATCCGGAAGTACCGGTCGACGTGGAGATCGACCGACGACGGCTGGATGCATCCCTCCCCCAGGGGGTCGATGACGATGCGGCCGGCGTCGAGCGCCTCGCGGATGGATCGATCGGAGAGGACCATGTCGGGTAGACGATAGTGTGACCTGCGGATGCAGGCAGGTTTGGCCTGCTGACGCGGGTGTAGCTCAATGGTAGAGCGCCAGCTTCCCAAGCTGGACACGCGGGTTCGATTCCCGTCACCCGCTCCACGTCAGGTCCCGGGCCAGGTCCGGCGGCCGCCATACCGCCCACCCCCCCTGGGCTCAGGCGCCCTCGACCGGCGTGAACTCCACGTGCAGCCGGGTGAGGCCCCGCAGGATGAAGGTGGGGACGTAGCTGTAGCGGCGCGCCTCCGGCGGACCGTGCTCGCTCTCGGCGATGCGGATGTCCCGGGTCCGGTCGAGCAGGCGCTCGAAGCTGATCCGGGCTTCGGCTCGGGCCAGCGGGGCCCCCGGGCAGCTGTGGATGCCGCGCCCGAACGCCACCTGGGTGCGTGCATTCTCGCGATGCACGTCGAAGGTGGTGGGGTCCGGGAACTGGCGGGGGTCGCGGTTGGCGGCGGCGTTGACCAGCATCACCGTGGTGCCGGCGGGGAGGTCGACCCCTCCCACCGTGGTGGGGACCTTGGAGAGCCGGAAGTCGCCCTTGACCGGGCTCTCCGTCCGCAGGGTCTCCTCGATGAAGTTCGGGATCAGTCCCCGCTCCCGGCGGAGCTGGTCCTGGAGCTCCGGATCCTCGGCGATCAGCTTCACCGCCGAGCTGAGCAGCCGGACGGTGGTCTCCTGGCCGGCGGCGAACAGGTTGGCGGCGATCCGGACCACGTCGATCACCTCCGGCGTCGACCCGTCGGGGAAGGTGGCGGCCGCCAGGCTGGTCAGGACGTCGGACCGGGGATGGAGCCGCCGGTCCTCGACATACGTCGAGAACTGCTCGTAGAGGTACTCGAGGGGCGTGTGGGCCAGGCCCTTCTCCGACGTGCTGCCGACCGCCCCGGTCTGGTGGCCCCCGCCGAGCAGCTGCTCGGCGAACTGCGGGTGGTCCTCCTCCGGGACCCCGAGCAGGTCGGCGACGACCAGGAGGGCGAAGGGGGCGGCGAACTGCTTGATGAACTCGCAGTGTCCGTCGGCCACGAAGGTGTCGAGCTGGCGATCGGCCAGCCGCCACATGAACTCCTCGTTCTCCTGCAGCCGCCGGGGCGTGATCAGCCGCATCAGCAGGGCGCGCTGGTCGGTGTGGACCGGCGGGTCGAGGGTCGGCAGCTGATCGCTCATCGGCAGCTCGTCCCGGTGCTGGGCGATCAGCTCGCTGACATCGTCGCCCTCGAGGGGTACCGGGAACCCCGGGAAGGGTCCGGTGACCGACAGGCACGACGAGAAGTGGGTGGGGTCCCGGTAGACGGACGACACCTCCTCGTACCCGGTGATCATGACCACGCCGTGGTGGGGCTCCCTCCGCACCGGGCACTCACTCCGGAGGGCGTCGAAGTAGGGATACGGATCGTCGAGATAGGCATCGCCCCGGAAGAAATCCTCGGCGTCGACGTCGATCGGATCTACAGCCACCTTGCTCCCATTCCGTTCCGGCCGGTATCGGCCCGGTTGATCACCGGGACCGGCACCCGCGTTCGATGTCACCACGATGACCGAGACGACCGGCTCCGGCAAGTGTCCCGGGGCCCGGGCCCTCCACCGGGGTCAGACGGTGCGGCCCGGCACCCGCCGCGCCCGACCCGGCTCCTGGGTGGGCAGCCGCTGGGGGTCGGGCAGCGGGTAGGCGGGCTGGTCGGTGCGGACCTGGATGATGTCGGTCGCCTCGCACCCCAGCTGCTCGACCCCGGCCGGGGTGTCGTCGGCCGTCGACGGCAGCCGGGGGACCGAGGTCACCGGCTGACCCATCCGGAGGGTGGAGGTGAGGTCGCCCACCGTCTTGCGGCGCCAGGCGGAGATGTTGGGGGCGACCACCCCGAACCGCTCCTCGAGGAACCGGAGCTGGGAGGTGTGGTCGAACACCTCCGAGGCCACGTACCCGCCCCGGCTGAACGGGGAGACCACCAGCATCGGCACCCGCATGCCCAGCCCGACGGGCCCGGCCACCCCGTGGGCCTCGACGGGCAGCGGGTCGACGGTGACGTACTCCCCCGGGGTCCCGGCCGGCGCCACCGGCGGCGCCACGTGGTCGAAGAACCCGTCGTTCTCGTCGTACATCACGAAGAGGACGGTCCTCTGCCAGACCTCCGGGTTGGACAGCAGGGTCGACAGCACCTGGTCGATGAACCAGGCACCCAGGGCGGGGGGCGACGGCGGGTGCTCGTCGTACCCGAGCGGTGGCACGATCCACGACACCGTGGGCAGGGTGCCGCCCCGCACGTCGGCGGCGAAGTCGGTGGGGAAGAGGGGGTTGAACGCCTTCCGGTAGAGGGCCGAGCCCGGATCCCGGTACTGCTTGAAGTAGGGGAGGATGGCATCGGAGACGGTCATCACGAACGGCGAGGACGCCCGGTAGGCGTCCCCCGGCGGGGTGTACACCTTCCACGACACGCCGGCGTCCTCCAGCACCTCGGGCATGGTGGGCCAGTCGACGCTGAACCGGGCGGCGGGGTCGGGGTTGGTGATGAGCACCGGGCCCCCGTGACGCCCCTCCGGGTCGATGGTCCCCGACAGCGCCATCAGCCGGTTGGGGTGGGTGGGGCCGAACACCGAGCAGTGGTAGCCGTCGCAGAGGGTGAAGGCGTCGGCCAGGGCGTAGTGGTAGGGGAGGTCGGCGCGGGTGTGGTAGCCGACGGTGAGGGGACCGTGCTCGGGGCCCTCGTAGGCGGTGGAGGCGTGGGTGGCCACGAAGGCGTCCATGCTCCCGTGGTTCCAGCTCAGGTGCTGGGGGAGCCAGCTGTGGGTCAGGTCGTCGGTGCACTCCCCGTCCCCGCCGGCCACGTCGAGGTGGAACGGGAGCACGGTGCCCACCGGCCGGGCGGAGGTGTTGCCGGCCCAGGGCTGGGCGAAGGCCCCGGCCTTCCCCGGCGGATGGTCGTCGAAGCCCCGCACCCCCGGGTAGGAGCCGAAGTAGTGGTCGAACGACCGGTTCTCCTGCATCAGGTAGATCACGTGCTCCACGGCACCCAGGTCGGAGCCGGCCGGGGCGGTCGACGCCGCCCGTGCCACCGTCCCGCTCGACCCGCAGGCGGCGGCCAGCACCCCGGCGCCCAGGGCGAGGGACCCTCCGAGCAGGGTCCGCCGGTCGAAGACCGGCCCCGACCCCGACGGCTCCCCCCGATCACCCATGCGGCTCCCCCAGGCGCTCTGGACACCCTCTCGTGGTCGAGCGTACCGGAGGGGGCCGGCGGCACCCGGGCTGCTCCCCCGTAACGCTGGGTAACACTGAGACACCACAAGGGGTGAGCGCCCTACCACTGAGGGCTGTCCGAGCGTACAATGCCCGGTGAGCGCAGGACTGCGCAGGTGGTGGAAGGGCAGGGGACATGGACTCGACGGACGGACCCATTGATGGCGGACGCCCTCCCTCGGGTCGACGCTCCACCGGTGCCGCCCCCGCCCACCTCCACCGGCTCCTCCCCTCCTGGGCGGGTCTCCGGACCCTGATCACCGTCATCGTGGTCACCACCGTGGCCTGCGGCTCCCTGGTGGCCCTCACCCCGCCCACCTCGGCGGGGGCGGACCAGACCGCCACCCAGCTCGTCTTCTCCACCCAGCCGGCCTCCGGGACCGGGGGCTCGGCCTTCGCCACCCAGCCCGTGGTCACCATCGAGGACGCCAGCAACGCGGTGGTCACCGGTGACACCGACACCGTGAGCCTCAGCATCCAGTCGGGCACCGGGGCCAGCGGCGCCGTCCTCACCTGCCCGCCGGTGGCGGCCGTCAACGGCGTGGCCACCTTCACCGGCTGCAAGATCGACAAGGCCTCCACCACCTACAAGCTCCAGGCCACCGACGGGACCCTCACCCCCGCCACCAGCTCGGCCTTCACCGTGGCCGTCGGGGCACCGGCCCAGGTGGCCTTCACCACCGAGCCCACCAGCATCGTGTCGGGGACCACCTTCCCCTCCGCCCCCTCGCTGGCCATCGAGGACGCCGGCGGCAACGTGGTCACCTCCTCCACCGACGCCGTCTACCTGGCCGTCTTCCCCGGCCCCGGCCTCGGGCCCCTGACCTGCTCGGGCGGCGAGGTCGCCGCCCCGCCCGGATCCGCCCCCGGCTACAAGCTCGCCGCCGTCAACGGGGTGGCCACCTTCACCGACTGCACCGTCGACCAGGCGTCGACCTCGTCGTACACCCTGGCCACCGAAGCCACCGACGGGACCACCGCCGGCACCTTCGCCATCCAGAGCTCCACCTTCGCGGTGACCGCCGGGGCCGCCTCCAAGCTGGTCTTCACCACCCAGCCCACCGGCACCACCGGGGGCAGCGCCTTCGGCACCCAACCCGTGGTGGCGGTCGAGGACGCCGCCGGCAACGTGGTGACCTCCGCCACCACCACCGTCTCCCTGGCCATCACCAGCGGCACCGGCACCTCCGGCGCCGCACTGACCTGCGCCCCGGTGTCGGCGACCAGCGGCGTGGCCTCCTTCAGCGGCTGCGCCATCAACGACCAGGGCAGCGGCTACACCCTCACCGCCACCGGCGGCGGCCTGACCGGCGTCAGCGCCGCCTTCAACGTCACCGTCAGCAGCGCCGCCAACCTGGCCTTCGGCGGGCCGGCCGGGAACGCCACCGGTGGGGCACCCCTGCCCATCCAGCCGGTGGTCACCGTCACCGACGGCGGGGGCAACCCGGTGTCGGGAGCCGTCACCCTCTCCCTCACCGGCGGCACCCCGGGCGCCACCCTGTCCTGCCCGACCAACCCGGAGCCGGCCGGGACCGGCACCGCCACCTTCACCGGCTGCAGCGTGGACCTGGCCGGGACCGGCTACCAGCTGGTGGCCACCGACGCCGACGCCCCGTCGGTCACCACCACCAGCACCCCGTTCGACGTCACCGTGGGGGCGGCCGCCCAGATCGCCTTCACCACCCCGCCGGGAGGAGCCACCGGCGGCAGCCCCTTCGCCACCCAGCCCACCGTGGCCGTCGAGGACCTGGGCGGCAACCCGGTGCCCTCGGCCGGCCAGACCATCGCCCTGTCGCTGACCCCGGGCACCGGGGCGGCGGGCGCCAGCCTGACCTGTGCCGGCGACCCCGGCGACAGCGCCACCACCTCCACCGGCTCGGCCACCTTCGCCGGCTGCGCCATCGACAAGGTGGCGTCGTCCTACCAGCTGACCGCCACCGCCGGCAGCCTGGTCACCTCGAGCCCGTCGTTCACCGTCAGCGCCGGCAACGCCGCCCAGCTGAAGTTCTCCAACGCCCCCGCCGCCGCCACCGTGGGCAGCCCCTTCGGCGCCCAGCCCCAGGTGGTGGTCACCGACACCGGGGGCAACCCGGTGGGCCCCTACAGCACCACCGTCACCCTGACCATCTCGTCGGGCACCCTCACCTGCACCACCGACGCCGTCACCACCACCAGCGGCGTGGCCACCTTCGCCGGCTGCCAGGTGCCCTCGGCCGGCAACTACACCCTGACCGCCACCGCCCCCGGGCTGGCGCCGGCCACCACCGCCCCGTTCACCGTGGTGGCCGGGGCGGCCATCGGCACCGCCCCGGTGGGGCTGCCCGCCGCCCAGTCCTACGGTGGCGCCCTCTACTCCCGGAACACCACCGCCACCACCGACGACGTCAACTCGGCCACCGGGGCGCTCGAGTTCGCCACCACCGACCTGAACGTGGCCGGGATCGGCGAGGCCTTCTCCCTGGTCCGCAACTACAACTCCACCGACACCACCGGCGGGGCCTTCGGACCCGGCTGGTCGTCGCTCTTCGACGCCGGGGTCACCATCGCCACCGGCGGCAAGACCGCCCTGGTCCGCGGCGAGGACGGCCAGCAGCTGGTCTTCACCTCCAACGGCTCCGGGGGCTGGATCGCCCCGACCGGGGCCCGGGCCGCCCTGGCCTGCTCCGGCACCACCTGCACGGTGACCCGCTTCGACGGCGTGACCTGGCAGTCGATCGGCGGTCATATCCAGAACTACCTGGCCCCCACCGGCCAGGGCCTCCACTTCACCTACACCAACAACCTGCTGTCGGCGGTCACCGTCCAGCGCAGCACCACCCCGCTGACCATCGCCATCACCGAGAGCGCCACCGGCCAGGTCACCAAGGTGGCCACCCCCACCCGGTCGACCACCTACCGCTACACCAACGGCAACCTGACCGGCTTCACCGACGCCGACGGGAACGCCTGGACCTACACCTACGCCGCCGGTGGCCTGACCCAGGAGATCGACCCCCTCGGCCACCTGCGCCTGGTGGTCTCCTACTCGGGCGCCCGGGTGGCCGCCGCCGAGTCGGAGGGGAGCGAGAAGCGCTTCGACGACACCTACGGCTGGAACGCCGCCACCCAGACCTCCACCCGGCTGGCCGCCGTCACCACCGCCACCGGCCCGGCCACCGGCGCCTACACCGACCAGTACGCGGGCAACGTCCTGATCAGCCAGGAGAGCCCCAGCGGCGGGACCATCGCCTACAGCTACGACAACCAGCTGAACCTGACCGAGATCCAGGACCCCCTCGGCCATATCCAGCAGATGACCTACGACGCCGCCGGCGACCTCATCACCCAGTCGAGCCCGTGGACGGCCGCCGCCAACTCGGTGGTCCGCATGGGCTATGACACCAAGCACCGGCTGATCTCGTCGACCGATGCCAACGGGAACACCACCACCTACACCTACACCGGGGCGGTCCTCACCAAGGTGACGCCGCCGGGAGCGGCCGGCGGGGCCACCACCTACCTCTACAACTCCCTGGACGAGCGCACCGAGGCCGACGGCCCGACCGGCATCGAGACCTTCACCTACGACGCCGCCGGCAACCAGACCGGCTACAAGCTGCTCAGCCTCACCCGGGCCCCCCTCAACGGCCTGGGTCCCATCAGCACCTACAACGAGGCCGGCCAGGTGCTGACCTCCACCGACGCCCGCGGCAACCTGGCCAGCGGCACCACCAGCGCCTACACCACCACCACCACTTACGACGCCGACGGCAACACCCTGGTCTCCACCACCCCCGGCCCCCAGACCACCACCACCACCTACACCGCCGCCGACGACGTGGCCTCGGTGACGTCGCCCAGCGGCACCACCACCACCTACGGCTGGAACGAGTCCAAGCTCACCTCCACCGCCACCACCTCGGGGGGGACCACCACCACCGTCTACGACCCGTCGGGGGACCAGCTGTCGGTCACCGACGCCGGGGGGCGCACCGCCACCGACACCTACGACACCTCGGGGCGCCAGCTCACCTCCACCAGCACCGCCAACGTCACCACCACCTACACCTACAACGTGGAGGGCGACGTGGTGGCCACCTCCGACACCGCCGGCAACACCGGCACCTTCACCTACAGCCCGGCCAACCAGAAGACCAGCTCCACCCTCGACGGGGTCACCACCTCGGTGACCTACGACGGCGCCGGCAACGTGGCCTCCCAGACCGACGGGGCGGGGAACGTCATCACCTACACCTACAACAGCCACGAGAAGCTGGCCTCGGTGTCCACGGCGGCGGGGACCACCTCCTACGCCTACGACCTGGCCGACAACCTGTCCGGCATCACCGACGGCGACGGCCACACCACCGCCTACACCCACAACGGCGCCGGGCAGCTGACCGCCATGATCGTCAACGGCCACACCACCAGCTACACCTACGACGTCGACGGCAACCTGACCGGCATCACCGACCCCGACGGACGGTCCACCAAGTACACCGTCAACGCCCAGGACCTCCGGACGGTCATCAACTACTCGCAGGCCGGCCAGACCACCATCAACATCACCGAGTCCTACAACGCCGCCGGCCAGCGGACCCAGATGACCGACCCCACCACCGGCACCCACACCTACACCTACGACGCCGCCGGCGACCTCACCTCGGCGGCCAACGGGGCCACCAACACCTACAGCTACGACTACTCCACCCCGGGCTCCATGAAGGAGACCTACCCGGACGGCACCAAGGTCACCTACGGCTTCGACGACGCCCACAACGTGATGAGCGTCACCGCCCCGGGGGTGAGCGTCTCCTACCTCCGCAACACCGACCGGCAGATCACCGGCATCGCCTACTCCAACGGGCTGCTCGAGTCCCAGAGCTACAACCAGGCCGGCCAGGTGATCAACCAGACCCTCACCTGCGGCTCCACCGTGGCGGCGGAGAGCGGCACCAGCTACAACGGCGACGGCGCCCCGGTCGACCAGCAGACCACCGTGGGCTCCACCACCACCCTGGCCGGCTACGGCTACGACACCTCGGGCCGGGTGGACGCCCAGGCCACCACCTCCAGCGCCGCCACCACCCCCACCTCCCCCGGCGCCTGCACCTCGGGCACCCAGTCCACCCCCGGCTCCCCCCAGCAGAACGACGGCTCCGGCGGGACCAGCGACGCCACCGCCCCCACCACCGCCTCCACCCCGGCCACCACCCCGCTGAGCGTGCCCACCGCCGGCACCTCCGCCAACCCCATCACCTACGACGCGGTGGGCAACCGGACCTCGGCCAACGGCACCACCACCACCTACAACGCCGCCAACGAGGTGGCCACCCAGACCGGGGCCCAGCCGGCCACCTACACCTACGACAACAACGGGGACGTCACCTCCGAGACCACCGGCGGGGTGACCACCACCTACAGCCTACAACGCCGCCGACCAGCTGGTGAAGGTGGCCTCGGGCACCAAGACGGTGACCTACACCTACGACGGCGACGGCAACCGGGTCAGCCAGACGGTGACCGTCACCGGGTCCCCGACCACCGTCGACGACTACTCCTGGGACCCGAGCGGCAACGTGCCCCTCCTGGCCCTGGAGCGCACCGCCTCCAACGCCCTGATCCGCCGCTACATCTACGGGGTGGGGCCGGTGGCCATGCAGACCCCGGCCGGCACCTACTACCTGACCACCGACCCCCAGGGCGACGTCACCGGGCTGAGCGAGCAGCACCGGCGCCATCCTGGCGACCTACGCCTACGACGCCTACGGCAATGTGACGGCCACCCAGGTGGGGGCCACCGCCGCCCCCACCGAGCCGCTGCTGTTCCAGAGCCAGTACCTCGACACCGCCACCGGGCTCTACGACATGCGGGCCCGGAACTACGACCCCACCTCCGGTCGGTTCACCCAACGGGACCCGGTGATGGCCTCGCCCGGCCAGCCCCTCCTGTCGCCGTACGCCTTCGCCAACGACGAGCCCACCGCCTACGGGGACCCGACCGGTCAGGCGTCCTCCCTCACCTCGGGCTCCACCGGCCACTCCACCGAGTCGGCCAACGACGTGACCGACGCCGGCTACGGGCTGAAGGCAGCCGGCCTGGTCATCGTCAAGCCGGCCATCGCCCTCGCCGCCTACGCCGGGGCCTTCGAGGAGGCCGGCATGGCCGCCGGCAAGGCGGCCTTCGCCGCCGGCGAGGGCATCGGCACGGCCCTCGAGGAGGGTGAGCGGGTCGCCGAAGGGGGCGACGCCAGCGACGTGGCCGGCAAGGTGCTCGGCGTCATCGGCATCGGGCTCTCCCTCTACGTGACGGTGGAGGACTGCGAGCACGGAACGGTCTCCCAGTGTGTCGGCGACTCGGTGGGGGTCGCCATCAGCGCCGTCTGCCTGGTGGCCACCGAGGGGATCGGTGCGGTGGCCTGTGGGATCGCCGGGGCCGCCCTGGCCTTCGTGATCAGCAAGTACGGACCGCAGATCGCCGCCGGGCTGGAGGTGGCGGGCAAGGCCATCGCCGCCTTCTCGGTGGAGGCGGGCCAGGCCATCGCCAGTGCCTTCGACACCGCCGGCGCCGCCATCTCCGGTGCCTTCAACGCCGCCGGAGCCGCCATCTCCGGTGCCATCGACACCGCCGGCGCCGCCATCACGGGCGCCTACACCACCGTGGCCTCCGCGCTCACCGGCGCCTTCGACACCGCGGCGGGCGCCATCTCCGACGGGTTCAACAAGGCGGTGTCGGCCATCTCCACCGGCTTCGACAGCGCGGTGGGCACCCTCGAGCAGGCCGGCTACACCGCCGAGCAGATGGCCCTGACCCTGAAGAACGACTTCAACGAGGGCGTCAACGCGGTGATGAACCAGCTGGCCGACCTGGCCTACGACGTCGACGGCGTGGCCAGCGCCCTGGTCGGGGTGTTCGACGAGACCGCCCAGGAGGCCGGTGTCCTCCTCAACGGGCTCGAGTACGGGGTCGGCCAGATCGCCGACGGGTTGAAGACGGCCTACGCCGAGACGGCGGCCGAGGTGGGGGCCATCCTCCAGACCCTCAACAAGACGGCCGACCAGATCGCCGACGCCCTGGAGTCCGCCTACGCGGCCACCGCCGCCGCGGTGGCGTCCATCCTCGACACCCTCAACTACACGGCCAACCAGATCGCCGGCGCCCTGGAGTCGGCCTACGCGGCCACGGCGGCGGCGGCGGCGTCGATCCTCAACGGCCTCAGCTACACGGCCGACCAGATCGCCGGGGCCCTGGAGTCGGCCTACAACGAGGCGGCGGCCGACGTGGCCTCGATCCTCAACGTCCTCAACTACACGGCCGACCAGATCGCCGGGGCCCTCCAGTCCGCCTACGCCGAGACGGCCGCCGAGGTGGCCTCCATCCTCAACGGGCTGGGGGCGGCGGCGGCCACCATCGCCGCCGCACTGGACTCGGTCTACGCCGAGACCGACGCCGAGGTGGCCTCCATCCTCAACGGGCTGGGCGATGCCGCCGACACCATCGCCTCGGCTCTGGAGAGCGCCTACGGCGACGCCGCCTCGGCGGTGGCCTCGGTGCTCCAGTCCATCGGGGACACCGCCGCCCAGATCGCCGGGGTGCTGAGCGACGTGTTCGGCGAGGCGACCAGCGACATCGAGAGCGCCCTCACCAGCCTGGGCTTCACCTCCTCCACCATCGACGCCATCGGCAGCGCCTTCTCCAGCTTCGGCAGCGACGTGGGGAGCGCCCTCAGCTCGGCCGGGGACGCCATCGTCAGCTTCTTCAGCGGCTGGTAGGCCGCCGGCGGGACGGGCCCGCCGGCACCGCGCCCCGGGTGGGCGGGGCTCCGGGTTGGGCGGGGCTCAGGCGCGGACCGCCGGGGCGACGATCTCCTCGGCCACCGCCTTGAGGTGGCCGTTGAACACCGCCCCGACCACTTTCCGGGGAGGGTGGACCACCCGGCCGGTGGCCGCCTCCACCGTCACCGGGTAGGTGATGGCGGCGAACCGGGAGCCGTGGGAGTGGTCGGCCCAGGCCAGGGCGTCGGGGCCGGCCCGGTCGACCACCGCCACCGCCACCGCCGCCGTCCCGGTCTGCAGGCCCCGGGGGAGGCCCTGCTTGTGGCCGACGGCGTAGCGGCACGAGGCGTCGAGGAAGGCGTCGAGGCCGGCGGTGTCGGGACCGGCTCCCCCCTCGTCGAACCGGGTCACCACCACGAAGGTGTGGAGGCGGGCCGCCATCCACCGCAGGCGGAAGTCGGACCGCCGGCCCACCACCACCGCCCGGCCGCCGATGGACTCCGGACCCACCTGGTAGCCGTGGCGGGCGAGGGCCCGGCCGATGGACTCGACGGTGTCGGGGTGGGGCACGGGTGACCTCCTGCTCGGACGGGTGGACTCAGAGCCGGCCCAGCACCTGGGCCAGGACGGTGTGCTCGGTGGCCAGGGAGGGCGGCGCCCCGACGGCCAGGAAGGCGACCACCAGCAGGTTGCCCCCGGTGGACAGCAGGTAGACGTCCTGGGTGAGCGGACCCCGGGGGGAGCCGGCGGTGTAGCGGACCCCCAGGGCGGCGTCCAGCCCGCCCGGGGTGGTGCCCAGCGAGGTGACCTCGGGGTGGGTCAGCGGACCGTCGGCCGACAGGGAGCCGGTGACCGCCTTGCCGAGGCAGGCCAGGCCGGCCGGCTTGTGGAGGGCCTGCAGCTCCTGGCTGAGCTCGGTGGGCGGCGAGACGAAGGAGAGGTCGGAGCGGGCGGTGACCCGTCCGTCCCCGTAGAGGCGGGACGGGGTCCCGGTGACCGGCACCGCCGAGGCCGGGCGACCCAGGCACGAGAGCAGGCTGCCGGAGCGCAGCCCGGCGGGGGTGGCCACCGCGCCGGTGGAGCCGGCGACCGCCCACCCGGCCGGGAGGTCGTCGGCGGCGAGGTTGGCCTGCCCCGGCGGCAGGGCCCCGGTCACCTCGAGCACGGTGGTCGAGGTGGACGCCGGGGAGGAGGTGGAGGTGGCGCGTTGCCCCGGGGTGGTGGAGCCGACCGCGGTGGGAGGGGTCGACGAGCACCCGGCGGCCAGGGCGGCGACGGCCACGGCGGCGACACCCCGACCCACCCTCCGCCGGTACCGGTGGCGACGGGGTGAGAGGGGCGGCAGAGGGTCCATGAGTGGAAGACGTTGGGGACGAACTCGACGTGGTTGCGCAGCCGATCGTCGGCGGTCAGTCTCCCACATCACCCGCAACATCAGGCTCCGCAATCGAGCGGAACGTGTTGAGTCGGCCACGGATCGGGTCTAGCTTTGGGCCCTCGCGCCATGCAGGGGTCGCGTCGCCGCCAAGGCCGTCGGTCCGTGCCCCGCCACGTCCTAGGGGGAAGCCATGCAGCAGTCCGTTACCGGATCCGACCGGGCCCACACCGGTCGGCCGGGGTCGATGCTCCGGGCCCTTCTGGTCCTCGCCCTGCTGGGCGGGACCCTGGCCCTGGCCGCGCTGTCCGGCGGGTCCGCCTCGGCCTCCAACGTGTTCTACGTCGACGTCAACGGCAGCGGCGCCGCCTGCTCCCAGGTGGCCCCCTGCGGCTCGATCAGCGACGCGGTGGCCGCCGCCGCCGACAGCGGCGGGTCCGGCACCATCCTGGTGGGCGCCGGGACCTTCAACGACGACGTCAACGTGTACAGCGGCACCCTGGACGTCTCCGGCATCCCCGGCCAGACCACCCTCGACGGCAGCCCCGACGGCTTCGACAACTACGGCGCCACCCTCACCGTCACCGGTCTGGCCATCGCCGCCGACACCAACGCCATCTACACCGGTGGCGGGACCACCCTCCTGAGCGATGACGTCCTCACCGGCGCCTCCGTCGGCATCAACAACCAGTCCGGCACCGTCGAGGTCAACACCACCACCATCTCCGGCAGCACCACGGCGGGCGTGACCTCGTTCGGGACGCTGTCCATCCGCAACTCCACCATCACCGGGAGCACCTCCGACGGTCTCGACAGCTACGGCTCCCTGACGCTCGCCAACAGCACGGTCACCGCCAACGGCCAGGACGGCGTCAGTGCCAACGGCACCTCGACGACCGTGTCGGCCGACACCCTCTCCGACAACGGCTCCTGGGGGCTCGACAACGAGTCCACCGTCAACGTCTTCGGGACCATCCTGGCCGGCAACGGCGGCGGCAGCTGCTCCTCCGACACCAACAACAACGAGACGGGCACCCCCGGTGGCTACAACATCGACGACGGGGACACCTGCGGGTTCCAGACCTACTACGGCGACCAGGTGGACACCGACCCGATGCTCGGGTCGCTGCAGGACAACGGCGGCCCCACCCAGACCCAGGCCATCCTGCCCACCAGCCCCGCCTACCACCAGGTCCCCGCCTCCAGCTGCCTGGCCACCGACCAGCGGGGCGAGACCCGGCCCCAGCCCGCCGCCAGCACCTTCTGCGACGTCGGGGCCTTCGAGTACTCGGCACCCACCTCCATCGCCTTCACCACCACCCCCATCACCGGGCCCACCTCGGCCGGGGCCAACCTCGGCCCGGTCACCGTCCAGGCCCGGGACGCCGACGGCAACCCGGCCACCGATCCCGACGCCATCCTTCTGGACCTGTCGTCCACCAACCTCCAGGGCACCTTCTCCCTGACCCCGGGCGGCGCCGCCACCCCGGCGGTGGTGATCCCGCCGGGATCCACCGACGGCAGCTTCTTCACCGGCGCCCCCCATCCCGGCAGCCTGCCGGTGACGGTGGCCGCCGGCACCCTGGGGACCATCTCCCAGACCGAGACGGTGGTGACCGGCCCGGCCGCCACCATCACCGCCACCGCCGGTGACGGCCAGACGGCGGTGGTCGGCCAGAACTTCTCGACCGCCCTCACCGCCAACGTGGTCGACGGCACCGCCAACCCGGTGGACGCCGACACCGTCACCTTCACGGTGACCGGCGGTCCGGCCAGCTTCGCGGGCGGGGCCACCTCCGCCACCGCCACCACCGGGGTGGACGGCACCGCCACCGCCCCCACCCTCACCGCCGGCACCACCCCCGGCGCCGTGACGGTGACCGCCACGGTGGGCGGCGTGGCCACCCCCGCCACCTACAGCGAGACGGTGGTGGTCGGGGCCCCGGCCACCATCACCGACACCTCGGGGGACAGCCAGTCCGCCGTGGTGACCACCGACTTCGGCAGCCCGCTGGTGGCCACCGTCGAGGACACCTACGGCAACCCGATCTCCGGCGCCACGGTGACCTTCACGGTGACCGACGGCTCCGCCGCCTTCGCCGGCAGCTCCACCGACACCGAGACCACCGCCTCCGACGGGACCGCCACCTCGGCCACCCTGACCGCCGGCACCGTGGCCGGGCCGGTGACCGTCACCGCCTCGGTGAACGACCTCTCCACCACCTTCCACGACGTGGTGGCGGTGGCCGGCGCCGCCAGCTCCATCGCCGCCACCTCCGGCGACAACCAGTCGGCCACCGTGGCCACCGCCTTCGCCGACCCGCTGGTGGCCACCGTCACCGACCAGTACGGCAACCCGGTCAGCGGTGACTCGGTCACCTTCACGGTGGCCTCCGGCTCGGCCACCTTCCCGGGGGGCGTGAGCACCGACACCGAGACCACCGGGGCCGACGGCACCGCCACCGCCGCCACCCTGACCGCCGGCACCGTGGCCGGCCCGGTGTCGGTCACCGTCGCCGACACCGGCGGCGCCACCGGGACCAGCTTCGACGCCACCGTGGTGGCCGGAGCCCCGGCCACCGTCACCGACAGCGGGGGTGACAACCAGACCGCCGCCGTCACCGACGACTTCGGCGACCCGCTGTCGGCCACCGTCACCGACCTCTACGGCAACCCGGTCTCCGGCGCCTCGGTCACCTTCGCGGTCACCGGCGGCTCGGCCGCCTTCGCCGGCAGCTCCACCGACACCGAGACCACCGGGGCCGACGGCACCGCCACCTCGGCGACCCTGACCGCCGGCACCACCGCCGGCCCGGTGACCACCACGGCCACCGTCGACAGCCTGTCCACCACCTTCAACGACGTGGTGGTGGTGGCCGGTGCCGCCAGCTCCATCGCCGCCACCTCCGGCGACAACCAGTCGGCCACCGTGGCCACCGCCTTTAGTGACCCCCTGGTGGCCACCGTCACCGACGCCTACGGCAACCCGGTCAGCGGTGACTCGGTCACCTTCACGGTGGCCTCCGGCTCGGCCACCTTCCCGGGCGGCCTGACCACCGACACCGAGACCACCGGGGCCGACGGCACCGCCACCGCCGCCACCCTGACCGCCGGCACCGTGGCCGGCCCGGTGTCGGTCACCGTCGCCGACACCGGCGGCGCCACCGGGACCAGCTTCGCCGCCACCGTGGTGGCCGGCGCCCCGGCCACCGTCACCACGGCGGCCGGCAACGGCCAACAGACCACCCCGGTGACCGCCTTCCCGACCCGGCTGGCGGCCCACGTGGTCGACACCTACGGCAACCCGGTCGACGGGACCACGGTCACCTTCCGCGTCGTCTCCGGTCCCGCCACCTTCCCGGGTGCGGCCACCACGGTGACCGCCACCACCGGGGCGAACGGCACCGCCACCGCCCCGGTGCTGACCGCCGGGTCGACGGTGGGCACGGTGACCACCACCGCCACCGTCACCGGCCTCCCGGCCGCCACCTTCACCGACGTGGTGGTGGTCCACGGGCCGCCGGCCATCGTCACCATCGTCTCGGGCGACGACCAGACGGCGCTCTACAGCCAGCCGTTCGGCGCGCCGCTGACCGTGAAGGTCACCGACGCCCAGGGCAACGTGATCAGCGGCGACGCCGTCACCTTCGCGGTGACCGGCGGCTCGGCGGTCCTCGGGGCCACCTCGGCCACCACCAACGCCGCCGGTGAGGCCTCGGTGCCCCTGGCCGCCGGCCCCTACGCCGGTGCGGTGACGGTCGTCGCCACCCCCACCGGGGTGGCCGGGATCACCTTCAACGCCACCGTCCAGCGGGCGGGCAGCGGGGGCAGCATCATCGCCTCGACGCCCGACGGCGCCGGCTACTGGATCGCCACCCCCACCGGCCAGGTCAGCGCCTTCGGGAACGCCACCGCCGAGGGCTCGCTGAGCGGCCCGCTCAACAAGCCGATCGTGGGCATCACCTGCACCCCGAGTGGCAAGGGCTACTGGCTGGTGGCCTCCGACGGCGGCATCTTCGCCTTCGGGGACGCCGGCTTCTACGGCTCCATGGGCTCCACGCCGCTCAACAAGCCCATCGTGGGGATCTCCTCCACCCCGGACGGCCGGGGCTACTGGATGGTGGCCTCCGACGGCGGCATCTTCGCCTTCGGCGACGCCGCCTTCCACGGCTCCATGGGCGGCCAGCCGCTCAACAAGCCGATCGTGGGCCTGGCCGCCACCCCGGCGGGCCGGGGCTACTGGATGGTGGCCTCCGACGGCGGCATCTTCGCCTTCGGCGACGCCGGCTTCGAGGGGTCGATGGGCGGCCAGCCGCTCAACGAGCCCATCGTGGGGATGGCCGCCACCCCGGACGGCCGGGGCTACTGGATGGTGGCCTCCGACGGCGGCATCTTCAGCCTCGGGGACGCCGGGTTCTTCGGATCCCTGGGCTCCACCAAGCTCGCCCAGCCCATCGTGGGGATGGCCGCCACCCCGACCGGCAAGGGCTACTGGCTGGTGGGCGGTGACGGGGGGGTCTTCGCCCTCGGCAACGCCGGCTTCTTCGGGTCGGCCAGCTAACACGCACCGGTGGGCCCCGCTCCCCGCACCGGGGGGGGCGGGGCGGTCCGCCGGCCCGGGAGGTCCTGGACCGGTGATCGACCGGTGACCCCGGCCCCTGGCACCATGGGGTGGGGCAGCGGCCCACGGCGGTCGCCGGGGCCGGGACACCGGAGGGAGTCGGAATGGCCGGGACACTGACGCCGTGCTGAGCGTCGTCTTCGCGCTCCTCGGCGCCTTCAGCCAGGCCCTGGTGTCGGTGCTGCAGCGCCTGGCCAACGTGACCGGGGCCACCTCCGAGCGGTCCGGGTGGCAGACCGCCCTCTACCTGGTCCGCCAACCCATGTGGCTGGCCGGGATGGCCTGCATGATCGGGACCTTCGTCTTCACCGCCCTGGCCCTCTACTTCGGGACCCTGGCCACCGTGCAGCCGCTGCTGGTCACCGAGCTGATCTTCACCCTGGGACTCCAGCGGCTGTGGCTGGGTGACCGGATCGCCTCCCGGACCTGGGGTGCCGCCGGCCTGCTCTGCGCCGGGCTGGTCGGGTTCCTGGTGGTGGCCGACCCCCAGGAGGGCCACGGCCGGCCCACCGCCGCCGCCTGGGTGGTGGCCCTGTCCACCCGGGCGGTGCTGGTCGTGGCCCTGGTGGTCCTCAGCCGGTGGGGCTCGCCGGCCCGACGGGCCGCCCTCCTGGGGGCGGCGGCGGCCCTGGTGTGGGCGGTGGACGCCGCCTTCGTGAAGGCCGCCACCGAGGTCCTCGCCCACCAGGGCTGGTCCGGGCTCTTCGTGCACTGGCCGGCCTACGCGGCGATCGCCAGCGGGGTCCTGGGCACCGTGATCCTCCAGGCCGCCTTCGCCGCCGGCCCCCTGGCCGCCTCCCAGTCGGCCCTGCTGATCGTGGACCCGTTGGCCAGCATCGCCATCGGCATCGAGCTGTTCGGGGAGCAGCTCAACCACTCCCCGGCCGCCATCGTGGCCCAGGTGCTCTCCCTCGGGGTGCTGTGCACCGGCGTGGTGCTGCTGTCCCGCTGGGCTCCGCCCCACATGACGCCGCGCCCGCCCCGCCCGGAGCGGCTGGCCCCCGCCCGGGGCCCGGAGACCGTGCCGCCGGTAGCGTGACCGGATGGATCTCTCCAGACAGCGGGTCCTGGTCACCGGTGGGACCGGGTTCCTCGGCCGCCACCTGACCCGGGAGCTGGCCGCCGCCGGCGCCGAGGTGGTCGGGGTGGGGCGGGCCGACGGCGACCTGCGGCAGGCGACGGCGATCCGGGGCCTGCTCGAGCGGGTCGCCCCCGACGCCGTGGTGCACCTGGCGGCGGTGGTCGGTGGCATCGGCGCCAACCGGCGCCGGCCCGGACGGTTCTTCTACGACAACGCCATCATGGGGATCGAGCTCCTCGAGGCGTGCCGGCTGCGGGAGGTGGCCAAGGTCCTGGTGGTCGGCACCGCCTGCTCCTACCCCGGCGAGGCACCCACCCCCACCCGGGAGAGCCAGCTCTGGGACGGCTACCCCGAGCCGACCAACGCCCCCTACGGCCTGGCCAAGCGGATGCTGCTGGTGCAGGCCCAGGCCTACCGCCAGGAGTACGGGACCAACATCGTCTACCTGATCCCCACCAACCTCTACGGCCCGGGGGACAACTTCGACCTCGACACCGGGCATGTCATCCCCGGGCTCATCCGGCGCTTCCAGGAGGCACGGGACGCCGGGCGACCCGAGGTGGTGCTGTGGGGGGACGGCAGCCCCACCCGGGACTTCCTCCACGTCACCGACGGCGCCCGGGCCTGCCGGCTGGCCCTGGCCCGCTACGACGGGGCGGAGCCGGTCAACGTGTCGTCGGGCTCGGAGATCTCCATCCGGGACCTGGCCGACCTCCTGGCCGGACTCACCGGGTTCACCGGTGCGATCCGCTGGGACACCTCGCAGCCCAACGGCCAGGCGCGGCGTCGGCTCGATCCCGCCCGGGCCGGGGACGCCCTCGGCTTCACCCCCGCCGTCGCCCTCGAGGACGGGCTCCGCCAGCTGGTGGCGTCGTACCAGCGGCCGACCGAACCGGCGTGACCGAGCCGGAGGTGGTCAGCCGGCGGTTCGACCAGCTGGCCGGCCGGCTGGGCACCCTGTGCAACGCCATGGCCCTGGCCGACCTCTACGGCTGGCGGTTCGGCCTGGTGTGGCCGGCCAGCCCGGACCGCCAGATCAACGACCCCACCCAGCTGTTCGCCCCCCCGTTCCTGGCCGCCCACCGGCTCGACGAGGGCGATCTCGACGGTCGGACCGCCCTGATCGGGGACGATGTGGCCGCCGTGGTGCTCGACCGGGAGGCCCATCTCGCCGCCCACCCGGCCCGTCCGCCCTTCATCGACGTCCCGGGGCCCTTCGAGATCCTCACCGCCCAGGTGGAGGACGCCGACACCGCCCGGGCCCGCTTCCGGGACGCCTTCGCCGGGGTGGGGTGGGCCGACGCCCTCCGGCCGGTCCTGGAGTTCTGTGCCGGCTGGGGGGAGGGGGAGGCGTGGACCGGCCTGCACGTCCGGGCCGGCGACACGGTGGTGGGCCCCTGGTCCAACGGCATGTGGCACGAGAAGTACCTGCCGACCTCGTCCATCGGGGCGGCGCTGGTCGAGTGCCGGCGCCGGGACGCCCCGGTGCTGCTCTGCTCGGACCACCCGGGGTACGCCCGGTGGCTGCGCGGCCGCTACGGCCGGGTCCACCTGGTCGACGACGTCCTCCCCCGCCTCGACGGCCTCACCCCGACCCAACAGGCCTTCGCCGAGATCCTGCTCCTGTCCCGGTGCCGCCGGATCGTGGGGCCGCCGCACAGCGCCTTCAGCGGCCTGGCCGCCATGCTGGGGTGCGGCACCGTCACCCGCTTCGACGAGCTGGCCCCCGGGGGCACCGAGCGGGGGGTGGTGGAGGCGTCCCTCGCCGAGCTGACCGCCGCCGGCCGGGACCACCCGGGACTCCGTCCCTTCGCCGCCCGCGACGCCTGCTGGTGGGCCGACGTCTATGCCGACCGGGTCGACGCCCCCACCCTGCTGCGCCGGCTCCGGGGGGCCACCCGGGCCGACCCCGGGTTCCCGGCGGCGTGGGCGCGCCGGGCCCGGGCGGCGGCGCGCCTCGGGCGGGCGGCCGAGGCCCGGCGTTCGGCACGGCGGGCGGTGACGCTGGCCGAGGCCGACCCCCGCCACGACGACCCGCTGGTCGACGCCCTGGCCGCCCGGGCGGTGGTCGAGACCTGCCGGGCGCTCGGCCCGCTCGGGCGGATGGCCCCCGGCCGGGTGGCCGGCCACCTCGAGCTGGCCGGTGCGGCGGTGGCCGACTGCCGGTCCCTGCGGCCGTTCGTCATCGACCGGGGTCGGGTGGCCCACGACCTCGACCACCTGGTCGCCACGGCCGGCCGGATCGCCGCCCTGCCGTTGGCCGAACGGCTGTCGGCCACCGGGCGGCTCCGCGCCGGGCTGCGCCGCCCCCTCGCCGACGCCGGGCCGGGGGCGGCCCGTCCACCCGGCGCCCGGCGGGCGCTCCAGCGGTCGTCGTTCTCCTTCGACCCGGTGCCCGAGGACGTGGCCGCCCTCCGCCAGCTGTTCGCCGCCGCCCTCCCCGGGTCGGGACCGCCACTGCGTGCGCCCCGGGGGACTCGAACCACCCAACCTGCAGATTAAGAATCTGCTGCTCTACCGTTGAGCTAGGGGCGCCCGGGCAGCATAGGTAGGGGCCCCGGCACCGTCAACGGAGCCAACCGGCCCCCCGGCACGGGGGCCGGGGGCCTCCCGCCCACCGGGGGAGGTCGGCGTAAGATGACGGCGCCGCCCGGACGGGCAGGGGTCGGGGTAGCGGGTACATCCGGGGAAGAGGCCGTCAGCGTGACAACCGAGTCCAGTCCGACCGAGCCCGACGGCGTCGACCCGCCCACCCCGGCGTCGGTCCTCGAGGGGCTCAGTGCCGACCGCCGACGGAAGCGGCAGGTGCTCGTCGACCAGGGGATCGACCCCTACCCGGTCCGCTTCGACCGCACCGCCCTGGCCGCCGACCTCCACGGGCGCCACCGCGACCTGGCCCCCGACGTCCGGACCGGCGAGACGGTGAGGCTGGCCGGGCGTCTCACCAGCCTCCGCGGCCACGGCAAGCTCTCGTTCGCCACCCTCCAGGACGTCTCCGGGCCGATCCAGCTGCTGATGCAGCAGTCGGCCCTCACCGAGGAGGCCGCCGCCGTACTGGGCGTCGTCGACCTGGGGGACTGGGTGGGGGCCGAGGGCGAGGTGGTCACCAGCCGCCGGGGGGAGCTGTCGGTCGACGTCACCGGGCTGTGGCTGCTGGCCAAGTCGCTGCGGCCGCTCCCCGACAAGTGGCACGGGCTGACCGCCACCGACACCCGCTACCGCCAGCGGGAGGTGGACCTGCTGGCCAACCCGGACAGCCGCCGGGTGTTCGACATCCGGTTCCGGACCATCGCCGCCCTCCGGGCCGCCCTGGTGGCGGAGGAGTTCGTCGAGGTGGACACCCCGGTGCTGCAGCCCCAGGCCGGCGGGGCGCTGGCCCGGCCGTTCTTCACCCGCTCCAACGCCCTGGACATCGACCTCAGCCTCCGCATCGCCCCCGAGCTCTACCTGAAGCGGCTGGTGGTGGGGGGCTACGAGCGGGTCTTCGAGATCGCCCGCAACTTCCGCAACGAGGGCATCGACACCCGCCACAGCCCCGAGTTCACCGCCCTGGAGGCCTACCAGGCCTTCGGCGACGTCACCGACGGGATGGCCCTCACCGAGCGGCTGGTGCTGGCCGCCGCCCGGGCGGCCATCGGCCGGCTCGACGTCACCGTGGGCGGCCGGGCCATCGACCTCAGCCCGCCGTGGCCCCGGCGTCCCCTCCTCGACTGGCTGGAGGAGGTGGTGGGTCGGCGCCTCCACCCCGGCGACCCGGTGGACGACGTGCGGGCGGTGTGCAAGGAGCACGACGTCGACTTCCTGCCCGAGTGGGGCTCCGGCAAGCTCATCTTCGAGCTGTACGACACCGTGCTGCTGCCCCGGGTCACCGACCCGGTGCTGGTGGTCGGCTTCCCGGTGGAGGTGTCGCCCCTGGCCCGCCGCAGCCCGGACGACCCGACCATGGCCGACCGGTTCGAGCTGTGCATCGATGCCAAGGAGTTCGCCAACGGGTACAGCGAGCTGAACATCCCCGAGGAGCAGCAGGCCCGGTTCACCACCGAGGCGGTGGCGGTGGCCCAGGGGGATCCGGAGGCCCACCTGGCCGACCAGGCCTTCGTGCGCGCCCTCGAGTACGGACTGCCGCCCACCTCGGGGATCGGCCTGGGCGTCGACCGGCTGGTGATGCTGCTGGCCGAGGTGGAGGCCATCCGCGACGTGATCCTGTTCCCGATGCTGCGCCCCGAGGCCTCCGGCTGACCCGGGGGACCGGGCCCCCGCCGGGCGGGTTTCTTAGGGAACTCATATCTGGCGTTGATCAGGTGTTTAGCCGCTGCTGTTGGAATGGTCGTCAAGGAGAGCCGACCCCCGACGGATCGGGGGGCTCGGGAAGGCAGACGGACATGAGCGAGCACTGGAGCCTGTCGAACAGGCCCGAGGAACCCAAGGCACCGGAGGAGGCGACCACCGCCCCCGACGGCACCCCCACCACCCCCGACGGCGTGACCGCCTCCGGGCCGGCCATCCCGCTCGGCCCCGCCGGCGGGGAGCCGCGGCTGCCCACCGGCACCCCGGGCACCACCCCGGTCCGTCCCCCCGCCTACGGCGGCCCCACCCCGCCCGCCGGCGTGTGGATGCCGCCGACGCCGCCGACCCCCGGCTGGGGACAGGCCGCCCCCGCCACCCCCTACCCGGCCACCCCCTACCCCGGTGGGCCCTACCCGGGCACCTACCCCGCCGGGGCCGGCGGCACCCTGCCCCCGCCCCCGCCGGGCTGGCCGACCGCCGGGTTCTCGACCCCGGGACCCCAGCCGGTCCCGGTGGCCAAGCGCTCCAACGCCGGGCTGCTGGCCGGCCTGGCCGCCGCCGTCGCCGTCGTGGTGCTGCTGGCCGGTGCCGGGCTCGGGCACGTGCTCTGGACGTCGGGCACGTCGACCAGCGCCTCGGCGCCCTCCGGTGGCAGCTCCGGCAGCTCGGGTGGCACCGGCTCGCCGTTCGGCGGCGGATCGTCGTCCTCCCCGTTCGGATCGGGCTCGTCGGGGGGCTCCTCGTCGGGGAGCTCGTCCAGCGGGGTGGGTGCCCCGTCGGACATCTCCGCCATCGCCGCCAAGGTCGACCCGGGGCTGGTCGACATCAACACCAACCTCAGCTACGAGGGTGAGGCGGCGGCCGGCACCGGCATGGTGCTGACCTCCAACGGCGAGATCCTCACCAACAACCACGTGATCGACGGCGCCACCAGCATCAGCGTGACGGACATCGGCAACGGCAAGACCTACTCGGCCACCGTGGTGGGCTACGACCGCACCGGTGACGTGGCCGTGATCAAGCTGACCAACGCCAGCGGGCTCCAGACGGTGTCCACCAGCACCGGTGTGGCCACCGTCGGCGAGTCGGTGGTGGGCATCGGGAACGCCGGCGGCGCCGGCGGGACCCCCAGCACGGCCGGGGGCTCGGTGACCAGCACCAACCAGTCCATCACCGCCAGCGACGACAGCGGTGGCAACGCCGAGAACCTGACCGGCCTCATCGAGACCAACGCCGACATCCAGCCCGGCGACTCCGGGGGATCCCTGGTCGACACCTCGGGCCAGGTCATCGGCATGGACACCGCGGCGTCGAGCACCAACGACGAGGAGTCCACCACCGCCCAGGCCTACGCCATCCCGATCGGCACCGCCCTGTCGCTGGCCAACAAGATCGAGGCCGGCGACGCCTCCTCCACCATCCACATCGGTGGGACCGGCTTCCTGGGTGTGGCGGTGTCGGACAGCAGCGCCACCGGCGGCTCGGGCGGCAGCGGCTCGGGAGGCTTCGGCTTCGGCTCGGGCTCGACCGGATCGGGCTCGAGCGGCACCGGCAGCTCCACCGCCGGCGCCGACGTGCAGAGCGTGGTGCCCAACGACCCGGGGGCGAACGCCGGCATCGCCGAGGGCGACGTCATCACCGGCCTGGGCGGCAAGACGATCTCCTCGTCCAACGACCTGACCAACGACCTCAACAGCTACCACCCCGGCGACAAGGTCCAGATCACCTGGACCGACACCTCCGGTCAGAGCCAGTCGGCCACCGTCACCCTGGCCAGCGGGCCTCCCGCCTGATCGGCCCGGCCTCCCCCGCACCCCGTGACCGGGCGTCCGCTCAGGCGGGCGCCCGGTCCGCGTGGGCGGCCATCAGGACCCCCAGGCTGGCGGTGATCCGTTCGGCGGTGGGGAGGTGGAGCGACTCGTCGGGGCCGTGGGCGTTGGAGCCCGGCCCCAGCACGCCGGTGGCCAGCAGCTGGGCCTCGGGGAAGCGCTCGGCCAGCCACCCCATGAAGGGGATGGAGCCGCCCTCGCCCACCCGGGCCGCCGGCCGGCCGAAGCAGGACACCGAGGCGTCGTCGAGGGCGGCGGCCAGCCAGGGCGCCGGCGGGTCGGCCGCCCACCCCCCCGCCGTCATCCCCGGGGTCCAGCTCACCTCCGCCCCCGACGGCGGCTCGGCGGTGAGCGCCCGGGCCAGGGCGGCCCCGGCGGCCACGGCGTCGGCGGTGGGTGGCAGCCGGATCACCAGCTTCAGGCTGGTGGAGGGGCGCAGCACGTTCCCGGCCGCCGCCGTGGGCGGCAGGCCGTCGGCCCCCACGTAGGCCACCGAGGCCAACCAGGCGGTGCGCAAGGCCCGTTCGGCCGGCCCGTCACCCTGCAGCACCAGCCCCTCCACGGCCGGGAACGGCGGGTCGCCGGCCTCCTGGCGGCCAGGGCCCCGGCCAGCGACGGCGGCGTCGGCCGCCGCCCCGGCAGGCGGGTCGGCCCGGAGCTCCGGGAGGAGCAGCTCCCCGGTCCCGGCGTCCTCGACCCGGTCGAGCAGCTGGCGGAGGAGCCGGAACGACGAGGGGACCACCGCCCCGGCCGCCCCGCTGTGCACGCCGTGGTCGAGGACCTTGACGGTCAGGGTCCCGTCCACCGCCCCCCGGAGCGACGTGGTCACCCACAGCCGGTCGTAGGTGGGGCAGCCGGAGTCGAGCGCCACCACCAGGTCGGGAACCCCGATCCGGTCGGCCAGGTGCTCGAGGACGTCGGGCAGGTGGGGGCTGCCGCTCTCCTCCGACCCCTCGGCCACCACGACGGTCCGGGCGTGGCGGCCCCCGCGCCGCCGCCACCGCCTCCAGCGGCCACCAGGGCCGACGGCAGGGCGTAGCCGTCGTCGGCCACCCCCCGGGCGTAGAGGCGGTCGCCCTCCAGCACCGGCGACCACGGGCCCCGGCTCCCGGTCCAGCCGTCGAAGGGGGGCTGCTTGTCGTAGTGGCCGTAGACCAGGACGGTCCCGGTGGCCCCGGGGTCGGTGGCCGGGACGTCCACCACCAGGGTGGGGGTGAGGCCCGGGAGCCGCACCACGTCGACGACCGCCCCGGGGATGGCCCGCCCGGACGCCCACCCGGCCAGCAGGAGGACCGCCTCCTCCATGTGGCCGGCCGCCTCCCACCCCGGCTCGAAGGCGGGGGACTGGTTGGGGATCCGGGCGAAGGTCTCGAGCAGGGGCAGGACGTCCGGCCGCCAGCGCCGGAGCACCTGGGCCAGGATCTCCTCGGAGCGGGGTCCGGTGGGCATGGCCCCCGATCCTAGGGGTCGCCGGAGGGTCCCCCCGGGTCCGGCCGGACCCGACCTCAGGCCAGCACCCGGGCCCATCCCTCCCCCACCGGGGTCATGAACACGGTGGTCATGGTCATCGAGCGGTGGAGCCAGACGCCGTCCACCCGGCGGTACTCGTCGTCCTCCCACCCGCACATCCAGTACGAGGTGCCGTCGGGGCGGCGGCAGGGGCTGAGCAGGTCCCACCGGGCCCGGGCCCGGTCGCCGTCCACCGAGATGCGGGGCTTGACGAACAGGTGGCGGGAGAAGTCGAGGGTGGGGCGGGCCAGGCGGTCGGCGATGGCCGCCCGCCCGGTCACCCGGCCCAGCCCCCGTCCCCCGTCCCAGACGGCGTCCTCGGTGAACAGGTCGGCGATGTCGCCGGCCAGGCGACGGAGGGTGGCGTCGTCCACCACCCGTCCGGCCACGAACCGGTCGTCGTTCAGCTCGCCGTACCGGGCCTTGAGGGCCTGGATCTCCAGGACCGCCTCGGCGGCGTCGACCCGGCGTCGCAGGTCGGCCAGCTCGGCGGCCAGCTCATCGGTGGTGGGCATCGGCGCTCCTCGGTCGTGGCGGCGGACCCCAGTATGGGCGCGACCGGCTACCGTTCGACCCGAGGAGGTGCGCGGGTGGGCGCGGAGATCGGACCGGTGATCGAACGGTGGCACGCCCACCTCCGCGGCGACGACCCCGGGGGGCTCGAGGAGCTGCTCGACGACGACGTGGTCTTCTACTCCCCGATCGTCTTCACGCCCCAGGAGGGCAAGGCGATCACCACCCTCTACCTGCAGGCGGCCCGGCAGACCTTCCCGGGGGACACCGTCCCGGCGGCGGACGGGGACGGCCCGGCCGAGTTCGACGGGCGGGCGTTCCGCTACACCAAGCAGGTCCTGGCCGGGGACACCGCCGTGCTCGAGTTCGAGACCACCGTCGAGGGCAGGTACGTGAACGGGGTGGACATCATCCGCTGCAACCCGCAGGGCCGCATCGTCGAGTTCCGGGTCATGATCCGTCCGCTGCAGGCGGTCGACCTCATCCACCGGCGGATGGCCGCCATGCTCGAGCGGATGCGCCCGGCCGACTGACCGACCCGTCCCCGCCCGACCCACCGCACCTGGTCGGCCGTACACTGCGAACGTGTACGTCGGTCACTCCTGGATCTCGCTGGTGGTGGTGGCGGTGGGGTTCGTGGTCCGCTACTCGATGATGAACCGCCGGGGTCGCCGGCACCCCGGCGGCCGGTCCCCGGCCCGGGGCCTCACCGATCGGGACCCGTCACGGGCGGGACCCCCGCCGGGCACCCGCCCCGACCCCCCCGACGGCGTGGCCCGGTCCGACGCCACCCCGGGAGGGACCCCGCCCGGCTGGTTCCGGGACCCGTTCGTCCGCCACCACGAGCGGTACTGGTCCGGCTCCGCCTGGACCGAGCACGTCACCGACGACGGGACACCCTCCACCGACCCGCCGCCGGCGCCCCGGACCCCCACCCGGCCGCCTCCCCACTAGCCGGGCCGGCCGAGCCGGTCGTCGGTGCGAGGGTCGGGCCGGCCGTCGAAGAACCGGCCGAGCACCGACGCGAAGACCGGCTCGTCGGGGACGGCCCGCAGGAACAGGGTCATCGACGACCGCAGCTTGAGGGCGTCGACCGGTCCCAGGATCTCCCCGGCCGACCGCCCGTCCACGGCCAGCAGGAGCGCCGCGCACCGCCGGAGGCGGGGGCCCAGCACCGGGTGGGCGGCGTAGGCGGTCGCCTCCTCCCGGGAGGCCAGGGCGTACCGCCGGGCGGTGGGGCTCGACCCCAACCCGGCCAGCTGGGGGAAGACGAACCACATCCAGTGGCCGTCCTTCCGTCCCCGCTCCAGCTCGGCCACCGCCGACCGGTAGGTGCCCCCACCGTCCTGGGCGGTCACGAAGCGCTCGAGGTCGGTGGGGTCGGCCACCCCGGCAAGGCTACGAGCCGGCGGGCTCCCCGGGGCCGCCCGGCCCCCTGGCCCGGACCTTCTCCACATGGACCAGGGCGTCGCGCAGCTCGTCGATCCACCCCTGCTCGTGCTGGCCCACCAGCGCCACGCACCAGGCCAGCGCCTCGCTGCGGCTCCGGGCGATCCCGGCGTCGATGAGGGTGTCGAGGACCTGCCGCTCGTCGAAGCGGAGCCGGGTCATCATCGGCACGCTGACCGTGGTGAAGGCGACCTCGGTCGAGCCGCACCGGGCCCCCCACGAGACGGTCCGCCCGAACGACGCCTGTGCCTCGTCGGCGATCCGCATGCGGTGGGCCCGGGTGTCCTCGCGGAAGCCGGCGATCCGGGCGGCGTCGGCGGTGGCCTGCTCGGCGGGCCCGGCCCCCTCCTCCAGGGCCACGGCGGGGAGGGTGCCGGTCACCAGAATCTCGTCGCTGTCCACCGTCACCTCGGCGGCCCCGTCGAACCACCCCTCGGGGAGGCGCCCGGCGAACCAGGCCTGGATCTGCTGCCGCTGCTCGGTGGTGGTGCGCTGCTCGGCCTGGGAGGGTCGGGCCCGACGCGGGCCCCGGCGGTGGGTCTGTTCCGTGGGTGTCATGATTACAAGCTTACACCATTGTCCGAATAGTCCGACCTCCCCACCCGGCGCGCCCGGTCGGACCAGGTGGGGCGGGATATCGTTCACAGGACCGTCGCTCATCGGACCCGTCGCCGAGGGTGGGTCGAGGAGAAGGAGCCACGTGGGAGCCCCCACCGCCGTGACCGGACCACGCCTGAGCCGGGCGGTCCGCTCGATGAACCCGTGGATCGTCGTCGGCACCGTGGGCGCCGTCGGGCTGGCCCTGGTCGGCACCAGCCTGGGGGCGGTCCCCCGCCCGGCTCCCGCCGGCTGGTGGTTCCACCTCCCCGAGGGCGGTGCCGACCTGGCCCGGGTGGCCTTCTACGGGGCCGCCGCCGTCCTCATCGCCGCCTGGGTGGGGGTGGGCCTCCACGCCCGGGCCGGCCGGCTCACCGTCCGGCGTTCGTGGGTCATCCTGGCCTGCTGGGGCCTGCCCCTGCTCCTCGGCCCCCCGCTGTTCAGCCGGGACATCTACAGCTACATCGGCCAGGGCCTGCTGGCCAACCACGGTCTCAATCCCTACACCGCACCGCCCTCGGCGCTGGCCGACCCCCACCTGCTGGCGTCGATCGCCGCGGTGTGGCGGCACACCGCCTCCCCCTACGGCCCCCTCTTCGTCCTGGTCAGCCGGGCCACGGTGGCCCTGGCCGGGGTGTCGCTGGTGGCACAGGTCCTCGCCTTCCGCCTCCTGGAGCTGGTGGGGGTGGTGCTCATCATGGTGTCGCTGCCCCGCCTGGCCCGCCGCCTGGGCACCGACCCCGGCATCGCCCTGTGGCTGGGGGCCCTCAGCCCCCTGGCCCTCTTCAGCTTCGTGGCGTCCGGCCACAACGACGGCCTGATGGTCGGCCTCCTCGTGGCCGGGGTCACCCTCGCCCTCGAGGGCCGGCTGGCCACCGGGGTGGCCCTGTGCGCCCTGGCCGCCACCATCAAGCTGCCGGCGGCGGCGGCCATCATCTTCCTGGCCGTCGACCAGTTCCGCGCCGCCACCGGGGCGCGCCGCCGCTGGATCGTGGCCGAGGCGGTGCTGGTGCCGATCGTGGTGGTGACGGGCGTCACCGTGGTGTCCGGCCTGGGATGGACCTGGCTGGGGCCGACCGCCCTCCACGTCCCCACCGAGCTCCGGGTGCTGTCGTCGCCGTCGGTGGCCCTCGGGACCTTCGTCCACTCGCTCCTCCACGGGGTGGGCCTGCCGGTCGGCCTCCACCCCACGGTGACCGTCACCCAGCTGGTCTGCGAGCTGGTGGCGGTGGGGGGGGCGGTGTGGCTGGTGCTCAACGCCCACCGGCTCGACGTGGTGCGGCTGCTGGGGCTGACCCTGATGCTCATCGTGGTGGGGAGCCCGACGGTGTGGCCGTGGTACCTGATGTGGGGCCTGGCCCTGCTGGCCGCCACCCCCCTCCAACGCTCCCGGGTGCTGGCGGTGGTGGCGGGGCTGGCCATGCTGGTGGTGGGCCCCGGGGGGGCACCCATGCTCAGCGGCGACGACTACTACGTCATCGCCCCGGCGCTGCTGGCCGGGTGCGCCTGGCTGCTCTGGGACCGACGGTGGCAGACGGTGGTGGTGGGCAGTGCCGCCTGACACCTCGCCGGCCGTGTCGGCCATGGTGGCCACCGACGTCGTAAGGGGGGGCGACCCGCCGACCACCGCCGGGGCGCCGGAGGCGGGCGGGTCCCGCCTCGCCCGCCTCCGGGACGGGTTCCTCGTCTGGCCGGTGGTGGTCTACGTCGCCCTCCGCGGCCTGACCCTGGCCGCCCTGGCCGTCGCCGACCTCTTCACCCACGACAGCTTCGTCAGCCAGGTCTACCGCTGGGACGGGATCTGGTTCGTCCACGCCGCCGAGAACGGCTACCCCCGGCACCTGCCGATGACCCACGGCCACGTGGCCGGCAACACCATCGCCTTCTTCCCCCTCTACCCGGGGCTCATCCGCTGGATCTCCCACCTGACCACCGTCTCGCCCCTGGTGGTGGCGGCGGTGATCAGCGCCGCCACCGGGCTGACCGCCGTGGTGGGCATCGGCCTGCTGGTGCGGCACTGGGCCGGACGCAGCGCGGCGGTCCGGGGCACCCTGCTCTTCGTGGTGTTCCCCGGCACCTTCGCCTTCAGCCTGATGTACTCCGAGGGGATCGCCATCACCTGCCTCGCCTTCGGGCTGCTGGCCCTGCTCCGGAAGCGGTGGTGGCTGGCCGGCCTGCTCGGCCTGGCCGCCACCGCCACCACCCCGATCGCCCTGGCCTTCGTCCTGAGCTGCGCCTGGTGCGCGGCCGTCGCCGTCCGTCGGGACCGGGACTGGCGATCGCTGCTCGCCCCGGCCCTGGCCCCCCTCGGGTTCGTGGCCTACATGGTCTGGCTGTGGGTCCACACCGGACAGTGGAACGCCTGGCGGCTCACCGAGAAGGGCGGGTGGAAGAGCTACCCGTCGCTGGCCTACCCCCTGCACGTCCTGACCACGTTCCTGTTCAACCCGGTCCGTCCCACCGAGACCGGCCAGCTGCTGGTGGCCGGGACGGTGGTCACGGTGATCGGCGCCTGCCTCGCCGTCCGGCAGCACCAGCCCGCCCCGGTCCTCCTCTACGGGATGGCCGCCGCCGTGCTGGCGGCGGTGGCGGCCCCGGTCGGGCTGCGGCCCCGGTTCATCATGCTGGCCTTCCCGTTGGTGGTGGCCATCGGCACCCGGTTCCACGGACGGGCCTACGCCGCGGTGGTGGCGCTGTCCGTCACCGGGCTCGTCCTCATGACCTGGCTGGAGCTGTTCTCCAAGGCCGTGTTCCCGTGATGTACCGGGACCGGGAGGGGCGGCCCCTCGCCGACGGCCGGCCGGCCGTGTCCCCCACCGAGCCGTCCGCCACGTTGGTGGAGCGCTGCGGGTGGAGCCTGGTGTGGGTGGGCGTGCTGGTGGCCGGCCTCGGCTTCTGGGGGTCGTGGTCGGGGTGGACCTGGGCCGCCCTGGTGGCGCCGCTGCTGGTGCTGGCCGGGATCGCCGGCACCCTGGCCGTGTGGGTGGTGCGGGATCCGGGCGCCCGGGCGATGCACGCCGCCGGGCTGGCCGGGGCGCTGGTGGCGGTGGCCGTCCCCCAGGCCGCCGGCATCCACGTGCGGCAGTTCTACACCACCGACTCGGCGGCCTTCGACCAGGTGGCGGCCCGGGCGCTCCTCCACGGGCACGACCCGTACACCACCTCGATGGCCCCGGCCGCCGCCCTCCTCAAGTCACCGTGGGAGTACTGGACCTACACCGCCGGCGGGGGCCACGTCACCCACGCCTCCTACCCGGCCGGGTCGTTCCTCCTCGAATGGGCGGCCATGGCCGTCGGGTTCCACCACCAGGTCACCGACTGGGTGGACCTGGCGGCGTGGCTGGTCACCGCCGTGCTGCTCTACCTGCTCCTGCCGGTGGCGCTGCGCTGGGTGGCGCTCCTGGTGCTGCTCACGCCGCTGTTCACCGCCATGTTCGCCAACGGTGGCACCGACGCCCTCTTCCTCCCCTTCCTGGTGCTGGCCGTCTGGAGGTGGGACCGGTTCGGCACCGGCCGGGGGGCCGGCCTGGCGGTGTGGATCGGCCCGGTGGCACTGGGCCTGGCGTGCGCCGTCAAGCAGACGCCCTGGTTCTGCGTGCCCTTTCTGGTCGTCGGCGTGTGGCTGGAGGCGCGCCGGCGGGGAGCCGGGCCCTGGCGGGTGGCCGGCCGCTACGCCGGCATCGTGGCGGCCGTCTTCGTGGCGGTCGACCTCCCGTTCATCGTGTGGTCGCCCGCCGCCTGGGCCGACGGCACCCTGCTCCCCTTCGCCCAGCCCCTGGTGGCCGACGGCCAGGGCCTGGTCACCCTGGCCATCCACGGGCTGACCGGCGGCGTGGTGCTGTCCCTGCTGACGGTGGCCGGACTGCTCGCCTACCTGGCGCTCCTGGCCGCCTTCGCCGTCTGGTTCCCGCGGCTGAAGCGGGTCTGGCTGCTGGCCCTGCCCCTGGCGCTGTTCGTCCCGGCCCGCTCGCTGTCCACCTACCTGCTCGACCTGGTCCCGGCGGCGCTGGTGGCGGCCGTCACCGTGGCGGCGCCGGCGCTCCCCGGCGCCCCCACCGGGCGGCGCCGCTGGCCGGGGTGGGCCGCGGTGGGGGTGCCCCTGGTGGCGGCCGCCGCGGTGGCGGTGGTGGCGTTCACCTCGGCGCCGCTGGCGCTGTCGGTCCGGGGGTTCCGCACCTCCGACGCCACCCAGCGGCTCGACGCCGTCACCGTGGTGGTCCACAACGGCACCGGCCACCCGGTGACGCCCCACTTCATGGTGGTGATCAGCGGCTCCCACCCGACCGGCTTCTGGCGGTCGACCACCGGCCGACCGGTGGTGGTGGGGGCGGGCGCCACCGCCACCGTCACGCTGGAGCCCGCCGAATACACCTGGTCGCCGGTGCGGGGTGGCTACTGGATGGTCGAGGCGTACACCACCGCACCCAACGCCCTCAGCACCTCGCGGCTCCAGTTCTGGCCGTTCGGCGAGCCTCAGTTCTGAGGGGCGGCCGCCGGGGACGCCTGCCGGCGGTCGGCACCGGCCAGGTGGCGGGTCAGCAGCATCGAGGCCACCCCGACCAGGAACACCACGGCGGCCAAACAGAACGAGTTGCCCCGGAGCAGCTGCCAGCCGTGCTCGCTGAGCTCGACGTTGCCGCCGTTCGGCACCGTCCAGATCGGCGCCCACCAGAACAGGGCGGCACCGGCCACCGCCCACACCCGGCCGCCGGCCGGACGGTCGGGCGCCCACACCAGCCAGACCAGCACCGGCACCACCCAGACCATGTGGTGCGCCCAGGTGATGGGCGACGCCACCAGGCCGGTGGTGGCGCACACCAGTACCCCGAGGAGGTTCGACGACGCCCAGAACGCCCACCCGGCCAGGGCGACCCCGGCCACCACCACCAGGGCGGCGGCCACCGTGACCGCGCCGGTGGAGACCACGTGGTGGTCGAGGCGGTCGGCGACGGCCCGCAGGCTCTGGTTGCTGATGTAGTAGACACCGCCCACCCGCTTGGCGTCGGTGGCGTAGCGGGTCCAGTACGACCACGACACCGAGGGGTCGGTGAGGGCGGTGCCGACCGAGCAGATGCCGAAGGTGGCCAGGGCCACCCAGGCCGCCCGGGTCTGCCGGGTCACGAAGAGGTACGGGACGAAGACCAGCGGGATCAGCTTCACCGCCGCCGCCAGGCCGAGCAGGACGCCCCGGGGCAGGGTCCGGTCGCCCACCCGGAGGTGGCCGGTCAGGTCCCCCAGCACCATCGCCGCCAGCACGATGTTGACCTGTCCGAAGCTGAAGGTGAGCCGCACCGGCTCGATCCAGTAGGCGGGGGCCATCAGCAGCAGCGACCACCGGACCAGGCGGTCGCCGGCCAGTCCCGGACGGGCGGCCCGCAGCGACAGGTAGAGGAGGGCGAACAGGGCGGCGACGTTCACCAGGCTCCCGAGCACCTGGGCGGCGCCCTCGGGGAGGACGGTCACCGGGGCGAAGGCCAGGGCGGCGAACGGGGGATAGGTGAAGGGCAGGTGGGGGGCGTGCGGCAGGCCGACCAGGTAGAGCCGGCCGTCCACCAGATGGCGGCCGCCCATCAGGTAGACCGCCATGTCGAGCTGGAGCCGCCCGACGGCCAGACTCAGGCCGCCGGCCAGGGCGAGGGCCGCCGAGACGGCGCCCGCCGCCCACAGGAACGGGTCCCACCGGGTGGGTCCCGCCGAGGTCGCCGCCACCGGGACCTGGGGTGCGGGCGCCGGGCACATCGGGGTCGATGGTAGACCGCCGGACGGGCGCCCCCGGGGCGGAGCCGGGTCAGGCGAGGAGTGCCTCGATCCGCTCGAGGGTGGCGGTCATGCCGGTGGCCGTCTTGGTGCCGGCCATCCGCGCCAACGGCCGGAAGGCCGCCGCCTCGTGGGTGAGGTCCCAGGTCTCCCGCACCCGGGTCCCGCCGTCCACCGGGTCGAGCTCGTAGCGCCAGATGCGTCCGCCGAAGTGGCGCCCGATGGAGCCGGGGCCACGGGTCTGCCAGGCGATGCGCCGGTCCTCCTCGAACTCCACCACCGTGGAGGCCATCGAGTAGGGGATGCCCATCTTCATGGACATCCCGAAGGTGGAGCCCAGGGTCAGCCGCCCGGCGTCACCCTTGAGTCCCTGCACGGTCCCCGACCCGTCGATGTCGGGGTGGCGGGCCGGGTCGGCCAGGAGGGCGAAGATCGCCTGGGGGGGAGCCGGGATGACCCGCTCCACGGTGATCACGTCTCGGGAGTCGGGCATCCGGCCAGTGTAGGGCCGGGCCGGATCCGGGCCCGGGGGTACCGGGGTCAGAGCACCTTGGAGAGGAACGACCGGGTGCGCTCGTGCTGCGGGTCGACCAGCACCTGGCGGGGGTCGCCGGCCTCCACCACCACCCCGCCGTCCATGAACACCGCGGTGTCCCCCACCTCCCGGGCGAAGCCCATCTCGTGGGTGACCACCACCATGGTCATCCCCTCGTCGGCCAGGCCCCGCATGACGTCGAGCACCTCGCCGACCAGCTCCGGGTCGAGGGCGGAGGTCGGCTCGTCGAACAGCATCAGCTTCGGCTCCATGGCCAGCGCCCGGGCGATGGCCACCCGCTGCTGCTGGCCCCCGGACAGCTGGTTGGGGTAGCTCCCCTCCTTGTCGGCCAGCCCCACCCGTTCGAGCAGGCGGTGGGCCCGCTCCCGGGCCGCCGGCGCCGGCTCCCGCCTGACCCGCACCGGGCCGCACATCACGTTGTCCAGGACGCTCAGGTGGGGGAAGAGGTTGAACCGCTGGAAGACCATGCCGATCTCCGCCCGCTTCCGGCACACCTCGCGGTCGCGCAGCTCGTAGAGCTTGGACGCCGCTGAGCCGGTAGCCGACCAGCTCGCCGTCGACCGACAGCTCACCGCCGTCGATCTTCTCCAGGTGGTTGATGCACCGGAGGAAGGTGGTCTTGCCGGAGCCGGAGGGGCCGATGCAGGCAGAGCACCTCCCCCCGGTTGACGGTGAGGTCGATGCCCTTCAGGACCTCCAGCCGGCCGAAGGACTTGCGGACCTGGCGGGCCTCCACCATCGGCCTCACTCATGGGGGGCCGCCAGGGGGATGTCCAGGGACCGGCTCGGGCGGCTCCGGCCGGAGGCGGAAGAGGCCCTGGCGGATGCGCTGCAGCGGGGTGGGGGGCAGCGAACGGGTCGAGCCCCGGGCGTAGTAGCGCTCCACGTAGTACTGGCCGACGGTGAGGACGGAGGTGAAGAACAGGTACCAGAGGCTGGCCACCAGCAGCAGGGGCACGGTCTGGTAGTTGCGGTTGGACATGTTCTGGGTGGCGGTGAACAGGTCGGTGAGGGCGATGACGTAGACCAGCGAGGTGGTCTTCAGCATGGAGATGGTCTCGTTGCCGGTGGGGGGGATGATCAGCCGCATGGCCTGGGGGAGCACGATGCGCCGGAGGGTCTGCTGCTTGGTCATGCCCAGCGACTGGGCCGCCTCGGTCTGGCCCTCGTCCACCGAGATGATGCCGGCCCGGACGATCTCCGCCATGTAGGCGCCCTCGTTGAGGCTGAGCCCGAGGGCACCGGCCACGAAGGTGGTGACCACCACGTTGGCGTTGACGGTGGTCGACGGCGGGCCCGAACGGGACCCCGAAGCTGATGCGGGGGTAGAGGTAGCTGATCCCGACGTACCAGAAGAAGAGCTGGACCAGCACCGGGGTGCCCCGGAAGAACCAGATGTAGACCCAGGCCGAGCCGGACAGCAGCCGGTTGGGGGAGAGCCGCATCACCGCCAGCAGCACCCCGAGGACCACCCCGACCACCATGGCGATGACGGTGAGCTCGAGGGTGACGTCGATGCCCCGGAGGATGGGGCGGTAGAACAGGTACTGCCCGACCACCCCCCACTGGAACCGGCCCTCCCGGACGTTCCCGCGCTGCACGTGGGAGAAGAACAGGGTGTTGACCAGCATGGCCAGCAGCACCAGGATCACGGCGCTGGCCACCCACCGGAGCGGGTGGCGGACGGGGACCACGGTCAGCTCGGCCACCGGCACGGCCTGTCCCGCCCGGGCCGGTGGCCGGCGGGGGCGGCCGGTCCGGTCATCGGGGATGCCGCCGGGGGCCGGGACGATCGGTCAGCTGGTGGCCCCGTTGATCACCGACGAGGTCACGGCTCCGGACTGCACGCCCCACTTGGTCAGGATCTGGGTGTAGACGCCGTTGGCGATCAGGAGGTTGATGGCCGCCTGGACCGGGGCGGCCATGCCGTTCCCCTTGGGGAGGGCCAGCCCGTAGGGGGCGACCTCGAAGGCGGTGCCGCTGTTCTCGAACACGCCGTTGGAGGTGGCCACGATGTAGCCGGCCACCTGGGAGTCGGCGAAGCCGACGTCGGCCCGGCCGCTGGAGACGGCCAGGTTGGCCTGGCTCTGGTTGCCGAAGGACAGGACGGTGACCGTCGGCTTGCCCGAGGTGGTGCACGCCTTGGCCTGGGTCTTGGCGTCGGTCTCCTCGGTGGTGCCGGACTCCACCGAGACGGTGTGGCCGCACAGGGAGCTGAGCCCGTCGAACGAGGTCGAGCTGCCCGACTTCACGTAGAACCCCTCGCCGGCGGTGAAGTAGTCGACGAAGTCGACCTCCTTCTGTCGGGCGATGGTGTCGGTGAACGACGACGCCCCCATGTCGTACTTGCCGCTCTGGATGCCCGGGATGATGGTGTCGAAGGTGGCGTTGATCAGCTTGGGCTTGAGCCCCAGTACCTGGCTGATGGCGGTGGCCAGGTCGGCGTCCATCCCCACGATGGTGGTGCCGTCGGTGGAGACGAACTCGTCGGGGGCGTAGGTGGCGTCCATGGCGATGTTCAGGCCGCCCTTCGCCTTGACGGCGGCCGGCACCGTGGCCGCGATGGTGGCGTCGGTGCTCTGGGTGGGGATGACGGTGGTCGGCAGGGCCACCGACGACGAGGTGGTGGACGGCGCCGCCGTGGTGGAGGAGCTGCCCGAATTGCTGCTGCAGGCGGCGCCAAGCACCGCAACGGCGGCGATGACCGTGGCCACCGTCAACCTCCGAAGTCCCCGATGGTTGGGCATGCCGTCTCCTCCGTAGTCGCTGGCGCGGTCGAGGCCAAAGTGTGACACGCGGGTGAACGATCCGGCGACTCGCGGCATCAGCCGACGGGCCGGGGAATGCTGGTAGACACGGGAGATGGCCCGAGCTCGCCGCCGCGCCCTGCTCCTCGGTGGGCTGGTCGCCACCTCGGTGGTGCTGTCCGCCTGCTCGTCGGCGTCCACGTCGGGGACGACCACCCTGCCCACCGAGCCGGCCACCACCGCACCGCCGGTCACCGCCACCACCTCGGCCGTCCCCACCACCGCCGCCCCCGCCCCCACCTCGTCGACGGCGTCGGGAGCCGTCCAGAACCTGGCGGTGACCCCGGCGGTGCGCGCCGCCCTCACCAGCACCTTCGTGGCCTACAAGGCCATCCCCGCCAGCTACGTCTCCGGGACGGCGCCCAACAGCGTCTACTACGCCTACGACCCGTCCTCCCAGAAGTACTGGGCCCTGGCCCAGTTCGTCCCGTCCTCCACCGCCAGCATGCAGACGCTGGTCGGGTTCCAGGACGGCGGGTCGCTGGGGATGTACTCCATGCCGTCGGGGGGGTCGTGGACGGTGCAGACCGGGGGCTTCCCCTTCGCCTGCGGCGAGGCGAAGTTCTTCCCGGCCACGGTGATGGCCGCCTGGGGCCTCCCCCAGCCCACCGCCGCCATGCAGTGCTGAGGGCGGACCGGCGGGACCTGCCCGGCGGCGGGCGCCCCCCGGGGACGCCGACCTAGGGGTCGAACCGCCCGTCGAAGTGGTCGACCACCTCCGGCCGGGTCAGCTGGTAGACGCCGACCGGCTGGTCGTCCGGACCGTGCACCACCGCCACCGGGCCGTGGGGGATCTCCAGCTCGTGGAGCCGGGCACCGGGGACCGACAGGGTGCCGACCGCCGCCGCGTAGTCGTCGACCCGGTAGACGAGCACCGGTCGCCCCCGGTCAGGTGGCCGGCCAGCAGCAGCTGGGGGTCGGCCGGGGCCAGGCGCACGGCGGCCACCACGGTGTCCATGGCCCGGACCTTCCAGACCAGGCGACCGCCGAGCACGTCGACGTACCAGCGGGCGGCGGCGTCCACGTCACCGGTGGGCAGGTAGAGGAAGTCGAGGGAGCGGAACATCGGGCCGCCACCGACGCTACCCACCGCGGGTGGCGGGCCTACGCTCCCCCCATGGCCGACCCGGGGAGCGTCCGACGGTGACGCCGGCGGGCGGGGGCGGGCGGGGGCGCCGGCTGGTGGCCGCCCCGGACAAGTTCCGCGGCTCCGCCTCCGCCGCCCAGGTGGCCGGAGCCATCGGGGCGGCCGGCCGGTCCCGGGGGTGGCAGGTCGAGTCGTGCCCGCTGTCCGACGGCGGCGAGGGACTGCTGGACACGCTGGCCGTGCTGGGCGGCTCGCTCGAGCGGGCCGAGGTCACCGGCCCCCTGGGCGGGACGGTGGGGGCCCGGTGGCTGCTTGCCGGCGACCGGGCGGTGATCGAGATGGCGGAGGCGTCGGGGCTGGGGCTGGCCGGGGGCGCCGAGGGGAACCGGCCGCTCGAGGCCACCACCCGGGGCACCGGGGAGCTGATGGTGCTGGCGGCCCGGGCGGTGGGCCCGGGCGGGACGGTGGTGGTGGGCCTGGGCGGCTCGGCCACCACCGATGGCGGGCTGGGTGCGCTCGAGGCGGTGGACGCCGGCGGCGGGCTGGGGGACGTGCACCTGGTGGGGGCGTGCGACGTCGAGGTGGGCTTCCTCGAGGCCGCCACCCGGTTCGGCCCCCAGAAGGGCGCCCGTCCCGACCAGGTCGACGCCCTGGCCGAACGCCTGCGCCGGCTGGCCGTCGCCTACCGGGACCGGGCCGGCCTCGACGTCCTCGGCCTCCCCGGGGCCGGGGCGGCCGGCGGGCTGGGGGGCGCCCTGGCCGTGCTGGGCGGACGGCTCCGCTCCGGCTACCGGCTGGTGGCGGAGTGGACCGGGCTGGCCGACCGGTTGGCCGTCGCCGACCTGGTGGTGACCGGGGAGGGGGCCCTCGACGCCACCTCCTTCGACGGCAAGGTGGTGGGCGGCGTCCTGGCCGACGCCGCCCGGCTCGGGCTCCCCGCCCTGGTGGTGGCGGGCCGGGCCACCGACGGGGCGGCGGCGGCGGCCGGGGAGGCCGGGGCGGCGGTGGCGTCGTTGGTGGCCGGCGTCGGGGAGGCGCGGGCCCTGGCCGACCCGCGGGGCAGCGTCGAACAGGTGGTGGGCAGGTGGCTCGACCGCCACCCGCCGGCGATGGGACGACCCGGCTCCCCGGCTCGGTAGCCTCGGCGGCGACCGCCGGCCCCTCCAGGAGTCCACCCATGCCAGGCCCCCACCCGACGCCGCCGACGGCGACGCCCCCCCTCGACGACCGGCGACGGTGGGTGGCGCTGGGCGTGGTGTGCCTGGGCATGTTCATGATCACCATCGACGCCTCCATCGTCAACGTGGCCCTGCCGGCCATCCAGCGGCAGCTCCGCCTGACCCAGGCCGACCTCACCTGGGTGGTCAACGGCTTCCTCATCACCTTCGGCAGCTGCCTGCTGCTGGCCGGACGGCTCGGCGACCTGATCGGCCGGCGGCGGGTGTTCCTGCTGGGGTTGGCGGTCTTCACCGCCTCGTCGGCCATGTGCGGGCTGGCCGGGGACCAGGCCGTCCTCATCACCGGCCGGTTCCTGCAGGGCATCGGCGCCGCCCTCACCGCCTCGGCGGTGGTGGCCCTCATCGTCACCGAGTTCCCCCGGGCCGACGAGCGGGCCAAGGCGATGAGCGCCTACATCTTCGTGGCGGTGGGGGGCGGATCGCTGGGGCTGCTGGTCGGCGGGGTCCTCACCCAGACCATCAGCTGGCACTGGATCTTCTTCATCAACGTGCCCATCGGCATCCTCACCTTCCTTCTGGGCCGGGCCCTGATCCGGGAGAACGTCGGGCTGGGGCTCGGCCGGGGGGTGGACTGGGTCGGGTCGCTGATGATCACCGTGGCGCTGATGGTGGGCATCTACGCCATCGTCGAGGTCACCAGCTACGGGTGGCTGTCCGTCCACACCCTGGTGGTGGGGGGCGTGTCGGTGGCCCTGCTGGCCGGCTTCGTGGTGCTGGAGTCGCGGCTGGCGAACCCCATCGTGCCGCTGCGCATCTTCCGCATCCCCACCCTCACCCGGTCGAGCGTCATCCGGGGACTGCTCAACACCGGGATGTTCTCCACCTTCTTCCTCGGCGCCCTCTACCTCCAGAACGTCATCGGCTACACCCCCATCCAGACCGGGCTGGCCTTCCTCCCCACCTCGGTGTCCATGGGGGCCCTGTCGGCGGGCATCACCGCCCGGCTGATGGCCCGCTTCGGGCCCCAGCGGGTGCTGCTGCCCGGCATGGTGGCGGTCACCGTCGGGCTGCTGCTGCTCAGCCGGGTCGGGGTGGAGGTCGACTACTGGACCCAGCTCTTCCCCGCCTACCTGCTGCTCGGCCTGGGGGCCGGCTGCTCGTTCCTGCCCCTGCTGTCCATCGCCATGCGCGACGTGCCCGAGGAGGACGCCGGGCTGGGGTCGGGGGTGGTGAACGTGTCCATGCAGGTGGCGGCGGCCGTCGGCCTGGCCGTGCTGGGCACGGTGGCCTCCGACCGGTCCCGGGTGCTGCTGGCCTCCGGGGTCGCCCCCCGGCCCGCCCTCACCGGGGGCTACCACCTCGCCTACCTGATCGCCGCCGCCTGCACGGCGGTGGGGACGGTGACCGCCGTGGTGCTGCTGGGCGGCCCCCGCCGTCCCGCCCCCGGCCCGGAGGAGCGCCGGCGCCTCGAGGTCGAGAACGCCGGCGAGCCCCTGGCCGGCTGAGCGGGCTCAGGCGGCGGCCGGGGCCGGCACCCACGGCTGCAGCCACGGGGTGGACGGCCAGCCCTCGGCGGCGGCCAGCAGGGGGAAGGCGGTGGCCCCGTCGACCGACTCCCGGAGGATGTCGGCGTGCCCGGCGTGGCGGGCGGTCTCCTCGATCAGGTGGAGCAGCACCCACCGGACCGACCACGCCTCGACGTCGGCCGGGAACCAGGGGGCGCCCCGGGGGACGGGCACCGCCTGCCCCAGGTCGAGGCCGACCACGGTGGCCTCGGTCTCCGCCGCCACCTGGTCGTAGAGGGCGAGCACCTCGGCCAGGGTGTCGTCCGGGGACAGGTGGAAGTTGGCCTGGTACTCGTCGTCGGAGCCGTCGGAGCGGCCGAGCACGATCCGCATCCACCCCCGTTCGGTGAGCGCCACGTGCTGGATGAGGCCACCGACGCTGAGCGGGCTGACGGTGGGGGTGGCCCGGGCCTGGTCGTCGCTGAGCCCGTAGGCGGTGAGCCGCAGGGCGGCGCGCATCTGGGCGAGGTAGGACAGCAGCCCGTCTCGCTCGTCGGCCACGGGGGGAACGGTTCCGGGCATGGGGCCCACCTTTCGTCGGCACGGGCGGCGTCTCCACCCGTGCCGCCATCCTGCGCCGCCGAACCGGTCATCTTCTGACCGGTTTTGCGGGGAGAATGTCCCCATGCGAGCCGACCGGTTGGTGGCCATCCTCCTGCTGCTGCAGGCGCGGGGCCAGGTGACCGCCGTCGAGGTGGCCGCCGAGCTCGAGGTGTCGGAGCGGACCGCCCGCCGGGACCTCGAGGCCCTGGGCATGGCCGGCCTGCCCGTCTACTCCCTCCAGGGCCGCAACGGCGGCTGGCGGCTGGCCGGTGGTGGGCGGACCGACCTCAGCGGCCTGTCGGCGGCCGAGGCCCGGGCGCTCTTCCTGGTGGCCGGCCCGTCGTCCTCGGCCACCCCGGAGGTCCGGGCCGCCCTCCGCAAGCTGGTGCGGGCGCTGCCCGAGCCGTTCCGGGACCAGGCCGAGGCGGCCCGGACCGCCCTGGTGGTCGACGCCCAGGGGTGGGGTGGGCACTCCCCGGGCCGGCCGGAGCCCCCGTTCCTCGACGTGCTCCAGCGGGCGGTCATCGACGGCCGGCAGGTCGACCTGGGCTACGTGGCCCGGGACGGGTCCGCCACCCGCCGGGCGGTGCACCCGTGGGGTCTGGCCGCCAAGGGGTCGGCCTGGTACCTGGTGGCCGGCACCGAAGCCGGGCAGCGGACGTTCCGGGTGGACCGGGTCACCTCGGCCACCCCGACCGCGGAGCCGGTGGTCCGGCCGGACGGCTTCGACCTGGCCCTCGCCTGGCAGGAGGTCACCTCGGAGGTGGAGCGGCTCCGCGCCCCGGTGGAGGTCACCGCCCGGGTCGACCCCGACCACCTCGCCCTCTGCCGGTGGATCTTCGGGACCCGGGTGGGCATCGGGCCCGCCGGCCCCGACGGGCGGGTGGCCGTCGAGCTCCGGGGCCCGTCGGTCCGGGGGCTGGCCGGTCAGCTGGCCGGCCTGGGGTCCGGCGTCGAGGTGCTGGCGCCGGTGGAGCTCCGGCACGAGCTGGCCCGGATCGGCACCGAGCTGGCCGCCCTCTACCCGGCCGCCCCGGCGGCCCCGCCGGAACTCAGTGGTGGGCCAGGACGATGACCGCCACCACCACCGTCACCGCCGCCCCGGCGATGGCCAGTGGCGCCAGGCGCTCCCGGTTCCGGTAGGCGCGTGCGGCCAACACCACCGGGAGGATGCCGATCAGCACGAAGTGGGTGAGCAGGGCCAGGACCAGGTAGGCGGCCACCAGCGCCAGGGCGGTCAGCGACACCGAGTTGGCCTGGACGACGCTCCGTTGCACCGGGGCCCGGCGGAAGGCCGGGACGGCCGGGATCCCCGGGGCGGTCGGCGGTACCGGGGGAAGGTGGGCAGGGGCGACCCCCGGTCCGGGGAGGACGGGGGCGGGTGCGGTCGGCGCCACCGGCTGGGTGTGGTCGGTCCACTGGCCGCCATCCCACCACCGCACGCTCCGGTCCGGTGCCGCCGGGTCGGGATGCCAGCCCGGCGGAGCTCCCTGACTGCTCATCGCCACCCCCTCGCTCACGGCCGCGGTGACGGCCTTCATGAAAGTGTAGGTCCGACCTCGGCCGGCGACCCGGGCGGCCGGTGCGCCACCGACCTGGCGGAACCACGCCGCGTGGGCGCACCGTCCGCATCATGTTCACAGGATGTTCATTGTGCTGTAACGTCCGAACAGGGCAGGGATTACGAGCCGGACCACCGGGTCCGGGGCGATCACGAGCCGGGGGAGTAGCACCTTGAGACTGAACACCAAACGGGGACTAGTCAGCATGCTGCTGGTCGGGGGCCTGCTGGCCGCCGCCTGCAGCTCCAACAGTTCGTCGTCCACGACGACCACCACCACCAAGGGGGCCAGCACGCCGAGCACCCTCTCCACCACCTCCTTCACCAACACCTTCACCGCCATGAAGGGCCTGACCGGTCTGGCGGCCGAGGGCAAGGGCAAGGTGGCGGTCATCCTGCCGGACACCGTCTCGTCGGCCCGGTACACCGAGTTCGACGCCCCGTACCTCACCCGGGCGTTCACCACCGCCGGGCTCAGCACCTCGGACTTCACCGTACAGAACGCCCAGGGCAGCGACACCACCCAGCTGACCGACGCCCAGTCGGCCATCACCTCGGGCGCCACCGTGCTGGTCGTCGACCCGCTCGACTCCGGGGTCGGCACCTCCATCGAGACCTACGCCAAGGCCCACGGCGTGCCGGTCATCGACTACGACCGGCTCACCCTCGGGGGCAGCCGGCAGTACTACGTGAGCTTCGACAACGTGAAGGTGGGCACGCTCATCGGCAACGGCATGGTCTCCTGCCTGTCCAGCTGGAACGTCGCCAAGCCCAACCTCGCCGTCATGGTGGGGTCGCCGACCGACAACAACGCCACGCTGTTCGCCCAGGGCTACGACGCCGTGCTGAAGCCCTACTTCTCCTCGGGCAAGTACGTCGACGCCGCCAACCCGGCCGGGACCTGGGACCCGCCCACCGCCGAGACCGAGTTCCAGCAGGCCTACACCCAGCATCCCGGGATCAACGCCGCCCTCGTCCCCAACGACGAGAACGCCGCCCCGATCATCACGTACCTGAAGACGCTGAACATCCCGGCCAAGAAGTTCCCGGTGACCGGGCAGGACGCCACGCTGATCGGCCTGCAGAACATCATCTCCAACTACCAGTGCGGCACGGTGTACAAGCCGATCTACCTCGAGGCCCAGGCGGCCGCCGCCCTCGCCCTGTACCTGCGGGCCGGTAAGACCGCCCCCGCCGGACTGGTCAACGGCAAGGTCACCGACACCACCACCAACACCCCGGTGGCCTCGGTCCTGCTCGGGCCCGAGTGGGTGACCCCCACCAACATGCAGTCGACGGTGATCGCCGACAACTTCGTGACGGCCGCCCAGCTGTGTGCCGGGACCTACGCCTCCGACTGCAAGACCTACGGCATCCACTGAACCGGATGACCCACGCCGTCACGGGCCGCCCCCCGCAGCGATGACCGTCACTGCGGGGGGCGGCGCCCCGGCTCCGGCCGGGGTCGCCGACCCGCCCCTCCTCCGACTCCGGGGGGTCACCAAGAACTTCGGCGCCGTCCACGCCCTGCGGGGGGTCGACCTCGACGTCCCGGCGGGCCAGGTGACCGCCCTGGTCGGCGACAACGGGGCGGGCAAGTCGACCCTGATCAAGGCGGTGGCCGGCATCTGGACGCCGACCTCCGGGGAGATCTTCTGGAACGGGCAGCCCGCTGACATCAAGACCCCCCGGGACGCCGACGCCCTGGGGATCGCCACCGTCTACCAGGACCTCGCCCTCTGCGACAACCTGGACATCGTCCAGAACATGTTCCTGGGCCACGAGACCCTCACCCACCGCCTCCTCGACGAGTCGGCCATGGAGCTCGAGGCGAAGAAGACACTGGCCGACCTGTCGGTCACCACCGTCCAGTCCATCCGCCAGCCGGTCGGCTCGCTCTCCGGCGGCCAGCGCCAGTCGGTGGCGGTGGCCCGGGCCGTCATGCGCGAGGCCAAGCTGGTGATCATGGACGAGCCGACCGCCGCCCTCGGCGTGTCCCAGACCGCCCAGGTGCTCGACCTCATCGGCCGCCTGAGCGATCGGGGGATCGCCGTGCTGGTCATCTCCCACAACCTGACCGACGTCTTCCGGGTGGCCGACCGCCTGGCCGTCCTCTACCTGGGGCAGCTGGTGGAGAGCGGACCCATCGCCGACTACGACACCCAGAGCGCCGTCGAGCTGATCACCACCGGGGCCCGGGCCAGCTCCAACGGCCAGGGATCGGGGGCCTGACCCGTGAGCACTCCCACCACCACGCCGCCCCCCACCTCGGAGCCACCGTCCGAGCCCGTCGGCGACGTCAGCGGCACCGACGATCTCCAAGGCGGCTGGTCACCCAGGCCCCCGACCTCAGCGACAGCCTGGGCGGCTACCTCCGGGCCTGGGGCCGTCGGATCCGCAGCGGCGAGAGCGGGGTGCTGCCGGTACTGGCCGGCCTGGTGATCCTGGTCATCATCTTCCAGTCGAAGAGCTCGGTCTTCCTCTCCGACGGCAACCTGACCAACCTGCTGGTGCAGGGGTCGGTCTTCATCCTGCTGGGCATGGCCGAGGTGTGGGTCCTCATCCTCGGGGAGATCGACCTGTCCATCGGCTACGTGGCCGGCATCGGGGCGGTGGTCACCGCCATCCTGGCCGCCCCGCCCGACAACTGGCCGTGGTGGGCGGCCCTGCTGGTCGGGGTGGCCGTCACCTCCGCCTTCGGGATGCTGTGGGGCGTCATGGTCATCCGGCTCCGGCTCCCCTCCTTCGTGGTCACCCTGGCCGGCCTGCTGGGCTGCGAGGGCATCCTCCTCTACCTGGTCAACTCCCACGGCACCGGCGGGACCATCCGGCTCTCCAACGACGTGCTGCTGAACATCACCAACGGCAACCTCAGCCCGGCGGCCGGGTGGATCATCATGATCGCCTCGGTGGCCGTCTACGCCGCCCTCACCCTGCTGCAGGCCCGCCGGCGGCGGCGCACCGGCCTGGTCACCCCGCCGGTGGCCGTCACCCTCCTGAAGGTGGCGGGCATGGCGGTGGCCGGCGCCGCCCTGGTCTACGTCTGCAACACCAACCGCGGGGTGCTGGAGCCGGTGGAGGGCGTCCCCTACGTGGTGCTGGTGGTGGCCGCCGTGGTGGTGGCCTGGACCTTCCTGCTGGGCCGCACCCGGTTCGGCCGCTACCTGTACGCCATCGGCGGCAACGCCGAGGCCGCCCGTCGGCAGCGGGGTCAGCCTGGGCTGGAACAAGCTGTGGGCCTTCACCCTGGCCGGCTTCACCGCCGGGGTCGCCGGCATCGTCTACGCCTCCCGGCTGGGCTCCATCTCCAACAACATCGACGGCGGCACCCTGGTGCTCTACGCCGTGGCCGCCGCCGTGATCGGCGGGGCCAGCCTCTTCGGTGGCCGGGGCAAGATGATCCACGCCCTCCTGGGCGGCCTGGTCATCGCCACCATCTACAACGGCATGGGCCTCATCGGGCTGGCCGCCTCCTACCAGTACATGGTCACCGCCGTGGTGCTGCTGGCCGCCGTGACCATCGACTCCCTGGCCCGCCGGGGCCGCACCACCGCCTCCTGAGCCGCCCCCGGCCGGCGCCCCGGCGACGGGGTACGGTTCCGGCATGGGCACGACCTGGGCCGGGATCCTGATCATCGGGGGCGGGCTGGTGGTCATCCTGGTGGTGGTGGCCGTGCTGGTGTCCGCCCAGCGCCGTCGTCCGGAGGGCGGCGGGTGGTACGCCGGGCGGGTGGCGGCCCGGCGGCCGGTGGTCGAGGAGTTCTACGATCCCGCCGCCGACCCCGACTTCGTCGGCGACGGTCTCCCCGACGCCTCGGACGCCACGCTGCGGGGCGACCTGGCCCCCCGGCCCGGCCCGGCCCCGGAGCCCCCGCCCGCGGCCGATCCGGGGTGAGGCGCCACCTACGCTTGACGGGATGTCCGACCGTCCCACCCGCCGCCGGGGAGCCTCCGCCGCCACCTGGGCGGGTACCGCCGTGGAGCTGACCACCGGGGTCCTCCTCCTGGGGCTGGCCGCCCTGGCCGGCCTGGCCTTCGTCCACCGGCCGTGGCCCAACCGCCTCGACGTCTGGGGCGACCGGGTGCTGCCGGCCGACTCCGGCAGCCGGCTGGCCCACGACCTGGCCACGCTGGGCTCGCTGGCTGCCCTGCTGGTGGGGGTGGCGGTGGTCTTCGTGGTCGGGCTGCTGCAGGACCGGGCCCGGGCGGTGGCCTGTGCCGTCGCCCCGGTGGTGGCGGTGCTGATCGTCCAGGACCTGGCCAAGCCACTGGTGGGACGGCACCTCGACCTCACCGGCCCCTCGTCGTACCCGTCGGGGACGGTGACGGCGGTCGCCGCCCTGGCCACCGCCGCCGTCCTGGTCACCCCCCGCCTGGCCCGCCCGGTCACCGTGGTGCTGGGGGCGCTGGCCACCCTGGGGGCCGCCGTCGCCGTGGTGGTGCTGCGGTGGCACTATCCCGACCGACGCCCTGGGGGGGATGGCGGTGGGGGTGGGGGCGGTGCTGGCCATCGACGCCCTGGTCCACCTGCCGTGGGCGGTGGCCGAGCTGGTGCGCCCGGCCCCCCGCCGGGACCCGGCCCCCCGGCGCTCCTCCCCGGCGACCGCCTGAGGCGGCCCCGCCGTAGGATCCGGCCCGTGGCCACCGCCCCGTCCGGCCGACCGTCCGCTGGCCGAGCCCCACCCGGCCCGGCTGGCCCCCGACCACCCCCGCCGCGCCGAGGTACTGGCCACCCACGCCGCCGCCCTGGCGGCCGGCGACCCCGGCTACCCCGACCCGGCCACCGGTCTGTTCGTGCTCACCGCCGCCACCCTGGCGGCGCGGGCCGAGTGCTGCGGCAACGGCTGCCGCCACTGCCCCTACGTGGGGGGACCCGACGTGCCGGCCTGAGTCAGGCGGTGAACCGGGCCGAGGCGCCGGCGTCGATGTCGATCACCGACCCGGTGATGTACCGGGCGCCCTCGGAGGCCAGGAAGACCACGGCGGCGGTGACGTCCTCCGGCTCCACCCACGGCACCGGCTGGGCGTGGAGGGCGGCCAGGGCCGGGGCCACGTCCTCGCGGGTGGGGTGGTCGAGGTCGGGCCGGACCATCCGGTAGAGGGCGTCGTTGTGGATCATGGGGGTGGACACGTTCCCCGGGGCCACCACGTTGACGGTCACCCCGTCGCCGGCCAGCTCCAGGGCGGCCGACTTGCAGAGGCCGATGACCCCCCACTTGGAGGCGGTGTAGGCGGGGATGCCCAGCTGGGCGGAGCGCCCCATCATCGACGAGACGCCGATGATCCGCCCCGACCGCTGCCGGCGCATGTGGGGGGCGGCGGCCCGGAGGGTGTTGAACACCCCGGTGAGGTTGGTGTCGATGACGTCGGACCAGTGGGCGGCGTCCAGGTGGCAGATGGAGCCGGTGGCGGAGACCCCGGCGTTGGCCACCACGATGTCCACCGAGCCGAGGAAGGAGGCGGCGGAGTCGACGAACCCGATGGTGGCCGCCAGGTCGCGCACGTCCACCACCGAGGAGACGCACCGCCGTCCCAGCGCCTCCACCAGCCGGTCGGTCTCGGCCAGGTCGTCCCGGGTGGCCAGGGGGTAGTCCACCGTGGCGATGTCCTCGCACAGGTCGCACACCGCCACGTCGGCCCCCAGCCGGGCCAGGGCCAGGGCGTGGCTCCGGCCCTGCCCCCGGGCCCCGCCGGTGATCACCGCCACCTTGCCGGCCAGTGGCTGTCCCCCGGTCGCGTCGCTCATCGTCCCCCCCGATCGTGGTTCCCCGTCGCCACCTCCTCGGGCGGCACCGAGAGCGTAGGGGTCCCGGGGGCGGACCGCCCGTCCCCGGCCAGGTGCTCGGCCTGGCTGGTGGGCGGAGCGTCGAAGGTGCTGTGCACCCGCTGCTCGGGCCGGAGGATGGCGGTGCGCAGGCGGAGGTCGGCCACCCGCTGGTCGGCCTCGCTGAACGGGGGCTGGACCAGGGTGCGCGGCCACAGACGGCCGGCCAGCACGGTGTTGAGCTCGGCGGCGTAGAGGGAGAGCCGTGCCCCCAGGTAGATCCACGCCACCAGGCCGATCACCACCCCGAAGGTGCCGTAGGCGGCACCGGCGTGCCGCACCTGGTGGCCCACCACGTAGCCGCCCAGGGCCAGCAGCACCGTCCAGCCCACCCCGCCCAGGACGGCGCCCGGCCACAGCGAGCGGGTGGCCACCCCCCGGGGGGTGAGGATCCGGAAGGCCAGGAGGTACTGCCCGATGTTCACCACCACCGCCAGCCCCTCGGCGACCAGGCCGAGGGGGACCGAGTGGCGTCCGAAGGTGCCGAAGGCGGCCAGGGCGGTGGAGACCACCACCCCCCCGGCCAGCACGGCCAGGAACCCGAGGCTGCGGAGGATCTGGGCGCCGGTGGTCGGGCGGTCCGGCCCCGGCACGTTCCACACCTCGGCCATGGCGTGCATGCCCGCCTTGGCCAGGCCCAGCGAGCCCCACACCAGGACCAGCAGGCCCACCACCAGGCCGATGGTGGAGCTGCGCTGCAGGGTGTGGATGTTGCCCTGCAGCTGCTCGCCCACCAGGGGGAAGTCGGCCAGCGCCGAGGTGGTCAGGGAGTGGCGGGCCGACGGGTTGTCCGCCAGCACCAGGCCCAGCACGGTGAAGAACACCAGCAGCAGCGGGAAGAGGGTGACGAACCCGGTGTAGGCGATCACCGAGGTCAGCGTCCCGGCGTTGTCGTCGCCGAACTTCTTGACCACCGCCACCGTCACCGCCGGCACCCGATGGCCCTGCTGGACGGCGTCGAGCCGTCGACGGGCCCGTTCGACCCGCGTCACCGGGGAGGCCACCGGGTCAGGCCCGCCCGGACGGCGCCGGAGCCGAGAAGCCGGTCGTCCGACAGGTGCGCACCACGGGGCCCTCCTACCCGGGATCGGCCGCCGGTACTCGTGCCCACCGGATCAGGCCGTCCGGCTCCACCGGGCCAGGACCCGGCGGTAGCGGACGTCCCACTCCCGGTAGCGGCGGCGGAGGTCGCCCCCGGGCCAGTCGTCGGGGAGGAGGGCGGCCGGCAGCAGCGGGTCGGCCTGGAAGTGCCGGAGCACCGAGGCGGACAGCTCGAACCCCGCCGCCAGGTCGTCGGGTCCCTCGGGGGGAAGGCGCCCGAGGGCGGTGGCCAGGCGGCGCGCCTCCGCGACCCCACGCCCCGAGGTCCCACAGCCGGGCCACCAGGTCCCCGGCCGCCCCCGCCGGACGGGACGACAGCACCACCAGGTCGGGGGCGACCACCGGGTCCACCCGGACCCCGAGGTTGTCGGGACGCATCCACACCCCCTCGCGGAGCTCGGCCAGCCGCGCCGCCGCCAGGGCCCGCCGCCGGGCCGCCCGCACCTCGGCCGCACTGCCCGGGGCCACCACCACCGCCGTGGTCCACTCCCCCGACCACGGCAGGGTCCTCCCCTCCCGGCTGGCCTGCTGCCGGGCCTGCCGGGCCAGCAGGTGGCCGGCCAGCCGGTACCGCCCCCCGCCCTGGCTGGTCACCTCGCCGGAGGCCACCATGCGGCTGAGGGCCACCCGGGCGCGGTTGTCGTTGATCCCGAAGAGACCGGCCACGTGCACCAGGTAGGCCACCGGCAGCTCCGGGGGATCGGCACCCAGCAGGGTGCTGGCCAGCACCGAGCGGGCGGTGAGCGGGGTATTACTTACTTGTGTCATCTGTTCTGAGACTGTAATATCTTCCCATGGCCGCCACCATGGTGCCCGATCGGGAGGTGCGTCCGTCGGTCTTCCCCACCGACCGCCTCCTCGACAGCGGCAAGTGCCGCCCGGAGCTGCGCGCCGACCTGCGACGGATCGCCGACGTCCGGAACGCCTGCACGGTGGCCGGCCTCTGGCTGTTCGTGGCGGTGGTGGTCACCGTGGCCGTCCGGGTGGACGACCCCTGGGTCTACCTGGCGGCCTTCGTGGTGATGGGCCCGGTGCACGTCCGGTTCGCCATCCTGATGCACGAGGCGGCCCACAAGCTGCTCTTCACCCGCAAGCAGGTCAACGACTGGGTGGGTACCTGGCTGATCGCCTACCCGGCCCTGGTCCCCATCGGCATCTACCGCCGGGGCCACTTCGCCCACCACCGGCAGGAGTTCGGGCCCGAGGAGCCGGACCTCGCCTACTACGGCGGCTACCGGTGCGACCGGCGCACCCTGGGCCGGCGGCTGGTGCGCGACGCGGTGGGGATCTCCGGGTGGAAGAACCTCACCCCCCTCCTGAAGGGGGTGCGCCACCCGGTCTTCGGCGGGGTGGCCCGCTCCATCCTGGCCGTCCAGGCCCTGCTGTGGGGGCTGGCGTGGGCGGCCACCGGCCGGTGGTGGATCTACCCGCTGCTGTGGCTGGCGCCGTGGATGACCCAGTGGCGGGTGCTCAACCGGCTGCGGGCCATCGCCGAGCACGGGGGCCTCGAAGCCGGCGACGACCGACGGGTCACCACCCACTGGGTGCGCCAGAGCTGGGGGGCCCGGCTCTGGCTGGTCCCCTACAACACCGGCTGGCACCTGGCCCACCACGTCGACATGGGCATCCCCTTCCGGAACCTCCGGCGGTACCACGCCGAGCTCGAGGCGGCCGGCTACGTCACCCCGGGGATCACCTACCCCAACTACCGCTCGCTGTGGCGGGAGCTGTCGGCCGCCTGAGCTCAGACCCGGCGGCCGCGCCCGGCCCGGTGGCGGCGCACCAGGGCGGCGGTGGACGAGTCCTCGCCGGACAGGTCGGGGACCTCCGGGCCGATCAGCACCGGGGCCAGCTCCCTGGCCATCACCTTCCCCAGCTCCACGCCCCACTGGTCGAAGGAGTCGATCCCCCACACCACCCCCTCGGTGAAGACGATGTGCTCGTAGAGGGCGACCAGCTGCCCGAGGACCGAGGGGGTGAGCTTGGGGGCCAGGATGGTGGAGCTGGGCCGGTTGCCCGGCATCACCTTGTGGGGCACCAGCTCCGGTGGGGTCCCCTCGGCGGCCACCTCCTCGGCGGTGCGCCCGAAGGCCAGCGCCTTCGACTGGGCCAGGCAGTTGGCCATCAGCAGGTCCTGCTGGTCGCCGTCCTCGTGGGTGGCCTCGATGAAGCCGATGAAGTCGGCGGGGATCAGCGTGGTCCCCTGGTGGATCAGCTGGTAGAAGGCGTGCTGGCCGTTGGTGCCGGGCTCCCCCCAGAAGATCTCGCCGGTCCGGGCGGCCACCGGGGTGCCGTCCCGCCGCACCGACTTCCCGTTGGACTCCATGGTCAGCTGCTGCAGGTAGGCCGGGAACCGGGCCAGGCGCTGGCTGTAGGGCAGCACGGCGTGGGTCTGGGCCCCGAAGCAGTCGTCGTACCAGACATTGAGCATCCCCTGGAGCACCGGGAGGTTGGCCTCGAGGGGGGTCTCGGCGAAGTGGCGGTCGACGGTGTGGAACCCGGCCAGCATCTCGCCGAAGGCCTCCGGGCCGATGGCCACCATCAGCGAGAACCCGATGGCCGAGTCGTAGCTGTAGCGACCGCCCACCCAGTCCCAGAAGCCGAACATGTTGGCGGGGTCGATGCCGAAGGCGGCCACCGCGTCGTGGTTGGTGGAGACGGCCACGAAGTGCTTGGCCACCGCCTCCTCCCCCGCCCCCAGCCCGTCGAGCAGCCACCGCTTGGCGGCCGCCGCGTTGGTCAGGGTCTCCAGGGTGGTGAAGGTCTTGGAGCTGACCACGAAGAGCGTCCCGGCCGGGTCGAGGTCGTGGGTCTTGGCGTAGAGGTCGACCGGGTCGATGTTGGAGACGAACCGGCAGGTGATGCCGGGGTCGGCGTAGTCGACCAGCGCCTCGTGGGCCATGGCCGGTCCGAGGTCGGAGCCGCCGATGCCGATGTTGACCACCGCCGAGATCCGCTCCCCGGTGTGGCCGGTCCACTGGCCGGACCGGATCCGGTCGGCCACCGTCCCCATCCGGTCGAGCACCCGGTGCACGTCGGCCACCACGTCCTGCCCGTCCACCACCAGGTGGGCGTGGCGGGGCATCCGCAGGGCGACGTGGAGCACCGCCCGGTCCTCGGTGGTGTTGATGTGCTTCCCGGCGAACATGGCGTCCCGGCGCTCCTCGACGCCGGCCGCCCGGGCCACGGCCAGCAGCTTGGCCACCGTCTCATCGGTGGCCCGGTGCTTGGAGTAGTCGAGGTGGAGGTCGCCGGCCCCGGCGGTCATCCGCTCGCCCCGGTCCGGGTCGGCGGCGAACAGCTCCCGGAGGTGGAGGTCGCCCACCTGCTCGAAGTGGGCGAGCAGCGCGCGCCACTCGTCCGTGGCGGTGATGTCGACCACCTCGTCCATGTCGTCTCCGTTCCCGTGGGCCGTCCGGCCGGGGATAGCCGGCACGAATCGCACCGTAGTGCGACCGGACGGGTCAGCCGGCGGGGGCCAGGGTCGGCTCGGCCTCGGCGGCGGGGACCGGGTGGCGGCGGACCATGGTGGCGGCGGCGTCGGCGTCCCGGATGGTGAGGGCGGTGGCCGCTCCGCACAGGGCGATCCCGGCCGCCACCAGGAAGGCGGCGTGGTACCCGGCCAGGTCGGCCACCGGGTGGCCCGCCACCACGTGCTCGGTGCCCACCAGGGCCAGCACCGTCGACAGGACGGCCACCCCCAGGGCGCTCCCCAGCTGCCGCTGGCTGTTGAACAGCGAGGAGGCCTGGGCGGTCTCGGCGTGGGAGACGGTGGCCATCGAGGCGGCCTGGGTGCAGATGAACACCTGGGCCATGGCCAGGCCCATGGCGAACATCAGCAGCCGCATCCACCAGAGGTCGGTGCCGAACCCGATCTGGGTCATCAGGCCGATGGACAGCGCCACCCCCACCAGGCCGGCGGCGATCAGGCGCCGGGGCCCCACCCGCGGGTAGAAGATCCGGCTGGCCAGCTGGGCCCCGACCATGATCCCGATGGCCTCGGGGAAGGTGTTCAGCCCCGACTGGAGGGCGGTGAGCCCCAGGGCCAGCTGGAAGAAGAGCGGGACCACGAACAGCACCCCGAGGAAGGAGGCCACCGCCAGCACCATCACCAGGGTGGTGGAGCGGAACAGGCGGTTGGTGAAGAGCCGGAGGTGGAGGAGGGGGGCGGTGGTCCGGAGCTCGACCACCACCATCAGGGCGATCAGCACCACGCCGACGGCGATGGCCCCCAGGATCACCGGCGACCCCCACCCCCGGGAGGGGGCGTCGCTGATGCCGAACATCAGCAGGGCGAAGCCCACCCCGGACAGGGCGAAGCCGGGGACGTCGAACCGACCCGCCACCGGCTCGCGCTGCTCGGCCAGGAACAGGGCCCCGAAGGCGATGGCCAGGATGCCGATGGGGAGGTTGACGAAGAACACCCACCGCCACGAGAGGTCGGTGACCAGCAGGCCCCCGAGCACCGGGCCGACCGCCGGGGCCACGGCGGTGGGGACGGTGAGGATGCTGGCCGCCCGCACCCGCTCGGCGGGGGGAAGGTCCGGAACAGCATGGCCATGCCCACCGGGGTGAGCATCCCGCCCCCCACCCCCTGGACGACCCGGAAGAAGACCAGCTGGGGCAGGGAGTCGGCCAGTCCACAGCAGACGGAGGCGGCGGTGAAGACCAGGATGGCCAGGAGCAGCATCCGCTTCATGCCGAAGCGGTCGCCCAGCCACCCGGCGGCGGGGATGAAGACGGCCAGGCTGACCAGGAAGCCGATGGCCACCGAGTCGAGGGAGGCGGTCTGCTCGTGGAACTGGCGCCCGATGCTGGGCAGCGCCACGTTGACGATGGTGATGTCCATGATGGTCATGAACATGGCGGCCACGAAGACCACGCTGACGGCGATCTTCTGGCTGATGGCGAATCGGGGCATGTCGTCCTTCCGGCGGGCTCGGCCCCGGTTCCAACGCCGGCCCGGGGTGCCGGATTCCCCGCCGGTGCCGGTCAGCCGGCCAGGAAGCTGAAGCGGACCTGGCGGCGGGGGTTGTCGGGGTTGGTGTCCACCAGCACCACCCGCTGCCAGGTCCCCAGCTCCAACCGCCCTCCCAGGACGGGCAGCACCAGCGACGGGCTGACGAAGACGGGCAGGACGTGGTCGGCGCCGTGGCCGACCGATCCGTGCCGGTGGCGGTAGCGGTCGTCCCGGGGCAGCAGCCGCTCCACGGCGGCCGCCAGGTCGGACTCGGAGCCCGATCCCAGCTCCATGACGCCCAGTCCGGCGGTGGCGTGGGGGGCGAAGACGTGGAGCAGGCCGTCCCCCTGCCGGCGGCAGAACGCCGCGGCCCGGTCGGTGAGGTCGGTGACCGTCTCGGCCCCGGTGACCACCTCGACGAGCTCGGACTCCACCCGACAATGGTGCCATCGGGGACCGGCGGCTGCGGAATCCATCGTCGGGGGGGTCCAACACACCGAAATTACCGAGCATTCATCCTGTGGTCACTCGGTGATCGCGTCTCGTTCACCTGGTCTCCGTACCGTCAAGGTGATGGATCGCCTCTCTGATGTCGGCAGTGCGTGGCGCACCGCTCCCCCGCGCTCCCGCGGACTGCCGACGTCCGAGGGGCGGATCCATCCGGAGGTCGTGCCTCCGCTGCCTCTCACGGCAACCGCACCCACGACGGCGCCCTCGGGGCCGTCGACCGGCCGTGTCCCGGGCCCCCCTGTCGGCCGTGCCGACGGTGGGCTGCGGGGACCGTGCCTCCGGGGCGCCCGGGTCGGACCATGACCCTGGCGCTCCGCGAAGTCGAGCTCCAGGCCCTCCCCCCCGACGCCCACCCCACCATCCTGGTGATCGACGGGGACGCCACCGCCCGGGAGTCGCTGGCCGCCGACCTCTCCATCGAGGGGTTCGACGTGGTCACGGCGGCCGACGGCACCGAGGGACTGGCGGCGGTGGGCGCCGTGCACCCGTCGCTCATCCTGCTGGACATGTTCCTGGCCGACCAGTCGGGCCTGGCCGTCTTCCGCCAGATCGCCGCCATCTCGCCGGTGCCGGTGATCATGGTCACCGCCAAGGACGACGAGATCGACGCCGTCCTGGCCCTCGAGGCCGGGGCCGCCGACCACGTCACCAAGCCGTTCCGCCAGCGGGAGCTCACCGCCCGGGTCCGGGCCGTCCTCCGCCGGGTGGGCCAGCAGCCGGTGCCGGTGGCCGCCCCGGCCGGCGCCTACGCCATCGGCCCGGTCCGGGTCGACGTGGCCCTCCGGGAGACGGTGGTCCGGGGCGTGCCCGTCGACCTCTCCCGCAAGGAGTTCGACCTCCTGGCCCTCCTGCTGTCGGAGTCGGGCCACGTCATCACCCGGGACCAGTGCATGGAGCGCCTGTGGTCCGAGCACCGCCTGGGCGACAGCCGGACCCTCGACACCCACATCAAGCGCCTGCGCAAGAAGATCGAGCTCGACCCGGCCCATCCCGAGCACATCATCACCGTGCGCGGCATCGGCTACCGCTTCCGCTCCTGAGCCCCCGCCTGCCCCGGCCCCCCCGGTGCGCAGGCCCCCCACCTAGACTGACCGGTGGCGATGGGGCTCGCCACAACCGCCGGCGACGGCTGATGGCTCCTACCGGAACACCACACCCACGTGACCCCGGAAGGAGGGCGGATGTCGGCACCTGCGGTCCCCCGTCGCCCGGCGCACCCCGAGCCGCCCGGCCGCCTGGTGGCCATCGCCCTCGGCGGCGCCCTCGGCACCCTGGCCCGCTACGCGGTGGCCCGGGCGGTGGTGGTCCCGGCCTCCGGCTTCCCGTGGGCCACGTTCACCGTCAACGTGGCCGGCTCGTTCCTCCTCGGGGTCCTCGTCACCCTGGTCACCGAGCGGTGGCCCCCCACCCGGTACGTGCGGCCGTTCGCCGCCATCGGCTTCTGCGGTGGGTTCACCACCTTCTCCACCCTGGCCGTGGAGTCGGTCCGGCGGTTCGAGCACGGGGCGGCCGGCACCGCCGGGGGCTACCTGGCGGCCTCCCTGGTGGCCGGCACGGTGGCGGCGGCGGCGGGCATCGTGGCCGCCCGGGGGGGCGTCGGCCCCCGACGGGCCCCGGCCGGCGACCTCCCCGACCCGGACGACATGGGCACCCTCTCCCACCCCGAGCCCGACGACCTCCCGGGGGAGGCGCGGTGATCCTGGCCGGTCTGGTGGTGGCCGGGGCGGTGGGGGCGGTCCTCCGCTACCTGGTCGACCGGTCCGTCCAGGGTCGGTCGGCGCCGGCGTTCCCGGTGGGGATCCTGGTGGTCAACGTGTCGGGCTGCCTGGTGCTCGGGACCCTGACCGGGGTGGCCCTCCACCACGGCGGGACCGGTGTCGGCTGGCTGGTGGTCCTGGGCACCGGGCTGATCGGCGCCTACACCACCTTCTCCACCTTCACCTACGACACCGTGCGGCTGCTGGGGAGCGACTCGCCCACCGCCGGGGTGGTGAACGTCCTGGTCAGTGTGGGTGCGGGCCTGGCCGCCGCCGCCGCCGGCCTGGCGCTGGGCGGCCTGGTCTGAGCCGAGGGCGCCGGGCGCCGGCCGCCGTCGCGCAACGTTCACGCAAGGATTACTTTTCCGATCCCCGGTGGACGACTCCCGTTCACCTCCCGTACCTACGATCGCCTGCGGATGCCCGTGACTGTCGGGACGGGTTCTCATCATCCGCCCCACACATCCATGACCATCCCACTCACCACCCCACCGATCGCCGACGCCCGGACCCGTGTCCTGGTGGTCGAGGACGAGGAGTCCTACCGCGAGGCGATGTCGTCCGGCCTCCGCCGGGAGGGGTACGACGTGGCGGTGGCCGCCGACGGCGACGAGGGCCTGCGGAGCTTCATCGAGCACCCCCCGGACATCGTGCTCCTCGACGTGCTCCTCCCCGGGATGCACGGGACCGAGGTCTGCCGACGGATGCGCCAGCTGGCCCCGGTGCCCATCGTGATGGTCAGCGCCATCGACTCCGAGCTCGACGTGGTCCTGGGCCTCGAGCTGGGGGCCGCCGGCTACGTGACCAAGCCGTTCCACCTCCGGGAGCTGGTGGCCCGCATGCAGGCCATCCTCCGGCGGGTGTCCCCGTCGGTGGCCCTGGACATGGTCCGCCACCCCTCGGCCGTCGCCACCCCGGGAGCCACCCCCATCGCCCACCCCGGCGTGGACCTGCCGGGGACCGGCGCCCACCGCGACACCTGGTTCGGCGCCGCCTCGGTGGACTTCACCCGCCGGGAGGTGTCGGTGGGGGGCGAGCGGGTCCACCTGTCGAGGCGGGAGTTCGACCTGCTGGGGGTGCTGCTGTCCCCGGCCCGCCAGGTGCGGACCCGCGAGGAGCTGATCGACCTGCTGTGGCCCAACCGCTACCTGTCGGACAGCCGGACCCTCGACACCCACATCCACCGGCTGCGGACCAAGCTGGAGCCCGACCCCACCAACCCCCGCTACATCGTCACCGTGCGGGGGGTGGGCTTCCGGATCGACCCCGACGGCACCCGGACCGCCCCGCCCTCCCGGTCGGCGTAGGAGGCGGACCGGCGGCTACGACCCGAAGCGGGTGGGCGTGCCGTTCCCGTCCACCAGGGTGTAGCCGGTGCCGGCCTCGTCGGCGAACATGCCGATGACGCTGTGCGGGGGCTGGGACCCGCCCAGGGAGCCGAGGAAGCGGGAGTCCCCGAAGCTGAACACCCCGCCGTCGGCGGCCACCATCCAGTAGCCCCGGCCGTCGGGGGTGGTGGCGATCCCCACGATCGGCTGCACCAGGTGGAGGGCGCCGGTCGACCCCAGGAAGGGGGCGTCCCCGAAGGCGAACACCCCGCCGTCGGTGGCCACCAGCCAGTAGCCCCGGCCGTCGGGGGTGGAGGCCATGTCCACCACCGGCTGGTTGAGCACCAGGTTGCCGGTGGAGCCGTGGAAGGCGGCGTCGCCGTAGCTGAACACCCCGCCGTCCGAGGCCACCAGCCAGTAGCCCCGGCCGTCGGGCGTGGTGGCGATGCCCACCACCGGCTTGTTCAGGCGGAGGCCGCCCGCCGAGCCGAAGAAGGAGGCGTCGCCGAAGCTGAACACCCCGCCGTCCGAGCCGACCAGCCAGTAGCCCCGGCCGTCGGGGGTGGCGGTGATGCCGACGATCGGGGCGTTCAACGGCAGCCGGCCATCGACCCGTAGTCCACCGCGGTGCCGTAGGCGGTGAGGGCGCCGGTGGGCCCGACCACCCAGTAGCCCGAACCGTCACGGAGGGCGGCCAGGTGGGTGCCGCCCACCAGACTGGCCCCCTTGACGGCGATGGTCAGGGTGACCGGCGGGGCGGCGGCGTAGTCGGCCGTGCCGGCCTGGTTGGCGTCGATGACGCAGGCCCCCACGCCGGTGAAGGTGAGCGTGGCCCCGTCGGTGCCCCCGGCGGTGCATACCCCGGACCCGCTGGAGCCGTCCACCGAGAACACCACCGGGTTGCCCGACGCCCCACCGGTGGCGGTCAGCGTGGTGGTGTCGCCCACCAGACCGGTGGCGGGGGCGGCGGCGTGGACGGTCTGGGCGATCCTGCCCACCGCGATGGTCTGGGTGACCGGGGCGGCGGGGAGGTAGTCGGCGTCACCGGCCTGGTTGGCGTCGATGACGCACGATCCCACCCCGGTGTAGTGGACGGTGGCCCCGTCGGTGCCGCCGGTGGTGCACACCCCGGACCCGCTGGAGGCGTCCACCGAGAACACCACCGGGTTGCCCGACGCCCCCCCGGTGGCGCTGAGGGTGGTCGAGCCCCCGAAGGTCCCGGTGCCGGGTCCGGTGAAGTGGAGGGTCTGGCTCCCGGGGGCCACGGTGAGGGTGAAGCTCTGGGTGGCGTCGGGGGCGGTCCCGTTGTGGGCGGTGACGGTGAAGGCGAAGGGGCTCCCCGAGGTGGCCGAGGGCCGGCCGGCCAGGGTGGCCGTCCCGTTGCCGTTGTCGGTGAAGGTCACCCCGCCGGGCAGGGTGGCCCCGCCGTCGGACAGCGTGGTGGCGGCCGGGAAGTCGTGCCCGGTGGTGACGGTGAAGGACCCGGTGGACCCCACGGTGAAGGTGGCCGAGTCGGCGCTGGTGATCGACGGGGCCTCGTCCACCGTCAGCGTGAACGACTGGGTGGCGTCGGGCAGGGTCCCGTTGCCGGCCGTGACGGTGATCGGGTAGGTGCCGCCGGTGCCGGCCACCGGGGTCCCGGCCAGGGAGGCCGTCCCGTCGCCGTTGTCGGTGAAGGTGACGTCGGCCGGCAGGGCGCCGGTCTCGGACAGGGCGGGCGCCGGATAGCTGTGGCCGGTGGTGACGGTGAAGGTCCCGGCCGTCCCGGCCGTGAAGGTGGTGGCGGCGGCGCTGGAGATCGACGGGGCCTCGTCCACCGTCAGGGTGAAGCTCTGGGTGGCGTCGGGGAGGATCCCGTTGCCGGCCGTGATGGTGATCGGGTAGGTGCCGCCGGTGCCGGCCGCCGGGGTCCCGGCCAGGGAGGCCGTCCCGTCGCCGTTGTCGGTGAAGGTGACGTCGGCCGGCAGGGCGCCGGTCTCGGACAGGGTGGCGGTCGGGAACGAGGCGCCGGTGGTGACGGTGAAGCTCCCGGCCGTGCCGGCCGTGAAGGTGGCGGCGGCGGCACTGGTGATGGAGGGGGACTGGGTGACGGTGAGGGTGAAGGACTGGGGGGCACCGGGCCCCACCCCGTTGGCCTCGGCGGTGAGGGTGACCGGGTAGGTGCCGGCGGTGCCGGCGGCGGGGGTGCCGGACAGGGTGGCGGTCCCGTCACCGTTGTCGGTGAAGTGCACCCCGCTCGGGAGTGGGGCGCCCCCGTCGTCGAGGGCGGGGGCCGGGTACCCCCGGGTGGTGACGGTGAAGGTGCCGTGGGTGCCCACGTTGAAGGTGGTGGAGGCGGCGCTGGTGATGGACGGCGCCTCGTCCACCGTCAGGGTGAAGGACTGGGTGGCGTCGGGGAGGGTGCCGTTGTGGGCGGTGATGGTGAACGGGTAGGTCCCCCCGGTGCCGGCGGCCGGGGTGCCGGCCAGGGTGGCGGTCCCGTTGCCGTTGTCGGTGAAGTGCACCCCGCCGGGCAGGGTGGCCCCGCCGTCGGACAGGGCGGCGGCGGCCGGGAAGGCGTGGCCGGTGGTGACGGCGAAGGTCCCGGCCGTCCCCACCGTGAAGGTGGTGGAGGCGGCGCTGGTGATCGACGGCGCCTCGTCCACCGTCAGGGTGAAGGACTGGGTGGCGTCGGGCAGGGTGCCGTTGTGGGCGGTGATGGTGAACGGGTAGGTCCCCCCGGTGCCGGCGGCCGGGGTGCCGGCCAGGGTGGCGGTCCCGTTGCCGTTGTCGGTGAAGGTCACGTCGGCCGGCAGCGTGGCCCCCCCGTCGGACAGGGTGGTGCCGGGGGGGAAGTCGTGACCGGTGGTGACGGCGAAGGTCCCGGCCGTCCCCACCGTGAAGGTGGTGGAGGCGGCGCTGGTGATGGACGGCGCCTCGTCCACCGTCAGGGTGAAGGACTGGGTGGCGTCGGTGCCGATGCCGTTGTGGGCGGTGATGGTGAACGGGTAGGTCCCCCCGGTGCCGGCCGCCGGGGTGCCGGCCAGGGTGGCGGTCCCGTTGCCGTTGTCGGTGAAGGTGACGTCGGCCGGCAGCGTGGCCCCCCCGTCGGACAGGGAGGGGGCCGGGTACCCGGTGGTGGTCACCGTGAACGATCCCGGGGTCCCGGCGTGGAACGACGCCGATGCGGCGCTGGTGACGGCGGGCTGCTGGTCGACCACCAGGGCGGCGTCCGCCTCCACGCCGTCGACGGTGGCCGAGACCCCCTTGGGCGTGTAGCTGCCGCCGGCGCCGGCGGTCAGCGCCGCGGTGGCCTGCCCGCCGGTGGTGGTGGCGAAGGTGCCCCCGGGGTAGGTCCCGGCGGTGCCACCGAACGTCACCGGGGTGCCGTTGGGGATGGGGTGGGCGGTGAAGGGGGTGTCGGCCTGGTCGTGGGTGAGGTCGGCGGTGACCGTGGCGGTGGAGCCGGCCAGCACCGGGCTGGGGGAGGCCGAGACCCGGAGCACCAGGTAGGTGGCCGGGACGGCGACACCGGACAGGTCGGCGGTGGAGGGACCGGTGTTGGAGGACCACCAGTTGTCGCCGGCAGCCACCACCGGCGCGTTGGCGGTGTCGGCCGAGAGGGCCGAGCCGCTGGCGGCGGTGGCGGTGTTGGCGCTGAACCGGTCGCCGGCCAGGTTGGCCTGGCCGCTCACCACGTTGACCCCGCCCCCCGACCCGGATCCGGTGACGCTGTTGGCGAGGAAGTTGTCGGAGTAGGCGTCGAGGGTGCCGGACCCGTCGACCAGCACGGCCCCGCCGCCGTCGGCCACGCCGCCACCCCCGGTGGCCTGGTTGCCGGTGAAGGTGTCCCCGGTGACGGTGAAGGTGCTGGCCGTCGCCTCGGCCGAGGCGTAGAGCCCCCCGCCGCCCCCGGTGGGGTCGGCCACCGTGTTGTCGGTGAAGGTCGAGCCGGTGACCGTCGCCGTCATGGCGTCGCCGTCGAGCGCCCCCAGGAAGAGGCCGCCCCCGTTGGCCCCGGCCGCCGAGGTGTTGCCGGTGAAGGTGCAGCCGGTGACCGAGACGGTGGAGGCGGCCCCGATGGACAGGCCGGCGCCGTCGGCCTCCCCTCCCACCACCGGGGCGATGATGGCGTTGTCGGAGAAGGTGTCGTCGCTGAAGGTGTAGGTGTCGCCGGTGCCGCCGGCCAGGACACCGGCACCCCCGACGGAGTCCACCTCACCCCCGGACACCGTCAGGTCGTCGATGGTGTACGACTGGCCGCCGACGGTCGGGGCGTCGAGGCTCAGCACCCCGAAGCAGGTGGTGGAGCACGAGGCGGGCTGCTGGGCGCTGACCGTCGAGCCGTTCCCGTTGACGGTGTACGACTCTCCCGGGTTGGTCCCGAAGTTCAGGGTCCCCAGGGCGGCGGTGAGCACGTAGGTCTGGTCCGACTGCAGGTCGATGGTGCCCCCGCCGGCGGCGGTGGCCGCCTGGACGGCCGCCCGCAGGCTGCAGCCGTGGGCGCTGACGCAGGAGGTGCCGCCGGTGTTCACCTCGTCGACGGTGGTGGTGACGGTGAACGTCCCGGCCGCCCCGGCCGGCGTCGCCCCGCTCCCCACGGCCACCAGCACCCCGGCGATCCCCAGGATGCCGACGGACAGCGCCCGCGCCACCCGCTGCCGCCCGCTCCGCCGCCTGGTCGCCTTGCTCATGATCGATCCTTTGGTCCTGGGTCGGTCGGCACTGCCGGGACCGGAGCGCCGAGTCGGTTGGGTCCCTCCCGGACGGCGCCCGCGCGCCGGTCCGGCACGGCGGCGTCAGCTGCGGGGCGGGTAGACGCCCACCAGGGCGATGATGAAGCTGAGGGTGAGGTAGGGCGGCATGTTGTTGTGCGGCGCCGCCTGGCCCACGGTCTCGAGGGTCGCCCCGGTGGCCGGCGCCGTCCCGGGTGTCGAGGCGTAGAGGTCGGTGGCGAACTTCTGGCGCCTGGCCTCGGCCAGGACGTTGCCCGAGGGCGTGGTGTGGTCCCCGGCGGCCGCCGCCCCCTGGAGGGCGTGGGTGTGCGAGGGCATCTCGGCCGCCAGGAGGGAGACCGCCGTCTCGCCCCCGGTCTCCCCGAGCTCCCGGGGCGAGAGGCCCGGACCCTGCCCCTCGCCGATGGGAGCCGACCCCTGCAGGTTGGGCAGGCCGAAGGTGGACCGGCCGTCGCCCCCGAAGCTGGTGCCGACCAGGGAGAACAGGGCGGTGTTCTGACTGATCGGCAGCAGTTGGCCGTTGCAGAAGGCGTGGCCGGTGGGGGCGAAGTTCCCGGCGAAGATCCTGATTTCGGCGACGAAGGGTTCGGTCATGTCGGTGGCTCCGGTCGGGCTCAGCTGCGGGTCGGGAAGATGCCCTGGAGGGCGATGACGAAGTTGACGGTCAGGAGGGGCGAGCGGTTCTCGTGGGGCTGGCCGCCCCCGTCGTCGGCCACCGTGGCGGAGTTGAGGATCCCGGTGGCACTGGCGGGGGTGCCGAAGTTGTCGACGCCGCCACCGGCCAGGTAGGCCCCCACCGGGGTCCCGGAGTCGGCGGTGTTGCTGCTGCCGGTCACCGGGTGGCCGTGGCCGGGCATCTCCGACAGGAGGAGGGTGTGGCCCTCCTCACCACCGCTCTCCCCCAGGACGAACTGGGAGCTGGTGTGGATCGGCACCCGGCCCTGCAGGTCGGGCAGGGCGAAGTTGACGGTGCCGTTCCCTCCGTAGGTGGTGCCCAGGATGGAGAAGAGCGCCTGGTTCTGGCTGATGGACAGGAGCTGCCCGTTGCACATCGCCCAACCCCTGGGGGCGAACTCGAAGGAGCACATCATGATCTGACCGAGGTACGGCTGGGTGGGCATCGGCTTCCCTTTCTGTCGCTCGTCGGCTCAGGACTGGGTGGGGTAGACGCCGAAGAGCGAGATGATGAAGGTCACGCCCAGGTAGGGGAGCATGTTGTCGTGGGGCTGGTTGCCGCCGGCGTTCAGCACGGCCGCCCCCATGGCCCCGAGCCCGGTGGCGACATCGGAGTACTGGTCGGACGTCCAGGCGGCCGGGATGCCCCCCACCGGCGAGGCCTGGGTGGCCGAGCCGTCCGACGACGGGAGGCCGTGGCTGTGGGAGGGCAGCTGCGGGTTGAGGACGGTGACCGCCTCGGCGCCGGCCGTCTCGCCGATCGTGTAGGTGGACTCGCCGTTGCTCCCCTGGTGGACCGGGACCCGGCTCTGCAGGTCGGGCAGGCCGAAGGTGGTCTGCCCGTCGCCGCCGTAGGTGGTGCCGATCAGGTTGAACAGCGGCTCGTAGTCGCCGCTGATCGGCAGGAGCTGGCCGTCGCACTGCATCCAACCCGCCGGCGCGAAGTTCCCGCCGAACATCCGGATCTCCCCGATGAAAGGATTCGCCATCGCCCCTCCCGTCAGCCGCCGTCGGCCGGGTAGTTGAAACACGCCTCGTACTCGGTCTGCTCGTCCACCCGACCGACCGGGACCAGGAAGAGCTCCATGGTACCCATCATCGGGTGGGCGATGCTGAAGGAGCGCTGCCCCAGCACCGGCTCCCCCGGACCCCGGAAGTAGACCGAGTACTGCTCGACGCCCGGCACGGCGGGACCGTCCGCCACCCGGTCGAGGACCATCCGGACCACCGACCCGCCGTCGTCGATCTCCACCTCGAAGGTCGTGCCGGCGGCGGCGGCGAAGCCGTGGCGGGAGTAGGCGGCGGAGCTCATCCCACCGTCACCGTCCTGCCGGCGTCCCCGACGGCCAGCAACCGCTCGTAGGCGGGCCGGACGGCGTCGGCGGCCGCCCGGAGCTGGTCGTCGGCCCCGTCCCGCTTCGCCTGGGCGTCGGGGACGAACGGCACGTCCGGGCGCTTGGCGTCGAACCGGGCGGCGGCGGTCATCGCCTCCCGTTCCGCCGGGTCCGGGTGGAGGTCGAAGTGGGCGAGGACGTCGTCGAAGGCGGCCGGCAGCCTTCCGTACTCCACCAGCAGGCCGCCGTCGCCGAGCTGGGCGGCGGCGGCGGTCAGGATCCGGTCCAGCACGTGGGCGGCGTACCACCCGGGAGGGGCGGAGGCGGCGGTGGCCAGGTCGAGGCCGAACAGCTCGGTGGGCAGCGGGCCGACCACGAACTGGCTCCCCCGGGCCCGGTCCTGGGAGGCCAGGACCTCCAGCGGGTCGCGGCAGCTGAACACCCAGGGCACCCCCGGGAACGCCCGGCGGAGGAGCGGGAGGTCGAGGATGTGCCAGGGGTCCAGCTTCAGCACCAGCCGCTCCTCCTCCCCCTGGGGCCGGCCCAGCACCGAGACCATGGCCCGCAGCCAGGCCGTCCGGTCCCCCACCGTGGCGGTGGGGTGCCGGTGCCCGGAGCGGAGGATCTCGTCCACCGGGTCCGGCTCGGAGAGCACCCGGTGACGGGGGGAGGCGGCCAGCATCTGGGCCAGCAGCGTGGAGCCCGATCGGGAGGAGTGGAAGATGAGCCCGTCCGGCCGCAGTCCCGGCTGCGTCGCCGCCGCCGCCACCAGCTCCTCCACCCCGGTGTGGCGCCGGAGGAGGGAGGAGGCCGGCCGGGCCAGGACCCGTTCGACGGTCTGGTGGAAGAACGGATCGGTGAAGCGGGTGGCGCCGAACTCGCACCAGTCGACCATCGGGCGGTCGCCGTCCCGGTACCAGCGGATCGGCGTCCACCCGGCCAGGGCGTCGGAGCCCGCGGTGGTCACCGGACCTCCCGCTCCCACCACGCCCGCCGATTGGCCCGCAGCACCTCGACCACCTCGGCCGGGCCGAAGGCCAGCCGGTGGCGGAGGCCGTGGGCCACCGCCCGGTCGGCCAGCTGCCCGTCGGTGGTCGCCGCCCCCAGGTCGGCGCGGAGCGGGTCGTCGGAGGCGGCCAGGACCAGGAACCGCTCGAGGGCCTCGGTCCCCTCCGCCTCCGCCCGCCAGGCCAGGGTCCGGTGGACCGGGCCGTCGGCCCGGAGGTCGAAGCCGAGGCGCCGGTAGAGCCGCTCGGCCGGGCCGTCGACGTCGACGGTGAGGACCACCGTCTGCCGGTGGCGGGCGGCCTCGGTCTGCAGCCACCGCAGCAACAGGGTGCCCACCCCGTGGTTGCGCCAGCCGGGGACCAGGGCGATGTCGAGGAGGACCCGCTCCTCGCTCCCGGTCGCCACCAGCAGGCGCCCGATCGGCGACCCGTCGGCTTCGATCACGTCGAAGCGGGCCTCCGGGTACGACTGCCGGTACGACCGGTCCTGCAGGGCGAACTGGGAGTCGCAGAAGGCCCGGCGCTCCGCCTCCGGCCACCCGGTGACGGCCAGCTCGTCGGCGCGGGTGGAGGCGTAGAGCTCCCGGAGGAAGGCGGTGTCCTCCGGGGTGACGGGCCGGAGGACCAGCCCGGTGGTCCCCCCCGACCCGAACACCACGGGGAGCGGGACGGTGGGGTCCCCGGACGCCCCGGCCGGGACGGTGACGGTGGCGCCGGGGTGGGCGGGCTCGGTCACCGGTGGCTCAGACGCTGACGATGATCGCCTGGTACTGGCGGGACCCCGACGGCGGGCCGATCGGCACCACCAGCAGGGAGAAGCTCCCGAGGGTGGGCGCCGACAAGGTGTAGACGCCCTGGGGGAAGGCCGACGCCGGCGACCCGGTGAAGTCGAGGGAGAACTGCTGGCCGGTGGTCCGGATCTTGTTGGGGGCGGTCCGGGGCAGCCCGGTCATGGCCAGCGGTCGCACCGCCGTCAGGGTGACCGAGGTGTGGACGCCGGCGCCCTGGACGGTGACCGGCTTCCCGATCAACGGCACGAACTGGGCCTGGCGCAGCTGGGGGGAGGGCTGGGAGAAGGCGGACGCCCCCGCCGGGGACACCTCGACCCCGTTCCACAGACCGGCGGCGGTGGCACCGGCCGCCGCCGCCGCACCCCCCAGGACCGCCCGTCGACTGACGGTGTGCTTCTCCATGGCACGCCCCTTCCCGCTCCGGCAGGACCACGTTCAGATCGCCACCGGAAGTGTAGACACTGTGACGGTCCGGCGCCGGGGGACCGCCCACCCGCCGGCACGGCGGTGGGCTCAGCCGAACCGGCCGTTCACGTAGTCGAGGGTGCGGGCGTCGTCGGGCTCGCTGAACAGCTTGGCGGTGGCGTCGAACTCGATGAGCTCGCCGGCCTTGTCCTCGCCCATCAGCAGAAAGGCGCACCGGTCGGAGACCCGCATCGCCTGCTGCATGTTGTGGGTCACGATGATGATGGTCACCCGGCTCTTCAGCTCGCCGATCAGCTCCTCGATCCGCTTGGTGGCGATGGGGTCGAGGGCGGAGGTGGGCTCGTCCATCAGCAGCACCTCGGGCTCCACGGCCAGTGCCCGGGCGATGCACAGCCGCTGCTGCTCGCCGCCGGACAGGGTGGAGGCGTGGGCCTTCTGGCGGTCCTTCACGCTATCCCACAGGGCCGCCGCCACCAGCGACGACTCGGCGGCCTCGTCGAGGAGGGCCTTCTTGCGGATGCCGTTGAACCGCAGCCCCGACACCACGTTGTCGTAGATGCTCATGGTGGGGAACGGGTTGGGACGCTGGAACACCATCCCCACCCGCGACCGCAGCAGGGTGGGGTCGGTGCCGCTCCCGTAGACGTCGGTGTCCCCCAGCAGGACCTTGCCGGTCACCGAGGCCGACCGGACGGTGTCGTGCATCCGGTTGAGGGCCCGCAGCAGGGTGGTCTTGCCCGACCCGGACGGACCGATCAGGGCGGTGATCTCCTCCTCGTGGACGTCGAAGCTCACCCCCCGGACGGCGGGGCGGCCGGCGAAGGACACGCTCACGTCCTCGAGCTGCATGACCGGGTGGCCGGTCGGTCGGTCGAGGAAGATCTCCCCGGTGTTCAGGGTCACGTCGTCCCCGCTCTCGGCGTCGCGGGCGGTCACGCCCACGTCGGTGGTGGTCCCGGCCAGGCCGGTGGTGGTCGATTCGGTCGTCATCGTCGCTCCCTCTGGAGAATGGCCGCCACCACCCGGCTGCCGATGCTGAGTACCAGCACCGCCACCATCAGCAACAGGGCCGCCCCCCAGGCCAGCTGCACCTGGTCGGGGTAGGGCGAGTTGCTGTTGTTGAAGATGAGGATGGGGATGGCTTCCATCGGCTTGGTGGGGTTCCACTGCATGTACTGCGACCCGAAGATGGTGAACAGCAGCGGGGCGGTCTCCCCCACGCCCCGGGCGACGGCCAGCAGCCCCCCGGTGATGATGCCGGGCAGGGCGGCGGGCAGGACCACCCGCCGGGTCACCGTGAAGTTGCGCGCCCCCAGGGCCAGGCCGGCCTCGTGCAGGTGGCCCGGCACCCCCCGGATGGCCGTCTCCCCGGCCCGCATGATGACCGGGAGCATCACCAGGCCGATGGCGAAGGCGCCGACCAGCCCGCTGTAGCCGAACGTCTTGACCAGGGCGATGTACCCGAAGATGCCCAGCAGGATGGAGGGGATGCCGGTCATCACGTCGGCGGAGAACCGGACGGCGGCGGCGATCTTCCCGTCCGACTGGGCCAGGAACAGCCCGATCAGCAGGCCGAGGGGCACGGTCACCGCGGTGGCGATCGCCCCGATGACCACGGTGCCGACGATGGCGTTGGAGATCCCGCCGTTGGGGATGCCCTCCGGCTTGGTGGGCTGGGTGAAGAAGGTGGTGGTCCAGGCGGGGATGCCCTTGGCGAACGTGTAGACGATCACCGCCACCAGGGGGATGACCGCCAGGATCAGGCACACCCAGCACAGGGTCAGCCAGATCCGCGAGAACACCTTCCGCCGCTTGACCGACGCCCCGGCCAGCTGCTGGATGCGCTTCCGGCGCTCGAGGATCGGGTCGGCGGAGGCGTCGAAGGCCAGGGTGCTCATGCCACCGCCACCGAGGCCACCCCGCCGGCCGCCCCGGTCCGGCCCCGCACCAGCACCCGGGCCATGCTGTTGACGGCCAGGCCGATGACCAGCAGCACCAGGCCGGCGCCGAACAGGGCGGCCAGCTCGGTGCCGGAGGCCTCACCGAAGTTGTTGATGATCAGCGCCGGCAGGGTGGAGGCCGGCGATTTGAGGGAGTGGGCGATGTAGGGGGAGTTGCCGATGACCAGGGCCACCGCCACCGTCTCGCCCAGCGCCCGACCGGTGGCCAGGGTGAAGGCCCCGAGCAGGCCGCTGCGGGCCCCCGGTACCACCACCTTGCGCAGGACCTGCCACCGGGTGGCGCCGAGGGCCATGGCCCCCTCCACCTGCTCGTGGGGCACCACGGCCAGCACGTCCCGCGAGATGGCCACCAGGGTGGGGAGGATCATCACGAAGAGGATGCAGCCGGCCAGCAGCAGCCCCACCCCGTCGTTGGCCCCGTTGAACAGCCCGGTCCACCCCAGCGCCGAGGTGAGGAACGGCTCCACGTGCTCCCGGAAGATGGGCCCCAGGGCCACCAGCCCCCACAGGCCGTAGACCACGCTGGGCACGGCGGCCAGCAGCTCCACGGCGGTGCCCAGCGTCACCTTCACCTTGGACGGGACCAGGTAGGCCAGGGAGATGGCGGTGCCCAGGCCGATGGGCACGGCCAGCACCAGGGCGATGGCGGTGGTCTCGATGCTGCCCAGGATGAACGGGAGCAGCCCGTACTGGTTCTTGTTGGGGTTCCAGGTCTTGCCCACGATCCACGAGAAGCCCAGGGTGGAGAAGGCGGGCCGGGCCTGGTGGACGATCGAGTAGAGGAACCACACCAGCAGGGCGACGAAGATCGCCGCCCCGGCGACGAGGATGGCCCGGTACGCGCCGTTGGGGAGGGAGAAGCGCCCGTGGCGCCGCTCCCTCCCCGTCGGCCGTGCTTCGGTGGAGGTCATCTCGGCCGCTACGCCCCCACTACTTGGTCAGCAGCGCGGTGCCGGACGGACCGGTCACCGTCAGGAGCTGGGTACGGGCGTAGGTCTGGATGGCCGGCGGCAGGGCCACGTAGTCGAGCCCCTTGGCCAGGTCCTGGCCGCCGCCGGTCTGGGTGGTCCAGTCGAGGACCTTCACCACCGCGCCGCCGGTGGTGGCGTTGGTCTGCTTCTGCAGCAGGATGGCCCAGCTGTACCCGGCGATCGGGTAGCTCGACAGCCCGCCCAGGTTGACGATGGAGAAGTCGGTCGGGGTGACGCTGGCCTTCTGGGCGGCGTCGGCCCCCACCGTCGCCGGGGTCGGCACCACGTAGGCCCCGGCGGAGTTCTTGACCGCCGCGTAGGTGAAGTTGTTCTGGATGGCGTAGTTCAGCTCGACGTACCCGATGGAGTACGGGGTGGACTTGATGCTCGACGCCACGCCCGAGTTCTTGGCGGTGGCCACCGCGCTGGCCGGCCAGTTGATCGTCTTGGAGGCCCCGAGGGTCCAGACGCCGGGGGCGGCCGAGGTCAGGTAGTTGCTGAAGATGTAGGTGGTACCGCTGGAGTCGGCCCGGACCTCGGGGGTGATCGGGTTGGACGGCAGGGTGACCCCCGGGTTGAGGGCGACGATCTGGGAGGCGTTCCACGTCTTGATGGTGCCGTCGAAGATGCCGGCGATGGTCGGCCCGTCGAGCTTCAGGCGCTTGGTCACGCTCGGCAGGTTGTAGGAGAGGGAGACCCCGCCGAGGATGTCGGGGATCTGCACCACCGGGCCGGACGACGCCGGCACCTTGGCCAGGTCGGCGGCCTGCATCGGCACGTCGGAGGCGGCGAAGTCGACGGTCCCGGCCTCGAAGGCGGTGATGCCGGCGCCGGAGCCCACGCCCTGGTAGTTCACGGTCACCGCCTGGTTCTTGGCGGAGTACTGGTAGAAGGCCGAGTTGAAGAAGGGCTGGACGAAGGTCGAGCCGGAGGCGGTGAGGGTGGCCGCCGGGGCCTTCAGGTCGTTGGCCAGGTACTTGGCACCGCCGCCGGCCGGCGAGGTGGTGGCCGAGCCGGGCGCCGTGGAGGTGGTGGTGGTGGCCGGGCTCGAGGAGGAGCTGCAGGCGGCCAGCAGGGTGCCGGCGGCGAGCACGCCGAGGACCAGGGCGCGCCCGGTGCGGCGGGTACGCCGTGAGGGCGTGGGGGTGGACGAATCGGACACTGGTGGGGGTACCTCCATGTGAGTGGACATGACCAGGGGCCCCGCAACGACTGGGCACACCCGACTACGGGGCCGACAGTACCGACGGCAGATGAACGTCAAGCGAACGCCAGGTGAACGGGGACCCAACGTCGGATGCACTCCGGATGAACTGTCGAGGTCACCCCGGGAACGGCCCGGCCCGGCTACCCGGCCGAGGCGGCCTCCCCCTCGTGCTCCCGCCGCAGCACCCGCAGGAGCTCCTCGTAGGGCCCCACCATGTAGGCCTTGTCACCGGGGGCGAAGCGGGTGTCGCGCCGGGGGGGTGCTCGAGCCGGCCCGCCGAGGCGGCCCGCTCGATGGCCACCACCCGGGTCCGGGCGGACAGGTCGACCATGGCCAGCCCGTCCAGCCCCCGGCCCGCCGCCACCGACAGCCGGCCCACGATGAACGGCTGGCGCCCCACGGTGAAGGAGCCCAGCATGTCGAGGCCGAGGGCGGCCCCCACGAACCGGGGGGCGGCCAGCGCCGAGGTGGACCGGACGTGCCGGAAGTCGAAGTGCCGCTCCACCGTCTGGCCGAGGGCCCGGTCGAAGACCCGGAGGATGACCGGCACCGTCAGCCACCGCTCGCCGAGGAAGTCCCGGACGGCCAGGCCGGTCTCGATGTTGGTGAGGTCGTCGCTGGTGAGGATGGCCACCGCCGAGGCCAGGTGGAGGTTGGCCGACTGCAGGGTCTGGCGCTGGGTGGAGTCGGCCAGCAGCACCGGCACCCCCAGGGCCCGGGCGTGGTTGAGGTAGCGGTTGTTCTCGTTGCGCTCCACCACCACCACCTCGCGGCCCTCGGCCAGGAGCTCCTCCACCACCCGGATGCCCACCGACCCCAGTCCCACCACCACCACGTGGTCGGCCATCCCCACCACCTTCTGGCGGCCCAGGGACTGGTCGATCCGCCAGGAGACCAGCAGGTTGGTGATGAGGGCGAACACCGCGGTCAGCAGGGTGGCGCCGGCGGCGATCAGGACGATCCCGAAGACCAGCAGCCAGGCCGACTGGTGGGCGAAGGAGAAGTCGCCGTAGCCGACGGTGGAGATGGTCTCCACCGTGAAGTAGAGGGAGTCCAGCCAGCTCAGGTGGGTGGCGGGGGTCGGCCGGAAGAAGAGGTGGAGGATGAGGGTGGACGCCACCACCAGCACCAGGGCCCCCACCATGGCGGTCCGCAGGGCGGCGTTGGTGTCGGCCCGGATCGCCCCCATCACCGCCCGGACCCGCTCGCGGAGGGGGCGGTGGGCGGAGTGCGCCTCGGTGTCCCGGTGGTGCTCCTCGGCGGCGATCCCCGCCTCGGCCAGCTCCTCGGGGGTGCCGAGCACCGACACCAGGTCGCCCTCGAAGATCTCGAAGTCGCGCCCGGGGCAGGCCACGGTGGGCGAGCCGTCGGCCGGGACCACCCCCACCGGGGCGAGGGAGCCGAAGTGCATCCGGAGGGTCCCCGGCTTCACCACCCGGACCTGGGTGGCCACGAACCGGGTGCCGCCCAGCTCCATCGAGTGGGCGACCCGCCCCAGGCACGCCTCCACGATGGAGGGCGAGGCCAGGGCGGCGGTGTCCAGCACCGACCCCGGCCCGGTGACCCCGGCCACCGCCGCCCCCACCGAGGCGTTGGCCAGCTGCACCACCACCCGGATGTAGGGGCGCAGCTCGCTGACCAGCAGGGCCGTCTCGAGGTTCTGGACCTCGCTCCGCTCGGCGCACACCACCGCCCGGGCGCCGGCCAGGCCCGCCTCCTCCAGGATCTCGGTGATCCGGGGGCTCCCCACGATGTGGGGCACCTGCCACAGGTCGACCTCCCGGATCAGCCGGGGGTCGGGGTCGTCCTCCACCACCACCACCTGGACCCCGGCCAGGTGGAGCTGCTCGACGGTCCGCAGGCCGATGCCCTGGAGCCCGCACACGATGACGTGGCCCTTCCAGCTCCGGCACGGCGGGGTGTCCATCTCCCTATCCTGGTCGGCGATCGTTTCGGGGGGATTTCCGGACCGTTTCGACTGCTCGTCGGCTCCGGGCGGGGTCCCGACCGGGGCCCGGGGAATACCCCCCGGTGGGGACTGTTGATCAGTCAACGAATAACCACCGCGGCCCGGGGACGGGCGGCGGCCTCGACTGGAGGAACCGTGGACGAGCGAGCTGACGACACCACCGTGGACGAGCGACCTGACGAGAGCACCCTGGACGGCACCGCCGGCCGGACGCTGCCCCTGCTGCCCCTGACCTCGGGGGTGGTC
>CAVPWU010000004.1:0-216024 GCA_963709665.1 uncultured Actinomycetota bacterium | reverse complement strand
CCGCAACATTGAGCCCCAAAGCCAATTCGGCCGGGTGCCAACTCGAGCCATCAGACGCTTAAGGGATCTCAGCAGGCCTCAGCCATCAGCGACCGATCGCGCCGCGTCGCTTGGCACGCGGCGACCGCCGAAGGGGATCTACCGCACCAGCTCTGAACAAGCCATCCAGCGCGCCGTGTGCCAGCACCTGCGCCAACGTGGCGCCACCGGTCTTGTTTGGTGGCATACGCCCAACGGAGGCCGCCGCACGCCGGTGGAAGCTGCAATCTTCAGCGGCTTAGCCGTTCGCGCCGGAGTTTCGGACCTGATCCTGCTCCACGACGGCCGGGCATTCGCTCTCGAGCTGAAAACAGAACGAGGCCGTCCGACCGCAGCCCAAATGCAATTTCTGTCTGAATTTCGCGCGGCTGGTGGCGAGGCATCAATCGCTGATGGATTGGATAAAGCGCTGCGCACCTTAGAGATCTGGGGCCTGCTGAGAGGACGCGCAGCCTGCGGCTTCCGGAAATGCGTAACTCAGTCAGCGTCCGCGTCTGGCCCACCAACCGAGTGAGCGTGCCAACAGATAGGAGCTACAAAATGAGACACAGACACAAGCGTGAAGACTTAGATTTCCGCCAACTTAAGGACTCCACCACAGCCCCGCCCGTCAAACGGGCGCGCGGAGGCCGAACAGGTGATCCCGCGGCGCGTCAGGAAGCAGGCAACCACGAGCGGCATGCGAGCAAAGATCCCCTGACAGCGCACACTAAAAGCCGGCCGGCGCACAGTACGAAGAAAAAAGCTGTTGAGATGTCAGGACAGCCGCCCCGGCACCGCGGTGACCGCCCAACTCGCAAAGGTCGCGCCGCCGGCGGGGCCTCTGGAGCTGCATCAATGCCTAAACCGCCTAGGCTGGGCTTAGGAGGCCTAGGAAATTTAGGCAATTTGGGAGGTCTCGGAGGGCTCGGATATGTCAGCCAGCCGAATCTAGTCAATACGGGGATGGGGCTTCATGACTCCCGCACGCCTATGGGCATCGGATCGAAGAAGGGCGGTCGTGTTAGCCGTCCGAAGCGCTTTGATGATGGAGGGGCCGCCGGATCGACGCGCCCCAGCGATCCTGGCAACGAAATTGCCTCAGCGAACAAGGGACGCAAGTCCACCGCGGATTGGATACGAGACGAGGTTCTCGGCGGCACAAAGCCCGCCTATGCGCGTGGTGGCCGTCAGCGGCCCAAGCTAGAGCAATGACAGAGCAAAGAAACGTTAGCCGAACGTTGCCAATTGCGCCGCTTTCGCCGGCCGAGCGAATGCGCCGTGTTCGGCAGCGCCGACGCAATGGCTTGCGGTGTCTGACGATCGAGTTACGCGAACAGGAAATTGACGCCCTAATAAATAAGGGATTGCTGGAAGCTGAGACGCGTAACGATGCGCAATCGGTTCTCAAAGCTCTCTATGCATTTTTTGATAGAACGTTGAACTAAATCCGTGACGCGAAACACAAAGCCGAAGCTGTTTGACCCATCGAAGCATAAAGGGCGGTTGAAATTTATTGGCGGGTCGCAGTCTGATAATTGGAACAACATTCTGGCTAACCAGGCGCTTCAATCGCTCTGGGTTAGGCAATCCGACAAGAAAACACGCGATGGGCAAACTGACGCAACTCTTGTAGCGCTCATTGAAATTGCCCCGAAAAACGTAATCGAGGGCATGATCGCAGCGCAGCTCATCGCCGCGCACAATGCCACCATGGAGTGCCACCGGCGCGCCATGCTCGGCGAACAAACTCTGGAAGGGCGCCGCGAGAATCTCACCCAAGCCAACAAACTATCTCGCACCTGCACTGAGCTGCTAGAGGCGCTCAACCGCCACCGGGGAAAGGGTCAGCAGAAGGTCACTGTCGAGCACGTCCATGTACATGCTGGCGGGCAGGCGGTGGTCGGCATGGTCAACACCCCGGGGGGTGGGGATCAATCGAAATCACAGGATCAACCCCATGCAAAACAAATTTCCCATGCATCTCAGCCGGAGGTGTGGAGCGCGGACGAGGAGCGGGATCGCGTGCCAATCACCCGCGATGCCGAGCGGCCGGTGCCGGATGCACGGCGGAACGTCACCAGGTGCACCGAAGGGAAATAAAAATGCTTTCAAGCACGGCCGCTATTCAGCTGAGGCTATACGTCGGCGACGAGAAGTCTCGGATTTAATCCGTATGGCAAGGCGCTTGTGCTACTCCGCGTAATTACCGGTGAGGTGGCGAACTCGGTTGATAAGCGGTGCACATCATTGATCGTACGGTGCGCCGTTGGCGTAATTTCTAATGGGATTTAACGGAGATAAAAATGCAGCGCCGACGTCCAGGTCTCGCCGTAGTAAAAACACCTGAACGCGGCTCATTAGATGTGCGAGCAATTAGGTTGGGGACTCGCGGGGGCATTGGCGCCACACAAGAGACGTTCGCAAATCTCATCGGTGTTCCCGTCAGGACACTCAGAAATTGGGAGCAGCGCCGGCGCGAGCCAACCGGAGCCGCCCGCGTGCTCTTATCGATGATTGAACGCGATCCGTGGCTGGTCTTCGACGTTGCGAACGATCAATGCCGGGAAACTGACGCGCTGCCCTCTGGCAAACGCCACTAGCGTAATTTTTTACACCGTGAGAACAGCTACCGCAGGACGCCAGCGGCGCAATTTATACAGAGAAAAACAGGAAGGCGTATTGGCCCCCAAACCTTTATCGTTTTGCGCGCCACACGAGCACGCGGATTGAGCCAGGAACCTCGCTTACGAGCGCGCGCCGAGTTCGAACTTATACGCGCGTGGGTGCAAGCGGGAGTAAGGTTCAGTACGAGTTCTGCCCGTATTGTGGCACCACGCTTCGGTGGCACGTCGATATTGTTCCGAACCGTCAAGCTTTTGCTGGCGGTGCTTTTGATGACATGAATGGCCTCTCAGTCATCGCGGAAATTTATACCGACGATGCAATGGATTGGGCCCGTCTCAATTGCGAGTTGTCGCGGCCGAGATCGCCCGACGCCGCGTTTCGAAATCTAATGATCGAAGCCGCCAAATCACCGCAGCGCGGCTGATGCGAGCCCGGACTCCGGAGCGGGTTCGAGGCAACGGCGGGTATCGCAACGGATGCCCAGCTTGTCCGTTGTTGGCACGAGCCGACATCATAAAGCGCTTAGACGATGCCGGCTTTTGACCCATGTGCGACGTTGAGTTTGCCTCAGTGTGCGCTTGCACAAAGCCCGTTCGAGCCCCTTCCAGAGCATCGGTATGAGCCGATACGATGCAAGTCTGAAGTCCAGTGGCACACAGTGAAACGACGCGCCGGCGCAAGCGGCCAGCGGGTTGAAAGGAAGGAAAAAATGTCGAACCATTTTACCGAACTCAGCCTCGGTCCGCCGCTCGGCGACCAACGGCTCGACCTTTGCGATCTTTATGCCTTTCAGTCGCCCAGCGACCCTTCGAAAACCGTCATCATCCTCAACGCAAATCCAAATGCCGACGCGCTCCATCCCGACGCCATTTACCGCCTCAACATCGACACCGACGGTGATTTGCTGACGGACATCGCGCTCAGTTACGTTTTTTCGAAGCCGCAGAACGGCAAACAGACTTTCAATGTCTTTCTGGCCAAAGGCGCGGAATCGCGCTCGCCCGAAGCTGTCGGGAAGAAAATCGTCTCCGACGCAGAAGTCTCGTTCGGCCCCAAGCCCAACATCGTCAAGGCGGGCGACTACACGTTCTTTGCCGGCAGTCGCAGCGACGCTTTCTTCTTCGATTTTGACGGCATCAAGAATCTGTTCGACATCAGCGGTAAGCGGAATTTCACCGAGCCTCACTTAACGGGCAAGTCACCGTGGACTGGCGTGGATTCGAATACCGAAGCCAACGTTTTCTCGACGGCGGTGGAACTGCCAACGAGCGAACTCGCAGCGAAATCCGAACTCCGCATCTGGGGACGATGCAGCCTGCGGCAGGATGGCAAGCTGAACCATGTCGATCGCGCGGGCCATCCGAGCGTCAGCAGCTTTTTCAACACCGACGATACGAAGCTGGAGTACAACGCCAGCGAGCCGGTGAACGATCGCAAACGCTGGCTCGAACAATTCGTGCATCTGATGGGCCACACGGGAAATTACTCGCGTGAAGAAGCGATTGCCGAGATCGACAAGGAGCGAACACTGCCCGATGTACTGAGTTTCGATCCGTCGGAACCCGCGAAGTATCCCAACGGCCGCGTCTTCACTGACGACGTGATCGATTACCGCCTCGCGTTCCTAACCAAAGGCGAATGCCCTGCCAGCGGTTTGAAACCGCACGCCGACATTCTCAGGGAATTTCCCTACCTCGGCACGCCGCATCAGAAGAAGAGCTTAGCAGCACGTCACGGGACGATCGTGTAAACTTAGCTTACCAGCCGAGCTGGAAGCGCTCGGGCGAGTCATTGCGCGAGAAGGTGCTTGCTGCGGTGGCATAAGTCAGCTTGTGGTGCCCTCCACGGACATCACGATCACGCCGGTGAATGTCTGTTATCGGGAAAAGCGGACGTGCTGCGGACATCGCGTTTCGGTGGCGATTGACCCAAAGGCGACATGGCGGTGTGACGACAAGCCAATCGAAAATGAAGCAAAAGCGCTCCTTTCTTGCCGGACGATTTGCTGTATCTTTATTTCGAAGCTGCGAGTGGGACGTGCCGAAAGTCCCGCCGACGAACCGCAGCCAGCCATGCCATCGGCCGGCGACAAATCGAAAAATCCAGAATGTCTATGCCGGGCGGCCCCCGTTAGGTCAGCGCGGATTTGAGGACTAAGCAGGTCAATAGCTGTCCAAGGAGGAGATCGAACATGGCGCAACTTGACCAAGAGAAACTCAACGCATTCGTTGGCAAAATGCTGGGTGACCTCGGTGGTGCATTTAGTGTGCCGACGGTTCGCATCGGACTGAGACTCGGCCTATTCGATGCTCTACACGAAGGCGGCCCAGCTACGTCCGACCAGTTGGCGAAACGGGCAGGTGGACTGACTGAGCGATATGTCCGCGAGTGGGCACTCGCTCAAGCGGCGAATGGCTTCGTCGACTACAACGCGACCTCACGGAAATTCAGTCTGTCGCCAGAACAGGCCATGGTCTTTACCGAAAAGGACAGTCCGGTTTATCTGGCCGGAGCCTTCGACCTCGTGGCCGCTATGATCGAGGGAGAACCAAAGGTCGAGCATTCATTCCGAACAGGTGCCGGTGTGCGCTGGGGCGATTGGCAGGGTGCCTGTTCTGCGCGACTGGTATGTTCTTCCGACCGGGCTACGTGAACAACATTGTACAGAGCTGGCTGCCAGCCCTTGATGGAGTCGAAGCGAAGCTAAAGTCGGGTGCCAAGGTCGCCGATGTCGGCTGCGGCGTCGGCTTTTCCACTCTGCTGATGGCGCAGGCTTTTCCCAAAAGTCGGTTTGTCGGGTACGATTTTCACGCGCCTTCCATTGAAGAGGCAAATCGACATGCCGTCCAGCATGGCTTGGGTGATCGCGTAAGCTTTAAGGAGGCAAGCGCCAAGGACATCAAGGAATCCGGCTTTGACCTCGTGACATTTTTCGACTGTTTACATGACATGGGCGATCCGAGAGGTTGCGCGGCCCATATGCGTCGCATCATGAAGGCCGACGGAACTTGGATGATAGTCGAACCAATTGCTGGCGATCGTCCGGAAGACAACATGAATCCCGTTGGCCGGCTTTATTACAACGGTTCGACTATGATCTGCGTACCGACTTCACTGGACCAAGAAGTAGGCGAAGGCTTGGGCGCGCAGGCGGGCGAGATCAAGCTCACCGAGGTCATTCGCGATGGCGGGTTTACGCGGATTCGAAGGGCGTTTGCTGGGCCGTTCAACATGGTCCTTGAGGCCCGGGCGTAGCCGAGGCTCGTATCAAGACGCGCTCGCGTCCTCTGTCTGGTCGGCGAACCCAGGGGCGGACACTCCTGGCCCCGTTTCTACCGTTCGCCGCGACGCAGCGATACGTCCGAAGTTTAGGGGACAAGCCGACATTACGCGGACCCTCGTCGATTAGGCGTTGATGACCCAACTCGACCGTTGGCGGCGAGACTTCGGTGCACCGCGGCAGCGCCGAGGACACTTGCTTGGCCTGTCTAGTCCGGCGGTGTATCGTGCCAGGAATTAGTCGGAAAACCTGTCTGTCGCTTTGGACCAGAAGTTCGGTCTGGCCAAGATTACTCCGCCGGAGGCGGGGCTGCGATGCAGGAGATTGCGGACTGGCTCGCAACGCTCGGCATGTCTGAGTACGCGCAGCGCTTTGCCGAGAACGATATTGATTTCACGATCTTAGGTGATCTGACCGATCAGGACCTCGAAAAAGTCGGCGTGGCGTCGCTCGGACATCGCCGCAAACTGCTACGCGCCATTGCCGACCTCAAGGACATCAAGAAGAGCGAACCTGAAGTCGCCGTTGCGGCCGCCATACCCGCCGCGCCGCGGCCGCAGGATGCCGCCGAACGCCGCCAAGTCACGGTGATGTTCTCGGACCTCGTTGGTTCAACAGCGCTCTCCGCCCGCATGGACCCCGAGGACCTGCGCGAGGTCATTTCCGCCTACCAGAAATGCGTCGCCGAGACGGTTCGCCGCTTCGGCGGCTTCGTGGCCAAATACATGGGCGACGGCGTGCTGGTTTATTTCGGCTATCCGCAGGCCCATGAGGACGACGCCGCGCAGGCGGTGCGGGCGGGGCTGGAGCTGATTGGTGCTGTCAGTTCGCTCAAGCATGACGCTCCCCTGCAAACCCGTGTCGGCATCGCGACCGGTCTGGTCGTGGTCGGCGACCTGATCGGATCGGGCGAGGCACAAGAGCGTGGCATCGTCGGCGAGACGCCGAACCTCGCGGCGCGCCTGCAAGGGATCGCCGAGCCGAATACCGTCGTCATTGCCGACGGCACGCGACAACTTCTCGGCAATCTCTTCGAGCTGGAGGACCTCGGGGCAAAGGACCTCAAGGGCATCCCCGGGCCGGTGCGGGCCTGGGCGGCGCTGCGGGCGAGTTCGGCGGAAGGCCACTTCGAGGCACTGCACACGACCGGCCTGACCGCGTCTGGTCGGGCGGGAAGAAGAACTCGAATTGCTACTGCGGCGCTGGTCGAGGGCCAAGACCGGCGAAGGCCAGGTGGTGCTGCTCTCCGGCGAGGGAGGTATCGGCAAATCGCGGCTCACGGCCGCGCTGCTGGAACACCTCGCCACCGAACCGCACACGCGGTTGCGCTATTTCTGTTCGCCGCAGCACACCGACAGCGCGCTTTATCCGATCATCGGCCAGATGGAACGCGCCGCCGGACTGGGGTACGACGACAACCCGCAAGCGAAGCTCGACAAGCTCGATGCGGTGCTGGCACAGACCTCGACCTCGCCTGAGGATGCCGCACTCTTCGCCGAGATGCTGTCGCTGCCGAATGATGGACGCTATCCCGCGCTCGCGTTGACCCCGCAACAGCGCAGGCAAAGAACGCTGGAAGCGCTGACGGCGCAAGTCGCGGGATTGGCAAGCCAGCAACCGGTGCTGATGATCTTCGAGGACGCGCATTGGACCGACCCCACGAGCCTGGAAGCGTTCGGTCGGGCTGTGGACCGAATTAAAACCCTTCCGGTGCTGCTCATCGTAACTTTCCGCCCCGAATTCAACCCGCCGTGGGTGGGACAGTCGGGTGTGACGAGCGTGACGCTCAACCGGCTTGGCGAGCGTGAAGCGGAAGCCATCATCGCGCGCCTTGTCGGCAACAAGGAGCTACCGGCGGACGTGATGGCGGAGATCGTGGAGCGCACCGACGGCATTCCCCTGTTCGTCGAGGAGATGACGAAGGCAGTGTTGGAGGCGGAGGGCGAGGGCGAAGCGCGACGCACGGTTGCGGCGGTTCCGTCCCCGGCCCTGGCGGTTCCCGCAAGCTTGCACGCCTCGCTGATGGCGCGGCTCGACCGGCTCGGCCCCGCGAAGGAAGTGGCGCAGATCGGGGCGGCGATCGGGCGCGAGTTCTCGCATGCCCTATTGGCTGCGGTGATGCGCAAGCCGGCAGCGGAACTGGGATCGGCGCTAGATCGTCTCATTGCGGCTGGTTTGCTGTTTCGGCAGGGTGTGCCGCCGCACGCGACTTATCTGTTCAAGCACGCACTGGTACGGGACGCTGCCTACGGCACATTACTGCGCGAGCCGAGACGGGCGCTTCACGCTCGCATCGCCGACACCATTGAAAATCAGTTCGCTGAAATTGCTGAAAACCAGCCCGAGGTTTTGGCGCGGCACTGCACGGAGGCTGGAATGCTCGACAAAGCCGCACGTTACCTGCGGGAGGCGGCACACGTCGCGGCAGAGCGTTGGGCCAATGCCGAAGCCGTACAGCACCTCTCGCGCGCTCGCGAGTTGTCGTCCAGGCTCGACGATGGGCCGGCAAAACGCGAGCTGGAACTCGCTATTCTGCTGGAGCTGGGGCCCATGCTGCTAAGAGTCGAGGGCTTTGCCTCGGCTGGTGTGGAGGAGGTGTATAGGCTCGCTCGAAGTCTATGCGCAGAGGGCGATAATGCCGGGCAGCGTTTTGCAGCAAGCTGGGGTCTCTGGTACGTCGTGCACCATCGGAGCCGACTGGACCATGCTCGCCAGTTAGCGGAGGAACTCATTGGCTTGGGGGAAGCAAGCCAGGATCGAGGGCTGCTGCTACAAGCGCACCATTCCGCTTGGACGACGCTATTCGGGCTGGGCGATGACTGCTCCGCTCTCCGCCATGCCGAGGAAGGAATAAACCTCTACAATATCCACGAGCATCGTTCTCACAGCTTGCGTTACGGCGGTCACGACCCTGGCATGTGCGCTCGCATGATAGGCGGCTTCGCGGCTTGGTTTGCCGGCTTCCCTGACCGCGCCGGCGTGCTGAGTGCCGAGGCAATAGGACTCGGCCGCACGCTCGGCGATCCGTTTACCTCTGCCATGGCGCTGAGCTTCGGGTCCAGCGTTGCGATGATGCGGCGCGAGCCGGAGATCGTCGAAGAGCGGTGTGCAGCAATGCAGCGCCTACTCGACAACCATCAAATGGGGCTTGGACACTTTGGCAGCACCGCAAAGATCCTCCGAGGCTGGGCGGCTGCGGTGACGGGGCGACCTGATAAAGGTTGCGAGCTAGCCAAGGAAGGCCTCGCTGAAACACGACGCAGTGGCTTCGCTCGTATTTCGTTTCAGCTAGGGATTATGGCCGAGGTTCTTCATCTGGTCGGCGATTTCCCGGCTGCGCTCAAAGTGATCGAGGAAGCGATCCATGTTGCAGAAGAAACCGGAGAACGGAGATGGTTGCCCCGGCTACTCCATGACAAGGCCCACTCGCTTATGGCCGCCCCAGGTGACTTGTCGGCAGCCGAGGATGCGTTGAAGAATTCGGTGTTGGCAGCACGTCAACAGCAGGCCCGCTCGGCCGAACTCAGAGCCGCCACAAGCCTCGCGCGGCTCTGGCGCGATCAGGGCAAGCGGGAGGAAGGCCGCGATCTTCTCGCTCCGGTCTATGGCTGGTTCACCGAAGGCTTCGATACGCTCGACCTGAAAGAAGCCAAGGATCTGCTCGACGAGCTGCACGCCTAAAAACCAGTTTCGAAACGGCCTCTAAGTGGGATGTATGAAAAAAGCTAAGGGCAGCTCCGACCGCCCTTTTAGTTGCCGCGGCAAGGTTCGCGCTGAATTGCTGTCTTGTTGATCAGGCCCGCCAGAATGGCTTGTCGCACTCGTGACAGACATCCAGACGGGTCAGGCGCATATCCAAGAGTTCGCGATCGTCGAGCATCATCAGTTCGTATCGAGAATGTGCGCGCCTGCGCCATTCGATGATCAATGCCCATAACTCACTCCAACGCGGCAAGCGGCTCGAACGGACGGCAGTTATGTGAAGGCTCGTCATGCTCATGGCTCGCTCCATTGCCCCGGCAGTGACAATTGCACCATGGCCTGCGCTCGCTTTGAACGATGTGACCGGCAACACAGTTCGCCGTTTTGGGGTGGCGCTTCGAAATCCTGAGCTGATTTTTTTCTTACAGCACGCCGGCGGCGCGCCGCGTACCGTCAAGAGATTCTCCGTAACTAGGCAACTCGTGCTAAGATTCGAATCAGAGCGCTTCCGGGGAGCGACAGCAAAGGAGCACCTCCGATGTGCGACTATTCCCTGATGCATGTTAAATCACGGGCCGCCAATGTCGGCGACAATCTGGAAGTCAAAGCGTTCCCGTCCGGCTCGCGTGGTTTCGTCTCGCCGGCCGATCCGGAAATAGCGGTTTGCGTGCTGCCGGGCACCGAGCTGGCGTTCGACGTCGAAATCACCGCCGACTTCACAATGTCCCGGGACCGGACGCAATACGCTCACCGGACCGCGATGTTTTGACAAACCGATCTAGATAATGAGATCACGCACCACGACGCTCTTGAGTTCCCGGACGGCACCCTCGTTAAGTTGACGAGATTGACGCCGGGCCAGAAGGCGATGGTGCTGCAGCTGCCGGCCGCGCCCAAAACCGCGATTGAGGCCAAGGCGCAGGAAAGGCTCGAAGTCGTAGCGTAGGCCTCGGCGCGCAAGTTACCCCTTAGAGTCTTGTTGAAAAGTAAGCGATGGTCATTGACTTAAAGGCCACGAAGCAATTTGCATCCATCAGTTGCGTAGCAGCACTCGCACGACCCCGCTCCCCAAGCTCGGTTAGTGCGGTTTAAGACCTGGGAGCCGTCGGTGCGACACGCCGACGGCTTTCCCTATTCGGATACGCGCCGCGAAAGGTTTGCCGAACTGCGCGGACCTCAACCTACCCTTGCATTCCCGTCATAGTTGCCGGACTATGCAGAGGGGCGTGTGGGGGCTGTGCAATGCGCTGGGCTTGCGGGCTTGCCGCGCTGGCGCTCACGGGATGCGCGCCGCACATGATTTATTTGCGCGCCGACGGCATGAACCCGGTCAGCGATCCGGTAGTTAATCAACAATTCGAGATGGATCGCACGATCTGCCAGGGCGATATGCAGAAGGCCAATGTGTCGGGAGTCACCATTACAGGCGGCGGGGTTCCAGGCGTCGTCGCCGCCGCTAATCGCAGCCAAGCCGTTTCCCAGGTCGGACAGGGATGCATGGCCGAAAAGGGCTATGTGCTGGTGAAGGAAGATGACGCGCCGGCCAAATCACAAGAACTCGCGGCGGTAGCTGCCGAGAAAGCTCGCCGCGAAGCTGCCGCGGCTCAAGCTGCCGCCGCGGCGGCGGCGCCACCGCCAAAGAAAGTTGCTGCGAAGCCCAAGCCGAAACCGCCGCAGCCGTCCTCGCCGCCAGTTACGCCAGTCTCACAGCCGTCGGCAAACTGAAAACGGCAATGTAATTTGATTTAGCGGAATGGCCGTCCCCGATTTCGGTGCGGGGTGATTCCTCCGGCCACTGATAGAGCACGCTTGTCCGGTGTCGGATCGTCAGCCCTGCACCAGGTTCGCCACGCCCGCAGCGTCCAGCCCGGTGGAGTTGATCTGCGCTTTCTGCCCTTTTGCGCCCAAATTGTTGCTGCCTTTGTCGCATCGGGCTTTGTTAACAGGCCGGCGGATTGAGGCGGCGTCATGCGGATCTTTATCGATGAAGGTGGGACGTTCGTCCCTTCGACAGGTTGGGGCGTAGTGTGTTCGCTTGCTCTTCCAAGCAGGGAGGTCGGACCGACCCGTCGAGAGATTGATAATCTGACCAAAGATTGGCCCCGCAGGGAGGGCGAGCTGAAGGGTGGACAGCTGCACGCCATCACCTGAGCGCATTGGTCGATTTGCTGTTTAGGCACGATGCACTGGTGCACGCTTGCGCGATCGATGTATCTCGCGAAGACACAAAGGCTCTAGAGCATCACAAGTCAAAACAGGGTGAGGGGATGACTAGGTACCTTACACCTGAACACCATCCGAACGTAATTGAGCAAATTCGGCGGTTGCGGCGATTGCTCGAGCGAATGCCACAGCAACTCTACTTGCAGTCGGTGATTTTGAGAGAGCTTATTGCTTGGACCTCTGAAGAGACTGCGTTGTACTTTGCGCAACGTCGACCACGAGAGTTGGGCGAGTTCGAATGGACGATTGACGCGAAGGATCCAAAGAAGATCACCACCTATGAAAAGTGGTGGCGTGAAACTCTTGGGCCTCTTCTTGAAAGCCACAGTCGCCGGGATCCGCTTCGGCTCGTTCGCGACCGCGATTTCGATTATCGGTTTTTCGACCGCAGCTACTTGACGCGGAAGGAGCTCTGGCATCCCGATCGACCGCGCGAGACGGTAGAATGCTACGATCTCACCAAGATGATCACAAAACGGATTCAATTCGTCGATTTACGAAGTGAAATCCTGATCCAGGCGGTCGACGTATACGCGAGTTTCCTGCGCAGGCTGCTCGCCGGCGAGATCGTCGGTGATGACTTCTCTCGAGCGCTCGGGCGATTGCAAATCATCCGCGCAGTGGACGGCGGCCAGCCGCAATCGCTGAGAGTGCTGACGCTGTCGCGAAGGCCCGCCGGCCGAAGGGATTTGTTCAAAACTCTCAGAAGAATGACCCTTGCGGGTCGCAGCATGATTAAGCCGCGCTCGTCACTGGCGCCGCGGCGCCGCTCGAGCAGCTGATCAACCCCAGCGTCCGCAGGCGCGCAGGATCCGTCGACCGTTCTCTTTTTAGGGAAAGTCCCGGTTTCCAATTTTCTCTTTAGCCCGGCTGACGGCGTGGTAGATTTTCCCGCCTGGAACGCTTGGCGCAAAAGTCATTCCTCCGGCCACCGCTGCAGCACGCGCGTCCGCTGTCGGATGGTCACGAAAACACCGCCTCCATGAGGTTCTCCGCCTGGGTGGCCGAGCGTTAGTGCCGAGCGAGCCGATCCAGAGAGCCTGAGCAAGGACATATTATAATTGACGCTCCGTGGATCGTTCAATGCCCGCGGGGTTTCCAAAGGGGATGGTTTCATTTCTCCATTCATGAAGCTGTCCCCTTTTGCATTCGTGCCACGCAGCCTCAGTGGGCGGCTCAACTGCGGCGGCCCCGGACCGGCTGGCAGCTTAATTCGCGGTCGGTTAAAATCAAGGTTATGTCTCCGCGCCATTACGCGCCCGGATGGCTCGCTGCCACCGCTAACCCGCAGCGGTCGCGGCAGCATGCCGGCTACTTTCGCAAAAGATCAGGCAGCTTCGCGATGTTGGCAGCTATGCGCTGTGCTTCGTCGCGGGTTAAGCGCTTCATCGACATTTGCCGCTGCGGCTCGTCCTCAAAATAGAGGTAGGCAAGCGCCTGACCGTTCGCGTCTCGGACGATAAATGACTCGCCTCCCTCGCGTTCGTCGACCGTCCATGGTGGCGGAAAGCGGCGGCGTGCCGGCATCTAAGCACGCAAACGGCGGGCGGCGGGTTGGTCTCTGTCGATCCGGTTCGCGAGGACAGTGGTGGAAAGACCCTCACAGTGAAGTCCGATAATGGGATGGTCCGGCCGTGCTCCACCCGGCAAGCGTAAGCTGGTCGAAGGCACCCAGACGAGGAGCACGCCATGCCCACTACAGCATTCCAGACCGCTATTGCCGTCGTCGGAATCGACGTCGGGAAGAACTCGTTCCACATCGTCGGCCTAGATAGCCGCGGCGCAATTCTTTTGCATCAGAAGTGGTCGCGAGGTCAGCTCGAAGCACGGTTCGCCAATATGCCACCTTGCCTGATTGGCATGGAAGCCTGCGTTGGTGCGCATCACCTCAGTCGCAAGCTCAAGGCACTCGGGCACGCGCGCCATCCGACGTGACAGCGGGCTACCTACTTCTGATGGAAGCTACGCTCCGGATCATAAAGAATTGGAGCGATCAGCACGACCGCGCCGCTCATGCTCAAGAACGCGATGATACCAGCAAGCATTCCAAGCATTACGACCTCCCTGTGGGTTTTTTGTCTTATCAGGACTAATAGATAGCATCTGCAAACATGGCCGAACTAAAATAGGAGCGCGGTCCGGAGAATCGCGGCCGCGCGGGTCGACCTGCTCGGGCCGCCTGGGCGGCGCCGCGTTGAGAATTATCGGATCGTGGCCATCATCGATGTGACAATGCGTTTCACAAAATAGTCGGGCCGCCAAGGTGCTGAGAACACCGCGGCAGGCCCTAACCCGAGCCAACGGTCGCATGACCTGATGGTAGTCGCTCGGCAACGTAGCTGTAAACGTTGCGTCAGTTCTATCTTTTGCTCTGTTGTCGACTTGCACCATCGGGTCGTTTCCTAATCGTTGGCGCCTCATCAGGGGGTCCAAAGAGCGAGGTTCTTGTCGATTTCTTGCGAGGCCAACGCGGGTTTGTCGTCAACCCGCGTGGGAACAAACGCAATGAGGCGGGCTTACGCAGCGAGCGCCATGCTGCCAGCATCGACCTGTTTCCGCCGCTCTATCAATGCCGCTTGTGTCCAAGTCCGCGAAAGGTCAAGCAAGCCGAGTTTCTCGTCGTCGCTTTCAGCGAGGCAGGCCGCTAGGACGGCTTCTTTCTTTGGCATATTGCCAGAACTGATCTGATGCCGACATGGCACATTCTCCGCGTGCCCGACACAATCCCGATGGCAGCTTGCCTACCTAGCCGGTGACGATCTGATCAAAATCGCTCACTAGAAATCATCCGGCTCGAATTCTCCACAGCAAAAGGGACCTCCAAAAACGCAACCGGGAGTCAAAAAGACAAAGCCCCGCTTCTCGCGGGGCTTCGAGACGGACACGGCGGGCTATCGTGGGGCGAAGGCTTAGGCGTCCATCCGTGAGTGAACGTCCGTTTATCGGCATTCGTTCCACTCTTCACTGAGGCGCTCCTCTAAAGCGCCATTTCAACTAACTCGACTAGCCCGTATCCCAGAAGGGCTATCCAAGCCGCGGTAACGGTCAATAACAGGATTAGGATTGCCGGCGGCCAAACGCGCTGAAAACGTGAGGATGGCGATCTTATTAGATCTTCTAAGTCTAACGGTGTTTGCAGAGCCATACGCGGCACCTCTCCTGTGCATATTCTGCGTTTCGGCAGTGGCTGTCTGTTCAAAACTGACCGGTTGCCGAACTAGACAGTCGAAATTGAAATTAGGACAAAGGGCTCGGAATCAGGACAGCACCGCGCTAGTCAATGAGAACAAGTCAGCCACGTTGATGGACCCCGCGTAATTTGTTGGCTATCGCCCTCCGGGTTAGCGCGAGACAAGCAACAGAGATGGTTGCTTCTTGCTCTTGCGGCGTCGTGCCGAAAGAAGGCCGACCAAACCTAGCCCACCCACAAACATCGGCAATGCCGCCGGCAGCGGCGTGGCAGTCAGATCTACAGTGCCGACTTGGTTATAAAATTCGGTACCGCCGACGTTGCCCGTGAATGCGCTGTCGTTTGTTCCGCTTGCGAGGTTAAATAATGGGAACTGGCCGAATGCGGCCGTTGCCGTGTCGACATCGAAGAGAAGACCGGTGGCATCTATAGGAACATTCGTGTTGGCGCCGAAGTAGTCGGTTCCGTCATTTGCGCGAAAGCCCACGCTCGATGGTGCTCCTTCATCGCCCGGAGTAGAGGGCGTAATCAGGACGAGCGGGACATTCGCAAACCCAAAACCGGTGAAGGTTCCGGTGCCATCAACAGCCTGGCCCCCAACAACATCAAGAGAAATACTCCCCGACACAGGATTGCCGCCCAACGTGCCAGAGAAGTCGTCGGTCACCGTTGAAGCTTTGGCCGGCGAAGCAAAGAGAAGCGATGCCGCGAAAACGCTACCTAATACCGAACGCACTTCCATATTATCTCCTTGCTGAGTTGACGCCAAACAGTGATGACGCATCCACATCGGAGACTCGGCTCAGCTTAATTCGTTCCAAATTCACGCTCGAAGTAGTCCCCTTGTTTGCCATAACTCTTGCGCAGCGCCTGTCGCTGCTACCGCCCTGCATATATCCACGCTCCGGCAGGCTCACCGTACTCTTACGGAGGGTTGGCCCCTATTATCGCAGCGGCCGGGGGCGTCCCGACCCGACTTTCGGCAGCCAATGACTTTTGATGACGGGCCTGGCCGCCTAGCGCCAGATATCCTTGAAAGGCTCCGGCGACATCGCCGTATAGCGCACCGTATTCGTGATGCTGGCATGGCCGAGATAGTGCTGGAGCCTTCTGGTATCCATTCCGCGGGCCGCCAGTGCGTACCCCGTCGAGTGCCTGAGCATGTGAACGTGGACGGGGAACGGCAGCTTGGCGGCTTCGCCGGCGCGTTCAATCATGCGTGCAATGCCCATGCGGCCAAACGGTTGGCCACGCTCGTTGACGAAGACGTAGTCAGACTTGCGGGCGTTCTTGGCGTTGGCTCGCCATAGCTCGCCCAGCGCCTTGTGCTCGTCCCGTTCCAGGTAATGTCTGCTGTCGGTGCTTCCCTTCAGCCGCCGCACAATGATAGTTCGCTTAGTCAGGTCGATATCGTCCCAGCGAAGATCGCAGGCTTCCGAGACCCGCAAGCCGTGGCGATAGATCAAGAGGCCGATTAGCCAATCGCGGTGGCCATGGCGGTTGCGCTTTAGAGCTCCTAGCAACTTGTCCATCTCGGCTTCCGTCAGGTGCTCGCGGACCCGATAGGTTTCGTTCCCTTTGCGCCCTTTTAGCGAACTGGTCGCATTACGCTTCGATTTGGCCCTGGTAAGCGGAACGATTTGTGCCGCCATTACAAGCCCTCCAATGCGGAACTGATCGCACTATAAAATAGAAAGCGATCAGTTAAAAGCGCAGAGTTTACGCGGTGCGTTCGGAAACCTGCCTTAAACTCGTCCGGGCCGAAGCGGACGAGGAGACGATGGACCGTCAGATTACGTGCCGAAAATGCGGCGCGCCGCTTCAGGGGCGGCAAGGCAACGCGGTGCTGAAATACTTTCTAGTGGATCGACCTAGAGCCCGAGCGCGAATGGAGCGCGTTCCGTAACCCGTCATCCGGCCGTCACCGACAGCATCGAAAATTGCAGGGTTATGGCCCCAAGACCTGTGAGCCCCGGCGGTTTGCTCCGGACCGCTGGGGCCTTTTTGCGCCGCTGCGCTTTTTTTCACCGCCACTTCAAGGCGTAGCAGCACTGGCCGCAGTTCTCTGGTCGCTCTGAGGCCCGGCCTGCCGTTTGGCCCACTTTTTTGAGGCGACGTGGCGCGGCGTAGCGGCCGCCGTTGGAGGACGCTCGGCGAGCTGCGCAGCCACCTCAGGCGGAAGTGACCCCGGCGCATCCTTCAACGGTCCCTGGTCTTTGTAGATTCCGTTCGCGTCGCGAATTGCTTCTACGACGTTTTTTGGATAAAGCACCACGCTCGGCGATAGCCTGAAACTGAGCGGCATCTTCACGCCCAAATATTCCGCGACATCTCGTCCAAACGTGACGCAATTCGCGACCAATGCGTTCCATGGCCGTACCTCCGGGTCGTTGTTGCACACCACGGTGGCCGGCCGCAGCTCGGCCACCGCCGCCGCCACCTGCCGGGCGTAGGCGTGCTGGCCGACCCGCGCCCACCCGCGGAGCCGCCGTTCGGCCCCGAGCAGCTTCCGGTGGTAGGGGTTGACGGGCTCGACGTAGGGGGCCACCGCCCGGAGCCGCCCCCACGGGTAGGTGTCCCCCTCCCCCGGCACCGTCACCACCGTCGGGGTCACCCCCTCGGTGGCGGCCGCCCGGCACAGCTCCCACAGACAGGTGGCGATGGCGCCGCTGGCCGTCGGGGTGAAGGTGTCGCGGCTGTTGTTGATCAGCACCACCGACCGGGGCGGGGTCACGCCGGCCCCGCCGGTCCGACCAGCGCCAGCAGCCGGGCGGCGGCGGCGTCCCAGGTGAACTGCTCGGACCGGGCCCGGGCCCGGCGCCGCCAGTCGGCCAGGGCCGACGGGTCGTCGAGCAGCGAGGTCAGGGCGGCCACCAACCGGTCGGGGTCGTCCGCCGGGACCAGGATCCCGGCGTCCCCGATGGCCTCGGGCAGCCCGCCCAGATCGGTGGTGATCATGGCGCAGCCGGAGGCCATGCCTTCGAGGACGGTGAGCGGCATCGGGTCGAAGTTCCGGGACAGCACGCAGCACACGTCGTGCCGGCGGAGCAGCTCGGCCACCTCGGTGGCCGGCACCCTCCCGACCGCGGTGCCCTCGGCGTCCGCCACCGCCCGGTCGAGACGGTCCACGAACGCCGCCACCTCGTCCTGCGGGAGCCCGAAGGTGCGGACCCCTCCCACCAGGGTGAAGGTGATCGGCGCCCCCCGGTGCCGGAGGGTGGCCACCGCCCGGGCGGCGGCATCGTGGCCCTTGTTGGGGTCGATGCGCCCGTGACAGATGACCCGCAGGACGGGCCGGGGCTCGAGGTAGTCCTCCGCCGGATGGAACTCGCTCCCGTCCACCCCGTTGTGGATGACGCCGATGGACTCGGGGTCGATCCCGTAGGTGGTGGCCGTCCACTGGCGCACCGCGTCGCTCACCACCGCCAGGTGGAGGTGGGCGGGCGGTGGACCCAGGCCCCGGGCCTCCGGCCCCCGGAGCAGGTTGTGCAGCCACAGCACCACCTCGGTGTCGGGCCACCGGCGCCGCAGCTCGGTGGCCAGGATCGGGTCGTTGGCCACCACCAGCACGTCCGGGCGGGGACGGAGTCCCCCGACGCACGAGCGGACCTGGCGGAGGTAGGGGCCGTAGTCGGGCCACGCCCACCGCCGGAGCCGGGCCTCCACCAGGTGGGCCTTGTGCACCACCGTCGGCGGGCGGTGCGCCTCGCCGTACCGGAGGCGGTGGACCTCCCCCTCCTCGTAGACCGGGCCGCCGTCGTCGGGCGTCACCACCGAGACGTGCTGGCCGGCCCGCACCAGGGCGGCGACCACCTGGCGGGTGACGGTGGCGATGGCGCCTCCGGCGCCGGGGCCGTACCGCTCGGCGGCGGGGAGCACGAAGCAGAAGCGCCGTGACCCGGACCCCGCCGGGTCGGGTGGCTCCGCCTGGTGCATGCTGCGGGAGCGTACCAGGGTGGCCTCCGGGCTCCCCGGGGTGGCCCTGCCGTCGGTGGAGGGACCGGAGGGCGGCTCGGATCTGGCCGCCCTCCAGCGAGATGGTGCCGCTCTCGGGAGCAATTCGCTGAGAGGCGGGCGCCACCGACATGCCCGGCTGTCCGACCCGACCGACCCGACCGACCCGACCGACCGACCGACCCGACTCCACCGGCCCCGTGGAGCCCCGGGCCCACCAGTGTCATCACCCGGTCCGGAAGCTCAGCCTCCGCCCGCCCGGCGCCACAGCTCGGCATGGGCGCGGACGGTGGCCCCCCAGGTGAACTCCCCGGCCCGGTCGATGCCCCGGGCCACCCGGCCTTCGGACCCCGGGTCACCCTCCAGCACGGCCAGGATCCCCTCGGCCAGGGCGTCCCCCGTCGGCTCCACCAGCAGGGCGGCGTCTCCGCACACCTCGGGAAGCGCGCTCCGGTCGGCGGCCACCACCGGGACCCCCGACGCCATCCCCTCCAGGGCGGGGAGGCCGAAGCCCTCGTAGAGGGACGGGACCACCACCACGGCGGCGGCCGCCATCAGCCCCCGGACGTCGGCGTCCTCGAGCCGGCCGGTCCGGACCGTGCCGGGGAGGCCGGCGAAGAGGCGGTCGCGCCGCCCGTCGGCCGGACCGACCAGGACCAGGGAGGCCTCCGGGCGGCTGGCCCGCACCCGGGTCCAGGCGTCGGCCAGCCCGGCCAGGTTCTTCCGGAGGCTGCAGCCGCCGGCGTGGAGGACGAACGGCGCCCGGATCCCCAGCTCGGCCAGGCGCTCCTCGGTGGCCGGCCGTCGCTCGAAGAAGGCAGGGGCGACCCCGAGGGGGATGGCCACCACGTCGGCGAGGCCGAGTTGAGCGGCCACCTCGGAGGCGGAGAACTCCGACGGGCAGATGACGAACCGGGCCCGACGGGCGGCCTCGGCGGTGTCGGAGGGCAGCGGTGCCTCGTCGGGGAACCGCCACGCCGACACGTCGAGGACGGTGAGGACCTCCCCTGCCGCCGGCGGCAGCCGGAGGTCGAGGCGGTGGACGACGTCCGCCCCCCGGTACAGCACCCGGCCCGCGCTCCGCCGGACCCAGGGGGGGGCGCCGTGCAGCACCCAGGCGGGCACCCGGTCGGTGCCCGGCGTGGTGGACCGGAGGGTGCGGGTGGTGACCCGGCGCACGTCCCACCCGCTCCCCAGCTCCTCGGGAGCCCGGCGGGCCAGCTCGTCCTCGAAGACCTGCTGGCCCATGTGGTAGTCGACGGCCAGGCTGGCCAGCACCAGGCGCTGGGTCATCCGCCGCCCCCCGCCCCCACCCGGCGGAGCTCCCGGGCTCCGGAGGGGAGGGCGAGCAGCGCCACCAACCGGGAGGTCAGCCACTCGAGATCGTCCACCACCCGCGCCCACACGGTGGCGTCCCGGCCCATGGGGTCGGTGACGTCGTCGTCGGGGGACGACCCGAGGAGGGCGTCCCGCCGTCGACCGGTGCCCACCGTCTCGAGGTACCCCTCCAGGGGCTCACCGGGGAAGCGTGGGCCGAAGAGGTCGCCCCGACGGATCAGGTCCCGGAAGGTGAAGGCCCGCGGCCAGGCCTCCGGCACCAGGGCCACCGCCTCCCGGATGTTCGAGCGCTCCATCCCCACCACCAGGTCCGCCCCGGCCACCAGCAGCTGGGTCATCGGGGCGCTCCGGTGGCGGGTGAGGTCGATCCCGCGGGCGGCCAGCACCGACTGGCCGGTGGAGGGCACCGGCAACCCGTTGCCGAACACGCCCGCCGACAGCACCTTGGCGCTGGACCCGTCGGCGGCGAACCGGCGCCGCAGCAGGGCGGCGCCCACCGGGGAGCGGCACTGGTTGGCGGTGCAGAGGACCAGGACCCGGACCGGCCCGTCCTTGCGTCCCACCCGGTTCATCGGACCACCGTGACCCGGACCGGCTCCGGGGCGTTCCGGGCCCGGAGCTCGCCCCGCGGCACCTCGTGGGTCCCCTCCGACCGGAGGGCCAGGCCGCGGGAGGCTCCGGGCAGCAGGTGGAACCACGAGTCCTCGGCCACGAACCCGGCCAGGTCGGGCGCCACCCACTGGGCGAACCGGTCGGTGGACACCGACAGCCGCCAGCCGCCGTCCCCGTCCGTCGTCACCTGGCCGGCCAGGCCCAGGTCGTCGGCGGTCCGGCGGGCCGGGCCGGCCGGCAGGTGGACCGCCTCGCCCAGCGGGCGCCCCTCGGCGTCGAGGAGGGTGGCGGCGATCACGTCGTGGGGCGGCCGCCCGAACCGGTGGGCGTAGCTGATGTCGCGGAACCCGTCGAAGAGCGAGCCGACCTGCAGGGTCCGCCCGCCCCGCCCGGCCACCCGGACCGGCGAGGTCGCCGTCTCGAGGAGCTGCCCCTGCGCGCCGAAGAGGTCGACGCGGACGCTGCCGGTCAGCTCGTCGGCCCCGTCGTGGAGGACGTGGAGGTCGAGGCCGTTCAACCCCTCGTCGGTGAAGAACACCGCGGTGGGGGCCATCAGCCGACGCAGCACGTACCACGGCGCCTTGGGCCGGTCGGCGGCGTCGATGATGCCGAGCCCGGGGCCGGGCCGGATGTCATGGAGGTCGAAGACCAGGCTGCCCATGCAGGGGCTGGCGGGTCGACGCCACTCGGCGAGGATCTCGGCGAACAGGTGGGCCACGGTGGCCCGTCCGACGTCCAGGGCGGTGGCCGGGTCGTAGTGACGGAGCGCGAAGGGCGGCGTCCCGAAGACCTCCCCGGCGTAGTGGTCCCGGGCGTCCTCCTGGTCCCAGGACATCCCGGCGTCGCGGTGGACCGCCCGCTTCCACCGCCAGTCATGGCCGGCCGGCCCTGGGCCGCCGAACGCCTCGTCCACCGTCTGCGGCTCGGGCGGGGTGGCGTACGACAGGCACTCGGCGGCGAAGCGCACCCCGGTCCGCCGCACGTCGCTCAGCGGGCGGAAGTAGGCGCCCACCCCGTAGTAGTGGGCGATCCCGGTGCCGGGCTCGGTGGCCATGGTGCCGCCGATCGGGCTGTTGGTCACCCACGGGGTGCCGGGCAGCAGCCGCTCGGCCAGGGCGGGCACCACCTCCTCGATCAGCCGGACCGACCAGCGCTGGCGGGGGACCCCCATCAGCTGGGCCTGCTCCACGATGTCGCTGCCCCCGCTCACCACCGCCAGGCAGGGATGGGCGTGGAGGCGCCCGAACAGCTGGGTCACCTCGAGCTCGAAGGACCGGTCGAACGCCTCGTCCTCCGGCGGGTCGAAGAAGGCCAGCATGCAGTCGTGCCACACCAGCACGCCGGCCCGGTCGCACCGGTCGTAGAGACCGTCCACCTCGGGCACCGTCTCGCCCACGATGCGGATCATGTTGAGGTGGGCGGCGACCACCTGCCCGACGGCCAGGTCCAGGCGGGCCTCGGAGGCGTTCAGGGACACCGGGTCGAGGGGGATCCAGCAGGCGCCCCGGCAGTAGATCGGCACGTCGTTGACCACCACGGTGAACCCGTCCCCCGACCGGTCGACCGCCACCGTCCGGAAGCCCACCGCCCCCAGCTCCCGGCTCACACCGTCGAGCTCGACCGCCACCGGGTAGAGGGTCGGCGTGCCGTGGGTGTGGGGCCACCACCGCTCCACGGCGGGGAGCCGGAGGGCCCCCGACACCCGCCACCCCTCCCCCTCGGGGAGGACGTCCAGCTCGGCCCGGGCGTCGCCCACCCGGAGGGTGGCGGTGCGGGGTGGGGTCTCGGCGCGCACCCCCAGGGATACGGTCACCGTCCCGCCCTCCCCCTCGCACCGGGCGTCGATCCGACGGGTGGTGAGCTCGACCGCCTCGACCGCCTCGAGGCGGACCGGCCGCCACGGGCCCACCGGGGCCGGACTGGGCACCCAGCCGGTCATCCGGCCGAGCAGGGTGGTCCGGTACCAGCGCAGCCCCTGGTCGAGGATGCGGGGGCACTTCCACCGGGGGCGGGGCCGCTTGACGTTCAGGAGCGGGGCCAGCGCCGCGCACCGGATGGCGATCACGTTGTCCGGCCCGAGGTGGGCGAGCTCCACCACGTGGCCCACGAACATGTTCTCGCTGTGGAGGAGGTGCTCCCCGTTGCACCACACGTCGGCCACCGTGGCCAGGCCGTCGAGGTGGAGGCGCCAGGGGCCCTCGCCGCCCGGGTGGGGGAAGGCGCCGGTGAACCACCAGTCCTCGCCGTCGAAGTCCCGCCACTCCACCGACGGGTCCCCGGCCGCCCGGAGGGCGGCGGCGGCGGTGCCGGGCACGGTGGCGTCCCACCAGGTGCGGGACGGGGCGTCGAGCGCGGCCGGCTCCCCGACGGCGCCGGGGTCGGTGGCGGTGCAGCGCCAGGGGACCCCGGTCAGCAGGTCAGCCGCCATAGCGGGCCACCAGGGCCGACATCGCCGACTCCCAGTCCTCGGCCAGGCTGGCGAACGGACCGTCGAGGTCCACCGTCCGGCCCCGGAGGAGGCGGGCCAGCAGGAACTCCAACGCCTTCACCTGCTCGGCGATCCGGCGCATGGCCGCCGCCACCGGTCCGAGCCCGCCACCGTCCCGGTCCCCCAGCCAGTCCACGAAGGTGGCGGCGAACTCGGCGGCCGCCCCGCACTGGCGGCAGGTCCCGAAGGCGTAGAGGTGGAACTCGTGGGCCCCGCCCCCGGCCAGGGTGGGCAGGTACTCGTCGAGGCCGGCCCGGAACCGGGGCATCGGGTTGGTGGCGGGGCGGCGGGCCAGGTGGTCGCGGAGGCCGGCCACGGCCAGCCCGGTCAGGCGCTCCGCCGGCTCCACCCGCAGGCGGTCGAAGTTGATGACCTCCACGTAGGGGTCGAGGTCACCGGTCCCGGCGTGCGCCCCCCGACGGAAGACCCCGTCGAAGTCGTCGCCCTCCAGGTGGAAGTAGCCGGCGTTGTGGAAGTAGTCGAGTCGCCGGCCGTCCCGGTCCAGCCGCTGGGGGATGATGGTCGACTTCTGGTGGTTGAGGCGGTAGGAGACGCCCTGGGTGTCGGGGAGGAACCACGAGTCGGCCTCCACGGTGAGGAGCCTCCCCCGGGCCAGGTGCTCCTCGACGTGGTCGAGGACCGGGCGCCAGACGTTCAGCTCGGCCACCTCGATCCCGTACACGGCCCGGAGGTCCTCGGGGGGGTACTTGAAGAACGTCCACTGGCTGCCGTCGAAGTCGCTGTCGAGGGCGAAGGCGCCGGCCGCCACCGGGTCGAGGCCCAGGGCGTGGAGGAGCTCGACCCACACGTCGACGTAGCAGTTGGTCTCCGTCCAGATCCGCTCGGTGAGGTGGAGCGGGTGCCGGCGGTAGGTCCCGGGGTCGAGGTCCAGGACCGAGCGGGTCATGGCCACAGGGCGTCACGGACGGCCGACGGCCACCCGGCCGGGTCGGTGCCGTGGGTGCGCAGGAGCGCCAGGGTGACGCGCTCGAGGCCGAAGCCCACGCACGAGGAGTGGGCCACCGCCCCCCCGGACGTCTCGATGCCGAACGGCTCGCCGAAGTGGTCGAGGTGGCAGTTGGTGGAGGCGATGGCGGTGGGGTGGTCGGAGGAGGCGACCTCGGTCACGAACTCGTACTTCAGCTCGGTGTCCCGCTGGTTGGCGGCCAGGATCCGCCCGGCCCGGCCGAAGAACGGGTCGTTGGCCACCACCACCTCGACGTCGAGCCCCAGGCCGGCCAGGACGGCCAGGCCGCGCTCCAACCAGAGGTCGCGGTGGGCGACCGCCTCGTCGGGGTCGCCGACGTAGACGAACTCGTGCTGCCGGAAGGACTGCATCCGGGCGGGGTCGAGGCTGGGCTCGTGCCGGAACACCTGGCCGAACACCTCGAACCGCCGGCCCTCGGGTCCCAGCCGGCCGCTGCACAGCGGGTAGATGGGGTGGCAGGCGGCGGAGACCATCACCACCTCGGTGGGGGTGAGCACCGACGACCACTCCTCCCCCGCCTCCGCCAGCTGCAGCAGCCGGGCGTGGTCGGCGTCGCCGCCGGTGAACGAGTGGATGGAGCCGATGAGGTCGGGGAACGACCGGAGGTAGCCGGACTCCTCGAACACCGTGCGGGGGAGGAAGGGGGCCGGGTACACCACCTGGGCGTCGAGGTCGGCGCCGGCCGCCCGGACCCGCCCCTCGACGCCGAGGGCGATCGACTCGAACGTCTCCGACCGGTAGTAGAGGCCGTCGACCCCGGAGTCGAAGAGCAGCCCCGCCTCGAGCAGGTCGTCCCGGAAGGTGGCCACCGTCACAGCTCCCGTTGGATGAGGAGGAGCTGGGCGCTGTTGGCGTTGATCCGGTCGTTGTTGACCATGACGGCGGCGCCGTAGGCGTCGCGCAGCAGCCGGCCCATCGAGAAGGGCGACCCCTGGCGGTAGCCGGCGATGCCGCAGATGAGCAGCGCCTTGCCCACGATCTCCACCACCAGCAGGGCGGCGGTGACCTTCAGGGTGTTCATGGCCACCGCGAACCCCATCGACGACGTGGCGTCGGGGTCGTCGGCGATCTCCCCGTACCGGCGGAGGCCCCCGCCGACCAGCTCGGTGAGCTGCTGGAGCACCGCCACCAGCTCGGCCAGGCGGAGGGCGCTGGGCGGGGTCACCCCCGGGGTCTTGCGGGCGGCCGCCTGGACGAAGCGCCGGGCCCGGTCGGTGGCCTCGGTGGCGATGCCCAGCCACACCGAGGTCCACAGCAGGTGGGAGGTGGGGAGCATGGTGTGGCTGGAGATGTCGCTGTAGGGGGCCTCGAAGACCAGCTCCGCATCGCCGGTGGAGACCAGGAGGAAGCCCAGGCTGCAGGTGCCCCGGAAGCCCAGGGTGTCCCAGTCGCCGTTGGCCTCCAGGGAGAGGCCGGGGTCGGTGCACACCACCAGGACCTGGTCGCTGGCCGGACTGTCCGGCGTCCGCCGGGCGGTGGTGAACACGGCGTCGGCCTGCTCCCCGTAGGAGATGACCGAGGCCTGCTTCTCCAGCCGGTAGCGGTCGTCCTCGGTGGTCACGGCGCACAGGCTGGTGCGGACGTCCCCGCCCACCCCCGCCTCGGTGGTGGCCGAGGCCAGCAGCAGCTGCTCGTCGGCCACCCGGCGGGCGAAGGTGGCCAGGGCGGGCGAGCTGGCGTGCCGGGTGAGGCAGGCCAGCTGGATGAGGTGCATGGCGTAGACCATGCCGCTGGAGGCGCAGGCCCGGCCCAGCTCGGTGACGGCCGGGGCCACGTCGGCCAGGGTGGCGCCCTCCCCGCCGAGCGACTCGGGGAGCAGCACCGACAGGAGGCCGGCGGCGCGGAGGGCGTCGAAGGTCTCGATGGGGAAGCGGGCGGCGGCGTCCACGTCGTCGGCGGCGGCCGCCGCCACGTCGCGGGCGATGGCCCCCACCCGCTCGACGAGGTCCGACCGGGTCGGCTCGGGCATCGCCCCTACCCGTCGGCCGGGGCTGAGGCGCCCAGCTCGTCGAGCACCTCCTGAATGGCGGCGATCGACTCGAAGGTCTTCTTCCGGAGCTTGGCGTCGGGGAACTCGATGTCGAACAGGTCCTCGAGGGCCAGCATGACGTTGACGCTGGCGTGGGAGGTCATCCCGGCCTGGTAGAGGTCGTCCTCCACCCCGAGGGTGGCCACGTCCACCGGCAGGCGGGCGTGCTCGGCGAGCACCGAGCGGATCCCCTCCTCGGTGGAGCTCACGATCCGGCCCCCCCGGCGGCGCAGAGGCCGACCACCGTGGCCATCCCCACCCCGGCGCCGTGGCTGAGGCTGACCGCCAGCTCGCCCAGACCGGCCTCGCGGGCCAGCTCGGCGGCCTCGCCGGTCAGGCGCATCTCGCACCACCCGTCGTCGTGGCGCAGGACCTCGATGGAGCGCCAGGTGGGCACCCGGTGGCGGTCGGGGCGCAGCACCTTGAGGGTGGCCTCCTTGGCGGCGAACCGGGCGGTGAGCCCGGGGGCGGCACCGGGGCCGGCGCCACCGGCGCACCGCACCTCGTGCTCGGTGTACACCCGGGACACGTACCGGTCGCCGAACCGGCACACGGCCGCCGCCACCTCGTCGATCGACTCGACGTCGGTGCCGACGCGCACCCGGGCGTCGACCGGGACCCTCTCCCTGCTCTGTTCAGCCACCGCCGGTTGACCTCCCACGCCCCAAGGCGACGACCACGCTGGGGATGAGCGATGATAGCGTTCCGCGGTCCCCGCTGGCATTCGGCAGGTGTGCGGCTCGTCGTCCGGAGCGGCTCCGACGTGCCGTCCCCCCACCACGGTCGAGGAGTCCCGATGCGCGTCCTTCGCATCACGCACAGCGGTGTCGTGACGGCCTGGCGGGCCCGCGAGCGAGCCCTCCGGCGGCGCGGGGTCGACGTGACCGCCCTGACCTCGGCGGCGTGGGACGAGGGGGGCACGACGGTCTCCTTCACCGCCGACGGCGACGACTTCGCCCACCCGGTCCGGACCCTCGGGCACCACCCCAACCTCTTCGCCTTCGACCCCCGACCCATCTGGCGCATGCTGGGAGCCGGTGGGTGGGACGTGATCGACATCCACGAGGAGCCGTGCAGCGTGGCCACCGCCGAGATCCTGGCCCTGCGCGCCCTCCGCCGGTGCCGGGCCCCGTTCGTCCTCTACTCGGCGCAGAACATCCCCAAGCGCTACCCCCCACCCTTCCGGTGGATCGAGCGGTGGTCGCTGGCCCGGGCGGCCGGTGTCTCGGTCTGCAACGAGGATGCCGGCCGCATCGTGAAGGGCAAGGGGCTGCGGCCGCCGGCCACCCTCATCCCCCTGGGGGTGGACACCTCCCGCTTCGCCCCCGACGACCGGACCGGGCTGACCGGGGACGGCCCCTTCCGGGTCGGCTACGTGGGCCGGCTCGAGACCCACAAGGGGGTGGGGGTCCTGCTCGACGCCGTGGCCGACGAGCCGGGGTGGACGGTGGACCTGATCGGCGGGGGCCCGGAGGCCGGGGCGCTGGCCGGGCAGGCCCGGGCGCTGGGCATCGACGACCGGGTCACCTTCGGTGGCTTCGTGGACAACGACTCGCTCCCCGCCCGCTACCGCAGCCTCGACGTGGTGGCGGTGCCGTCGGTCCCCACCCCCGGGTGGGAGGAGCAGTTCTGCCGGGTGGCGGTGGAGGCCATGGCCACCGGGGTGCCGGTGGTGGTCAGCCGCTCCGGCGCCCTCCCCGAGGTGGTGGGCGACGCCGGCCTGCTGGTCGAGCCGGGCGATCCCCGGTCCCTCCACGACGCCCTCGCCTCCCTCCGGGAGGTCCCGGGCCGCTGGGCCGAGCTCCGCCGTCGCGGCCTGGAGCGGGCCGGCGGCTTCACCTGGGAGGCGGTGGCCGACCGCCAGCTCGAGCTCTACGGGTCGGCGGTGTGAGCGGGCTCGAGGTGGTGGTGGTGGCCTACGGCGCCCCCGGGTTGCTCGACGGCTGCCTGGGGGCGCTGGACGACGCCCACCCGGTGGTGGTGGTCGACAACTCCTCCGACCCGGCGGTGGCCGAGGTGGCGGCGCGGCACCGGGTCACCTACCTCGACCCCGGGGCCAACCTGGGCTTCGCCGGCGGCGTCAACCTGGCCCTGGCCCGGGAGGGGCGGGGCACCCCCGACGTGCTGCTCCTCAACCCCGACGCCGTCATCGAACCGGGGGCGGTCGAGGCCCTCCACCGGCGGCTCCGGGACGACCCCGACGTGGGGTGCGTGGCACCCGGGCAGGTGGAGCCGGGCGGCAGCACCCCCAGCCGGGTGGGCTGGCCGTTCCCGTCGCCGGCCGGCGCCTGGTTGGAGGCGGTGGGGCTGGGTGGCCTCCGGCGCCGTCCCGACTTCCTCATCGGCTCGGTCCTGCTGATCCGGGGCCGGGCCCTGGCCGAGGTCGGCCCCTTCGACGAGCGCTTCTTCCTCTACGCCGAGGAGACCGACTGGCAGCGCCGGGCCACCGACCGGGGATGGCGGATGGTGTGGTGCCCGGAGATCCCCGCCACCCACGTGGGGGCGGGGACCGGCGGGGACCCCACCCGGCGCCTCACCCACTTCCACGCCTCCCAGGAGCGGTACATCCGGAAGCACTTCGGGCCGGCGGGCTGGTGGTCCTACCGGGCCGCCGTGGTGCTCGGGTCCGGCCTCCGGGGCGTCGTGCTCCCCGGGACCCGGGGCCGGGACGCCGCCGCCCGGTTCCACCTCTACCTCGACGGGCCGTGTCGGCGCGAGGCGGAGCTCGACCCGGCCCGGGCCGACGTCCGGTGACCGACCACCCGGTGACCGGCCGGCCGCTGCGCGTCGCCCAGGTGGTGTGCACCGACCTGTTCGCCGGCGTCGAGCGCTACGTGGCCACCCTGGCCACCGGCCTGGGCCGCGCCGGCCACCAGGTGGTGGTGCTCGGCGGCCAACGCGGTCCGATGACCGACGCCCTGGGCCCGGAGCCGGTGACCTGGGCGCCGGCCGCCACCGTGGCGGCCGCCACCCGGGCGCTGCTGGCCTCGCGCCCCTTCGACGTGGTGCACGTCCACATGACCGCCGCCGAGCTGGCCGGCTCCCTGGCCTCCCTCCGGCACCGCGCCCCGCTGGTCAGCACCCGCCACTTCGCCGAGACCCGCGGCTCGTCGGCGCCGGCCCGGGCGGTGGGCCGGCTGGTGGGACGCCGGATCGCCGCCCAGCTGGCCATCAGCGAGTACGTGGCCGAGCGGATCGAGGGGCCGTCGGTGGTGGTGCCCCCGGGGACCCCCACCGTGCCCGTCCGGCCCTCCAGCCGGGAGCGGGACCCGGTGGTCCTGGTGGCCCAGCGCCTCCAGCCGGAGAAGCGGACCGACCTGGCCCTCCGGGCCTGGGCGGCCTCGGGTCTGGCCGCCGACGGATGGGAGCTCCACCTGGCCGGCGACGGGGCCGAGCGGACGGCGCTGGAGGGCCTGGCCGACCGCCTGGGCGTCGCCGGCTCCTGCCGGTTCCTCGGCCGCCGGTCCGACATCACCGAGCGGTACCTCACCGCCTCGATGCTGCTGGCCCCCCGGAGCGACGAGCCGTTCGGCCTGTCGGTGGTGGAGGCGATGGCGGCGGGTCTCCCGGTGGTGGCCGGGGCGGGAGGCGGCCACGACGCCACCGCCGGCGCCTGCCCGGAGGCCCGGCTGTTCCCGGCGGGGGACGTGGCCCGGGCCGGGGAGCTGCTGGCCTCCCTGGCCGCCGACCCGGACGCCCGGGACCGCTACGGGGAGGCGCTGGCCGCGGTGCAGGCCGAGCGGTTCTCCGCCTCGGCCCAGGTGGCGGCCACCCTCGACGTCTACCGGTCGGTGGTGGCGTGATCCACGACGTGGTGGTGTGCTCCCTCGAGGGGTGGGACTCGGTGTGGCGGCGGAACCAGTACCTGGTGGCCGGCCTGCTGGCCTCCGACCCCACCCTCCGGGTGCTGTTCGTGGAGCCGCCGGTCGACCCGGTCCACGTGGCCCGGTCGGGGGGCCGCCCCCGGCGGGGGGCGGGGCTCCGGCGGATCGACGGCGTCGGGGGGGTCGCCCCCGGGCGGCTGTGGGCGCTGGAGCCGACCAAGTGGCTGCCCCGTGCGGTGGGGCCACTGGCCGACCGGTGGCTGGTCGACGCCGTGGTCGGTTCGGCCCGGCAGCTGGGGGTGACCGACCCGGTGCTGTGGATCAACGACCCGGCGGCGGCGGCCGTGCTGCGACGGACCGGGTGGCCCTCCCTCTACGACATCACCGACGACTGGCTGCGGGCCGACCGGGCGCCGCGGGTGCGGGCCCGGCTGGAGGCCGACGAGGGGCTGCTGCTGTCCCGGTGCGCCGAGGTGGTGGTCTGCTCGGAGGGGCTGGCCGCCTCCAAGGGGGCGACCCGCCCGGTGCAGCTGATCCCCAACGCCGTGGACGTCGCCCACTACCGCGCCCCGACCGGGCGCCCGCCCGACCTGCCCGACGGGCCCAGCGCCGTCTACGTGGGCACCCTCCACCACGACCGGATCGACGTCGACCTCTGCGTGGCGGTGGCCCGGGCCCTCCCCGACGGCGCCCACCTGGTGCTGGTGGGGCCGAACCTCCTGGGGGAGGCGGCCACCGACCGGCTCCGGGAGGAGGGCAACGTGGTGCTGACCGGGCCGGTGGGCCACCGGGAGGTCCCCGCCTACCTGCAGCACGCCGACGTCCTGGTCATCCCCCACGCCGTGACCCCGTTCACCGAGAGCCTCGATCCCATCAAGGCCTACGAGTACCTGGCGGTGGGGCGACCGGTGGTGACCACCCCGGTGCCCGGCTACCGGCTGGCCGACGCCCCCGGCGTCACGGTGGCGGCCCCGGTGGCCTTGGCGGGGGCGGTGGCCATGGCCCTGGAGGGGCCCCGGCTCCCCGCCGGGGCCCGCCCCCCCACGGTGGACGTCCCCGACTGGGGGGAGCGGGTGGCGGCCATGGCGGAGGTGCTCCGCTCGGTGGCCCGGGAGGCGGGACGTCGGGCCGGGTGACCCCGGGACCGGCCGGCGACGGTGCGGGAGGGCGGCGGTTCCGGGACGGTCCGCAGGCCGAGCTGGTGGTCGGCGCCGGGCTGGTGGGGGTGGTGCTGGTGGGCGGGGCGGTGCTCCGGGCCTGGCCGGCCCCCGACGCTCTCGACCACCTGGTCTGGCACGTGGTGCCATCGGGGACCACCACCCCGCTCTACACGTGGATGGCCCGGCTCCGGGCCCCGGCGGTGGCGGTGGCGGCGACCGCCCTCTTCCTGGTCACGGTGGGTCGCAACCGGTGGCGGGCCCTCGCCTGCCTGGTCGGCCCACTCGTGGCTCTGGTCCTCTCCGAGCTGGTGGTGAAGCCGGCGGTGGGCCGGACCCTGGGGGGCTCCCTCTCCTACCCGTCCGGCTCGACCGTGGGGGCGGCGGCCGTGGCCACCGCCGCCTTCCTGGCCGCCCCGCGGCGTCTGCGGCCGTGGGTGGCGGTGGTGGCGGCGGCCTATGCCGGGCTGATGGCGGTGGCGATGGTGGCCACCGGCTCCCACTACCCGACCGACGCCCTGGCCGGGCTGGCCTTCGGGGCCGGGGTCGTGCTGCTCACCGACGGGGCGTTGGCCCGGGCCGGGCGGTGGTGGGGACGTCGCCGGGCGGTGGCGCCCCCGTCGTGACCGGCTCGGTCAGGGCTTGCGCTCGGCGATCTCGTAGTAGGAGCCGTAGGCGCCGTTGACCACCGTGGTGGAGCGGTTGAGGACGCTCCCCAGCACGTTGGTGCTGGGCGACTGGAGGCGGCGGGAGGTCTGGTCGAGGAGCGCCCGGGTGGTCTTGCCGGCCGACGCCACCACCAGCACCCCGTCGGCCAGCGCCCCCAGGATGGAGGAGTCGGTCACCGCCAGGGCGGCCGGGGTGTCCACGATGACCACGTCGACCAGGGTCCGCAGGTGGTCGAGGACCGCCTTCACCGAGGCCCCGGCCAGCAGGTCGGCCGGGTCGCGCTGGGTGGTGCCGGCCGGCAGCAGCACCAGGTCCTGGACGGAGGTGGAGCAGAGCAGGTTCTGGACCTCGATCCGGGAGGGCCCGGCCGGGGCGGGCGGACCGATCGGCGTGTCGCCGGGGGTGTCGCCGCTGCGCTCCTCCCGCCTCCGGGGGGCGAGCAGGTTGGCCATGCCGTCGCGGCCCGGGGTCACGCCCAGGAGGACGTCGATCTTGGGACGGCGCATGTCACCCGAGACCACCGCCGTCCGCTTGCCGCTGAGCGCCCAGGAGGCGGCCAGGTTCCCGGTGATGAACGACTTGCCGTCCTCGGGCTCCGGGCTGGTGACCACCAGGACCGGGCAGGCGTGCCGGTCCACCAGGACCTGGAGGGAGGTGCGCAGCTCCCGGACCGCCTCGGTGAACGAGGTCCGGTCCCCGTCACCCACCGGGAGGGGGCGCGGGCGCTTGGCCTGACCCTTGTCGGTCGGCAGCTCGGCCAGGACCGGCGCCCCGAGGAGCTCCTCGAGGTCCCGGGTACCCCGGATCCGGGTGTCGGTGAGGTCGACGATCAGGGCGATGCCGCACCCGGCCACCAGCCCGATGAGCCCGGCGATCACCAGGACCTTGCTCTTGGAGGAGGCGGTGTCGCTGGCCTTGCCGGCGGTCTGGGAGACGGTGGCGGGGGTCACCGCGGTGAGGGCGTCGAGCTGGGAGCTGACGGTGGCGTACTCCTGGGAGGTGGCGGTGATCTGGGCCTGGATGGCGGCGCTGCCCGGCGACTTGGCCAGCTGGAGCTGGAGCGCCTGGAGCTGGTTCTCGATGAGGTTCAGCTCGTTCTGGAGCGAGGTGACCTGGGCCTGGGTGGCGGCGGTGGAGGTGGCCACGTAGACGGTGGCCGCCGCGTTGGCCACCGCCTGGGCCTGGGCGGCGTCGGAGGTGGAGCAGGTGAAAGTGAGGTTGCCGGTGGTGGCGTCCACCCCGGTGGAGAGGCAGGTGGCCACCACCGACGGGCTCACCCTGGCGGCGGCGGCCACCGCCGCCACCTCCTTCGGGCTCGGGGCGGACGGGGACGCCACCGTGGAGGTGGTGGTGGAGGCCTGGCCGGCCGACGACGACGGGGTGACCACCGCGGTGGAGGCGAAGGTGGCGGGCCGGACGGCGGCGTAGGCGCCGGCGGCGGCCACCGTGACCACCAGGGCAGCCAGGATGATCAGCTTCCGCCGCCACAGTGAGCCGAGTACCTGTCCTGCTGTCACGTTGCGTCTTTCCCTCGCTGCACGATCGGTGGGTCCGCCAGGCAGGCCGATAGCCTGCCACGCCGCAGCCGCGCCCACGTGTCGATCCGGTGAACGGCGCCACCGGTCGCCCGGGGGAAGCGTCCGGGAGGTTACCGCCCTCCGCCGTCACGCTACGACGGAGGGTGATACCCAGGGGAAGGTCAGGCCATGCCCACGATCGGGCGGTTGAGGGGCTGGCCCCCCATCGACCCGAGGAACGGGGCGTCGCCACAGGTGAAGATCCCGCCGTCGGACGCCACCTCCCAGTACCCGCCGCCGTCCGGGGTGGTGACGACCCCCACCACCGGAGCCGTGGTGGCGCCCTTGGCCTGGCCGTCGTCGGCCGCACTGCCGAACGGGTAGACGGCGCCGTCCGAGCCGACCATCCAGTAGCCCTGGCCGTCGCCGCTGGCGGCCATGGCCACGATGGGCGCCGAGACGCTGCCCGCCGCCGACCCGTGGAAGGCGGCGGCCCCGAAGGCGAAGATGCCGCCGTCGGAGGCCACCAGCCAGTAGCCCTGGCCGTCGGGGGTGGCGGCCATCCCCACGATCGGCCTGTTGAGATGGAGGGAGCCGGTCGACCCGTAGAAGCCGGCGTCCCCGAAGGCGAAGATGCCGCCGTCGGAGGCCACCAGCCAGTAGCCCTGGCCGTCGGGGGTGGCGGCCATCCCCACGATCGGCCTGTTGAGATGGAGGGAGCCGGTCGACCCGTAGAAGCCGGCGTCCCCGAAGGCGAAGATGCCGCCGTCGGAGGCGACCTCCCAGTAGCCCTTGGCGTCGGGGGTGGCGGTCATCCCCACGATCGGCTTGTTGAGATGGAGGGAGCCGGTCGACCCGTAGAACTGGGCGCTGCCGAAGGAGAAGATCCCCCCGTCGGAGGCCACCTCCCAGTAGCCGGGTGGGGTGGCGGCCGGTGCCGTCACCTCGGCCGGGGGGTCGTAGGTGAAGGAGGCGGCCCCTCCGGTGTCGCTGGTCCCCCCGGCGGTGGTCACGGTCACCGGCACCGTCCCGGTGCCCGACGGGGTGACCGCCCGGACCGAGGTGGCCGAGACGGCGGTCATCGAGGCGGCCGGGACGCCGCCGAAGTCCACGGCGGTGGCTCCACCCAGGCCGCTGCCCGACAGGGTGACGGTGGTGCCACCCGCCGAGGCCCCCGAGGAGGGCGAGACGCCGGTGACGACCGGGCGGGCGAGGTAGGTGAACCGGTCGGCGGACGTGGTCGCCGACGTGCCGCCCACCGTGGTGACCGTCACATCCTGGACCCCGGTGCCGGCCGGGACCATGGCGAGGATGGCGGAGTCGGAGTCCACCGCGAAGGTGGCGGCCGTGGAACCGAACCGGACCCCGGTGGCCCCGGTGAGGCCGGTGCCGGTCACCGTCACGAAGATCCCACCGGTGGTCGGGCCGCTCGCCGTCGACAGCGAGGTGACGGTGGGGGCGGCCACGTAGGTGAACAGGTCGGCGGACGACGTGGCGCTGGTGCCGCCCAGGGCGGTGACGGTGACGTCCACGGTGCCGGTCCCCGGAGGGGCGGTGGCGGTCACCGAGCTGGCGGAGTCGACCACCACCCCGGTGGCGGCCCGCCCGCCGAAGGACACCGCGGTGGCGCCGTCCAGACCGGTGCCGGTGAGGGTGACGGTGGATCCGCCGGAGGCCGGCCCGGCCGACGGGCTCACGGCAGTCACCGTCGGCGGGGCGGCGTACACGAACCCGTCGGCCGGGGAGGTGGCGGAGGTACTCCCCGCCACGGTCACCGTCACGTCCACGGTGCCCGTCCCGGCCGGAGCCACGGCGGTGAGCTGGGTGGAGGAGTCGACGGTGAAGCTGGTCGCCGGGGTCGAGCCGAAGAGCACGGCGGAGGCGCCGGTCAGGTTGGCGCCGGACACCGTCACCAGGGTGCCGCCGGCCGGCGGGCCGCCGGCGGGTGCGACGGCCGCCACCGAGGGGTCGGTGGTGCCGGTGTAGTGGTCGAGGGGCGAGACGGCCGAGGTGCCGCCCACCGCGCTGACGGTGAGGTCCATGACCCCCGAGCCGGCCGGGGCGGTGACGGTGAGGGAGGTGGGGGAGGTGACCGTCACCGAGGTGCCCGCCTGGGTGCCGAACCGGACCCCGGTGACCCCGACGAAGTTGGTTCCGGTCACCGTCACCCGGGTGCCGCCGACGATGGGCCCGCTCGACGGGCTGACCAGCCCGACGGACGGCGGGGCGACGCCGGTGTACTGGTCGGCGGCCGAGGTGGACGAGGTGCCGCCCACCGTGGTGACGGTCACGTCCACCGTCCCGGTGCCGGCCGGTGCGGTGGCGGTCAGCGAGGTGGCGGAGACGACGGTGAACGAGGTGGCCGGCGTGGTGCCGAAGGTCACGGCGGTGGCGCCGGTGAGGTGGGTCCCGGTGACGGTGACGGTGGTCCCGCCGGCCTGGGGCCCGTCGTCCGGGCTGACGGCGGTGACGGCGGGGGCCGGCACGTAGGCGAACTGGTCCGCCGCCGAGGTGGACGAGGTGCCGCCCACCGTGGTGACGGTGACGTCCACCGTGCCGGTACCGGCCGGGGCGGTGGCGGTGAGCGAGGTGGGGCCGGTGACGGTGACGGCGGTGGCCGCCACCCCGCCGAACTTCACCGTCGAGGCCCCGGTGAGGTTGGTGCCGGTGACGGTGACGGTGGTGCCGCCGGTGGCCGGACCGCTGGCCGGGCTGACGGCGGCCACCGTCGGGGCCGGCACGTAGGTGAAGACGTCGGCCGGGGAGGTGGCCGAGGTGCCGCCCACCGCGGCGACGGTGACGTCGACCGCCCCGGCGCCGGCGGGTGCGGTGACGGTGAGGGAGGTGGAGGAGGTGACCGTCACCGAGGTGCCGGTCTGGCTGCCGAACGACACCCCGGTGACGCCGGTGAAGTTGGTGCCGGTGACGGTGACGGTGGTGCCCCCGGTGGCGGGACCGTCCGAGGCGGCCACCCCGGTGACGGTGGGGGCGGCCACATAGGTGAACCGGTCGGACGAGCTGGTGGCCGAGGTGCCGCCCGGTGCGGTGACCGTGACGTCCACCGTCCCGGTGCCGGCCGGGGCGGTGGCGGTCAGCGAGGTGGCGGAGACGACGGTGAACGAGGTGGCCGGCGTGGTGCCGAAGGTCACGGCGGTGGCGCCGGTCAACGAGGTGCCGGTGACGGTGACGTGGGTCCCGCCGGCCTGGGGCCCGTCGTCCGGGCTGACGGTGGTGACGGCGGGGGCCGGCACGTAGGCGAACTGGTCCGCCGACGAGGTGGACGAGGTTCCGCCCACCGTGGTGACGGTGACGTCCACCGTGCCGGTGCCGGCCGGGGCGGTGGCGGTGAGCGAGGTGGGGCCGGTGACGGTGACGGTGGTGGCCGCCACCCCGCCGAACTTCACCGTCGAGGCCCCGGTGAGGTTGGTGCCGGTGACGGTGACGGTGGTGCCCCCGGTGGCCGGACCGCTGGCCGGGCTGACGGCGGCCACCGTCGGGGCCGGCACGTAGGTGAAGACGTCGGCCGGGGAGGTGGCCGAGGTGCCGCCCACCGCGGCGACGGTGACGTCGACCGCCCCGGCGCCGGCGGGTGCGGTGACGGTGAGGGAGGTGGAGGAGGTGACCGTCACCGAGGTCCCCGCCTGGCTGCCGAACGACACCCCGGTGACGCCGGTGAAGTTGGAGCCGGTGACGGTGACGGTGGTGCCCCCGGTGGCGGGACCGTCCGAGGCGGCCACCCCGGTGACGGTGGGGGCGGCCACGTAGGTGAACCGGTCGGACGAGCTGGTGGCCGAGGTGCCGCCCGGTGCGGTGACCGTGACGTCCACCGTCCCGGTGCCGGCCGGTGCGGTGGCGGTCAGCGAGGTGGCGGAGACGACGGTGAACGAGGTGGCCGGCGTGGTGCCGAAGGTCACGGCGGTGGCGCCGGTCAACGAGGTGCCGGTGACGGTGACGTGGGTGCCGCCGGCCAGCGGGCCGGCCGCCGGGCTCACCGAGGCGATCGCCGGGGAGGTGACGTAGGTGAAGTGGTCGGCCGAGACGGCGGCCGAGGTGCCGCCCACCCCGGTGACGGTGACGTCCACCGTGCCGGTGCCGGCCGGGGCGGTGGCGGTCAGCGAGGTGGACGAGGCCACCGTGACGCCGGTGGCGGCGGTGGCCCCGAACCTCACCCCGGTGATGCCGACCAGGTTGGTGCCGGTCACGGTCACCGCCGTGCCTCCGGCCGTGGTCCCCTCCGACGGGCTCACCGAGGTGACGGTGGGTGCCCCCACCCAGGCGTACCGGTCGGCCGACGAGGTGGCCGAGGTGCCGCCGGGGGTGGTCACCGTGACGTCGGCGGTGCCGGTGCCGGCCGGCGCCACCGCCGTGAGCGCGGTGGCGGAGGTGACGGTGAAGGAGGTGGCCGGGGTGGTGCCGAACGACACCCCGGTGGCCCCGGTGAGGTTGGTGCCGGTCACGGTGACCGTCGATCCCCCGGCGGTGGGCCCGTCGGCGGGGCTCACCGAGGCGACGGTGGGGGCGGCCAGGTAGGTGAAGTGGTCGGCCGACGAGGTGGCCGAGGTCCCCCCGCCGCCGGTCACGGTGAGGTCGGCGGTGCCGGTGCCGGCCGGCGCCACCGCCGTCAGCGTGGTGGCGGAGGTGACGGTGAAGGAGGTGGCGGGGGTGGTGCCGAACGACACCCCGGTGGCCCCGGTGAGGTTGGTGCCGGTCACGGTGACCGAGGTGCCCCCGGCCTGCGGACCGGTGGCCGGCGAGACGCCCGACACCACCGGGGCCAGGTTGCCGGCCGGCGCGCTCCCGGGACCGTAGGCCTCCACCGAGTAGACGGCCGGGGTACTGGTCCACGACGGGCCCCAGAACCACGGCTCGAGCCCGGCGGCGGAGTCGTTGTAGTCGGTGGCCTGGGGCAGGATCCGGACCCCGGTGGCGGTGACCGCCGGAAAGGTCATCTCGGACATCCGTTGGTAGAACTCGTCGGTGGTGGTGGCCACCGTGGTCCAGGTACCGCCCTCGTCGGCCTGCACCTGGTAGGTGCGGAGCCCGGGCATGGTGCTGCCCAGGGTGGCGGTCGACACCACCACCCGGTCGACCGACTGGGCGGAGGGGAAGGCGACGGTGAGGGAGGGGGAGGTGTCGGTGGGAGCCGCCCGCCACCCGCCGTAGTCGGCGCCGGTGTCGGTGGTGGCGTCCGGCCCGGTGACCCCGTTGGTGGTCAGGGAGCGGATGGCCTCGGACGGGGCGTTGCCCGACACCGAGGAGGTGGCGGTGGCGGTGACCCCGGAGGCCAGCGCCAGGTCGGAGCCGAAGCTCTCGGCGGGGGCCAGCGCCACCGTGTCGCCCTGGGGGACGGTCAGGTAGGTGGGGGCCCCGGTCAGGGTGAGCGGGGTCTGGGTCCCGGCCGCCAGGGTGAGCGAACCGGCCTGGCCGAGGACGCCGGTGGTGGGCACCGCCACGGGTCCGGTGCCGGCGCTCAGGGTGGCGTCGGCGGCCACCGTCAGGTCGTCGGTCCAGGCGGCCAGCACGTCGGTGGTGGTGCCGGGGGCGGGGCCGAAGAGCATGGCGTAGGCGTGGGGGATGCCGGTGGCCACCATGCCCAGGTAGGGGCGGGAGCCGAGCAGCGAGGAGACGGTCATCAGGGCGATGCCGTCCGGCTTCACGTAGTTGATGCCGGCCGCCGCCTGGATCAGCGAGTACGACACGTCCGGGCTGCTGAAGGCCCCCTCGGTGAGGAAGTAGTTCCAGGTGGTCATGCCCACCGACTTGTTCCACATCCAGGCGCGGGCCGCCCAGTTGCCGGCGTCGTAGTAGGTCTCGTAGGTGTTGGACCACCACCCCTGCTCGGTGTCCCAGAGCGGCTTGGTGCCGGCCCCGTTGGCGGCCATCAGCCCCACCAGGGCGGAGAGGAGCGGGGGGACGTTGTCCTCCTCGTAGGAGTCGTCGTAGCCGGTGTAGGGGTGGGTGGCCACCACGTCGAGGTCGGAGAACCCACCGGCCGCCGCGAAGGTGTTCCAGTAGCTCATCTCCATGCCGCAGACCGTGCCGCCGATCACCAGGTCGGTGTGGCCGTCGGCGGCGTCGGCCGCCTTCACCCCGGCGTCGAACGGCGCCAGGATCTGGGTCACGTAGGTGGTGGCCGACCCCCAGGTGTTGTTGGGCTCGTTCCACGCCTCGAGGTAGGTGAGGTCGGGGGCCGACGAGGCGAAGTGGGCGGCGATGGCCTGGATGTCCTGCTGCCAGAGGCCGTTGCCGAAGTTGACCACCGCGGTGTCGACCGGGCCGCCGGTGGCCACCAGCACCTCGAACTTCACGCCCAGCGTCTTCGCCTCGGCGGCCGCCTGCTCGGTCGCCGGGTCGTAGGAGGAGAAGGTCAGCGACGACGGCCCGCAGGCGGCCACGGTGACGGCGCCGGAGTTGCAGTTGGGCAGCAGCGTCCCCCAGTCCAGGCCCTCCCGGGCCAGCCCGGTGCCGAAGGCGGCGGCCTCCTGCACCGCCCGGACCGGTGCCGGGCCGCCGTAGTCCTCCCCGGCGGCCAGGCTGGAGAAGTTGAGGGTGTCCCCCGACGCCCCCACCGAGTAGGTCAGGCAGGTGGACCCGATGGTGGTCTGGGTCGAGGTGTCCACCAGGTCGGCGTTGACCTCGTAGACGCCGGGCCCGGTGTCGGCGGCCGGGATGGCCAGCGGCAGGGTGATCCCCGACGAGCCGGTGGAACCGGTCGACACCCCGACGGTGGTGGCGGCCGGCCAGCTGTTGCCGGTGATCTGGGTCGAGCTCATCACCTGGTAGCTCAGGGACAGGTGGGACGACAGGGTCTCCCACCACGGGTCGAAGGTGGCGTTGACGGTCGGGGTGGTGCCGGGGGCGAAGTAGCCGGCCGTCACCGGGGTGACGATGCCCGCCCCGATGCCCAGGGTGTCCCCGAAGCCGTCCTGCGCCGGGGCGGCCGACTCGGCCACCAGCGCCGCCAGGTTGGCCTCGGTGATGGAGGCCAGGGAGCTGCCGTCGATGTAGTAGAGCGTGGTGCCCACCAGCTCCAGCGGTGAGGGACCCCCGACGTTGACCGTGCTGTCGGAGGCCACGCCCTGGAGGTACCCCTGGGTGGAGAAGGCCTCGATCCCGTGGCCCTGGTTGGGATCGCCGCTGTCGGCGACGTAGACGGTGGAGCCGATCTGGACGGCCCCGCCCCCCTGGTAGAAGGCGAAGGGGGCGCCGGGGGTGTCGGAGGAGCCGGCGGCGGTGGCGTTGCCGAAGGTGAAGGTCTTCACCCCCGACGAGTTGTACTCGTAGACGTAGTCGCCGTCGGTGACGTCGAAGCCTCCGCCCGCCTCCGGCGTCACCAGGTCGGAGACGGCGGTCCCGGGCACCGGCTCGGTGCCGTCCAGCGCCCCGGCGGCGTTGATCAGCGGTCCGGTGGCCTGCCCCCGGAGGATGACGCCGACCGCGAAGTTGCCCGAGGCGTCGTGCCAGGCGAAGAGGCCGTTGGGCGCGATGCTGAGCGGGTACTGCCAGAGGACCGACCCGGTGGACGACAGCTTGTAGAGGACGGGCCCGGGGCCGTAGAGGTAGAGGCTCCCGTCCGGTCCCACCACCATGTCCTGGTTGGAGTTGCCCATGTTGAAGGGCAGGGTGATGGAGGAGACCAGGGTGCCGGTGAGCGAGTAGACGTTGACCTTGGTCCCGTTGTCGAGCTCGTAGAGCTGGTTGTTGCTCTCGGTGAAGCTCCAGGGCGTGATCCCCGAGACCAGGGTGGTCACCGGGTTGGTGGGCCCGCTCCCGTTGTAGACCATCGAGGCCGGGTTGGCCACGCCGCAGACCATGGTCGGCGGGGTGGTGGAGGGCCCGCTGGAGGCCGCCGCCGCCGGGCGGGCGCCGGTGATCAGGGAGGCGCCGGTGGTGGCCAGGAGGACCACCAGGGCGGCCAGGATCACGGACCATCGACGGACCCCTCCGGCTGACCGGTGGTTCCCTTCGATAGCCCCCTGCCCCATGCCATCTCATCGACAAGGCTGCTAGTCGCCTTGAGTGAAAGGTCCCTCACAGAGAGCGGTCAGACCATGCTCACCAGGACAACTCGGTGGGGGCGGCGTCGGTGAATTGGCGGCTGCCGAAGCGCCACTGCTCGGCCGGGATCCGGGCCGACGGCACCACCGACAGGTCCCCGTGGTGGCCGGGCAGCACGAAGGAGTAGGTGACGGTGGTGGAGGCCCCGGCGGCGACGGTCACCGGCACCGCCGACAGCCAGGTGGGGCCCTCGCCACCGTCGGCCACCGCCGGTCCCCCGCCGGTGGTGGTCCGCCGGGTGGCGGCGGCGGGGAGGTTGGCCGCCAGCACGCCGACGTACTCGCCGTAGCTGGTGCCGAGGCCGGGGTAGGGGCCGGCGATGAACTGCGACTGCCCCGCCGGGGTGTGGTTGGCGATGTCGACGGCCATGGTCACCGCGGTGTCGGTCCCCGACGGCCGGGTGGTGAGGGTGACACCCACCGAGACGTAGGGGTCGAGCTTGTTGCCGCCCCGGTTGACGAGGTCGGCGTCCAGCGAGTCGGGGGTCAGCATCCCGGCCACCCCGCTGGTGCGCCACGCCGCCCGGGCGGTGGGGTCGGACGACCAGACCAGCAGGTGCCGCCCGGCGGTGGCGGTGGCCATCGAGGAGGCCAGCGCCTTGAGGTCGAGCGACTGGCTCTGCAGGTTCCCGATGACCGCCGAGGCCAGGGCCCCCAACTGCTCGGTCCGGCCGCTGTCGGCGGTGGCGTCGTCGGTCAGCCCCTCGTACTGGTCGTGGAGCAGGTACTGGTCGATGGTGTCGGCGCTCACCGTGGTGGTGCCGACCACCACCGGGCCGGTGGCCACCAGCAGCTGGCGCAGGCCCTCGACGTCCAGGGCCAGGACCCCGTCCACCGACTGGCCGGTGTTGGCCTGCCACATCCGGGCGGCCAGTGGGGCGGTGACGTCGAACTCCGGGGTCACCCCCAGGTTCCGCCAGTCGACGCCGGGCTTCAGCCAGCCCCAGTTCTGCTCGAGGTCGCCGGTCACCGGGACCGCCCCCTCGGGCAGGGTGAGATCGCCGGACGGGGTGAGGTCGCCCAGGTGGACCGACCCGTCGGCGGTGGTGGCCGTCCCCACCTCGAGGAAGGCGCCGGAGCCGGCACGCATCTCGGCGTTGTTGGACGCCAGCACCAGGTAGGTCCGGGGGCCCTGGAGGATGGCGGCGACCGCCGAGGACACGGCGGCGGCGCTGGTGAGCCGGTCCCGGACGGTGGTGAGCTGGCTGACGAACTCGGCGCGCTTGGTGGCCAGCGGTGCGATCAGGGCATTCGACGGTCCGGTGTCGATGCCGTCGAGGTCGGCGGCGGCGGCGGCCGACAGGCGTCCCAGCTGCCGGAGGGAGGCCACCCGCTGGGGGCCGCCGCCCCGGGGCTGGTCCAGGACCGTCTGGACCTGGCCGACGAAGGTGGCGCCGGTCCCCGAGACCACCACCGCCCCCGAGGTGATGGCCCGCACCGAGCGGAGCTGCCGGCCGACCACCGGCAGAATGGTCACCGGACCGAACAGCGGCGACGACAGGTCGGCGGAGGCCTGCCGGAAGTCCCCCTCGGCCACCTGGAGGGTCCGCACGGTGGCGGCGGAGGTCAGGGTGCCCGGGGCCAGGTTGCCCTTCACCTGCTCGAGGGCGGCCAGCCCCCGCTTGTCGCTCTGGTAGGCCGACCAGCTGCGGCCGGCCAGGACGCCGCCCCACACCAGCAGGACCACGACGGCGGCGGCCAGCACCCACCGCCGACGGTGCCGGGGACGGCGGGCGTCGCCACCGGGCCGACGGTCATCGACGCTGTCGTCGACCGTCTCCTCGTCGTCCATCCGAGCCACCTGACGATCGCCAGCGCGGTGGGGGCCGGGGCCCGGGCGCCCCGACCGGCGATCACGGGAGGGAGCCGGGTGAGTGTACCGTCCGGACCGCCTCCGACCCGGTCGCCGACCGGACCTCCGACCCCGGGTCCGGCGCCGTCACCGGTAGCATCGGCGCGTGTCGTTCACGACCATCCGGGTTGCGATCGGCAGTGTGCTCGTCGGCTTCGGGGTGCTGGTGCTGCTGTTCATCCCCTACCTCCTCTGGGGGACCGGACTGGCCACCGCCCGGGACCAGGCCGTCCTGCAGAGCCAGTTCCGCGCCCAGCTCCACCGCGCCGGCGAGCACCCGGCCCCCCCACCGTCGACCACCCACCCGAAGGCCGATCCGCCCGGGGTGGCCCCGACGGTGGCCCCGCCGCCGGTCGGGTCGGTGGTGGGGACCATCGACATCCCGGCCATCGACCTGTCCATGGCCATCGTGGAGGGGACCGCCGCCGCCCAGCTGGCCCAGGGCCCCGGCCACTACCCGGGGACCCCGCTCCCCGGCGAGGCCGGCAACGTGGCCATCGCCGGCCACCGGACCACCTACCTCCACCCCTTCTACAACCTCAACGAGCTGGTGGCCGGCTCCCCGATCATCATCACCACGCTGCAGGGGGTCTTCACCTACACGGTGGACACCAGCCAGGCGGTGCCGCCCAGCGACGTGGCGGTGGTCGCCCCCACCCCCGGGAACCGGCTGACCCTCACCACCTGCAACCCCCGCTACAGCGCCACCCAGCGCCTGGTGGTGCAGGCCACCCTGGCCGGCAGCACGCTGGCCTCGGCCAGCACCCCGACCGCCACCCCGCCGACCCGTGGCCACCGGGCGGAGGCGGCCGCCGCCCCGGCCGGCACCCCCTGGTGGCCCGCCGCCCTGTGGGGCGCGGTACTGGTGGCGGCGGTGGTGGGCCTGGGCCTGGCCTTCCGCCGGATGCGGCGGCCGGGCCGCCTGCTGGTGGCGGTGGGCGGCGGGCTGGCCTGCCTGGTGGTGGTGTTCCTCTTCTTTCAGGCGGTGACGCCCCTGCTGCCCGCCAGCTACTGAGCGCCCGATTCAGCTGATGGCCGGCTCGAGCCACGGCTGGAGGGCGGCCAGGGTGGCCCCGGTCGGCATGGGCGCCAGGTCGCTCCAGTTGCCGACGCCCGGCGACCAGTAGTCGGAGAAGGCGGCGGCGTACCACCCGGACAGGTACTCCTGTTCGGCGCAGTCGCACTGGGGCGTCCAGCTGGCGGGGTGGATCCCCAGCAGGTCCTCGACGGCCGGATGACCGCCGTCGGGCTCCAGCCCGGCGGCATCCACCTCGTGCCCGATCTCGAAGGCGGTGATCCCGGCCAGCTCGCCCACCGTCTCGCCGGGGTAGACGTAGAGCACCGAGGTCCCCCCCGGCGAGCCCCAGCGGAAGGTGGTGTTCCCCTTGAAGCCGGCCACCGGGGCGTCGGCGATGGGGAGGAACTCGATGGTGTACCCGGGGATCTGCTGCCAGGGGTAGCGCACCAGGGCGAGAGCTTCGGCGCCGGCCTGGTCGGGGGTGAGGCCGTCGGTGGAGGCGGCCGGCGCCGGAGCGGCCGTCGCCGGAGCGGTGGTGGTGGTGGTCGTGGTCGTCGTCGTCGTGGTGGTGGTCGGCGGTGCGAGGTGGACCAGGAGGGCGGAGCCGACGGCCACGGCGCTGGCGGGGTGCCGCGGGGAACGGTGGTGATGGCGGACCGTCGACGACGACGACGCCGGCACGGTGAGCGCCAGGACGGCCAGCGTCACGGCGGCGGCCGAGCCGGCCACCCGGACGGTCCATCCCCGGGCGCCCCGGCGGACCCGACGATGGCCGGACGCCGCGTCGGGAGACCCGGACCGGCGATCCCCGTCGGTGAGTGGCTCGGGCGTGAGGTCGGTTCCCATGTGGTCGGGTGACGCCGACCACATGGCCGGTGTCACCTCATGGGAACGGCACCCGGCTCCCCGCCCTGAAGCCCGTTGTGGCGGACGGGCGGGATCGCCAGCGTCGGCGCGGCATCCTCACGACGGAACGCAGTGCATCCCGACCACACAGGGCGCGAACCCACCGGGTCGGGGAGACGCCGGGCCGGACGGCGCGGCTCCGCCGCGGCGTCGGGGACGGACGTGACGGACTACTGCGGGGGTCTCACCCCCGGGGGGTGGATCAGGCGGCCAGGTGGCTGCGGCGACGGCGGACCAGGAGCCCACCGACCACCAGGGCGCCCACGCCGATGGCCGCCAGCTCCTCGACGTCCGCTCCGGTGAAGGGCAGGCTGGTGGTCCCGCTCGAGGAGGAGCCACCCGTCGAGCCTCCGGAGGCCGCGGGGGTCGGGTCGGTGGTCAGCGGCGGGGTGCCGCCGGAGCCGCCCTGCGACGGCGTGCAGCCCACGTAGCAGCCGGGGTCCGAGGTGGCGCCGGCGGTGACCGTCGGCATCGCCACCAGGGACAGCGCCAGGGCGGCGATCCCGATCAACACGGATCTCATCCTCATCGGTGACAGGCCTTTCATGAAGAGGGTGGCGCGACCGACGTCCACCCGACGGCATGCTCGGCGCGCGGAACGGGGGTCGTCCGACGTCGATACTCGGTTCAAGGTGGCCCCTTTTCATCCGGAACGCAAGTGGTGTGTCGGTGCGCATCGAGCACAGCACTCTCCGCGGTCAATTTGCAGTCATAGCGTCATTAGTCCGCCACAGCACCACGATGCGTATCGGCTCGACCACTCCCAAGGACAACGGCGGGCCGACGGTCAGCCACCGCTTCCGGCGACGGTCCTGGCGGCGTGCCCGGGCTCACCGGCCCCGCCGGAACGGAGAGCTGGTGTGGAACACTGCCGCAGTGGACGCGCTGATCGACGACCTGCGACACATGACGGCGGCCTGGGGAGCCACCCGGTCACGCGTGGTGGCCGGGGCGCTGGTCCGTCTACCGCTCTACCCGCGGCTGCGGGTGGTGGTCTACTTCCGCATGGGCGCGTGGTGCTGGGCGCACCGGCTCCGACCGGCGGCACTGTGGCTGCAGGCCTGCAGCATCCGCGCCGCCGGGGCGGAGATCCATCCGGCCGCCGTCATCGGACCGGGACTCTCCCTCGTCCACAGCGTGGGGATCGTCATCGGTCACGAGGTGACGGCCGGGAGGGACCTGGTCCTCCACCACGGGGTCACCCTCGGCCATACCGGTCGCGGCCCCGGGCAGCCCACCCTCGGCGACAAGGTCCGGATCGGGGCCGGGGCCAAGATCCTCGGTCCGGTGACGGTGGGGGACGGCGCGTGGATCGGGGCCAACGCCGTCGTCCTGGCCGACGTCCCCCCCGGGGTCACCGTCGGCGGCGTCTGGCGGGGCTGAGCCCCGGGGCCGGCCGGGAGGCACGACCGCCGTCGTGGCCCCACCGGTCAGAGGGCGAGGGCCGGCACCTTCCGGGGCGGCGTGACCCACCGCCGGCTGACCTCGTCCACCCGCGGCGACAGGTCGGCCGGGTTGTTCCGGGGGCAGACGAAGTGATAGGTGGTGCGGACGGTGTCCACCTCGATGACCGCCCCCTTGGCCGGGGGCGGGGCGGTCCCGGCCGCCACCCGCATCTCCGGGAAGTCGGCGACCACGTGCACCCGCCGGATGGTCGACCAGGCCAGGACCCGCAGCTGGGTGTCCGGGTTGGTGACCCCGATGCCTCGCGAGTCCATGGTCAGGACCGACACCGGCACCGTCTGCAGCTCGCCGTTGAGGTCGCCGGTCAGCCAGGCGCCGGTGATCCGCAGGGTGTCGTCCTCCCCCAGCGGGGCGGCGACCGCCCAGGACATGGCGGCCAGGGCGCCGAGACCGGTGGCACCCTCGACCGCCCCGACCTCCTCGAGCCGGCGCTGCTCCTGCTCGGCGGCCTGGCGACGCCGGTAGGAGCGGTAGACGAGCAGACCGACCACGGCCAGGATCACCAAGAGGATCCCCCACGGGAAGGTGCTGGTGGTGGTGGCGAAGGTGAGCTGCGGGGCGGTGCCCGAAGCCTGGCCCACCACGTGATAGGTGCCGTGGGACAGCGGGGCGAGGGTGAACGGCATGGTCACCGTGCGGGTCTTCCCCGGGTCCACCGTCACCGTCGGCGGGCTGGTGATGACGTCGTCGGGGTGGTCGGACGAGCCCCACTGGGCGGTGACCAGGGTGGTGACCGGGTGGGTCCCGGCGTTGTGGAGCGTCACCGTCAGCACCCGGCCGGCGCTGCCCCCGAAGAACGCCCCGAGCGAGCTGCTGCTGGCGATGGACGTCGTGGCGGTGAGACCGGCGCCGACGTCGGCCACCGGCTCCGGAGCCACCGGGGCGACGGTGGCACCGGCCACGGTCACCGGGATGGTCGTGGTGTAGGGAGTGTTGGTCGCCGCCACCTGGACCACGCAGGGGCACGGCGCCGGCGGGGTCACCACCAGCAGCTGGCCGTGCAGGGTGCCGTCGGTGAAGGGCACGAAGGTGGCCGCCGACTGGTCGGAGCAGTCCACGCTGCCGGCGGTGGCGTCGGACCCGCACAGCACCGCCTGGAAGGCGGTGCCCCGGGGCCAGCCCGTCCCGCCGATCATGATCGTCTGACCCGGAACCAGCGAGGTGGTGCTGAGAGTCACCGTCGGCGGGGCCGGGGCGGCGGGGGCTACCCCGCCGACGCCCGCCACCACCACCGCCACCAGGACGGCGGCGGCGACCGCCAGCCGGCGGGTCCGCCGGCGGTGGGGGGGTGGGACCCGCGAGGGGTGGTCACTCCGAGGCGCCACTGCCCACCTCCTCCGGCTCCAGCTCCGGCTCCGGCTCCTCGGTCTCCTCGTCCGGCGCCGCGGCGGGGGATCCCCTCGGGGTCCGCCCCCCGGCGGCGTCGCCCCGCCGGCGACGTCGCCGGCTCCAGACGATCAGCGCCACGATGAGCGCCAGCACCAGCAGGAGCAGCCAGGGGATCACCAGGGCGGAGCTCGACCCGGTGGAGGTGCTGCCCGCCGCGGTCAGGTGGACGTTGGCGGTCAGCTGTCCGAAGGGGATGACGCTCTTGAACGGCAGGGTGTAGGTGACCGAGTTGTCGGGCAGCAGCTGGGGGATCTGGACGACCTTGGTCCCCGCCGCACCGCCGATGAGCGGCTTCAGGCTCACCGAGGCGACCGACGCCAGCCGGACGTTCCCGGTGTTGGCCACCGTGAAGGTGACCTTGGAGGGCGTCCCGAAGCCGAAGAGGGAGCTCACCGACGTCTGGGGCGAGACCGAGAGGTGGGTGACGGCCATCGACCGGACCAGCTTGCCCTGCACCCGCCCGTAGACGCGGACGGCCACCGCCTGCAGCACGGTGACGGACAGCGATCCGTGGACGGTGGTGGTCCCGGTGGTCGACTCGATGACGATGCCGCCGGCGTGGTCACCCGGCGGGGTCCCGGCCGGCACCACGATGGAGAAGGGGATGACCTCGAAGGACCGACCGGTCAGGGTGATCTGGGTGATGGGCAGCTGGATCCACAGCCCCATGGCCGTCTGCTTGTCGGTGCGGCGCTTGAGGGCGAACCCGCCGGCTGACGAGTTGTAGGCGTCAGCGCCGTAGAGGTTGAAGGTGGCCGTCGTCCCCGTCTGGTTGATGACGGTCACCGAGTCGGAGTAGGTCTGCCCCGCCGTCAGGGTGGGTTGGAAGTAGGGACGCTGCTGCTGCCCGGCGACGGTGGTGGGGAAGATCGACCAGCTGCCGTTGGTCTCGGCCCCGGCCGGGGAGGAGGGTGCCGCCACCAGCGAGGCCAACGACGCCACCAGGACCGAGACCACCACCGCGACAGCGAGCGCCGTCACACGTCGAGAGACCTTCGACGGACTGGTCACGTTTCCATACCCCCCCAGGACAGTGGATCAACGAGTGGACACTCAACTATCGGACAGTTGGTGCACGAACCGAAGGAGGGATTCGGCGCTCCGATCCCCCCTGTGGGTCCGACCGCACCCTAACAAGACATGGAAAAGGGGGGGTGACGCCGGAGCGCCACCCCCCCTGTCTCCAGGTACTGCGGTACTGCTACGCCACCAGGTACTCGATGGTGCCCTGGTAGAGACCAGCGGCCGTCGAGGACGGGATGGTGAGGGTGAAGTTGCCGTTCACCGTGAACGACCCACCGCCGGTACCGGCGTTGGCGGTGCACAGGGTCTGGGTGGAGGCGTACGTGCCACCCGCCCCTGCGGCCGGCGCCGGGTTGACGGTCCCGGCCATGGCCGCGCAGGCCACTCCGCTGATGGCGAAGTTGCTGGGCACGATGTTGTTGGTGGCCAGCGCCGCGTCCGCCGAAGCGTTCGAGTTGCAGAACTGGGCCAGCGTGTCGCAGCCGGCGTTCGGGTTGGTCGCCGTGGGCACCAGGTACGAGGTGACCGTCCAGCCGACGGTGGGATCACCGCGGTTGTCCGACACGTAGATGGTGTTGGCGGCGGCCGTCGACGTCTGCTGGGTGCCGTTCAGGGTGATGGCCGGAAGGGTGATCAGCGGGCAGCTCGTGCTGGCCGCAGCCGGCGGAGCCACACAGCTCAGCACCAGCTGGCCACCGGAGATGTCCTCCTGCAGCGGCTGGTCGACCGGCGGCGTCCCGATGGTCACCGTCACCGTTCCCGGTGCGCTGGTGTTGGGGAACCCGTCCGAGGCGGTGAAGGTGAACGTCACCGAGCCCACGCCCGATCCGCTGTCGGTCAAGGTGGCCGAACACGGGGTCGGGGTGTTGGTGATGGTCACCGTCAGGCGCGGGTTGCTGGGCGTACCCGCGGCGCACGACGTCACCGGGTACAGCGGGTTCCCGGCGGCGGTCGAGAGGACCACCGTCTTGGTCCCACCGACACCCAGGTTGACCGCCTGGTTGTTGGCCACCGGCAGCGGCTCGATCAGGTTGGCGTAGGCACCGGCCGTGAAGGTGGGCGTGGCGGCCACGATCGGGGTGGTCGCCCCAAACGGAAGCAGCGGAACGCCACCGGCCCCGGCGTTGCCCGGAGCGTGCGAGGTCGCGGTGACCCAGCCGGTCTCGGTGCAGTCGCCAGCGGCGGTGCCGGCCGTCCCACCGAAGCCCAGCGTCGGTGCGGCCAACGAGCTGGTCGTCATGGTGTACGAGGTCACGCTGGTGATGCCGATGCTGGACTTGCCGCCCTCCGGTCCGCTGGTGGTGAAGGCGTTGGCCGCGGTGGCGAAGGAGGCATCGGTGAAGCTGATGCCGGCCTCCGGCGTGTACCCGACGGTGACGCCAGCGGCCTCGGCAGCCGTGGTCGGCTGGTCGATGGTGGCACTGACGCCCGGATTGACGGCGGTGATGACGGTGCCGGCGGTGATGCCGGTGCCGCCCAGCTGACTGTTGGCCACGAAGTCGCCGGCAGCACCAGCGGGGAAGGCACCGTCCAGCGTTGTGGATCCAGTGGTGTAGGTGACGTTCAGCACCTGACCGCCGGGGTTGGCCACGTTGGCGAAGGTGTGGGCGTAGGCGGAGCTCCCGGTGGCGGTGCCGTCGGTCGAGCCGAAGGTCTCGTTGACGCTCAGCCCGACCTGTGCCGGGTCGAGGGCGGCGTTGAGGCCGGCCACCAACGCGCCGCTGAGGGTCTGGGTGACCGCACCGGCCACACCGAAGGTGGCACCGGTGGCGTTCACCGCCGTGGCCCCGGTGGTGGTGTCGATGACGGTCGACGAGATGAACGGCACGGTCTGTCCGGCCGCCAGCCCGCTCCCACCACAGTCCGCCTCGTAGGAGACGGCCGGGCTGGACGGGTTACCGGCCGGGTCGTTGTTGACGGCACCGGCCGGCAGGGCCGTGAGGCCCACCGCACCGATCATGGCGCCGGCCATGACGACGCCGGCACCCCCCAAGGCGAAGATTCGCCGCTTCCGTGAAACTCCCATTTTTTCATTCCCCAATCCCGCTCAGGGCGAGACTCATGGGAGCCGAAGCGGTGTACCCGTCACTCGGACGCCGTGGTTCCTTCCACCGAGGTGAAGCAACCCCCCTGGCGTTCGAGTCACGGTTCCCCCGACCCGACACCCCCCAATGTTGCTGGCCCCGTGGTGGCGACCATTTGTTACAGGCTGTGATCTAAACATCACCGAAGGTGATGGTCAACTGACTTTCATGCAACGGGTGGACATTCTGAATCTTTTCCCTGGTCACCTCCTTTTTTCGGCGGGCGTCGAGTTGCCGGGGCCGGGGCCCTCCGGCCCGTTTCCATGTACGGGATGCGCTACGGCAACACGAAAATCGACGGGAGGGCAGCCATGCCCACCACCGGCTGGTTCAGCGGGTGGCCGCCCATCGACCCGAAGTAGCCGGCGTCCCCCACCGCGAACATCCCGCCGTCCCTCGCCACCTCCCAGTAGCCCTTGCCGTCGCCGGTGGAGGCCATGCCGACCACCGGGGCGTTGAGGTAGGTGATCCCCAGCGAGCCGTAGAACCCGGCGTCGCCGATGGCGAAGATGCCGCCGTCCGAGGCCACCAGCCAGTAGCCGTGCCCGTCCGGGGTGCTGGCGATGCCGACGATCGGCTTGTTCAGCGGGAGCTCGCCCATCGACCCGTAGAACTCGGCGTCCCCCATGGCCACCACCACCCCGGTGGCGGTCACCAACCAGTAGCCGCGGTTGTCGGGGGTCGGCGCCAGGCCCACCACCGGATCGTGGAGGACGGCGCTGGCGGTGGAGCCGTGGAAGCGGGCGTCGCCGAAGGCGAAGACCCCGCCGTCGGAGGCCACCAGCCAGTAGCCCTTGCCGTCGGCGGTGGCCACGATGGCGGCCACCGGCTTGTTCAGCGGCTTGCCACCCATCGACCCGTAGAAGCCGGCGTCGCCGAAGGCGAACACCCCGCCGTCGGAGGCCACCATCCAGTAGCCCCGGCCGTCGGCCGTCGACTCCATGGCCACCACCGGTTCGTTCAGCGGGTGGCCGCCCATCGACCCGTAGAACTGGGCGTCGCCGAAGGAGAAGATGCCGCCGTCGGAGGCCACCTCCCAGTACCCGTGGATGGAGGTGGAGGTGGCCACCCCGAGGGGGTACGGCGCCGAGACGGCCGCCTTGTTGTTGGAGTCCCCACTGTAGGTGGCGGTGATCACCTGGGTGCTGACGGTCACGTAGGTCTGGGTGCACGTGGCGACGTAGGGCGGGGAGGACGACACCGGGAGGGCCTGGCAGCCGGGGATGGGAACCCCGTTGTCGAAGAAGCTGATCGTCCCGGTCGGGTGGGCGGCCAGGGTGAGGGTGGCCCGGAGGGTGACGGGCTCCCCGACGATGGCCACCGGCGGCGAGGCGGACACGGTGACGACCGGGAGCGCCTGCTTCACCTGCACGGCGAACGGCTGGCCCACCCCGTTCGGCGGCAGGTGGGGGTGGACCTGGGGAGCCGGAGCGGTGCCCGAGGTGGTGGCGGCCGGGGTGGCCGAGCAGGCGGCCAGCCCCAGGGCGCCGGCGATCAGCGCCGCCGGCAGCAGGGCGCGGGAACGACGACGAGCCACAGGGCCCCCCCGGCCGACGCTCCCGATCGGGCCCCCCGGCCCCGCGGATCGCACGGCTGCATGGTGCCACGAATCGCGCGCTCATGCGCAGTGCGTGATTCTGATGCCACTTAACGTGGATTTAAACGGTGGATCCACCCCCACCCGACGTGCGAGTCGAGAGCCACCGATGGAACCCCGCTGCGTTTGAGTGGACCCCGTTCATCACCTCGAGCTTCTCGAGGTGCTCCTCGGGCACCCCGGCCATGTCGCCCCGGAAGGCGCTGTCCAGAGCGGCGGCGATGTCCTCGCCGTTCCGGAACGCCGACTCGGCCACGGCCGCCCACCGGCGGAGGGTCCCGTCGGCCTCGTCGAGCACGTCGCCCGGGTCGCGGAGCAGCCCGTAGTGGGCGAGGGCGATGCCGGTGGGCCGCCGCTCGGCGAACCGGCCGAGGGAGTGCAGGGCCTGGTCGAGGTCGAAGTCGGGCGGCGGGGTGGAGGGCCGGAGCACGCCGGCGTCCGGGAGCTTCACCCCCACCGCGTCGCCGGCGAACAGCACCCCGCTGAGCGAGTCGTGCAGGGCCACGTGGTGCTTGGCGTGACCGGGCGAGTCCACGGCGACGAGCGACCGGGTGGGCCCCACCCGGATGGCCTCCCCGTCCTCCAGGACGTGGAGCCGCTCCGGGGGCGTGGGGTCGAGGCGCCCGTAGAGGGAGTCGAGGAGGGGGCCGTAGACCCGGGCGGCCGAGTCGACCAGCCGGGTCGGGTCGGCCAGGTGGCGGGCCCCCTTCTGGTGGACGTAGACGGTGGCCCGGGGGAAGGCCCGGGCCACGTCCCCCACCCCGCCGGCGTGGTCGAGGTGGATGTGGGTGACCACCACCCCGGCCAGGTCCTCGGCGCCGAGGCCCAGGGCGTCGAGCTGGGCCAGGAGCACCGGCACCGAGCTCTGGCTCCCGGTCTCCACCAGCACCGGCTCGGGCCCTTCGATGAGGTAGCCGGCGGTGACGTGCTCCCACCCACCGAGGAGGGTGTCGAGCTCGATCACTCCGTCGGCGATGGTGCGCCCCGCCCCCGGGACGCCGGGGGCCTCGGCGTCGAAAGGGTGAAGGTGAGGATGAGGGTGAGGGTGCCCGGGGGCGCCGGCGCTCACGAGGGGGTGACCTCGATCACCACCTTCACGTCGTCGGGGTGGCGGTCGAGGGCCTGCTCCCACGAGGCCAGGGGGACCCGGCGGGTGATCAGCTTGCCCAGCCACTCGGGGTCGGCCTGGGCCAGGGCGTCGGCGGCCGCCTGGTAGTGGCGACGGTTGGCGTTGACCGATCCGACCACCGCCTCGTTCTCGAGGACCATCGCCCGGTTGAGCTGGCCCTCGTCGACCTGGACGGTGTGGCCGCCCGACGACACCCCGGTGAGGCAGACCACGCCGCCGGTCCCGGCGTGCTCCATGGCGTCGAGGACCAGGGACGAGACCCCGGTGCACTCGATGACGATGTCGGGGTCCGGCACCGACTGGTGGATGGGGCCGGTGTGGTAGGTGGCGCCCAGCTCCGCCACCAGGTCGGGCTTCAGGCCCTCGGTGGCCAGGTCGAAGACGTGGACGTCGAGACCGCGCTGGACACCGATCATGGCGGCCAGCAGCCCGATGGGCCCCGCCCCGGTGACCACCGCCGACTTCGGGTCCCAGTGGGCCCGGCCCCCGATGCGGTCGACCTGCTCCCACGCCTTGGCCACCACGCTGGTCGGCTCCATCAGGACACCGTGGATCCCCAACTTGGGATCGAGCTTGACGGCGAACTCGGGGTGGATCCGGTACCGCTCGGAGAGGAAGCCGTCGTGCTCCTTGATCCCGTGCTCGGTGTACTGGCCGTTCCGACAGAAGTCCCACTCGCCCACCGCGCAGTTGGCACAGGGGACCGGGTCCGGGTGCCGGACGATGCCCACCACCAGGTCACCCTCGGCCAGGTCGCTGCCCGCCGGGGCCTCGAGCACCCGGCCCAGCGACTCGTGCCCCAGCACCAGCCGCTCCCGCCCGGGCGGCGCCCAGCCGTAGAGGCCGGAGAGGATCTCGATGTCGGTGCCGCAGATCCCCACCGCCAGCGTCTGGACCAGCAGCGGCCCGTCGGACTCGGGCGGCTCGTCCAACTCGTCGAGCCGGGCGGAGTCCTTGGTCAACGGGACCACGGTCAGTGCTTTCATCGGATGTCCTCCCAGGGGTCGGGTGTGGCGGGTGGTGCGCGGTCCTACCGTGGTCGCAGGTCGGGGCCGGCGTCCTTGGCGGCGGTGTCCCCGGCGGCGGTGTTGGAGCCGGCCGTCAGCTCCATGTCGGGCTCGGCGAGGTCGGCGTGACGGTCGCGGTCGGTCCCCCGGTGGGGCGCCGTGCGGCCGGACCGGTGCATCCTCCCGGCCCCGGAGTTCGACCGGCCCCGGGCCCGGAGCGAGCTGGCGATGGCCCCGGGCTCGGCGACCGGCTTGCCGTGGCCGCTCAGCTTGGCCGCCGAGTTGACCAGCGAGACGTGGGAGAAGGCCTGGGGGAAGTTGCCCACCAGCCGGCCGGCCACCGCGTCGTACTCCTCGGAGAGGAGGCCGAGGTCGTTCCGGAGGGAGAGCAGCCGGTCGAACATGGCGTTGGCGTCCTCGGTGCGGCCCAACATGGCGAGGCAGTCCACCAGCCAGAAGGAGCAGGCCAGGAAGGCGCCCTCCCGGCCGCTCAGCCCGTCGACGTCACCGGTGTCGGCGGTGCGGTAGCGGAGGACGAAGCCGCCGTCGACCAGCTCCCGCTCCACCGCCTCGATGGTGGCCCGCACCCGGGGGTCGTGGGCGGGCAGGAACCCGACCATCGGGATCATCAGGAGGCTGGCGTCCAGCTCATCGGACCCGTAGTACTGGGTGAAGGAGCCCTTGGCCACGTTGAAGCCCTGATCGCAGACCTGGTCGTGGATCTCCTGGCGGGTCTTCTTCCACTCCTCGAGGGGTCCGTCGACCCCGCACTCCTCGATGGTCTTGATGGCCCGGTCGATGGCCACCCACGCCATCACCTTGGAGTGGGTGAAGTGGCGGCGGGGGCCCCGCACCTCCCAGATGCCGTCGTCGGGCTGGCGCCAGCTGTCGCTGAGGTAGTTCATCAGCTCGATCTGGAGCTCCCAGGCCGGCAGCTCCACCGAGTCCGAGGAGCGGGACGACTCGTAGAGGGCGGACATCACCTCACCGAAGACGTCGATCTGGAACTGCCCGGCGGCGGCGTTGCCGATCCGGACCGGGGCCGAGCCCTCGTAGCCGGGCAGCCACTCCACCTCCCACTCCTCGAGCCGCCGCTCACCGGCCGCCCCGTACATGATCTGCATCTGCGACGGGTCGCCGGCGATGGCGCGGAGCAGCCAGTCCCGCCAGGCCATCGCCTCGTCGTAGAAGCCCCCGCGCATCAGGGACTCCAGGGTGAGGGTGGCGTCGCGCAGCCAGCAGAACCGGTAGTCCCAGTTGCGGCCCCCGCCCAGCGTCTCGGGGAGCGAGGTGGTGGCCGCCGCCACGATCCCGCCGGTGGGCTCGTAGGTGAGGGCCTTGAGGGTGATCAGGGAGCGGACCACCGCCTCCTTGTGCTGGCCGTCGTAGGTGCACTGGTCCACCCACTGGCGCCACCAGTTCTCGGTGTCCTCGATGGCGTAGATGGCGTCCACCGGGCGCGGCGGCTCGTCGCTGGCCGGGAACCAGGTCAGCGAGAACGGCACCGACTGTCCCTCCGACACCGTGAACCGGGCCACCGTCGACATGTCCTCCCCCACGCAGTGGACCGGGGTCCACAACGACAGGCCGTCCGGCCCGGCGATGGCGCTGAGGGTGCCGTCGAGGCGCCGCACCCACGGGACGATCTCGCCGTACCCGAACCGGATGGTGAGCCGCATCTCCATCTCGACCCTGCCCCGCACCCCTTCCACCAGGCGCACCACCTCGGGGTGGCGCTCGCGGATCGGCATGCAGTCGGTGACCCGGACGGTGCCCTGGTCGGTGACGAACTCCGACTCGAGCACCAGGGTGTCGCCCTTGTAGCGCCGGTGGACGGCCCGGTGGGAGCCCTTGGGGGCCAGCCTCCAGAAGCCGTGGTCCTCGGTGCCCAGCAGCTTGGAGAAGCAGGCGGCGGAGTCGAAGCGGGGCAGGCACAGCCAGTCGATGGAGCCGTCCCTCCCCACCACCGCCGCCGTGTGCAGGTCGCCGATGATGCCGTAGTCCTCGATGGGGAGCGTCACGCCCGTAGTTCTAGTCGGGTCGGCCGCCCGAGGCCGACCGGACGGGGACGGGCCGCCACCCCTCAGTCGGCCACGCAGGCCCCGGTGCCCACCGGGGCGGTGAGGGACTCGGCCCGCACCACCCGGGAGCGCACCCCCGGGGAGGTGAGGGCGTACCCGATGTCCCCGTTGGTGGTCGACCGGGAGAAGACGACGCCGATGACGGTGCCGTCCGGCTCCACCAACGGCCCCCCGGAGTTCCCCGGTCGGACCACCGCCTGGATCTCGTAGACGTCGCGGCTGGTCAGCCCCTGCCCGTAGATGTCCCGACCCACCGCGGTGAACTGCGCCATCACCCCGCCGGAGGCGGCGGTGAAGGGGCCGCCGCCCGGGAACCCCAGCACGGTGGCCGGCGTCCCCCGCCCCACGTCCTGGGGGTCGAGGGTCAGGGCCCGCTCCGGGAGCCCCTGGACCCGCAGGACGGCCAGGTCGAAGGAGGGATCGAAGAGCACCACCTGGGTGGAGTGCTCCCCGCTGGCATCGTCGACGGTGGGGTGGGAGATGCCCGCCACCACGTGGGCGTTGGTCACCACCAGGCCGGGGGCCACCACGAACCCGGAGCCCTCCTGGATGTCCCCGCACCCGGCCCCCACGATCTTCACCGTCGACGGGCCGGCGGCCGCCACCGCCGTCCGCACCTGGCTGTCGGCGGCCGGCGTCACCGGGCCGGCCGACGCCGGGGCCAGCTGGGCGAAGACGGGCGGGAACCCCTCGGCCGACAGGAAGTTCTGCATACGCGAGAAGACCGACGGCGTGGCGGGCAGCACGGAGTCGAGCGACCGGATGATCGTCGAGTGGGAGATGGAGGAGTTGAGCGCCTCGGACGAGCTGTTCACCAGGGTGTTGGCCATGAGCCACAGGGCCAGCAGCGAGGCCACCACCGCCACCACCACCCCGAGGGCGGAGTCCACCGCCCCCAGCCGCCCCCGGTGGACCCTCCGGAAGATCTGGCCGCCGGCGATCCGGCCCACCGCCCCGACCAGGACGGCCATGCCCAGCATGGTGGTCAGCGCCACCAGCGTGCGGGCGGAGGAGGAGTGCACCCAGCCGGTGGTCACCGAGGCCAGCAGCGCCCCGAGGTAGAGGCCGAGCAGGAAGCCTCCGAAGGTCAGCACCTGCAGGACGGCCCCCAGTCGGAGCCCCTGGATGGCGGCGATGGCCACCACCACCAGCACGGCGACGTCGACCAGGTTCACCCGGCTCGCCCTGGTGGCGGCGGACGGTCGACGGCGTCGGGGGAGGAGGAGGGCGTCACCGACGGTCCACGGTAGACGGACCCCGAAGACCGGCGATGTCACCCGTCCCCGAATCCGACGTCGGCCTGGTGCGACGTGCAAAGATCAGGGGCGCGAGCGGTCGACCTTCACCGCCGGGATCGCCACCGGTGCGGACGGTGGCGATCGACAGAACAGAAAGCGCGGGAACCATGACGGATACCAACCCACCTCCCCCGGAGGACCAGCCCCCCGCACCACCGGCGGCAGCTCCCCCGGCCAACGCGCCACAGCCGCCCGCCGCCCCGGGGTACCCGCCCCAGCAGCCGCCCGCCGCCCCGGGCTACCCACAGCAGCCGCCCGCCGCCCCGGGGTACCCGCCCCAGCAGCCGCCCGCCGCCCCGGGCTACGGGCAGCCGCCCAGCGCGCCCGCCTACGGGCAGCCCCCCAGCGCGCCCGCCTACGGGCAGCCGCCGGCTCCCGGCTACGGCCAGCCGCCCGGCGGCTACGGCCAGCCTCCGGCCGGCGCCGCCTACGGCTACGTCCCGGGCCCGACCGACCGGCTCGGCCGACCGTTGGCCGAGTGGTGGCAGCGCCTGGTGGCCCTGATCATCGACGACCTGATCCTCTTCGTCCCCTTCGCCATCATCACCGCCATCGTGGTGGGGGCGTCGAACGGGTACTACGGCGGTGGGTTCCTGGTCGGTCGGTTCGTGGTCGCCATCATCTTCGCCGTCATCGAACTCGCCTACTTCGCCTACCTGACCGGCAGCGAGAAGGGTCAGACGGTGGGGATGATGGTGCTGGGGATCGCCGTCCGGGACCAGGAGTCGGGGGGTCCCATCGGCAACCAGCGCGGGGCGATCCGCATCATCGTCCTCTTCCCCAGCATCGTCCTCAACTGGATCCCCATCATCGGTGCCTTCCTCGGACTCATCGCCGCCCTCTGGTCGATCGTCTGCGGCCTGTCCCCCCTGTGGGACCCGCGCCGGCAGGGCTACCACGACAAGTACGTCAAGACCGACGTCATCAAGGTCAAGTGACGCGCTCCCCCCGTCCGGCCGGACCCCCGGCCGGGTGAACGGGGCGGTCCCCCGACCTCCCCTCCACCCCACGACCCGATAGGTACCGGCGCCGTCCGGTACGGTGCCGCCTGGTGCCGACGCGAGGACGGAGCCGGCGGGTCCGGCTGGTGACAGGGGTGGTGGTCGTGGTGGTGGTGGTCGGCGCCGCCGGGTGCACCCGGGCCGCCTCGCCGTCGACCACCTCCGACCCCGGCGCCTCGACGGCGCCGGCCACCGCCTTCGCGCCCGGCTCCCCCTGGACGGGGTCGGTGGTCCCGGTGGCCCTCCCGGCCCCGGTCAACTCGGCGGTGGCGGTGGCCTGTCCCACGTCGTCCGCCTGCTGGGCGGTGGGGTCCACGGTGGGCTCCGACGGAGCCCCCAACGGGGCGGCGGTGATCGCCACCACCGACCAGGGGGCCGCCTGGCACGCCCAGGGCATCCCGGCCACCACCGCATTCCTCTCCGCCATCGCCTGCAGCTCGGCACGCCAGTGCGTGGCGGTGGGCCAGGGGCAGTCCGCCCAGGGCATCGCCATCGACACCGACGACGGCGGCACCACCTGGGTGCCCGACACCCTCCCGGCCGGCCTCACCGACGTGACGGCGGTGGACTGCCAGGCCGGCGTGCAGTGCACCGCCATCGGTTCCACGGCCACCGGCGACGTGGCCCTCACCTCGACGGGCGCCGACGCCCCCTGGACCCAGGTCGGCGCCCTGCCCGCCGGGGTCGGCGGTGTGCGGTCGCTGTCGTGCGTGGGACCCACCGACTGCTGGGCCACCGGGGAGGCGATGGTCGACGGCGACCACGTCTCCGGCCTGGTGCTGCAGACCGCCACCGGCGGCACCACCTGGCTGAGCCTGCCGGTCCCGGCCAAAGCCGGCTTCCTCAACGGCGTCTCGTGCGTGGCCGGCCCCGACGACCAGGCGGGAGCCGTCCCCACCCCCACCACCACCTCGACGGTCCCGGCCACCACCACCGTCCCCGGGGCCACCACCACCCCGACGTCGACCACCCCGACGTCGACCACCGCCCCGGCCCCGCCCGGCGCCGGTGACGCCGGCGTCCGGTGCACGGTGGTCGGCACCACGTCCGCCACCGCCCTGGGCGTGCGTGCGGGCCAGGCCCTGATCCTCTCGAGCGACAACGGGGGGGCCACCTGGGCCACCGAGGCGGTGACCGCCACCGCCGCCAGCCTGCTCGGGGTGTCGTGCACGGCGGTGGCCACCTGCGTGGCCGTCGGCAACACGGTGGCCTCCGCCCCTCAGGCCGGCGTGATCCTCTTCACCGGGGCCCCGGCCCGGCCGTGGGCCAAGCCCACCGTGCTGACCCCGGCCCAGTCACTGGCCGCCGTCGACTGCGTGTCGACCTCGCGGTGCGTGGTGGTGGGCGAGTCGCTCACCGACCACCTGACCGGCGGCTGATCGGACCCACCGGGCCCGAGCCGGTCACCGGTAGTTGATGACCGCCATGAAGAGGTCGGACATCACCTGGCAGAGAAGCTCCAGCGACACCGGCTCATCGTCGAGCAGCCAGTCGACGATGAGCTCCTGGGTCCCGCCCACCAGGGCCCGGGTGGTCAGCTCGAACGCCTTGCTCGGAGCCTCGTGGTGGTCGGTGAGGCGCTCGGCCTCGCCCTGGACCAGCGCCGAGAAGCTGTGGAAGAGCTCACGACGGTGCTCCTCGAGGTCGGCGCTGACGCCCACCGACTCGATGCACACCACCCGGGCCCGTCGCGGGTCGTCGAGGAAGGCGTGGAGGAAGGCCCCCACCCCCTGGCGGATCAGGCCCTCGAGGTCGTCGGTGGGGACGGTGCTCCCGTCCACCCGCTCGATGATCTCCAGGATGGTGGAGTCCACCGACCGGTCGAAGACCGCCTTCAGCAGCTCCTCACGGGAGCCGAACTCCTCGTAGAAGTGCCGGGCGGTGACCCCGGCGCTGGCGCAGATCCCCTCGATGGTGGCCAGTGCGTACCCCCGGGCGAACAGCTCGAGCCCGGTGTCGAGCAGGCGCTGTCGTCGGACGGCCCGGCGCTCGAGGACGGTGAGGCCCCCGTACATCCGACCCTGGGCACCCGCTCCGGCATCCCCGGGGGGGCCGTCGGGCTCCCCCAGGCCGAGTTGTGCGCTGAAATCCGTCAGTGTGGAATTAGTGGTGCGTTCCATCGGACCCCTCCGTCCCGATAGCCCAATGACATCAATGTGAAGCAATGCCAGAATGCTACCTCTAACCGCGTGGCGTAGTACAGCGCTCACTCGGTGTGATATTTCACGACTGGGCGGACGGCCCCATCCGCCCGGGCACGGGCGCCTCGGCGCACGGGTGACCCGATGGTAACCGGGGGGCACCGCACCGTCGGGGCCGGGGTCATCCCCGGCCCGATCCGGGCCCCTGGCTAACCTCTGCCCATGGGGTCACGGCGCACCGGGGGGCCGGCGTCACACCCTCTCCGTATGCTCGTCCCCGTGCCCCCCATCCCCCCGGGCCCGGACGTCCGGGTCGGAGCCGGCCGGTGACCGCCGTCGACCCGGCCAGGCCCCCCACCCGCAAGGTGCCCACCACCACCTCGGCGTTCGGCGTCGGCCGCCGGGAGAGCCACGACGCCTCGGGCTTCTACGCCCGGTTCACCCCCCCGCTGGTCTCCGACGACGAGGCGGTGGCCGCCCCGCTCCGCACCGACCAGCTGTGGGTGGGCGACGCCCGGGACATGGACGCCCACGGGGAGATCGCCGACGACTCGGTGGCCCTGGTCGTCACCTCGCCCCCCTACTTCGCCGGCAAGGAGTACGAGACGGCCCTCGGGGTCGGCCACATCCCCGCCGACTACGACCAGTACCTCGGCGTCCTCCATGACGTCTTCGCCCAGTGCTTCGCCAAGCTCGAGCCCGGCGGGCGCCTGGCCGTCAACGTGGCCAACCTGGGGCGCAAGCCGTACCGCTCCCTGTCCCGCGACGTCATCGACGTCCTGGAGTCGCTGGGCTACCTGCTGCGGGGGGAGATCGTCTGGCAGAAGAGCCACGCCGCCGGTGGGTCGTGCGCCTGGGGCACCTACCAGCGTCCCGGCAACCCGGTCCTCCGGGACATCACCGAGCGGGTGGTGGTGGCCTCCAAGGGCCGGTTCGACCGCGCCCTCACCCCCCAGCAACGGCAGGCCCGCGGCCTCCCCAGCGAGGGGTCGATGACCATGGACGACTTCGTCGACGCCACCACCGACCTCTGGGACATCCCCACCGAGTCGGCCACCCGGATCGGCCACCCCGCCCCCTTTCCGGTGGAGCTCCCCCGCCGCCTCATCGAGCTCTACACCTACCGGGGCGACCTGGTCCTCGACCCGTTCATGGGGTCGGGGTCGACGGCGGTGGCGGCGGTGCGGACCGAGCGGCACTTCGTGGGGTTCGACACCGACCCCGCCTACGTGGCTCTGGCCGAGCGCCGGGTGGCCGAGGCCCGCCACGTGGCGGCCAGCGCCGGCCCGGTCCCGTCCCGTCGGGTGGTGGTGGGCCCGGGCCCCACCCGGTCGGCCGGCCGTGCCGGCGACGAGGCGTCGATGGTGGAGGCCGGCCACAAGGCACGGGACATCGCCCGCGCCACCCTGACGTCGTGCGGCTTCGTCGACATCGAGCCGCAGGTGGTCCTCCGCGACCTGGGGGTCGACCTCTCCTTCCGGGCCCGGGACGCCGACGGGGCGACCTGGCTGTTCGACCTCTCGGGCGCCTACTCCAGCACCCGGCCGGGACTGGCCCGGGGCGACACCGTGTGGCGGGCGCTGGGCAAGGCCGGCGTGCTCCACCAGGCGCGCCGGGACGACCCCGCCCGGTCCGACCTCGGGCCGCTGGTCCTCCTCACCACCGAGGCCCCCGGCCCGCGGACGCCGGCCGGACGGGCCCTCCGGGCGGTGTGCCCCCCTGACGGCTCCGGACCGGTCCGGGCGGTGGTGGAGCTGCTCGACCCCGAGGGCGTCGCCCTCCTCGGAGCGCTCGGGTGCGGGGTGGTTCCCGGGACGTGACCGCCGGGGGGCCGACCGGTGTCCGATGACCGGACCTGGGTCACCGAGCTGGGCACCGCGCTGGGCACCCTCGGCGACGACGACCTGGCCGCCGCCCTCCACCGACGCCCCCACCAGGTACGGGTCGGCCCACCGGTGTGGGAGCGGCTGGCCGCCCTCCACGCCGACGGCCGCTACGCCACCGAGTTCGCCGCCGCCTTCGCCAACGGCCGGGCGTTCCTCGAGGCCGACGACGGCCTGCGGGGGCGCCTCCCCCAACTCGTGGAGTGGACCGGTGGCCGCCGTCCCCCCGGGGACGAGGTCGCCCCCATCGACCTCCGGATCGACCACGTGTTCCTGATCAGCTGCAAGTACGACTCCGCCATCCTGGCCAACACCTCCCCGGCCCGCCTCTTCGACGGCCTGCTGTCCGCCTCGGGCACCTGGGACCGGGGGGACTGGTACCAGCAGGTGGCGCCGGACGCCTACCAGGCGCTCTACGCCTGCTGCCGGGCCGCCACCGGGTTGGACGACCTCCCCGACACCCCCGGCGCCTGCACCCGCCCGCAGCAGGGGCGGCTCCGCCGGGCGCTGACCGGGCGGGGCTTCCCCGACGACGCCTCCCGGGCGGCCTACGCCCTCCTCTGCCAGGAGGTCAGCGCGGCGTCGGCCGCCCGGTGGCGGTCGGCCATGGAGACCTCCGGCTCGGCGCCGGTGGCCGTGCTCTGGCGCCTGCTCCGGATCGGGAGCGCCCCCTACTTCGTGCTGGGCATCGACCGTCGCACCGGCGCCCCCGTCCAGTACCGGATCGCCGGCCCGTGGGACTGGCGCGACGAGTTCGAGCTGCTGGAGCTGGCGGTGTCCCCGGCCCGGGCCGGCCAGCCCCGGGTCGACTGGCGGTGCGAGTACCGCCCCCGGCTCCGGCGCCAGGACCGGCGCACCGCCGCCGGCCACGTGGAGATCCGGTGGAGCCACGGCCGCTTCGCCCAGCCCCCCGAGGCCAAGATCTACCTCGACACCCCGATGGAGGAGCTCCCCGGCTACCACCGCCTGGTGGAGGCGCCCGGCGCCCAGCTCCCCCTCTGGTCGGAGGTCTAGCGGGCCGCCCTCACACCGGCTCGGGCTCCCCCGACGTCACCCCGGCGGCCCGTGCCAGCCGGTGGAGCCCGAGGGCGGGGAACAGCACCACCGACAGGATGCCGGCCGCCACCAGGGCGGCGGCGTTGGCCGGCCGCATCCGCCCCACCGACACCCCGATGCCGGTGATCACCACGATGAGGGGCAGGCCGGTGGCCGAGAAGAGGGCGAGCGGCACCTGCCGGGCCCGGGGCAGCACCCGGCGGTAGAGGAGGAGGACCGGCGCCCCCCGGACGACGAGGAACATCACCACGAAGAGCGGCACCCGCACCAGGGCGGACGGCTGGTGGACCAGGGCGTGGAGGTCGAAGTGGATGCCGCTGACGATGAAGAAGATGGGGACCAGAAAGCCGAAGCCGATGGCCTCCAGCTTGGTCCGGACCACCTGGCTGTCCTCCCCCTCGGTGAAGAGGCGGACCACGATCCCGGCGGCGAACGCCCCCAGCAGCACGTCGAGCCCCAGCTCGAAGGCCAGGTAGATCAGCAGCAGGATCAGGAGCACGGCGATCCGGACCGGCAGCTGGGCGCTGGAGTTGAGGTTGCGACGCAGCATCTCCACCACCCGGGGCGGCTGGCGCCGGACGGCCAGCAGGCTGGCCACCACCGCCGTGGCCACGAAGACCACCAGCAGCAGGCCGGTCAGCAGCGGGTCCTTCTGGGTGAGCAGGAGCGCCACCGCCACGATGGGGCCGAACTCGCCCACGGTGCCCACCGCCATCACGTGCCGGCCGAAGTCGGTGTCGATCACCCCGGCGTCCCGGAGGACCGGGAGCAGGGTGCCGAGGGCGGTGGTGGTGAAGCAGAGCCCCAGCACCACGCTGTCGAGGGCCAGGCCCACCGACACGAAGGCCACCCCGGCCGCCAGGGCCAGCACCACCGAGCACACCCACCCCAGGCCGGCCAGCCTCAGGGGCCGGCCCCGGATCCGCTGGAGGTCGAGCTCGAAGCCGGCCAGGAACATCAGGAAGGCCAGGCCCATGTCGGAGAACCCGCTGATCACCGGGTCGGGGTGGGCCAGTCCCAGCACGTAGGGACCGACGACGATGCCCAGGCACAGCTCCATCACCACCGACGGGATCCCGATGCGCCGGGTGAACTCGGCCAGCAGCGGGGCCAGGACGGCGATGGCGGCGATCAGGACCAGGGTGGGGATCCAGGCGGCGTCGGCCTCCACTAGCCGGCCCCGGCGGGACGGACCCGTCCCACCCCACCCCGGCCGGGTCGTCCCGTCCCGTCGCTCCCCACGACCCCGGAGTGTACCGGCGCCCCTCCGGGGCCCCCGGGGACCCGGGGCACGCGAGGATGACCGGGTGACGTGGGACGGCGACCGGTACCAACAACGCTTCGACGACCTGGCCGCCGCCGGCGCCCACGTCCACGGGGAGGCCGACTTCGTGATGGCGCTGGGCCCGGCATCGGTGCTCGACGCCGGGTGCGGCACCGGCCGGGTGGCCATCGAGCTGGCCCGACGCGGGGTGGAGGTGGTCGGCATCGACCGGGACGCCTCCATGGTGGCCACCGCCCGGCGTCTGGCCCCCGGGCTCGAGTGGACGGTCGGGGACGTCGACCGGTGGGACGGCGGCCGGGTCTTCGATGTGGTGGTGATGGCCGGCAACGTGCCGCTCTTCACCCCCGAGGGCACCCGGGCCGCCCTGGTGGCCGGGTGCGCCCGGCACCTCCGGGCGGGCGGAGCGCTGGTGACCGGGTTCGAGCTGCGGGACGGGTACCCGGCCACCGCCTACGACCGCCACTGCGCGGCGGCCGGCCTGGTGCCCGACGGGCGGTGGTCGACCTGGGACCGGGACCCGTTCCCGGGGGACGGCTCCTACCTGGTAGCCGTCCACCGGTCGCCGGCCTGACGGCGGCCCCTCCGGCTCACCCGTCCACCAGGCGCTGGAACTCCGGATCGTGGACACCGGCGGCCTGCTTGTCGGCCAGCGACTCCATCCACCGCCGGGCCGGCTCGCTGTCGACGGCCTCCACCATCTGCTTGGGGATGGCCCGCATCACGTAGTCGGCGGGCATCACCGGGTCGTGGCGCTCCCGGCGGGCCAGGGCCGCCTCGAGGTGGGGCGCCCAGGCGGCGGCCTTGGCCGGGGCGGTCGCCTCGTCGCGCTCGACGAACTCGGGCAGCACCTCGGAGCCGAACAGCTCCAGGGACTCCATGATGTCCTCGTGCCGGTTGCGGCCGGCCTGCATCACGAAGATGAGCTGGTCCACCCCGGCGTCCTCGTAGCGGCGCAGGAACTCGCGGAGCTGGGCCGGCGTGCCCACCGCCCCCCGCAGCCCCTTGGCCTCCCCCGACGCCACCGTGGCGCCCAGCGTCTCCGACCGGGTCGCCCGGGCCACCGCCTCCGGCGAGTAGCCGGAGGTCCCCCGGCGCTCCTCGAACTCGTGCCACACGTCGGTGGCGGCCGGGGTGTGGTCGCCGAACACGTAGTAGTGGGCCAGGGAGTACCCGAAGAAGTTGGCCCCCTCGAGGCCCCGGGCGATGGCGGTGCTCTCGTCCCGGGCGCACATCATGGGGGTGACGCACGCCACCTGGGGGTTGACGGCCAGCCCCACCGGCACGCACCGCTCCTTCAGCACGGCGGCGTAGTCGTCGACCCACTGGCGGGCGTCCTCGGGCTCGATGAAGGCGAAGCTGAGGGCGCCGATCCCCTTCTCGGCCGCCAGCAGGATGGTGTCGCGGCGGCTGCAGGCCACCCACAGCGGCGGGTGGGGCCGCTGGACCGGCTTCGGGACGACGTTGCGGGGGGGCATGGTGACGAAGGTGCCGTCCACCCCGCCGAACGGGGTCTCGGTCATGCAGCGGAGGGCCACCTCCAGGCCCTCGAGCCAGGCCGCCCGCTTCACGTCGGGCGGGATGCCGAACCCGCCCAGCTCGGCCTCGGACGACGACTCCCCGGAGCCGAACTCCACCCGGCCCCCGGAGACCAGGTCGAGCATGGCGATCCGCTCGGCCACCCGGGCCGGGTGGTTGTAGGCGGGGGCGGTCTGCACGATGCCGTGGCCGATCCGCATCCGCCGGGTGCGCTGGCTGGCCGCCGCCAGGAAGACCTCGGGGGCGCTGGAGTGGGAGTACTCCTCGAGGAAGTGGTGCTCCACCTCCCACAGGTACTGGATCCCCACCCGGTCGGCCAGCTCGATCTGGTCGAGGGCGTCGGTGATCAGCTGCTGCTCGCTGCCGGCCTCCCACGGGCGCGGGAGCTGGTGCTCGTAGAAGACACCGAACTTCACCGGTCGCCGTCCCCGGCCTCCCCGGCCGGCACGGCGTCGGTGACCGAGCCGTCCGCCGTCCGCACCACGGTGCCCAACGAGAGCATCTCCTCCACCAGGTCCCGCCCGTCGGGCCGGCCGGCCACCGCCCGCTCCACCTCGGCCATGGCGAGGTCGAGTGACGACTGCCGCTTCAGCACCGCCGAGTTGGCCAGGGCCCGGGTCCACAGCCGGTCGATCATGTCGGTGCCGTCGTGGGTGCGGCCGCCGGTGCCCACCCAGGTGCGGTCGCGCATCTCGGACAGGGCGGTGCGCAGCCAGGCCACGTGGGGGGTCTCGTCGGCGCGGATGTAGCCGACGAGGCGGGCCGCCTCCCCGTCGCCGCCCACCAGCTCCTGGTCGGCCAGGACCGCCTCGGCCCACCGGAAGCCGTGGAAGGCGGAGATCTCGATGAACAGCAGCCCGATCATCCGGCCCACCACCGACTCGAGGACCGGGTCGATGTCGTCGGGGAGCACCCGGGCCGGCGGGGCCGGGGGGGCCGCCCCCGGGCCGGCGATGCCCATCCGCCGGAGCATGGTGGCGGTCAGGTCGCCGATGTCCGGGTTGCCGAAGGCGACGTCGCGGGCGGCGAACCACATCCGGTCGTGTCCGGCCTGGTCGGCGAAGCCCGACTCGTCCCGGGCGTGGGCCTCGAACAGGCCGCCGTCGATGTGGGCGATGGCGGTGCCGTCGATCTCCTCGGCGAAGCACCGGGTGAAGTCAGGGGTGGGGGTCAACCGCAGCATGCCGCCGAACCCCTCCACCGTGCCGATCCGGCTCAGCTCCCCGATGGTGGGGTCGGCCACCCCGTGGCGGAGGAGGAACTTGGACTGCTCGACGTTGGGGAAGTGGACCGGCCAGGTGTCGAGGGGGGCGTCGATGATCGGGGTCCCGAACTGCTCGACCCGCTGCTCCTCCCAGGCCCGGATGGCCGGCCACCGGTGGAGGGTGCGGGGGGAGACGTAGGCGCCGTCGGCGTCGAAGCCGCCGTGGCACCGGACCCCGTTGGCCACCAGCGGGGTGTCGACGGGGTGGTCGGCCAGCAGCTCGGCCTCGGTGTACTCGGTCTGCAGCGTGGTCATCTGTCCCCCTCACCGGACGGTGGGTCCTGGCCCACATGTAAACACATGTGTATACACTTTGCCAGATGCAGGGAGGCTCGGACGGAGGGACGACGACCGGGGCCGCCCCCACCCGGCGGCTGCGCCAGGACCAGCGGTACGAGCAGCTGCTCCGGGCCGCCGCCGCCGCCTTCGCCCGGGGCGGGTTCGCCGCCACCTCCATGGACGACGTGGCCACCGCCGCCGGGGTGACCCGGTTGATCGTCTACCGGCACTTCGACACCAAGGAGGAGCTCTACCGGGCGGTGCTCGAGCGGGTGGCCGACCGGGTGCGCGACAAGTTCCTCGAGGGGCTCCATCAGGCCCCGCCCCCCCGGGGGTTCGTGGTCGGGTCCATGCTGGCGGCGGCCCGCGAGCAGCCCGACGGCTTCCGGCTGCTGACCGGGCACGCCGCCCGGGAGCCCCAATTCGTGGCCCTCCACCACCAGTGGTGGTCGGCGGCCGAGGCGGTGGCCGACCGGATGGTGGGGAGCACGGTGGCCGACCCCGCCCTCCGGGCCTGGGCCGACCACACGGTGGTGGCGTACCTGGTCGACTCGGTGGTGGCGTGGCTGGACACCGGCGACCCGGCCCAGGACGGCGAGTTCGTGGAGCTGGGCACCCGGGGGCTCCAGGCCATGGTCCACGCCTGGGGCACCGGCCCGGGTCCCGGCGGTGGCGCGGCCTGACCGGCGGTGGGCACCCCGGCGGCCAGGGGTACCCCGAGTAGCCCCCGGCCGGCGGGGTATAGCAGGGGGGCATGCCCAACGACCTGCACACCGGGACGGACCGGACCATCCTGGCGGACCTGGTGCTCCGCCCGGACGCCACCGAGGTGTCGCGGTCGCGCCATGTCGTCGGGTCGGTGCTCCACCGGAGCGGGTTCGATCACCGGTCCGACGACACCGAGCTCATCGTCTGCGAGCTGGTGGCCAACGCCGTGGAGCACGCCACCAGCGAGGTCCGGGTCCGCCTGCTGCGCTGCGGGGACACCCTCCGGGTGGAGGTCCACGACGACGGGGAGGGCGACCCCGAGGTCCAGGCTCCGCCACCGCTGTCGGAGAGCGGCCGGGGACTGCGGATCGTCGACTCCATCGCCGACCAGTGGGGCGTGGTCCTGACCGCCGGGGGCGGCAAGACGGTCTGGACCGAGCAGCCCTGGTGACCGCGGTCCCGGGCCCGACCGGGCTCGGTGACCCGACAGCCCCGGTCCTCCCACCGCCAGTCGGTACGATGCCGGTGGCCTGACGGCGCGCGAGGCGCCTCGGTCGGGAACGGGGAGCACCGCGGTGGCAGGCACCAGCAGTCGGACCAGGGGGGCGGCGGGGACGGTCCTCTTCACGCTGGCCACCGCCCAGTTCCTGATGACGCTGGACAGCTCGGTGATGAACGTCTCCATCGCCACGGTGGCCAAGGACGTCGGGACCACGGTCACCGGGATCCAGTCCGCCATCACCTTCTACACCCTGGTGATGGCCGCCTTCATGATCACCGGCAGCAAGCTGGGGGCCATCCTCGGACGGCGGCGGGCCCTCTCCATCGGCCTGGTCGTCTACGGCTGCGGATCGCTGATCACCGCCCTGTCCCCCAACCTCACCACCCTGATCATCGGCTGGTCGGTGCTGGAGGGGCTGGGGGCCGCCCTGATCATGCCGGCGGTGGTGGCCCTGGTGGCCTCCAACTTCGGGATGGCCGACCGGCCCCGCGCCTACGGCCTGGTGGCGTCGGCCGGCGCCATCGCGGTGGCGGCCGGGCCGCTGATCGGCGGGCTCTTCACCACCTACCTGACCTGGCGCCTGGTGTTCGTGGGCGAGGTGGTGGTGGTGGCGGTGATCCTGCTGCTGGTGCGGCGCATCGCCGACACCCGGCCGGTGGCGGGTACCCGGCTCGACCCGGTCGGCACCCTCCTGTCGGCGGTGGGCCTGGGGTTGGCCGTCTACGGGGTGCTGAAGGCGGGGTCGTGGGGGTTCGTGGCCCCCAAGCCCGACGCTCCCCACTGGCTGGGGCTCTCCCCCACCATCTGGCTGATCCTGGCCGGCGGCCTGGTGCTGGTGGGCTTCCTGTGGTGGGAGCAGCACCAGATGGCCGCCGGGCGCCCGGCCCTGGTCGACCCGTCCATCCTCCGCATCAGCCAGCTCGACGGCGGCCTGATCGCCTTCTTCTTCCAGTACCTGGCCCAGGCCGGCCTGTTCTTCGCGGTGCCCCTCTTCCTCTCGGTGGTGCTGGGGCTGTCGGCCATCGCCACCGGGGTCCGGCTCCTCCCCCTGTCGGTGACGCTGCTGCTGGCGGCGGTGGGGGTGCCCAGGCTGTGGCCGAAGGCGTCACCCCGCCGGGTGGTCCGGACCGGCTTTCTGCTGCTCTTCGCCGGGATGGTGGTGCTGATCGCCGGCCTCGACTCCGGCGCCGGTGCCGACGTGGTGACCTGGCCGATGCTCCTGGCCGGTCTGGGCATCGGGGCCCTGGCCTCCCAGCTGGGGGCGGTCACCGTCTCCTCGGTGCCCGACCAGCAGACCGGGGAGATCGGCGGCATCCAGAACACGGTGACCAATCTGGGGGCGTCGCTGGGGACGGCGGTGGCCGGTGCCGTCCTCATCTCGGTGCTCACCACCTCGTTCCTCACCGGCATCCAGGCCAACCCGGCCGTCCCCCACGACCTGTCGTCGAAGGCGCAGGTGGAGCTGTCGAGCGGGGTCCCCTTCATCTCCGACGCCGACCTGACCGCGGCGTTGGGCAAGGCGGGGGTGACCGGCGACGCCGCCGCCGCCGTGGTCCACGAGAACGAGACGGCCCGCCTCACCGCCCTGCGCTCCTCCGTCTCGGTCCTGGCCCTGCTCACGCTGGTGGCGCTGGCCTTCACCCGGAAGCTCCCCACCCGCCAGCCCGGCGGCGACGGCGGCGACGGCGGTGGCGGCGGTGGCAGTGGCGGGGACGGCGCCGAGGACGGGGTGACCGAGGACGGCGAGCCTGCCGAGGAGGTCGCCCGGACGTGATCGACCACCACCCGGCGGTCTCCCTCCGTCAGCGGACCCTGGCCATCGTGTCGTTGCTGGGCACCGGGCTGCTGGTGGTCGCCGTCCTGGTGGTGGTGGTCCACCACGTGACCCACATCCTGATCGGCCTGGCCGGCCTGGCCCTGGTGGTGGCGGGGGGCTGGTGGCTGATCACCGGACGGCTGGCCCGACGGATCGTCGGCGGGGTGGCGGTGGCGGCCGGCCTGGCCCTGATCGTCTGGGCGGTGGTCCGGGTGGCGGCGACGGCCACCGACCCGGGACTCCGGCTGGCGGTGGTGGCGGTGCTGGTGGTGGTGACCGTCGGCTCCGCCCGGCTGGCCCTGGCCCACGACCTCCACGAGATCGAGCGCCGCCGCCCGGTCCGGCGCACGCCGCCCGCCCACCCGGTGCTGATCTGCAACCCGTGGTCGGGCGGCGGCAAGGTGGAGCGGTTCGGCCTGGTGGAGCTGGCCGCCGAGATGGGCGTGGAGACGGTGCTGCTCGACCACGGACTCGACCTCGAGCAGCTGGCCCGCGACGCCGTGGCCCGGGGGGCGGACTGCCTGGCCATGGCGGGTGGCGACGGGTCCCAGGCCCTGGTGGCCTCCATCGCCGTCGAGCACGACCTGCCGTTCGTCTGCATCACCGCCGGCACCCGCAACCACTTCGCCCTCGACCTCGGGCTCGACCGGGAGAACCCCCGCAACTCCATGGCCGCCTTCACCGACGCCGTGGAGCGGAGGATCGACTACGCCACCGTCAACGGCCGGTTCTTCGTCAACAACGTCTCGCTGGGGATCTACGCCACCATCGTGCAGCAGGAGGGCTACCGCCAGAACAAGGTCGACACCTCCACCACACTCCTCCCCGAGCTCCTCGGCCAGCAGGACCGACCCTTCGACCTCCAGTTCACCGACGCCGACGGCAGGGCGGTGGACGGGGCCTACCTGATCCAGGTGTCCAACAACCCGTACGTCCTGGGGGCGACCCCCGATGTGGCCCAGCGCCGCCGCATGGACTCCGGACGCCTGGGCGTGTTCGCGGTGACCGGGGCCACCGGCCGGGACGCCGCCGAGATCGTCACCCTGGCCGCCATCGGCCAGCGCCGCCTGGCCCGGAGCTGGCACGAGTTCGAGCCCGAGGCCTTCGAGGTGCGCTCCACCACCGGCACCGCCTACGCCGGGGTGGACGGGGAGGCCCTCGAGCTGGCCACCCCGATGACGTTCGCCATCCATCCCCGTGGCCTCCGCCTGCTGGTGCCCGAGGACAACCTGGCCCTGGCCGATCGCCGGCAGGCCCGCCAGGTCACCCCCGGCCACCTCTGGAAGGTGGCCCGGGGGATCGACCCGCTGGACGACGGGGGGCCGGCCACCGTCGAGGGGTGACCGGCCGGTCCCGACCCGGGGCGGCCGGCGTCAGGCCGGCTCGGGGTCGGAGGCCTCCAGACGGCCGTCGGCGATGGCGGTGGTGAACGCCTCGTAGTCGGCCTGGTTCTGCGCCGCGTAGCTCACCGAGAACCGCCCGATGGCCCGGTCGAAGGAGTCGCTCTTCCCCAGGTAGGCGGAGATGGCCACGGCGTCACCGGAGCGGGCGTGCCCCCGGGCCAGGGTCATCCCGCAGAGCTGGGCGTAGAAGCGGATCTGGTTGGAGGTGTTGCCCTGGACCTCCACCGAGCCCTTCCAGTCGCGCAGCTGGCGGACGTAGAAGTGGTTGCCCAGCGGCCCGCCCTCCGTCCACCCCAGAAAGATGTCCGACTGGGCCTGGACCAGCCGCTGGCCCTCCACCACCCGGCGCCCGTTGTTCTGGTACACGCTGGGCTCCAGGAACTCGGCCAGCACCGAGTCGTCCGCCTCCTTGATCTGCAGGAAGAGCGGGTCGTCGCGGTCCCGACCCTCCAGCAGCATGATCAGGCACCGGGTGCCCACGCTCCCCACCCCCACCACCTTCACCCCGACGTCGATGGGGACGTAGCGGTCGATGAGGAAGCGGCGGTCGTCGCTGATGGTGGCCTTGTACGCCTCGAACCCTTCGTAGGCGGAGGTCTCGAGGGCGGCGGCGTCGTACTCGGCCGGCAGCTCACGCAGCGGGAAGAGGACCGGCGGGTCGCTCCGGATCCGGTAGCGGCCGTCCACGTCCTCGGCCAGCTTGCTGAGGGCCTGGAGACTGGTGTGGGAGCGGGCCTTGCGCTCGAACCGCTCCTTGCGCATGGCCACCTCGGCGGGGTCGTAGTTGCCGCTGATCTGGATGTCGGCCACCGTCTCGTGGTCGTACCAGAGGTCGAGGATCCGCATCTCGGCGAACTCGGCCATCGCCTTGCGGTAGGCGCGGGACGTCCACTCCGCCATCTTCCGGCAGACGTCGGCCGGGAAGCCGAGCTCCTGCGAGCCGATGGTGAAGCTGGCGGCCAGCCGCTTCAGGTCCCACTCCCAGGGGCCGGGGAGGGTCTCGTCGAAGTCGTTGGCGTCGAACACCAGCTCGCGCTCGGGTGAGGCGTAGCCGCCGAAGTTGGAGAGGTGGGCGTCCCCGCCGAGCTGCACCCGGAGGCCGCTCCGGGGGGTGGGGGCCAGGTCGGAGGCCATGATCCGCGCCGTGCCCCGGTAGAAGGTGAACGGCGACACCCGCATCCGGGCGTGCCGGAGGGGCACCAGCCAGGGGACCCGGGTGGCGTTCTGCTCCTCGAGCAGGCGGATGGGGTCGCCCCGACCGGGGGCCGGCTCCCACGTCCCGTGGCCCGAGCGGGGGACGGCCGTCCGGGCCTGCCTGCCGGTCTCGACGCGGGCGGCCACCGAGACGTGGGGGTGGGGTCCGAGGGGTCCGGTGGTCGTCCCGTCGGTGACCCTGGTCGCCCTGGTCGCCTTGGTCGCCTTGGACGGTGAGGTCGGGGTGGTGGTCACGGACGGAGGTCCGAACGGGGTGCGGTCATGGTCAGACTCCTGAGGGTCGGCGGGCATCGGCCACGACGGAGTCACGCTCGGTTGGGGGTGGCCGCCCGAGACCTCGTCGACGCTCATGGTACCGGCGCCCCCTGGGGGCCGGTAGTGGAGGTGGCGGCCGGGACGTGCAAGGGTGCAGACGGCCGGGCCCGACGACGAGATACGAGGCGGAGTGGAACAGGGACTGAACTTGGAGGCGATCGCCGTCGTCTCGGCCTGCGTCCTGGTCTGGGGGCTGCTGTCGGCCCGCCTGGAGCGGTGGAACATCACCGCCCCGCTCGCCTTCGTGGTGCTCGGCCTGGTGGCCACCCACCCTCCGCTGACGCTGATCCACCTCAACCTCCGGTCGGACACCCTCCGGGACATCGCCGAGCTGACCCTGGCCCTGGTGCTGTTCGCCGACGCCGCCCGGGTCAACCTCCGGGAGCTCCGGTCCGATGTCCGGTTCCCGGTCCGCCTGCTGGCCATCGGCCTGCCCCTCACCATCGGCGCCGGGACGGCGGTGGCCCTCGGCCTGTTCAGCGGCGCCGGCATCTGGGTGGCGGCACTCATCGGCGCCATCGTGGCCCCCACCGACGCCGCCCTGGGTGCCTCGATCATGCAGGACGAGCGGATCCCCAGCGGGGTGCGGCGCCTCCTCAACGTGGAGAGCGGGCTCAACGACGGGATCGCCACCCCGTTCGTCAATCTCTTTCTGGCCGGCGCCCTGGCCGACGAGGCGGTCACCACCTCCGGCCTGTCCGGGGCGGTGCTGAGCCTGCTGGGCGGGGTGGCCATCGGGGTCGGGGTGGGGGCGGTGGCCGCCGTCGCCCTCCGGGTCGCCGCCCGGCGCCGGTGGTCGGGGCCCGCCTTCCGGCCCCTGGCCGTGCTGGGGGTGGCGCTCCTCGCCTACGCGGTGGCGGTCGACGCGGGCGCCAACGGGTTCGTGGCCGCCTTCGTGGCCGGCATGGCCTACGGGGCGGCGACGCCCCGCGACCATCCCCTGACCCTGGGCTTCACCGAGGACGCCGGAGAGCTGCTCTCGCTGCTGGTGTGGTTCGGCTTCGGCGCCACCATGCTGGTGCCCGGCCTGGAGCACGCCAGCTGGCGCGACGTGGTCTTCGCCGTCCTCGCCCTCACCGTGGTGCGGATGGTGCCGGTGGGGATCGCCCTCCTGGGGAGTGGCATGGACCGGACCACGGCCGCCTTCGTCGGGTGGTTCGGCCCCCGGGGTCTGGCGTCGGTGGTCTTCGCCCTCCTGGCCGTCGACCGGCTGGAGCCCGCCGACGGCGACCGGGTGCTGGCGGCGGTGACGGTCACGGTGGCCCTCAGCGTGGTCCTCCACGGGATCACCGCCTCCCCCCTGGCCGCCCGCTACGGCAGGTTCGCCGCCACCCTCCACCCCGGCGATCCCGAGCACAGCGACGCCGAGCCCCTCGCCACCCGGTCGCTGGCCGCCCACCGGCGGACGTCCCGACGGGGGGAGGCCCCGGAGTCCGGGCCCGGGTCCGCCCGGGCCGGGACCGACTAGCGGCCGAGCCTCCGGAGCGGCCGGGCCAGCACCAGCGGGGCGATGCTCCCCACCACCGAGCCGAGGACGGCCCCGGCCAGCACGTCGCCGGGGTAGTGCACCCCGGTGTGGACCCTCGAGTAGCCGACCCCGGCCGCCAGCGGCACCAGGGGGAGGGCCAGCCACGGCAGGACCTCGGAGGCCCCGAAGGCGAAGGCGAAGGCCGAGGCGGTGTGGCCGGACGGGAAGGAGGTCGAGGTGGGCATGCGCACCGTGGTGCGCTCCGGATTGTGCACCCGGTCGGGGCGCCGGCGCCGGAAGGCCGACTTCACCCCCAGGTTGGCGATGGCCGAGGTGACCCCCACCGCCACCATCCCGGCGGCCGCCGAGCGCCGTCCGGACCGGCCACCGACCAGGGCCAGGCCGCCGGCCACCCCGATCCACAGGCGCGAGTAGTTGGCCAGGTCGGACAGCCGGGAGATGGGGCCGTCGAGGGTGGGGGTGTCGGTGCCGGCCACCGCCAGGTAGACGGCCTGGTCGAGCCGGTCGGCCTCGGCGACCACGCGGTCCCAGGTGGCCCGGAGGGTGGTGGGCGACAGCCGGTCGGTCATCCTCGGGCACCTCTCGTCGTTCCGGAAGCCGCCGGCCGTGGCGGCCCGGTCGGTGGGCGGAGCGTACCCTGGCACTGACACCGAACCACGGGAGGCATCACCTATGGCCGAGTCCACCAACATCAGCGAGGTCCTCCTCGGCATCGCCGAGCACGACCCCAACGCCCTGGAGGGGCTGTTCACCGCCCGCCAGGACAACCTCGAGGCCTCGGGGCTCGACCCCAAGTCCTACTGCCTGGCCAACCTGGCCGCCCTCATCGCCATGGACGCCGCCCCGGCCTCGTACCTGTTTCAGGTGGGCTTCGCCCTCGACGCCGGCGTCACCCCCGAGGAGATCCTCGGCCTGCTGGTGGCGCTCAACGCCACCGTGGGCAACGTACGGATCGTGGCGGCCGCCGCCGAGGTGGCCGCCGCCCTGGAGATCGACCTGGAGATCGCCGCCGAGGAGGGCTGAACCCGGCCGCCGGCCGGCTCAGCGACGCCGGCGGCGGAGGGAGGCGTCGGTGATGGGGGCGGCCACCCACCCCACGTCCTGGGCGTTGAGGTCGGTGCCGGGCGGCACGATCTCGTCGATCCGGTCGAGCACCTCGGTGCTGAGGCGGAGGTCGAGGGCGGGGAGCTGCGACTCGAGGTGCTCCATGGTGCGGGGTCCGATGATCGGGGCGGTGACGGCCGGATGCTCGAGCACGAAGCCGAGGGCCAGCTCGATGAGGGTGAGGCCGGCCTCCCTGGCCACCGCCTCGAGGGCGGTCACCGCCTCCACCTTCTGGCGGTTGCCGGGGATCGCCGGGTCGTAGTGGTGGGGCACCATGGCCGACCGCCGGCTGGTGTTGGCCTTGCCCACCCCGAACGCCCCGGACAGCCACCCGCCGGCCAGCGGGCTCCACGACAGGACCCCCATGCCGAACTGCTGGCAGCGCGGCAGCACCTGCGACTCGATGCCGCGGACCAGGATCGAGTACGGCGGCTGCTCGGTCACGAACCGCTCCCGTCCCCGGCGCTCGGCCACCCACTGGGCCTCCACGATCTCGTCGGCCGGGAAGGTGGAGGAGCCGAAGGAGCGGATCTTGCCCGCCCGGACCAGGTCGGTGAGGGCCCCCAGGGTCTCGTCGATGTCGGTGTCGGGTGACGGGCGGTGGACCTGGTAGAGGTCGAGGTAGTCGGTGCCCAGTCGACGGAGGCTGTCCTCGCAGGCGGTGGTGATCCACCGGCGGGAGTTGCCCTGCTGGTTGGGGTCGGTCCCCATGACCCCGTGGACCTTGGTGGCCAGCACCACCCGGTGGCGCTGGGTGCGGGCCAACGCCTTGCCCACGATGACCTCCGACTCCCCGTTGGAGTAGACGTCGGCGGTGTCGATGAAGTTGATGCCGGCGTCGAGGGCCCGCTCGATGATGCGGATCGACTCGTCGTGGTCGGTGGTCCCCCACGCCCCGAACATCATCGCCCCCAGGCAGAGCGGGCTGACCTTGACGCCGGTGCGTCCCAGTGTGCGGTAGTCCATGGGGGCGATGGTAGCGGTGGCCCGGTCCGGTCATCGGGTCGGGGCGGGTGGTGGCCGCGGTGGTACGTTGCGGCCGTGCGCGGCGTCCGGAACACCCCCGACGGCATCCGGGTGGTGGACACCGACCCCCCCACCGGGGGCCGGGTCCGGGTCCGGGTGGACGGGTGCGGGATCTGCGGGTCGGACGTCCACCTGGTGGGGTTCGGGCCCACCACCTTCACCCTCGGCCACGAGATCGGCGGCACCCTCGACGACGGCACCCCGGTGGCGGTGCTGCCCTCGGTGCCGTGCGGCACCTGCGACCGTTGCCGGGCCGGGGAGACCGCCCAGTGCCCGTCCGCCCTGGGCTCCCTCTACGGCATCACCCTCGACGGCGGGATGGCCGACGAGATCTGGGTCGACCCGGCCAACGCCGTCCCCCTGCCGTCCGGCCTGCCGGTGGAGCTGGCCTGCCTGGTGGAGCCGACGTCGGTGGCCGTCCACGGCTGCCACCGGGCCGGGGTGGAGGACGGGACGCGGGTGCTGGTGATCGGGGCGGGCCCCATCGGCCTGGCCACCATCGCCGTCGCCCGGTCCCTGGGGGCCGACGTCGACCTGGTGGCCCACCGGCCCCGGCGCCAGCAGGCCGGCGAGCGGCTCGGGGCGTCCGTCTCCCCCGGGAGGGGGTACGACGTGGTGCTCGATGCCGCCGGCACCCAGGGGGCGATGGACACCGCCGTGGACCTGGCCCGGCCGGGGGGCGTGCTCGGCCTGCTCGGCACCTACTGGGACCCGGTGTCGCTCGGCATGGTCCTCCAGATGAAGGAGGTCACCATCGTGCCCGCCTTCACCTCCGGCCACCACCACGGGGAGTCGGAGTTCGAGGAGGCCGCCCGGGTGGTGGCCGCCACCCCGGAGCTGGCCGAGGTCATGCTCACCCACCACTTCCCGCTCGACGACGCCGCCGAGGCCTTCCGGGTGGCCGGCGACCGGGACCAGGACGCCATCAAGGTGGTCCTCCACCCCTGACGCCTCCCCGGCGGCCGGCGGGGGCGTCGGTAGGCTGTCGCCCGTGGTCCGACCATGAGCGACGGCGAGGCGCAGGGCGGTCACGAGCCGGACGTCCGCTTCACCTACGCCAACGAGCGCACCTTCCTGGCCTGGAACCGGACCGCCCTGGCCCTGGTGGCCACCGGCATCGCCGCCACCCAGCTGCTCCCCGAGTTCCACGTCACCGGTGGGCGGCGCATCCTCGGCCTGCCGCTGATCGCCCTCGGGGCGCTGGTGGCGGTGACCAGCTTCCGCCACTGGAAGGCCAACCAGCGGGCCATGCGCCTGGACCTGCCCCTTCCCAAGTCCCCGATGCCCCTGGTCCTCTCCATCGGCATCGGGGTGGTGGCGGTCATCGCCGTCGTCCTGGCCCTGATCGGCTGAGGCCGGCCCCGTGGACCGACTCGAGGACCCCGAAGTCCCCACGCCCCGCGATCCGGGCCTGGCCCGGGAGCGGACCGACCTGGCCTGGAACCGCTCGGGTCTGGCCGCCCTGGTGGCGGTGGCGGTCATGCTCCGCCACCTCTGGCCGCTCGACGGCTACAAGTCCGCCCTGGCCCTGGCCCTCATCGCCGCCGGGGCGGCGGTGTGGGCGGTCGGGATGCGGATGGCCCGACGGGCCGACCGGGCCGCCGGGGAGGGCGGGGTGCTCGGGGAGCGGGCCGGGCGGATCCTGACGGCCGGCACCGTGGTGCTGGCCGGCGCCGGGTTCGTGCTCAGCTTCGTCTCCTGACCGGCCGGTCCCCGGTCGCCGTGCCGACCGGGGACCCCACGCCTCAGGCGGACATCCCCACGATCGGCTTGTTGAGGGTGAGACTCCCGGTGGAGCCCTGGAACTGGGCGTCCCCGTAGGAGAAGATGCCGCCGTCGCTGGCCACCAGCCAGTAGCCCTGGCCGTCACCGGTGGCCGCCATCCCCACCACCGGCTTGTTCAGGTGGAGGCTGCCGGCCGAGCCCTGGAACTTGGCGTCGCCGTAGGAGAAGATGCCGCCGTCGCTGGCCACCAGCCAGTAGCCGTTGCCGCTGACGGTGGAGGCCATGCCCACGATGGGCTTGTTGAGTGGGAGGCCGCCCGCCGACCCCTGGAAGACGGCGTTGCCGTAGGAGAAGATGCCGCCGTCGGAGGCCACCAGCCAGTAGCCGGCACCCCCCGGGGTGGGAGCCATGCCCACCACCGGCTTGTTGAGGGTGAGGCTGCCGGCCGAGCCGTAGAAGACGGCGTCGCCGAAGGCGAAGATGCCGCCGTCACTGGCCACCAGCCAGTAGCCCCCGCCATTGGGGGTCGGCGCCATCCCCACGATCGGCTTGTTCAACGTCAGGCTCCCGGTGGAGCCGTAGAACCCGGCGTCCCCGTAGGCGAAGATCCCGCCGTCGCTGGCCACCAGCCAGTAGCCACCGCCGTCGGGGGTCACCGCCATGCCCACCACCGGCTTGTTGAGGGTCAGGTTGCCGGTGGAGCCGTAGAACTGCGCATTGAAGCTGAACACCCCGCCGTCGGAGGCCACCAGCCGGTAGCCGGGGCGGGGGAGGGATGCCGAGATGGCGAAGGGCTGGTCGTAGTCACCGGTCGGTTCGTAGGCCACCCACCGCCTTGCAGAGCTGGCCCCCCACACAGCTCACCGCCTCGAGGTAGGCGTAGACGGGGGCGGCGGTCGGGTTGGGGGTCGGCTGGACGGCCCAGGTGGAGCCGTTCCAGGCCATGGCCAGGGTGGAGTAGGTCTCGGCGCCGACGTCGTTGTAGGGCGATCCGACGGCCACGCACGAGGTCGGGCCCACGCAGCTGACCCCGTAGAGGAAGTTGCCGTAGGTGACCCCGCCGGTGGCGACGTTGGGGCTGGCCACCAGCGACCAGGTCGAGCCGTTCCACTGCTCGACCAGCGTGCGGAAGGAGTTGTCGTCGGCCGCGGTGTAGCCGTCGATGCCCGAGTAGCCCACCGCCGCGCAGAAGGTGGGGCTGGTGCAGCTGACCGACACCAGCTCGTTGTCCTGATTGGGGAGGGGGTTGGAGGTCGGGACGACGGTCCAGGTCGAGCCGTCCCACCGCTCGGCCAGGGTGCTGTAGGGACCGCTGCCGTTGGGGTCGGTGTAGCCGACCGCGCTGCAGAAGGTGGGGCTGGAGCACGACACCCCGTCGAGGTCGGCGTTGAAGGCGGTGGTCTGCAGGGCACCGAGCACCCAGGCGGTGCCGGTCCAGGTCATGGTGAGCGCCTGGTCGTAGTTGTCGTCGGCGTCCGAGGTGTAGCCGACGGCCGCGCAGAAGGTGGGGCTGGAGCAGGCCACGCTGTAGAGGGCCTGGCTACCGGTGGTGACGGTCTGGGGGGTGGTGACCCTCGACCAGGCCGATCCGTTCCACAGCTCGCTGATGTTGGTGTCCAGGTCGGTCACCTCGTTGTACACGCCGCCCACCGCCAGGCACCAGGCCGAGGAGATGCAGGAGACCCCGTAGAGGTAGCTGCTCTCGTCGACCCCGAACGCCGGGGTGGGGAGGGCGGTCCAGGCGGTGCCGTTCCACTCCTGGGCCACCGGAGCCTCCGTCGTGCTCCCGTCGGCGTAGCCCACCGACATGCAGAACGCCGAGCTGACGCACGAGGTCCCCTCGAGGGCGACGTCCTGGGTGGTGGACGGGGTGGGGACCGAGTCGAGCGACCAGGTCCCGGGGACGATGGTCCGCGGCGAGCGGGCCGCCGGAGCGATGCGGGCACCCGGCGTCGGGGCGGAGGCCGGGACCGATCGGCCGGCCGGCCCCTGCTGGGCCGGGGCGGAGGCCGCCGGTGCCGAACCACCGGTGGAGGCCGCCGCCACCGCCGAGAGGGCGCCGGTGGAGGCCGTCGCCATCAGCACCGACAGGGAAAGGACTGTCAACAACCGCCGCATGCGTCGCTCCGTTCGCCAGGGGGCCGCCCGCCCCGGGGGTCGGTCGTCGGCCCCACCTGGTCACCCTACACAGGAACGCCTGCTCCCACCCGGATCAGGCGACGATGGGTCGGTTGAGGGTCAGGCTGCCGGCCGAGCCGTAGAAGGCGGCATCGGTCGGCGGCCGGGGCGGCGGGCGGCGGGACCCGACCGCCGACCGGTCAGCCCCCCGGGCGGGGCGGGGTCTGCAGCAGGTCGGCCAGGCGACCGAGCACCGGGATAGCTTCGGCCACCGTCCGCTGCTCCTCCTCGTCGAGGCCGGCCATGGCCGCCCGGAGCGCCTCGGTGTTGCGGCGCCGGAGGTCGACGAGCAGCGCCCCGCCCTCCGGGCTCAGCTGCACCAGGCGGGCCCGTCCGTCGAGGGGGTCGGGGACCCGTTCGATCAGCTGATGGTCGGCCAGGCTGTCGATCACCCGGCTCATGGTGGCCGGGGTGGTGCCCTCCAGCTCGGCCAGGGTCCCGAGGCGCACCGGGCCGTCCGACTCGATCCGGGCCATGGCCGACGACTGGGAGGGGGTGATGCCCGGTCCGGCCCGCATCCGGAGCTGACGGTAGAGGCGGACCAGTGCCACCCGGAGGTCGCTGGCCTCCTCCACCGGCCCGGCCGCCACCACGGGGCCCGGGTCGTGCTCGCTGGTGCTGGTGGTGGTCATGGTCCCCCTGTACGGTCTCCGTCTTCGTCCACTATAGTTAGTATTCAGCAACTAATCATCACCAGGCCACCGTCGGTGACCACCGCCTCTCACAGCGCCTCGCCACATCACCCATCGAGCCCCGAAGCAGGAGACCGCCTTGCCGACCGTCGTCGAGTCGAAGAACTACAAGTGGGTCGCCCTCACCAACACCACCATCGGGCTGCTGATGGTGGCCATCAACTCGTCGATCCTCCTGATCGCCCTGCCCGACATCTTCCGGGGCATCAAGATGAACCCGCTGGCCCCCGGCAACACCTCCTACTTCCTGTGGATCCTGACCGGCTTTCTGCTGGTGACGGCGGTGCTGGTGGTGAGCTTCGGCCGGGTGGGCGACATCTACGGCCGGGTCCGGATGTACACCCTGGGCTTCGCCATCTTCACCGTCTTCTCCATCGCCCTGTCCGCCACCTGGATGACCGGGACCGACGCCGCCCTCTGGATCATCCTGATGCGGGTGGGCCAGGGAGTGGGCGGCGCCTTCATCTTCGCCAACTCCAGCGCCATCGTCACCGACGCCTTCCCGGTCGAGGAGCGCGGCTTCGCCCTGGGCTTCAACGGGATGGCCATCATCGGCGGCTCCTTCATCGGGCTGTTGCTGGGCGGGCTGCTGGCCCCCATCCAGTGGCACCTGGTCTTCCTCGTCTCGGTGCCCTTCGGGATCTTCGGGACCCTGTGGGCCTACTTCCGGCTCCACGACAACAGCGCCCGGACCGCCGCCAGCATCGACTGGATCGGCAACATCCTCTTCGCCATCGGCCTGGTGGGGATGCTCACCGGCATCGTCTACGGGCTCCAGCCCTACGGCGGCCACACCATGGGGTGGACCAGCCCGTTCGTGCTGAGCGCCCTCTTCGGGGGCCTGGCCGTGCTGATCGGCTTCGTGGTGATCGAGCACCACGTCACCGACCCGATGTTCCAGCTGAAGCTGTTCCGGAGCCGGGCGTTCGCCATGGGCAACCTGGCCGGCCTGCTGGCCGCCCTGGCCCGGGGCGGGCTCCAGTTCATCCTCATCATCTGGCTGCAGGGGATCTGGCTCCCCCTCCACGGCTACAGCTTCGCCCAGACCCCCTTGTGGGCGGGGATCTACATGATCCCGCTGACCGTCGGGTTCTTCGTCTCCGGCCCCCTGTCGGGCAAGCTGGCCGACCGCTACGGCCCCCGCCCCTTCGCCACCGCCGGGGTCACCCTCACCGGGCTGGTCCTCCTCGGCCTGCAGGCCCTGCCCATGAACTTCCCCTACCCGCTGTTCGCCGGGCTCCTCCTCCTGATCGGGATCTCCTTCGGCCTGTTCGCGGCGCCCAACACCAGCGCGGTGATGAACAGCCTCCCCGCCGACCAGCGGGGGGCGGGCGGCGGCATGCTCACCACCTTCCAGAACTCCGCCAACGTGCTGTCCATCGGGTTCTTCTTCACCGTCATCACCCTGGGCCTGGCCACCGCCCTCCCCCACACCCTGTACACCGGGCTCACCGCCCAGGGGGTCCCGGCCGGCGCCGCCCAGTCGATCTCCCACCTCTCGCCCATCGGCAGCCTGTTCGCGGCGTTCCTGGGCATCAACCCCATCCACGAGTTGCTGGGCGCCCACCTGCTCAGCCAGCCCGGCGTCCACGCCAGCTACCTGACCGGGCGGACCTTCTTCCCCAACCTGATCAGCGGGCCGTTCGGCAAGGGCCTGCGGCTGGCCTTCGTCATGGCGGCCGCCCTCTGCTTCCTGTCGGCGGTGTTCTCGTGGATGCGGGGCTCCGGCCACTCGAAGGTCATGGGGTCCCCCCACGAGGCGGCCGAGGAGGGCATGGCCGCCGTGGCGGAGGTGGCCCTGGCCGAGGTGGGCGGCTGACGCTCAGCCGGCCCACACCGGGGGGTCGGTGCCCAGCGGACGGGCGGGCAGCCGCCACCCGAGCGGGGCTCCCGCCACCCGCACCGGCGGGGCCAGCCGACGCACCGCGCCCCAGGCCGTCGGCTCCACCCCGCCGGCGGGTTCGATGGGCCGGGTCGGCCACGGGGTGCCCCCGCCGGGCGCCACTCGACCCCCCACCTCGACCAGGACGGCGGCCATCCGGGCCAGGGAGGCCCGCCACCGACTGCCCCGGCCGTCGGCCCGTCGCCGGGTCAGCCCGGTGAGGGCAGCGGCCGCCAACAGGTAGCCGGTGGCGTGGTCGAGCGCCTGGACGGGCAGCGGCACCGGTGGGTCGGCGGCCGACCCCCGGCCCACGCCGGCGATCCCGGTGCTCATCTGCACCAGGCTGTCGAACCCCCGGCGGGCCCGCCACGGCCCGGTGAAGCCGTAGGCGTCGAGGCTGACGTCGACCAGGCCGGGTCGGCAGCCGTCGCGCACCTCGTCGCCCAGGCCCAGCCCCGCCAGGGCGTCCGACCGGTAGCCGTGGACCAGGACGTCGGCCGAGCCCAGCAGGTCGAGGAACCGCTGCCGGGCGCCCTCCTCCCGGAGGTCGAGCCGGGCGCAGCGCTTGCCCAGGGTGACCTCCGGGGCCAGGGTCGGCTCGTCCCAGGTGGGCGGGTCGATCCGGAGCACCTCGGCACCCCAGCCGGCCAGCAGCCGGGTGGCCACCGGGCCGGCCAGCACCCGGGTGAGGTCGAGGACCCGGATCCCCTCCAGCGGTCGGGCCCCGCCCCCGGACGGCACCGCCCGGTCCCCGGCCGCCCGGGTGGTGGCCTCCACCGACAGCAGCGGCTCGGCGGCCACCGCCACCCCCTGGGGGTGGGACCGCCACCCGTCGAGGGTGCGGAGGGCGGCCGACGCCCCGCCCGCCGACGCCACCGCCGTCTCCAGCTCGTCGGCCGACCACCGGGCCACCGCCCCGGTCACCGCCGGGCGGTCGGGTGGGACGTCGAGGGCGGCCAGCGCCGCCACCCGGTGGTGGGGGGCGTTGGTGTGGAGCCGGATCCACCCCCCGTCAGCGGTGGCGTAGTCGCCGGCCAGCTCGTCCCAGACCGAGGGCAGCTCCCAGCCCTGGGGCCGCAGGGAGAAGGCGAACCAGGCCGATGCCAGCCGCCGGTCGACCCGGACCGCCGGGCCCGGCGCCCCGGTGACGGCGGCGACATAGCCGGCCAGGGCCCCGCCGGCCGCCCCCACCGAGGCGGCGGCCAGGTCGCTCACCGCCCAGTGGGAGGGAAGGGACGGGCCGTCCCCCAGCTCGATCCGCTCCCCGGGGTCCGGATCCCCGAGGGCGGTGCGGAAGGCGGCCAGCAGCCGGCGGTCGACGGGCTCCATGCCTCCCAGCGTCACGGTCGGTCACCGGCGGGTCAATCTTGATTCACGCAACCCGGGTCGCACGCCCCGGCGCCGATGGGGCACCATCTGGGGATGGACGCAGCGATCGCCCGCAGGGTGTGGCACCGGCTCGAGACCGTGAATGCCGTGACCTACTTCGCCCACGAGTGCCGGCAGGCGGCCGACGATCTCGGCCTCAAGGGCTTCTGGATGGGCTACTTCGCCTGCCGCGCCGCCCCCATGGGCCGGGTCGGCTCCGGGGTGGTGGACGCCACCTTCTTCAACTTCCATCCCGACCGGATCCGGAAGGCCATCCCCGACGCCTGGACCTTCGCCCACCCGGCCGATGTGGTGGTGGCCCGGGCCTCGTCGGCGGCCGAGGCCCTGCGACGCCTGCTGGGGGACAACGCCGAGCGGCTGGCCGAGGAGATCCTCCCCGACCTGCGGGCGGCGGTGGGGGTGGCCGACGGCACCGGACGGGCGCTGTTCGCCGCCAACCGGGAGCTGGCCCTGCCCGCCGACCCGGTGGCGGCCCTGTGGCAGTCGGCCACCGCCCTGCGGGAGCACCGCGGCGACGGCCACGTTGCCCTGCTCACCACCACCGGCCTCGACGGCTGCGAGACCCTGGTGCTGTTCTCCGCCACCGAGGGGCTGCCCCCCGAGCTGTTCCGGATGGCCCGGGGCTGGTCGGAGCACGAGTGGGTGGAGGCCCGGGAGCGCCTGCAGCGCCGGGGCCTGGTCAACGAGGACGGGACCGCCACCGAGGCCGGTGGCGACCTGCGCAAGGAGATCGAGCGGCGGACCGACGAGCTGGCGGTGGGGCCGTTCCAGGCGCTGGGCGAGTGGCGGGTCGACCAGCTGATCCACTACCTCGACGGCCCGGCCCGGAAGATCTCCGGCGCCGATGCCATCGCCTACCCCAATCCGATGGGCCTGCCCCCGCTGGAGGCCGAGGTCGCCCGACCGTGATGTCGATTTCCCGCTAGTACCGGCGGGGGATCCGGGGCAGGCTGGTGGGGTGCTCGACGACACCAGCTGCTACCGGGCGGCGCAGTCCCAGGATGCCCGCTTCGACGGGTGGTTCTTCGTCGGGGTCACCTCCACCGGGATCTACTGCCGCCCCAGCTGCCCGGCCCGCACCCCGTACCGGCGGAATGTCCGGTTCTACCCGACGGCGGCCGCCGCCCAGCTGGCCGGGTTCCGGGCCTGCAAGCGGTGCCGTCCCGACGCCACCCCCGGCTCCCCGGCCTGGGACCTCCGGGCCGATGTGGTGGCCCGGGCCATGCGGCTCATCGCCGACGGGGCGGTGGACCGGGACGGGGTGCCCAGCCTGGCCGCCCGGCTGGGCTACAGCGTCCGGCAGCTCGAGCGGCTGCTGCGGGCCGAGGTGGGGGCGGGGCCCCTGGCCCTGGCCCGGGCCCAGCGGGCGCAGACCGCCCGGCTGCTGATCGAGACCACCGGGCTGCGGTTGTCGGAGGTGGCCTTCGCCGCCGGGTTCGCCAGCATCCGGCAGTTCAACGACACCGTGCGGGCGGTGTTCGCCACCACCCCCACCGGGCTCCGTGCCAAGGCGGCCGGGGCCGACCGCCCCGACCCCGGGACGGCCACCACCCTCTCCCTGCGGCTCCCCTTCCGCCGACCCCTCTGCCCCGACAACCTCTTCGGCCACCTGGCCGCCACCGCCGTGCCCGGGGTGGAGGAGGTCCGGGACGGCGCCTACCGGCGCACCCTGGCCCTGGCCCACGGGCCGGCGGTGGTGGGGCTGGCCCCCACCCCCGACCACATCGAGTGCCGGCTGGCCCTGGCCGATCTCCGCGACCTGACGGCCGCCATCACCCGGTGCCGGTTCCTGCTCGACCTCGACGCCGACCCCGAGGCGGTCGACGCCCACCTCGACGGCGACCCGGTCCTCCGCCCGCTGGTGGCCAAGGCACCGGGCCGGCGGGTGCCCCGCACCACCGACGGCGCCGAGCTGGCCGTCCGCGCCGTCCTCGGCCAGCAGGTCTCCACCGCCGCCGCCCGCACCCTGGCCGGCCGGCTGGTGACCGCCGCCGGACAGCCGGTGGCCGACCCGGCCGGCGGCCTCACCCACCTCTTCCCCACCCCCGAGGCGCTGGTCGACCACGGCGCCCCGCTGCCCGGCGCCCGGCGGGGGACCCTCCGCCGGCTGGCGGCCACCCTGGCCGACGAGACCCTCGACCTGGGGCCGGGCTGCGACCGGGAGGCCGCCACCGCCGCCCTGTCGGCGGTGCCCGGCATCGGGCCGTGGACCGTCCAGGTGGTGGCCATGCGGGGGCTCGGCGACCCGGACGGGTTCCCGGCCACCGACCTGGGGGTCCGCGGCGCCGCCGGGGAGCTGGGCCTCCCCACCGGGGCGACCGCCCTCATCGCCCACGCCGAGGCGTGGCGACCGTGGCGGGCCTACGCCGTCCAGTACCTGTGGGCGGCCACCGACCATCCCGTCAACCGCTGGCCTCCCGGGCCGGGGACGGCGGAGCCACCCGGGCCGGGGACGGCGGAGCCACCCGCTCACCGGCGGGCACCTCGACCGGGGCGCCGCTCCCCGACCCCCCCGACCCACCGGCGACCCCCCGTCACCGGCCGACCATCCACCACCCGCAAAGGACCGCCATGACCACCCCCGTGCTCACCACCACCGTGGACAGCCCCCTCGGGCCGCTCACCCTCACCGCCTCCGACGGCGCCCTCACCCGCCTGGCCATGGAGAACCAGCGCCACGCCCCGGCGGCGTCGCCGGAGTGGGTCCGGGACGACACCTGGTTCGCCCCGGTCACCGAGCAGCTCGACGCCTACTTCGCCGGCGACCTGAAGGAGTTCGACGTCCCGCTCCGGATGACCGGCACCGGGTTCCAGCAGCGGGTGTGGGAGGGACTGCGCACCATCCCCTACGGCGAGACCCTCAGCTACGGCGAGCTGGCCACCCGGGTGGGGAGTCCGGGCGGCTCCCGGGCGGTGGGCCTGGCCAACGGCCGGAACCCCATCGCCGTCATCGTCCCCTGCCACCGGGTGATCGGGGCCGACGGCTCCCTCACCGGCTACGGCGGGGGCCTCGAGCGCAAGGTCGCCCTCCTCGACCTCGAGCGCGGCGTCCGGCCGATGGGCGCCACCCGGTGACAGCCGGTCCCCTCGCCCCCGACGGCGCGGCGGCCAGGGAGCTGGGCGGGGTGGTGGGGCCCGGGCTGATCCTCGACCCCGAGCGCATCGCCACCTTCACCACCGACTGGACCCGACGGTTCGCCGGCGCCACCACCGCCGTGGTCCGGCCGGCCTCCACCGCCGAGGTGGCCGGGGTGGTGGCCGTCTGCCGGGAGCACGGCATCGCCCTGGCCCCCCAGGGCGGCAACACCGGGCTGGTGGGCGGCGGGGTGCCCCTCCACGGGGAGGTGGTCCTCAGCCTGACCCGCCTCACCGAGGTGGGCCCGGTCGACCCGGTGGCCGGCCAGCTCACCGCCTCGGCCGGGGCCACCCTGGCCGCCGTCCGCTCGGCGGCCGCCGACGCCGGCTGGGCCTACGGGATCGACCTGGCCAGCCGCGACTCCGCCACCGTGGGGGGCACGGTGGCCACCAACGCCGGGGGCGTCCACGTGCTCCGCCACGGGGACACCCGCGCCCAGCTGCTGGGGGTGGAGGCGGTCCTCGGCTCCGGGGCGGTGGTCTCCCACCTCGGCGGGCTGCTGAAGGACAACACCGGCTACCACCTGCCCGGCCTGCTGTGCGGGAGCGAGGGGACCCTGGCGGTGGTCACCGCCGCCCGGCTCCGGCTGGTGGCCCCCCTGCCCCGCCGGACCACCGCCCTGCTCGCCTTCGGCTCGGTGGCCGACGCCCTGGCCGCCTCGGCCGTGCTGCGCCGGTCACTGCCCTCCCTGGACGCCTGCGAGCTGATGCTCCTGGCCGGCCTCGACCTGGTCGGCGACGTCACCGGCCTCCCGCACCCCTTCACCGACCGGCACCGGGTGGCGCTGCTGGTGGAGGCGGCCGACCAGGTCGACCCCACCGCCGCCCTGGGGGAGGCCGCCGCCTCGGCCGACCGGGTGCTCGACGCCGTGGTGGCCACGGAGCCGTCCCGCCGGGACCGGCTGTGGCGGTACCGGGAGGCCCACACCGAGGCGATCAACACCCTGGGCGCCCCCCACAAGCTGGACGTCACCCTCCCCGCCGGGGCGCTGGCCGACTTCGTGGACCGGGTGCCCGCCCTGGTGGCGTCCATCGACCCGGAGGCGCAGACCTGGCTGTTCGGACACGTGGGCGACGGCAACATCCACGTCAACGTGACCGGGCCGGCTCCCGACGACGACCGGGTGGACGACGGGGTGCTCCGCCTGGTGGCCGAGCTGGGCGGGTCCATCAGCGCCGAGCACGGCATCGGCACCGCCAAGCTGGCCTGGCTCCACCTGGCCCGGTCGGCGGCGGAGATCACCGCGTTCCGGAGCATCAAGGCCGCCCTCGACCCCGACGGGGTCCTCAACCCCCACGTGCTGCTGCCCCCCGTCGTCTGACGGTCCGCTACCGGCGGCTCCCGGCCCGGCTCGGTACGCTCGCCGGATGATCGTCTTCCTGCACGGGGTCCCGGAGACCGCCGCCCTGTGGGACGGGGTCCGCTCCCACCTGGACGCCGAGTCGGTGGCCCTGGCGCTCCCCGGCTTCGGCTGCCCCCGGCCCGAGGGGTTCGGGGCCACCAAGGACGACTACGTGGCGTGGGCGGTCGGTGAGCTCGACCGGCTCGCCGGGCCGGTCGACCTGGTCGGCCACGACTGGGGGGCCGGCCTCACCTACCGCATCGCCACCGCCCACGGCGACCGGCTGCGCTCGTGGACGGCCGACGTGGCCAACATCCTGCACCCCGACTACGAGTGGCACGACTTCGCCCGGATCTGGCAGACCCCCGGCGAGGGCGAGGCGTTCTTCGAGCAGCAGGCCGCCGTGCCGGTGGAGGTCCGGGCCGCCGGGTTCGAGCGGCTGGGCATCGGACACGACGGGGCGGTGGCCCTGGCGGCCGCCGCCGACGACACCATGGCCGGCTGCATCCTCGACCTCTACCGCTCGGCCCTGCCCAACCCGGCGGCCGACTGGCACCACCACGGCCCCACCCCCGCCCCCGGCCTGGTGCTCTGCCCGTCCGACGACCCCTTCGGCGACGAGGCGATGTCCCGTCAGGTGGCCGACGGGCTGGGGGCACGGCACCAGGTGCTCGACGGCCTCGGCCACTGGTGGGCGCTCGAGTCACCGGAGCTGGCCGCCGCCCTCCTCACCGTGTTCCACCGCTCGGTCGGCGGCGGTTCGCCGGACTGACGCACGGGGATCCCGCCGTCGCGGCCCGGGCCGGCACTAGCTTCGGCCCATCGTGGCTGACGGGACCGGGACGGGCAGCGGGGCGGGGACCACCATGGAGGAGCCCAAGCCGTCCTCCATCGAGCGGATCCGCCGGCTCGAGGCCCTGGAGTGCGAGCGGCTCGAGGAGAAGGAGCGCCGGGAGGAGCGCCGCCGGCAGGTGGTGGCCGGGGCCAAGCCGACCGGTGGCCGCCACGACCGGGTCGACGCCATCGAGCGGGTCACCCGCTACCCCCTGGCCATCCTGGGCGTCGCCTGGCTGGTGGTCGCCGTGGTGGTGCTGACCACCGACGTCAACGGATCGGCCTCCACCGCCCTGGTCGCCGTGCTCTTCGGGCTGTGGGCGGTGATGCTGGTCGAGTACCTGGTCCGCCTGGTGGTCTCCCCCGACCGGCGCGGCTACCTCCGCCACCGGTGGGTGGAGCCGGCCACCGTGGTCCTGCCCCCGCTGCAGGGGTGGCACCTGGTGGGGATGGAGAAGGTGAGCCTGGTCGTCCACGAGGGGGAGCTCCGGGTGGAGGCCATCCTCAAGCACCACAGCCTCTTCCGGGTGCTGATCGCCGCCGCCGGCACCCTGTTCGTGGGGGCGTGGCTGGTGCTGCTCTTCGAGGACCACGCCAAGGGCTCCAACATCCACTCCTACCCCGACGCCCTGTGGTGGGCCATCGTCACCGTCACCACCGTCGGCTACGGCGACCGCTACCCGGTCAGCGCCGGGGGCCGGACGGTGGCGGTGATCCTGATGCTGGTGGGGATCGGACTGATCGGAACCCTGACCGCCACCGTGGCGTCGGTGTTCATGAAGGAGCACACCGACGCCAACAAGGCCCTGCTCCAGAAGAGCCACGCCGATCTCGGCCACCAGCTGTCGGTGATCAGCGACCGGCTGGCCGACGTGGAACGGCGGCTGGGGGCCAGCCCCGACCAGCTGGCCGCCATCGACACCGCCGCCGAGGCGGAGGCCGATGCCGCCGGGCCGGTGGCCCCCGACCCCGGAGCATCCACCGCCTGAGAGTCACCTGAGGGCACCATCGTTCCCATGAAGGGCACCCTCACCCAGAACAAACAGACCGTGGACGCCTCCCAGGAGGCCATCGACCGGGCGCTGGCCGTCGACTCGGTGTTCTGGCTCGACCTCGACCTCCACGACCCGGGGCCCGACGACGACGTCAGCGGGATGCTGGTCAACACCTTCCACTTCCACCCGGTGGCCGTCCACGCCGCCGACCAGTTCGGCCAGCGGGCCCGCATCGACGACTACAGCGACTTCACCCACATCGTCACCTTCGGCATGGCCGCCAACGGGACCGACGTGGCCGAGGTGCACTGCTTCATCACCGACAAGTGCATCATCACCCTCCACCAGGGCGACTGTCCGGCCCTCCACGACGTGCACGACCGGATCGCCACCCACCACGCCTCCGAGGTGGCCACCCCCCAGGTGGCGATCCTCTACCTGATCATGGACGCCCTGATCGACTCGTTCTTCCCGGTGCTCTCCGACTTCGACGACGCCATCGACAACCTGGAGAGCGCCATCCTCAAGACGCCCACCGAGGAGCAGCTGGGGACGCTCTTCGCCATGAAGCGCCAGATCATGACCATCCGGAAGGTCATCACCCCCCAGCGGGACATGATCTCCGGGCTGAACGGCGGGGTGGTCACCATCCCGGGGATGACCGACAACGGGACCGCCTACTTCCGTAGCCTCTACGACCACCTGATCCGGATCAGCGACATGGTGGACAGCTACCGGGACCTGATCAGCGGGGTGATGGACACCCACCTGGCCATGGTCTCCAACCGGCTGAACGTGGTGATGAAGCAGCTCGCCGTCATCGCCACCATCTTCCTCCCCCTCGGCTTCCTGACCGGGTTCTTCGGCCAGAACTTCGCCTGGCCCATCGCCCACCTGCAGATCGGGCTGTCCAAGTTCCTGATCTTCGGCCTGGGGACCGAGGTGGTGGCCATCGCGCTCCTGATGCTCCTCTTCAAGAAGCGGGGCTGGCTGGGGAGCGGTCCCACCGCCTGACCGACCCACCCGGTGACGGGGCGGAGGCGACGCCCGGGCACGGGCGTCGTTGCACGGCCGGGCCAACCGCCCTAGCATCCGTCCACCGGTCCGGGCTCCTGGGTGGCCCCTCCGGCACGGCGGACGACCCAGCGCACGCAGGGAGACCTCATGACCGGACCGGCGGAATCGGTGGGTGGCGTCTCGCGCCCGGAGCTCGGGCGGGGCGGGCGGAAGCGGGGTCGGTCGGCCCTGGTCCTGGTGGCCCTGGTGCTGGCGGCCGCCCTGGGGATCGTGGCCACCGCCACCTCCGCCGGCGCCACCCCGCCCACCAGCTGGTCGGTGCAGAAGAGCTACACCTCCGGCGTCGAGTCCCTCTGGGCGGTCAACTGCCCCTCCACCCAGGTCTGCTACGCCGGCGGGGAGAACCTCACCGCCGGCATCATCGTGGGCACCACCGACGGGGGCACCACCTGGACCACCCAGACCGTCCCCGACGCCACCACCATCATCCAGGGCATCTCGTGCTGGTCGACCACCGACTGCGTGGCGGTGGGCACCCAGGAGCCCAGCTTCGACCACTTCATCGGCGCCATCCTCACCACCGTCGACGGCGGTACCAGCTGGGTGGAGCAGGCCGTCCCCGCCAACGACTACCCGTTCAAGGCGGTGTCGTGCGCCTCCGACCTGGACTGCATCGCCGTCGGAATGGGGCCCACCGGGAGCGCCAGCATCGCCGCCAGCACCAACTCCGGGGTGACCTGGACCAACCAGACCGTCCCGGCCTCGGCGTCGCTCCTGCTCGGGATCTCCTGCTTCACCACCTCCGACTGCGTGGCCGTCGGCCAGAGCGCTTCCGGCGGCGCCGGGCTCTTCATCACCACCGATGCCGGCGTGGGGACGTCGGGATGGACCTCCGAGACGGTCCCGGCGGGAACCTCGGAGCTCACCGGGGCCTCGTGCTTCTCCTCGGCCAACTGCGTGGTGGTGGGCCAGGGCGGGCTGACCAACTCCGTGCTCACCAGTAGCGACGGCATCACCTGGACCCCCCAGTCGATCCCCATCGGGGTCAACACCCTGAACGGCGTCACGTGCATCACCGACTCCGACTGCGTGGCGGTGGGCAACGTCAACGGGGAGACCGCCGCCATCCTCACCACCTCCACCGGGGGCACCAGCTGGTCGAGCCAGACGGTGCCCAGCGCCACCGGCTCCCTCTGGGCGACGGCCTGCGCCTCGGACTCGGCCTGCTGGGCCGTCGGCGGCAACCAGTCTGCCGACGGCATCATCCTGGCCGGCGTCACCGGTGCTCCCCTGCTGCCCACCCGCACCACGGCGACGGTCAGCCCGGCCACCACCCCGCAGGGCAGCGCGGTGACCTACCAGGCCACGGTGGCCGACGCCGAGCCGATCAGCGCCGCCCGGAGCGGTCGCATCACCGTGGTCGACCCCTCCGGCGCGGTGACCTTCACCGCCGGCGGCACGGCGCTGTGCACCGCCCTCCTCACCGGCGGCACCGGCTCGTGCTCGTCGACCGCCGCCCCCCTCGGGACCGACACCGTCACCGCCACCTACGGCGGGGACGCCATCTTCGCCGGCTCCACCGGCACCGCCACCCTCACCGTGGTGGCCCCCACCCCCGGCGGCACCGAGCAGGGCTACTGGGAGATGGGCTCCGACGGTGGGCTCTTCGCCTTCGGGAACGCCCCGTTCTACGGCTCCACCGGGGGCACCCACCTCAACGCCCCGATGGTGGCCCTCGCCCCCACCGCCGACCACCACGGCTACTGGATGGTCGGCGCCGACGGCGGGGTGTTCGCCTTCGGGAACGCCCCGTTCCTGGGCTCGCTGGGGGGGATCACCCTCAACAAGCCGATCGTGGGCATGGTCCCCACCCCCACCGACCAGGGCTACTGGCTGGTGGCGGCGGACGGCGGGGTGTTCTCCTTCGGGGACGCCCCCTACCTGGGCTCGCTGGCCAACCTGACGCTGAACGCCCCCATCGTGGGGGTGGCGGCCACCTCCGACGGCCACGGCTACTGGATGGTGGGGGCCGACGGCGGCATCTTCGCCTTCGGCGACGCCTCCTACCAGGGGTCGATGGGCGGCCACGTCCTCAACGCCCCGGTGGTCGGCATCGACGCCTTCGGCTCCGGCAACTCGGCCGGCTACTGGCTGGTGGGGAGCGACGGCGGGGTGTTCGCCTTCGGCCACGCCGGCTCCTTCGGCTCGCTGGGCGGGACCACCCAGGTCTCCCCGGTCGTGGACCTGGGCGCCACCCCCGACCGGGGCGGCTACCTGCTGGCCGACGCCGACGGCAGCATCTCGCCCTTCGGCGACGCCGTCCTCTACGGCTCGATGTTCTCCAAGGGCCTGATCGCCCCCATCGTGGCCATCGCCACCACCTCCTGACCGGCGGGCCGAAGCCACCGGCCGCCTCCAGGGTGGCCCGGCCCAGCACGCCGGCCAGCTCCTCCTCGGCCCGGACGGCGATGGACCGCCGGAGGCCGGCCAGGCCGCCGATGTGCGGGTAGAGGGAGGGCTGGCGGACCCCCAGCCGGAGGGCGAGGGCGGCCAGGGTCAGCCGGGCCAGTCCGCCCTCGCCCAGCGCCGGCCTACGAGAAGTGGGTCTGCGGCCGCTCGAGGGGGACCCCGTCGAGGACGATGTCCACCTTCTCGTTGTAGAAGGCCACCAGGCCGGCGATGGGGCTGAGCGCCAGGGTGGGGAAGTCGTAGGCCCAGGCCAGGTCGGGGTGGACGGTGCCGCCCACCTCCACCGACCAGTAGCCGGTGGTCCGGCCCTTGTAGGGGCACGAGCTCACCGTGTCGGAGGGGACCAGGTGGGTGAAGTCCACCTCGGTGCGGTTGAGGTAGTACCGGGTGGGGAGGCCGGTCTCGAAGACGAGGACCGGGGAGGAGGACTCGGCCAGCACGGTGCCCCCCAGCTCCACCCGGACGGTGCGGGTGGAGCGGAGGGCGTCCACCCGGGCATAGGGGTTGCGGGGGTGGACGAAGACCTCCTCGTCCTCCTCGAACCAGGCGTCGAGGGCCGCCCACTCGAACCGGACGGTGCCCGCCAGCCCTTCGAGGGCGTCGTCGCCGAAGACCAGGGCGCAGCCCGGCCGCTCGACGGCGCCGACCCGGAGCCCGTGACGGCGGGCGGTCCCCCGGTGGAGGTGCTGGGCGTGGTCCTCGTCGACCAGGGCACCGGAGGCCACGTCGGCCACCGGCACGTAGAGCTGGGGGTAGAACGGCCACTCCCAGACGTAGCGGGCGGCGGTGGTGTCGAGGACGGTGTCGCCGGCCAGGGTGGCCCGGATCCGGCGGGGCACCGGCTCGATGTGGTCGGTGGTCACCAGGGCCCGGGGGTAGTCGCTCATGGCTCGCTCCGATCCGCCGCCCGCCGTCCGGGAGCGGCCGTCCCAGCCTGCCAGATGCGGTGGCCGACGGGCTCCGGAGCCGGGTCGGCAGCCCCGGTCGCCCCGAGGTGGGAGGCTGGGGTCCCGCAGCGGCCACTCCCGGCACCCACGTCACGTTGGGCGGTCGAGATGGAGTGAGGAACACCCGATGGCTGAGCACGAACGGAAGACCGGCTGGAACGAGTTCATGAACTGGGCCGGGACGTTCCTCGCCCAGCCGAACTTCGAGGCCCTCGAGGTCACCCCGAAGCTCCAGGCCGTGCAGCCACTGACCGGCCTGGACCTGGCGGGCGACGACTGGTTCGAGTCGCTGCGCCGGGGCCTCCAGGGCCCCGACGGCCACCTGGTCCCCTGGCAGGTCTCCCAGCCCTTCCTCGAGTGGGCGGACCGGAACCGGCGGTCGGCGGCGGAGGGGCTGGGCGCCCTGTGGACCGACGACGGGTCGCACGGTGCCGAGCGCATCGACGCCTTCGACGCCATCGTCCCCGACGAGACGGTGTCGAGGCCGGGGGTGTTCTGCAACCTCGCCGCCTTTCTGCTGGGAGCCCGGGATCCGATCCGGTGGCCCAACTTCCAGCTGAAGGCCCTCCGGCACGCCTACGAGCTGACCCGGTTCGCCGGCGTCCCGCCCAAGAGCTCGCCGGGCAGGCACTACGGCCATGCCCTGGCCTTCTTCGACCGGATGATCGCCGAGGGGCGCCTCGGGGGCCTCGCCCTCGACAGCCGCCTGCAGGCCCAGGGCCTGATGTGGGTCATCGCCTGCCGGAAGCGTCAGCCCGACTCCTACGACCTCAGCCCCCGGGAGTGGGATGCGTTCGAGGCCTTCGTCGAGCTGCCGTCCGCCATCAAGAAGGAGCAGGTGGCGGCCAGGGCGAAGGCCAAGGCGGTGCTGCTGCAGAGGAAGCGCCCGACCCAGGGCTTCTGCCCCCTGTGCGGGAACGACGACAAGGTGCACCTGACCGGATCGGCGGAGGACGGCTGGGAGTTCGTCTGCGAGGGCACCGACGGCCACGCCGACCCCTACCGGTTCGTCGCCCGCTGACCCCACCATCCGGGGGGTGGTCGCCCCCGGTGCGTGACACCCCCGGAACGTGACACACCCCCGGGATACAGTCCGACCCTTGCTCCATCTCTCCGCCGCCGACCGGATCGCACCGCTGGCCGCCCAGCTCGCCGAGGTCTATCTCCACCACCCGGCCGACCCGTTCGCGCCCGAGTGGGTGGCCGTCCCCTCGGTGGGCATGCGGCGCTGGCTCTCCCTCGAGCTGGCCCGGCACCTGGGGGCGGCCGACGGGCGCGGCGACGGGGTGGCGGCCAACATCGAGTTCGGGTTCCCCGGTGAGCTCCGGAGCCGGGTGTTCCGGGCCGCCCGCCCCGACGACGACCCCGACCCCTGGACGGTGGCCCGCCTCACCTGGACGGTGCTGGAGGTGGGCGACCGGCATCCCGACGACCCCCTGCTCGCCGCTCTCACCCGACCGGCCCCGGGGGTGGCCCGCTTCGGGGTGGCCCGCAGGATGGCCGACCTCCTCGACCGGTACCACGTGCACCGGCCCGAGATGGTCCGTCGGTGGGCCACCGGCGAGCTGGTGGACGGCAACGGTGCACCCCTGGCCGCCCCCTACCGGTGGCAGCCCCACCTCTGGTCGCTCTGCCGGGAGCGGATCGGCGAGGCGAGCCCGGCCGAGCAGCTGCCCGGGCTCCTCCAGCAGCTCCGCCACCGGACGCTCGACCTCGGCGCCGACCTCCCCGACCGGTTGGTGCTGTTCGGGCTCACCCAGCTCCCCGGCGGCTCCGACTTCGTGGACCTGGCCGGGGCGGTGGCCGCCGACCGCGAGGTCCACGTCTACCTCCTCGAGCCCTCCACCGCCGTCCGGCCCCACCTGGCGGCCGGCGCCACACCCGGCACCTTCCCCTCCCTGCTCCGGGGGGAGGACGACTCCCTCGACCGGGTCCACCACCCGCTGCTCCGGTCGTGGGGGCGCCAACACCGCGAGACCGCCGTGCTGCTCGAGGACGCCGGCCGCCGCGGGTTCCCGGTCCCCACCGACCTGACCACCCCGGCGGATCCCGCCGGGCCGGCCACCCTCCTCCACCGGCTCCAGGCCGACCTCCGGGCCGACCGGGCCCCGGCCGGCGACCTCCCCCTCGACCGGGCCGACGGGTCCCTGCGGATCCACGCCTGCTACGGCGCCACCCGCCAGGTGGAGGTGCTGCGCGACGCCCTCCTCCACCTGCTGGCCGACCCCGTCCTCGGCCTGGCCGAGGACGACATCGTGGTGCTCTGCCCCGACCTCGAGACCTTCGCCCCGGTGATCGCCGGCGTCTTCGGCCCCTCCGCCGACCGGGGGGAGCCGGACCGGACCGACGCCGACCGGGCTCCGTCCCTCCGCTACCGGATCGCCGACCGGTCGATCGGCAGCACCAACCCGGTGCTGAAGGCCACCACCGACCTGATGGCCCTGCTGGCCGGCCGGTTCGACGCCACCTCGGTGCTGGAGTTCCTCTCCTCGGCCCCGGTCCGACGGCGGTTCCGGTTCACCGACGACGACCTCGAGCGCATCACCGGCTGGGTGGACGCCACCCGGATCCGGTGGGGGATCGACGCCCGCCACCGGCAGGGGTTCGGGGTCCCCGCCGGGGTGGCCGGCAACACCTGGCGGGCCGGCCTCGACCGCCTGCTGGTCGGCACCGCCGTCCACGGTGACGGGCTGACCCTGGCGGTGGGCGAGGTGGCACCCTTCGACGCCGCCATCGAGGACCCCACCCTGCTGGGCCGACTGGCCGAGCTCCTCGACACCTTCGACGGGCTCCAGCGGGAGACGGCGACCGCCCGGGACGTGGCCGGCTGGACCGACCTGGTGGCCGGAGCCGCCACCGCCCTCTTCGCCGTGGAGCCCGACCAGCAGTGGCAGGTCGACCAGCTGATCCGGAAGCTGACCGGCGTGCGGGAGGACGCCTCCGACCCGGAGGGCACCAGCTCCGCCACCCCCCTGACCTTCGCCGACCTGCGCCGGATCCTCGAGTACGAGCTCCGGGGCTCGCCGGGTCGGCCCAACTTCTTCCGGGGCGGGATCACGGTCACCTCCCTGACCCCGCTGCGGGGCCTCCCCTACCGGGTGGTCTGCCTGCTGGGGATGGACGAGGGGGCGTTCCCCACCGGGGCGGTGGACGGCGACGACCTGGTGGCCGCCGCCCCGAGGATCGGCGACCGGGACGGGCGGGCCGACGCCCGCCAGGCCCTGCTGGAGGCGGTGCTGTCCGCCGGCGACCGCCTGGTCCTGGTCCGCTCCGGCTACGACGTGCAGAAGAGCCACCCCACCCCGCCCAGCGTGGTGGTGGCCGAGCTCACCGACACCCTCGGCGCCATGGTCGACCCGGCCACCCGCCAGCCGTTCCTCGAGGACCTCGAGCAGCTCCACCCCCGCCAGGCCTTCGACCCGGCGTGCTTCACCCCCGACCCGGCCACCGGCCGGCCGTGGAGCTTCGACCCCCTGGCCCGGGCCGGGGCGGAGGCCCGCCTGGGGCGGACCGCCGTCGGCCCCGCCCCCTTCCTCACCGCCCCCCTCGTCCCCCGCCCCACCGACGAGATCACCCTCGACCAGCTCCAGGGGTTCTTCCGTCACCCGGTCCGGACGTTCCTGGAGCAGAGCCTGGGGGCGCGGCTTCCCCGGTCCGAGGACCGCAGGGTGCCGGTGGTCCCCATCGACCTCGACGGCCTGGAGAAGTGGGGGGCCGGCGACCGCCTGCTCACCGCCCTGCTGGAGGGCGAGTCGGCCGACCGGTGGGAGGAGTTCGAGCGGCAGCTGGGCACCTTGCCGCCCGGGGTCCTGGCCGGGGCGACGGTCGCCGAGCTCCGCACCAGTGCCGGCCTGCTCCACACCTGTGCAAAGAACCGCAGGATGGTCGACGGTCCCGGCCACCCGGTGACGGTCGACGTCACCCTCGACGACGGCACCCGGATCACCGGCACCGTGCTGGTGCGGCTGACCCGGCCGGCGGGGCCCTGTCGGGTGACCTTCTCCCGCTCCAAGAAGGAGCACCTGCTGGCCTCGTGGCTCGACCTGATCGCCCTGGCGGCCGCCGATCCGTCCACCAGGTGGCGGTCGGTCACCATCGGCCGGGGCAAGAACAAGACCCCCACCCAGATCACCGAGCGGTGGGCGGCCGGCGAGGACGACGGGGCCCGCCGGTCCATCGCCCGCCAGGGACTGGGGGTGGCGGTCGACCTCTACCGCCGCGGCCTGGCCGAGCCGCTCCCCCTCTTCGCCGGTCTCTCCCCCTCGGTGGCCGAGGGCAGGCACACCCACAGCCAGTGGCACGGGTACCAGGGGATGGGGGACGGCTTCGACGCCCACAACCTGTTCGTCTTCGGGCAGTTCGACTTCGACGACCTGCTGGAGATGGAGGCCACCGACACCGACCCCCCGGGAACCGGGGGCCGGGTGGAGCGGTATGCCCGCCACCTGTGGGAGACCATCGACGCCACCTCGGTGAACCCGTCCGACCGCAAGTCGTCCGACGAGGACGGGGCGTGACCACCGTCGAGCGGTTCGATCTGGAGGGACCCCTCCCCACCGGGACGCTGGCCATCGAGGCCAGTGCCGGGACCGGCAAGACCTATGCACTGGCCGCCCTGGCCACCCGCTGCGTGGCCGAGTTCGACGTCAAGGCGGCCGAGCTGCTGATCGTCACCTTCACCCGGGCGGCCACCCAGGAGCTCCGCAACCGGGTGCGCACCCAGCTGGTGGAGGTGGCCGACGCCCTCCGGGCCGGGATGCCGCCGGGCACCGACCCGTGGATCGTCGAGCTGGGGACCACCGACCCCGAGGAGCGGCAACGACGGGTCGACCGGTTGGAGCGGGCCGTCACCGAGTTCGACGCCATGGCCATCACCACCATCCACGGCTTCGCCACCCAGGTCCTCGCCACCCTGGGCACCGAGGCGGGGGTCGACCCCGACGTGACCCTGGTGGACGACGCCGAGGAGCTGCTGGCGGAGGTGTGCTCCGACGTCCTGGCCGCCGCCGCCGTGGGGAGCGGCGATCCCGACGTGCTGCCCAAGCTGAAGGCGCTCACCGAGGCCACCGGCCGCCGGCTGAGCATGCCCGACCTGGACCTGGTGCCGACGTCGACGGTCGAGTGCGACGACCCGGCGGCGCTGGTGCTGGTCGGGCTGATCGACCGGTGCGTCGAGGTGATCGGGGAGCGTCGGCGGCGGGCCGGCACCATGAGCTTCGACGACGTGCTCCTCCACCTGCGCGACGCCCTGGAGGGGGACGGCGGGGCCGGGGTCGTCGAGGCGCTCCGGAAGCGCTCGAAGGTGGCCCTGATCGACGAGTTCCAGGACACCGACCCGGTGCAGTGGGCCATCTTCTCCACCCTGTTCGGCCGGGTGGCGCCGGGCAGCCGCCTGGTGCTGGTCGGCGACCCCAAGCAGGCCATCTACTCCTTCCGGGGCGCCAACGTCCACACCTTCTCCCGGGCGGTGACCGCCGATGCCGGGGTGGCCCGTCGGTCGCTGGAGACCAACTGGCGCTCGGACGGCGCGCTGCTCACCGCCCTGAACACCCTGTTCGACGGGGCCACCTTCGGCGACCCCCGCATCACCTACGTGGACGTCGACCCGGCCGAACCGAACGCCGCCAAGCGGCTGGTGGACCGCCACGACCGGCCGGTGGTCCCGCTGTCCATCCGGATGACCCTCGACCCGCAGCTCCAGCGCAACCGGAACCGGGCGGCCGACATCAACGTCCGGGCGGCCGAGCGGGCCATCTTCGGCGATCTCGGCGAGCACGTGGTCGAGCTGCTGGGCGGGGCCCGGCTCCCCGAGGACGACGGCTCGATGCGCCAGGTGGTGCCCTCCGACATCGCCGTCCTGGTCAAGTCCCACCGCGAGGCGGAGGCGGTGCAACGGGCACTCCTGTCCCGGCGGGTCCCGGCGGTGCTGGCCCGGAGCACCTCGGTGCTGGGCTCGCCGGCGGCGGACCACTGGCGGCTGCTGCTCGAGGCGCTGCAGCGCCCGAGTGACCCGCGTCGGGCCCGGGCCTTCGCCCTGTCGTGGTTCGCCGCCGAGACCCCCGACCAGGTGGCCACCCTGGACGACGACGCCCTCAGCCACCTGCAGGACCAGCTCCAGCGGTGGAACGAGGTGCTCGAGGCCGGCGGAGTGGCCGAGTGGGCCAGCCGGGTGGTGGCCGACAGCGGGGTGGAGGCCCGGGTACTGGCCACCGGGGAGGGCGACCGGCTGGTCACCGACCTCCACCACGTCGCCGAGCTGTTCCACAGCGCCGCCCACCACGACCGGCTCAGCGTGGCCGGGCTGCTGGCGGTGCTGGACCGCGACCCCGACGAGGACATCGACGCCGACGCCGAGCAGGACGTCGGCAGCTCGGCCCGACGGGTGGAGTCGGACGACAAGGCGGTGCAGATCCTGACCATCTGGACGGCCAAGGGGCTCGAGTTCCCCATCGTCTGCGTCCCCACGCTGTGGCGCACCCCTCTGAAGCACGGCCTCGAGGCCGTTCCGGTCATCTACCAGGACCCGGACACCGACCGCCGCACCTACGACGTGGCCCCCAAGGCGGAGTGGCCGACCAAGGAGGCCTCCGACCGGCGGTCCCGGCTGTCGCGGGACGAGGCCATCGGCGAGAACCTGCGGCTGCTCTACGTGGCCCTGACCCGGGCCCGGCACCACACCCTGGTCTGGTGGTCGAGGGTCCAGGATGCCGACCGATCGGGCCTGGCCCACCTGTTGTTCAGCCGGACCGACGGGCGGCTCGACGCCAACTTCGCCGACGAGCAGGTGGCCCTGCCCCCCGACGAGGAGGCGGCCGAGGCCCTCGCCCCGCTGGTGGCCCGGTCCGGCGGCACCATGGCGGTGGGCGTGCACGGGCAGCCGCCCACCCGGACCGTCTGGACCGGGCCGGTGCGCCCGGCCGGCGGTGGCCGGCTGTCGATCGCCCCACCACCGCAGGACCTCGACCGGTCCCGGCACCGGTGGTCGTTCAGCGCCGTCACCCAGCAGTTCGAGGAGGAGCGCGGCGACCCCTACGACCCCAGCCTGTCCGACGGCGGGGCGGGCGACGAGGGCCGGGGCGAGGAGCACCCCGACGGGGACCCGCCCGGGACGCCGGAGGAGGCCCCGGCCATCACGCCGCACATCCCCACCCCCATCCCAACCCTCTTCGACACCCTGGCCGACCCACCCTGGGCCACGCTGCCGGCCGGCGCCTCCTTCGGCAATCTGGTCCACGGCGTGCTGGAGGGGGTGGACTTCGCCGACCACCACCTCGACGGGGCCCTCGAACGGGAGATCGACAGCGTGCTGGCCGAGCTGCCGGTCGACCTCACCCCGGTGGGAGACACCGACGCCGGCCCGGAGGCGGGGCGTCGCCGGCTGGTGGACGGGCTCCGGGCGGCGCTGGAGACCCCCCTCGGCCCCCTGGTCCCCGGCACCCGGCTGCGCGACGTGGGTCCGGGGGACCGGCTGAACGAGCTCTCCTTCGAGCTGCTGCTGGGGGAGGGCGGCCACCGGGCCACCGTCACCGACATCGGCCGGCTGGCCCTCGACCACCTCGGCGCCGACGACCCGCTGCGGCCGTGGGCGGAGGGCCTCGCCACCGGCACCTTCCACGTCGACCTGGCCGGCCATCTGACCGGATCGATCGACCTGGTGCTGCGGACCGCCGGGCCGGCTCCCCGGTTCGTGGTGGCCGACTACAAGACCAACCGCCTCACCCCCCGGGGCCAGGCGTTCCGCCCCGACCACTACGCCCGGGGCCCGATGGCCGAGGCGATGGCCGAGCACCACTACCCGCTCCAGGCCCTCCTCTACTCGGTGGTCCTCCACCGGTATCTGCGGTGGCGGCTGGCCGGCTACCACCCGGCCACCCACCTGGGCGGCGCCGCCTACCTGTTCGTCCGGGGGATGGCCGGGGCCGGGGTGACGGTGGAGGACGGCCACCCCCACGGGGTGTTCAGCTGGGCGATCCCGCCCGAGCTGGTGGTGGAGCTCAGCGACCGGCTCGACGGCCGGTCCGACGGGACGTCGTCGTGACCGCCACCGTCCCCCTCCCCGACCGGGTGGGGGTGCTGCAGCCGTTCGTGGAGGCCGGGGTGTTCGACGCCGGGGAGGTGCAGCTGTGCGCCGCCTTCGCCCGCCTGGTCCCCGAGGCCACCGACGACGTGCTGCTGGCCCTGGCGGTGGCGGCCCGCGGCCCGCGGCTCGGCCACACCTGCCTCGACCTGGCGGACGTGGACCGGTTGGTGATCGACACCGGCGGGGACCCGGTGGGGCCGCTCCCGTGGCCGGTCCTCGACCGGTGGGAGCGGTCGATCACCGCCTCCCCGCTGGTGGCGCCGGCCGACGGCCACCTCGACGGGCGGCTGCGACCGCTGGTGTGGGACGGCCGCCTCTACCTCCACAAGCTGTTCCACGACGAGGTGACGGTGGCGGCCGACCTGACCACCCGGGCCGGCACCGACGGCGACCCGGACACCGGCGGGCTCGAGGCGGTGCTCAACGGCCTGTTCGGGGAGGACGACCCGGCCGACCCCGACCGGCAGCGCCAGGCGGTCCGGACCGCCCTCACCCAGCGGGTGTCGGTGATCGCCGGCGGGCCGGGGACCGGCAAGACCCGCACCATCGCCCGGCTCCTGGCGGCCGCCCGCCAGCTGGCCGTCCTCCGGGGGGAGCCGTTGGACATCGCCCTGGCCGCACCCACCGGCAAGGCGGCCGGCCAGATGACCGATGCCCTGCTGCGGGCGGTCGACCAGGCGGAGGCCGAGGAGGTCCTGGCCCCCGGGATCGCCGACGAACTCCGCCAGCAGGAGGCGGTCACCCTCCACCGGCTGCTGGAGGGGGTCCCCGGGGTGGGCTTCCGGCGGGACGCCAAGCGGCCGCTCCCCCACCACCTGGTGGTGGTCGACGAGACGTCCATGGTCTCGCTGCCCCTGATGGCCCACCTGCTGGAGGCGGTCCGGCCCGACGCCACCCTGGTGCTGGTGGGCGACCCCCACCAGCTGGCCAGCATCGAGGCCGGCTCGGTGATGAGCGACGTGGTGGGCCCCGGCCAGGTGGACGCCGGCGACGACGCCCACGCCCCCCTGGCCGGCCGGGTCACCGTGCTGACCCGCTCCCACCGGTTCGCCGAGGACTCGGCCATCGACGCCCTGCGCACCGCGGTGCGCAACGGGGACGCCGACGGCGCCCTCGAGGTGCTGACCAGCGGGCGACCGGACGCCGCCTGGGTCCGGGACACCGACGACCGGGCCGTCGCCCGGCTCCTCGACGAGCTGGCGGAAGCGGCCCGGCAGTCGATCCGGGCCGCCCGGGCGGGGGACGCCGAGACCGGGCTGGCCGCCATGACCCGGGTGAAGGTGCTGGCCGCCACCCGGTACCAGCCGTTCGGCCTCTTCGACTGGACCCGGCGGATCGAGAGCGCCGTCGAGACGTCCGACCCCCCGGTCCGTACCGCCCAGCGCTGGTACCTGGGTCGGCCGGTGATCGTGACGGCCAACGACCAGCCCAACCGGCTGCTCAACGGCGACGTCGGCCTGGTGGTCCGCCAGGGGGAGCGGGTGGCGGTGGCCTTCCCGGGGGCGGGGGGGCCCCGCCTGGTGTCGCCGTCGCAGCTCGACCGGACCGAGACCTGGTGGGCGATGACCATCCACAAGAGCCAGGGCTCGGAGTTCCCCCACGCGGTGGTCTCCCTGCCCGGCGACACCTCGCCGATCCTCACCCGCGAGCTCCTCTACACCGCGGTCACCCGGGCCCGGGACCGGGTCACCGTGCTGGGGAGCGAGGCGGCCATCCGGGGGGCCATCGCCCGGCCCATCGCCCGGGCCTCCGGGCTGCGGGACCGGCTGTGGCCGGGGACCTGAGCCAAGCACCGGGCACCCGTCGGTGGGGTGCCACCATGGGCGGGGCGCACCGGCGACAGGAGGGGACGGGATGGAGCTCTGGGAGCTGACGGCACGGGAGTCGATCCGGGACCTGGTGGCCCGCTACAACGCCAACGGCGACGCCGGCCGGTTCGACCAGGTGGTGGAGCTGTTCGCCGAGGACGCCCGGATGGAGATCGGTGACGGCCTCCCGCCCCGGGTGGGCAGGGAGGAGATCCGCACCATCTTCACCGGGGTGCGGGACGGTGCCGCCTCCGGCGACCACCCGGTCTACCTCCGCCACTGCACCAGCACCCTGCAGATCGACCTGGTCGACGAGGAGACGGCGACCAGCCGGTGCTACTTCTTCGTGCTCACCGCCGTCGGGCTCGACCACTGGGGCCGGTACGTCGACGGGTACACCCGGTCGGGCGGGGTGTGGCGGTTCAGCCACCGTCGGGTGACCACCGACGGCCACAGCCCGGAGTCGCGGTTCCGACCCCATCCGGCCTGATCAGCGGGCATCTCCGCCCGGGGCGGGCACACGGCCGGCCGGGGCGTCTCTGGCCTCCGGGCGGCAGAAACCGGGCCCCAGGGGGTAGTCTTGGCGGTCGGCCCCAGGGGCAGGGCCAGGGTTCATCGAGGGGTAGTGGCGACCGCCAGGCGCCGAGCCCGGGAACTCAAGCCAACCGGGTGAGGAGAGCCTTGTGAAGATCGCCATCGTCGGGACCGGGGCCATGGGGTCGGTGTACGCCGGCCTCCTCGGCAAGTCGGGCCACGAGGTGTGGGCCATCGACATCTGGCAGGCCCACCTCGACGAGATCGCCCGCTCGGGCCTGTCGGTCAGCGGGGCCAGCGGCAGCTACGTGGTCGACGGCCTGAACGTCGGCCGGACCCCCGCCGACGCCGGGCCCTGCGACGTGTGGGTGGTCGCCACCAAGGCGGCCCAGGTGGAGGAGGTGGCGGCGGCCATCGCCCCGCTGCTGCGGTCGGACGACGTGGTCATGGCCTTCCAGAACGGGCTGGGCTCCGGCGAGCGGGTGGCCCGGCACATCCCCGAGGACCACATCCTGATCGGCATCGCCGAGGGGTTCGGGTCCTCCATCCCCAAGGCGGGCTACGTCCACCACGAGGGCATGCGCCTGATCCGCATCGGCGAGATGCAGGGCGGGCTCACCGACCGGGTGCTGCGCATCGAGCAGGCCTGGGGGGCGGCCGGCTTCAACGTCAAGGCCTTCGAGGACGTCACCCAGATGATCTGGGAGAAGTTCCTCTGCAACGTCACCCTCAGCGCCCCCACCGCCGCCTTCGACGTCACGGTGGGCCAGCTGATGGCCGACCCGGAGCTGTGGAGGGTGGCCCTGGGCTGCACCGCGGAGGCCTGGCGGGTGGCCATGGCCCAGGGGGTGGCCTTCACCTTCGAGGACCCGGAGCGGTACGTCACGGAGTTCGCCGCCACCATCCCCAACGCCAGCCCGTCGATGCGCCTCGACCACCTGGCCGGCCGGCGGGCGGAGATCGACGCCATCAACGGCCAGGTGGTGGAGCTCAGCCGAGAGCTGGGCTTCGAGGCGCCCTACAACGAGACGCTCTGCGCCATTCTGCGCCGGCGGGAGTCGGAGTTCGGCTGAGCCGACCCGTCGACCGGTGCACCCGACGGTGAGGGGGGAGTCGACGGTAGGGTGCGGGAATGTCCAGCGAGTGGCCGTCCGTCTCCTATGACGACTGGACGGCCACCTGCGACACCCTCCACGCCCACACCCAGCTGCTGGGCAAGCTGTGCGTGGCGCTGGCCCCACCGGAGCCGCAGCTCCAGCACGCCGCCCTCCGGCTGACCGCCCGGGGGTGGGAGACCCTGCCGCTGCCGGCCCCCGACGGGTCGGGCGCCCTGGTCGCCGCCCTGGACCTCCGCTCCCACGAGGCGGTGGTGGAGCACAGCGGGGGCCACACCGAGCGGGTGGCGTTGACCCCGGGGAGGTCGGTGGGCGAGGTCACCCGGGCGGTGCTGGGGGCGGTGAGGGGCCTGGGGGGCGACGTCGAGATCGATCCCACCCCCCAGGAGGTGTCGTGGACCGTCCCCCTGGACGAGGACGACCAGCACGTGGAGTACGACCCGATCCAGGTGACCTCGTACTTCACGGCGGCCACCCAGGCCGCCCTGGTGCTGGCGGAGTTCCGGGCCGCCTACCGGGGCCGGTCCACCCCGGTCAACGCCTGGTGGGGCAGCTTCGACCTGGCCACCAACCTCTTCTCCGGCCGGCCCGCCGATCCCCCGTCGGAGGACTTCATCATGCGCAACGCCATGGACAGCCAGGAGGTGGCCGTCGGCTGGTGGCCGGGCGACCACCGCTACGGCAGAGCCGCCTTCTACGCCTACGTCCACCCGGCCCAGGAGGGGTTCCCGGCCGCCGACCTCGGGGTCGACCCTGCCCGCTGGAACCCGGAGCTGGGCGAGTTCGTCCTCGACTGGGACGACGTCCGGGCCAGCGACGACCCGCACGGCCTGGCCGTCGAGTTCGCCCGGTCGGTGTTCCGGCACGCCTGCACCCTCTGCGACTGGGACCCGGATCTGGCCGGGAGCGCCGAGGGGTCGCCCCCGCCCGTCCGGTGAGCGGACCCACCGTGGTCGGGGTGGACGTCGCCGAGGAGCGCAAGGGCCTCGACCTGGTGGCCCTCGACGAGCATCGGGGGGTGGTGGCCAGTGGCGGCCGACTCACCGTCGACCAGGTAGCCGCCCTGATCCTCGAGGAGATCCGCCCCGACCTGGTCTGCATCGACTCGCCGTCCGGATGGGCACACTCGGGGAAGAGCCGACGGTCGGAAGTCGCACTCCGGGCCCTCGGAATCACGGCGTTCTCCACCCCCACCGACCCGGGGGACCACCCGTTCTACCGGTGGATGCGGGTCGGCTTCTCCCTGTACAGGGCGCTGGCCCCGACCTACGGGGTCGGGGATGGATCGACCGTGGCCCGGACCGCCTACGAGGTGTTCCCGGAGGCGACCGCCGTGCTGTTGGCGGGTCGGCTCCGGAGTGCCGACGAGACCAAGCGGGAGTTCCGTGGGAACGTCCTGCAGCGCCACGGGGTCGACCTCGACCGGCTCCCCACCGTCGACCGGATCGATGCCGCCCTGGCCGCCCTCACCGGCAGCTTGGCAAGGGAGGGAGTGGCGTCCTTCCTGGGCGACCCCGGCGAGGGGGTGGTTCTCATCCCGGTGACCACGCCACCCACCGCTCGACTGCGTCGGGGCCGGACCCAGAGCCCGCCGGTGGCGAGCCGTGGCCCCGACGGGGTGGGTGCGGCCGTGCCGCTCAGTCGGCCAGGCCCCAGGGGCCAGTGCCGGCCAACTTCTGTGGCGTGATCCGGGTGACGAATCCGGCCGGGTAGCCGTCCCCGGGTGGGGGGAACCGGCCGTTGGTGATGCGACGGAGCAGGGGCACCGCTCCACCCTCCTCGACCCGGGCGATCCCCTGGATCACCACGTACGGGCTGAACCCCTGGAAGTCCACGTCCGATTCCACGGACAGCGTGACCCGGGGGTCCCGCCGGATGTTGCGCAGCTTCACATGGTCGGCCAGGTGGCCGGTGACGATCTCGTCCCCGTCCCAGCCGGCGTAGACACAGGTCACCTGGGGCGAACCGTCCGGGTTGAGGGTGACCAGATGGACAAGCCGCCCGGAGTCGATCGCCGCCCGGGTGGTCTCGTCGAGTCGGATCGGGGTGTCAGCCATGCTGCCTCCTTGGTCGGCCCCTCACCGGAATCTAGCGAGGTGTCGGGCGTCACCGGACGAGGAAGAGATGGAGCTGGCGAGACGTTGAACAGGCTGTGAAGAAGATCGGTTTCCTGTCGTTCGGCCACTGGACGCCGTCGCCGCAGTCGCAGGCCCGCTCGGCCTCGGATGTGCTCCTGCAGTCGATCGACCTGGCGGTGGCCGCCGAGGAGCTCGGCGCCGACGGGGCGTACTTCCGGGTGCACCACTTCGCCAACCAGCTCTCCTCGCCGTTTCCACTCCTGGCGGCCGTCGGCGCCAAGACCAGCAGGATCGAGATCGGGACCGGCGTGATCGACATGCGCTACGAGAATCCGCTGTACATGGCCGAGGACGCCGGATCCGCCGACCTCATCTCCGGCGGTCGCCTCCAACTCGGCATCAGCCGCGGATCGCCCGAGCAGGTCATCGAGGGCTACCGCTACTTCGGCCACGCCCCCGCCGAGGGTGAGAGTCCCGCCGACATGGCTCGCGAGAACACCCTGATCTTTCTCGAGGTGCTCAAGGGAAGCGGCTTCGCCGAGCCCAATCCGCAGCCGATGTTCCCCAACCCGCCCGGGCTGCTGCGCATCGAACCGCACTCCGAAGGTCTGCGCCAGCGGATCTGGTGGGGTGCCGGCACCCGGGCGACCGCCGAGTGGACCGCCGAGCAGGGCATGAACCTCATGAGCTCGACCCTCCTCGGCGAGGACACCGGGGTGCCGTTCCATCAGTTGCAGGCGGAGCAGATCGAACGGTTCCGGAAGGCCTGGTCGAACGCCGGCCACGATCGCCACCCTCGGGTGTCGGTGAGTCGCAGCATCTTTCCCATCGTCAGCGACCTCGACCGGGCCTACTTCGGTCGGGAGGGCAACTCGGAGGACCAGGTCGGGTTCATCGACGGTGGTAAGGCGCGCTTCGGCAGGACCTACGCCGCCGAACCCGAGGCGCTCATCGCCCAGCTGGCCGAGGATGAGGCGATCGCCGCGGCCGACACCTTGCTGCTGACCATCCCCAACCAGCTCGGGGTCGAGTACTGCGCCCATGTCCTCGACTCCCTGTTGCGGGACGTCGCACCGGAACTGGGTTGGCGCTGAGCCCTGCGCCGGTGACCGGACCCCGGCCGGACCGGGTGATCTAACCTCGGGGCGTGCCTGCCGGACTCCCCCCACCAGGTCCGCCCGCGAAGACGATCGCCGATGTCATCGCCCGGATGGAGTCGATACAGGCGGCCCTGCCTGCCGGTGACGGCGTGGCCTGCTTCAACCGGATGTACCTGCAGGTCACCCAAGATGTGGATCAGCAGGTCAAGCAGGGCTCCTTCGGAGACCCGGCCTTCGTGTCGGAGCTCGACGTCGTCTTCGCCAACCTCTACTTCGCGGCGGTCGACTCGCTGTCGGGGCCGCCATCCGGAATGCCCGTGGCCTGGGCGCCACTCCTCACCTCCCGGACCAACACCGACATCGAACCGATCCAGTTCGCCCTGGCCGGCATGAACGCCCACATCAACCACGACCTCCCCATCGCCGTGGTGTCGACGTGCACCGAGTTGGCCACCGCACCCACCGACGGGTCCCACCACGCCGACTACCAGAAGGTCGACGCCCTGCTCGACACGGCCGAGCAGTCGATCCGGGAGGGATTCGAGCCGCCCGACGTCCGCGACGTCGACCTGCACGTGGCCACCGTCGCCGACATCGTCGCCAACTGGAGCATCGCGGCGGCCCGGGACGTCGCCTGGGACACGTCAGTGGCCCTCTGGGACGTCCGAGCCGATCAGACGGCCACCCAACTGCTCACCGACTCACTGGCCCGGACCGTGGCGATGGCCAGCCGGGGCCTTCTGGTCGCGGTCGGAAGCGCCGACGACACGTCCCTGCTCGACCGCCTCCTGGTGAAACCGGCCGCCAGGCTGGTCGCTGCGGCCAGGGCCGTGGTGAGGTGATCGCCTCGTCGACGTGGCTCAACCCCCCATGCCGACCACCGGCTCGTTCAACCGTCGCCGCTCGACACTCCCGTCACGCCCTGGGGGCCAACGGGATCACCGGAACCAACGGCTTCTTGAAGGTCTCGTTGATCACCCCGGCCGCCGAGGCGTAGAAGGCGATGGCGGCGGTGACGATCCCCACCCAACCACCGGCGTGGGTGATCGAGCTGTTCGACTGGAAGGCGCCGATGGTGAGGAGCACGAACGTGACGTCCAGCGCCACGAACACCCCGAGCACCGCCACCGAGACCCGGAGCGAGGCCAGCATCAGGTAGAAGGTCAGGATCGTCCAACCGAGCAGGAACACCCCCGCCGCCGCCGGTGCGGCACCCACCTTGATGGCGGGAACCAGGAAGTGGACGAAGACGTAGTACGAGATCCAGAAGGCACCGTACGACGTGAAGGCGATGGCACCGAAGGTGTTCTTCCGGACGAACTCCCACATCCCGGCCAGCAGTTGGGCGAGTCCCCCGTAGACGAGGGCGAGCGCCAGTGCCGGGAAGATGGCCGCCGACCAGATGTTGGTGTTGTAGAGACTCAACGCCAGCGTGGTCATGGCGAACGCCGCCAGTCCGAGCGGCGCCGGGTCAGCCACCGGGTGGACGGCGGCGGGCAATCGGCCCGGCGTTCCGCCCCCTGGCTCGATCGATTCATCCCTAGCGACGGTCATGTGATCCTCCCCTTACTGTTCAGCCCCCCGCCTACCTCCTCGTCTCGTGTGGTCCCACCCCCTATCGTGACCGATTTGGCCCTCTCGAAACATGGGTACCGCAACGGAAACCCTGGCGAGCGCCGAGGGCATTGACCCGGGCCGGAGCCACCTGGCCGGCTCGCCTCCCGGGACCCCGACCCGCCGACCCCGGTCGTGGTTCTGGGTAGATTCGACAGGTGAGGTCTTCGCGATGCCCTCCACGCCCACCGGGGGCGGTCGAGTGGGGTTGCCGCCTGCTCCTGCCGGTCATCCTGGGTGTGGCCGTCGTCGGCGTGGCCGGGGTGGCACCGGCCTCGGCATCCACCGAGCACGTCGAGTCGGGCACCCCGGGCCCTGACTCCGTGACGGCGTTCGGAGCCGCCACCGCGGTACCGGGGGCGACCCTCCACAACCTGGCCGCCCCGGTCGTGGGGGTGGCCGCCGAGCCGAACGGTCTCGGGTACTGGGCGGTGGCGGGCGACGGCGGCATCTTCGCCTACGGGGGCGCCGGCTTCTACGGGTCGGCCGGTGGCATGCGCCTCAACGGACCGATCGTCGGCATGGCCACCACCCCCACCGGCCACGGCTACTGGCTGGTGGCCGCCGATGGCGGGGTCTTCTCCTACGGAGACGCCGCCTTCGAGGGCTCGACCGGCGGCATGCACCTCAACGCACCGATCGTCGGCATGGCCGCCACCCCCACCGGCCGGGGCTACTGGCTGGTGGCGTCCGACGGGGGTGTCTTCGCCTTCGGGGACGCCCCGTTCGAGGGATCGATGGGTGCCACGCCGCTGAACCGACCGGTGGTGGGGATGGCCGCCTCCTCCTCGGGGTACGGCTACTGGCTGGCCGCCGCCGACGGGGGGATCTTCGCCTTCGGGGACGCCCCGTTCGAGGGGTCGACCGGCTCCCTCGACCTGAACGAGCCGGTGGTCGGCATGGCGGCGCCGCCCGACGGGCACGGCTACTGGCTGGCCGCCGCCGACGGGGGGATCTTCGCCTTCGGGGACGCCCCGTTCGAGGGGTCCGACGGTGGGACCCCGCAGCAGGCGGTCGCCGTCGGCATCGCCGGTCGGGCCGGTGGCTACTGGCTCGCCTACGGCGTCGACGCCCGGGCGGAGATGATCCCCTCCATCGCCAGCTACGTGGCCGGCCGGGCGGACAACGTGACGGTGGCCGTGGAGGACCTCACGACCGGCCAGATCTACCAGTTCCGGCCCGGCGTGGTGGAGAACACCGCCAGCACGTTGAAGGTCGACATCCTGGCCACCCTGCTGACGCAGGCCCAGGCGGCCGGGCGCCCTCTCACGCCGGAGGAGCAGAGCCTGGCCGTCCCGATGATCGAGGAGAGTCTGGACAGCGCCGCCGACACCCTGTGGGGCGAGCTGGGGCCGGGGGAGGTCGGCGCCGTCGAACAGGAGCTGGGCATGACCTCGACGGTGCCGGCCACCAACGGCATCTGGGGGGAGACCACCACCACCGCCCTCGACCGGCTGGCCATGGTCCGGGCCCTGGTGCAGCCCAACGCCGTACTCACCGATGCGTCCCGCGCCTACGTCCTCGGCCTGATGGAGAACATCACCCCCTCCCAGGACTGGGGAGCCACCGGTGGCGTGCCCCCGGGGGTGACGGTGGCCCTCAAGAACGGGTTCGCCGTCATCGACGGGTGGCAGATCAACACGGAGGGCTGGGTCAGCGGTGCCGGCCGCGACTACCTGATCGCCGTCCTCACCAACGGCAACGACTCCGAGCAGTACGGCATCGACACCGTCGACGGCGTCTCGGCTCTGGTCTGGAACGCCCTCGCCCCCTGACCCGCCGGCGCGGTCCTCGGCTTGTCGAAGCCGGCGTCCCGCTACCCGATGAAGATGAACTCGAGCTGGATGTTGTCCGGGTCCCGGAAGACCACCACGGAGTAGCCCTCGGCGTCGATGACCGGGGTGTGCTCGACCCCCAGCTCGGAGAGCCGCTCCTCCCAGGCCTCCAGCTCGGCACGGCTCGAGACGCCGAAGCCGATGTGATCGAGACCGGTGCGGGTCTCCGAGAACCGCTCGCTCTCGTTGGTCGGGTGGCTGTGGAGGCCGACCAGGAAGGCGAGGGTGGGGTCCGCCAGCCCCACGAAGTACCCGGTGCCGTCGGGATGGGTGGCTTCGGTGACCCTCAGCAGTCCGAGGACGTCCTGGTACCAGGCGACGCTCCGTTCCAGGTCGGTCACGGTCAGCGAGGCGTGGTGGATGGATGACAACGTGGGCATGCGCACGCCTCCCGGGTTCGCTTCCGGGCCGATGGACGGCCCGACGGCGATGGTAGCTTCGCCGCGGGAACGCAGCCCGTGCCTTCCCGGGACGCCGGAGACCAGATGACGACGCATTTGAAGGACAAGGTGGTCGTGATCACCGGAGCGGGAGGTGGATTCGGCCAGTTGGTGTCCGGACTGGCCGCCGATCTCGGGGCGAAGGTGGTCGGCGCCGACGTCAATGCCGCCAACCTGGCGGCGACCGAGCGGATGATCCGGGACCGGGGTGGGGTCTTCGAGACGGCGGTTGCCGACGTCACCGTGAAGGAGCAGGTCGACGGGGTGGCGAAGCGGGCGGTCGACTCGTTCGGTGCGATCGACGTCCTGGTCAACAACGCCGGCATCATGCCGCTGGCCTTCTTCGCCGACCATGCCGATGCCTGGCAGGCCTGGGACCGCTGCATCGACATCAACCTGAAGGGCGTGGTGCACGGGATCAGCGCCGTCTACGACCAGATGATGGCCCAGGGCCGTGGGCACGTGGTCAATATCTCGTCGATCTACGGCAATGCCGGCACCATCGGGAGTGGCGTGTACTCGGCGACCAAAGCGGCCGTCAACACCCTCTCGGAGTCACTCCGGGTCGAGTCGCAGGGCCGGATCAAGGTGACCATCATCAGGCCCACCGGCGTTCCCGGTACCGGGCTGAGTGACAGCATCATCAACTTCGACGCCATGGCGGGGCTGCTGGGCCCGAACCTGAGGGAGTACATGGACATGGTCGGGCAGGGTCTGGCCGGGACCCTGCCGCCCGAGCTGTCGGACGTGGACGATCCCCGCTACCTGTCGGTGACGCCCGAGCAGATCGCCACCCAGATCATCTACGCCATCGATCAACCCTGGGGGGTGTCGATCGCCGAGCTGACCATCCGGGCGACGGGGGAGAGCTTCGTCATCTAACCGGTGGGCGGGCCACCCCAGGCACCACCGGCCCGCAGCCCTACTCGAATCCCGTCACGCTGCCGATGGGGATGGCCTTCACCGAGTTCGACACCGGGTCGAGCACGTTCACCTGCACCTCGGAGGCCGCACCTCCGGAGGAGCCCAGGAAGACGCCCTTCAGGGTCCCGGTCACCCCGGTATCGGTGGTGACCGTTACCTTCGGGGCGTTGGGGATCTGCTGAAGTCCGGCGATGGTGATGAGGGCCACCTTCGAGTCGATCGGCGACCCGCCGGACGACGCCGCCGCCGGGACGGCGCCGGAGGGGCTCGACGGACCCGACCCGTCACCTGCCGGGTGGCCCGGCTGGTGGGAGGCGGCGTAGGCGACACCGAGGAACTTCTCGGCGACGGACCGGCGCGCCTCGTAGACGGCGACCGCCCCGGCGGCCCGGCCGGACACGTCGCTGGCGATGATGATCGCCAGCGCAATGGCGACGGCGGCGATGACGGCGCCGGTCGTGGCAATCAGGGCGATCCGGGTCCCACCCTGTTGCCCGTTCCAGAACCGTGTCACGGCGGCCGCAATCGCCGTGGCTCCACCCAGCGCTCCCGCCGCACCGGTCCACCATTTGGTCAGGGAGGTCGCTCCGGACTCGATGATCGCCACACTCTGGGCCGGAGTGGAGAATGCGCCACCCGTGGAGTCCGTCGAACTCCCTAAGACATTGATGCCGGTCAGGAGCTTCTGCAGAGGATCCAGAACATCCTGCTTGGAGGTATCAATCGCCTGACCAGGAATTTCCACCGTACTTGCCATGGTTCCTCTTTCGCCGAGCATGCTCCCGCCGGGAGGGCGAACAACTCGAGTCCACCGAGGGTCATCGTACAATGGGGTCGATCACGGGCCAACCGCATTCCACCCCGTCGACGGTCTCCTCCGGCATCCATGCCCCGCCCGGCGGCGGCTCTCCAACGGGACGACAGTCCTAAATCCCTGCACTGTCGATGGAAGTTCTTGCGGGCAATTGCGCACCACGACGAGGCGGTCTCCGGCGGTGTCGACGACCGCTCCGGCACACTGATTCTCCGTTGCCCCCCACCGTGGCGACGGGCATAATGCACTCGGAATCGAACGTGCACGCGGGGAGCCACGTCGGGGCGGGCACAGCACATCGTGAAGACCATCCCTACGAGGGGTCGGTCGGTGGCCGCTGGGCCGTCGCCTCCCCCCATTGAACGGAGCGACCTGTGGGCAAGTTGCGGCTCTCCCTGACCATCCCCGGAGCGGTGTCACTGGGCGCCTATGAGGGAGGTGCGCTGGCGGCCCTGATCCTGGCGGCCAAGACCCTCGGAGAGGAGGTCCTGGTCATCGACACCATCGCCGCCGCCTCCGCCGGCTCCATCACCGGGCTGCTCACCGCCCGCTCGCTGCTGCGGGACGTCGACCCGGTGAAACTCCTGTCCGAGGCCTGGGTGACCAACGTCTCCTTCGAGGCGATGAAGTGCACCACCACCGCCTCGCCGCTCTCCTCCACGGCCCTCAGCGACATGGCCGATGCCGTCCTGGGCCCCCAGGGGGTCCCGGACGGGCCGGAGGCCAACTGGCAGGGCCAGGCGATCACGTTGTCCATGGCCCTGGCCAGCCTCGAGGGGTTCAACTACCTGCTGGTCGACCTGGAGGGTGATACCACGGTGGACGCCTCCACCTTCCTCGACACCTACGACGTCACCTTGGACAGCACGGCCGATTCGGCCGCCTACCTGGTCCACGCCGAGGCGGCCCTGGCCTCGGGTTCCAACGCCATCGGGTTTCCGCCCAAGCTCCTCGACCGGTCGGCGGACAGAGCCAGGTACGAAGCCGCCGGCCTGCTCGGCTTCCCGGCCGACGGGAAGTTCTGGTACACCGACGGCGGGACGGTGGACAACGAGCCACTGGGACGGACCATCGACCTGACGCCGGACGACGACGCTGACGACGATCGCCTGTACCTGCTCATCCACCCCAACCAGGGCGCCCCCGGTCCCGACCTGTCCAAGATCTGGGGCGGCGACGCTCCCCAGCCGCCCTGGACGCACACCGGTAGCCACAGCATCGGCATCAGCCGGGGACAGACCATCTACAACGACCTCGAGCGGCTGGAGAAGACCAACTCCCGCCTGAAGTGGGCGCAGTCCGTCGCCCCGGCGGTCAGCTCCGGCCTCGAGGCCGGCATCCGGGCCGCCGGCCTCTCCGATGCGCAGGCCGGCCAGCTCCGGGCCAGCCTGAAGGAGGCGGTGGGCCAGGCCCTGTCGGAGGTCCAGGGGCAGGAGACCGGTATCGAGCGACGCACCAACCGGACGCCGACCCCACGGTCGGTCCCCGACATCGACTACGACAGCCTGCTCGACACCCTGATCGGGGAGGCCGCCGGCCTGCAGGGGAAGGACCCGATCAAGGTGGAGGTGGTGTCGCCCACCATCGACCCGGCGGTGAGGGAGTCACCGGCAGAGCAGTTGGCCGGCGCCTTCTTCTTCCACTTCGGTGGGTTCTTCGACCCGAAATTCCGCCAGAGCGACTTCGCCCTCGGATTCCGGAACATGAGCTACTGGCTGACCAACCGCCTGCCGGGCTACCTGGAGGGCGTCGACCTCACCCCGGTGACGACGGCGGTGGACCAGGCCTACGCCGCCCTGGGGTGGGACCAGGTCCGGTTCGGCGGGGCGACCATGAAGGACCTCTCCGATCACGAGAAGCTCGGGTTGATCGAACTCGGCGCCCACGTCGCCCGGGTGATCAGCCATGACGCCACCCACGGCGGACTCTGAGACGACGCTGAAGAGGAGGGTCGTCCGCCGCTCCCGGTCGGGGCTACCCCGGCAGCTCGTACCGCATCGCCACCGCCCCCGAGCCGAACTCCCGCCGGCTCACCAGCTTCAGGTCGACGTACCTCGACAGCCCCGCGAACAGCGTGGGCCCGTGGCCGGCGAGCCTGGGATGCACCACGAACTCGTACTCATCGATCAGTCCCAGCTCCGTCAGGGCCAGCGGAAGCGTCACGCCTCCCACGAACAGTCCCGAGGCCGACTCGGTCTTGAGGCGCTGAACGGCCTCGCCCAGGTCCCCGTGGATGAGCTCGGCGTTCCAGTCCACCTCCGCCAGGGTGTCGGACACCACGTACTTCTTGGCGGCGTTGATCGTCCGGGCGAAGGGCTCCATCCACTCGGGCCTCCCTCCCGCCGGCGACGGCGGCCGCCAGGCGGACTCCATCAGCTCGTACGTCACCCGACCGAAGAGGAGGGCGTCGGCCCTGCTGAGGTTCTCGGCGGCGTGGCGGTGCAGGTCCTCGTCCGGGGGGATCGCACGGTGGTCGCAACACCCGTCCAGGGTGACGTTGATGGAGTACCGGAGGGGTCCCATGTCGCCAGGCTAACGACGGTGGCGGTGCCGGATCAGCTGTCCGGCTGATCCTCCCGCCGTGGGTCGGCGCATCAGGCGCCGGGTGCACCACCGTGGGTCCCCACCACCGTGGCGGTGGCCGGGAACGGGCCCTCCTCGACACGTTCGCCGATGCCCGCCTGGAAGGCGGCGAACGCCGGCGAGGTGTCGAGCGGGTTGGCAGCCGCGTCGAGCGTGGCCACATGGACGAAGGTGACCCCGTCGTCGAGTCGGAGAGCGGTGTAGCGAAGGCCGGTGACCTCGCGCTCCGCCAGTTCGGCGAAGACCGCCTCGATGAGCCGGGCGTTGTCCTCGGCGCACTCGGGCTTGGTGCGGTAGCGGATGACACGGGTCTCGGTCATGGGAGGGCCCGCATGCTGTTGTTCCGGGCGTCGTGGGTGACCTCGGCCAGACCGAGCTCCTCGAGCAGAGGCGGGAGGTACATCCCGAACCGGCCCCGGTAGCCCTTCCGGAGCCCGTACCACCCGCCCACCGGATTCTCCGCTGACCGTCCCCAGGCCTCGACGGTGCCGGCGGCCGGCTCCTTCTTCTCGTCGGCCGCCCCCAGCGGCACCCAGTCCCCCTGGACCACCAACCACGCGTGCAGGTCGTCCACCGCCCGCCACTGGTAGGTCAGCTTGGTGGATCCCACCTGGCAGACCAACTGCTCGGGATCCGCCTCGTCCCGGTACATCTCGTAGCCCGCGCTGCCCGGCGGGGTGGTGAGCTTCCAGGGGTCGCCCCGGGTTCCGGTGGTCATGATCGATCCTCCTCGGGGTGGCGCCCGGCCTGCTCGGCCCGCCTCCGCAGGGAGCCCTCGGTGCCTCGTGCCCCCAGGTCTAGCCGGAATCGGGGCGTCCGACCTGCCCCCTCCCGCTGGCCAGCGGCTCGGTTCGCCGCCACCCGACGACCTGGCGCCGCTGTGCGGCCGGCGGCCGGGGAGATGAGGGGTCAGGGCGAACCCTCCGGTCCTCAGCCGGTGCCGGCCAGCCCCACCACCGGGCGCACCAGCGGGGCGGCGCCCATCGACCCGAGGAAGCCGGCGTCGCCGAAGGCGAAGATGCCGCCGTCGGAGGCGACCAGCCAGTAGCCGTCCCCGGTCGCCGTGGCGGCGATCCCCACGATGGGCCGGTTGAGTTCCAGGGATCCGGTGGAGCCGTAGAAGCCGGCGTCCCCGAAGGTGAAGATCCCGCCGTCGCTGGCCACCAGCCAGTAGCCCCGGCCGTCGGGGGTCGAGGTCATGCCGACGATCGGCTTGTTGAGGGCCAGGCTGCCCCCCGAGCCGTAGAAGCCGGCATCGCCGAAGGCGAAGATCCCGCCGTCGCTGGCCACCAGCCAGTAGCCCCGGCCGTCGGGGGTGGCCGCCATCCCCACGATGGGTCGGTTGAGGGTCAGCGAACCGGTCGAGCCGTGGAACCCGGCATCGCCGAAGGCGAAGATCCCGCCGTCGGAGGCCACCAGCCAGTAGCCCTGCCCGTCGGGGGTGGCCGCCATCCCCACGATGGGCTTGTTGAGGGTCAGGCTGCCGGTGGAGCCGTGGAAGCCGGCGTCGCCGAAGGCGAAGATGCCGCCGTCGGAGGCCACCTCCCAGTAGCCCTTGCCGTCGGGGGTCGACGCCATCCCCACGATCGGCCGGTTGAGGGCCAGGCTCCCGGTGGAGCCGAAGAACCCGGCCCCCCCGAAGGCGAAGATGCCGCCGTCGGAGGCCACCTCCCAGTAGCCCGGGGACCCCCTGGCCGGGGTGGGGGTGGCCGCCGGTGTCGGGTGGACCACCACCAGGGTGATCGAGTTGGCCGGGAAGGTGGGGGTGAGGCCGTCGGCCCCCACCGACTGGTCGGGCTGGTGCACGATGGCCGACGGGTCGGTGGCGTCGTAGCGGTACACCGACGCCTGGGTGCCGGCCCCGAACCCACCCAGGCTCAGCGAGCTGGTCAGCGGGCCCCCGGTCTTGTTGATCACCATGGCGGTGAGGGCGCCGTCCGCGCTCCGGGTCGCCCCGTACACCGACAGCTGGCCCTGGTCGGCGCTGCGGGAGGGGACCGAGACGTTGCCGAACGTCGAGCCGTCCCCGTCGTAGTCGCGGTACATCCGGAAGGCGAACGCCCCCGGTTGCGCGGTGGTGGGGGGCGACCACAGGTCGGCCATGTCCAGGCCCTGGGCGCCGAAGATCCCCAGGGCATCGGCCTCGGCCAGGGCCCCGTTCACCGAGTCCAGGGCGCCGAAGTTGTACTCGGTGAGGGCCGTCTTGGTGCCGGGGTAGAACTCGTCCACCCAGCTCTTCATCCGCGGGATCAGGTCGATGGCCCCGTACCACTGGCCGATCCAGTCGTTCTCCACGTAGGTCGGGTCCCACAGCGACCGGGTGGCCTGCAGGCGGGCGGCCTGGGTGTCGGCGTCCCCCTCCTCGCACAGGGCGATGCACGAGTCCACCCCGGTGGGGGTGGTCGGGTAGTAGTGCTCGTCGAAGTAGTCGAGCAGGCGGACGCCGTGGAGCTTCTGGTACTCGGCCAGCTGCTGCAGGTAGTACTGCGCCTCCCACACCGTCTGCCCGGTCTCGGGGTCCAGATCCGACGCGTGGCTGGTTCGGTTGTCGCCGGGGGGACCGGCGTCCACGTAGGCCGCCCACCCGAAGTCACCGGGCCCGTCGATGGCGGCGGTGGGGTCGACCGCCTTGACCGCCGACGCGTACTGCTCGGTGAGGCCGACCAGCTCGTCCCAGCCGGTGTTGGCCGGGTGCACGTCGCGGTGGGTGTTGTCCCAGCCGGACGGCTCGTTGTCCATCTGGTAGATCCCCACCCCACCCTGGGCGGCGGTGCCGAACGTGTCCACCAGGTGCTGGACCCACTGGGCCTCGAAGGCGGGGGTGTTGGGCATGTTGTTGGCGGTGACGGTGGTGTCGGTGATGTTGTCGCCGGTGGTGGCGTCGACGCCGTTCCCGCACTGGGCACCCCCGGCCAGGGTGACGTAGGGGTTGACCGACTGCTGGTCCGGATAGGTCGAGGTCGGGAACGAGCAGTTGGTGGCGGCCGAGTTGTTGATCCAGGGGATGATCGGGATGGTGATGTCGGTCTGGCCGCCCGACGCCTCGTCCTTGCGGACCAGGGCGTCGGGTCCGGCGCTGGGTACCGGGTCGGAGTTCCCGCCCGACATGAAGTACCAGTCGCCGCCGGCGTTGGAGCTGTCGTCCATCCAGTTGTACCGGGTGGTGCCGTCGCCACCCCACCGCTCGACCGGCACCTTCAGCTCGGCGGCCAGGCCCTGGTCGACGCCGTAGCTGTTCATGCCGTAGATGAGCGGGCTGATGGCGTGGGTGGCGCCCGTCGGGTCGATGGTCAGCGCCGGGCCGGGGGCGGCGGACCGGGGAGCCTCGGTGACGGCGGCGGCCACCGAGCTGGGCGCCACCGACCCTACGGCTGCCGCACCCAGGACCACCACGCCCGCAGCCACCGCACACAGTGGTCGGAGCCTCATCATGCGTACCATCTTGCCGCGAACCCCCGACCCACGGAAGGTTCACGAGTCTGATCCGGCGGGACGGCTCACCCGGTCCCCGGAGGTGCACCTTGTAGGGTCCGGGGATGCCACATCCGTCGGGGCCGGGGGCCGGCACCACCGGCTCGAGCCTTCCGGGCACCCTCCGGACCGCCGTGCGACAGGAGTTCGTCCGGACGATGGCCGCCCCCTACGAGACGCTGATCACCGTGGCCGTCAACGGCGCCCTGATGAGCTCCGCCTGGTTCCTGCTGCCCACCAAGCTGAAGGACGCGGTGTTCACCCTCCACGGCACCCTGGCCTTCGCCCTGGTGCTGGCCGCCTGGATGTACTCGGACGTGCCCGCCACCAACGTGCTGGGTCCCGACGCCGTGCGGGTGACCGCCGCCATCGACGATCCCGTGATGTTCCGCCGGCTCCTGTACGGCAAGAACCTGGTGCTGTGGTCCCTGATCACCCCGGTCTGCCTGATCGTCGCCGTCATCAACGGGCTGCTCGCCCACCACGACCTGCTGTCCACCCTGTACTCGGTGATCTGGATCGGCGTGGTCCCCTTCGGGGTGCTCGGACTGTCCGGGATCGTGGGCATCCGGTTCCCCTACCACCCGATGCCCATCCGCTACCGGTGGGAGCATCGGCACCCCCGGCGGCGCATGCTGTGGCGTTGGTTCGCCCTGGTGGTCACCCCCTACGGGCTGGTGCCGGTCCTGGGGGTGCTGATCATGGTGCCCTCCCTCCTCCTCTGGGGCCTGACCTCCACCCACGGGCTCTCCCAGCACCTGCCCGACCGCGACCTGGGGTGGGGCGTGGCCCTGGCCTGCGTGGTGGCGGGCGCCTGCTGGTTCGGAGGTCACCGGATAGGGGCCCGGCTGGTGCGCCGGCGGCGGGACAAGCTGGTGGCCTTCCTGGGCGACCCAACCCGGGGCTGAGCCGGGGTCACGCCGGGTCGGCGGCCTCCCGGTCCAGGGAGGCCTGGACCGCCTCGGGACTCTGGCCGACCGCCAGCTTGGCGCTCATCTTGATGGCCTTCACCGAGCTGGTGGCGCCCGTCTGGAGCACGACGGCGATGGCCAGCAGCACGATGGCCAGGTACCGGAAGGTGTGGGAGCCCAGCATCAGGATGGCCACCCGTCCCAGCGCGAACGGCGGGGTGCAGACCACCGCCCCCACCGCCCCGCCCACCGCCGAGGCGGTGAGCTTGTCCCGGGTCGACCGCTCCGACTTCACCCCGATCAGCCGGGCCGGGACGGCCACGTAGGACAGCATCATGACCGCCACCACCGCGCTGAGGGTCAGCGAGAACCAGAACTTCCCCCACCGGTCCACCACCATGGTGGCGAACCCCAGGGCCAGGCCCACTCCCAGGCCCCAGGCCAGGACGGTCCGGAGGTGCCGCCGGGCCAGGGCGAAGGCCGGCCGGATCTCCGGCTTCCCCGGCTGGGAGATGGCGAAGGCGAACACCGCGTTGAGGTAGAAGCTGCCGGCGGTGAGGGCGGCGATGCCCAGCACCACCAGGAGGAGGACCGGCCCGCGGATGATGTGGAACTCCTTGCCGTGCAGGGCGTGGGCCTTCAGGTCGAGCATGGCCGCCCAGATCCACATGGCCGGCAGGATCTGGACCAGGGTGAGCCTCCAGTTGGTGAAGAGGAGCTTCACCCCCTGGAAGAGCATGGCGAAGGCCCCGACCAGCATGGCCAGGGGCGCCAGCCACCGGCTGCGCCGGCTCAACGCCAGCACCGACTGCTCGACCATGTCCTCGTCGCCGGTGCGGATGGCGACGATCAGGCGCTCCACCTGGCCCCGGACGGCCGCCCGCCGGGACGGACGGGGAGCTTCCACCACCGGCGGGTCTGCATCGTCCGGCACCTCGAGTGCGGTCATGACGCTGGGCTCCTCGGTGGTGGCCGCCTCCGGGCACACCGTCGGTGGTGCGCCCGGTCGCACGGCGGCCGGATCGGTGCCGCGAGGCTACCGCCGGTGGCCCGGGCAATCAGATCGGATTCCCCGCCGGACCAGCCGACCGGCGCGCCGGGTTGCCCCACGGCTCGGTGATGAGCTCTGCGCCCACCCCGCCCCGGGGCGAGATGCGCTGGCCCGTGGCGCTCACCCTGCTCATCGCCCTGACGTTGCCGCTGCAGCTCCCCCGAGATTCAGCCTGGGCCCGAGGTGGATCCTCCCGGGGAGCCCCTCGACCCCCCGGTGGCCCGGCCCGGATGGCGCCCGGCGCTCTCCGACCCCCTGTACCTGGGGTTCACCGACGCCACCCCCTTCAGCCCCACCGACGTCATACCGCTGTCCCGGTGGGCCAGGCGCAGCGGACAACCCGCCGGTCAGCGGTCGTCGAAGGTGGCCCACACCGTCTTGCCGCTCCGGCTCTCGTCGACACCCCAGTGGCTGGCCAGCGAGGACACGATGGGCAGGCCCCGGCCACCGGCGGCGTTCGGGCGGGGGAGCGCCTCGACCGGCTGGTCGTGGCTGGAGTCGCGGACCTCGAGGCGCAGCTGACCGGGCCCGAGAACCACCTCGAGCACACCGCCGCCCACCGTGTGGCGGATAGCGTTGGTGACCAGCTCGCTGGTGACCAGTACCGCCCGGTCGACCAGCTCCGGCGGACGCGACCGGAGGGTCCGCTCGACGAAGTCCCGGCACACCCCGACGCACGCCGGGTCTCTGGTGAAGTGCATGCTGGCCACAAGCCCTCCAAGGGGAAGTGCCCCGTTGACGCTCCACCCGGTCTCGACGCCGCCCTCACGGCCCGGTCGGTACTATGCCCGGGCCGGTGCCGCCCCAATCCGCCGCCGTCCGAAGGTCCGCGGCGGGTGCGGCCCGTCCGCCGCTACCCCGGTCGGACCGGTCGTCGCCGGAGGGCCCGCCGCTCGTGGCGACGCAGCTCGACCCTGTCCCCCTCCACCCGGATCTCGTAGGTGGGCTGGGGGATGGAGGCCGGGCCCCGCACCGGTAGGCCGGTGTCCAGCGCGAACCGGCTGCCGTGCCACGGACACGTCACGCAGTCGTCGTCGACCGTCCCCTCGGAGAGAGGCCCTCCCCGATGGCTGCACCGGTCGGCCAGGGCGAAGCGGCCCGCTCCGGTCTCGGCCACCAGGACCCGGACACCGCCGACCGTGCGGGCGACCAGTGGCTCGGTGGGGACGTTGCCCCGGGCGGCGGTCCACTCGTCGGGCCCGGTCTCGAAGGCGTTGGTATCCACCCCCACCCCCAGCGAGTAGGCCAGGTGGCCCCCGAGGAATCCGCCCACGGTGGCCACCGAGGCACCGGCCATCGACCAGAACACCCCGCCGTGCCGGCCCCCCCGCCGTCGCCACCACGACGCCGAGAAGCAGACCACCGCGGTGGCGTTGGCGGCGGCATGGACCAGTCCCACCCGGGCCTCCGCCCCGTCGGTGTCGATCCAGTCGGACACCCCGCTGGCCACGGTGGGGAGGGCGGTCAGGACTCCGAGGCCCACGAACCCCCGGGCCACCTTGGTCCGGCTCAGACCGGCCAGGTCGAGCAGCCAGGCGCTCGTCCACAGTCCGATGGGCAGCTGCACCAGCATCGGGTGGGCGGGATGGCCGAGGTCGGTGCCGCTCAGCGCCCGGCGCACCGGGGGCGGGCCGACCCACCGACGGAGCCCGTTCCGGACCTTCCCGGCCAGATCATCGAGCCCCTCGGCCCCCTCCAGGGCGTCGAGCAGGCGAACCCGGGTGGCGCCGAGCCGGCCGGTCACGGGGAGGTTCCGGGCGCGCGCGGGACCTGGGGTGCATCTCTCGGTTCTGCCCGCTGGGGCCGGACCACAAACGCCGGACCACGAACGGGGACCACGAACGCCGGGGCACAAACGCCGGGGCACGAGCGCCGGGTCACGAGCGCCGGGGCGCGAACCACCCGGGTCGCCGGTGGCCACCGCCGGACCGGAGCGGGGTTGTCCCGGTCGTGAGAGGGTAGGGGTAGCCCCCGGGCGCGGGGGTCCGCCGGATTCCGGCAGCCACTACCGTGAGACCAGACCGGAGCGACCGATGAGAGTGCTGGTGGCGGGGGCGACGGGTTTCGTGGGCCGCCAGCTCTGCCCGGCGCTCCTCGAGGCGGGCCACCAGGTGGTGGCCATGACCCGGAAGCCGGAGGAGTACCAGGGGGTCGGCGAGCCGGCACGCGGGGACGTCGGCGACCCCGCCTCGCTGGTCGAGGCCATGCGTGGCTGTGCGGCGGCCTACTACCTGGTGCACCAGCTGGGGGAGCAGAACTTCGCCCGGGCCGATGCCGAGGCGGCGACCGCCTTCGGTCGGGCGGCCGCCCAGGCGGGAGTGGGCCGCATCATCTACCTGGGTGGCCTGGGCAACAGCGCCGACGACCTGTCGGAGCACCTGCGGAGCCGGCGGGAGGTCGAGAGCCTGTTGGGCGACGCCGGCGTACCCGTCACCGTGCTGCGGGCCGGGATCATCGTCGGCCACGGAGGGATCTCCTGGGAGATGACCCGGCAGCTGGTCGAGCACCTCCCGGCCATGGTCACCCCCCGCTGGGTGCACACCCGGACCCAGCCCATCGCCAGCGCCGACGTGATCCGGTACCTGGTCGGGGTGCTCGGGAACCCCGAGACGGTGGGGCGGGTGTTCGAGATCGGAGGGCCCGAGGTCCTCGAGTACCTGCAGATGATGCGCCGGGTGGCCGCCATCGAAGGCCGGCTCCTGGTGGTGGTGCCGGTGCCGCTGTTGACGCCCTCCCTGTCCTCCCGCTGGCTGGCGCTGGTGACCGACGTCGACGTGGCGACCGGTCGCGCCCTCATCGACTCGATGAGCAATGAGGTGGTGGTCCGGGACGACAGCATCCGGGCCCTGGTGCCCTTCGAGCCGATGGACTACGACAGCGCCGTCCTCGCCGCCCTCGGTGAGCGGGCGAGGCAGAAGCGACAGTGACCGCCCTCCGAGGCGGGAGGGCGGCACGGGAGGCCCCGGCTCCACCGGCCGGTGGCACGGTCTCCCGTGGCCGCAAGGGCCTGGTGGCGGCGGCGGCGGTGGCCGGAACCGGACTGCTCGGGGCTTCGCTGTCCACCGAGCCGGACTCCACCGAGTTCTACGCCCTCACCTTCGCGGTGGCCGGTACCTGGCTGGTCGGTGGCCTGGCGGCGGGCCCCGCCCCGCTGCCCTCCGCCCGCCACCACCCGCACTCGCTGGGACGCCTGGTGGGGCTGCCGGTGGTCACCGGCGCCGCCGCCTTCGGGGTCTTCGTGGGAGCGGCCCTGGTCGCCCGGCGCATTCCGGTCCTCAACGAGTCGCTCACCTCGGTCCTGAGCTACGCCGATCGGGGCTCCGATCCGTGGGTGATGGCCACCACCCTGGCCAACGGGGTGGCGGAGGAGGTCTTCTTCCGGGGCGCCGTGTTCACCGCCCTCGGATCCCACCATCCGGTCCCGGCATCGACGGCGGTGTACGTGGCGACCACCAGCGCCACCCGCAATCCGGCCCTGATGCTGGCCGCCGGGGTGATGGGCACGGTGTTCGCCGCCCAGCGACGGGCCACGGGTGGCCTTCTGGCGCCGATCCTGACCCATGTCACCTGGTCGGCCCTGATGCTCCGCTACCTGCCGGCCCTGTTCCGCACCCCGGGCACCCGTCCCGACCCGACGCCCCGGCCGGCGTGATCGGGATCGGCCGCTAACCGCCCGGGTCGGACCCCACGATCAGCGGCCACAGCCGGGGCGACAGCCAGTTGTAGAAGGCGTGGGCCACCGCGGCGGTGGAGTTGCCGGCGTAGACGTTGCCCGGGGCGTAGACCGGGGTGTGCACCCCGTCGGGCGTCCGGACCTGCACCCCGCCGATGTACTCGGTGAAGACGCCGCCCGGCGAGAGAACAGCCCCGTAGTCGATGACCCCCACCCGGCCGGGGAACTCGGCCGCCACCTCGTGGATCAGCCGGTCGTAGATCACCCGCCGGGCCGACGAGTCCTCGGGGAGGGGGGCCTCGTGGAAGTAGGCGCCGGAGTCCAGCGCCGGCAGGGTGGTGAAGTCGAGGTGGGCGCCGTGGGCGGTGCTGATCGCCACCGCCTTGCGCATCTGGCCGAGCAGGTAGCGCTGATCGGCCGGCTGCTCGATGTTGGTCCAGCGACCGTCGCGGAGAACGTCCTGGACCTCCCAGGTGCCGGCCACGAACAGCACGAGATCGCCGGGGGCGGTGCCGGCCACCACCTTGGTGTCGAGGGCGGGCCACTGCTGCGCCGCCGGTGTCGCCGAGTTGCAGGCCGGGAACATGGCCAGCTCGGGAGCCGGTGGGTTGTTGGAGGCGTTGACACCGATGACCAGGCCGCAGCCGAACAGCCCGCCGTTGACCACCGTGGTCCCTGCCGGAGCGGTGGCCTGGAGGGGAAAGGCCAGGGTGTAGCCCAGGCTGTCCCCGAGCACCACCACCTGGGGAGGTGTCCGGGTGGTGGCCGACCCGGCGAACCGGACCACCGGCACCGCGGCGGTGGCCGGCACCACCGTCCCGACCACGATGACCGCCACCGTCACCGCCGTCAGGGCCACCGCCGGCCCCACCGCCTTCACCGACCGCCAGAACCTCCCCTCCATCACCGGTCGTTCGATCAGGTAGAAGCTCACGGCGGCCAGCGAGAAGGTGGCCCCGAACCGCACGGCCAGCAGCGCCGGGCCGGTCTGGCCGGTCCGGGCGGAGTCGAGGTAGATGAACACGGGGTAGTGCCAGAGGTAGGCGCCGTAGGACACGGTGCCCATCCACACCAGGGGGGGCAGCGACAGCACGCCGGCCAAGGGCCCCCGGGGGACGCACACCGATCCGACGATGATGGCGGCGGCGGACAGGGCGGACAGGGCGAACCCGCCGTGGAAGGCGAAGCTGGTGGACCCCTTCTGGGTGTAGGAGAGGACCAGCGTTCCGGCCAGACCGGCCAGCCCCAGCACCGTGAGCAGCCCGCGCAGCCGGGGCGAGGTGGCCGCCGGCGCCATCCCCTCGTTTCCCCGGCGTCCCTCGATGATGGTCAACCCGCAGGCCAGCACCGCTCCGATCAGAATGGACTGGGCGTGGGTGTCGGTTCCGAAGTAGAGCCGGGTCATGTTGGCGGAGGGGCTGTAGAGCAGGGCCATCTCGACGATCGAGGCCACCGCTCCCACGGCCGAGACCACCAACAGGTTCCGCAGCCCGCGCCGGAAGGTGCCCGACAGCTTCATGACGGCGAGGACCACCAGCGGCCAGATCAGGTAGAACTGCTCCTCCACCGCCAACGACCAGGTGTGGGTGAGCGGGTAGACCGGGCCGGTGGCGAAGAAGTAGCCGCTCTGGGCGCCGATCTGCCACCAGTTGGAGAAGTAGAAGAGTGCGGACAGAGCGCTCATCCGGAAGTCGGGGTAGAGGCCGGCCGGCTCGGCGAAGCGGACCATCAGGGTCACCACCACCAGCACGACGAGCAGGGCGGGCAGCAGCCGGCGGGCCCGCCGGAGCCAGAAGGCCGACAGCTTGACGGCATGACGTCTCCGGTACTCCCCGAGGAGCAGCCCGGTGATCAGGTAGCCGGACAGCACGTAGAAGATATCCAGGCTGAAGAAGCCCCCCTGGAGCCATCCCAGCCCGAAGTGGTAGCCCATGATGATGAGCAGGGCCACAGCCCGCAGCCCGTCGAGGGAGAGGATCCGCTCCTTGCCGGTGGCCGAGGGTCGCCCGGTCAGGCCGGGGTGGTGGCCCCCGTTCACCGGCCGGAGGCCCGACTGGGGTCGGTGTCGGGGCTTCGGGTCATCTGGTTGCACTCCCGGCTCCTCGGTCCGTTTGCCGGGTGTCAGCGACGTCCTCCCCGTCGGGCCGGAGCGGTCTCCATCCGTCGCCCCCGAGTCGCCTGTCGGCGCCGGCGATCACTGTATCGGCACCGAGCGCGGGGCTGATGCCCCCGGGGCCCCTCGGGTCCGCCCCCTCTGGTGGGGCCGGTCCGGCCGTCCCGCATGCTCACCGTCCCGGATAACGTCCCCGAGGGAGACGACCGAGAGGAGCCAACCGATGCCGAAATCGCTGTACACAGCTCGGGCCCATGTCGAAGGCGGCCGTGAGCACGGTCACGGGGTGACGGGGGACGGGGCCCTCGACGTCCAGCTCCGCACCCCCACCGAGATGGGCGGCGAAGGTGGAGGCACCAACCCGGAGCAGCTCTTCGCGGTGGGATATGCCGCCTGCTTCGAAGGAGCGCTCGGCGTCGTCGGACGTCGCGAGCAGGTGGACCTCGGTGCCGTGGCCATCGACTCGGAGGTGAGCCTGATCACCACCGAGACCCGGGGGTTCACGGTGGCGGTGGCGCTCGACGTCTCGCTCCCCGGAGTCGACGACCCCGAGCGTGCCATCTCGATCGTGTCCGCCGCCCACGAGGTGTGCCCCTACTCCAATGCCACCCGCGGGAACATCGAGGTGGGCCTGATGGCCAACGGCCACGCGGTGTCGACCACCGTCCCCGAGCACCGCTGACCGGGCCGGCGGGCGCCGGACCCGCCCGCTACCTGGACAGCGCCAGCTGGTCGACGACCGGGAGGATGCGGCTGCGCAGCAGCTCGCCGCCGGCCAGCGTGATGTGGATGCCGTCCGAGGACCTCGCCACCACGCCGTCGACGGTCGGCGTGTAGACGTCCTTCGTCACGGTCAAGGCCTGGTTGAGATCGAAGACGGTGACCGTTCCCGGATGTTCGGCGGCCACCTGCCGGACCAGGGCGTTGTAGGCGTCCACCCGTGCGGGCTGGTTCTCCACGTACTCGACGCCGTTGGGGTCGTCACCGGAGAGCGGTGAGCAGTACGGGGTGGTGAACAGCACCACGGCCGCACCCCGGGAGGAGAGGACGTCCACCGCCTGGTTCATGGCCGCCAGCAGATGGGCGTCCCAGTCCGGCTCGCCGACATGGGTCCACCGGCCGTCGAGTTCGTGGTCGAACACCTCCCACCGCCCCATCAACAGCCCCACCACGGCGGGGTGCTCGGTCCCGACCATGGCGGACCAGGTGGCGGGCCAACCGTGGCACCCCCCCTCGAGCGGACCGGGGGGGCCTCCACCGCCCCGGATCTCGACCGGCGGAGTGTCGGGCAGCCCCTCGTCGAAGTCGCAGCCGATCTGCCCCTGGTCGTCGAGTTGCACACCCCACCGCCGCTCGTCCACCGACAGCCCGACCCCGAGGGTCAGCGCCTGGGAGTCCCCCAGCAGGAGGAATCTGGTCGGCGACGGCCCGAAGGCGCCCCGGTGCTGGAGGGCCTGGGTCTGGGTCGGGGTCAGACCGGTGACCGGGCTGGCCACGTCGGCCACCGCCGGGGTGACGGTCCCGCCGAGGATGGCCCCGACCACGATGACCAGGGCCACCGGGGTGACCGCCCAGATCCGCCACGACCGGAACGTCCCCTGACGGACCGGCAGCTCGATGAAGTGGGTGGAGGCCGCGGCGATGACACCGGCGATCACCGACCGGACGGCGAACAGCTGCCACCCCGACAGCCCGGTCCGCGCCGTGTTGACCACGAGGAACACCGGCCAGTGCCAGAGATAGAGGCTGTAGGAGATGGTGCCGATGTAGGCCAGCGGGCGCCAGCCGAGCGCCCGGGCCGGGAGGGTGCGCGAGGCGGCCACCACCCCGAGGATCACCAGGGCGACGAGCACGTCGGCCAGGAAGAACCCGCCGCGGAACACGAACGCCGACGACACCCCGGCCCCCACCCAGACGGCGGCGAAGCCCGCGGCGGCCGCCACGGTGAGGGCGGCCAGCCAGCGCCGGGCCGGGGCGGTGGGAGCCCACTCCGGCCGGAGGGCCAGCGCCAGGGCCAGGCAGGCCCCGACCAGCACGTCCTGGGCCCGGGTATCGGTGCCGTAGTAGATCCGGCTCGGGTCGGCGCCCGGGTGGAACAGGACGCCCATCCAGATCGCCGACGCCACCGCGGCCACCACGGAGAGCGCCAGCAGGGGGCGGAGGCGGCGGGTGAGCTTGAGCATCCCCAGGACCACCAGCGGCCACACCAGGTAGAACTGCTCTTCGATGGCCAGCGTCCAGGTGTGGAGGAGGGGCGACGGCGCCGCCGACAGGGCGAAGTAGGACTGGTTCGAGAAGATCTGGTGCCAGTTGGCGACATACAGGAGGGTGGCCAGCGCGTCGCCCCGGATGGCGGCGCGCTGGTCGGGCGCGGCGATCAACCAGGCGAACAGCCCGATCCCGACCAGCAGCACCAGCAGGGCCGGCAGCAACCGCCGCGCCCGCCGGGCCCAGAAGGCCCGGAGCCGGATCGTGCCCGACCTCGACCACTCCTTGACCAGGAGCCCGGTGATGAGGAAGCCCGACAGCACGAAGAAGACGTTGACCGAGATGATCCCGCCGGTGGCCCACCCGAGGAGCGAGTGGTTGGCCATGATCCCGATGATCGACACCGCCCGGATGCCGTCGAGGGCACGATTGCGACCGGCTCCCGTGTCTGGCTGGTTCATGGCTGGCGATCCGTCCATCTCGCCGATGGTGGGAGGTGCTTCCGGCCTCCGCGAGCTGCTGTCGACCAGGTCGGCGGTCCGGCCTTCGGCGTCGCCAGGCCATTGACCTGAGGTGATCCGGTGCGTTCGGAGGGATCCGAGTCCCCACCCTTCTGATCCGTCGGTCTCCGAGCGCCCGTCTCGGCAATCTATCCCCCCGGGCCGTCCTTGCCAGGTAGCGCTCCCGACCTGGTGATTCCTCGAATTCAGAAGGCCCGTGGGACCGGGTTCCGCCCTTCCGACTCGAAGCCGCCCCGTGGCGGGACCCACGGCCATCGGTGCGGTGCGGACGAGCTCCACCCCGCCTCGGCCAGAACCGACTTCACCAGGCCTTCGGAGACACCGAGCTGTCGGGCCACCCCGGCGATCGACCCGAGGCGTCCGTAGGCCTCGACGACCGGGGCCCGGAGCTGGGCCCGGCGTTGGTGGCTCCGCTGCCTGCCGGTGTGGGCGCTGGCCAGCGCAGGAAAGCCCGCGGCCCGGAACAGCTGCCGGATCCGCTCACCGGTGACCCCTTCACGCGCCCCGATGACCGCCAGGCTGTCACCGGCAAGGTAGGCGGCGAAGAGAGCGGCGACATCCCGCTCGCCAACACGCTTTCGATCCACAGGAGCTTCCTCACCGTTCCGTCGGACCCGTGCCCACGCATCCGTTGCCGATATCCGGGGGCACGAACCGGCCCCGGGGAGATCCCCGGGGCCGGTCGCGTCCAGGAGGCGGGGGGTAGGCGCCTCCTCTCTACTTGCTCACTGGCGGAGTCAGCAGATGTGGAAGAGCAGCCTCAGCAGCAAGACCAGCCACGCCGGCAGGCCCGAGCAGATGCTCGGGGCCGTCGGGGTGACCGAGGCCGAGGCCGCCGACTGGGCGCCGGTGCCCACCGCGTTGATCGCCGCCACCTTGAAGGTGTAGGCGGTCCCGTTGGTGAGGCCGGTGACCGTGTCGGTGGTCACGTTGCCGACCGTCACCGGAGCCTTGGCGACCCCGCCGACATACGGCGTGATGACGTACCCGGTGATGGCCGAGCCACCGTTGGAGGCGGGGGCCGCCCAGGTGACGGTGACCGAGCCGTTGCCGGCGGTCACCGTCTTGATGGTCGGGGCCCCGGGCACCGTGGTGGTGGAGGCCGCCGGCGTCACCGAGTTGGACGCTGCCGAGGCCGGGCCGGTGCCCACCGCGTTGATCGCCGCCACCGTGAAGGTGTAGGCGGTCCCGTTGGTGAGGCCGGTGACCACGTCACTGGTCACGTTCCCGACGGTGACCGGCGAGCCGGACGACGGGGTGATGACGTAGCCGGTGATGGCACTGCCGCCGTTGGAGGCAGGCGCCGTCCAGGTGACCGTCGCCGAGGCGTTGCCGGCGGTGGCGGTCCCGATGGTGGGAGCCCCCGGCACCGTGGCCGGAGCGTTCGGGGTCACCGAGTTGGAGGCCGCCGAGGCCGGGCCGGTGCCCACCGCGTTGATCGCCGCCACCGTGAAGGTGTAGGCGGTCCCGTTGGTGAGGCCGGTCAGGGTGTCGGTGGTCACGTTGCCCACGGTGACCGGCGAGCCGGACGACGGGGTGATGACGTACCCGGTGATGGCACTGCCGCCGTTGGAGGCAGGCGCCGTCCAGGTGACCGTGGCCGAGGCGTTGCCGGCGGTGGCCGTCCCGATGGTCGGAGCCCCCGGCACGGTGGTCGCCGGCTCCGGCGTCACCGAGTTGGAGGCCGCCGAGGCCGGGCCGGTGCCCACCGCGTTGATCGCCGCCACCGTGAAGGTGTAGGCGGTCCCGTTGGTGAGACCGGTGACCACGTCACTGGTGACATTGCCCACGGTGACCGGAGAGCCGGACGACGGGGTGATGACGTACCCGGTGATGGCACTGCCGCCGTTGGAGGCGGGAGCCGTCCAGGTGACCGTGGCCGAGGCGTTGCCGGCGGTGGCGGTCCCGATGGTCGGGGCCCCCGGAACGGTGGCCGGAGCGTTCGGCGTCACCGAGTTGGAGGCCGCCGAGGCCGGGCCGGTGCCCACCGCGTTGATCGCCGCCACCGTGAAGGTGTAGGCGGTCCCGTTGGTGAGACCGGTCAGGGTGTCACTGGTGACGTTCCCGACGGTGACCGGCGAGCCGGACGACGGGGTGATGACGTACCCGGTGATGGCCGAGCCGCCGTTGGAGGCAGGGGCCGTCCAGGTGACCGTCGCCGAGGCGTTGCCGGCGGTGGCGGTCCCGATGGTGGGAGCGCTGGGCACGGTGGTCGCCGGCTCCGGGGTCACCGAGTTGGAGGCCGCCGAGGCCGGGCCGGTGCCCACCGCGTTGATCGCCGCCACCGTGAAGGTGTAGGCGGTCCCGTTGGTGAGGCCGGTCAGGGTGTCGGTGGTGACGTTCCCGACGGTGACCGGCGAGCCGGACGACGGGGTGATCACGTACCCGGTGATCGGGCTTCCACCGTTGGAGGCGGGAGCCGTCCAGTTCACCGTGGCCGAGGCGTTGCCGGCCGTGGCGGTCCCGATGGTCGGGGCCCCCGGAACTGTGGCGGGTGCCACCGGGGTCACGGCGTTGGACGCTGCTGACGCCGGGCCGGTGCCCACCGCGTTGATCGCCGCCACCGTGAAGGTGTACGTCGTCCCGTTGGTGAGACCGGTCAGCGTGTCGGACGTCACGTTGCCCACCGTCACCGGCGAGCCGGACGACGGGGTGATGACGTAGCCGGTGATGGCACTGCCGCCGTTGGAGCTAGGCGCCGTCCAGGTGACGGTCGCCGAGGCGTTGCCGGCGGTGGCCGTCCCGATGGTGGGGGCCCCCGGCACCGTGGCCGGAGCCGTCGGCGTCACCGAGTTGGAGGCCGCCGACTGGGCACCGGTGCCCACCGCGTTGATCGCCGCCACCTTGAAGGTGTAGGCGGTCCCGTTGGTGAGGCCGGTGACCACGTCACTGGTGACATTGCCCACGGTGACCGGCGAGCCGGACGACGGGGTGATGACGTACCCGGTGATGGCACTGCCGCCGTTGGAGGCGGGCGCCGTCCAGGTGACCGTGGCCGAGGCGTTGCCGGCCGTGGCGGTCCCGATGGTCGGGGCGCCGGGCACCGTGGCCGGAGCTGTCGGCGTCACCGAGTTGGACGCTGCCGACGCCGGGCCGGTGCCCACCGCGTTGATCGCCGCCACCGTGAAGGTGTAGGCGGTCCCGTTGGTGAGGCCGGTCAGGGTGTCACTGGTGACGTTCCCCACCGTCACCGGCGAGCCGGACGACGGGGTGATGACGTAGCCGGTGATGGCACTGCCGCCGTTGGAGGCGGGTGCCGTCCAGGTGACCGTCGCCGAGGCGTTCCCGGCGGTGGCCGTCCCGATGGTGGGAGCCCCCGGCACGGTGGCCGGGGCTGTCGGCGTCACCGAGTTGGACGGGGCCGAGGCCACCGAGTTGCCGATGGCGTTGGTCGCCACCGCCGTGAAGGTGTAGCTGTCACCGTTGGTCAGGCCGGACACGGTGAGTGGACTGGTCGTCCCCGTAGCGGTCTGCCCGCCACGCGCCGCGTTGGTGGAGTCCACCGCCGTCACCGTGTATCCGGTGATGGCCGATCCTCCGTTGGAGGCGGGCGCCGTGAACGCCACGGAGGCCGAGGCGTTACCGGCGGTGGCCGTGAGGCCGGTGGGTGCGCCGGGGACCGTCGAGGCCGCGGTGATGGTGGTGGTGGCCAAGGGGGTGACCAGGGGCGGCGGGACCGGCTGTCCCGATGCCTCCTGCGCCGTCGTGAGCACGGCAGCAGGGTAGGTGGGAACCGGCTCGGTCAGCGTGAGACCGAGAGCCACCACGGTGGCGTTGGCCGCCGAGTCGTACTCGCTCAAGGCGGGCGCAACCGTCGAGCCGACGGCGCCGCTGGCGGTCAGATCGATCGACACCGTCGGGAAGGTGACGGTGACCCCGGCCGGAATCTCGTCAGCCGCGATCGCCGTGCTGCCGTAGCCCGGCGTGGCAAGCTCGAGATAGGGGGTAGGCGTGCTCCCGCCGAAGGTGGAGCTGGTCGCCGTAGCGTTGCAGGACGTGCTGGCCGCCGTGCAGTAAGTCACCGTGTAGGGCACCGATCCGCCGGAGAACGTGGCGGTCCCCGACGAGAGCGACGACGACACGTAGGTCGAGTTGGCCGGGATCGGAATGAAGTACTGCAGACCCAGCAGGTCGTTGACGGTCGCCGTCTCCCCGGCGAAGGTCTCCGATGTCGGGACCACCAAGGGGGTGGGGGTGAACGTATCGGTGAAGGTGCTCCCAGCCGTGGCAGTGGCGGGGCCGGTGGCTCCGACGGATACCGATTCCTGCCCCCAGCCGCCGAGGACGGGAATAGCGAAGACCACGTTCAGATTGGTGGTGGCCGCCGAGGCTGGGGCCACGTCGAGTGCCCCCAGTCCGACGATCGAGGCAATGGCTGCGATCGCAACCGTCAGAGATGTCCCCAGGCGGCTGAAACGCCGCCAGGCGGATCGTTCGTGTTGCATCAGTTGGGTTCTCCTTGGTCAGTGCGTGACCTGAGACCACCCCTACCCACCCCGTTCGCCTGCCCCACCCGAACGAATTCAGCATGATGATCCGATAATCCAGATGTTCTGATGTCACCATTCGCCGAACTGCGCCCGTACTCTTGACAGTCGCACAGCAAGATAGAACTGCAACATACAGTTACGAGTTTCTGAACTCGACCCCCGAATTACACAGTCACGCCCGCAATACACCAGTCCTGGTTGTCGCGGGGCCACCCGATGTGACTCGGCACACGTTAACGATCGACCCAGGTCTAATCAATCAGGTACCGGTGAGTAACTTAACGAAACACACTGTGCGTGTTCATCTCTGTGCGGAACGTAGCGCCATGGCCCGCCAATGAGGCCTCCTATTTGCACTTATAGTGAATTTCCTACGAGCCGTAATTAATCTGAATTTCCGTCAGATTATGGGCAATCTTCAGATCCCTCGGGACCCGGACACTGGTCAATCAGCCTCGGGCTCCGGCCTGCCCCCACTGCCTCGAGGAGGGCGTTGGCCCGCGGCCCCCGTCGACCGGTAGGTTCGCCACTGATGTGCCGGACCCCGAAGTCCCGAGAGGATCAGACGTGACCCTGATCGCCATGACCGGAATGGGTGGTCCGTCCGGTCCGGGGAACTCCCTGATCGTCCAGGCGTTCCACTCGGCGCTCGTGCGGCAGGCCGGACTCATCTTCGTGATGGTGGTGATCATCGCCGTGGGTTGGAACGGATTCCGCACGCTCCAGTACCGCCGGGCGATCGCCGCCGGCCAACCGTTCCCTCCGCCCCGACCGGAGATCGGCCCCGAGCCGGTGGCGCGCCGGGTCCTGCGGATCGGCTTCGGCATCGTCTGGATTGTCGACGGCCTCCTGCAGTTGCAGCAGAACATGCCGGCGGACCTGCCCAGCCAGGTGATGCAACCGGCTGCCGCCGGCTCCCCCGGGTGGGTGGTGCACCTGGTGAACTTCGGGGCAGACGCTTGGACACGCCACCCGGCGTCGGCCGCGGCGTCGGCGGTGTGGATTCAGTTGGGCATCGGGCTCTTCCTCCTGGTCGCCCCCCGGGGGAGGTGGTCCCGGATGGCGGGACTGGCGTCGGTCGGCTGGGGGATGGTGGTCTGGGTGTTCGGCGAGGCGCTCGGAGGCATCCTCGCTCCCGGCCAGACCGTGCTGTTCGGCTTTCCCGGCGCCGCGCTCCTCTACGTGGTGGCGGGAGTGCTGATCGCCCTACCCGAGCGGGCGTGGATCGCGGAGCGGTTGGGGCGCCTGGTTACCGCCACCGGTGGCGTCTTCCTGCTCGGGGTGGCGGTCCTCCAGGCCTGGCCCGGCCGGGGGTTCTGGCAGGGTGGCACCACCGCTCACCCCGGCAGCCTGGGAAGCATGGTCACGGACATGGCCGGCACCCCCCAACCCCACGTGCTGGCGTCGGCGGTCTCCAACTTCGCGAGCTTCGACATCGCCCACGGGTGGGGGGTGAACCTGGTCGTGGTGGTGGCCCTCACCCTTACCGGTCTGGCACTCGTCTCCGGCCGTCGACAGCTGCTGTTCCCGGCCGTGGTGGTGCTGGTGGTGCTGGGGTTGGCCGACTGGGTCCTCATCGAGGACCTCGGGTGGTTCGGCGGCGTAGGCACGGACCCCAACTCGATGGTGCCCTTTCTCCTGCTGGTGGTATCCGGCTATCTGGCGTTGGCCCGGGCCCCGGCCACCGGGGAGGTGCCGACGACAGCGGCCGTCCCCGTGGCGCGCCGGCGGCCCTGGGAGCGGGTCGACACCGGGTACACCGGCCGGCTGGCACTGTCGCTGGCGGCGGTCCTGGTGGTGGTGGTGGGAACGGCACCCATGGTGTCGGCGTCGATCAGCAGCACTTCCGACACCGTCCTCTCCGAGGCCGTGGACGGGCCCCCCGCTGATGTCTCGGGGCCGGCTCCCGATTTCCACTTGGAAGATCAGCACGGACGCCCGGTCTCGCTGGCCTCACTCCGGGGATACACCGTGGCCCTCACCTTCCTGGACCCGGTCTGCACCTCCGACTGCCCGGTGATCGCCCAGGAGTTCCGCCTGGCCAACCAGATGCTCGGGGCATCGGCCTCCAAAGTGCGGTTCGTGGCAGTGGCCGCCAACCCCGAGTACAACTCCCAGATCGTGATCAACGCCTTCGATCGGCAGGAGGACCTCCAGGACCAGTCGAACTGGCTGTTCCTGACCGGCCCGCTGCCGGCGCTGACCTCGACGTGGAACGAGTACGGGGTCGCGGTCCTCAACTTCCCGGGGGGCGCCATGATCGACCACTCCGACGTCGCCTATGTGATCGACGCCCGCGGCAACGACCGCAGGGTGCTGAATACCGATCCCGGCGTCGGGTCGGCCGACGACTCGTCGTTCGCCGCCGTGCTGGCTTCCCAGATCACCCAAGTGATGCGCCGGTGAGCCACCGATCCCTCGGGGCCCGAGTTCCCCCAGGGCGACACGGTCATCTCCGTCGAGGAGCTGTCGAGTGACGCGGCCCGTCGACGACAGGGTGCCCACGGTCGACACCTCGGGACTCCCGCCGTCCTTCGGTGCCGGCATCGGTGCGTCGGGGACGTCGGTCGAGACGGTGGCCACGGTGGTCATGGGCTGCTGGGCCGGCGACTGACCGACAGGGATCTCCGTGAACGATGAACGGTGGCCCAAGGCGTCCGGGCCTCGACGGTCGACTCCCGGCGGCCGGTAGGATCGGGGGCGCATGCAGAGACAGCTCCCATGACCCGCTGCTCCAACCCCATGTGCTCGTGCGACCCGTGCACCTGCGTCGACTGCCATTGCGGTAGCGCACGCCTCGGTGACCTCGAGCGTCGGGTGATGGAGATCCTGTGGTTGCAGGGCGGTCAGGAGGTCACCGGTCGGGAGGTGGCCGACCAGCTTCCCGACCACGCCTACACCACCGTCGCCACGGTCCTCGATCGGTTGGTGCACAAGGATCTGGTCCATCGCCGGGTGGACGGGCGCAAGATCCGCTTCACCCCGGTCGGCTCGCCGGGGGCGCACGCGGCGATCCTCATGCGCCAGGCCATGGCTGTCGGCTCGGATCCCGATGCGGCGTTGGCCACATTCGCCAGATCGCTCACCCCGGCCGAGGTGGCGACGCTGCGCCAGGTGATCGGCGGAGCCGATCTCGAGGCGGCCGGCTCCGCTCCCTAGCGTCGAGGTGCACCCTTCGCCGCTCAGATCATCAGGATCAGCATGAACCCCATGCCGACACACATCACCACGTGGCTGAGATCTTCGAGCCAAGGCAGGGCGACGAGGGCCTCGACCGTCCCCGCCGGGCTCGGCCCACCGCCGTGGGGGCCCAGTCGGGCGTCACCATCAGTGGCTCCGCTCATGGCGTAGGCCTGCAGGTGCGAGCCGTGATGCGAGGCTCCCTTGATCGGGGACGCCAACGTGAAGATGGCCGAACCGAAGAACAGCAGGGCCAGCAGTGCTCCGAGTCCGGGGTCCAGGTGGGGGCCGGCGGCGGACATCGACATGCCACTCGACGCCGCCGGCATCGGGAATGCGTACATGAGGATCATGGCGAGGCTCATGGCGGCGTGGATCAATGCATGGGGTATGTGCAGGCCGAATCGCTGCACGGACTGGAAGCTCCCGACCAGGAACCAGACCATCAGGACGGCGAACACCAGCTGCCAGAAGCCCCGCCCGCCGATGCTCCATGCCGGAACGAACATCCCGGCCATGGCGATCCCCATCAAGGTGTGGGAGATGTCGACGTCCCGACCGGCGGTCCGACGCGAGGCCAGTGACAGCCCGAAGAGCAGCACGCCGTAGGCCGCCACGGCCAGCATCAGCACACCGAAGAGGTAGTACAGCCACGCAGGGGGTCCCATCACCGCTCAATCCTCCTGAGGCGCGGACGCGAGGTCGGCGGCCGTGGTCATCACTCTCGAGCGATTTTCGGGCAGCGGCCAGTAGATGAGGGTGAGCACGATGACCAACAGCCCGGAGTTCGGGTCGGTGGCGCCCCCGGCCAGGATCCCGCCGAAGTTCTGCACCGCCACCCAGATCACCGCGAAGACCGCCATGGCGACGACAAGGGTCACCTGACGGATCTGGGTGGGGAGGAACACCCCGGCTGCCACCACCACGCACAGGAGGGCCAGCAGGACGGCGGCCGTCGTTCCGTGTTGCAGGAAGAAGGCCTCGGAGATCCGGTCCACGTGCCCGAGCCACCCGGGCTGCCCGCTGTCCAGACCGGCCACCAGATCGTGCAGCGCCTGAGGGGAGCGACCCGACCCCACCAACGCCAGAACCGCCAGCACCCCCCAGACGGCGACCCAGATCCAACGGGCGGCAGTGACACCGACCGTGCGGGCCGCCACGAAGGGCAGGTCCGAACCCTCGCTCGGCCACAGCAGGACGGCCAGGACGGCGTAGAAGAGCACGCCACCCGGGCCGCCGCCGAACGGGGTGGCCCCGCCTCGGAAGACCTGTCCGGCGGCCTCACCGAACCACCAGACGCCGAGGGCCCAGACGATCGAGAGTGCGAGCGCCGGCTTCACCGACCGCCTCCAGGTGATCCCGAAGGCGATGAGGAACTGGATGATGACGAACGCGGTGTTGGTCAGGATCGGCTGGTGGCCGATGATCGAGCCGTTCCAGGTGATGGTGTGGGCGATCCAACCCGGATTGCCCCCGGCCAGCCCGTTGATCATCCCACTGAACCCATTGGATCCCCGGGTGAACATGAAGGGCTGCAGCTGCAGCACGGCGTCCAAGAGCCAGACGGTGGCCAACAGGAGTTGGAACGTGCGTTGGAGATTCCTCGGGCGGACGATTCCCCGGTCCCCGACGACGTCGGTCCCAGGTGTGGGCACCTCACTCGAAACCGCATCGGCAATCGCCATCGGCACCGACCTTCCGTCTCGGGCAGCATTACTACCACTCGTAGTACTGATGCGCCAAGCCCTGGTTTGCCTCGACCCTCGGACGTCCCGACCGGCAACGTCGGCCCGGGGTGACCCGCTACCCGATCTCTCAGATCATCGGAACGTGCAGCCGGGGAGTAGGCCGGAACTCGTGGCCGGAACCAGAGGTGTGGCCCGCACCCATTCAAGCGGACTACGTCTACGGGCAATAACCATGGGATGGCAACCGTCGTCAACTTCAGATTTTTTCGAGACTTCCGAGTCGGTCCGGGCGCTGATGGCGTCAACTGCGGTCTGATCGGGCGCTCCTGCTGGTCCGCCGGGATGTCCGACGGGAGGCGGGTTAGGTAGCATTTCCATCAGTATCTGATGTATCTTTTTCTGATATGAACTCCACCGACCTGTTCCTCCTGGGCCGCCGACTGATGGCGCTGGCCGAGGAAGGGCTACCCGGACAGGGCCTCAACAGCAGCGTCCGCCTGGTGCTGATCGACATCGGCGCCAATCCCGGCAGCTCCATCAGCGAGATCACTGCCCGGACCGGCTACCCGCAGAGCCACGTGTCGACCTCCGTCACCCAGCTGCGCGAGTACGGCGCCGTGCGGACAGAGGTCGACCCCCGCGATCGGCGTCGCACCCTGGTGTGGATAGTGCCGGAGGCCGTCAAGCGGGCTCGCAGCCGGGTCCTCTCCACGGCGGACGGCGCCATCGCGCGGGCGCTCGGCACTCCCACCGCCACCGAGCTGGCCGAGGTGATGGCCGCCCTGGATCTGCTGGCCGAGCGACTCGAGCCGTCGGCCGAGCCACCGGTCAGCCGGGCGGTGTCATGACCGGGGGCCCTGCCACGGTGGGCGCCCACTCCACCATCTGGATCCTCCTGGGAGCGCTGTTGGTGATCCGGGTGGGCATCGGGGTTGTGCGACGGAACCGCCGTCGAACCGGGAGCCCTCCGACTCCCTTGCCCGGCCCCCCGGCGGTCGATGCCCTTCGGCCGGTGGACAGGCCCGTCGCCGACAGCCACACCGTGCTCCTCCAGGTCCAGGACCTCACGGTGGTCTACGGACCGAAGGTGGCGGTCGACGGGGTCAGCTTCGACATCCGCTCCAGCGAGATCTTCGGGCTCCTGGGCCCGAACGGGGCCGGCAAGACCACCACCCTGAGCGCCATCGAAGGATTGCGCCGACCGCGCTCCGGCGCCGTGCTGCTCGACGGGATCGACATCGTCCGTCAGCCGGCTCTGGCCAAGGCCCGGATGGGTGTGCAGCTGCAGTCGACCGGGTTCCAGTCCGAGCTGACCGTCCGACAGGTGGCCCGCCTCTACGCCGGCCTCTACGGAGTGACCGTCAGCGACGAGGAGCTCGAACGGGCGCTCTCCGAGGTCGGCCTCGGCCGTGAGCTGGACCGGACCACCAAGCAGATCTCGGGGGGCCAGCAACAGCGGCTGTCGCTGTTCGTGGCGGTGATCCACGATCCCACCCTGCTGCTCCTCGACGAGCCCACCACCGGCCTGGACCCCCAGTCGCGACGGCACCTGTGGACCCGCATCGAACGGATCCGGGCCGAAGGGGGAAGCATCCTGTTGACCACCCACTCGATGGAGGAGGCGCAGGCGGTGTGTGACCGGGTGGCCATCATCGACCACGGTCGGGTGTTGGCCATCGACACGCCGGCCGACCTCATCGCCCGGCACCGGGACGATCCCCTGGTCCGGGCGGCCGCCCGGGGCGAGGTGACCCTGGAGGATGTCTTCATCGGACTGACCGGGAGTGAGATCCGTGACTAGCGCCACCGCCACCACCACCGCCGGGGCACCCACCCTCCCCGGCATGCTGACCGCCCTCCTGCGGGCGGACCTGGTCGTGCTGACCAAGAACAAGATGCGCATGCTCCTGAGCCTGCTGTTGCCGCTGATCATCCTGTCGACGACCAGCTCGGCCAAGGCGACCCGGAGCTTCGGGGGAGCCGCCTTCATCGTCGGACTCGCCATCACGGCGGGGATCGCCGGCACCTCCATCATGGGCTACGCCCCCATGGTCGCCCGCGACCGAGACAACGGCGTCTTTCAGCGGCTCCGGGTGTCGCCGGCGCCGACCTGGGTGGTGATGTCCAGCCGGCTCTCGGTCCAGATGGCCTCCAACTTCGTCATCGCCCTGGTGGTGCTCGTGGCGGGGGACAACATCCACCATCTGTCGCTGTCGGCCGGGACCTACGCCCTGGTCCTGCTGGTGTCCCTCCTGGCCTCCGCCGTCTTTCTCTCCGTGGCCCAGGCGCTGGTGGGTCTGGTGAAGTCGGCCGACACCGTGCAGGCGTTCGGCCGCCTCCTCTACATCGGGCTGGTGATGCTGGGCCTGTTCGGCGCCTCCGGTCAGCTGGGCGGGGTCTGGGACACGGTCTCGAAGTGGACGCCGGTCGGCGCCCTGATGAGGGTGTTCGCCGGGGTGGTGGGCACCTTCGACTCGCAGGACTGGCTGTCCCTGCTCGTATGTGCCGCCTACGTGGTCGTCCTCACCGTCCTTGGCATCTTCTGGTTCCGATTCGATGCCCAATGACCCTCATCAGTCGTCGCCGGCCCACCCAGCGCCGTCTTCCGATGGCCGGTGGCGAGGGTCGGGGTGACCGAGGGATGTCCAGACGAGCTGCGTGATCCCCTGGCCGGTCGGCGGTTCTCACGGTCTTCACATCGATTCCACATGATTCGCGCACATTTGGTTGGTCCAATGGGCGAGGCAGCAGAGTCGACCCCGAGGAGCGGCCTGGTGGATCAGACGGAGCCGGACACCGACGGCGGCACCCTTCTGGTGGTGGACGACGAGCCCTTCCTCCGCGATGCGGTAGCCACCTCGTTGCGATTTCTCGGCTTCGAGGTCACCACGGCGGCCACCGGGCATGAGGGATTCAGCCTGGCCCGCGATCACCGCTTCGACCTCATCGTCCTCGATGTGATGCTGCCGGACACCGACGGATTCGAGGTCGTACGCCGCCTCCGCCGGGCGCACTCCCCGATCCCGGTGATCTTCCTGACGGCCAAGGACGACCTGGAGGATCGGGTCAAGGGTCTGACCCTGGGTGGTGACGACTATCTGACCAAGCCCTTCGGTCTCGAGGAGCTGGCGGCCCGGATCCGTACCGTGCTCCGCCGCACCCGGCCGCAGCTGCCCGGCGCCAGGGTGACCTTTGCCGACATCGAGCTGGACCAGGACAGCTACGAGGTGCGCCGCGCCGGTCAGTTGGTCGCCCTCTCCCCCACCGAGTTCCGGCTCCTCCGCTATCTGATGCTCAACCCCGGGCAGATCCTGACCCGTGCCCAGCTGCTCGACCACGTCTGGGACTACAGCTTCGAGGGGTCGAGCACCGTGGTGGCCACCTACGTCGCCTACCTGCGGCGCAAGCTGAGCCGGCACGGCCCCGATGTCATCCACACCCAGCGAGCCGTCGGCTACGGGCTCCGACTCCCCCCTCCTACCGGGTGAAGGTGACCCTCCGCCGGGTCAGCCGGGGCCGCCTGCGGGCACGGGTGCTGGCCGGCGTCATGGCCGTGACGGTCATCTCGTTCGTGGCGTTCGACATCGGCGCCACGGTCCAGCTCCGCCACTACCTGCTCGGGCGCACGGACGCATCGCTGCGGACGGCCGTGGCGGTGAGCACACCGCACACGGATCGACTCGTCGCCCAAGCCACCCGGGGGATTCCGACCCCGTTGATCGAGGATGCCGCCGGGCTCGGCGGCTACGACTACGTAGCCTTCCTCCCGACCCGGGGATCCACCGTGGTCCTCGATGCGTCGGGCCCGGCTCCCGACCTGCCCAGCGATCTCCGGGCGGTGGCCAGGTCCGGCACCCCGGTGACGGTGGCCAGCCGCCACGGTGGGCAACAGCTACGACTGCTGGCGGCGCCGGTCGACGGTGGCACCCTGGTGGTGAGCGAGGACCTCCAGGCCGTCGACCGCACGGTCGGCAATCTGATACTGATCGTGATCGTCGGCTCGATGGCGGCGGTGCTCCTGGTCGCCGTGGGCGTGGTCCTGGTGATCAGCCGCGGGCTCCGACCCCTCGAATCCATGGCCGACCAGGCGGATCGCATCAGCGCCGGCGACCTGACCCACCGGGTGGGGGCCCCCGACGCCGCCAGCGAGGTGGGCCGCCTGGCCACCGCCCTGAACGGGATGCTGGACCGCATCGCCACCTTCGTGGATGGACAGCAGGCGAGCCGGGAGTCGACGCGGCGCTTCCTGGCCGATGCCAGCCACGAGCTCCGGACCCCACTGGCATCATTGCGCGCCAACGCCGAGCTCTACCAGCAGGGGGCGCTGACCGAGCGGGAGCAGGTCGATGAGGCGATGCGGCGGATCACCACGGAGGCGACGCGCCTGAGCAGGCTGGTGGACGACATGATGCAGCTGGTCCGCCTCGATCAGCGACCGGCGACCGCACCCGAGCCGGTGGACCTCTCGTCGGTGGTGACCGCCAGTGTCGCGCGGGCCCGACTGGCCGATCCGGATCGTCAGTGGCGGTCCCGTGTCGAGCCTGATCTCCTGCTGTCCGGCGACGGGGAGTCGGTCGCCCGGGCGGTCGACAACCTGGTGACCAACGTCCTCACCCACACCCCGGCGGGCACGGAGGCGGCGGTCCGGGCCACCCGGGCCGGTGGTTCGCTCATCGTGGAGGTCTCCGACGAGGGCCCGGGCGTTCCTGACGAGTCGCTCCCCCACATCTTCGACCGCTTCTACCGGGTCGGCGGACGTTCCCACACCCCGGGATCCGGGCTCGGGTTGGCCATCGCCGCCGACAGTGTCGCCGCCCACCACGGGACCATCGAGGCGATGCCCAACCGGCCCCGGGGCCTGCTGATCCGACTGACCCTGCCGGGCATCCACGACCCGCTCCCGTCGTGAGGTCGGGGTCGGGTCGCCCGTCCGACGTCGGTCGGAGCGCTCGCAGGCCGGGCCCGACGATTCACACGGAACTCCCATCGACCTCCCACCATCCTCGAACAACCGACTCGTACCCTGACCCCAGTCGACAGTCAACGGGGCGTCGGTCCCCGGTGGATCGGAGGACAGGGTGCCTGGACGAGTTCGGTTGCAGCGGTGGATGTGGTCGATGGCGATGGTCCCGTTGGTGCTCGCCGCCACGGTCGGCGGCACCGCCCGGGCCTCCGGGATGCCGGCGGCGTCCCCCAGCGGTCCCACCAGCACCGCCTACCACTGGGGGGAGTTCTTCGGTGACCAGTCGAGCAGCGCCGGGGAGCTGGTGGTGCCGACACCGGTCGGCCTCCCCGGGCCGATCGAGCAGATCGCCACCTCCAACTCGACCGACTACGCCCTACTCACGAACGGCACCGTGTTCGCCTGGGGGGAGGGCCAGGAAGGCCAGCTGGGGGACGGGAACGGCGCCGATTCGCTCGACGTGCCGGTCCAGGTGAGGTTCCCGGCCGGCGTGGTGATCACGTCGCTGGCCACCGACGCCATGCCGATCGACACCGCCCTGGCCATCGACAGCAACGGACATGCCTGGGGGTGGGGGTTGGACTCCTTCGGCCAGTTGTGCCTGGACAACCACCAGGAGTACCTCGAGCCCGTCGAGCTACCCCTCGCCCACGTCACCGCCGTCGCCGGCGCCTTCGACCACGCCCTCTACGACAGCGGTGGGACGGTGTATGCCTGCGGGGGCAACGTCAACGGTGACCTGGGCACCGGCCGGCCGGGGGCGAGCTCCACCCCCAAGATGGTCAGCGGTCTCCCGCAGGGCCAGGTCGTCGGCCTGTACGCCTCCTACAACAACTCGGGCGCGCTGCTCGCCAACGGGAGCTACCTCGACTGGGGGTACAACCTGCAGGGCGAGCTGGGGCAGGGGACCACCGGTGCCAAGTCGTCGGTCCCGGTGCGGGTGGCGCTTCCCGGCCGGGTGACCCAGGTGGCCCTCGGTGGTTCGCTCCCCGACAACGGCCAGACGCTGGTGGAGCTGTCGGACGGTACCTACTGGGCGTGGGGAGACGGTGCCGACGGCCAACTCGGTGACGACTCCACCACCGACCAGCCGTCCCCGGTCGAGATCCACCCGCCGACCGGTGTGACCTATGCGGTGCTGGCCAGTGGGGGCGCCACCTCCTACGGGGTCACCCCCGCGGGAGAGGTGTATGCCTGGGGCAACGGGTTGACCGGTCAGCTCGGCGACGGCGGGACACCGAGGCAGCAGCTGATGCCCGTGCTGGTCGAATCGGGGGCCACCCAGATTTCGTCCACCGCCAACAATGTGGCCTCCATCTGATCCTGCAGGGAGGACCGGGGCACCGGGCCGACGGAATCCCGAGGCTGAAGCTCCCAGGCTGCCCGAGACGCCGACCAGGGCATTGCCCGAACCGGTGCCACGACGACCCCGGAGCGTTGGCACCTGCCTCTGCGAAACGCCGTCCCCTCCATCGTTGTCGTTCGGACGTGGAGGGCGTTGCGTCACTCCCGGGGCCCCGGCGCACCCGGGGTTGATCGGTCCATACCCTCGCCAGCCAGGACGGCGAAGAGCACTCGTCGGGTCGCCCCGAGGTCGTCCGGATCGACGCTCTCCGTGAGGCCCTGGTTGAGGGACTCGATCACATCCACCACCGCCCGTGCGTAGGCTTCGCCGGCCGGCGTGAGCGAGACCAGCAGTCTGCGGGCATCCTGTGGGTCCCGCTCCGTCGTCACGTAGCTGCGCTGTTCAAGTCCCTCGACGACCTTCCGGGCGGCTTGCCGGCTGGATCCGAGCACCTCGTCGAGCCGGCCGACGGCAGTGGGGCCCCGCAGGAGGCGGCGGAAGGCTGCCGCGTCGGTGGGTCGGTAGTCGTCGTAGCCCCTGCCCGCCAGCCCGTCGGCCATCTGACGGATCCAACTCCTCCGGGCCAGCGCCAGCAGGTCTCCGAAGAGCGGAAGCGTGGCGGCGTGGCGCTCCTGGGGCGTTGGGGGCATATGCAACTCTATTGCCCTTTAGGGGCCAGTTGTGCAACCATATTGCATATCTAAACGAGCCAGATCGGAGACTCCGGTGGATAGAGGTAAGGGAGACGGCCTGCGACGTCCGACGAGAGCGGTTGCCCAACTGACGGTCGCCTTGCTGCTCATGGCGGCACTGGTGCTCGGAGCCAGCGACGGGGCCGGCGCTGCCGGGGCACCGTCTTCCCCGGGCTCCTCGCCTCGCACCGATGCCGCCGGAACCGTGTGGCTGTGCCGCCCCGGTCTCGCCAACGACCCGTGCCTGGCGTCCTTGGCCACCACCTCGGTGCCGGCCACCGGGGCGCGGACCGTCACGACGCCGACCGCCGCCATCAACCCGGCCTTCGACTGCTTCTACGTGTATCCGACCGTGAGCACGCAACGGAGCGCCAACGCCAATCTCCAGGTCCAGGCGGCCGAGGTTGATGCCGCCGTTGCCCAGGCATCCCCGTTCTCCACCCTCTGCCGCATCTGGGCTCCCATCTACCGCCAACGCACCGAGGCGTCCCTGGCCCAAGGCCTGGGGAACGATCCGGGGGCCAACGCCATCGCCTATCGGGGCGTCCTGGCTGCCTGGACCGACTACCTGGACCACTTCAACGACGGCCGACCCGTGATCTTCATCGGGCACTCCCAGGGAGCAGCCATGCTGATCCGGCTGTTGGCCAGCCAGATCGACCCGAACAAGAACCTCCGGGCACGAATGGTCTCGGCCGTCATCGCCGGAGGCAACGTCACCGTGCCCGTCGGCCGGGACGTCGGCTCGACCTTCAAACACCTCCCCTTGTGCACGTCGACCGGCCAGACGTCGTGCGTGGTTGCCTACTCCAGCTTCCCCAAGCGACCGCCCGCCAACAGCCTGTTCGGCCGACCCGGTCAGGGGGTGAGCCTCCAGTCGGGGCAGACGGCCAAGGACGGCCTCCAGGTGGCCTGCGTCAACCCGGCCGCCATGGCGGGCGGTACCGCCGACCTCGACCCTCGCTTCCTGACGGCGACCATGCCTCCGCCGGCCCCTCCGGTCGCCACCCCCTGGGTGGCCTATCCGGGCCTGTACTCGGCGGAGTGCCGGACCTCCAACGGTGCCAGCTGGCTGCAGGTCACCGACGAGGCGGGGACAGGTGATTCGAGACCGGTGGTCGCCGAGACCCTGGGGCCCTCCTGGGGCTACCACCTCGACGACATCAACCTGGCCCTCGGGAACCTGCTCCTCGATGTGGCCGGTCAGGAGCACACCTATCTGGCCGCCCACGGGTAGCACCCAGCGGTCTCGACACGTCGGGGGATGATCCCTACTCCAGGCGGGCGCTGAGCGAGCGTTCGAGACGGCCACCCACCCGGGCTCCGGCGACCAACCCCGCCAGAAGAGCCAGTCCAGCGAGCGAGAGGGCGGTGGCGGTGAAGGCGTGGCTGACCGAGGAGGACTCCGCCGATCTCCCGCCCGACAGATCGAAGACCAGACCGGTGAGCGCAAGTCCCAGGGCGGTGCCCATCCCCCGGGTCATATTGAGCACCCCGGACGCCAGTCCCGACTGCTGCGGCGGTACGGCGCCCATGATGGCGGCGTTGTTCGGGGGCGTGAACAGGCCCAGCCCGACGCCGACCACGGCCAGGAGGCCGAGGAATACCGGGGTGGTGGGTCGCAGGACGCCGAGCCCGGTGAGCCCCGCCGCCACGAGGACCATCCCGGCGACGGTGAGCGGCCGGGCCCCCAGCCGATCGGCCAGACGCCCGGCCAGGGGAGCGGTGATGCCCAGAGCCAGAGGCATGGCCATCAGTTCCAGGCCGGCCCGTCCCGATCCGAGCTGGAGCCCCCGCTCGAGATAGAACGGCACCAGGAACAGGACCCCGAACATGACGAGGTAGGACAGCAGGCCACTGGCGACCCCGGCGCTGAAGCGGGACTGTCGGAACAGCCCGAGGTCCAGCATCGGCTCGGAGCAACGACGCTCTCGACGGACGAAGGCGACGGCCAGCGCCGCCCCTCCCACCACCAGCCCGAGGATCGCCGGCGAGGTCCATCCACGGGAGTTGCCGAAGGAGAGCGCGGCGAAGACCGCCACCACCGCCGGGAAGAACAGGGCCAGGCCCGTCCAGTCGAAGCGCACCCGGGTCTGGAGGTGACGGCTTCGAGGGATCAGGAGGAGTCCGGCCGCCATCCCGAGTAGGCCGAACGGAACGTTGACGAAGAAGATGAGTCGCCAGCCTCCTGCCGCCAACAGGAACCCGCCGACGGTGGGTCCGAGGGCCAGTCCGATGGCCTGGGCCGCCCCCTGGATCCCGATCGCCTTCCCCAGCGACGACTTCGGCACGGCCAGGACGATGATGGCCACGCTGTTGGCCTGCAGCAGGGCGGCCCCCACCGCCAGGAGCGACCGGAACCCGATCAGGGCACCCAGACCGGGCGCCGACCCGCACAACGCCGAACCGACGATGAAGATACCGAAGCCGTAGACATACAGGAGCTTGTGCCCCCACATGTCGGCGAACCGACCGACGGCGGCAACGGTGGCCACCAGGACCAGGAGGTAGCTCAGACCCACCCAGGTCACCGCGCCGACGCTGGCCTGGAACGTCCGCTGCAACGTGGGGAGCGCGACCGTCACGATGCTGGCGTCGAGTTGGCCCATGAACGCCCCGACGCAGACGGCCGCCACCGCCAGCCAGTAGGCGTTCGGCCGCCGTCGGATGATCTCGGGTCGCCTGGGCTCGATCACCAATCGGTGCCAGCCCGCTGGCCTCAGGTCGCCGAGGGTGTCCACCCGTCCATCATCAGGGGGTTCAACTCAGAACGGAAATAGATAATCTATCTACTTTCGATAGGCTTCCCCAATGGATAGCCGCCGCCTCCAGTACTTCGTGTCCGTAGCGGACAATGGTGGCTTCACGGCGGCCGCCAAGGTGACCTTCATTTCGCAGCCTGCGCTGTCGTTGGCGGTGAAGGAGTTGGAAGTCGAGGTCGGAGCACGGCTCTTCGATCGGATCGGCCGGAAGATCCAGCTCACCGCGGCGGGGTCCGCCCTCCTCGGACCTGCCCGCCAGGTGCTGCGGGACCTCGAGACCGGTCGGGCGGCAGTGAGGGCCGTCACCGGACTGGAGTCGGGGGTCGTCTCCCTGGCGTGCCTCCCGACGCTGGCCGCCGATCCCGTCGCCGCGCTGGTCGGTCGGTTCCGGCGTCACCACCCCGGAGTTCGGGTGGAACTGGCCGCGCCGGAGGACTCCCGCGAGCTCTTCGAGCTGGTGGAGACCGGGGGCTCGGAGGTGGGCCTCACCGACGCCCTCGATGTCCCCGAAGCGCTCGAGGCCACCGCACTCGGTCCGCAGCATCTGGTCTTCATCCTGCCGCCCGGCGCCTCGAGTGACTCGGTGGCCTCCACCGCCCTGACCGACTTCGAGGAGACCCGCTTCGTGGCGTCTCCCGAGGGGACCTCGACGCGTCGCCTGCTCGACGAGCTGCTGGGCTCCGTGGGTCTGACGCCGAAGTTGGCGGTGGTCACGGCCCAGCGCGACGCCATCCTGCCCCTGGTGCTGGCCGGTGCCGGAGCCGCACTGGTTCCCGAGTCCATGGCGCACGTCGCCTCGCGCCTCGGTGCGGTCGTCGCCAGACCCGTTCCACCCGCTGTCCGGGAGCTGGCTCTGGTGCACCGGCCGAGCTCGCTCTCCCCCGCCGCCACCCGGTTCGCCGAGTTGGCCTCGTGGCGGGACGGGTGATCCGGGGTCGTCGGGGTCGTCAGCGACCTTCCGTGAACGCCTCGCGGCTGCCACCCCACCCCGCCCCTGGCGCCGTCACGACGTCGACAGGGTTCCCGGCCCGGTGGCCCGCTCGGAGGCCGACCAGGTGAGGTAGCCGCCGTCGAGGTTCCGGGCCGTGATCCCGAGCTCCTGCATCAGCGCCGTGGCGGTGTGCCCTCGTTGACCGACGTGGCAGTAGACCACCACCGGGCCGCCGCCCAACGACCCGAGATGCTCGCGGAGTGAGTCGACGGGCAGGTTGACCGAGCCGGGGATGGCCCCGGCGGCGTGTTCCTCGGCGGTCCGCACGTCGACGACCCGCCAACCCTCCTCCATCAGCGATGCCAGCTCTTCGGGTCCGACGACGTCACACTCACCAGTCAGGATGTTCTCCGCCATGTAGCCGAGGAGGTTGACCGGGTCCTTGGCCGAGGAGAACGGCGGGGCGTAGGCCAGCTCGAGATCGGCCAGCTGCGGGGCGGCGAGCCCGCCCGACATGGCCGTGGCGATCACGTCGATCCTCTTGTCGACCCCGTGCCGACCCACGATCTGGGCCCCCAGGATGGTCCCGTCGGCGGGGTCGAAGATCAGCTTGGCCGCCATCCGGGTCGCCCCGGGGTAGTAGGTGGCGTGGTCGAAGGGGTGGGAGTGGATGGCCCGGAAGGGTCGCCCGGCGGCCCGGAGGCGCCGTTCGTTCCATCCCACCGTCGCCGCCACGATGTCGAACACCTTCACGATGGAGGTGCCGAGCGATGCCACCCGGTGCGACGGGCGCCCGGCGATGTGGTCCGCCACCCGGCGTCCCTGGCGGTTGGCCACATTGGCCAGGGCGATGAGGGAGGTGGAGTGGGAGACGGCGTCCGGCTTCTCCGCCGCATCGCCCACCGCGTAGACGTCTGGGTCGCTGGTCTGGTTGCTGTCGTTCACTCGCAACCCACCCTCCGGCCCGAGCTGCAGGCCGGCCAGCTCCGCCAACCGGACGTCCGGTCGGACACCGATGGCGCCCACCACCAGGTCGGCAGCGAGGACACGGCCGTCGGACAGGGTGACGGTCCTCTCCCCGATCGAGGCCACCGACGTCCCGAGCTCGAGGCCGACGCCGTGGGCGACCAGCTCGTCGGCGACCAGGACGGCCAGCTCGGCATCGAGGGGTGTCAGCACCTGGGGAGCCACCTCCACCACGGTGGTGTCCAACCCCTGGGCCACCAGGTTCTCGGCCATTTCGAGACCGATGAACCCGGCTCCGATCACCACGGCGGTGGCGGGGGTCCCCTCGACCTCGGCGGCGATGGAGGCGGCGTCCTCGACGGTGCGGAGGGTCTTGACCCGGTCGTAGCCGGGGATGGGCGGCCGCACCGGCGCCGCACCCGTGCTCAGCACCAGCTTGTCGTAGGGCACCAGTTGCCGGTCACCGCTGAGGGTGGAACGGGTGGTCACGGTATGGGCCGCCCGGTCGATGGCCACCACCTCGTCGTTGACCCGGACGTCGAGGCGGAACCGGTCGAAGAGCTGGTGGGGCGTCTGCAGGGTGAGGTCCTCCTCCTCCTCGATCAGGCCGCCGACGAAGTACGGGAGTCCACAGTTGGCGAAGGAGACATGCCCGGAGCGTTCGAGCACGGTGATCGTCGCACGGGCATCGAGCCGGCGCAGGCGGGTGGCGGTCGACATGCCGCCGGCCACTCCGCCGATGATGACCACCCGTCGGCCGGCCGGGATCGGGTCGGTCATCGGGACAACCAGGACTTCCGGCGGGGCGCCGGGGCCGGGGCTGAAGCCGGAGCCGACCGACACTGGCACCGCTCCGCCTCGGGGACGTCGCCCAGCACCTGTTCGACGTGGGCACCGCAGCCCTTCCACGTCGGCCGTCCGCACTTCCTGCACTTCGCAGCTCTGCACATACCCCATAGGGTATCATCTCGTGGGTCACCGAGTACCCGTGGGGGTATGCTGACGAAACGAGCCGTAACGACGGACCGACGGAATGTGAAGGAGCGGGCGTGCAACTCCCCGACGAGGTGGTCACCGACCTCCGCAAGCGACTCAAGCGGGCGGGAGGCCAGGTCCAGGCGGTGGAGGCCATGCTGGCCGAGGGACGTGAGTGCCGAGACATCGTGACCCAGCTCAGCGCCGCCACCAAGGCCCTCGAGCAGGTCGGCTTCCGCCTGATCGCCAGCGGGCTGACCTACTGCCTGGAACATCCGGAGGAGGCGGCCGAATCGGGCTACCCGCTCGACGAGGTCCAGCGCCTGTTCACCAAGCTCGCCTGAACCCATCTCGCCCGTCGGATGGTCCCCCGCCACCGGGTGTCGCCCCGATTAATTAGCTATTACAATCATTAGCCTATGATGGCATCGGGACCGCAGCACGAGGTGAGTGGCGACACCCTCGTCGACGCGGTGCTGAGCGCCAGCCGGGTCCTGGTGGCGGTGGCGGCCCGTTCGCTCGGGGACCGGGCCGAGGAGGAGGTCACGCTCACCCAGTACCGGACGCTGGTGGTGTTGGCCTCGCGGGGGCCCCAGAGCCTTGCCGCCCTGGCCCGGGCCGTGGACGTGACGCCACCGACGGCCACCCGAATGTGCGACCGGCTGATCCGCAAGGGTCTGATCGAGCGCCGCCACGAGCGGGGCGACCGTCGTCTCATCCGACTGGCCCTGGCGCCCAAGGGGCAGGAGCTGGTGTCGGCGGTGACCGAGCGGCGGCGCGCCGAGATCGCTCGCCTGCTGGCCGCCATCCCCGTCGAGCAGCAGGCCGCACTGGTCGACTCCCTGCAACGCCTGACTGACGCCGCCGGTGAGGTGCCCGAGCAGGACTGGTCGACCGGGTGGGACCTGTAGTGGGACGGAACCGGCGATGACGCTCTTCCGTCGGACCTCCTGGCGGGCCACCATGACCAGGGCCTCCCGCTGGCTGGGCGCCGCCTCCTACCTGCAGAAGTGGCTGATCCTCGGGGCGCTCATCGGGACCATGGCCGGGGTGGGGGCCGTCGTCTTCTATGAGGCGCTCGAGGCCTGTACCCACTTCTTCCTGGGTACATTGGCCGGCTACCACGTGCCCACGCCCGCCGGCGAGGGTGGCACCCGGGCATCGGCCACCTTCGCCCGACCCTGGGCGCTGCCGCTGGTGGTCGGACTGGGGGCGCTCCTGGGAGCCATTCTGGTCTTCCGCTTCGCCCCCGAGGCCGAGGGCCACGGCACCGATGCGGCCATCTCGGCGGTCCATCACAATCCCCGCGGGATCCGGTTCCGGGCGGTCATCGTCAAGATCGTGGCCTCCGCCCTCACCATCGGCTCAGGGGGCTCGGGTGGCCGGGAGGGTCCGACCGGCCAGATCAGTGCCGGGTTCGCCTCGCTGCTGGCCCGGGAGCTCGACCTCAGCCCGGCCGACGCCCGGATCGCCGTGGTCACCGGCATCGGGTCGGGCATCGGCGCCATCTTCGGGGCGCCCCTCGGGGGCGCAGTCCTGGCCACCGAGATCCTCTACCGCGACGACTTCGACGCCGAGGCGCTCCTTCCCAGCTTCGTCGCCTCGTTGGTGGGCTACGTGATCTTCGGTGCCGTGGTGGGCTTCACCCCCCTGTTCGGCTTCGCCGGCACCTACCACTTCACCGATCCCGCCCACCTCCCGTGGTTCGCCCTGATCGGGGTGCTGGGCGGTCTGATCGGCCTCCTGTACGCCAAGAGCTTCTACGGCATCGCCGGCCTGTTCACCCGGGTCCGGATCCCGCGCTGGATCAAGCCGGCCATCGGCGGTGTCGTGGTCGGGCTCATCGCCCTGGTCATCCCCGAGGTGCTGGGCACCGGCTACGGGTGGATCCAACAGGGACTCGGTCCCCGGCTCCTCACCCTGCCGCTGTGGATCGTCCTGGTGCTCCCGTTCGCCAGGATCCTGGCCACCGGGCTCTCCATCGGCTCCGGAGGATCGGGAGGCATCTTCGGCCCCGGCATGATCATCGGCGCCTTCGTCGGCGCATCGGTGTGGCGGCTGTTCGAGCCGATCGTCCCCTCCCTGGGTCACAACCCGGCGCCGTTCGTGATCATCGGCATGATGTGCTGCTTCGGGAGCATCTCCCGCGCCCCGCTGGCCGTGATGCTGATGGTGGCGGAGATGACCGGGAGCCTGTCCATCCTCGGGCCGGCCATGATCGCCGTCGGGCTGGCCTGGTTCATCGTCCGCCGGGAGGACGACACCATCTACCGGAGCCAGCTCAAGTCGAGGGCCGACGCCCCGGCACAACGGCTGCTGACCGGCATGCCCGTGTTGAGATCCGTGACCGTTCGTGAGGCGATGGCTCCGCCCCGTCTGGTGATGACCGGTAGGACCTCGACCCTGGCCGCTCGTGGTCAGCTCCGATCGCTGGAGCTGACCGGTGCACCGGTGGTGGACGGCGAGGGTCGATTCGAAGGCACGGTATCGCTGGCGGACCTGCATCCGGAGTCGTCCCACCCAGACCGGGAGCTGGCGTCGATCGTCGATGGCTCGTCGCCCACGGTGCCCGAGACGGCCCGGCTGGACGTGGCCGTCGACGCCATGACCACCACTGCCGACCACTGGGTGTCCGTGGTCGATGACCAGCGTCGGGTGGTCGGGACGGTCTCCACCTCCGATGTAGTCCGTGGCTACCGGCTGGGCCTCCTGGCCAGCCTGCAGAGCCTGGATGGCGCCGCCGGGGCAAGCTTCGACACGATCGACCTCCACCGGGCGTCGCCCCTGGTGGGCCGGTCGCTTCGGGACGCCGACCTTCCCGAGAGCGTCATCGTGACCACCATTCAGCGACACCGGGATCTGGTGGTGCCGAACGGAGCCACCGTCCTCGAAGTCGGGGATCAGTTGATGCTCATCGGCAGTGTCGACGATATTGACGCCGTTCGGACTGCCTCGACCCAGGGTGCCGGTACGTCAGATCCCACATCACTTCATCGGCAGTAGGTCCATCCGGCGCTTCGGGTATGGCCAGGGTGAAGCGCTGATCATGAGGTCGAGCATCGAAGACCCCCGGTTGCCTCTGTCGTGGGAGATGCCCATGTCTGGGATGAGCACATCGGTGCGCTCGGAGGCGTGCTCGGAGGGATTGGGACCCCCTGATCCATAGCTCCCCGACGGGTCATTTCGGCGGGCCCGGCCACATCCCAAATTGTCTCGCGTATGCAGGTCAGGCCGAATCGGAAGGTTGGACAACGAGCGGTGTCAGTCCTCCGGCAACCGAGTGAAGAGGACCCCCAGAAGTACCAAGCTCAATTTCAGCGCGCTCGTGCCCTTGTCCAGAGGCGAAGCTCTCGGGCCACCCCAACTGCGGCGGTACCCGTGGCTACAGCCATCAGGGCCACGGTTGCAACGAGCAGGATGTCCCACGATGATCCTGGGAGACCGCCGGGGCTGGCGTTCAAAAATGCGGGTGCGTCTGTGGCCATGGCGCCCCACCAGACCGCGGTGGCCGCAACCATGGTCACCATTGCGACGGCAATGACGGCGGCGAGGAGCGCCTCCGTGGTGAGCACGGCCTCGGACAGCTCGATGCGCCGACCTGCCGCGACCGCAGCCACCGTCCACGACGCCAGGGTGACGACGATCAGGGCCGCCCACACCAGGAACAGGGCGCCTTCCCAGTGGAAGCCTCCGCCGGGATGGTTCGATGGAAGGTGATTGGCCCACGCCAGAAGGGGCACTGTCACGGCAACGGTGAGGACCGTACAGGAGACGGCGCGCAGGATGTGTCGACGAACGAAGGTCCAGCCGCCAGCTCGCAGAAATCGCACGAAGGCGGGAACGGCAAGAAGAGCGCCGACGACGACCAGGACACTGGCCGCACCAGCCATCGCCTGGAGCACGGTGAAGGCCAGGTCGGGCACGTGATGTGCTCCGAGGCGGTGAGGCAGCGCCTCATCGAAGTGCTCGGAGAACTTCGCGAAGCTGGCGCCGGCGACCACGAAGCCGATCCAAGCCACGAGGACCAGCAGCGCACCGGCCCGCACGCCGTCGGCCGGCGGCACAGCATCACCGGTCAGTCCCGCTTGCCTGGACCGCTGTCGGAGCCCGCCGCTCACGAGGCCGAGACGAACCCGGGCCGGCACACTCCTGCCGTACTCGTCGTCGAGAAGGGTGGTGAGCTCGTCCCCATATCGGTCTCGCCACGATCCGGGGTACCAGCGGAGACGGGGATCGCCCGCTCTGCTGGTCACCTCGTGACCGTCCTTCGCACCCGGCCCCTCGGTTGGCATCACGCCATCCTTGGCCGTGGTGTCGGGACACTCCTCAGACGCGCCTCGCCTACGCGAGCGAGCTCACGCATTTGATTCACAGCGTCGGAAAGAGCCTGCGTCCCCGCGGCCGTGATCTGGTAGGGGCGGCGGCGGTCATCTGAGGCGAGTGGTTCGATGAGCCCGCGCTCTTCCAGCCGGGTGATCGCTCCGTAGAGTGCGCCGGGGCCGAGCTTCACGCCGGCGAACTCCTCGATGTCCTTCAGGAGAGCGTGCCCGTGTCGCGCCTCGCCAGCGAGACTCATGAGGATCAGGATCGGGGGGTCGTTGGATCGACGTCGTGTGGCCATGGGGGGTGTCTACTACGTGACCCGTAGCTACGCAATACGTAGGAGATCCCAGAGCGATGACTGTGGCCACGATCGTGCGTCAGTGCTTGAACAGCGGAAGAAGACGCCGTGTCCAAGGTTGAGGTTCGTCAGTTTCTGGATCGCCAGAGGAGCCACAGGCCCCTGCCGCTGTTGACATTCCGAGGGCAACGGCTTTAGGCTTGTCTTATGGTAATAGGACAGCGAGATAGCGACCGGGTGGGCGTTCGGATCTCACCGATCGAGTTCCGGCTCGATCCCGCTTCAGGAGTGCCGACCTATCTTCAGCTCGTCCATCAAGTCGAGCATGCACTGCGACTCGGCTACCTGAAGCCTGGCGACCAGCTGCCCAAGGTCAGGGATGTAGTCGCATCATTGGCCATCAATCCCAACACCGTGTCGAAGGCATACCGGGAGCTGGAGACCAAGGGCCTCATCGTTGGGCGACCGGGCCAGGGCACCTTCATCCTGTCGACGCTCGAGCAGGTGGCGCTCCCCGAGTTGACCGGCCTCCGACGTTCCCTGAAGGCCTGGCTGGCCAAGGCCGACACGGCGGGCCTTGACGAGCAGGGGATCGTGGCGCTCGTCGCCAGCGAGCTGCGGGATTTCTATGAGCGACGCAGCGGCTCGCGCTCAGCCGCCCAAGGCGGCGAAACGGAGGGGGTCGCATGAACGTCGTCGAGACTCACCTCCTCGGCAAGTCCTACGGTGCGACCAGAGCGCTCCACGACTGCAGCCTGGCAATCCCCCAAGGGCACGTGGCTGCGCTGGTCGGACCAAACGGTGCAGGGAAGTCGACGTTGCTCAATCTCGTCGTCGGTCTGGCGGAGCCGACGAGCGGTGAGCTGACCGTTCTCGGCGGTTGCCGGGCCGGCTCGCTGCCTGCACTGGACGGAATCGCCTTTGTTGCCCAGGACACGCCGCTGTACAAGAACCTGCCGGCCGCCGACATGCTGCATCTCACCCGCAATCTCAATCGGCAATTCGACCAGGCCTATGCCGAGGCCCGATTGGCCGAGCTGGGCATCCCGCAGAAGCGCAAGGCGGGCAAGCTGTCGGGAGGACAGCAGGCCCAGCTCGCGTTGACATTGGCGCTGGCTCGCCGACCGCGCCTCCTCGTGCTCGATGAGCCGGTAGCCATGCTCGACCCAATTGCCCGCCACGATTTCATGGCCACGGTGCTGACGGCGGCGGCCGAGGACGGCGTGTCCGTGCTTCTGTCCTCGCACGTGCTCGCCGAACTCGAGCGGGTGGCCGACTATCTGATCATGATGTCCTCGGGTCGCATCCAGGTGGCCGGCGAGGTCGACGATCTGCTGGCCGGTCACCGCGTGCTGACAGGCCCAACCGCCGAGGCCAATCGATACGACGAACGGCCGGTTGTGCATGTCCGCCGCGGCGAAGCCCAGGCTCACCTGCTGGTTCGGTCCACCGCCGACGATCCGGTCCCACCTGGCTGGGAGGCGCACCCAATCGGCCTGGAAGAGCTCGCCTTGGCCTATATGCGCGAGCCGGGCGCCGACGCTCTGCCTGGCCCGCTCGGCAATTGGGATGTCGACCCCTCGGGGGTGACGAGATGACCGCGTTGGGCACGATGCCCGCACACCCGCTCGTGGAGAAGAACGTCGACCTCGAACCGCTGCCGTGGCGCCGGATGGCCTGGGTCACCTGGCGGCAACACCGCACGGCGCTGATCGGCGTGTCCGCGTTGATCGGCGCGCTAGCCCTCTGTCTGCTGATCGTCGGGCCTCAGTTGCACCATGCCTACACCGTGGCGACTGCCTGCCATCCAGCGAACTCGGCAGCGTGCAATGCCGACGTCGCCAACTTCAACGGCGTCGGCAACTTTCTGTCCAATGGCGTCTTCTTTCTGATCGTGCCGCCCCTGATCGGAGGGTTCGTCGGGGCGCCATTGCTTGCCCGCGAGTTTGAGGCCGGTACCTTCCGCTATGCATGGACCCAGGGCTTCGGCCGTTGGCGCTGGACCCTCGCCAAGTTGGTTTCGCTCGGAGTACTGGTGGCCGTGGCCAGCGCCGCCCTCAGCGTGCTGGCCGCGTGGTACTACCGACCGTATTTCGCCTCGGGCAATCAGTCCTTGTCCCTTTCCACGTTCAATCCCTTCAATCCCGGATTGTTCGAGCAGCGCGGCATTGCCTTTGCCGCATGGACCCTTGCCGCATTCGCAATCGGCGCCCTGGCCGGCGTGCTCATTCGCAGAGTCGTCCCTGCCATCGTGGCCACGCTGGCTGCTTGCGGAGCGCTCGCCTTCGCTACGGGGGGGTGGCTCCGCATGCACTACCTGACTCCGCGGATCACCAAGGGACTCGATGCGCCGACGGCCTCACGGATCGTGAGCCAATGGGCAACCAAGGGCGGTCACGTGGTCTTCACAGGACCGCCGACCTTTCCGATCTACCAGCAGTACTGCCCCGCTCAGGCCGGCCTGGGCAAGGGCGGCGGGTCGGGATCGGGAAATCCCCTTCAGTGCCTGGCCCAGCACGGTTTCACGTTCTGGACCAGCTATCAGCCGGCGAGCCGGTTCTGGGCATTCCAGTGGATCGAAAGCGGCTGGCTGCTCGCTCTGGCGATCCTGCTCATCGCCGTGACGGTCTGGCTCGTCCGTCGTCGCGCAGCCTGAGGTCTGGTGTACACCGGACACCTGCCCCGTATTGACAACGTCACGGCGTCAACGAGTCGTCCCTGACGCCAGCTGCGGGGTCGCTGGATGCACCGTCAGGGGCCGAAGTGCTCGTCGGCACTTCACGAGCCCCGAGTATCGGCCCGCAAGGCTTGGGAGATACCACCTGACCGACTGGATACCCGGGAGTCCGGCCTCCTTCGCCGCCCCTCCCGAACTCCCCGGAAGTGGGTTGCCATTGTCCGAGCCCGGGCCCTCGATCACTCGGGAGTGATAGCGCCGAGCCCTTCCCCAGCCAGCACCGCGAAGAGCACTCTCCTGGTTGCCGCCAGGTCGTCCCGAGCGACACCATCCGTGAGACCCTGATTGAGGGAATCGATCACATCCACCACCGCCTCGGCGTAGGCCTTCCCGACCGGAGTGAGCGAGACGATCAGTCTGCGGGCATCCTTTGGGTCCCGCTCGGTGGTTACGTAGCTCCGCTGTTCAAGTCCCTCGACGACCTTCCGGGCGGCTTGCCGGCTGGCACCGAGCACCTCGTTGAGCCTGCCGACTGCAGTCGGCCCTTGCAGCAAGCGGCAGAAGACTGCGGCGTCGGTGGCTCGGTAGTCGTCATAGCCCCTACGCGTGAGCCCGTCGGCCGTCCTTCGAGTTCGAACGGCCCGGGAGCAACCGTCACGAACCATCATGTTCCAACCTCTGCAGGGGGTTTCTCACGGTGGTTCTCACGGGAGCACCGCGATCAAGCGCGTCGGTTCCGCAGAGATGGCGCCGTGTGCGCGGGTGGAGGGCAACGCCACGACCCCAACTCCGACCTGTTTCCTGTCCCGTCAGACTCCCGCCGAACCGGGACCACCGTGCATGTAGAGGGTCTGACCAGAACAGAAACTGGACGCATCAGAGGCAAAGAACAGGACTCCGTAGCCGATCTCGTCAGGTTCGCCGAGCCGACCAGAAGCATTGGTCATGCCGATCGCCTCAGCATCGAGTCCGTACCGTTCGGCCTCGTCGAGGAGTGTGGCGGCCCGGACCGCCCCGACGGCGATCGTGTTCACCCGGACGCCCTTGCGCGTCCAGGCTGCCGCCATCGACCCGGTCAGGTTGTTGACGCCGGCCTTGGCGGCGCCGTACGGGGCCGCCTGAGGCATGGCCAGAAGGCTTGCGCCCGAAGAGATGTTCACGATTGCGCCCTTGCCCTGAGCCAGCATGGGCTTGGCAGCAGCACGGGACAGGAACCAGACGCTGCCGAGGTTGAGGGCCAGAACATGCAACCACTCGTCTTCGCCCCACTTTGAGAGCGATTTGGTCTCGGCACCACCGGCGCAGTTCACGAGGACATCCACCTGACCGAACTCTTGAAGGGTGCTGTCGACGAGCTGCTGGCAGGCGTCGGGGTCCGTGACATCAGTGGGGACGACGAGGGTCCGCCGGCCGAAGGCCTGGATCTCCTCGGCGGTGGATGCCAAGGGTTCGGGTCGACGTCCCGCCAGCACAATGTCGGCGCCGTGCTCGGCGAGCACGAGGGCGGACCCCCGTCCGATCCCGGTCCCGCCGCCGGTGATGATGGCGACCCGGCCGGCGAGCGAGAAACGGTCGCTCACGTGACCGCACCTCCGTTGACGCCGATGACCTGGCCGGTGAGGTAAGCCGCAGCGTCCGAACAGAGGAACCCACACAGCGACGCGACGTCCTCGCCCGTGCCAAGGCGGCCTGCGGGAATCATCTTCGACAGCATCTCGGTACCCGGGAGGAAGCTCGCCTCTTGGGCGTCACGCAACATCGGGGTGTCGACGACGAACGGAGGGATGGAATTGGCCGTGATTCCCTTCGATGCGTACTCGAGGGCCACCGTCTTCGTCAGCGCGATCACCCCTCCCTTTGAAGCTGAGTAGTGCGCCTGACGTCGCGACCCGGTCTGGGCTGCCGCCGACGAGATGGTGACGATCCTCCCCCAACCGGCGGTCACCATGTCCGGGATGGCTGCCTGCAGACAGTTGAAGGTGCCGGTCAAATTCACGGCCAGTGTGCGACCCCAGTCGTCGGAGGTGATGGCTTCAAACGGCACGAACCCCGAGCGGGCCGCGCTGGTGACGACAATCGAGACGGGGCCAAGTACGGACCGCACCTCGTCGAATGCGGCATCAACCTCGGTCCTCTCAGACACGTCGAGCGCACAGGCGACGGCCCGGGCCCCAGCAGACCGAAGCGAATGGAGCGCTCGGTCGGCGGCGTCGGGGTTGAGGTCGACGACGGCGACCCGGTGGCCCCGCTGGGCCAGCTCGTGGCAGATCGACAGTCCCAATCCGGACGCGCCACCCGTCACCACAGCTACGCGAATCGACTCCATCCCCCTCCAGTTCGGATCGGCACCATACGACTGTATCGCAAAATGCGTTACAGTCGTATGGGCATCTCGAAGGAAGCGCCGTGACCAGAACCGACCTCTACTACGACCCCTATGACCTGGCGATCGACGCCGACCCCTACCCGACCTACCGCCGGCTCCGGGATGAGGCACCGCTCTACTACAACGAGAAGTACGACTTCTGGGGGCTCAGCCGATGCGCTGACGTCATGGGCGCCCTCCGGGACTCGGAGCGACTGAGCTCGGCCAAGGGTGACATCCTCGAGGTGGTCAAAGCCGATCCGGATATGCCTCCCGGGGTGTTCATCAACGAGGACCCGCCTCTGCACACGGTCCACCGGGCCCTGGTGTCACGGGCCTTCACTCCCAAGAGGATGAAGGCCCTTGAACAGAAGGTCCGGGCATTCTGTGCAAGGTGTCTGGACCCCCTGGTGGGTTCGGAACGGTTCGACTTCGTCCTCGACCTCGGCGCCGAACTCCCGATGCGGACCATCGGGATGCTGGTGGGCATCCCCGATGCGGATCAGCCGACGGTGCGAGCACAGGCGCAACGCAGTCTGCGGAACCGACCGGGAGAGCCGTTACCGGTGAAGAAGGACCGCTACTTCGACGGCAATCACTTCGTCGACTACGTGAAGTGGCGAGAGAAGAATCCATCTGATGACCTGATCACCGACCTGTTGCATGTGGAGTTCGAGGACGTGGGGGGCACGATCCGGAAGCTGACCAAGGGCGAGATCCTGATCTTCCTGGCGGTGATCGCCGGAGCGGGGGTCGAGACGACGGGTCGGCTGTTCGGGTGGATGGGCAAGGTGCTGGCCGAGCACCCCGACCAGCGGCGTGAGATCCGAGCAGACCGCTCCCTGATCCCCAACACCATCGACGAGCTCCTGCGGTTCGAGCCGCCCGGGCCTCACGTGGCCCGCTATGTGAGCGAGGACGTCGAGTACCACGGCCAGACGGTTCCCGCCGGCAGTGCCCTTCTTCTCATGTTGGCCTCCGCCAACCGGGACGAGCGTCGCTTCGACGATCCGGACCGCTTCGACATCCACCGGACCATCGGCCAGCTCGCCACGTTCGGCTACGGGGCCCACTTCTGCCTCGGGGCGGCTCTGGCCCGCCTCGAGGGCCGGATCGCCCTCGACGAGGTCCTCAACCGGTTCCCCGAGTGGGACGTCGACCTGGAGGGTGCTCGTCGGGCACCAACGTCCACCGTCCGGGGTTGGGACTCGATGCCGGCGGCCGTCAGCTGATGGGCCGGATCGCCCTGAAGCGGCCCCCCACGCGAGTCGGATCTATCGGCGCAGCGACGGCGTCCCGGTGGGACCGGAACGTTCAGACGGCTCGACCGACTCGAGGAACTCCTCGAAGGCATCGACCACCTCTGCATGGGCCGTCGCCAACCCGACCCCCTGTTCGAGGCGTATCAGCTTGGGGATGCCGGTCAGGAGATACAGCAGGGCTTCGGCTGACAGGTCGACGGTCCCGAACGTGTGGTGTTCCAACGTCGTACCCAGGACATCGAGCTGGAGGCGCCTGACTTGCTCCGTTACCTCAGCAATCTCCGAACGGATCGATCTTCGATGGTTTCCCAGGGCCAGGAACTCGGTAGTGAGAGCAGCGGTTGACTCCTCGCGGCTGTACTCCCACAGGACACGAAGCGGATGGTCGGCACCCTTGCGGAGTGCCTCAGCCAGCCGTTGACGGTTCTGCTCGGACCGCCGGCGAATGGCGGCCACGAACAGGTCGTCGAGCGTGGGGAAGTAGTACTGGACCAACCCGGGCGTGCCCGCAGCTTTGGCCGCCACCGCCCGGTAGGTCACGCCGGCATAGCCCTTCTCCAGCATCAGCTGCTCGACACAGTCGAGGAGGAAGTCCCTCATCTTCGAGTTCGCAGAGCCAACCCGTCTCGGGGATGCCATGCCCAACCTCGCCCTCTTGCCTCGCTCGAGCATTGTCGCCGCCACCCAGCTTAGGTTCAGGATTCAACCGGCCAAGAGGGCGGGCCAAGCCATGGAGACGGAGTAGTGGCCTGTCCAGCCGGGTCGTCGGCGCTGGTTCCCCACCGCCACCTCGTTCAACGAAGGCCTGGGCGCCAGCTCTGATCCAAAGCGATTCCCCGGGAGACGACACATGGCTGACGTAGCGTCCGACCAGCTATGGCAGATGATCGCCGGTACTCGCGAAGGCATTCTGGCCACGATCGGCAAGACCGGCGCTCCCCAACTGTCGAACGTGTACTTCGTGTCCGACCCGCCATCCCGGACCATTTGGCTCTCTACCACCACCGTCCGAACCAAAGGTCGCAACCTGCTCCGCGACCCCCGGGCCACGCTGCACGTTTCGGGCAAGGACTTCCTCAACTTCGCCGTAGCCGACGGCGAGGTGACGCTGTCCATTCCCACACATCCCGATGACGCCTCGGTTGACGAACTCTTCGAAATCCACTCTGCGCTCGGTGCGGCACCGGAACGCGGGGGGTTCGGCGAACAGATGATCGCCGACCATCGACTGGTCGTGCGGCTCGCCGTGACTCGGGTCTACGGACAGGTGGTCAACCGATGAGGCTCGGCGGGGCGTGGCCCGACCGTGATCGCCAGTGTCTCAATCCCCCGGAACGCCGTACCGAACACCCGACACCGACCACCAGGAGGACTCGATGACCTTCACCGTCACATCCATCACCCCAACTGTCGGCGGGGAGGTCGTCGGCCTGACCGGCCAGGACCTCGTTGATCCGGCGAGGGCCGCAACCTGGCTCGCCGAGCTGGCCAAGCATGGCGTTCTGGTGTTCCGAGGGGTTGGGGTGACCGACCAGGAGCTTCTCGCCCTCTCCCGCTTGCTCGGCGAGGTAGCGGAGGGTCGGACCGGAGAACACGAGCATCCCGAGATCTCGACGATCACCCTGGATCCGGCCAAGACGGACGCGGTGCTCGCCTGGTACCGGCAGGGGAACTTTCTGTGGCACATCGACGGCGCCACGGAGGCACTTCCCCAGAAGGCGACCCTCCTCACAGCCCAGGAAGTGGACGAGACCGACGGCGACACCGAATTCGCCAGCACCTATGCCGCCTTTGCAGCCCTGGCGGAGAGCGAAAAGGATCGGATCGCCGACCTGCGGGTCATCCACAGCTTCGCCAACGCCCAGAGGCTCGCCCATCCTGACGCATCGGACGACGAGCAAGCGGGCTGGGAGCGGGTCCCGACCAGGGTGCACCCGCTGGTGTGGACTCACCGGGACGGCCGAAAGTCACTTCTGCTCGGCGCCACCGCAGCTGGTGTGGTCGGCTGGCCGAACGACGAGGGGCGGGCACTCCTCGACGGCCTGCTCGAGTGGTCGACCCGGGACGAGTTCACGCTTCGACATCACTGGCACCGGGGGGACCTGGTGATCTGGGACAACACCGGCATGCTGCACCGGGCGCACTCCTTCCCACCGACGTCCCGCAGACTGATGCACCGCACCACCCTGGTCGGCGAGGAGATGGTGGCCTGATGGCTGACTCCCTGTCCTCACTCCAAACCGAGCTGCAGTCCCTGCGTCACGACGTGCAGCGCCTCACCGATCGGACCGAGATCCTCGATTGCATTGCCCGCCACGCCCGGGGTTGCGATCGACACGACGGTGACCTGATTAGCGCCACCTACCATGAGGACGCCGTCGATGAGCACGGATTCGCCATGGCGAGAGGGCCCGAGTACGCGGCCTGGGCCAACTCCTCCCACGCTCGCACGTCCGTCACCCACACGCACAACATCACGACACACTCGGTCGAGATCGACGGCGATGTCGCCCACGCCGAGAGCTACGTCATCGTGGTCCTGCTGGGGACGAACGGTACGACAGCCCAGTTCATCAGTGGTCGCTACCTCGATCGCCTCGAGCGACGGGATGGGCGATGGCGAATTGCCGTTCGGCGGTCGACAGTCGAGGTCATGTTCACCGCAGACGCCTCCGTGCTCCAGTCGTCATTCTTCAAGCAAGCCGGCTACATCAGGGGAACCCGTGATCATGCGGATCTCTCCTACCAGCGCCCGCTCCTCATCGACACCGACCCACCGGAGCGCTGGTAATGGACCCCCGCGCTTCGGGGCGAAAGGGACACCTGTGCGGATTGGGCTGACAGCGACGGGATCCACCGTCGACGAGATCGTTCAGAACGCGCTGACGGCCGAGACCGACGGCTTTACCTCCATCTGGTTCGCTAGCGTCACCACCGGCGATCCCCTTGTTGCCATCGCCATCGCCGGGCGGGAGACACGTTCCATTGAGCTTGGCACCGCAGTCCTGCAGACCTATCCGTGCCACCCGCTCCTGCAGGCCAACCGCGCCGCATCGGTAGTCAACGCCATGAACCGTGGGTTCACGTTGGGAATCGGTCCATCCCATGAATCGGTGGTGACCGGGGCCTACGGGATCGGATACGACCACCCGGGACGTAACACGGAGGAATACGTGCGCATCCTGAGTGATCTTCTCCGGGGCGAGACGGTCGACTTCGACGGACAGGACTGGGTCACGCACAGCAAGTACTCGATGGAACGGCTTACGCACCCGGTTCCGTTGCTCGTCTCCGCTCTGGCGCCCCGGCTGCTCCGGGTAGCCGGAACGATGGGAAGCGGAACCATTCTCTGGATGGCACCAGCCGCCGCCATCGAACGCCTCATCGTCCCCAGGCTTCATGCAGCCGCAACGGAGGCGGGTCGGGCGACCCCGAGGATCGTCGCGGGCCTGCCGGTTGCCGTTCACCACGACGTGGACGAGGCACGTGCTGCGGTAGCCGGAGCTGCGGCGTTCTATGACCGAATGCCGAATTATCGCCGAGTTCTCGACGCCGGTGGATACGCCACGGCCGTCGAGGCGGCCATTGTGGGCGATGAGGCTTCGGTGCGAAGGCAGATCCAGTCACTCTTCGATGCAGGAGCCACCGATGTCTGGGCTGGGGCATTCCCGGTCGGGGAGGATCCGGACACCTCGCTCCGACGGACCTACCAGGCGCTGCGGGCCATGCTTGTCTGACCGAGCCGGTACCAGGGAGTCTTCGATACTCCCGACGGTCGACCGGGAGACCGGGCCGGGTTGCAATGCGGCCAGCCGACTCGGTCCATCGCTCCTGCTGTCCACCGACGGCGAGCGCCGATCTCGGCTGGATCTACTGGTCGATGCTGCTCACCTCTACCTCCTCGAACGGGGCGAGGCCCGGGAGATCGTCGATCGGGTTGTCGCGGTGATCCAGGCCGGGTGGAGTGACGCTGCTGACCAGGCCCGACTGACACACGTTGACCGACATCTGCTCTGGCAGAGCCAGATTCTCAACCCGTCGATCTTCTACGAAGGGTGAGTCCACTCCAGCTCGACGCAGGAGTTCGCCTCTACTCCAGTGCCGCAAGGGCCAGCCCCGGACGGGACGGGTGCGTAGATCGACCTCGCCACCGCCAAGGTGCCCGCCGTCCAGATCGCTGAACTTGAGCGCCGCCATTTCACCCCGGCGAGCCCCCCGAATCTGCCGCCAGCCGCGTGAGCAGTCGGACCTGTTCGGCCTTGTCGAGTGAGTTCCGCGAGCCGACCGGACCGTCGAATGCCGCCTCGGCCTTGCCCACCAACTCCTCCGACAAGCGGAGCGGGGCGAGGACATCCTACGTTGGACGGGCGCCGATCTCAGGCTTCTGACCAGGGAGGACGCCTGGAATTTCGAGTGCGCCCGGAGGGATTCGAACCCCCAACCTTCTGATCCGTAGGCCGAAGAGCGCCACGTTCCGCAACAAACCGTCAGTTGCCATCAATGCCGTTTGATGGCCATGACCTGGATCTTCTTCGACTTCGGGGGCCCTGGAGTAAGCACCAACGACCGCCACTATCCAGCTTTCGCGGAGTCTTGGTTCTCACGAGGGTTCTCACCCCAGTCGAGAGAGTTCAGTTGACATTGTACGTTTGAGGCCTCCATCGTTGTACAATCCGGGTATGGATGTTGCGATGAGTGAACTCCGATCCCATCTGAGCACTTGGATCGACCGCGTGCAGGCGGGCGATGAGGTAGTCGTAACCGAACGCGGCATTCCGGTGGTCAGGATGACGCCGGTGGGCGCGACCCCGACACTGCAGCGGCTCAGCGATGAGGGCATCATCACACCGGCGGCCGGCCCGGCTCGGCCCTCGGCGAAATCGATAAGGCGCGTACCCTCGAGGGCCTCAGTATCTGATCTGGTCGGCCAGCAGCGACGCTAGGTCGGTGGCGATCGTCTACTTCGATGCCAGCGCGCTGGTGAAGCTGGTCATCGAGGAGGAGGGAAGCGAGTTGGCGGCTGCGCTCTGGGACGGCTGCGATGTCGCACTCGCCAGCCGACTCGCCTATCCGGAAGTCCGCGCCGCGCTCAGCGCTGCTCGTCGGAATCGTGACCTGACTCAGGCCGCCATCGAGGTCGCCAGAAGGACCTTCGAGACGTTCTGGGCGTCGATTCGAGCGGTCGAGCTCACCGAGCACGTCGCCGGGATGTCCGGCGACCTCGCGGAGCAACTGGGTCTCCGGGGGGCCGACGCCGTTCATCTGGCAAGTGCCCTGGTGGTTCACGACGACGACTTGGTGTTCGCCGCCTGGGATCGACGGCTGCACGCTGGCGCACAGGCCGCTGGACTTCGGTTGGCACCCCGGACGCTGTAAGTGGGGGATCGGTTCGACTCCCCCGCTCGGACGCACGGATGCACGAGGGATCACAGGTTCTCGCAGGCAAAGCAGCCGGCCTGGGGGTCCTTGACATGAGATCGTCGTCGAACAGCGGGGTTCTCTTCGGCGCTGCCTCACCACTGCAACAACCTGCCTCACCACTGCAACAACAGGGTCAAAAGTAGGGCCACCGGGGGATCCCTACATGGTGAATCTGTCGCCATTTCGGTCGGCCACCAGGGAGAACGCCCGTCGCGGATTGGTGCGCTCGGAGGGATTCGAACCCCCAACCTTCTGATCCGTAGCGCGCCTCGGGGTCGTTTCAGCGGGTCCCTGCAAGTCCCAAATTGTCTCACATCCCCAGTTCAGAGGGGGTGTGATTTTCGGACCGCGAAATCGTGTGGGACTCAATGCTACGCCCTGGGACTCAATTGTTGGCTTTTTCGTTGGCTATTTTCGTTCCTTGCAGGCAGGCGAATCAGAAGGTTTTGACCACTGTTTCACCCCTTGAAAGACCGAGTCAGAAGGTTGAGTCAGAAGGTTCGGAATCGCTCAACTCTCCGCCCGTAGCAGGTCTCCGAGGGACTGACCCGTGCGACGTATTTGATCGACACTCGGAGTATTGGCTTCTCCCACCCCGGATCGGACAATGGTCCCTACGGTCCGGTCCGCTTCATCGACCATGCACCGTCTGATCTCTCGTTGACACCAGGATCCGAGGTCGTGGGGAGCCTGGCACAAGGCCTCGGCGATGGATCGGGTCATATCGGGGTGCGAGGTCAGACGGAATAGGTCGAGGTAGTCACCTCCGGCTTTCTCCGCTCGCGCCGCACGGCGTTTCGGAGCGGACTGGAGCTTCATGGCCACCAGGCTGGCCGGGGTGGCGATTCGGCACCGAACCTCGGCCACCACCTCTCCGTCTTCTTCAGCGATGAGCGTGAGGTCCTCGGCTGTGTCGAGGGCCCAACGATGGGCCAGTACGAAGATGCGGTCCGCCTCCCCTTCTGGCAGGAGGTCTGGTGAGATGTCACCCGCCGGAACGTCTCCGACGGCAATGCAGTCGATCTTCGTGCCCAGCAGGAGCCCATCGACGCCCTCGGTGCCGATGACAGTCTCAACGGCGGTCAGCTCGTCACCATGCTGTGTGGCGACGGTGTCGAGGTCATAGGTCACCCGATGAGCGCCCTGGAGTCGGGCGAGAACGGCCAGACCGCCAATGACGGCGAACTCTCCGATCGGCACGGCCTCGGCCAAGGCGGCGAGAGATGCCACCAGCGGCGCCACCCCGGAGTTAGCCAGGCGGAGTTCACCAGACACGAACAGTCTCCTGAGGGTTCCAGCCGTCGAGTATCTCCCTACCGCGAGCCCGGTCCTGGGCAAGGTCCAGGGCGATGATCAGGCCGTTGGCCACGAGGAAGCCGTCCCGGCTCGTCGTCGAGGGCAGGGTGAACCCATACCGGGACGGACACACCGCGATCTCTGATCCCGTCCAGCCGGACGGAGCGCCGTAGGCACCGACCACTGTGGCCAGGTCAGTGTCGTCGGCGACGTAGAGCCTGGGCCACCCTCCCGCGGGTCCGGCGGCTACCGGTGCACCGAGGGAGACGGCACCGAGGGTCCCACTCAGTCGGAACCGATCGGGCGGGTCGGGAGGTGGAGCCTGAGGCATTGGATGCCAACGGGGTTTCCACTCCTCGGCAACGGCCCAGAACAGCTCGGGCACGAACGGCCGGTTGTCCGAGCCCACCAACCCCTGGCTCCGGAGCTCGGACAGGATTTCCGACACCCGGCCCGGGGACCGATCGATCTGCCGGGCAACGGCATGCACACCCTGGGGCTCCTCGGGGTTGACGAGTAGCGCCAGGGCCACATCGAGACCTGTTCCTCTGAACACGCTGACGACCCTTCGGGAAGGCACCACTGACCCTGAGGAGACTTCGGCATTGACGAAGAGGCCTGGGGCCCTGACCCAGAGGTGCCCCCTTCGGTCGAACCAGGCCAGGCCGGCCCGACTCAGCTCTTCTCTCGCCGCTGTTGAAATGCGGTCAGCGACGATGATCGTCGCTGACTCACCGTCTCCCTCATGTTGGTGAGCAAGGAGGCGAGCATCGCTTTCGCGCACCACCTTCAGTTCGTTGACGGCGAAGGGCACACCGGCGATCTCGACACGGTCGCCCGCCACCCGAACAGGGGAGATGCCCGCCTGCTCGAGAGCCTCAATCAGGCCCCGACCGTTCGCTATTCGTGGCACCACGAATAGAGACTACCATCCACCGCGGCTGGTCAGCCGATCGACGTTCTTCTGTCCCCGCCGAGTATGCCGAGGTGGGTGTGCTGAAAGTGGTCGTCGTACTTGAGTCCGTACCCCATCAGGCGGTCGAGCCCAATGTGAGCAAGCCAGACGAGTCCCAACCCGAGTACGAGTGGTCGGTGCTGCCACCAGCCCAGACCAATCACCATCGCGGGCACGGGAGTGGCATGGGCCAGGTTGTAGAGGAAGGCCCCGATTCGTGTTCCGCCCACGTAGCCCGTCATCGCCAGATCGGGAAGCAGGACAACAACCGGCACCAGCCACCAGTGCTGCCCCGTGGTCGAGTAAGCGATCAGCGCCCCCGTCAGGAGAGCCGCGGCCTCGAGCCGCAGCCACAGACGTGGCGCCCCCGAAACGGTGCCGTCCGAGAAAGATTCGGTGGTCTGGTCGATTGCCCGGGTGGTCAACGGACCCTCTCCTGTTTGTCAGCGCCCAGCGTCAATGTCGCAAGGAAGTCCAAGACGGCCTCTGTGGTGAGCCTAGGCTGTTGGGACTGGGGATAGTGTCCGGCTTCGGGGACCATGACCACCGATGCATTCAACGTCTCAGCGATCCAGGTCGCCTCCCCCGAGGGGTCGGGGAAGTCCGGGTCCCGCTCCCCCATGATGACCAAGGTCGGGACCGACACATCCATCAGCCGGGCTTCCGCCGGATCATGATCGGTTCGGGTGGTCAACGAGAACGCCTTGGCGTACCCGGGACGACGGAGACTCGCCACCACCGTGTCCCGGTACTCATCGAAGTCATCGGGCCGATGGCCGGCATAGAGCTTCGGCATGTAGGACTTCCAGGATGCGGCGGCCCAGGGCCGAGCCATTGCCACCCGCAGGAGGATCCGCTGGACAGCGCTCACCTTGCCGTTGCGAACAAAGGGGCCGACGAGCACGAGGCCGTCGACCAGGTCGGGGCGATCCGCGCTCACGAGTGCTGCAGCCCCGGCGGCCATGGAGTTGCCAACGATGACCGCCGGACCGCCGAGCTCGTCGATAAGCGCCGCGACGTCGCTCGCCGTGTCGACATCTCCGTAGGAGGCGAACGTCGCATCGCTGTCGCCGTGCCCCCGGAGGTCCGTGCAGGCGACCCGGTAACCGTTCGACCGAAGGGTCGGGGCCAGGAATCGATAGGTGCCCCGGAGATCGCCCATGCCGGGGACGAGGACGACCAGCGGCCCGGTGCCGGCTATGTCATAGCCGACCTTCCCTTCCGGCCGGGTGAGGAACCGGGTTCCCTGGGCGGGGATCGTAGTGATCGGATTCATGATTGCTGTTCCTTTCGTACTGTCTCGGGAGATCCGGACAGCGAAGTCGAGATGGAGATGGGTCGATCGCTCCGGGGACGGACTGACTGATCCCGGTACCAGGCGACAGTGGCGGCAATGGCCTGGCGGAGGGGAGTGCCGCTCGTCCCAAAGGTGGCTTCGTACCTGGAGGTATCGAGCACGAAGGGCTGCTCGAACTGATAGGTCATCTCGACCATCGACCGCAGCACCGGGTTGAACAGGCCGAGGCCTCGCAGGACCAGCTTCGAAGCCGATCGGCTCTCGACGGGATGGCCGACCTCGTCAGCGATGAGATCGAGTATCTGCCGGGTGTTGACGGTCTCGGGTCCCGGCAGGTGCCAGACCTGGTCCACCGCCCGCTGGTCGGTGCCGAGGGTGGCCAGGCCCCGGGCGATGTCGGGCACGTAGCTGTAGGTGTGGGGAAGCTCAGGATTGCCAATGAAGTCGGCTCGCCGGCCGACCAGAGCGTTGCCGAAGATCCGCTCCCCCAGCGTCGAGCCGTCGGTGACGCCGGCCCCGAAAAAGTCCGATGCCCTGCCAATGGCGATGTGGACCCGACCGACGTCCCGGGCATCAAGCAGCTCCCGGGTCATCGCCGCCCGAGTCCGTCCTTTGACGGTCGTCGCCACAAGAGGCAGGTCCTCGGTCATGGGTGTCCCGGCGGTCGGACCGTAGCCGTAAAGGTTCTCCAGGCTGACCAGTAGTGCTCCGTTCCCCTCGGCTGCAGCCAGGACGCCTCGTTGCAGCGGCGGGAACCGAGTCGTCCACTTGGCGTAGCGGGCGTTCAGGCACTGGTAGATGACTACAGCGCCACGGGCCGCCTCGGTCGCAGCCATTGCGTCGGCTGCGTCCGCCCCTCGCCACTGCACTCCCTTGGGCAGTCCTGACGGTTGGGTTCGGGTCACTACCCGGACGGTGAGACCGAGCTCCGACAATTGGACCACGAGGGCCCGGCCGACATTGCCGGCGCCGAACACGACGTGCAGAGGACGATCAGCCATGATCGGTTCCCTTGGCAGAGCGCGACGTGGCCGGGTCCGGAAGTGACGAGTCAGCGGGAGTTCCAGAATCAGTGCTGTCCCACCGCTGATGGTAGGGACGAAGCCCGAACACCTTGGCCGCTGCCCACAGCGGCGGGAAGACCAGGTTCTGGACCCAGATCGGAGGGGAGGTCACCCGGCTCTCATGGCGGAAGTGCCAGAAGGTGGCGCCGAGCTGCAGCGGGTTCTTGGGCGCCCCGCGGGCGCTCGTTCTCCCGTCGGCAACCAGTCCGGCCAACGCCTCATGGAACTCCTTGGTGTGCAGGGCCGGACGGAGTTCGACCACGCCGGTGATCTCGACCGTGCCGAGATTCCCCTCGGAGTGCGGAACGCCGGGAGGTACGACGATGGTGTCCCCCGCCGTGGCGGTGATCGGTTCGCCGTCGAGGGTGAAGGAGGCCTCACCCGAGACGATGGTGAACCGCTCCTCCTGGTGAGGGTGGACATGCTCGGAGATCACCCCGCCGGGCATACTGCGCCAGGTGAAGCGGACCAGCTCACCATGGCTGTCCTCGGCCACGGTGGTGTACTCGATCCACTCACCGCTGGCCGGGTTGAAGAAGGGTCGGAAGGTGGTCATCACCGCACCTCCTCGAGATCCGCACTGCGGACCGTCACCGGCACGGACGGCCAGGAAGGTGCGAGCGGAGAGAGCGGCGTCAGTACTGGGCGTCGGGAGAACGGATTCCACCAGGCCGCCGCTCCGAGCAGCTTCATCGTGGCGGGGACCAGTACCGCCCGGACCAGCGTGGCATCGAGAAGGACGGCGAACGCCACGCCCAGCCCGATCTCCTTCACGAACACCAGCCGGGACAACACGAGAGCCCCCATGGCCACCGCCAGGCAGCAGGCCGCGGCGGTAACGATGCCTCCGGTGTGGGCCATGCCCAGGGCCACCGCCTCGTCCGGTGATGCCCCAGCGTCGTGCTCCTCTTTGATCCTCCCGAGGAGGAACACCCCGTAGTCGGTGGACAGACCGAACACCACAGCCAGGATGATGATCAGCGAGGTCGACTGGAGCGCTCCCGGAGCATGGAACCCGAGCAGGCGACTCAGGTGGCCCCGCTGGAAGCCCCAGACCAGCACCCCGTAGGTGGCCAGGATGGTGAAGAAGTTCATGACCACGGCCATGAGCGGAAGGGTCACCGAGCGGGTCATGGCGAACAGCATCACCAGTGCGATCAGGACGATCAGCCCGAGGACCACCGGCATGTGGGACTTGAGGCTGTGCTGAAGACTGACGAAGGAGGCGGTCTGCCCGATGACCGTCACCTGACCTGGTCCGGAAAGGGCCTGAATCGACTCGACAGCCCGCTGGGCGGTCGGCGACAGTGGTGCGTCGGTCAGCACCACGCTCGACTCCCACAGCGACCCTCCCAGGTGCTCGAAGGTAGGCACTTCCTTGACGCCGGGAACGTGGGCCACAGCGGCCGAGTAGGTGGCCAGTGCCGTCGAAGTCACGTGACTCGAGTCGACGAGGACGCCGGCGGGCGCTTCGGAGAAGGACGGAAACTGGCTCTGCACCAGGTTGTAGGCCGCTCCGGCTGAGCTGCTGGCGGGCAGGGCGCTGGCATCGCCACCGGTGAAGGCCACGTGGAGGAACGGCGAGGCCAGGACCACCAGCACGACGACGGCCGCCGCTCCCCAGATGACCGGCCGGTTCATGACCTGCCTGGCCGTTGCATACCAGCGTCGCCCGGTGGCCGCCTGAGCTGCGGGGCCGCCTTTGGAATCAGCAGTCTGAGCGATCCGGCCGCCGAATACGGTGAGGATCGCCGGCAGGACGAGGAGAGCGAAGGCGCCGGAGGCCAGGACGACGATGGCACCCGCCACCCCCATCGAGTAGATGAACCGCTCGGGGAAGACGGCCAGGGTGGCCAGCGCTGCGGCAATGGTCAACGAGCTGAAGAGGACGGTGTGACCGGCGGTCCGGCGGACCGTGGCCAAGGCGGTGCCGATCGAAGCACCTTGGCCGACTTCCTCACGGAAGCGGGAGATGATCAGCAGGCTGAAGTCGACCGACAGCCCGATCCCGAGGGCGATGACCAGGTTGAGGGCGAAGATGGAAAGCGGGACCACTACCAGGGCAAGACCCATGACACCGAGGGTCACGGCGATGGCGAACACCGCTCCGACCAGCGGCACCGCCGCGGCCCGCAGCCCCCGGAAGACGAAGAACAGAAGCAACAACAGGAAAGGCAGGGCGAAGAGCTCAGCCCGCCCAAGGTCCTGAGAGGAGACCGATGCGATCTGGACGCCGGCCACGGTGGGCCCACCCAGCCAAGTGTTGGTCCTGAGCGACGGTTGGGCGGCAATGGCGTTCTGTAGTGCGGTGACGGCCTTCTGCTCGTTGATGGCCCCGACGGTGGCTACCACTGTGGTGAGCTTCCCGTTGCTCGAGATCATGCTCGAGTCGCCGGTGGTGGCGTAGTCGAGGACGCGCTTCACCTCGGGACGGGCCCGCAGGGTCGACACCACCGCGGCAACCCGGGACGGGACGGCCGAGGACGTGGTGATTGGCGTGGCCGTGCGGACGACGACGAGGTACCCCTCCTCGGGGTTTGCTCCGGTCACCCGCTGTACCTGGTGCTGGGCAGCAACCACGGCCGAACTGGGAGCGTCGTAATCGCTGAGCGATGACGTGAGGTGGGCTGAGGCGATACCACCACCCACCAGGCCGACCAGAGCGATGATGCCGGCCACCCACAGGACGAGACGGGCATGTCGCCGCTTGCTGTCTGGCTGTGCGGACGGTGCTGAGAGGCGGTGACTCATGACGAGGGTCCTTTCCGAGGTGACAACGGCATCAGGCAAGGTCTTCGAGCGCTTTGAGGAGCTCGAGCACGCCGGAAAAGGCCGTCCAGTCGTCAACCCGTTCGGCACCATCGGGGCCGATACGACCCTCGATCCGGTTGTCGGGGGCTCGGTTGACGTCAAGAAGCAGGCGTACAGTCCGACTCGGTGTTGATGAGGCGTCCATGGGTACCAGTCAACGGGAATCGCACGGCGATATCCCCAGGGAACGACCCTAGGTTTGACCCTGGTTTTCACTCTGGTGCCTGCGTATCCCCAGGTGGATGAGCCCGGGCACGGTAAATCAGGGGCGCAGGCCTCGGGTCACTGACACGCAGTCGGTCAGCTCACTGGAGCAGGGAGGCCAACTGGCGCCGCGAGGTGATATCCAGCTTGATGAAGCTGTTGCGGAGGTGGTATTCGACGGTTTTGACCGAGACATACAGCTCAGCCGCCACCTCACGGTTGGTCAGCCCGGTGGCGACCAGTCGGGCCACCGCCATCTCCGCTCGACTGAGCCCGAGCGTGACCTCGGGGCTCTCGGGCGTGGCCGACACTTGCAAGAGCTCCAACTCGTCGGCACACTGCCGCACGTAGGGGTCGGCACCCAGGTCAGAGAAGAGGCGGTGGGCCTTCTCCAGTTGGCCGACGGCCTCTGATCGTCGGCCCACCTGGCGCAGACGGCGCCCGTCATCGAGGTGAAACAGGCCCAGCTCCAACGGCATCGCCACTCTGGGGGCGAGCACATGTCCTCGCCGGAACGACGCCTCCGCACCGGAGCGATCACCTCTCGCTGCGGCCAGATTGCCCTCGCACCGGGCCAGCATGAGGAGAGCCGAAGGAACGGGAACCTCCGAACATGCCGCCTCGAACTCACGAAGCGCGGCCCCGGCTTCCCCCAGCCGAGCCATCGCGGTCAGCGCATCGATCTCGCTGGCCCGCCAGTTGAAGATGCCCGGACGGCCGGCCACAGCGAGCCGGCCTGTGGCGCGAACCGGCTCGACGGCCGCCACCACGCCGAGGTGATCCCCTCGGGCCGAGGCCAAACCAGCACCGGCCGCGGCGCAGGTCGCCACCGCCAGCACAGCAGGGAACCGGGCCGTCGTTGCTCGGGCTGCAGCGACGGACTCTTCCGCAACGGCCCACTGGCCCCGACCGGTCAGCACCTGGGCCGATCGCGCATGAGCCCGCACGAGATCGAACGGACGATCGGCATCCTGAGCGACGGAGGTCGCCAACTGGGCATAGGTCATCGCGGCATCCCAGTCACCCCGGCGGCAGTGAGCCTCGCTCAGATACGACAGACAGGGGACCGGATAGGTCGACGGGACACCCGAGCGGAGGTGGGCGGCGGCCACACCCAGATCGGCGATGGCACCGGATAGGTCATCGGCGTAGATCTTCACGATGCCTCGCATGATCAGTGGATCGATCTCGACCAGGGCCACCTCGCTCGCCGCGACGGGCAGAAAGCCGAGTGCTTCGAGGCCCTCTGGCGATCGACCGGCGTTGGTCAGCGAGTACGCCTCAGCGGTCTTGGCCATAGCCCACAGCGGGGTACCCGGCTCAGTTGCCCCTACCGCACGTTCTGCCCAGACCAGCCCTTCCTCCGGCCGACCACCGACGACCATCCAGTTGGCCAGGGACGTGGCGGCGCGTGCACCAATGGTGGGCTCGACTTCCGGATTGTGGTCCATCCATGCTGCGGTCAGGCGAGACTCGGTAGCGGGTGATCCCATATAGACGCCGAGCAACCCGGTCAGTGCATCACGTCGAGCACTGGCGGCCTGGCAACTGGCCAAGACCCGTGCCGCGCCATCGGTGTCGGCGGCACTCAGGTGGGCGACGGCAGCATCGAGCAGTCGACGCTCCCGCTCCCCTCGGTCCACCGACAGCGATGCGGCCTGCTCGAGCGCCCACGCTGCTGCACTCGAGTCACCACCGGAGGTACTGATCGACGCGGCCACCTCGAGTTCGTTGGCCAGCTGCTCATCCGCACCGAGCGTGGCGGCCACCCGGTGGGCCATCCCCGCCCGACCATCGACCACCTTCCCCGCCTCCTGATGGAGCCCTCGACGGTTGGTCGGTCTGAGGTCGGCATAGATGGCCGCCCGGTAGAGGGGGTGGGCGAAGCTCAACTCGGCGTGAGGTCCCTCGACCAACAGTCCGGCAGCGATGGCATCGTCGCTTGCCTCCTGCGCGTCGGCCAGGCCAGCCACGACAGCTGCGACCCCAATGGGTGCATGCTGTCCGAGGACCGACGCGGCGGCGAGATAGGCCTGGGCCGCGGCGGGCAGGGCGGCGACTCGGGTAAGAATCACCGCGGAGAGGTCGCGGGGTGCAGGGAGCCCGGCGTGGCCCGCGGCATTGAGTAGCGCAACGCCGATCTCCTCGAGCAGCGCACGACAGTAGAGGGGGTGGCCCCCGGTGTGGTCGAGCAGCCTGGCTGCCCCTTTTCGGGTGAGCGTGCCGAGCTCGAGCACACGAGCCAAGTCAACGAGGTCGTCGAGGGTGAATCCTTCCAACCGGAGTCGTGTGACCCGGGAGTCGCCAGCCACGAAGCGGGCCCACGGCGAGTCTCCCAGTGTGTCGGCACGGGTGGCGACCACCGTCAGCACAGTGTCGGCTCGCAATCTGCGCAACGCGAACAGCACGGCGCGTGAAGAGGCTCGATCGATCCACTGGAGATCGTCGACGACCAGGACCACCACCTGGCCGTCCTCCTGCAATTGATCGAGTAGATCGACCAGCCGTGCCCCGACGACCATCGGGTCGTCGCCCGGGTCGTTGGAGACACTCGGTCGCAGTTGGTCGATGACTCCGTAGGAGAGCATCATCTCGTCCTCGTCAGCGCTTAGCGCGAGGACCGTGGCGTCGTTGAGGGAGACGGCGAAGTGGGACAGGAGGGTCGACTTCCCCGAACCGGGGGCCGCCTCCAAGTACACGATCTGTGGACGACCGGCTCGTGCCTCGGAGAGCCGTTCCTCGAGCACGCCGAGCTCACGCTCACGACCAACAAACCCGCCCGGACCGGCCACTGGATCAGCGGGACCGTGTCGACGTGGGGCCCGAGGCCCACCAACAGCCCGACAGGCAGTCGTTGCAGCTACTGCCGACGGAAGATGCCCTGGTGTCGTGCCTATTCGGCAGGTCGCCGCCTCGTCCAGGGGCGCGACGGATCATCTGCGTATGCTAGCTGGGAGGGCGATCCGGGTCCCTTGGAGCCCAGGTCACGGCAGCCCTGGTCCACCTCGAGTAGCACTCCCGACAAGGGGATCACTGTGGCCTCCGCCCCTGGCGACGACGAGGGACCGAGCCGGTGGGGGATGCTCGCGGTCATCAGCCTGGGGGTGATGGCGCTCACCTTGAACTGGTTCGACGTGGCGACGGCGTTCCCGCTCATCGGAGCGGAGTTCCACGTCGGCCTCGGGTCGCTGAGTTTGCTGATCTCGTTGTACATCGTGGGCTACGGCCTTTCCCACATCCCAGGCGGCATGCTGGCCACCCGGATCGGAATGAAGCGGACCATCGTCCTCGGCCTGGCCGTCCAGGGCATGGCCGGAGTGATGTCCGGACTGTCCCGGAGCTACCCCGAGCTGGCCCTCTTCCGCGTCGTCAGCGGCGTTGGCGGCTCGGTGTTCGTGGCTGTGGGCATGGCGGCCGTGGTCGTCTGGTTCCGCGAGCACGAAGTCACCCTGGCCCTCGGGATCACCGGGGGTGCGGCGTTCAGTGCCGGAGCAGCCGTTGCCCTCTACGTGTGGATCTACGTGCAGCGAGCGGTGGGGTGGCACACGTCGCTGGTCCTGGCCGGTGTCTTCGAACTCCTGGTCGTGATGATCACCATGGCCACCTTTGTCACTCCCAGGGGGATGGCACCGTTCACTGGCGGGCGTTTCGAGATCACGGCCCTCCGAGCGTCTCTGGCCAACAGGGACCTGTGGATCTACGGGGTCGCCCTCCTCGGCGGGTACGGCGCCTACTTCACGACCTCGCAACTGTTCGCCGGGTATGCGACGCAGGACCGTCATCTCAGTGCCTCGTCCGGTGGGCTGCTGTCCGCACTCATTCTGTTGGCCGGGATACCCGGCAGTCTGCTGGGCGGCTACTGGGCCGATCGGAGTAGGAACTTGCGAGCCTTCATCGTGGGTTCGCTGCTGGTTGTCGCCGTCCTCCTGGCCCTCATTCCGGCAGTACCGACGGGTGCGCTCTGGTTCCTGGGCATCGGGATCGGATTCTTCCTAATCTTCGGATTCGCCGCGTGGTTAGCGGTGCCGGCGCGGGTATGTGACATCGATCATGCCTACGTAGGGACGGCCACCGGATTGATGCTCACACTGGCGGCCGTAGGAGGGTTCTTCATTCCCATTCTCTTCGGTCACCTCGTCCCGCACACGAGCTACACAACAGGCTGGATCTTCCTGGCCGTAGTCACCATTGTCTTCGCCGTCGTCGGACTGGTCGGTCACAATCCAGTCGTGCACTCGGCACCCCAGGGAACCGATCGCCAAGGACCGAAGGATCTGGTCGAAAGTAGAATCGACCGGGCAAGGGTGGCCGTGGCTGCCGGAGACGCAGGTATGGCAGCGCACCGCCTCGATGTTCCCGCTGATGATGTACGGCGTGTCGCTGGCCCTCGTCGCTCGACCACAAAGCCCTGAACCGGGGTTTCGTCATCGTGAATCAGAACGATGCTGTCCCATCAAGGCTCAGCGAGTCCTACGTGATCCATCGGCGTCACAGTCGGTTGTTGGCTTTTTGTTGGCTCAATTTATGGGCCCTAGCCAGGGTATTCAGGTGAGCGTCACCGGGGTTGTTGGCTCTATTGCTGGCGCAACTACCAACGCAACGCTCTGACCTGGGCTTTTGGTGCGCTCGGAGGGATTCGAACCCCCAACCTTCTGATCCGTAGAGCTAAGAGCCCCCCTGCCCGTGATCTACCGGCGTTGACCATTCTGCCGCTTTAGAGCCCCTTACCTGGGCTTTCCCGATGATCGACCTGACCGACTTCGACCACAAGAAACCGTCACTATCCAGGTATTCCAACGGTTTGGTTCTCACGGTGGTTCTCACGGCGTGGTCCATGCCAGCCGCTCTGGGCCATTTTACTGCTCTCATCACATCATCTGCTTTACTGCTCTCATCACATCATCTGCATAAAACCCGGGCCGATTCGACGACCGGTGATGCGGTGTCGGGTCCCTACTGCTCGCGCGAGTCGCTGAGCCCACCAAGCAGTCGGTCCAGGGCGTCGACGGCCTCGTCGCGGGCGGCTTCAGGGTCCTCGGCGTTGGAGATGTACATCGCGGCTTCGTCGGCGGTCGCGAGCAGGAGGTGGGCTAGGACCCGGAGTGGCTGCGGTGGCAACGAGCCTTCGGCGACGGCGAGCTCGAGCATCGCCTCGATTCCGCCTAGCCCGTACCGCGCCTCGATTGCTCGCCATTCCTGCCAGCCCAACACTGCCGGGCCGTCGATGAGCAGGATGCGTTGCACCTCGGGAGTGAGCGAGGCGTCGAGGAACCCCAGAAGTCCGTCGCGGAGCATCTCGAGGGGCGCTTTGTCTTCGATGCTGGCGCCGGCCGCCACGACGAGGTCTTCTTCGACCGCTTCGAAGACGGCGACGAAGAGGGCTCGCTTGTCGGCGAAGTGGTGGTAGAGCGCGCCTCGGGTGCCCACGCCGGCCAAGGCCACGATCTCTTCGGTGCTGGTCCCGTGGTAACCGCGCTCAACGAAGAGTCGTCGTGCGGCGACGACGAGCGCCTTGCGAGTGCTCTCGGCGCGCTCGGCTACTGCGGCCGATGCAAGTGGCCGCGGCTGCCGATCAGACTCTTGACCCGTTGCCATGCTGCAAGTATCCTCGACCTACAGGCCGAATGTCGATAGTACAGCCTGTTTGGGCTTAGGGAGGGCTTCGTGGCTGATCCGATTGACGTGGTGCGTGACTTCTGCGACGCGATGGCCAAACGGGATCCGGAGGCCGTGCGCGGCTTCCTCGCCGATCACGTCGTGTACCAGAACACCGGAATGCCCGCGAAGGCCGGGGCCGACGCCGTGTTGGCTGATCTGGCGGGCCAGTTCGCCATGTTCCCGGACTCCTACGAGTACCGAATGGGAAACATCGCGGCAGCGGGCGACGTCGTGCTCACCGAGCGAGTCGACATGATCGCTGACTTCGGTGGCAGACACCACGGCGTGCCGGTCATGGGAACCTTTGTCGTCGACGGCGGCAAGATCTGCCGCTGGACCGACTACTTCGATACCGGCCTGATTGGCAAAATGCTCGGCGGGGAGGACTACACCGAGCTCGTCCCGCAGCCGAGGCATCTCGATGAGCAGTGAGGACGCCGGCGTCGGGGAGCCGATGCGCCCGGATCGCGCAGGTGGGGTCAGGCGCGTCGAGGTCGACGACCACGCCTTCTTGGATGACGAAGTCCTCCTGGAAACCTTCGACTCTCAGCAGACGGCGATCACATGGGATCAAGCGGTCGCCTTCCTCCGCGCGAACCTGCGGCGACGGGGGCCGCTGCAATGACCTTGTCCCCGAGCTGCTCGGGCCCGACGTGAACGGGCACGCAATCGTGGCGGCCGAACTGGATGATCCTGCCGCGTTGTTCGCCGCCAAAGGATCCCGTATTGCCCACCTAGCCGAAACGAGGAGACCTTGAACGCCGTCGGACTGAGCCCGAGCATCGATACCCCTGCACACGTCCCTGAGTCGTTGGTGTACGACTTCGACTTCAACGCCGATCCTGCCTATGTCGAGAACCCCCACATGCGTGTTCTGGACCTAATCGAGAACGCGCCGAGCATCTTCTGGACGCCACGCAACGGTGGCCACTGGGTCGTGTTGCCGTATCAGGCGCAGCTCGACGCCTTCCGGAACTGGGAGGTGTTCTCGAGCGAGCACTTCACCCCGGAGGAGTACGAGGAGATGATGGCTGCGCTCCCCCCGGAGCAGCGCGTACCCGCCCCGATCCCGATCTGCGTCGACCCTCCACTTCAGTCCAAGCTCCGCGCCCCGCTGGTGTCGACCTTCACGCCGAAGGCCGTCAAGCGACTCGAAACGCAGATTCGTGACCTCGCGGAACGACTCATCGGGGACATCGCCGGCAACGGACGTTGCGAGTTCATGCACGAGGTCGCCGATCTCTACCCGGTCGAGATCTTCTTGAAGATGTTCGGTCTGCCTCTGGAGCGCGAGCGGGAATACCGGGAACTCGCCAAGAAGCAACTCTCTTCGACGAGTCCCGACCCGATGGTCGCGATGAGCATGCTGCGAGGGATCGCGGATGTCATGCAAGACACGGTTCTTGACCGACGAGACAACCCCAGGGACGACATGATCAGCTTGCTTTGGGCCGCTGACATCGACGGTGAGCCCATGACCTTTGAGATCATGGAGAGCTACTGCGCGATCATGTTCATCGCCGGGCTGGACACCGTCGTGAACTCGATGGGCTTCGGCGTCCGCCACCTCGCGGCGAGCCCCGACCTGCAGGATGAGCTTCGCGGCGACCCCGAGGCGATCGCCGCCGCGTCGAGGGAGCTGCTGCGCGCCTATGCGTTCGTTGGGCCGATGCGGGTCCTCAAGCACGACTTCGACTTCTACGGCGTCTCGTTCAAGCAGAGAGACATCGTGCAATTGTTCACGCCCGCCGCGGGGTATGACCGCTCCGTGTTCACCCAGCCCGAGGTCTTCGATCGCCACCGGGAAGGGCCACAGCACCTGGCCCTGGCCATCGGTCCGCACTTCTGCCTCGGTGCGCACCTTGCCCGGCTCGAGCTGGACACGATCTACGACGTCATGTTGCGCCGCTTGCCCACGTTCCGGCTCGATCCTGATCAGCCGCCCGTCTATCACGGCGGGATCATCGCCGGAGTGTCTCGCTTGAACCTTCTCTGGGACAACTGAGTGCACCTCGTCGGTTCTGTCGGCGCCAATGCGACGAAGACGTGACGGCCACACGACGTTGAGCACAACCGCTTCGCGCCCTGGTCCGCTCAGCAACCTCACGCCGGAGGAAGCGGCGGTAACGACCAACCCCAGGGCGACCATCGCGCTGTGGTCGCTCTTGGTTGCCTTCATGGTCTTCGTCGCCGTCAACGCTCGCCGTGGTGCCGTCGCTGAACGCATTGCCAACCCCAACGTTCGGGGCGCCCCCCGGCCGGTCAAGCCGTTGTTCGGGTTTGAGCACTGGCTCGCGGTACTTCAGATCGGCACGCTGGTGTTCGCAGCAGGATTGTTCGTCGCGGTCGTGGTGGCCTGGCGTCGATCACCTCGCAACCCGACGTTGATGATGGTGATCGTCGTGACGCTCCTGTCGTTTCAGGACCCCATCGGGAACTGGGCCCCCTACGCGGTGTACAACCCGCAACTCTGGCACTGGCCCGAGACCTGGCCGCTATTCTCGCTATCGCCCACGATCGAGCCGTTCCTGTCGGTCGGCTACGCGTTCTTCTTCGTCGGTCCCTACCTCATCGCGAACAACATCCTCCGGCGCATCCAGGCCCGTTCGACGGTTACCTCGTTTGTGTGGCGGCACCCGTTGCTGAGCCTGGCCGGGATCATCCTCGTTGTTGGCTTCTTGATCGACGCGATGCTCGAGATGTTCCTCGTGCGCACCCAGATGTACATCTACTCCCAGGTGATCCCCTGGGGTTCGGTGTTTGCGGGGACACCCAACCAGTTTCCGCTGATCTGGGAATCGAGCACGATCTGTCTCGTCATGATTTCGGCGGGCGTGCTGCTGTACCGGGACGACACTGGCCGGTCCCAAGCGGAGAAGCTCGCCCAGAAGATCCGCGGATTTGACCGGCACCCCGCTCTCGCCACGTTCGCAGTGATGTTCGTCGTCATCAACGTCGCCAACCTCATCTACATCAGCGGGTTCGCGATCGTTCGAGGAACGAAGTTGGCCACGTCGGTGGCCTGCCCCTATCCCTATCCCGAAGCGAAGGTCTACGACCCCAACGGCTTCTATGAGCAGGCTGGCCAGCCAGGTCCCTACTTCGCGGGGATCTGGTCGGGATGGCCGAGTCTGCAACCCGACGGCCGTCCCCACCTGACACCGCCGCCCAACGGCGGCCGATGCAAGGAAGACCATGACTGAATCACGCAGCGTCGTTGTCACTGGCGCCTCGCGCGGCCTCGGGCTGGCGACGGTCGCCCACCTGCACCGCCGTGGGTGGACCGTGGTGGCCGCCATGAGAACCGTCGACGCAGGCCTGGCGAAGGCTCGCGAGGTCCTCGGCAACGACTACGACCCCGAACGGCTCATCGGCGTGTCGCTCGACCTCCTCGACCCATCATCGATCGAGAAAGCCGGCTCCTTGATCCTCGACGCCATCGGGGCTCCCGACGGCGTCGTGCACAACGCCGGCATTGCTGGGGTCGGCTGCGTAGAGGAGATGCCGCTGAAGGTCATGGAGGCGATGCTGGCGACGAACTTCATGGGCCCCATCCGCCTCACCCGAGAGCTGCTTCCCGCGATGCGCGCCGCAGGACAAGGTCGAATTGTGGTCGTGTCCAGCGAGAGCGGCCTGCGAGGCATGCCGGGTATCAGCGCCTACGGCGCTTCCAAGGGTGCCCTCGAGCGGTGGTCCGAATCCCTCGCCGGCGAGATCGCGCCCTTCGGCCTCGGCGTCACCGTGCTCGTGACCGGCACTTTCAAGACCGACATCCTCGAACAGACCCACAACTGGAAAGACCCCGAAGGTCCCTACGCCCTGCTCCACGAGCAGCTGGAATCGAAACAGGACCTGGTCCTGCGCCTCGCACCGTCGCCTGACTCCTTTGCCCCATCGGTCGAACGAGCACTCGACGAACACAAGCCCTTCGAACGCCACGCAGTAGGGCTCGACGCCAAGGCCATGCTCTACGGCGGCAAATTCCTTCCCGGGCGATTCATGGCCTGGGTCACCACCCGGGCGCTCGGATTGCCCCGCCCGAGATCCCTCCGACTCACGCCCACCAGCCGTCTTGCCGTCACTCCGCAAGACGAGGCCAACCCGACCACGTAGCGAACTTCGAGACGACGGCATCGCAGCTAGCTAGACGAGAGGTCTCATCATGACCAATGAGCAACAACTCGCAGAATTGGAGCGCCGCGAGCGGCGCGGAAGCGAGAAGCAGGCAATCGGCATCGAGAACATCCAACGGATGTTGCCCCTCGTCATAAAGACCATGACCGAGGGGGAGCCATCACCGCGCGACACGGCCCTGATGGGCTTTGCCCCGGACATGATGTCCATGATGATGGAAAACGCCTATTGCGATATGTGGGGGCGCACGCACATCATCGATAGCCGGATTCGTAGCCTGTTCACCGTCAGCCTGATGATCGGCGTCGGAAATCTCGGTAACGAGTTCGAACTCGACTACCACGCGCCAGGCGCCATCTACAACGGCGCGAGCGTGGCAGAGCTCGAGGCCATCATCGTTCACGCCGCCGCCTACGTTGGCTACCCCGCTGCGGGCCGTGCGATGAATGCGATCGTCGATGCGCTCCTCAGCCATGAACTGCTCAAGGAACCGTCGCCTCCGGTCGATTCAGAACGCCGCGAACTCACAGGAAGCGAAAAACGCGCGAAAGCGCTGGAAATGCTCTCGCGCATGCAGCCCCATTCGCCGTTGCTCCGCGTCGGAGACGGAGATGTGCCAGGAGTGTTCGCCGCCGAGCTCGACCTCATGATTCTCGAGAACATCTACTACGACCTCTGGACTCGCACCGAGGTGCTGGATCCCAAGACTCGTAGCGTTGTGACACTCGGTCTCATCATGGGTCTCGGCAACCTCGATGCTCTAGGCGAGCACGTGCCGATGGCCATGCACAACGGAATCACGGTGCCTGAGCTCGAGGAATTCGTCTATCACGCTGCAACTTACGTGGGATACATCTCTGCCACGTCACTACGTAAGGCGATCGCTGAAACCCTCTAGCGGTGTCCCCGCGCGTTCTGGGCCCCTAGCCGGCGGCGATTCGCACACGTTCGGCCTCGGCGTCACCGTGCTTTTGACCGCAGGTTCAAGGCGACGGACATCCCCGAACAGGGCCACATCCATGAGCCCGCACCGGCGAGCGAGTCGGGGACTCCGGTTCACCGCACTCAGCCGATGGGTCGACGTCCAGCCGGCCCTCATCTGCCCACCACCGCATGTCCACCACCGGAAATGTCAAGACCACCACCGCAAAAATAGGGTCAAAAGTAGGGTCATTGGCGGATCCCTACTTCGTCAGCCCTCGGGGAATTGGGCCGGCTACCAGGGAGAACGCCCCTCGCGGATAGGTGCGCTCGGAGGGATTCGAACCCCCAACCTTCTGATCCGTATCGCCTATTTCCGCCATATGCCGGCTGTGACAGTCGCTGTCCGTTAGTGCCCGTGACCTGGTCATCTTCGGAGTTCGAACGGCCCGAGAGCGGCCACCAAGAATCGTCATTCACCAGCTTTTGCAGAGTTTTAGTTCTCACGGTGGTTCTCACGGGGAGCGTCTCGATCCCCACCTCGAAGGGAGCATGAGGGTGCGCGTGTGAACGGGTCAACTCCAGTTCAGGTGAGCACAGCCTCAGCGATGGCGCCGAGCATGCTCAGATCCGTTGGCTCAAGGATCAGGGTCGTGAGGGGGCCTGCAGCCCACTGGCCTACCTGTTCTCGGATGCGACCCACGGGACCGACCAGGGCCAGATCGTCCACGAGATCGTCGGAGACGGCCCTCGCCGCGCCGCCCCGATCTCCTCCAAGAAACAGGTCCTGGATCTCATCGACCTCGGGATATCCATATCTCCGGACGAGATCTGCGTAGTAGTTGCGGTCCCTCGCCCCCATTCCTCCAATGTGCAGGGCCAGGCGGGGACGTACGGCGTCTCGACAGGCGTTCAGATCAGAGCCGACCGACACCAGAACCGTCGGCGCAACGAGGAATCCGGCTGGGGCTTTCGAGAGCGCCCCACCCCATACCCCAACCCAATGTTCCGGACTCCAGAGATACGGGAGTAGCCCGTCGGCGTGCTCGACCGTCATGGCCACGTTCCTCGGACCCATGGCTGCAACCAGCAGTGGCGTCTCCGGCGCCGGCGGCATCGTGGACCGCAGCGCCCGCCCCACCCCGGTTCCGCCCCCGCCGCGATATGGGATGGCGTAACGATCGCCTTGAAAGTCAACCTTCTCCCCCGCCAATACCAATCGAACGATCTGCAGGTATTCCCGGGTTGAAGCTACCGGGGCCAGGAAGGGAACTCCGTGCCAACCCTCCACTACTTGCGGGCCCGACACGCCCAGGCCGAGCAGCAGCCGGCCATCGGACATCGCTTGGGTGGTGAGGGCGGCCATCGCCAATGCGGTGGGGGTGCGGGCGGCGATCTGGGCGATCGCCGTACCCAGCCGAATGGTTGACGTCATGGCCGCGGCAACATTCAGAGGGGAGAACGCATCCCAGCCCCACGCCTCCGACGACCAGATCGAGTCGAATCCCAACCGCTCGGCCTTCTGGGCGGTGTCTATGAGCAACTGACGGTCACGGCAGGCTCGACCTAGAACGATGCCGAATTTCAACGCTCCGGGACCAGGGAGCCGTTGCAGATCCCCCTTCAGTTGACTCGTCATCGACGGCCCCCCCGACGAGCTGGGCTCGCGAGGTAGTCCAAGCCCCGGTTCGGCGAGTTGGTTACGGTGAATCTCGTCCGTCCCTCCCCCGAGGCGCAGACCCTGAGCGAAAGGGATCTGTCCAACCAGCTCGTGGATACCTCGTTGACGGTCAATGCGCGGGCCCCGAGCAGCTCGAGGGCGTCGTTGGCGCTAATCCTGGCGTGTTCGGAGGACATGAGCTTCAGGGGATCGGCGACGAGTGTTCGGGAACCGCCTCATACGCCGTCGAGGTCAATGGTGCTGATCGGGCCATCCTGGCGCTGATGGCCAAGAGGACCCAGATGGCTGACAGTGCGAAGGCGGCCGAAGCGTAAGGAAGGCTCCCGATGCGGGTCCCCGTGGCAGTCATACCGTGGACCGCTCGCAGGTAGGCCGGGAGGGCGAACACCCACAGTAACGCCATGGCGGCGAGATAGAGACCGCCGTGGAGACCGATATACAGCCTCGTCGATGCCGAAGCACCCGGCTTCCCGTTGCGGCATCCTCGCCACCCGATGCCGAGGAGCAGACCCGTGGCGACGGCAGCCGCGACGAGCTCGAGGCTCATGACTGCCGCCTCGGCCCGGGTGTTGGGATGGGATCCCCCGAAGATATCCACGGGGATGCTGCCGATCAGATCGAGGAGGGGGACGAGCAGGCCCACCAGCACGATCCGGCCGACGAGGGACCAGCCGACCACCCGCTCGCCACGGTCGACCTTTTGGCCGACCAGCCAACGCACGAGCAGGGTGAGAGCCAAGGGGCCCAGCATGGCGAAGAGCACCATGCTGGTCATCGGGACCGACGCTACGGCGGGGTGGCTGGCCTTGGCCTGTGGATTCCACACCCACCACCGCAGCTGGGGGCCCAGCTGATCGAACACCTCGTAGAAGCACTGGTGGACGAACCCGACGCATACTGCCCCGGCCAGCGTTCCCCACCGCCGGAAGACCCCGAGCGACCGGACGATCTCGTAGGACAGTGTGACCATGGCCGGGTAGAGCGCGACGATGTAGAGGGGCAGGCGATCGTAGAGGAACTGAACGCTGAAGACGTTGTGTACGAAGACCAGGCCAACCTGGTGCTGCAAGCCGAATGCCTCGGGAAAGTACAGGGGTGGTTCGAGGACCAGCAGATACACGATCGAGGCGCACCACAGGGCCAGCACGGTGGGGTCGCCTTCCCGGCGCCAGTGACGGACGGCGTGGATGAGGGCGAGCACAGCACCCCCCACCATCACCGCTTCGATCACCGGGAGCGTCCAGTTGCTGAGATCCCAGGGGGCGCGGATCTGCACGAACGGCTGCGCCGGAGAGCACCCGAAGCCGCCGAGAGCGTGGGCCAGGTGCTCGAATCCGGGATTACAGGGACCAGCGATGTCCGTATCCCTGGTCAGCCGGTCGCCGTCGAGGAGTACCAGTGCGACACGTCGTCGCCCCGCTCGTAGCGTTGCGCCCACGTGGCGGCGAACTCGGGAAGGGGTTGATCCTCGGGATCGTGGTTGGGCAGCTGGGACGCCGCCAGGCGCCGGTAGGCCCTACGTTGCTCCACCGGCGGGATGCAGTGGTTGGCCAGGGGGAAGGTGGTGTCCACTCCGCGGACCAGGGATGGCATCTTGGCGCTCAACTGGCGACGGAGCGGCCAGGAGGGGTAGAGGCACCGGGCGTCGACCAGCCGATCGGCCAAGGGCACGTGCCGGTTGAAGCCATCGACCACGATGTGGAGCACGCGGCTGAGGTGGCGGACGACCGACGGCAGTTGGAACAGGCGGTACCAGCTCCTCCCGACGACGTCGTCGTAGATCTCGAGCGCCGAGCTGCGGTGCTCGACCTCCTCGACAAAGTGCCAGAGGAACAGCGATGCGACCCGCTCATCCCCAGGTCGGAACAGGTCGTCCTCGTGGTCGAGCATCATCTTGAAGGTCGGGGTGAATGTGGCTTCGAGGTCGGCGATGTAGGCCAGGTGGTAGGGGAGGTCCCGGCTGGTGTACAGATCGTCGTAGAGGGCGACTACCTGATCCAGCGTGTTCTGAAGACCAGGATGGGACCGGAACAGCGACTTGAGGTGCATCCGGTGGGCGCGGGCGTGTTGGGCCTCCTGGCGGAGGAACGCATCGGCTTCCTCGATGATTGCCGAGTCGCTCATCAGGGGCATCGCCTGTCGCACCGCATTCACGATGTATTTCTCGAACCCCACGATGATGATCCCGGTGGCGTTCATGGACAGAGCGAACTCGGGGTTCTCGCGGTGCCACGCGAAAGGAACGTCACCGTCGAAGTCGAACCGCACTCGCCGCACCTGCAATGTGGTCACTGCACCCCCGGGAACATCGTCTGATGAGATCATACACACTAGGTGTCTTCCGTATGTTACCGAACAGCGCCAAGATAGACAGATGGAACCCTCGGTGCGGACACCATGGTGAGGCGCCACGGTTGGGCCGGGTCCCCACCGGCCGATGAGCACGAGGCACGGAACCGCATCATCGAGGCGGCGATGCGCTGCGTAGATCGCGACGGCCCCGACCACTTCAGCCTCTCCGACGTCGCCGCCGATCTTGGGGTCATCCGCCAGACCGTGTACCGCTACTTCTCGAGTACCGACGATCTCTTCGTGGCCGTCGGCAAGGTCGCCGTCCAGGACTTCATCGACGAGCTCGTAGTTCACCTCCGGCGTAAGACGGATCCGGCGGATTGGGTGGTCGAGGCGCTGGCCACCACCATCGAGCGCCTGCCCGACCGGCCTTACCTCACCCTGCTCCTCGCTACCGGCCGCTCTGACCCCTTCACTCGAGGGGTCACATCGGGCGATTCCCGGGCGATCGGTAGGGAGATTTTGCAGCGGTCTTCAATCGATTGGCCGGCCTCCGGGTACTCCGAGGGGGAACTCGACGACCTGATCGAGCTCATGCTGCGCATCCTGCAGTCAATGGTGATTGACCCGCCCAGACCGCCACGTGGACCAACGGTGCTTCGACACTTCCTCCGCCGATGGATAGCGCCAGCATTGAGTTGCGATCCAGGCGGCAGGTGACCGCCCCGGTCCATCAGCGCATCGTCCGGAAGCAGGCACGTACCTCGTCGACGAAGAGGTCCGGCTGCTCAAATGCAGCGAAGTGACCGCCACGATCGGGTTCGCTGAAGTAACGAAGATCGTCGAATTGCAGCTCGGCCCACCGGCGCGACGTCCGCACCAGCTCTTTTGGAAAGATCGAACATCCCACCGGTACCGATACCGGTGGGAGGCCCCCCTGACCCGCCCGACCGTGGGAGTCCTCCCAGTAGAGGCGCGCCGACGATGTACCGCTGGCGGACAACCAGTAGAGCATCACATTGTCCAGGATCTGATCGTAGGAGAAGCACTCCGTGACTTCGCCGTGGTGATCGGACCAACTCCACAGCTTCTCGAGGATCCACGAGGCAAGGGCAACCGGCGAATCGACGAGCCCGTAGCCGATCGACTGCGGACGCGTTGACTGCAGCTGCTGGTAGGCCGATCCGTCGCTGATGAATCGCTGAAAATCCTCCGAAATGTTCTTCTCGGTGTCATCGACCATCTGGCCGTCGCCGAACGCCAGTGGCATGTTCAGGTGGATTCCAACCAGATGGTCGGGGTCCAGAGCCCCCAGAGCGGTGGTGACGAGCGCCCCCCAATCGCCACCTTGGGCGCCGTAACGGCTGTAACCGAGGCGTTCCATGAGCGTCGCCCAGGCCGAAGCAATCCTTGTCGTTCCCCACCCCGTCTGGGTGGGCGCATCACTCCAGCCGTACCCCGGGAGGGACGGGCAGACGACATCGAAGGCGTCTTCCGGGCGACCGCCATGGCCGACCGGGTCGATGAGCGGACCGATCACCTCTTGAAACTCCACAATGGAACCGGGCCATCCATGTGTGAGGAGGAGGGGCAGCGACCCCGGTTCCTCGGAGCGGACGTGGATGAAGTGGACCCCGACATCCTCGATCGTGGTCCGGAATTGAGGATAACGATCGAGCAGGAGGGCTCGGGCGGGCCAGTCGTAGGAATTGCGCCAGTAACCACACAGCTCCTGGACGGCAGCCAGGGGCGTTCCCTGTGACCAGTCGTCAACCGTCTCGGCGGCCGGCCACCGTGCGGTGGACAGCCGGCGATGGAGGTCCTCGAGGGCACCGTCATCGACGGGGGTGGTGAACGGCTCGATCATGGCGCTGGCTGCACCTGCCCGTCGGAGCGGGCTGCCTCCCGGATGTTCATGTCGCAGCTGCTCGTGGATAACTGTCGAGCACTCGCTCGTAGTCCCGGGGAGGGGAGACCGCGGCGGGGTCGTAAGTCGGGATCGAACACCCACTGAAACTCGGCCGCCGTCAGCTCCGCCACCGCGGTCGCAGCTTCGAGAGCTCGGGCATTGGACCGTGCGATCTCGTTGGTCGTCATCTCGGCTTGGTCGATCTCCGTGATGTAGACGGCGGCGGCCAGGGCGTGCTCGGAGTTGTGTTGCCGGTTGATGGTGGCCCCCTGCTTGCGAAGCTCGAAAGCCTCGTCGGCCCCGTAGAGGCGATGCAGGACGTCATGAACGACAGAACGGTGCTCGAACTCCTCGGCCATGTGCCACATCCAGAGCTGCATCGGTGTCGACCCGTGGTCACCACAGATCTCCTTGATCCCGCCATCAATCCACGCCTCCGCCAGCGCGCACCCCGTCGACTCGAACCCTTCGCAGTAGGCGAGGTTCCAGGCCAGTGACCTGGTGGCGAGGAACTCCTTGAGATCGGCATCGAACGCGGCTTCGAACTCCCGCAATCTCGGATAGGCCTTGGCCGTGAGCATGGCCATCAGGTCGTGGTGGAGCTTGTGGTGCTGCCCTTCCTGCTTGTTGAAGAGGTCGATGGTCACGATGAGGTCAGCATCGGCCACGGGGTCAAGCTGCTGCTTGGCCATCCGCATCACCCGGATCAGGTACCGCTCGATGGGGGTCGGGATGATGGCGCCGGCGTTGAAGATGGTCACGGCTTCCGGATGATCGCCCCAATGAGGGATGCTGCTGCTGAAGTCGAAGGCCGGTTTCCGGACGGTTAGCACGGGCATCTCCTCACGTTGGAATGGACACCATCGATCGACACGACGGCGGGGGTTGGAATCGAACGAATGGTCACGGGACCGTCGGCGAGTTTCGGAGCTCGCTGTCTCACCGGTCCATCGCCACCTATCGTCCGCCGCGCACGAGATGGCCCGGAAGCGCCGCGGTTCGCTCGTCCCCCTCGATGGTCTGCGCTCCACTCACGAAGGTGGCCACGTATCCCTCGGCCCGCTGTACCAGCCGCCCAGCACCTCCCGGGAGATCATGGAGTTGCTCGGGGCGAATCAGACGGAGGCCATCGAGATCGATCACGTTGCAATCGGCCTTCTTCCCCGCCGCCAGCACGCCTCGATCACCCAGGCCGTAGAGCTGTGCCGGGTCCTGCGTCAGCCGATGGACGGCGTGCTCGATGCTCATCCGCCTTCCCCGCCGGCGACTGCGCACCCAGTGCGACAGCATGTAGGTGTTCATGCTGGCATCGCATATCAACCCGACGTGGGCACCGCTGTCCCCCAGACCCTGCACCGAGATGGGGTCCTCCATCATCTCGAGGAGCCCGTCGTAGCAGTCGTTCCCGTAGTTGAGGAGCGGCCAGAGCAGAAACTCCCTGCCCCCGTCTTGGAGCATGGCGTCATAGGCGACCGCCCACGGATCCACCCCAAGCTTTCTTGCGATGGAGCGGATGCTGGTGGCGGGGGAAGGCTCGTACTCGAGATCATCCCCGAGCACATAGACGTGGTCGAGGGTTCGTCGACCGAATTGGTCCATGAGGAAGGGACCACTGAAATCTGGCTCCTCGGCGAGGATGCGAGCACGCACCTCGGGGTCACGCATGCGTCGCACCCGCTCGGGCAACGGGAGGTTGGCCAGCTGGTCGCGGTAGGTGGGCCGGTACTGAAAGGGATTGAGCTTCGACTGGTGGCCCAGGAGTACGCCGAAGCAGCGGTTGCCGACCTGGGGTCGAAGGTTGGCTCCCCGGGTGTTGGCACGGTGGGCCGCCTCGAACCACGGTCGCCAGCCGTCGACCTCGGCGCGCTCCATCGCCAGGAACGTGATGGGGCGGGTGCTCGACTCGCCCAGCCGTACGACCCATTCGAGCTCTGCCTCCATCGCCCCCTCGACATCCCCGGTGATCTCACCGCCCACACCGGCCGGGACCACCTGAAACACACCGGCACCCACCTCGTCCATGCTGGCGAGAAGCGCCCCCAGCTCGTCCTCCGGGGCAAAGGTCCCGGGCACGGGGTTACCCCGGGTGTCCCGGTGCCCCAGGGTCCGGCCCGTCGAGAAGCCCAGCGCTCCCGCCCCGAGCCCGTCCTGGACGATCCTGCACATCTGCGCCAGATCGTCACCGGTGGCCGGATCCAGGGCTCGCTCACCCATCACATAGGAGCGGACGGCGGCGTGCGGGACGTGGGTCCCCACGTCGATGGCCAGTCGCCGTTGGGCCAGGGCGTCGAGATACTCGGGAAAGGTCTCCCACTGCCAGCTGATCCCCTCCGACAGCGCCGACCCGGGGATGTCCTCGACCCCCTCCATGATCTCGATCAACGCGGTCTGGCCGCCCGGCCGCACCGGCGCGAACCCGACCCCACAGTTGCCGAGAATCGCCGTGGTCACGCCGTGCCAGCAGGACGGTGTCAGGTCATCGTCCCAGGTCACCTGGCCGTCGAAATGGGTGTGGATGTCGACGAACCCCGGGGTCACCAACAGCCCATCGGCATCCATGTCGCGATGGGCGGCACCGTCGACTCGGCCCACTTCGGTAATGACGCCGTCCGAGATCGCCACGTCGGCCGTACGAGCCGGAGAGCCGGTCCCATCCACCACGGTGCCACCGCGGATCACGAGGTCATGCATGTCACACCTCCGAAGATGAAGTCGTCCTTGTCGATCTGTTGGGTGGCCTCCGCGTACCAGCCGGAGGTGTGCGGTAGTTGGGTGACGATGTCGCCCGTGGCACTGTGGAAATAGCTCCTGCAGCCCTGGGCCCAGACCGTCCCATGGAGGTCGCGCTCGAGCTCTCGCTCGTACCGGCCCATGGCTCCGGTGCTGACCTCGACCGACGAAACGCTCATCGACCGCATGGCGCCGAGCGCACTGGCAACGAACTGGGCCTGGGCCTCAAGGATCAGCAGGATGGAGTTCCCACCCTGGTTGGTGTTCGGCCCGTACATCATGAAGAAGTTGGGAAACCCGGGTACGGCCATGCCGTGGTACGCCCGGGGCACGCCGGACCACTGCTCATGGATGTCCCTGCCATCCCGTCCGGTCACCTGAATACCGTTCAGGTACTCGGATGCCCGGAATCCGGTGCAGAGAATGATCGTGTCGATGGGCCGCTCGGTCCCGTCAACCGTCCGCACCCCGGTCGGGGTGATTCGCTCGATACCCTCCGTCACCAGCGTCACGCGATCGCGCTGGACCGCCGGGTAGTAGTCGCTGGACACCAGGGTCCGGGTGCAGCCGAAGGGGTGGTCGGGGGTGAGCTTGGCCCGCAGGACAGGATCGGGGACCTTACGCTCGAGGTAGTCGCGGGCGACGGCGGCGATCGCCGCTGCCCCGGGGTCTCCGGTGAGGAAGGCGGTGGTCTGTTCGAACATCTCGTAGAGACCCTGGCGATGTTGGGCGGCCTCCTCGGGGTGGGTGGCGAAGGCCTGCCGCTGCTCGATGGCGTACGGGGGGTCATTACGAGGAAGGATCCACGGAGCCGTGCGCTGATAGAGGTCGAGGTGGGCCACCCGGTCCACGATGGCCGGAACGATCTGGATGGAGCTGGCCCCGGTGCCGATGACCGCCACCCGGCGGCCAGTGAGGTCGTGGTCATGGTTCCAGCGGGCCGAGTGGAACTGGGTCCCCTCGAACCTGTCCAGGCCGGAGAGCGCTGGAACCGACGGGCTATTGAACATCCCGGTCGCGGTGACCAGGACCGACGCCTCGAATCGACCGCCGTTGCGGTCACGAAGCCCCCAGCGCAGGTCGGACTCAGACCAGGTTGCTGCCACGATGTCGGTGCCAAGCTGCACCTTTGGACGCACCTCCATCCGGTCGTAACAGTCCTCGATATATCGGAGGATCTCGGGTTGGGTGGCATAGGCCCTCGACCAGTCGGGGTTCGGGGCCGTCGACAGGCTGTACAGGTGTGATGGGACGTCGCATGCCGCCCCCGGATAACTGTTGGCGCGCCAGGTGCCGCCAACTCCGTCGCCGCGCTCGAAGAGCACGACGTTGTCGACGCCGTCCTCGGCAAGCCGATCGGCGAGGGCCAGCCCCCCGAACCCGGCACCCACGATCGCTACGTCGATGATGTGGATCACGCCCCGGTGCCCGCGGATGACAGCCGGTCGAGATTGGGCGCAGCCATGGTGTCGATGAGCTCGACCAGTACGCCGTCGGGATCGACAACCACGGCCATGGCCACACCGCTGACCTCCACACGTCGGGGCGTGCCGCCGAGCTGCACCCTCCGAAGCCTCGCCAGGGTGGCCTCCACCTCGGTGATGACCGAGAGCAGCAGGAAGCCGGCGGTGGCCGTCGCACCCGCCGGTCGCTCAACATCAGGGACGTTGCCGAGGTCGACGAGCTCGACGATTCCCGACCCCGGCGCGGCGGGATCGCCCAGAAAGACCGACCGCAACGACTTGGTCGGCGCGTGAAGCAGGGTGGGCCAGTCGCCCTCGAACTGCTCGTCGATCAGCACCTCGAAGCCGAGCCCGTCGCGCCAGAACACCAGGCTCTGGTCGAGGTCCCGCACGCAGATCGCCGAGTGATGGATGACCTTCATTGGACGCTGAGTCTAGACTCCGAGTCCAGAGATGTCACCCCCTTCCCCCGGCCGACCAAGGAGGGCCCTGAAATGCGAGAACTTCCGACCGGGATGCGTGCCAAGGTGCTGGCCGCCGCCCAGCTCCTGGCCGAGTACGGCCTCGACGCCACCAAGATGGAGGACATCGCGGCGGCCACCGGCGTGCCGAAAGCGACCCTGTATTACTACTTCGCCGGAAAGGAGGACATCCTTGCCTTCCTCTTCAGTGAGATCCTCGACGAGATCTCCGGTGCGATCGAGGAGGCCCTGAAGACCGAGGGAAGCGCGGCCGACCGGCTGCGAGCGGCAATCGTGGCCCACCTGCGCATCTTCGAGGAGTACCCGGCGGCCAGCCGGGCCCTGCAGTTCGACCTCGGTCGGGCTGCTCGTATGCCACTCATCGACGAGCGGATCGAGGCGGCCTACCGAGGTCCGATCCGCCACCTCTTGGAGCAGGGTGCCGCAGACGGCAGCCTTCGCCCCATCGAGCACCCACGTCTCATCGCCGTTGCCATTCTGGGTGCGGTGACCACCGTAGGGATCAACGCGATCTCGCTGGGCAGTACACGCCCGGTCCAGGCCATCGCCGACGATGTAATCGGTTTCGTGCTCCGAGGTGTGGCGCCATGACCACCGCCGTGGTCGTGGGAGGCGGGTCCGGAATCGGCGCCGCGGTCGCCGAACGGCAGCGCCTTCAAGGGGTCGAGGTGTTGACCTGGGACCTCGGTGACGGGGCTGACATTCGCTGTGACATCACCGATGCCACTCAGGTCGACCAAGCCACCGACGCCACGGTCGAACGTATCGGAGTCCCGTCATTGGTGACCGTGACCGCCGGGATCGGGCATTCCGCATTCCTCCTCGATGCCCCGGCCGACGCCTGGGACCGAGTGGTGGGGACCAATGCCAAGGGCGTCTGGCTGGTCATTCGGGCGCTGGCGCGCCGAATGATCGACAGCGACGGCGGTTCCATCGTGGCGACAAGCAGCGTGAGCGCTCGATTGGCAGACCGATCCATGGGCCTCTACTGCGTATCGAAGGCGGCCCTCGACATGGTGATTGCGGTGGCGGCATTGGAGCTGGCGCCCAAGGTGCGGGTCAACGGCGTGGCGCCGGGAGTCACCGATACGCCCATGCTCGGTCCGGCGCCCCGTGACCGAGGGTGGTTGGCAGGCGTATCGGAGCGCACCGCCCTCGGCCGGCTTGGTACCCCCGACGACATCGCCGAGGCGATCCTGGCTCTCCACGAGACCGCCTGGGTCACCGGCCAGGTGCTCATCTGCGACGGCGGGCTTTCCCTCCGCAGCCCGATCGATCCGCTCGGACGCCTCGCCCATTGAATGTGCGACGATGCCGAGGTGAGATAGATGCGCACCCGCCACGCGCCACTCCGTCCTCGCCTCGACGAACCGATCTTCGCGCCGACCTACTTTCCCGGGGTACCCCTGTTCCGCTCAGACAACCTCGTCGACTGGCACCAGATCGGAAATGTGCACGATCGGCCGAGTCGGCTGGACCTGACCAACGTTCACAGCTGGGCCTCCCTCGGCATCTACGCCCCCACCATCCGGAGCCACGGCGATCGGTGCTGGATGATCACCACCAACGCCCTCGACGATCGGATGGAGAACTTCTTCGTGACCACCGGCCCCCCCGGCGGAGCCCTGGAGCGACCCCGTACGTCTGGAGCTCCCGGGAATCGATCCGGACATCGCCTGGGACCCGACGGGAACTGTTGGGTCCACTTCTCCGGCCTGGGGGGCATCGGCCGCTGCCGGATCGACGACAGAACCGGAGACCCTCTCGAGGCCCGGTGCTGAGTTGGAGTGGGACCGGCCTGCAGTATCCGGAAGCCCCCACGTCTTCGAGCACGACGGGCACTGGTACCTGGTGATCGCCGCGGGGGCACGGAGCGGGGCCATGCCGTATCGCCCGGGGTCCCAGACCCACGGGGCCGTGGGAGTCGTGCCCTGAGATCCGATTCTGACCCACCGGACCGCCCGATCCAGAGCACCGGCCACGCCGACTTCGTCGAGGCAGTCGAGGGGTCGTGGTGGGCCGCCTCTGGGCACCCGGTCCCGAGGAGTTGACGCCCCCGAACCACCCCGCCGGAACGGGCGGATCAGGTCACATTGTGAAGACGGGCAGCGAATCCCATCCGCGAACGGTCGACGTCTGGGAGAGCACGGCGTTGTCTGTGTCGACTTCCCAGTCGGGAAATCGCTTCAGAACCTCCTCAAATGCGATTCGTCCCTCCAGCCGAGCCAGTGCCGCGCCCATACAGAAGTGAATCCCGTGGCCGAAGGTGATGTGCTGACCATCCGCCCGATGGATATCGAAGCTGTCGCCATCCGGAAATCGACGGTCGTCTCGGTTCCCCGATCCGACGAGGAAGAGGATCGCGCTTCCTTCCGGCACGGTTTGGCCGTAGAACTCGGCATCTTCAGCCACGTAGCGACCCACGTGCGGTGCCGGGGGCTCGAACCGCAGCACCTCTTCCAAGGCTTCGGGAAGGAGTGACGGATCGGCCGCCAGCTCCCTCCGCTGATCGGGATGATCCCCGAGTGTCTTGCCGGTCCAACCGATCAGGCGGTTGGTGGTCTCGTTGCCGGCCCCGGCGAGTACGTTCAAATAGTTCAGCAGCTCATCTCGGCTCAGGTGTCGAACCGTCCCGGTCTCGTCCTCGAACTCCGCCTGGAGAAGCTCGGTCATCAGATCGTCCGAGGGGTGAGTGGAACGCCAATCGATGTAGTCGGCGAACGCCTCGCTGAGTACCAAGAAGGTGTCGAACTCGAGGGGCTTGCCAGCCTCCGTCTCCATGGCGGCCATTGACTTGTCCCGGAGCGCCTCCTGGTCGGCGTCGGGAATCCCGAGGAGCATCCCGATGGTCTTCATGGGCACCTGCGCACCAAGGTCCGCGATGAAGTCGAAACCACCTGTGCCTACGAGGGGATCCAGGCTCCGAGCACAGAAGTCGCGGACCTTGATCTCCAACTCCGCGACACGGCGCGGTGTGAACGCCCGCGACAGCATCCGGCGATGGACGGTGTGGGAGGGTGGGTCCTCGAACAGGATCACTCCGGGAGGCATCTCGATGTTCGCCTTGATGAGTTCGAGGATCCCGCCCCGTCCTGAAATGAAGGTTTGTGGCGCCAGGAACCCCCGCTGGACGTCTTCAAAGCGGCTGACGGCATAGAAGTCGTACTGTTCGTTGAAGTACAGCGGTGCCTCTTCTCTCAATCTGCGGTACACGGGATACGGGTCGGCCGTGATGGTGACGTCATACGGGTCGTAGTAGACGTCGCTGCCGGTGCTGGTCGACATGTGGATCTCCTTTGTCAGGCCACTCCAAGGTGGCCGTTTCGTCAATGGACCTCTGGGGCCACCGAGATTGCGATCGACTGGGTGTAGGTGTCGAGGCCTTCCGGACCGAGCTCCCGGCCGTAGCCGCTCGCTTTCACGCCGCCGAACGGCGCGGAAGGGTCCATGGCATAGCCCTGGTTGATGCCGAACGTGCCCGTGCGGATCTGGCCGGCGAGCGCCAGCCCCCGCTCCACATCGGTGGTGAACACCGATCCGGCGAGTCCATAGGGGGAGTCGTTGGCGATCCGCACGGCATCGGCCTCATCGGCGTACGGAATCACCGTCAACACGGGGCCGAATATCTCCTGCTGAGCGACACCCATTCCGTTGTCAGCATCGGCAAGCAGCGTGGGTCGGACGTACCAACCCCGTGTCTGCTCGTCGGGCCGGCCGACACCACCGGAGACCAGCGTGGCTCCCTCCTTGACTCCACCTTCGATGGCCTCCCAGACCCGGTGCTGCTGTCGTTCCGAGACCAGCGGTCCGAGGTCGGTGTCAGGATCACTGGGGTCTCCGACCCGCAGCGACGAGATGACCTGGGTCAGGGCCTCGACGTAGTCGGCTTGGCGCGCCGCCGGCACCACGATGCGAGTCAGGGCGTTGCAGAGCTGCCCACTGTTGCTGAGGCTGGCGATGCGGATGGCATCGGCGACCCCACCCGGGTCGGCGTCGTCGAGGGCGATGGCGGCCGACTTGCCTCCCAGTTCGAGGGCGACCGGCGTGAGGTTGGCGGCGCAGATCTCAGCGACCCGCCGGCCCGCCGCCGTCGAACCGGTGAAGGAGACCTTGTCGACCAGCGGATGGCCGACGAGCTGCTCGCCGACCTGAGCGCCACCGGGGATCACACTGAGGACCCCGGCGGGGATTCCTGCCTGCTCGACGAGCTCGGCGATCTGCAAGGCGTCGATGGGCGTCTCGGGAGACGGCTTCAGGACCACGGAGCAGCCGGCCAGGAGGGCGGGCACCAGCTTGATGACGATGAGGAACTGGGGCATGTTCCAGGGCACCACAGCGGCAACGACGCCGGCAGGGCGTTTGTCGATGATGACCTCGCCCCCGAAGGTGCCGGGACGGTGCTCGCTCCACTGATGGCGCTCAGCGAGGTCGGCGATGGCCCGCATCATCGCCCACGGCATCCCGACGTGGGCCCGCTGGGCGAAGGTGATCGGCGCTCCCATCTCCGCGGAGATCGTCATTGCTATCTCCGAGCGCCGCTCGCCGTAGAGGTCGATCAGGCGCCGGATGGCTCCAACCCGCTCGACCGGCTCCCTCCCGGACCAGCACCCGTTGTCGAAGGCGGCTTTCGCCGCCACGACGGCGTCGTGGACGTCGGCGGAGCCGGCGGCCGCACATCGAGCGATGACCTCGCCGGAGTGGGGCGAGATGATCTCGATGGGTTCGCTCCCCGACGGCCGACGCCAGTGGCCACCGACGAAGATCTCGTCCCGGTCGGCCAGCATCACCAATCGGTGAGGTCGGTGAACCACTCCGCCGACGGCGGGGGGTCGAGACAGACGCCAGAGGGTCGGGTCATCTTCCCGGCCCCCTGAGCATCGGCCATCGCCGAACGGGCCACGTCCACATCCTCCAATTCGTAAACGGCCAGAAAAGACTCACCATCGGCGGCTTGGAAACGGCGGGCGGAAAGGAAGCCGGCCACTCCGAGGATCTCCGGAAGGTGGACCTCGTCGTACCAACGGTGCAGCTCGTCGACCGTGTCGGCTGACTCGGGGCGGGACGTGACGACCAGGATTCCCTTGGGCATATCAGCACTCCTTGTCTAGGCACCCAGGTAGATCTGTCCGGCCTTCATGACGAAGCGGACGTCCTGGGTGAGGGTGATGTCGGTGGACGGGTCGCCGGGAACGGCGATGATGTCGGCGTGGTAGCCGGGGGCCAGACGCCCGAGATCGTGGCTGCGGTCGATGAGCTCGGAGCTGGTGACGGTGGCTGCCTGCAGCGCCTGCATCGGGGTCATGCCGCGGTCGACCATGGCCCATAGCTCCTTGGCGTTGGCACCGTGGGGGATGGCCGGGGCATCGGTCCCGCAGGCGATCTTGACGCCGGCGGCGATGGCCTTACCCAGCATGGCCCGGGCCTGGGGGAACACCTCGGCCGCCTTGGCCTGGAGTTCGGGGGCCGCCCGGGACACGTCCAGGCCCTCCGACAGGTAGCTGGTCGGGACCAGGAAGGTCCCGTGCTCCACCATCATCTGGATGGTGTCGTCGCTGGCCAATGAGCCATGCTCGATGCAGTCCACCCCCGCCCGGATGCAGGCCCGGATGCCGGCATCCCCGTGGGCGTGGGCGGCCACCCGGATGCCGGCCCGGTGGGCCTCGTCGACGATGGCGTTGAGCTCCTCGTCGGAGTACTGCTGGGCGCCCGCCGCCCCGCTGTGGGACATCACCCCGCCGGAGGCGGAGATCTTGATGACCCGGGCGCCGTACTTGATCTGGTAGCGGACACACTTACGGACCTCGGACACGCCGTTGGCGATACCCTCCTCCACGCTGAGCGGGAGCACGCCGGGGGCGAACCGCTGGAACATGGTCGGGTCGAGGTGGCCCCCGGTGGGGGTGATGGCGTGGGCAGCGGGGACCACCCGGGGGCCGACCACCCACCCGTTGTCGATCGACCGGCCCAGGTCCACGTCCAGCGGGTAGCCACCGGTCTTGACCATCAGGCCCAGGTTGCGGACGGTGGTGAACCCGGCCAGCAGGGTGGTGCGGGCGTTCACCGTGCCGCGCAGGGTCCGGTAGACGGGATCGTCCTGCACGCCGTGCATGGGCAGAGGCAGGCCGGTGGGAGTCTCGGGACCTCCGATGAGGAGGTTGATCTCCATGTCCATCAGCCCCGGCAGCAGCGTGAGGTCGCCGAGATCGATCTCCCGGGCCGGGCCGGGAGGAGGCTCGGCGCCGACCGAGGTGATGCGACCATCCTCCACCGCCACATAGCCGGGCGACCGGACCTCGCCGGCCTCCACGTCGACCCATCGGTCGGCCCGCAGGACAACCGGTTCACCGGTCTGGGTTTCGGTGTCACTCATGGTGTCGGCTCGACGATGCAGTCGAAGGACGCCGAGCCGGTATCCGGCACCCGGGCCTGGCCCCAGGCCTCGGCGGGGAAGGACACCGTGATCAGCGAGTAGAGGAGGTGGAGGAGGTGGCTGGCGTCCTCGGGCAGATCCTCGAGCGGGTACCGCTCGAGATGGGTCATCGCCGCCTCCATGCGGGGGTTGGCGGCGTCGTAGAAGGCAAGCATGTCGGCCATGGTGGAGTCGAGTCGCCGGGCGTACCGCTCCACCTCGGTGGAGAGACACCACGTCTCGGCGAACGGCTCGAGGTCGGCGAACTCGCCAGGGAGGAGCGCCATCAGTTCTTCACCTCCGACGGAACGGCCTCGAAGTCGTCGATCCAGTCGGCGACCTCCTTGTGGAGGTGGCGGAGGAGGACCTCCTGGTCGTTGAGGACGAACCGTTCCACGTACCCGGACTCGATGCCCATCTGGGTGGCTTCGAGGGTGTTGGCGTCCTGGAGGGCGAACTCCTTGAAGGTGGCCGCCGTCATCTCCTGGGCGATGCGCTCCCGGACGTTGGTGGCGGGCAGGAAGTAGACGTTGCCCTCGAAGACGTGGGTGTTGTGGCTGGTCGGCCAGTAGTGGTAGGTCAGATACCAGCCCTGGCTCCACAGGAGGATCACGAAGTTGGGGAACAGCTGGAAGGAGTCCAGACCCCAGGGGTCGCACTTGGCGGGGTTGACGCCGGGGGGCATCTCGCCGAGGTCGACCTTGTCCCAGGGACCGAAGAGGCCGCCGCGGGTGGCAACCTCCATCGGCTTGACCAGCTCCTGGTCCATCTCCCAGAACCGGACCCCGGAGGTGCTGACCAGCCGGTGGGGGCCGTCCAGGCGGTAGTGAGGGGCCTCGAATCCGGCCTGGTAGGCCATGGAGGAGTACTTCTCCGGTGACTGCGAGGCGTGCAGAACCGGTGCGTGGTAGAACTCCTGGAAGGCGTCCATGAACAGCTTCCAGTTGGCGGCGATGCTGGTCTTGTAGCTGAATCGGGCAGTCATCCGCTCGAAGGGGTAGCCCTCCAGCTCGGTCACCATCGGACCCAGGAACTCGATCAACGACTGCGGCGGCTGGTCGGCGAAGTTGACGAAGATGAACCCTGCCCACACCTCGCAGTGCACGGGGACCAGGCCGTAGCTGTCCTTGTCGAGGTCGAAGAACTCGCTCTCCTGCTGCACGTGGCTGAGGGATCCGTCGAGGTCGTAGCGCCATCCGTGGTACTTGCAGGTGAACTGCCGACAGACCCCCTGGGTCTCCTCCCGGGGGAGGTCGTTCCAGACCAGCTTGTTCCCACGGTGCCGGCAGATGTTCTGGAAGGCCCGGACCTGGTTGTCCTTGCCCCGCACGATGATCACCGAGGAGTTGGCGGCGGCGATCTCCTTGGTGAAGTAGCTGCCGGCCCGGGCCAGTTGCTCGATCCGGCCGACGTTCAGCCAGGCCCGCTTGAACACCGCCTGCCGTTCGCGTTGGTACTGGTCGGGCGAGATGGAGTCCTCATAGGACACCGGGTCGGTTCCGAGCTCCGGGTAGTGCTCGGTCCAGCTGCCTTCAGCCGGCTTGGGGAAGCGGGGCATGGTCCTCCTCCGATGGTTGGGTCACTGGATGGGCTCGTCCCCGAGAATGGTGGTGCGGAGCATCTCCCGGGACGAGCCGGGGTCGTAGGGAAGGGCGCGGTGCAGCACCCCGCGGTTGTCCCAGATCACCGTGTCGCCCACCGACCAGTGGTGCCGGTAGACGCGCTCGGGACGGGTGGCATGGGCCAGGAGGCTGTCGAGCAGCGCTCGGCTGTCGTCGGGCGCCAGCCCCACCACGTGGTCGGCCGAGGCGCCGATGACCAGGGACCGGCGACCGTCCTGGTGGGTCCAGACCAGGGGGAATTCCGAGACCTTGCGTCGGCGCCACTGGGCCAGCTGTTCCTCGGTCGGCTCGGGGTGGACCTTCCGCTGGGAGGCTTCCAAGGAGTAGGCCACCCGCAGGCCCAGGAGCCGCTGCTGCTGGTCGTCGTCCAGATCGTCATAGGCGGCGTAGGTGCTGGCGAACTCGGTCTCGCCACCGAGATCGGATACCGCCTTAGCCGACAGCAGCGTGGCCATCTGCGGGCACTCGTCCCCGTCGGGGGTGCAGCCGTCGATGTGCCAGTGGAAGGTGGCGTGCAGGTACTCGGCGTTGGCGTTCTTACTGGTGTCGAGGGTGACCCGGTAGATGCCGGCCACCGGGTGGTGGCTGACCGACCGGTCCACCGCCCCGAGCCGCTCGCAGAAGGCCACCTGGGCCTCCGGCTCGAGCTGCAGGTCGCGGAAGACGAGTACCCCGTTGGCCTCCAGCGCTTCGAGGACGGAGACAGCGACCCCGGAATCGGAGGCGAGCTGGTCGGCGGTGAGGTCGTGGACCTGGGCACCGATGGCATCCGACAGCCGGGTGATCGAGAGGGTGGCACGGCTCACGGGAGAGGTTCTTTCACCCGATGGAGGACGGCGTCGGCGGCGTCGGTGGTGGTGGGCTGGCCGAAGATCTCCACCGCCATCGACACCAGGGCCACCGAGTAGATGAGCTGCAGGAGCCGCTCCACCTCGGCGGGCAGGTCGTCGAGGGGGAAGCGGTCGCAGTACTCGATGGCGGCCTCGAGGCGGGGGAAGGCGGCGTCGTAGAAGGCAAGGAGCTGATCCATCGAGCTGGCCATGCGCTGCTCCCATCGCTCCGGCTCGGTGGCCAGGCACCAGGTAGTGGCGTGGGGCTCCAGATCGGCGAACTCCTCGGGCAGGAGGGCGGTCATCGGATCCCCTCGAGCCGAGGGGCCTGGTGATCCTCCACCCAGTCGCCGACGACCTTGTGGAAGTGGCGGACCAGGACCTCCTGGTCGCTCAAGGGGAACTGGTGCAGGGCACCGGTCTCCAAGGCGGCCTGGGTCCCCCCGAGCATCCCGGCGTCCTGGAGGGCGAACTCCTTGAACACCACCGAGGCGACCTCGTGCTCGATCCGCTCCCGGGCGGAGGTGGCCGGCTGGAAGGCGAGGGTGCCCTCGAACCGGTGGGTGCCGGCCGACGTGGGCCAGTACCGGTAGAGCAGATACCAACCGCTGGAGTAGATGAGCAGCTCCACGTTGGGGAAGATCTGGAAATTGCTGATGCCCCACGGCTCGACCCCGCCGGGGTTGACCCCGGGGGGGATGGGCCCGAGGTCCGGCGCCTCCCACGGGCCGACCAGGCCGCTGTGGGTGACGAGTTCGACGGGGTACATGTAGGCGGGGTCGAGGGTCCATCGCCGCGGGCCGGCGGTAGAGACCACCCGGTGGGGTCCGTCGCACTGGAAGTGGGCGCAGGTGAAACCGCTGTCGGGGTTGCGGACGGCGATGGGAACCTGCTGGGGGTGGAGGGCGGGCACGTGGTAGTACTCCTGGAAGGCGTCGGCGAAGAGCTTCCAGTTGCTGTTGTTGTGGGCCACGAAGTCGTAGCGCTCGGTCAGCCGGTCGAAGGGGTAGTCGTCGAGGCCGTTGAGCATGGGCCCCAGAAAGTCCCGGAGGTTCTGACGGGGCTCGTCGTCGAGGTTCACGAAGATGAACCCGTTCCACACGTCACAGTGGATCGGCACCAGACCCCGGGTGGCCTTGTCGAGGTCGAAGAACTCGGACTCCTGGGGCACCAGGTTGAGCTGGCCCTCGAGGTCGTAGCGCCACCCGTGGTACTTGCAGGTGAACTGCCGACAGGTGCCGCTGACCTCCTCCCGGGGGAAGTCGCTCCACACCAGCTTGTTCCCTCGGTGGCGGCAGACGTTGTGGAAGGCCCGGATCTCCCCGTCGAGGCCGCGGACGAGGAGCACCGAGGCTCCGGCGATCTCGATCTCCTTGGTGAGGTAGGAGCCGGGACGCGGCAGTTCCTCGACCCGGGCCAGGTTGAGCCAGGCCCGCTTGAAGATGGCGTCCCGCTCGAGTTCGTAGAACTCCTCGGACACGCAGTCGTCGAAGGAGACGGGACCGGTGCCCAGCCCGGCCTGGTGTTCGGTCCAGCTGCCCTCGGCGGGCTTCGGCCAGGTCGACATGCTCATCCCTCCCCCGGGAGCTCGGCCCCGTTGTCGTCGATGCCGGGGTCCGGCTCGAGCCCGGCGCTGTTGAGGACCAACGCCAGGCACACATAGCTACCGATGACGAAGAGCACCTCGAGGAGCGCCCGCTGGTCGAAGCGGTCGGCCAGGCGCTCCCAGGTGGCGTCGGCCACCCGGTGTCCCTCGATCATCTGGTCGGCGGCCAACAGCAGGTCCTGCTGGGCGGTGTCCCAACCGGCAACATCGTCGGGCGAGGCGACGGCCGCCACCTGGTCGGCGGTCAACCCGGCACTGACCGCCATCCGGGCATGCTGTGCCCACTCGTACCGGCACTGGGTCCGCCAGGCCACCCGGAGGATCAACAGTTCGCGATCACGGGGATCGAGAACCGGATCCTCGAGCAGGCCGGCGCTGAAGGACAGCCAGTTGGCTCCCAACGCCGGGTGGTGACCGAGGAGTCCGAGGATGCCGGGCATCGGGGGAGCGTCCGGCAGCCCGGTCAGATAGCGATCGGCGACGGCCACCCGTCCCCGCAGGAGCTCCCGGTCGGCGCCGTTCAGCCCTTCGGCAGCCAGAGGAGCGAGGCGGGGCGCCACTCCGAACGTCACAGTACCGACCCGCCGTTGACGCCCAGTACCTGACCGGTGATGAACCCGGCATGCTCGGAGGCCAGGAAGGTCGCCGCCGCCGCGATGTCATCGGGGGTCCCCAGGTGACCAACCGGGATGGAGGCGGCAATGACCTCGTTGGGAGGGAGGTCGCCCAGCCTCTGCGACTCGTGCTGCATGGGCGTCTCGATCCCCGAGGGCGGGATGGAGTTGGCGGTGATGCCCAGCGGGGCGTAGGCCCGGGCCAGCGACTTGGTCAACACGATCACTCCTCCCTTGGACGCCGCGTAGTGGGCGTTCTGGGGTGAGCCCCGTTGGGCACTCGACGAGGAGATGGTGACGATCCGACCCCACCGGGCCGCCACCATGTCCGGCAGGGCCGCCTGGCAGACGTGGAAGGTACCGGTCAGATTGACGTTGATCAGCAGCTCCCACCGCTCCGGGGTGATGTCGGCGAAGTCGTCGAAGGCCACCATGCCGGCCGCGGCGACCAGGATCTCCGTCGGTCCCAGCTCGGCTCGCACCTTGGCGAACGCCTCGTCGATTCCCGGGCGGTCGGTGACGTCGACGTGGAGCCCCAGCGCCTCGCCGCCACTCTGGCGCACCAGCGCCGCCACCCGCTGGGCGCCACCGGCGTCGCGGTCGAGGACCGCCACCTTGCGTCCGGCCTCGGCCAACTGACGGCAGGTGGCCTCGCCGATCCCCGAGGCGCCGCCGGTGACGACCGCCACCCGGTGCTGTTGGCTCTGCTGCATCAACGTGGTCTCTCTACTCGTAGATGACGGTGACCGAAGGGGTCACCGGTTCGGCTTGGCAGGTCAGGACCCAGCCCTCGGCGACCTCCTCGGGGGACAGGGCCTCGTTGTTGCGCATCTGCACCTCGCCCACGGTCACCCGGGCCATGCAGGTGGCACAGCTGCCGGCCTCGCAGGACGAGGGCGCCCGCAGGTCGGCAAAGCGGGCGGTCTGCAGGATGGTGGTGCCCGGCCGGTGCGGCACCGTGACCTTGCTCTTGCCCAACCGGATGGTGATCTCGCGGTCGATTCCGGACTCGGCGGCCGACGGTGACGGCGAAGGTTCAGGCTCAGGGGCGTCAGAGGGCGTAAACCGCTCGATGTGGATATTCCCCGGATTGACACCCGCGGCCTGCAACGACTGCTCGACAGTCTCCATGAACCCTTCCGGGCCACAGACGAAGTGGTGGTCCCCGGGGGCGGCGGCGACAAACTCGGCCACCTCCGCCGGGGTGATGAATCCGGAGTCGAGGTCGTGGTGGTGAACGATCCGGAACCGGTCGGGATAGCGGTCGCCGAACTCGTCGAGCCGTCGGGCGAAGATCGTCGAGGGTCGATCGCGGTTGGCGTAGAGCAACGAGAATCGGCGGTGGCTCGTGGCCAGAGTCGAGGCGAGCATGGAGAGCACCGGAGTGATGCCACTCCCGGCGGCGTAGGCCACCAGATCCCCGGCTGTCTCGGGCACCACGAAGGTGCCGGCCGGCGGGGTGCCCTCGACCGAGTCACCGGCTCGGAGGTGGTCGTTGAGCCAGTTCGACACCGCGCCCCCGGGTACCCGCTTGACGGTAACCCGGAGATCAGAGTCGATCTCCGGCGTCGAACACATCGAGTAGGACCGCAGATGAAGCTCGCCCTCGATGGCCACCCGCAAGGTAATGAACTGGCCGGGACGATACCGAAACAGTGTCGCCAGCCACTCCGGGATCGCAATGGCGAACGTGACGGCGTCAGCGGTCTCCGGCACCACCTCGGACACAGTCAGCGGATGGAAGCGGGCACGGGTCCTTCCGTCGAGGACCGAGACAGACTCAGCTCCCACGGACCGAAGTCCTCTCCACCGGCACGTCTCCAAAGACCATGTTCATCGGTTGATGAACGGATTGTTCATCGTATGATTAACACGCTGGCTCGGATAGCGCAATCGGGGTCTTGGATGCGAGACTGCCGGTATGCCAGCGCGGCGGGGAACGCGGGGGACCCCACCACCCGCAATGCGCTGCTCGACGCCGCGCAAGAGCTGATGCTTGCTGAGGGATATGCAGCCGTCACCACCCGACACGTAGCCACCCGGGCTGGCGTGAACAGCTCGCTGGTCTTCTACTACTTCGACTCCCTCGACGGGCTCTTCATCACCCTCTTCCGACGGGGAGCCGAGCGAAGCTTTCAGAGGCTGCAGGAGGCGCTGACCTCTCCACAGCCCCTCTGGGGATTCTGGGATCTGATCCACGATCGTTCCGGCTCCGCCATGACCATGGAGTTCATCGCCCTGGCGAACCACCGCAAGGCGATCAGGGCAGAGATCGCCGACTACTCCCGCAAGTTCCGGAGGATTCAACTCGACACTCTGTCCTCCGTGCTCAAGGGCTATGGAGTCGACCCCAAGGCTTGGCCCCCATCATCCTTGATCGTGATCCTTTCGGGCATCTCCCGATTTCTCCTGATCGAAGAGGCGTTCGATGTGGACGTGGGTCACGCGGAGACTGAAGCGCTGGTGGAGTCCCACATCCGAGCACTGGAAGGCGAACGGAAGGCGACCGAACCCCGGTAGCTCTTCCACGAACCACTGCTCGAATCAGCGGGCGTCACCCGCAGCTTGTCGCCGAGAGCTTCGAATACATCACGAGCCAGGCTGCGCTCATGGCCCCACACGGCTCTCCTCAGAGAGCCAGCTGGCCCGGGATCATCCCACCATCGACCAGCAGGTCGATTCCGGAGATGAAGGATGCGTCCTCGGAGATGAGATAGCCAACTGCCGCGGCTACCTCCTTCGGGTCTCCCAGTCGGCCAAGCGGGGTTCGTTCCAGCATCTGCGCCATCATGGGCTGTTGGCCGAGCTCTCGGCGACCCATCGGGGTGTCGTCAACCCGGGTGCGATCGAGTTCACCCGGCCGCCGAGGGGACCCCAGCGCACCGCCGCCCGGGCAGCGGCGCGGATGACTCCCCGCTTGGCCAGTGCGTAGGCGCGCCCGCTGTCCGTGATGACGCTGGTGATCCGGTCGAGAAACTCGACTGCGCCAGGGTCATCCAGCAAGGTGTCCTGATCTGGTTCGACGAACGGTGCGATCTGATAGGCGGCCGACGACGAGAAGCACACCGCCGCCGTACCGGGTCGGACCAGAGCTTCGAAGCCGTTGAGCAGGTGGTTGGTTCCCACCAGGTCAACGGCGAACACCCGACGGGCGTCGGCCATCGTCGGCGAGATCCCAGCGGCATGCACCAGCGCTCGGAACTGCCCGAGGTCACGAACCTGCTGGACGAGGGCAGCCACGGCATCGGGATCGGCGATGTCGCAGGCGACGCCGACAGTTCCGTCGATGGCCGGTGCCTCGAGATCGAACTGGACTTTCGCTGTGCGCTCGGAGGGATTCGAACCCCCAACCTTCTGATCCGTAGGCCTAAAATGGCCTGTCTCCACCACTTCCCGGCAGTGGCGAACTTTGTCCGTTAGTGCCCGTGACCTGGCCATCTTGCAATTTCGAATGGCCCGGGAGCTACCACCAAGAACCGTCAGTTTCCAGCTTTTGCGGAGTTTTGGTTCTCACGGTGGTTCTCCCGGAGGCACCTCGATCTAGCGCATCGGCCCCGGAGGGAAGGCACCGGGTGCGCGTGAACAGCGGTGCAACCCCAAGGGCGTGGGATTGGGGAGTCCTCGCGCTGCTGAGGGTCCATTGATAGCTTTCGGTGAGACGCTTGAGATACCAGACCTCAGAAT
>CAVPWU010000003.1:0-348909 GCA_963709665.1 uncultured Actinomycetota bacterium | reverse complement strand
TTTTCGGCAGGTCGGCCACGAACTGGAGCGCCCGCGGCGCCTTGTAGGCGGCGAGTTGCTCCGGCAGAAGCTCGGCCACCCCCTCCTTGTGGCGTCGCCGCGCGCGCCGGGTTTCAGCACGACGTAGGCCTTGGCGACCTCGCCCTTGAACTCGTCCGGCTGGCTGCCGACCGCGACCATGGCGACCGAGGGTGGGCGGCGATCACTCGCTCGATTTCGGCCGGGAAGACCTTGAAGCCGCCGGTATTGATCATGTCCTTCTTGCGATCCACGATGAAGATCGCCCCGTCTTCGTCCATGGTCGCGAGGTCGCCGGTATGCATCCAGCCGTCCGGCTGGATCGTCTCGCGGGTCGCTTGTTCATTGCCGTATCCTCCCGGGCATGGTCTTCACCATGGCCCTGGAGTCCGACGAGGCCAAGGCGGCCGCCGAGGCGGCCGAGGCGGCCGGGGGCCGCTTCGTGCTGGTCCCCTTCATCGACGGTCGCTACGCCAGCGTCGGGGTGGTGTCCGAGGTGATGGAGCAGGGCCGCCTGCCCGGCGGCCTCGACGCCGTCGCCGTCCGGGGCGTGGAGCGGGCCACCCTGGGCACCGCGGTGCCCGGCACCGGACGGGCCCTCTGGGTCCAGGTGGAGACCGTGGAGGAGCCGGCGGCCTCCGACGAGGTGGTCGAGCTGTCCCGGGAGTACAAGGCGGTGGTGGAGAACATCCTGATGAGCCGCGGGGCCGGCCGGATCGCCGAGCAGCTGCGGGACGTCACCGAGCCGGGCCGGGTGGCCGACGTGGCCGGGTACTCCCCCGACCTCAGCCTCGAGCAGAAGGTGGAGGTGCTGGAGACGGTCGACGTCGAGGCACGCCTGCGCCTGGTCCTGGGCTGGGCCCGCGAGGTGCTGGCCGACCTGACCCTGCGGGAGCGGATCAAGACCGACGTCGAGGAGGGCATGGAGAAGACCCAGCGGGAGTTCCTGCTGCGTCGCCAGCTGGAGTCCATCCGCAAGGAGCTGGGCCAGATCAACCCGGACGACGAGGACGCCCCCGACGACTACCGGACCGCCATCGAGGGCCGGGACCTGCCCGAGGCCGTCCGCAAGGCGGTCGAGCGCGAGATCGACAAGCTCGAGCGGATGAGCGAGCAGAACCCCGAGCACGGCTGGATCCGCACCTGGCTGGACACCGTCCTGGAGCTGCCGTGGGGCGAGCTGTCCGACGACCGGCTGGACGTGGCCGAGGCGGCCCGGATCCTCGACGAGGACCACGACGGGCTGTCCGACGTCAAGGACCGCATCCTCGAGCACCTGGCCGTCCGCAAGCTGCAGGCCGAGCGCGGCCTGGCCCCGGTGGGCGGTCGCGGCAACGGCGCCATCCTGGCCCTGGTGGGCCCGCCCGGGGTGGGCAAGACCTCCCTGGGGGAGTCGGTGGCCCGCGCCCTGGGCCGGTCCTTCGTCCGGGTGGCGCTGGGCGGCGTCCGCGACGAGGCGGAGATCCGCGGCCACCGCCGCACCTACGTGGGGGCCCAGCCGGGCCGCCTGGTGCGGGCCATCCGGGAGGCCGGGACCTTCAACCCGGTGATCCTGCTGGACGAGGTGGACAAGCTGGGCGCCGACTACCGGGGCGACCCGTCGTCGGCCCTGCTGGAGGTGCTCGACCCCGCCCAGAACCACACCTTCCGGGACCACTACCTCGAGGTGGAGCTGGACCTGTCCAAGGTCCTGTTCCTGGCCACCGCCAACGTCATCGACACCATCCCCGGACCCCTGCTGGACCGGATGGAGGTCATCCGCCTGGACGGCTACACCGAGGAGGAGAAGGTGGCCATCGCCCGCCACCACCTGGTCACCCGCCAGCTGGAGCGGAACGCCCTGCGGGCCGACGAGGTGACCGTCACCGACGACGCCCTGCGGGCGGTGGTCGGCGACTACACCCGGGAGGCCGGCGTGCGCTCCCTGGAGCGGGAGCTGGGACGGCTGCTGCGCAAGGTGGCCACCCGCATCGCCACCGGCGAGGCGGAGGTCCCCGTCACCGTGGACGCCGGCGACGTCACCGGGTGGCTGGGACGGCCGCGCTTCTTCTTCGAGGCGGCCGACCGCACCGCGGTGCCCGGCGTGGCCACCGGCCTGGCTGTCACCGGGGTGGGCGGCGACGTCCTCTACGTCGAGGCGTCGGTCAGCGACGGGCCCGAGGGCCTCACCCTCACCGGCCAGCTGGGCGACGTCATGAAGGAGTCGGCGGAGATCGCCCTCTCCTACGTGCGCTCCCACGCCGCCGAGCTGGGGGTCGACCCCGGGTCCTTCGAGGGCCGGCGGTTCCACCTGCACGTGCCGGCGGGGGCCACCCCCAAGGACGGGCCGTCGGCGGGGGTCACCATGACCACCGCCCTGGTCAGCCTGCTCCGGGGCGTGGCCGTCCGCTCGGTGGTGGCCATGACCGGCGAGGTCACCCTCCAGGGACGGGTGCTGCCCATCGGCGGCGTCCGCCAGAAGGTGCTGGCCGCCCACCGGGCGGGCCTCACCGAGGTGGTGCTGCCGGCCCGGAACGGCCCCGACCTCGAGGACGTCCCCGAGGCGGTCCGCGACCAGATGACCTTCCATCTGGCCGCCGAGATCGGCGAGGTGCTCGACGCCGCCCTCCGCGACCCGGGCGCCGGCGCCGAGGCGGCCGGACCGCTGACCCCGTCGGCCGGGGCGCAGGCCGCCTGAGCTGAGTCAGGGGCCGGGCTCGAAGCCGGCCAGGATCCCGGCCAGCGCCAGGGGGTCGTCCCCCTGGATGCTGTGCCCGGCCCCCTCCACCCGCACCACCTGGTCGGCGGGTCGGCGGCGGCGGAACTCCGCCTCGTCGGCGTCGTCCACCACCGGGGACCGCCCGCCGCGGACCAGCAGCACCGGCACCCCGATGTGCTCGAGGTGGTCCCACAGGTCGCCGAACTCCACCTCCTCGACGTGGAGCCCGGCGGCCCCGGCCGGCCGGCCCAGCTGATGCCGCCAGGTCCAGGTGCCGTCGGGACGTTGGACGGCGTTGTGCAGCACCCCGCGCCGCAGCGACGACTCCGAGCGGGTGGGGTTGAACTGGACGGTGCGGGCCAGGATGTCGTCGAAGGAGGCGAACGTCTCCGGGCCGGCCAGGAACGCCGCGATGTCGGAGGCCTTGTCCCGGTCGGTGCCCGGGGTGACGTCCACCAGGACCAGGCGGCGGACCAGCGCCGGGTGGCGGGCGGCCAGGGCGATGGCCGTCATCCCCCCGAGGGACATCCCCACCACCAGCCGGGCGGACGGGGCCAGCGCCTCCACGACGGTGGCCACGTCGTCGGCCATCCCCGCCGGGTCGAGGGCCCGGGCGTCGCCCGGCCAGTCGGAGTGGCCGTGGCCGGGGAGGTCCACCGCCACCAGCGGCCGGTCCAGGGCCAGCGCCACGGTGTCCCAGGTGTGGGCGTTCTGGCCGCCCCCGTGGAGGAGGACCAGCTCGGCGGGTCCGGTGCCCCACACCAGGGCGCTGACCCGGCGGCCGGGCGCCACCTCCCGCCACTCCCGCCGGACCTCGGGCGGCCCGGCCCACGCCAGGCCGACCTCGGCGGCGTTGTCGGCGAACATCGAGAACTCGTCGTAGGGCTGCTCCGGGTCGGCGGTCACGCCGGCACCTCCTGGTCGTGGTGGGGGGAGGCCGTGGCCTTCAGCTCGGCGATCAGCTCCCCCAGGGTCTCCTCCGCCACCAGGTAGGGGGTGTAGATCCCCACCCGGTCGGCCCGGTCACCGAACCGGCCGGCCACCTCGGCCGCCACCTCGGCCGGGCTCCCCACCGCCGCCAGGGTCCCGAGCACGGTGTCGTCGATGAGTCCGGGCATCTCGTCCCACCGCCCCGCCTTCGACAGGGCGTTCAGCTCCGGCTGGAGCCCCTCCCAACCCTCCACCTCCAGCACCGGCCGGTAGGAGGGGGTGGAGGCGTAGAAGGCCAGGAGCCAGCGGCCGGCCAGCCGGGCCGTCTCGAGCTCCTCCTCGGTGCGGCCACAGCAGATGATCACCTCGCCGGTGACGGTCAGCCGGTCGGCGGTGCGACCTCCCCGGGCCAGCCCCTCGTCGATGGCCGGCACCGTGCGCTCGGCGAAGTGGCGGCGGGTGTTGAACGGCATCACCAGCAGGCCGTCGGCCACCTCGGCCGCCAGCCGCACCATCTGCGGCCCCAACCCACCGAGGGCGATGGGCGGGGGGCCGTGGGGGTGGGGCCCGGGGTTGAACATCGGCGTCATCAGGGTGTGGGAGGTGAACTCGCCCCGGTAGTCGAGGCGCTCGCCGGTCTCCCAGCTGGCGAAGATGGCCCGCAGCGCCCCCACCAGGTCGCGCATGCGGGCGACGGGCCGCTCGAAGGGCACGCCGTACCGCTTCTCCACCTGGGCCCGGACCTGGGTGCCGAGCCCCAGGGTGAACCGGCCCCGCGAGAGCAGCTGGAGGTCGTAGGCCTGGTGGGCCAGCTGGACCGGGTTGCGGGGGAAGCCGATGGCCACGTTGGTGGCCAGCTCCAGGGTGGAGGTGGCGGCGGCGGCCAGCACCAGGGGGGTGAAGACGTCGTGGGGCCCTTCGAAGGTGAACGCCCCGTCGACGCCCAGGGCCTCGAGCCTCCGGGCGTGGTCGGCCGCCTCCCCGAGCCCCGAGAGCATGGTGTCGATCAACATCTGCGAGCCGTGCCTCCGGCGTGGTGGGGTCCCCTCAGAGCCCCGACACTACGGGACCGGGCCGCCCACCGGTCGGGGGGTGGGTAGGGTCGGAGTCCGAGCTCGACCATCCCGACGGGAGAAACGCCATGGCAGCGACCGACGATCAGGTCCGGGTGGTCCGCAACGAGGGGGAGCACCGGTACGAGCTCTGGGCGGGGGAGGAGCTGGCCGGGTTCGCCAGCTTCCGCAACGGCCCCGAGTGGATCAAGATCTTCCACGCCGAGGTGGCCCCGGCCTACGAGGGCCACGGTCTGGGGAACCGGCTGGCCGCCGGCGCCCTCGACGACGTGCGGTCCCAGGGGATCGGGGTCATCCCGGCCTGCCCGTTCATCGCCCACTTCGTCAACGAGCACCCGGAGTACGCCGACCTGGTCCGGGAGTGAGCGGGGCGCCCCGCCCGGGGGGATGACACACTGAGGTCCCTATGGCGCCCCGGCTCTGCACCCCCGACGAGGCCGCCGCCCTGGTCCGTCCCCGGGACACCGTGGGGTTCGGCCTCGGGCCGGCCAACCCCGACGCCTTCCTCACCGCCCTGGGCGGCCGGGACGACTGGGAGGACCTGGTCCTCGGCGGGGCGCTCCTCCTCGGCTACTACACCGTGCTGACCCACCCCGGGGTCTCCTACCGGTCGGGGTTCTTCGGCCCGGCCGAGCGGGTGCTCCTGGGCCAGGGCTACCGGGTGGAGCTGGTGCCCGGTGGCTTCCGGCAGTTCGCCCCCATCCTCCGCCGCTTCGCCCCCCGGGTGATGACGGCGGTGGCCACCCCGCCCGACGCCGACGGCAACGTCAACCTCTCGCTCCACCTGGGGGCCACCTACGACGAGCTGGTGCTGGCCGGACAGGACCCCGACCGGCTGCTGGTCATCGAGACCAACCGCAACTTCCCGCGCACCTCCTCGCTCCCGCCCGAGTACACCAACACCCTCCCGGTCGACCTCATCGACGTGCTGGTGGAGTCGGACAGCCAGCCCTTCGCCCTGGCCGACGCCCCCGCCGACGCCGTCGACCGGGCCATCGCCGAACTGGCCTGCGGCACCATCGCCGACGGCGCCACCCTGCAGATCGGCATCGGCGCCATCCCCAACATGGTGGCCCACCGCCTGGCCGAGCGCCCGGGGGGTGGCTACGGGGTCCACAGCGAGATGTTCACCGACGGGCTGATGGAGCTCCACCTGGCCGGCAAGGTGACCAACGCCCACAAGGGGCTGTTCGACGGGGCGTCGGTGGCCACCTTCGCCCTGGGGTCGGCCGCCCTCTACCAGTGGCTGGACGGCAACCCCGACGTCGCCTTCGTGCCGGTCAGCGTGGTGAACGACCCGACCGTCATCGCCCGGAACCGGAACCTGGTCTCCGTCAACGGGGCCCTCAGCGTCGACCTCTACGGCCAGGTGGTGGCGGACAGCATCGACGGCCGCCAGATCTCCGGGGTGGGGGGCCACGAGGACTTCGTGGCCGGTGCCGAGCTCCTGACCGAGGACCACTCGCTCATCTGCCTGCGCTCCACGGCCACCGTCAACGGCGAGGTCCGGTCCCGCCTGGTGGCCGGCCTGCCCGCCGGGTCGGTGGTGTCGACACCCCGTCACCACACCGGGATGATCGTCACCGAGCACGGGGTGGCCGACCTGACGGGGCTCACCGTCCGGGAGCGGGCCTACGCCCTGGCCGGCATCGCCGCTCCGGAGTTCCGCGGGGAGCTCCAGGCGGCGGCCTCGACCCTGGGCCGGCACTGACCGGCGGGGGGCCGCCGGCGGGGGACGGCCGACTCAGCCTGGCCACCTTCAACGTCCACTGCGGGGTCGACGGGTGGGGGCGGCCGTTCGACGTGGTCGGCGAGTGCGCGGCGCTCGACGCCGACGTGCTGGTGGTCCAGGAGTCGTGGCGCCCCGACGGCGGCGCCCCCAGCACCGCCCAGGTGGTGGCCGACGCCCTCGGCTACCGACGGGTGGAGGAGGGCATGGCCCACGGCCGTCTCTACGGTCCCGCCGCCGACGCCGACGGCCGGTGGGGACCCCCTCCCGGCCACGGGCACTCCCGGGACACCCTCCGGCTGGACGGCGACCTCCGGGGGGTGGCGGCCGCCCTCGGCCAGCGCCGCCCGTTCGGGACCGGCACCTTCGGGCTGGCCGTGCTGTCCCGGGTGCCCTTCACCTCCACCGGCACCCTGGCCCTCGGCCAGCTGCCCCGGGACCCGTCGCGGCGGGTGGTGATCACCGGCACCGTGCCGGTCGGCGACCGCCGGCTGGACGTCCTGGGCACCCACATGTCCCACCTCCTCTACCGGTCCCCCGTCCACTACCGGCGCCTGCGGGCGGCGGTGCCCGGCACCGACCGGCCGGCGGTGCTGGCCGGGGACATGAACCTGTGGGGCCCGGCGGTGGTGGCCTTCCTGGGGGGCTGGCGGCGGGGGGTGCGGGGCCGGACCTGGCCGTCGTGGCGGCCGCACAGCCAGCTCGACCACGTGGTGGTGACCCCGCCGGTGGCGGTGGTCGACGCCCGGGTGGCGCCGTCCTCGGGCTCGGACCACCGCCCGGTCCGGGTGACCCTCGCCCTCCGCTGAGGCGCCTCCCGGCCCTCCCCCCACCCCGGCGATGGCCGTCCGGGAGCGGTGCCGTTAGCGTCGTCCCCCATGACCGACGCGCTGGCCGGGTTCGAGCAGGCACCCCACACCGCGCTGGGCGTGACCAAGGACGTCTACCGGATGGGGTCGGGGCCGGCGGTGATCGTCATGAGCGAGATCCCCGGGATCACCCCGGAGGTGGCCGACTTCGCCCGGCGGGTGGCCGGGTGCGGCCTGACGGCGGTGCTGCCCCACCTCTTCGGGGACGACGGCCGGCCGATGTCGGTCGGCTACGTCGCCCGCTCCTTCGTGGGGAGCTGCATCTCCAAGGAGTTCACCGTCCTGGCCCGTCGGCGGTCCAGCCCGGTGGTGGCCTGGCTGCGGGCCCTGGCCGCCGACGAGCACGCCCGGTGCGGCGGTCCCGGGGTGGGGGCGGTGGGGATGTGCTTCACCGGGGGCTTCGCCCTCGGCATGATGGTGGACGAGGTGGTGGTGGCCCCGGTGCTCAGCCAGCCGTCCCTGCCCTTGCCCACCAGCGCCGCCAACCGGCGGGACCTCGGGATCTCCGACCGGGACCTGGCGGTGGTGCGGGCCCGGGCCGAGGCGGGCACCTGCGTGCTGGCCCTCCGCTTCACCGGCGACCGGGCCTGCCCGCCGGAGCGGTTCGCCCACCTCCGCGAGGAGCTGGGGGACGCCTTCATCGGCGTGGAGCTGGACTCCTCCGCCGGCAACCCCCACGGCCACAAGCGGGCCGCCCACTCGGTGCTCACCAACGAGCTCGACGACCGCCCCGGCACCCCGACCCGGAACGCCCTCGACCAGGTCCTCACCTTCTTCACCGACCGGCTGCTCACCGACGGTCCGGCCGGATGACCGCCGCCACCGACGCCTGGGAGCGGCGCGGCGGACGGATCCCGCTGGCCGGCCACGAGGTCTTCGTGGTGGACGTGGACCCGGTGGGCCCGGTGGAGCACGAGCCGCTGCTGGTCGTCCACGGCTTCCCCACCTCGTCGTTCGACTTCCACCGGGTGGTCGACGGCCTGGCCGCCCACCGCCGGGTGGTCCTCCTCGACCTGGTCGGCTTCGGGCTGTCGGCCAAGCCCGACCTCGCCTACACCGTCGACCTCCAGGCCGACGTGGTGGTGGCGCTCACCGACCGGCTGGGCCTCGACCGGCTGTCGCTCCTGACCCACGACTTCGGGGACACCGTCGGCGGCGAGCTGCTGGCCCGCCAGGCCGAGGGGCGGTGGCCGGTGGAGGTGGTGGCCCGGGTGCTGACCAACGGGAGCATCTACATCGCCATGGCCCACCTGAGCGACGGCCAGCTCCTCCTCCTCGACCTCCCCGACCAGCGCCTGCCGGAGGGGACCTTCACCGCCGGGTCGCTGGCCCCGGGGCTGGCGGTGACCTTCAGCCCGTCCTCGTCGGTCTCCGACGAAGAGCTGGCCGGCCACTGCGAGCTGGTGGTCCGGTCGGGGGGCGCCCTGCTGCTGCCCCGCACCATCCGGTACATCGAGGAGCGGCGGCGGCACGAGGACCGCTTCACCGGCGCCATCGAGGACCACCCGTCCCCGCTGGCCGTGGTGTGGGGGGCGGACGACCCCATCGCCGTGCTGCCCATGACCGACCGGCTGGTGGCGGCCCGTCCGGGCACCCCGGTCACCGTCCTCGACGGTGTGGGCCACTACCCGATGGTGGAGGCCCCCGACCGGTTCCTGGCCGCCGTGCTGGCCGCCCTGGGCTGAGGCGGCGTCACCCGCCTCACGGGGTGCAGAGCACCTCCCCGTGCAGGATGGCGTACCAGCCGTCGGGGTCGGCGGCCCACCGTCGCCAGGCCACCCCGAAGGACTCGAGATCGGCCGGGGTGGCCAGGCCGCGGGCCACCAGCTGCTCGGCCAGCGAGGAGACGGTGAACCGGTCGGCCCACAGGTCGCCCCACCACCGGCGCTCCTCCGGCGTGGCGTAGCACCACACCGAGGCGGAGGGCACCACCGTGGCGAAGCCGGCCCGGTGGGCCCAGGCCAGCAGCCGGCGGGCGGCGTCGGTGTGACCCCCGTTGGCGGTGGCCGCCGCCCGGTAGGCGGCCTGGGCGGCGTCGAGCACCGGGTCGGCCGGGTACTGGGAGATGGCCGGGTAGTCGCCGTCCCGGGCCGCCACCAGCCCGCCCGGCCGGCACACCCGCCGCATCTCGGACAGGGCGGCCACCGGGTCGCCCACGTGCTGCAGCACCTGGTGGGCGTGGACCACGTCGAACGACCCGTCCTCGAAGGGCAGGGCGAACACGTCGCCCACCCGGAAGCTCACGTTGGGCGTGGACTCCGGGTCGACCCGGGCGGTGGCCTCGGCGATGACCTCGGCGGCGGCGTCCAGGCCCACCACGGTGCCGGGGGCCACCCGGCCGGCCAGGTCCACGGTGATGGTCCCCGGACCGCACCCCACGTCGAGCAGGTCCAGCCCGGGGCGGAGGTGGGGCAGCAGGTAGGCGGCGGAGTTCTCGGCGGTGCGCCAGCGGTGGGAGCGCAGGACGCTGTCGTGGTGGCCGTGGGTGTAGGGGACGTCGGGCATGGGTCCCAGCCTGCGCCGGATCCTGGCCATTGGCAAAGAGTCTTTCCTACTGGAAGGACATAAGCTGATCCAATGGCAGCGTCCGAGTGGCTCCGCACCTTCGTGGCCATCTACCGGTCGGGCTCGGTCACCGAGGGGGCCGCCCTCCGCCACCTGTCGCAGCCGGCCGCCAGCCAACAGCTGGCGGCGTTGGAGCGGAGCACCGGCAACCCGCTGTTCGTCCGGACGCCGGCCGGGGTGGAGCCCACCCGGTGGGGGCGCGCCCTGTTCGCCCGGGTGGTGGGGCCCCTCGACGGCCTGGAGGACCTGCTGGCCGGGCTGGACGCCGGCACGCTCCCGGCCGCCGCGCCCACCGTCCGGCTCGGGTCGACGGCCGAGTACTTCGCCGCCCGTGTGCTCCCCCGTCTGGACCCGGCCGGCCCGGCGGTGTCGGCCACCTTCGGCACCGACGAGGAGCTGCTGGCCCTCCTCGGCCACGGCGAGCTCGACCTGGCGGTCACCACCACCGCCCCGCCCCGCCGGGCCTTCGCCGCCACCCCGCTGGCGACCACCGGGTTCGCGCTGGTGGGGGCACCCGCCCTGGCGCCCCCGGAGCCTCCGGACTCCCTCCCCGAGCTGGGGGCGTGGCTGGTCGGTCGCCCCTGGGTGGCCTACAGCGCCGAGCTCCCCCTCACCCGGCGGTTCTGGCAGACCGGGCTGGGCCGGCCGTTCGCCGGCGACCTCCGCCTGGTGGCCCCCGACCTCCGGGCGGTGCTGGCCGCCGTGGAGCGCTCGATGGGGGTCAGCCTGCTGCCGGACTTCGTGTGCGCCGACCGCCTGGCCGACGGCCGGATCGTCGAGCTGCTGCCGGTGGCCGGGGTGGTGGCCGGCGAGACCCGGTTCGCCTGCACCCGCGCCGGGGACGTGGACCGACCCCCGGTGGCCGCCCTGGTGGAGGCCCTGCGGGCCGCCTGACCCTCCGGGCGGACCGCCGGACCCTGCCCGGGGCGTCGGGGGGTCCGGCAGTACAGTGTCGCCACGCGTCGGCCGGGCCTCCGGGGACGGCGCCCGAGGGTCCGAGGGGGAGTCGATGTCCACACCGCACCGGCCGCCCTCCCCGAGCCGGGCCGCCCGGGCGGTCGTGGTCGCCCTGGCCGCCCTGGCCGCTCTCGCCGCCCTCGGCGCGGCGCCGGCGGCGCCGGCCGGAGCCTCCTCCCCGGTGGAGCCGGCCCCGCCGGCGGTGCCCCACCCGTTCGGCAAGCTGTCGTGTGTCCACCGGGACGGTGTCCGGTTCTGTCAGGGGGGGCTGCGAACCGGGGGCCGGGACCTCCGGGTCCCGTCGTTCGACGGCGTGCCGCTGGACGCCGACGTCACCCTGCCCGCCACCGGGAAGGGGCCGTTCCCCCTCATCGTCCTCCTCCACGGGCTGGGCCAGTCCAAGACGTCCTGGGAGGTCTCCCGGCCGGACACCTCGCCCGCCGACGAGAACAACGTGGCGCTGGCCTCCAACGGTTGGGCGGTGCTCGACTACACCGCCCGGGGGTTCGGCAACTCGTGCGGCACCCTGGTCTCCCGGATCGGCACCCCGGCCTGCGACCGCGGGTGGATCCGGCTGGCCGACCAGCGGTACGAGGTGCGGGACACCCAGTACCTGGCGGGCCTGCTGGTGGACGAGGGGCTGGTCCGGCCGGACATCGCCGTCTCCGGCATCTCCTACGGCGGCGGCCAGTCGTTGGAGCTGGCCGTGCTGAGGAACCGGGTCCGCCTGGTCGACGGCACCTACGCGCCCTGGACCAGCCCGGTCCACCACGTCCCCATGCAGGTGGGCGGGGCGTTCGCCCAGTGGGCGTGGGACGACCTGGCCGACGCCCTGGTCCCCAACGGCCGGCTGTCGACCACCTCGGCCAGCTCCCCGACCGCCGACGTGTCCCCGGTGGGGGTGGCCAAGCTCAGCTGGAACACCCTCCTCTACGGCGTGACCGCCCTCAACTACGCGTCACCCCCCGGTCAGGACCCCACCTCCGACCTGACCGACTGGTACCTGTCGCTCCTGAAGGGTGAGCCGTTGACCCCCGCCGACACGGTGGCGGTGACGACCGTCCAGCAGCTGAAGTCCGCCGCCGGCATCCCCCTGGAGCAGGGCGGCCCCGCCCCCACCGCCATCCTCAACGGCTGGACCGACAGCCTGTTCCCCGCCTCGGAGGCCACCCACTACGCCGACCGGGTCACCGCCGCCGGCGACCACACCCCCCTGCTCCTGATGTTCGGGGACGTCGGGCACGGCTGGGCCCAGAACAAACGGGACACCACCCGGCCCACGGTGGCCGCCGGGCTGGCCTTCCTCGACGCCACCGTGCGGGACCACACCGCCCCCACCACCGGGGTCCTCGCCTACGCCACCACCTGCCCGGGGACCGCCTCCTCTGGCCCCCCGCGCTCGGGGCCCTCCCTGGCGTCGCTGCAGCACGGCCGGTTCACCCTCACCGGCGCCGCCGTCCAGGCGGTCACCTCGTCCGGCGGGTCACCGGCCGTCGCCGCCGCCCTCAACCCGGCCTACGCCGGCAAGCCCTACTGCCACCCGCTGCCCGCCGCCCGGGAGCCGGGCACCGCCGTCTACCTCCGACGGGTCGGCTCCGCACCGGTGACGCTGGTGGGAGGGGTCACCATCACCGCCCGCCTGCAGGTGGTCGGCGCCTACCCCGAGGTGGTCGGCCGCCTGTGGGACGTGTCCCCCTCCGGCACCCGGCAGCTGGTGGCCATCAACGTGTACCGACCGTCGGTCAACCAGGCGCCGGGCACCTCCGCCACGGCGTCCGCCACCACCGCCATGACCTTCGACCTCAACCCGAACGAGTACACCTTCGCGGCCGGCCACACCGTCGAGCTCGAGCTGGTGGGCAGCAACGCGCCGCTGTTCCGGGCCTCCAACGGGACCTTCACGGTGGGGGTGTCCGGGCTGACCGCCCGGCTGCCGATCACCTGAGCCCCCGCCCACCCGGGTGCGGCGGCCCGGCGGATACTGTCTCGAGGGTGGAGGAGCTCCGAGGACGGGTGGCTGTCGTAACCGGAGCGGCCAGCGGCATCGGCCTGGCCGTCAGCCAGGCGCTGGTGGCCGAAGGGGTCCAGGTGGTGATGGCGGACATCAACGCCGAGAGTGTCCGGCTGCAGGCCTCCCGGTTGACCGGGCAGGGAGGAGTGGCCGTGGCCAGGGCCCTGGACGTCAGCGATCCCGTGGCGGTGGACGCCGTCGCCCGGGCGGCGGTCGACGAGTTCGGAGCCCTGCACATCGCCGTCAACAACGCCGGCATCGTGAACCGGGGCTACTCGTGGGAGCTCCCGCTGGAGGAGTGGCACCGGGTCCTGAACGTCGATCTGTGGGGCGTCATCCACGGCATCCGCTCGTTCGTGCCGCCCATCCTGGCCACCGGGGACGAGGGCCACGTGGTCAACATCGCCTCGATGGCTGCCGTCCTCCCCGTCGATCGGCTTGGGCCGTACACCGTGGCCAAGCACGGTGTCCTCGGCCTTTCCGATGTCCTCCGCGCCGAGTTCCGCTCCGTGGGTGCCCCGGTCGGAGTCAGCGTGGTGATGCCGGGCATGATCCGGACGGGGATGAACCCCATCGGCACGGTCGAGCCCTCCACGGTGTCGGCCAACGTGGTGGATGCCATCCGGGGGAACCGTGACTACGTGTTCACCGACGACCACCACTCGTCCGAGGTGGAAGCGCGTCTGACCGCCATCCTGGCGTCCCGGGAGCGGGTGATCGGCTGAGCCGGCCGAGCGGATCCGGCTCAGCCCGTCGGATTCGGGCTGGACGGGGCGCTGGCCGCCGGCCCCCAGGTCTGGTCAGTCCACCGGACGCCGTCCCACCAGCGGAACTGGGACTGCCCGCTGGGGTCGGCATGCCACCCGGGCGGGATCATCGGACCGTAGGGGGCCGGCGGTCCGGGCTCCCACCCCCCGTAGGTCATGTGGCCGGGTCCGAACTGCCCGTCGAGGGCGGCCCGCTCCACCGCCATCAGCTTCTTCCGGATGTGGAACCAGTAGATCAACGACGGGATGGCCAGGAAGTTGACCAGGATCACCAGCAGGATCCAGAGCACCTTCTCCTGGCCGGCCAGCTTCCACTGCCAGTCGGGCCGCTTGACGATGTCCACCAGGGCCATGATGAAGAACACCAACGACCCGACGATCACCACCACATAGAGGATGACCAGTACGGCGATACCGATGCCCGCCGCCGCTGTACCCGCTCCTCCCACCACAGCCGTACGTTACGACCTGGGCGGCTCCACCGGGTGGGCAGGTGGGTCCGGCCGGCGGTGGTCCGGAATCGTGCCACCATCGAGGGACCGCCGACCGTCGTGGGTAGCCGAGGGGGACCACCATGCGCGTCACACTGCTGGGCACCGGATCACCGCTGCCCGACCCGCTCCGGGCCGGGCCCAGCACCCTGGTGCACACCGACACCACCCGCCTGCTGTTCGACTGCGGCCGCGGGGTGCTCACCCGGCTGGCCGGGGCCGGGGCCCTGCCGGTGATGCTGGACGCGGTGGTGCTCACCCACCTCCACAGCGACCACGTCACCGACCTCAACGACGTCATCACCACCCACTGGGTGATGAGCCCCGTCCCCCGCCCCCTGCGGATCGTCGGGCCGGTCGGCACCCGCGACCTGGTGGAGCGGACCCTGGCCATGCTGGCCACCGACATCGGCTACCGCCTCGCCCACCACGACGACCTGGAGGAGGGGCCACGGGTCACCGTGGACGAGGTGTCGGGCGGCGACTCCTTCGAGGTGGGCGGGCTGGCCGTCACCGTGGGAGCCACCGACCACCGGCCGGTCGCCCCCACCGTCGGCTACCGGGTCGCGGACGGTGCCACCAGCGTGGTCATCGCCGGGGACGGGGTGCCCTGCCCGTCCCTCGACGAGCTGGTGGCCGGGGCCACCGCCTACGTCCAGACCGCGCTCCGGGACGACCTGGTCCGGCTGGTCCCCAGCCCGCGGTTCCAGGACATCCTCGGCTACCACTCCACGGTGGCCCAGGCCGCCGACACCGCCGAGCGGGCCGGGGTGGCCGCCCTGGTGCTCACCCACTACATCCCCGGGCTGACCACCGACACCGTGGACGAGTGGCGGGCCCAGGCGGCCGGGTTCTCCGGCCTGGTGGTGCTGGGCAACGACCTCACCTGGCTGGAGCTCGACACCCTCGAGGTCGGCTGAGGCTCCGCCCCGGGGCCGGGGCCGTCCCTCAGTGGACGGTGGTGCGCACGGTGAACGACACCGTCGGGGATCCGAACGGCGTGGTGACCCGGAACCGCCAGTCCCCGGGGGTGAGCACCACGATCTCCGAGAAGTGGCCGGCCGCCACCCGGAGCTGGCGGAGGCGCTGGGGCGTCCCGCCGTCCACCGAGGCGGTCACCGTCGGCGACACGGTGGCCAGCTGGGAGGGCGAGCCGCTGAAGATGAGGTGCCACTGGTTGACACCCGGACCGCCGGGGGCGAAGTAGGTCTCCACCGAGCCCCCGTGGGGGAGGTCCAGCACGGTCAACGACGGCAGGGTGGGCAGCAGGGAGTCCCCCCGGGCCGGCGACACCACCTGGCTGACCCCCACCAGGCCGGCGAAGAGCACGACGGGCAGGGCCACCGAGGCGGCGATGCCCCGCCAACCCCGGAGGCGGCGCGGGGAGCGCACCGAGTCCAGCCCCGCCCGGCCCAGGCGCCGCAGCCGGAGGCTGTTCAGCACCACCAGCACGCTGGACAGCCCCATGGCGAAGGCCGCCACCACCGGGTCGAGCAGCCCGGCGGCGGCCAGCGGCAGGGCGGCCAGGTTGTAGCCCATCGCCCACCCGAAGTTCTGGACGATCACCGCGTAGGTCGACTGCGACACCCCGATGGCCGCCGGCACCCCGCCCAGGTCGTTGCCCAGCAGGGCCACGTCGCTGTTGGCCAGGGCCACGTCCGACCCGCTGCCGATGGCGCACCCCACGTCGGCGGCGGCCAGGGCCGGGGCGTCGTTGATGCCGTCGCCCACCATCACCACCCGGTGGCCGGCCGCCCGGAGCGCCGACACCTGCTCGACCTTGCCGCCCGGGCTGAGGGCGCTGTGGGCCTGGTCGATCCCCAGCTCCCCGGCCACCGTCCGCACCGCCGGGCGGCTGTCGCCGCTGAGGATGGAGGAGGCCAGCCCCATGTCCCGCAGGCGCGCCACCGCCGACGCCGCCTCCGGACGCAGGGGGGTGGCCACCGCGACGGTCCCCACCACCCGGTCGTCCTGCTCCACCATCACCACCGTCTCGCCCCGCTCGTAGCGGTGGGCGACCGACGCCCCGATCTCCGCCGGCACCCGGTCGGCCACCAGGCGCCCCACCGTCACCGCCCGCCCGTCCACCGTGCCCACCATCCCCGCCCCCGGGAGGGTCCGCACCCCGGTGGCCGGTGACCAGCCGTCGGCGGCGGCCACGATGGCGGTGGCGATGGGGTGCTCGCTCTCCGACTCCACCGAGGCGGCGGTGGCCAGCACCGCGGCCTCCGTCCACCCGGTGGCGGCGTCGACCCCGGTGACCACCGCGCTCCGTTCGGTCAGGGTCCCGGTCTTGTCGAAGACCACGGCGTCCACCTTGGCCAGCCGCTCGATCACCTCGCTGCTGCGCACGAAGATGCCCAGGGCGGCGGCCCGGCCACTCCCCACCATCATGGCCACCGGGGCGGCCAGGCCCATGGCGCACGGGCAGGCCACCAGCAGGACGGCCAGGGCGCTCAGCACCGCCCGACCGGCGTTGCCGCCCACCAGCCACCAGCCGAGGAAGGTCAGCACCGCCCCCACCAGGACGGCCGGGACGAACACCGCGCTGATCCGGTCGGCCAGCTGCTGCAGGGGCGCCCGCCCCCGCTGGGCGTCCTCCACCATCGCCTGCAGGCGGGCCAGCACCGACTCGGAGGCCACCGCCCCCACCCGGACCACCAGCGATCCGCTCCCGTTGCGGGTGCCGCCGGTCACCGTGCTGCCCGGCTCCCGGTCGACCGGCAGCGGCTCCCCGGTGAGCATCGACTCGTCCACCGGCGACCAGCCGGCCACCACCGTGCCGTCCAGCGGCACCGCCTCGCCGGGACGGACCCGGAGCAGGGCGCCCACCGGGACCGCCTCGGGGGCCACCAGCTCGCCCACCTCGTCGTCCGGCCCGGTCACCACCCGGGCGGTGGGGGGCCGCAGCGACAGCAGGGAGTGCATGGCCCGGGCCGCCCGGGTCCGGGCCCGGACCTCCACCGCCCGACCGGTGGCCAGGATGGCGATGATCAGGGGCGCCATGGCCCCGTGCAGGCTGGCGGCCAGGGCCCCGCCACCACCCAGGTGGACATGGCGGCCGTCGAGGGCGATCGCCTCCACCGCGCTGACCGCCACCGCCGCCAGGGTGCCCAGGGCGATGAGGGTGTCCATGCTGGTGGCCCCGTGGACGGCCAGCCGGGCGGCGTCGCGGAGGAACGGCCAGCCCCCGGCGATCTCCACCACCACCGCCAGGACCAGGACCACCCAGGCGGCGGCGGGCGACTCGGCGGCGACCAGCGCCACCGCCAGCGTGGCCACCGCCAGCGGCCAGGAGACGGCCGCCCGCAGCCCCCAGTGGTCGGACCGCTCGGCGGGGCCCTCCGCCTCGTCCGGGGTCACCACCGCCGCCGTGTAGCCCACCCCGGCCACCGCCTGGCAGAGGCCGTCGGTGTCCACCTCGTCGTCGTCGTAGGCCACGAAGGCCCGGGTGGTGGCCAGGTTCACCGAGGCGCTGGCCACGCCGGGGAGCTTGCCCAGGGTCCGTTGGATCCGGGTGGCGCAGGCACTGCAGTGCATGCCCCCCAGGGTCAGCTCGGTGGTGACCAGGGCGTGCTCCCCGGCCCCGGGCGGCGACGCCTCGACGGGCTCGGTCAGCATCGCCGCACGGTCCTGCTCAGCCCACCGCGGTGGCCGGGTACCCGGTGTCGGTGATCAGGGCCCCCAGCTGGTCGGCGCCCACCCGGCCGGGATCGAAGCCCACCACCGCCCGGGCGGCGTCGAGGTCCACCGATGCCGAGGCCACGCCGGCCTGGTCGAGCAGGGTCTCCTCGATCAGGGCCACGCACGACCCGCAGTGCATGCCGGTGACCGCGAACTCCACGGTGGCCACCCCGCCGGAGGCCGGGCTGGGTGCGGTGTCGGTGGTCATCGGCGTGCTCCTCACGGTCGGGCCGGCCGGGCCGGTCGGGTCGCCGGCCCGCGGGCGGGGCGGGCGCCCTCCCCCCGGTGGTCGACCCCCGATCGTACCGGGTGGGCCCGGATCAGCGGCTCCGCACTCGGACCCTGCCCGTCGGTCACTGGCCGGACGGCGGCGAGCTGGTGGGACCGGCTACATCCGGGCCATGTTGTCGAACCGGGCCTGGTGGCCGATGAAGGCCAGCTGGGTGACGCCGGTCGGCCCGTTCCGGTGCTTGGCCGTGATGACCTCCGCCTTGCCCCGGTTCTCGGTGGAGTCGGGGGTGTACACCTCGTCCCGGTAGAGGAAGAGGACCACGTCGGAGTCCTGTTCGATGGAGCCGGACTCCCGGAGGTCGGCCAGCATCGGGCGCTTGTCCTGGCGCTGCTCCAGCCCGCGGGAGAGCTGGGAGAGCGCCACCACCGGCACCTCGAGCTCGCGGGCCAGGATCTTGAGCCCCCGACTGATCTCCGACACCTCGACCTGCCGGTTCTCCGCCCCGTGCCGACCGGTCATCAGCTGGAGGTAGTCGATGACCACCAGCGAGAGGCCCTCCCGGCTCTTCAGCCGGCGGGCCCGGGCCCGGATGTCCATCACCGTGAGGTTGGGGTTGTCGTCGATGAAGATCGGCGCCTCGCTCATCCGGCTGATGGCGTTGCCGATCTTCGACCAGTCCGCCTCGTGGAGCTTGCCGGTGCGCATCCGGTTGGCGTCCACCTTGGCCTCGGAGCTGAGGAGGCGCTGGGTGAGCTCGAGGTGGCTCATCTCGAGCGAGAAGAGGAGGACCGGCTTGTTGAGGCGGATCCCGGCGTGGGCCACCATCCCGAGGGCGAAGGCGGTCTTCCCCATGGCGGGCCGGGCCCCCACCACCACCAGGTTGGACGGCTGCAGGCCGGCCAGCTGCTCGTCGAGGTCGACGTAGCCGGTGGCCAGTCCGGTGATCGACTCACCCCGGCTGAACAGCTGCTCGAGATGGTCGAGGCTGTCCCCCAGCAGGTCCCGCAGGGGGGTCATGGAGTCGGTGACCCGGCGCTGGGCGACGTCGAAGACCAGGCTCTCCGCCTTGTCGAGCACCTCGGAGACGTCCTCCGGCAGGCTGTAGCCCAGCTCGTTGATCTCCGCCGCCACCGACACCAGCCGGCGCAGCAGGGCGTGCTCCTCGATGATCTTGGCGTAGTGCTCGGCGTTGCCGATGGAGGGGGTGTTGGCCTGGAGGGACACGAAGACCGACGGGTCGCCGATGCTCTCGAGCAGGTCGCGGCGGCGGAGCTCCTCGGTGACGGTCACCCAGTCGGCCGGCTCCCCCTGGCTGAACAGGGAGGTGATGGCGGTGAAGATGTGCCCGTGGGACTGCTTGTAGAAGTCTTCGGGCTTGCAGATCTCCATGGCCGAGGCGATGGCGTCCCGGGAGAGGAGCATGGCCCCCAGCAGTGACTCCTCCGCCTCGAGGTTGTGGGGGGGGATCCTCCCGGTCGACGCTCCGTTCCCGGTGGAGGCGGGAATGAGCCGCCGGGGACGCGTGTCGTCAAATGCCTGGACCATGATCCGTCAACCCTCACCCAGGCGGGCTGGGGAGCGGTAGGGGGGTCTTCCTGGGGATAGCCACCTCAAGCGTGTGGACCGGAAGTGGACAAGTTTCCCTTCCTGGGGATAGCGGCACATCCCATGATGGTGCCCGGAGGGTGTGACAGGCGCGGATGGACGGGCCCCGGACGCGCAACTGCCGGCGCCCGGGGCGCCGGCAGTTCCGGAAGGACGGGTGCCGGTGGTGCCGGCCGGGGGTCAGACCTCCTCGGCCACCACGTCGACGGTGAGCTCGAAGATGACGCCACCCAGCAGCTCGACCCGGACGTTGTGGGTGCCGAGCGTCTTGAGGGGCTCCTCGAGCACCAGGTCCTTGCGGTCGACCACGGCGCCGGTCTGGGCCTCCACCGCCTTGACGATGTCGGCGGTGGTCACCGAGCCGAAGAGCTTGCCGGCGGCACCGGCCCGGGCCGGCAGGGTGACCACGTTGCCCACCAGGGCACGGGCCACCGTCTCCGACGACTCGCGGTCGCGTGCGTCGCGCAGGTCGCGCGACTTCCGCATGGCGGCCGCCTGGGTCTCCACGCCCGGCGAGGCCACGATGGCCTTCCCCGAGGGGAGCAGGTGGTTCCGGGCGAAGCCGCCGGAGACATCGATGATGTCCCCGCGCTTGCCCACACCGTCGATGTCACTGCGGAGCAGGACCTTGATGCCGGACATCTCAGCCCTCCCCTTCGGTGACCACCACGAGCTCCTCGACCGGGGTGACGATCTCGTCGACCACGATCACCGGGGCCTCGGGGGCCGGGGTGGTGGTGGCCAGCGTGGGCTCCTCGCCGTCGCCGCGGGGGCGACGGCCCTGGCCGCCGCCGAACCCGCCGTCACGGCCACCGCGCCCACCCCGGCCGCCGGGGCGCTCGGTGGTGGTGCGCTGGGTGTAGGGCAGCAGCACCAGCTCGCGTGCCGTCTTGATGGCCATGGCGATGTCCCGCTGGTGCTGGGCGCAGTTGCCCGAGACCCGGCGGGCGCGGATCTTGCCGCGGTCGCTCATGTACTTGCGGAGCAGGCCGACGTCCTTGTAGTCGACCCACTCGATGCGGTCCTTGCAGATGGCGCAGGGCTTCTTTTTGACCCGGCGCCCGGTGTCCTTGGGGGCCCGGCGGCTCTGGTTGCTGCTGCTGCCCCGATCGTTGTTGCGTCCCATCTAGAAAGGCTCCTCGCTGTATCCGTAGCCGCCGGTGTTGCCGGCCGCGTTTCCGCCACCCGACGGGCCGGCCGGTTGACCGCCGCCCCCGGTGGGGCCGCCACCCTCGGCGGGCCCGCGGCGCTCGTTCTTGGTGACCTGGGCGGTGGCCCAGCGGATGCTGGGACCGACCTCGTCGGCCACCACCTCCACCTTCGACCGCTTGTCGCCCTCGGCCGTCTCCCAGCTGCGCTGCTCGAGGCGACCGGTGACGATCACCCGCGAGCCGCGGGCCAGGGACTCGGCGGCGTTCTCGGCCATCTCCCGCCAGCACACCACGTCGAAGAAGGAGGTGGCCTCCTCCCACTCCTGGGTCTGGCGGTTCTGCCACCGGCGGTTGACGGCCAGCCCGAAGCTGGCCGTGGCCTGGCCGGTGTTGGTGAACCGGAGCTCCGGGTCACGGGTGATGTTGCCCACCAGGGTGACGACGTTTCCGTTGGCCATCGATCAGCCCTCCCCGGCCGACGCCACCGCGGCGGCCTCGGCCCGGCGGCCGGCCACCTTGTCGGGCAGCCGCATGACCTTGTGGCGCAGCACCTCGTCGGCCAGCACGAAGACCCGCTCCATGTCGGCCACGGCGGGCGGCTCGGCGGTCAGCTCGATGACCACGTAGTAGCCCTCGCGCTTGTGGTCGAGCTCGTAGGCGAAGGTCCGCTTCCCCCACCGCTCCACCCGGCCCGGCTTGCCGTCCTTGGCCCGCAGGGCGTCGAGCGCCCGGTCGAGCACCCCGTTCACCGCTGCCTCGTCGGCAGCCGTGTCGAAGATGACCATAGTTTCGTAAGGCCGCATGGGCGGCTCACCTCCCTCTGGATCAGGCGCTGGGCGCCTGAGCCCCCGGACGGGGGCAGGTCGGAACAGGGCCCCTGGGACAGACGGGGCCGGAACGACCTGCCGATACTAGTCGGTGATCAGTGGTAGCTCTCCGCGTCGGCCGGGAAGGCGCCCGACCGGACGTCGGCGGCGTAGGCGGCCACCGCCTCGGTGGCGGCGGTGGCCAGGTCGGCGTACCGGCGGATGAACTTGGCTGGGCTGGGGTTGAACCCGAGCAGGTCGTGCATCACCAGCACCTGCCCGTCACAGGCCGCCCCGGCGCCGATCCCGATGGTGGGGACGTCGATCAGTTCGGTGATGGTGGCCCCCAGCGACTCGGGGATCCCCTCGAGGACCACCGCGAAGCAGCCGGCGGCGGCCAGCGCCTTGGCGTCGCCGGCCAGCGCCTCCGCCTCGGCCACCCCCTTGCCCTGCACCTTGTAGCCCCCCATGGCGTGCACCGACTGGGGGGTCAGCCCCAGATGGCCCATCACCGGGATCTCGGCGGCCACCAGCGCCTCCACCATGGGCACCCGGATCCGGCCCCCCTCGAGCTTGACCGCCCCCGCCCCCGCCCGGATGAGGGCGGCGGCGTTGCGGAGGGTGTCGGCCACGTCGACGTGGTAGCTCATCCAGGGCAGGTCGCCCACGATCAGCGGGGCCGGCCGGGCCCGGGCCACCGCCGCGGTGTGGTGGACCATGTCGTCGATGGTCACCTGCAGGGTGTCCTCGTAGCCGAGGACGGCGTTGGCCACCGAGTCCCCCACCAGGATGAGGTCGACGCCGGCGGCGTCGGCCACCCGGGCCCCGGGGGCGTCGTAGGCGGTGACCATCACCAGGGGCGGACTGCCGTCCCGGCGCTTGGAGGCGCGGATCCGGGGTGCCGTGATCGGCCGGGGACGGGACTCGGGCATGATGTTCCTCCTGTTCGACCGTCCAGATCCCTGCGGGATTCCGGCGGTGTGGAGCGGTGGTCTGGCGACCACCTCGGAGCTTCGGACTGCCGACCACAGCCTACCCCGCCGGCGGGCCGGGTGGCGGGGCGAACCCGGCGCCGGCCGTCTCAGCCGCCGGGCGGGGGCGGGGCGAACCCGTCGAGCGCCGGGGCGGCGGCGTCGGGCACCTCCACCACCAGCGTCACCCGGTCGGCCCCGATGGCCAGGCGGAACCGGAAGAAGCCGCAGCAGCGCGCCTCCCGCTGGGCCAGGGCCACCACCTCCCCCACGTCGGCGCCCTGGCGCAGGCGGAGCTCGGCCCTACCGGGCGCCACCCGGGTGGAGCCGTCGACCGACCGGGCCAGGAGGTCGGACCACTCGTCGACCTGGGCCCGGGCGGCGGCGGCGTCCAGCTCGCAGGCCAGGGGGATCTCCATCGGCTCAGCCGGGGGTGCGGCTGCGCAGGGGCGGCCGGGCCACCGCCTCCACCCCGGCGCCGGCGGGGTACATGCGGGCCAGGTGGTTCCACCGGCACGCCCGGCAGACCTCCACCACGTAACAGACCACCGGGTCCTTCCGGCGCCAGTACCGGGCCAGCTCGGCCTTGGTGGCCACGCACCGCCCCCCGGAGGGGAGCCGGGAGCCGAAGACGAAGGTCACGTCGACCACCTCCGACTCCTCGCAGATCGGGCACCGCTCGCCGGTGGGGACGCCCAGGTGGACGGCGGCCCGGAGCAGCTCGGGGTGGGCGTCGCAGACGTCGAGTCTGGAGAGGCGGCCCTTGCGGAACTCCCGCACCACCGCGTTCCGGGCGAGCTTGTACTCGACCTGCCCTCCAGTCGGGGACGTCTGGACGCCCTCGAGTGCCCCGGGTCGGAAGCTCACGTCGTTCAGGGTAACCCGTCGCACCTCCGGAGTCGCCCGGTTTCCGGCCGCACGGACGCCGTCCGGAGGGGCTCTCGGTGGCCTCCGGCCTGCAGGGTGCGTTGCGCCGATATATCAGTCTGATATATCGTGGGAGGTATGCAGTTCATGAACTCCGGGTGGCACAGGCACACCGACGGCTCCCGACGGGGTCTCTGAATGCTCGACCTGGCCATTCTCGGCCTCCTGCAGGAGGGTGAGTTCCACGGGTACGAGATCCGCAAGCGCCTCCGTGACGAGCTCGGGCTGTTCGCCAACATCTCGTTCGGCTCGCTCTACCCGGCGCTGTCACGGTTGGAGGCGGACGGGGCGGTGACCGCCACCGAGTCGTCGGCCGCCGCCGCCGCTCCCGTCCCCCTGACCGGCTCCCTGGGCGGCGAGCGCGCCGCCCTCCGGTCGCGCCGGGCGGGCTCCACCCGCGGCACCAAGCGGTCGCGCAAGGTCTACCGGATCACCGACCGGGGCCGGGCCCTCTTCGCCGAGCTCCTCGACGCCGACGAGCCGGTGGGCACCGACGAGGCCCGGAGCTTCAGCCTCCGTCTGGCCTTCGCCCGGCACCTGGCCCCCCAGGCCCGGCTCGGCCTGCTCGAGCGGCGCCGCGACCAGCTGGCCCGGCGCCTGACCGCCGACCGGGCCCGGGCGGCGGGCGGCGACTTCGACAGCTACACCCGCTCGCTGGTCGAGCACAGCACCGAAACCACCGAGCACGAGCTCTCGTGGCTCGACCGGCTCATCGAGTCGGAGAAGCAGAGGCAGACCGCAGCATCCGTACCGGACCACGCCGGTCCCCGCTCCCTGGGGACCGCCACAACCGCATCGAAGGGAACCGAATCATGAGCACCATCCGAGTGGCGATCGCCGGCGTGGGCAACTGCGCCAGCTCGCTCATCCAGGGCGTCGAGTACTACAAGGACGCCGACCCCAGCGAGACGGTCCCCGGGCTGATGCACGTGGACCTGGGCGGCTACCACGTCCGGGACCTGACCTTCGTGACCGCCTTCGACGCCGACGCCGCCAAGGTCGGCCTCGACCTGGGCAAGGCCATCTTCTCCGGCCAGAACAACACCTTCCGGTTCGCCTCCGTCGGCGACCTCGGGGTCCCCGTCCTCCGGGGCCCGACCCTCGACGGCTTCGGCAAGTACTACCGGGAGACCGTCGAGGAGTCGCCGGCCGAGCCGGTCGACGTGGTGGCCGCCCTCCGGGACGCCAAGGCCGACGTGCTGGTCAGCTACCTGCCGGTCGGCTCCGAGGAGGCCCAGCGGTTCTACGCCGACGCCTGCCTCCAGGCCGGGGTGGGCTTCGTCAACGCCATCCCGGTGTTCATCGCCTCCGACCCCGAGTGGGCCCAGCGGTTCCGCGACGCCGGGCTGCCCATCGTGGGTGACGACATCAAGAGCCAGGTCGGCTCCACCATCGTCCACCGCATCCTCACCCGCCTGTTCGAGGACCGGGGCCTGGCCCTCGACCACACCTACCAGCTGAACGTGGGCGGGAACATGGACTTCAAGAACATGCTGGAGCGCAGCCGGCTGGAGTCCAAGAAGGTCTCGAAGACCCAGGCCGTCACCAGCCAGATCGAGGACAGCGTGCTCTCCGAGGACGACGTCCACATCGGCCCGTCGGACCACGTCCCGTGGCTGAACGACCGCAAGTGGGCCTACATCCGCATGGAGGGCCGCAACTTCGGCGACGTCCCGCTCAACCTCGAGCTCAAGCTCGAGGTGTGGGACTCCCCCAACTCGGCCGGCGTCATCATCGACGCCGTGCGGTGCGCCAAGCTGGCCCTCGACCGGGGCATCGGCGGCCCGCTGCTCGGCCCCTCCGCCTACTTCATGAAGTCGCCGCCGGTGCAGTACCACGACGACATCGCCCAGGCCATGGTGGAGGCGTTCGCCGACGGCGAGGCCAACCCGGTCTGGCCCGAGGCCTGACCGCCCGGCTCAGGCTCCGGCCTGGGTCGCCCACCACTCGCCGAGGCGCCGGCGGGCCTCCTCCTCGCCGAGGGGGCCCTCCTCCATCCGGAGGTCCAGCAGGAAGGCCAGCGCCCGACCCACGTCGCGTCCGGGGGCCAGGCCCAGCTGGGCCATGACCTGGCCACCGTCCAGCTCCGGGCGGATGGCGTCGAGCTCCTCCTGGGTGCGGAGCTCGGCGATGCGGGCCTCGAGCTCGTCCATCCGGCGCCCGAGCGCCTTGGCCTTGGCGGCGTTCCGGGTGGTGCAGTCGCACCGGGTCAGCTCGTTGAGCCGGTCGAGGTGCGGCCCGGCGTCCCGCACGTAGCGGCGGACGGCCCGGTCGGTCCACCCCAGCCGGTAGGTGTGGAAGCGCAGGTGGAGGTTGACCAGCTCCACCACCGTCTCGATGTCCTCGTTGGAGTACTTGAGGGCGGTCATCCGCTGGCGGGTCATCCGCGCCCCCACCACCTCGTGGTGGTGGAAGGTGACCCCGCCGTCCACGAAGGCCCGGGTCCTCGGCTTGCCGACGTCGTGGAAGAGGGCGGCCAGCCGGAGGAGGCGGTCGTCGCTGGTCTTGTCCACCACCGCCAGGGTGTGGGCCAGCACGTCCTTGTGCCGGTGGACCGGGTCCTGCTCGAGGGCCAGGCCGGGCAGCTCGGGGAGGAACTCCCCGGCCAGGCCGGTGCGGACCACGAACCACAGGGCGGTGGAGGGGACGGCCACCACCAGCATCTTGTCCAGCTCGTCCCGGATCCGCTCGGCCGACACGATGGACAGGCGGTGGTGACCGGACCGCACCGCCTCGACGAGCCCCGGGTCGGGCTCCAGGTCCAGCTTGGCCACGAAGCGGGCGGCCCGGAGCATCCGCAACGGGTCGTCGGCGAAGGACACCTCGGGGTCGAGCGGGGTCCGGAGCCGGCGGGCGGCCAGGTCGGCCAGGCCGCCGAACGGGTCGATCAGCTCCAGGTCGGGGAGGCGCAGGGCCATGGCGTTGACGGTGAAGTCCCGCCGGGACAGGTCGTCCTCGATGCTGTCGCCGAAGGCCACCTCGGGCTTGCGGGAGTCCGGTGCGTACGCCTCGGCCCGGTGGGTGGTGATCTCGTACTGTCGGCCGGCGTGCCGGCACCCGATGGTGCCGAACCGCTTGCCCTGGGTCCACACGGCGTCCGCCCAGCCGGACACCAGCGCCTCGATGTCGTCGGGTCGGGCGTCGGTGGTGAAGTCGAGGTCGTGGTCGCCCGGCCCGCCGTCGGCCGGGTCCCCGGCCACGATGGCGTCCCGCACCGACCCGCCCACCAGGTAGAGGGTGTGGCCGGCCGCCGCGAACCGCTCGGCGAGCTCCGCCGTCGCCCGCACCAACGGCCTCAGTCGCTCGGGGAACACGCCGCCGAGGGTAGTGCCGCTGACGTAGGCTGCCTGCGAGGTGATCCGGGAACCAGGCAGTCCGTGCCCGCGCGACGGCCGACCCCGAGGCTCGATGCCACCCGGGGACGGGCCCGCCCCGGTCGCCGGGGTGGGAGTGCGCCCTGCCCGGTGGCCCCACCTGACGTCGGTGCTGGCGGCGCTGCTGGTGGTGGTCCCGCTGAGCTCCGGGGCGATCGCCCCGGCCGGTGCCGCCCCCTCCCCGACCACCTCCACCACCACGGTTCCGGCCGCCGACGCCGCCAAGGCCGCGGCCGCCGCGGCCGCCCACGCCGCCGCGGCCGCGGCCACCGCGGCCGCCAGCTCCTCGTCGGCCGGCTCCGCCGGCCTGGCGCTGGTCTCCCAGACCCCGTGGGTGACGCCGGCGGCCGACCAGTTCGACCTCCGGCTCCGGGCCGGGGCCGGCGCCCCGGCCCCCGCCGACCTGGGGCTGTCGGTGGCCGTCTACTCCTGCCTGTCCAGCGTCTCGGCCCTCACCCAGTCGCTGGCCGCCGCCGAGCCGCAGGGCACGCCGGTGGCCAGGACCACCACCCCGCTCCCCTGGACCGGCCTCCCGACGGTGGACGGGGCGGCCGACCTCACCCTCACCGTCGACACCGGCGACCAGGCCGGCGAGCTCTCCCCCGCCGACCTCACCGTGCACCTGCAGGCCGACGACGCCGAGTGCGGGGCCGGCGTCTACCCGGTCCACCTCCAGCTGGTCGACACCGCCTCGGGGTCGGCGGTGGACGCCATCACCACCGACCTGGTCTACGTCACCGCCACCGCCCCCCGGAAGCTGCAGGTGGCCACCGTCATCCCCCTGTCGCTGACCATCGGCCCGGCCGTGCGGCCCACCGACGCCCAGCTGCTGGCCTCGCCGGCCGACGCCCTGGCCCGTCCCCGGCCGGCCGGGGTGGCGGCGGTCACCGCCACCGCCGACGCCCTGGTCACCACCTCGTCGGCCCCCGCCACCATCGAGCTCGGCGGCCAGACCGTCCAGGCGCTGGCGGACACCGGCCACCTGCCCACCCTCACCGCCCTCAGCCAGCTGTCGGCCCGCGGCACCTCGGAGTTCGTGGCCGCCCCGTACACCCCGGTCGACCCCACCGCCCTGGTCGACGCCGGCCTCACCTCCGAGCTCGGCCTGCAGCTGTCCCGGAGCGACCAGCTCCTCGACGCCGCCACCATCGAACACACGACGGGCGCCGGCGCCGGGCCCTGGATCACCGGCGACGGGCTGGACGACCCCACCCTGGCCCAGCTGGCCGCCGCCGGCTACCACCAGGTGGTGGTGCCCCCCTCCGCCGTCACCTCCTCCCCGTCGTCCGGATCCAGCGCCGAGCCGTTCACCGTCAACTCGCCCCACGGGGCGGGGGTGACCGCCCTCGTCTCCAACGCCGACCTCTCCGCCCGGTTCACCTCCGACCCGTCCCAACCGGTGCTGGTGGCCTCCCAGCTGCTGGCCGAGATGGCCCAGATCTACTTCGAGTACCCCAACCTCACCAGGCCCCGCACCCTGGTGGCGGTGCCCGGCCCCGGCTGGACCCCCGACGCCACCCTGGTGACGACGTTGATGGGCGCCCTGGGCTCGAGCCAGATCCTCCAGCCGGTCACGGTGGCCCAGGCGGACACCGGGCCGGTGGCCTGCACCAGCGGGTGCCGGCTCACCACCCCCTCCCCCGCCAACCTTCCCGCCACCGCCATCCGCACCCAACGGGGCCGGGTCGACTCCCTGGCCACCGCCGTCGCCCCGGCCGCCACCCCGTCCCGGGACCTCGCCGTCCAGCTGGGGGACACGGTGCTGGCCTCGGAGGCCCAGGGTCTCCGGCCCGGCCAGCCGACCGCCATCCTCCACAACACCGCCGCCGCCATCGACGTCCAGCTCGACCAGCTGTCGCTGGCCGGCGACCAGACGGTGACCCTGGCCGCCCGACGGGGCCAGATCCCCATCACCATCGCCAAGTCGGCGGCGTTGCCCGGGCCGGTGGCCGGCACCCTCACCCTGACCAGCGACCGCCTGCTGTTCGCCAACGGCCAGCCCAGGATCTCGATGTCGGCGCCGCTCCTCCACTCCGTCAACAACTTCTACGTCAACGTGGAGGCCCGGACCTCCGGTGAGTTCAAGCTCACCATCGTCTACCAGGCTCCCGCCGGAGGCCTGGTGATGACCGAGGGGCTGGTCACCGTCCGCTCCGACGCCGTGTCGGTGGTCGGGGTGGCCCTGTCGGCGGGGGCGGTCCTGGTCCTGGCCGCCTGGTGGATCCGGACCGGGCTCCGCCGTCGGCGACTCCGCGCCAGCGACCCGCCGCCGGAGCCCGCATGACCGACGCGGCGGCGGCCCCGTCGTGGAGGGAGAAGGGACTGGTCGGCTCCACCGTCGGCATGGCGGTCGGCACCACCCTGTCCCGGGTCACCGGCGTGGGCCGGATCGTCGCCCTCACCTACGTGCTCGGCACCGGCGGCCTGGCCGACGCCTACAACCTGGCCAACACCACCCCCAACATCATCACCGACATCGTCATCGGCGGGGTGCTGTCGGCCACCTTCGTCCCGGTCTTCGTCGACCGGCTCAGCACCCGCCCCCGGCAGGAGGCCTGGGACGCCATCTCGGCGGTGACCACCGTCACCATCGTGGTCCTCACCGCCGCCACCGTGGCCTTCTTCTTCCTCACCCCGTCGATCATCCACCTCTACACCGCCACCAACCACAACCCCGACCGGGTCAGCCAGCAGCACGTGGCCATCAGCCTGCTGCGGTGGTTCGTTCCCCAGCTGGCCGCCTACGGGCTGATCGGGCTGTTCACCGCCCTGCTCAACACCCGGGGGAAGTTCGCCGCCCCGGCCTTCGTCCCCATCGTCAACAACGTCCTGGTCATCGTGATCCTGCTGTGGTTCCACGCCCTGGTGCCCCACCCCTCGCTGGCCGCCGTCCAGCGCAACGAGCACGCCCTGATCATCCTGGGCTTCGGCACCACCGCCGGCGTGCTCCTCCAGTGCGTGCTGCTCGTCCCGTCCCTGGCCCGGTCCAAGCTCCACCTCCGCTTCCTCTGGGCCCCGGCCCACGAGGCGATGCGCACCATCCTCGGCCTGGCCTCGTGGACCTTCGGGTTCGTGGTGGCCAACCAGGTGGCCCTGGTGGTGATCCTGGCGCTGGCCGACGCCGTCAGACCCCAGGGGGCGGTGACCGCCTACACCTACGCCTACACCTTCTTCCAGCTCCCCTACGGGGTGGTGGCGGTGTCGATCATGAGCGTGGTCACCCCCTCGCTGTCGTCCCGGTGGGCGCTGCGGGACATGGTGGGCTTCCGGCGGCGCCTGGCCTACGGCATGCGCTCCATGCTGGCCATCATCATCCCGTCGGCCGTCGGCCTGCTGATCCTGGCCCGCCCGCTGATCGACCTGGTGCTGGCCCACGGGAGCACCACCGTCGCCGATGCCTCGGGCACCGCCGCCGCCCTGGCCATGTTCGCCCTCGGCCTCCCCGGCTTCTGCGTCTTCCTCTACATGATCCGGGTCCTGCAGTCGATGCAGGACACCAAGACGGCGTTCCGGCTCTACCTGGTGGAGAACGCCGTCAACATCGTGACCGGGGTGGTGCTGGTCCACCCGCTGGGGGTCCGGGGCCTGGCCCTGTCGCTGTCCATCGCCTACACGGTGGGGGCGGTGGCGGCCGTCCGGGTGGTGGGCCGGCGGATCGGGGGGATCGGCGGGGAGTCGATCATGCGCCCGGTGCGCCGGGTCATCGGCGCCACCGTGGTGATGGCGGTGGTGCTGGTGCTGGCGGTCAGCGTGTCGGCCGCCGACCACGGGGCGGCCCTGGCCGGCCGGGTCCTGCTGGCCCTGGTGGCCGGGACGGTCGCCTACTTCGGGGCCGCCGCCGTCCTGGCCGCCCGCGACCGGCGGCACCACCCCCCGGGGCGACGGCCGTCCCCCGGGGGCCCGTTCCCGCCCGGGGACCGGGGCGACGGGCCCCCGCCAGCCGCCCCCGTCCGTCCCCCGCCGGCCGCATTCCGTGACAGACTCGACGACGGGCTCGAGGAGCCGCCGGTGCGCCACCTGCGGCCGGTGGAGGTCGAGCCGGACCACGACGAGGAGGAGATCCATGGCCCGGGTCCGGGTAGTCACCGATAGCGCCTGCGACCTGCCGCCGGCCCTCGCCGCCGAGCACGGCGTGGTGGTGGTGCCCCTGTCGATCCGGTTCGGGTCCGAGGAGTTCACCGACGGGTCCGCCATCCCCCCCGAGGAGTTCTGGGCCCGCTGTGCGGCCAGCCCGGTGCTGCCCGAGACCTCGGCGCCCTCCCCGGGCGCCTTTCAGGCGGCGTTCCTGGCCGCCGCCGACGACGGCTACGACGGGGTGGTCTGCATCAACCTGTCGTCCGGGGTGTCCGCCACCCACCAGGCGGCCCGGACCGCCGCCGAGACGGTGGCCGACCGCATCCCGGTCCGCACCGTCGACTCCAAGTCGATGACCATGGGCGAGGGCCTGATGGTGCTGGACGCCGCCGAGCTGGCCGCCACCGGCGCCACCCTGGACGAGGTGGCCGACCGGGTGGAGTCGGTGCGGGACCGCACCACCGTCTTGGGCATCGTGGACACCCTCGAGCACCTCGAGAAGGGCGGTCGGATCGGCGGCGCCCGGGCGCTGCTCGGCTCCCTCCTCTCCATCAAGCCGGTGGTCACCGTCCGGGACGGCGTGGTGGCCGAGGAGTCGAAGCAGCGCACCCGGTCCCGGTCGCTCCGGTACCTGGCCGACAAGGCCCGGAACGCCGGGGAGCTGAGCCGGATCGCGGTGGCCAACGGGTCGGCCACCGACATCGACGAGTTCATGGCCATGGTCGGCGAGGTGAAGTCGGAGCACCCCCTGGTCCTGGTCGACCTGGGGCCGGTGGTCGGCACCCACACCGGCCCGGGCACCATCGGCCTCTGCTTCATCACCCCGGACTGACCCCGGCGCCCCGGCGGGAGGGCCGTCGACGCGACCCTCCCGGCTAACCTCGTGCCATGGATCCCCAGCCCGAGCCGGCCGCGTCGAGGCCCACCGCCCCCACCGGGGCCCCGGTCCCCAACACCCCGGCCTACACCGCCCTGGTCGGCGACTGGCCCACCAAGGCCGCCGACGCCGTCGACACCCTGGTCACCGTCCTCCGGGACAAGACGGTCCGGCCGGCCACCCTCATCGCCCGGGCCATCATCTTCGGCCTCATCGTCTTCGCCGCCGCCGTGACCACCATCACCCTGCTGGCCATCGCCCTCATCCGGATCCTCACCGTCTACGCCTTCGACGGCCGGGTCTGGCTGTCCGACCTGGTGGTCGGCCTGGTCTTCGTGGCCCTCGGGATCCTCGCCTGGTGGCAGCGGAACGAGCCCACCCCCCAGGCCAGCCGATGAGCGAGTCCCGACAGCTGGTCATCGTCGGCTCCGGGCCGGCCGGCCTCACCGCCGCCATCTACTCGGCCCGGGCCCAGTTGGCGCCCTTGGTCATCGAAGGCGAGCCCTCCTCCACCAGCGACCAGCCCGGCGGCCAGCTGATGCTCACCACCGAGGTGGAGAACTTCCCCGGGTTCGTCGAGGGGATCATGGGCCCCGAGCTGATGCAGACCTTCCGGGAGCAGGCCGCCCGGTTCGGCGCCGAGTACCTCACCGCCAAGGTCTCCCGGGTCGACTTCTCCGCCCGGCCCTTCCGGCTGTGGGTGGGCGACCCCGAGGCCGACGAGCCGACCCACCTGGCCGAGTCGGTCATCGTGGCCACCGGCGCCCGGGCCCTGATGCTCAACGTCCCCAACGAGCAGCGCCTCCTCGGCTACGGGGTCTCCACCTGTGCCACCTGCGACGGCTTCTTCTTCCGGGACCGCAACATCGCGGTGGTGGGCGGGGGCGACTCGGCGCTGGAGGAGGCCCTCTTCCTCACCCGGTTCGCCGACACCGTCACCGTGATCCACCGGCGGGACTCCCTGCGGGCCTCCAAGGTGATGCAGCAGCGGGCCGTCGACCACCCCAAGATCGTGTTCCGGTGGAACTCGGTGGTCGAGGCGGTCCTCGGCGACACCACCGTGGCCGGCCTGACCCTGCGGGACACCCTCACCGGGGAGGTCTCCACCCTCGACGTCCAGGGGCTGTTCGTGGCCATCGGCCACGTCCCCAACACCGCGCTCTTCGAGGGCCAGCTGGACCTCGAGGACAACGGCTACCTGCGGACCACCCAGGGGTCCCGGACCAACGTCGACGGGGTCTTCGCCTGCGGTGACGTCCAGGACCACGAGTACCGGCAGGCCATCACCGCCGCCGGCTCGGGCTGCATGGCCGCCATCGACGCCGAGCGCTGGCTCGAGGCCCGGGCCGTCCACGCCTGAGGGGCGACTCCCTCCCCCGCCGACCGGTGACGGGGAATGCAACCCACCCCCACCGGGTTGAAATAGCCTGCACCGGACGGTGCACCGCACGGATCCCGCCCTGCGGGTAGAAGGAGTCACCATGAGCGAGACGATCAAGACCCTGAGCGACGCTAGCTTTGACGAGCATGTCAAGTCCTCCGACGTACCGGTCCTGGTGGACTTCTGGGCGGAGTGGTGCGGCCCGTGCAAGATGATCGCCCCGGTGCTCGAGGAGATCGCCACCGAGCAGGCCGGGAAGCTCGAGATCGCCAAGCTCAACATCGACGACAACCTCGACATCACCCGCCGGTTCGACGTGATGAGCATCCCCACCCTGATCCTCTTCAAGGACGGGGAGCCGGCGGCCCGCATCGTGGGGGCGAAGGGCAAGGGGCAGCTGCTCCAGGAGCTCTCGGCGCACCTGTAGGACGGGGCGCCGGCCGGTCCCGGGCGTGAGCCCCGGCGACCGCGTCCTGCTCACGGCCGGCGACCGCGGTGAGGCGGTGGTCGACGTCCAGCGGCGTCTCCGGTCCCTGGGGCTGGCCACCGGACTCGACGCCGACGGCGACTTCGGGGACGGGACCCGGGCGGCCATCGAGGCCTTCCAGCACCGGCGGGGCCTGCGGGTGGACGGCATCTGCGCCGATCAGACCTGGTCGGCGCTGGTGGAGGCCGGGCGGCGCCTGGGCGACCGGTTCCTCTACCGCCGGACCCCGATGCTGCGGGGCGACGACGTCGCCGAGCTGCAGCAGCGCCTGAGTGCCCTCGGCTTCGACATCGGGCGGGTGGACGGCATCTTCGGGGACCAGACCTCGCACGGGCTGGGCGAGTTCCAGCGGAACGCCGGCCTCCCGGTGGACGGGATCGCCGGTGCCTCCACCGTGGCCGAGCTGCTCCGCTTCGGGACCCTGCACGTGGACACCGAGCTGGTCTCCGCCGTGCGGGACCGCGAGCGGCTCCGTCAGGCGCCCCGCACCCTGTCGGGCCGGCGGGTGGCCATCGGCGAGGAGGGCGGCCTGGACGCCGCCGTGGGGGCGCTCCGGCGCCTCCTGGTCAGCCGGGGGGCCCTGGTCACCACCCACCACCACCCCGACGGGTCGGTCCAGGCCTCGGAGGCCAACGCCGGGGGGGCCGAGGTCTACCTGGTGCTCCGGCTCGACGCCACCACCACCCACTGCGCCACCGCCTACTACAGCGGCTACCGCTACTCCTCCCCCGGCGGCCGCCACCTGGCCGAACTCCTCCAGGCCACCCTCCCCCGGGAGCTGGGCATCGAGGACGGGGGCTGCCACGGCATGTCCCTCCCCGTCCTGCGGGAGACCCGGATGCCGGCGGTGATCTGCGAGATCGGGCCCGCCTCGGTGGTGGTGGAGCGGGCTCCGGACCTGGCCCGGGCCATCGTGGCCGCCCTCACCGAGTGGGTCGACACCCCCTGGGACTGACCGGGTCCCCGGCCAACCGTGCACCCGGGGTCGAGGGATCGGACGGTAATCCACAACCTCATGCACAGGTTGTGGAAGAAGCTCTACTGACGGTTTAGGTCAGAGTTGCCACCCTGCGTAGCTCTCAACCTTGACGGTAGGGAGTTATGTCCAACAATTACCACCCAGAGTGAAACTTTATGCCTGGGAGTCGGCCGCCGCCGGGGGTCCCACCATCAGCTTGTAGATCCGTTCGAGGTCCTCGAGGGTGGCGAACTCCACCACCACCCGTCCCCGCTTGGACGACAGGTCCACCTTGACCCGGGTGTTGAGGTGCTCGGAGAGGAGCTCCTCCAGCTCGAGGATGCCGGGGGGCGGGAGGCGACGGGGGGCGGGGGCCACCGGCGGCACGTTGCCCGACGGGGCCGGCGCACCGTCGGCGACCTCCCCTTCGTTGGCCCGCTCCCGGATCAGGTCCTCGACGATCCGGACGCTGAGGCCGTCCGCCACGATCAGCTTGGCCAGCGACTCCTGGTAGGCGCGGTCGGGGGTACCGAGCAGGGCCCGGGCGTGGCCGGGACTGATCTGGCCCTCGGCCAGCAGCCGCTGGACCCCGGACGGGAGCTGCAGCAGGCGGAGGATGTTGGTCACCGACGCCCGGCTCTTCCCCACCCGGGTGGCCACCTGGTCGTGGGTGTAGTGGAACTCCTCGATGAGCTGCTGGTAGGCGTTCGCCTCCTCGAGGACGTTCAGGTCCTGGCGGTGGAGGTTCTCCACCAGGGCCTGCTCGAGGCTGTGGGGATCGTCCGACACCTGCACCAGCACCGGGATGGCCTGGAGCCCGGCCCGGCGGGCCGCCCGCCACCGGCGCTCGCCGGCGATGAGCTCGTACTCGTCCGGCGTGGCCGGGGAGGCCTCGCGCACCAGGACCGGCTGCAGCACCCCCAGCTCCTTGATCGACGCGGCCAGCGAGGACATGGAGTCCTCGTCGAAGTGGGCCCGGGGCTGGTAGGGGTTCGGCTTGATGCTCGAGATGGGCACCTCCCGGAGCGAGGAGCTCCGATCGACCACCACCTCGGTCGGGATGAGGGCACCCAGACCCTTCCCCAGCCCGCTACGACGTGACACCGCTGACCTCCTTGGCTAGCTCCCGGTAGGCGATGGCCCCCCGGGAGGCCGGATCGAACGCCGTGATCGGCTGTCCGAACGAGGGCGCCTCGGACAGCCGCACGGTGCGGGGGATGATGTTACGGCAGACCTTGTTGCCGAAGTGCTCCCGCACCTCCCCCGCCACCTGCTCGGAGAGCTTGGTGCGGGCGTCGTACATGGTCAGGACGATGGTGGAGACCTCCAGGCCGGCGTTGAGGTTCGACGCCACCAGATGCACGTTCCGCATCAGCTGGCTCAAGCCCTCCAGGGCGTAGTACTCGCACTGGATCGGCACCAGCACCTCGTCGGCGGCGGCCAGGGCGTTCACCGTGATCAGCCCCAGGGACGGGGGGCAGTCGATGAGGACGAAGTCGAAGTCCTCGATGACCGTCTCGATCGCCCGCTTGAGCTTCAGCTCGCGGCTGAACGCCGGCACCAGCTCGATCTCGGCACCCGCCAGGTCGATGGTGGCCGGGGCGACGAAGAGATTCTTCATGCTGGTGGCCTCGACACAGTCCTCGAGGGAGGAGTCGCGCATGATGACGTCGTACATCGAGTGCTCGAAGTTCCGGGCGTCGATCCCCAGGCCGGTGGTGGCATTCCCCTGGGGGTCGAGGTCGATCACCAGCACCCGGAAGTTGAGCTCGGCCAACGCCGCCCCCAGGTTGACCGAGGTGGTGGTCTTGCCCACGCCGCCCTTCTGGTTGGCGATGGCCAGGATCCGGGGGAGCGGGTTGGAGGAGGCCGCCTGGGCGGTGTCCTCGGGATCCGTCCCGGCCCCCACGGCCTTCGGCTCGGGTGCGGGGTCCGACGTCTCGACGTCCGGGGTGACGACGACCTCGTCGACCTCGAGGACCTCGACGGTCCCGTCAGCCTCGATGGCCTCAACCACCTCGACGGCCTCCACCGTGCCGTCGGGCCCGGCGACCACCACCACCTCGTCGACGATGACGGTGTCCACCGATCCATCGGCGCCCACCAGTCCGGTGACCTCCACCTCCTCGACCACGACTTCAGGGTCGCCGGGCCCGGATTCGTCCCCTGGTTCCCCTGGGGGACCTCCGGCGGCGCCTCGACGGACTCGGCCGGCGCCTCGGCGACTGCCGCCGATTCGGTGGCGACCGCTTGAGGGTCCGGGGTCTCGGGGGGAGTCGTCTCGGGGGCCGCGGACGACTTCCCTCGATCTCTGCGGAGCCCGCGCACTTATCGTCTCCTCGGGGGTTCAGGGGTCAAGGTCCACATCCTTCCGCTCCTCGCTCAGCAGGTCAAGCCTTTACCGACATGTTTCACGTGGAACAGTTGCAGATCGGGGTGAGGTGCCGGGCCGGACGGCGGGAGTCGGCACTCCGACCAACCCGGCGGTGGTCACCCCGGGGGGGACCCGGACGGGACCCCGTCGAGCCGGTCCGTGGGAATCCCCTGGTCAGACGCCCGAGTCTCCGGAGAGCCGGCGCCGTCTCGACGATGTTCCACGTGAAACATCCCGGCCGAACGGGGGTGGGGGAGGGGAGTGGGGTGTCGCCGAACGCCAGCTCAGAAGAGCGGGCGCTTGGTGGGGATTCCGACCCGCCGGGGATAGCGATCCGGGGTCGGGGCCACCTTGGTGATGAGCTGGTAGCCGAACCGGTCGAGATGGCGGTAGTCGGACGTCAGGGCCAGGCCCAGCTCACCCAGGCCCTCCGGGCTCCATCGGGCGTCGTGGTCGTCACCGGGAGGTTCCGACACGGCCAGCAGTCCCCCCACGCCCAGGAGGGGAGCGGCACACTCGGCGGTCACCGCCGGCGATCCGAACGATCGGGAGACCACCACCTCGAACTCCCCCGCCATGGCCGGGTCCCGCCCGACCTCCTCGGCGCGCCCCCGCACCACCTGGACCCGGCCCGACCATCCCAGAGTCTCGACCTCCTGCTGAAGGAAGGCCGTCCGTCGCTCACTGGCATCGAGCAGCGCCAGGGTGGACTCGGGCCAGACGGTACCCAGGACCAGGCCGGGCAGGCCGCCCCCGCTGCCCAGATCGAGCGCCGAGGTGGGGGCCCGGTGCAGGACCCCCTCCACCGCGTACCGGAAGCCCAGTGCATGGGCGATCTGATCCTCGATGGGCATCCTCCCCAGGAACCCCAGGGCCTCCGACCGGCGGAGGGCCTCGCCGACCTGCTCCACCGCCCGGCTCTCCCCGCTCACCGGCCGGGCCTCACCCTCGACCATCCGGGGACCGCCGCCGGGTCGGGCCCGAACGCGACAGCGGCACCGGGCAGAACCCGGTGCCGCTCGTACTTCGCTGTGCCGGGCCGGGTCAGGACGTCGGCTCGATCACGATGTAGCGCGAGGGGTCCTCGCCCTCCGAGCGGGTCCGGACCCCGTCGATCTCGTTGACGGCGTCGTGCACCACCTTGCGGTCCGCGGCACTCATCGGCTCGAGGGCCCGCTCGGCTCCGGACTCCTTGACCTCGGCCACGATGCCCTCGGTGAAACGGCGGAGCGCCGCCGACCGCTTCTCGCGGTAGCCACCCACGTCCACCAGGATCCGGTCGGTGCGGTTCTCGGACTGACGCTGCACGAAGGTGCGGGTCAGGTCCTGGATGGCGGAGAGGGTGGCGCCCCGGGGGCCCACCAGCAGACCCAGGTCGTCGCCCCCGGCGGTGACCTCCACCGTCTCCTCGTCGAGCTCACGGAACTGCACGTCGGCCTCGAGGCCGAACTCCTCGATCAGGCCGGCCACGAACTGCTTTCCGGCCTGCCCCTGCTCCTCGATCGTCAACGACTCCTCCACGATGCCTTCTTTCTCTTCCGGCGAATCGCCGGTCCGTTTCCTCACCTGTTGACCGGAGCCGGACCTCCCGCTCCCGTTGGCGGAGCTCCCGTTCCCCCGTCGATTTCGTTGCCGCGACCGGCCGTCGGAGCGCTCGCCGGACGGCGGCGGCTCGTCACTCCGGGTCTCGTTCCCGCTCCGGGCGTCGGCGCCCTTGGCCGCCTCGTCCTTCTTCCTGCCCGAGCCGTTCCGGTCGCCGTCTCCACCCTTGGCCTTGCCGTTCCCGTTCCGGCGCTCGCCGCCGTCCTTCGATCCACCCTGGTCGGAGGACTTCCGGTCCGGTCGCTGGCGGCGCCCGCGCTTGGGCGGGGGAGCCACCGGCCGGACCCGGGCCTGGACCCGCGCCTCGCCCCGCACCCGCCCGAACAGGCCGGCCTTCGGCTCGCTGAGGACGACGAACTCGGCGTCGTCCTCGGCCACACCCAACAGGTCGAGGGCTGACTCCCTCGCCTCACCCAGCGATCGTCCGCTGGCCTCCACCCACTCCACTGCTCATCGAGCCTTTCGTTCGCGCTTCGCCTTGGAGCGGGGATGCCCGTTCGGCGCTGCATTCTCAGTCGTGTCGGCGGAGGAGCTCGTGTCCTCCGCGCCCGATCCGTCGGACCTGCCGTTCCCGGAGGAGGCCGGTCCCTTGGTCGTCCCGCTCCCGCCCGACCCGGTCGGGCTCTTGGCCGACGACGTCTTCCGGGGGGCACTCCCTGAGCCGTTGGAGCCGTTGGCCTTGGCGCCGCTCCCGTTGCCGGAGCTCGACGTTCCGTTGCCGGAGGTCGACTTGCCGTTGAGATCCCGGGCCCGGACGGTGGTGGGCTTCCGGGCGGGCGTGCCCGATCCGGCACCACCGCCCTTGGTCCCCCCGGTCTTGGTCCCCCCGGTCTTGCCGGCGCCGCCCGCCTTGGCGGCGGTGCCCGACGGGGGCTTGGCCTTGGGGATCTCCCGCTCGGTGCGGTCGGCCTTGGCCCCCCGGGTACCGGCGGGGCCCTTGGCCGGCACCGTCTTGGTCCCGCCGGCCTGCGGGGCACCGGGCACGATCCCCCGCCGGAACAGCACCTCCTGGGTGCCGATGCGGATACTGCTCGAAATGATGAAATAGACGTTCAAAAGGGCGGCAACATTAAGGTAAATAAGACCGAAGATGAGTGGCATGTACCGCTGCATCATCGCCGCCTGCGGATTGGACTGCGCCGCCTGCGGGTTCCGGGCGTTCAGCCGGCTCATCTGCAGGTACTGCAGACCCACCGACCCGAGCACCAGGATGACGTAGGGGATGGCGGCCCACACCGAGGAGTGGTGGGACAGCAGCTTTTCGGCGAAGTTCATGCCGAAGGAGATCAATTTCCCACTGGCCGCAACGATATCTGCGTACATCTTGGTGTCGTGCTGGATGTACCGGGGGGCGGCGCACACCGTGGCGCCCGGCAGCGGTTCGCACTTGCCTCCCGACGGCAGGGTGGCCCCCTTGGCCACGGTGTTGGTGATGCCCCGGATGACGTCGTAGAGGATGAGGAAGAACGGCATCTGCAACAGCATGGGGAGACAGCCCGACGCCGGATTCACTTTGTGCTCTTTGTAGAGCTTCATCATCTCCTCATTGAGGAGTGCGCGGTTCTCCGGACCCTTGTATTTCTGCTGGAGCTTCTTCATCTCCGGCCCCAGGGCCTGCATGGCCGCCATGTTCTTGGTGCTCTTGACGGTCAGGGGGGTGAGGACGGCCATCACCACGATGGTCAGCAGCGCCACGTCGATGGGGTAGTTGGGGATGATGGAGTAGAACCAGGCCAGCAGGTCGGCCACCGCCTTCAGCAGCGGCTGGAAGATGCCTCCGATGGCGTGGGTCAGGGACGACATGTGGGGCTCCGATCAGGGACGGGGTCGATCCCGTGCCCGCCCCAGGGGCGGCAGCGGGACAGGCGGGCGAGGGCCAGGCGTGATCCCCGCACCGGGCCGAACCGCCGGATCGCCTGGTCGGCGTAGTCGGAGCAGGTCGGAAGGTAGCGGCAGCCGGTGGGGCGCCCCGACCGGGCCAGCTGGTAGAGCCGGACCGCCCCCAACAGGGCCCGGGCCACCGGGCCGGGGGCCGGGGTCTCCTCGGCGGTGGCCGGCTCCGGGTCGAGGGTGACGCTCATCGGCCGACACCGGGGGAGCCGGCCGGCGTCGCCACCGGTCGTCCCGTCGCACTCTCCAGGGCTCGGCCCATCGTCTTCCTCAATTCATCGAATCGGAGCCCGGTGGCATCGGGGCTGGCACTGACCAGGTAGGCCCCGGCCGGCAACCCGGGTGCCAGGTCGTCCATCACCGCCCGGAGCTGTCTCCGGAGCCGGTTCCGCACCACGGCACCACCGAGCTTCTTTCCCAGCGCATAGGCTACCTGAGCCTCTGACCAGGACGTTTCTCGTACGAACCGCACTCGGACCGGACCGGACCCCCCGCGGGAGCCGGACGTCCGAAGTCGCTCGAACGTGGCCCGCGAACGGATCCGCCCGGCTCGGGCGGCCGTGGACATCCGGGATCAGGCCGACAGCCGTTGGCGACCCTTCAGGCGGCGCGAACGGATCACAGCCCGCCCGGCCTTGGTCGACATCCGCTTCCGGAAGCCATGGGTCTTGGCGCGCTTGCGCACGTTCGGTTGATAGGTTCGTTTCACCGTTCCACTTCCTTCCTCACCCGAAACCGTGTGCTCGGGTGCGCCGCACGGCGGGGGGGCCCGTCACGACGACTAGGGCAGTTCCCCTCATGCTAGGCGCGATCCGGGCGGTTCCTCTAGTCGGAGGGCCGTCGGCGGGCCCCACGGACACGGTGTACCGTTCGGAGAACCGCAGTGGGAGCACCGTGAGACCGACGGACCGGGCAGTCCGCTCCCACCGCACACGAACGAACGCAATCGAGCAGATCCGGCAGCGCCGCCTTGTTCCCCCCGGGGGGCGGGTCGTTTCACCACAAGGCGAAATCCACAGGTGTGGATGTTGCTGTGGACCGCCGGCGCTGTGCAAGGGCGGAGGCCCATGTGAACGACACCGAGGGGTTGTGGATACTCTGCTCGGAGGCACTGCGCGAGCAGGTCTCCGAGGCGATCTGGCAGGCCTACCTGTCGGGGATCACCCCGCTGTCCATCACCGAGGACGAGATGATCCTGGGGGTTCCCAACACCCTCATCCGTGACCGCGTCGAGTCACGGTTCCTGGGCCTGATCCGCGACACCGTGGTCAGCACCGTCGGACGCCCGCTGCAGATCCGTCTCGACGTGGTCGCCCCGCTCTACGAGCCGGCCGAGGAGGCCCTGCCCGGGAGGGACCCCGACCAGCCCGACAACCGGTCGAGCCGGGCCCCAGGGGGCCACGACGGGGACGCCAGCCGCAACGGCTCGTCCCGGAGCCGGTTCGACTCCCCGGTCCTCGACAGCCGGTACACCTTCGACACCTTCGTCATCGCCTCCTCCAACCGGTTCGCCCATGCCGCCGCCCAGTCGGTGGCCGAGGCCCCCGCCCGCTCCTACAACCCGCTGTTCATCTACGGGGACGCCGGGCTGGGCAAGACCCACCTGCTCCACGCCATCGGGAACTACGTCCTCGAGAACTTCAACGGGCGCCACGTCCGGTACGTCTCCACCGAGACCTTCATGAACGAATTCGTGGACGCCATCCGCACCAACGCCACCACCGCCTTCAAACGCCGCTACCGGGAGTGCGACGTCCTCCTCATCGACGACGTGCAGTTCATGGAGGGCAAGGAGTCGCTCCAGGAGGAGTTCTTCCACACCTTCAACTCCCTCTACGGGGCCTCCAAGCAGATCGTGCTCACCTCCGACCGGCCCCCCAAGTCCATCGCCACCCTCGAGGACCGCCTCCGCAGCCGGTTCCTCTCCGGTCTGATCACCGAGGTGCAGCCCCCCGAGCTCGAGACCCGGCTGGCCATCCTCCAGACCAAGGCCGAGCGCGAGCAGGTCTACGTCCCCGACGAGGTGCTCGAGCTGATCGCCACCCACGTCAAGGACAACATCCGGGAGCTGGAGGGGGCCCTGATCCGGGTCACCGCCTACGCCAGCCTCAACCGGCAGCCCCTCAGCCGGGAGCTGGCCGAGCACGTCCTCTCCGACATCGTCTCGGCCGACCAGCCCCGCCGGATCACCCCCCAGATGATCCTCGACGCCACCTCCGAGACCTTCGGCTTCAGCATCGACGAGCTCCGGGGGCCCAACCGCCGCCGTCCCCTGGTCACCGCCCGCCAGATCGGCATGTACGTCTTCCGGGACCTCACCGACTTCAGCTACCCGGCCATCGCCCGCGAGTTCGGTGGCCGGGACCACACCACCGTGATGCACGCCGTCGAGAAGATCTCCAACCTGATGAAGGAGCGGCACCAGATCTACAACCAGGTGACCGAGCTCATCCTCCGGATCAAGAACGGCTCATGAGCCCGGACCCCGCCCTGGCTCCCGCCCCACCACTATCCATAGGGTGTGCACCACCTGTGGAGATCCCCGTGTCCACCTGTGGCAAGTCTGTGAATTCGCATGAACTTTTCCATAACCCGACACCTTCCGGAAAGCCCGCAGACACCTGGCGCGGGATACGGGGGATCAACGGTGGACAGAGAAACCTGCCGTACGCTGCACTGATCGTCGGCTGTCCACAATCCACACCCCCTATTACCTCCACTCTCTCAATTAAGAGAACAGAAGAGACACAACCGACAGACCCCGAAAGGACGCCCTGGTGAAGTTCCGCTGCGAACGCGACTCCCTGGTAGAGGCACTCACGACCGCCGGGCGGGCGGTCAGCGCACGCGCCACGCCGTCGGCCGCCCTCAACGGGGTGCGCATCGAGGCCGACGGGAACCGGCTGCTGGTGGCCGGCACCGACCTCGACCTCACCGTCCACGTGTCGACCGAGGCCATCGGCCTGGCCGACGGGGCGTGCGTGGCCCCCTCGCGGCTCCTGTCCGACATCGTCCGCTCCCTCGAGCCCGGGGCGGTGACCATCGAGTCGGAGGACGACAAGATCGAGATCGCCGCCGCCCGCTCGCGGTTCAGCCTCCGGACCTTCCCCCTCGACGACTTCCCCACCCTCCCCGAGCCGCCCGCCCCGGGGACCTTCCTCCCCGCCGACGGGCTGGTGGACGCCCTGCGCCAGGTGGTGCGGGCCGCCTCCAGCGACGACGCCCGCCCCCTGCTCACCGGTGTGCTCATCGCCACCGAGGGCAGCGGGATCCGGCTGGTGGCCACCGACTCCTACCGGCTGGCCCTCCGGGACATCGAGGGCACCGACGCCTCCCTGGACGCCACCCAGATCCTGGTGCCGGCCCGCGCCCTCACCGAGCTCCAGCGCCTGTCGTCCCTGGGGGCGAAGGACACCAGGCGGTCGGAGGAGGACGAGGCGGGGCCCACCATGGTCGGGCTCTCCATCGGCGACCACGACGTGACCTTCACCGCCGGCGAGGTCCGGGTGAGCACCCGGCTCCTCGACGGCAGCTACCCGGACTACCGCCAGCTGATCCCCCCGGAGTACCCCAACCGCCTCCATGTGGGCAAGGACTCCCTGCTCGACGCCCTCCGGCGGGTCCGCCTGCTGGTCCGGGACAACACCACCCCGGTCCGCCTGTCGATGCGGCCGGGCGGGGTGGACCTGACCGTGGTCTCGCAGGAGGTCGGCGACGCCAGCGAGACGGTGGACGCCGACTTCGAGGGCGCCGAGCTCACCATCGCCTTCAACCCCAGCTACCTCATCGACGGCGTGGAGGCGGTGGCCGGCGACGAGGTGCTCCTCGAGACGGTGGACGCCACCAAGCCGGCCACGGTCCGGGCCGCCGAGCGCAGCGACTTCCGGTACCTCCTGATGCCCGTGCGCGTCTCCTGATCCCGGGCGGTACCCGCCGACGACCCCGTGCACCTGATCTCCCTGACCCTCACCGACTTCCGGAACCTGTCGTCGGCCACGCTGACCCCGGAACCGGCCGGCACCACGGTGATCACCGGCCGGAACGGGTCCGGGAAGACCAGCCTCCTGGAGGCCGTCGCCTACCTGGCCACCCTCCAGTCGTTCCGGGGCTCCCCCAAGGAGGCCATGGTCCGGGCGGGAGCCGACAGCGCCGTGCTGCGGGCCCGCACCCAGGTGGGGGAGCGGGCCATCGACATCGAGGCCGAGCTGACCGCCGCCGGCCGGTCCCGGACCATGGTCAACCGCCAGGCGGTCCGCCGCCGGGTCGACCTCCACGACGCCCTCCGCACCACGGTGTTCTCGCCGGAGGACATCGGCGTGGTGCGCGAGGGCCCCGCCGAGCGCCGCCGGTTCCTCGACGAGGCCCTGGCGGTGATCGAGCCCCGCTCGGCCGTCCACGTCGACGAGGTGGAGAAGATCCTCCGGCAGCGGTCGGCCCTCCTCCGGCGCTCGGGCGGGCGGCTGAGCCCCGAGCTGGCCACCACCCTCGACGTCTGGGACGAGCGGCTGGATGCCGCCGGGACGGCGCTGGTGGAGGCCCGGGAGGCCCTGGCCGTCCGGCTGGCGCCGGTGGTGACCGAGCACTACGCCCGGCTGTCGGCCACCGACCTGCCGGTGGGGATGGCCTACCGCCGGTCGTGGACCGGCCGCCTGCTCGACGCCCTGCTCGACGCCCGGCCCGACGACACCGCCCGGGGGGTGACCCGGGCCGGGCCCCACCGGGACGAGCTGGAGCTGACCCTGGGCGGCCTGGCCGGTCGGACCCACGCCTCGCAGGGCGAGCAGCGCTCGCTGGCGCTGGCCCTCCGGCTGGCCGCCCACCAGCTGGCCACCGAGCGGCTGGGCTCGGCCCCGGTGCTGCTGCTCGACGACGTCTTCTCCGAGCTGGACCCCTACCGGTCCCGCGCCCTGCTCGAGGGGCTCCCGCCCGGACAGTCCCTGCTCACCACCGCCCTGCCGCCCCCGCCCGAGGTGGACGCCGCCGCCGTCTACACCGTCGAGCCGGCCGGGGTGGTCAGCCGGGGGGGTCCGGGATGAGCCCCCGCCGGGAGGACCACGGGCCGCGCCGGCTGGACAGCTCGCTCAACCGGGTCTCCGGCGACCTGGGGCTGGGCACCTCGGCCGGGATCGGGCGCCTGTTCGCCCAGTGGGGGGAGATCGTGGGCCCGGCGGTGGCCGCCCACGTCCGGCCGGTGCGGCTGGACGCCGAGGCCCTGGTGGTGAGCGTGGACCACCCCGCCTGGGCCACCCAGGTGCGGCACCTGGGGGAGGACCTGCTCGACCGGGTGGCCGAGGTCACCGGCGCCCCGAGACCCTTCCACCTCGAGGTCCGGGTCCGCCGCCCGACGGGCGGTTCGGCGGGCTGACCATGGGAGGGGACCGGCCCCCTCTCGGGTACACTGGAGCATCGGAATCGGGAGCTCTCCCGCTGGGGCACGGGGGTGTGCACAGCAGCACGGCGGAGCGGGCCCCCCGATCCCCGGAGACCGGACTATGTGTGAAAGGGCGCGCCTGTGGCGCTGAAATCTGAGGACGAGCGCACCGTGGTCCCGGCGACCTACGGCGCTGACGACATCACCGTCCTGGAGGGGCTCGACCCCGTCCGCAAGCGGCCGGGCATGTACATCGGGAGCACCGGTCCCGCCGGCCTCCACCACCTGGTGTGGGAAGTGGTGGACAACTCGGTGGACGAGGCGATGGCCGGCCACTGCACCCGCATCGACGTGACCCTCCTGGCCGACGGGGGGGTCCGGGTCGTCGACGACGGGCGGGGCATCCCCACCGGTCCGATGAAGGGCCAGAAGGGCAAGTCGGCGGCCGAGGTGGTCCTCACCGTCCTCCACGCCGGCGGCAAGTTCGGCGAGGGCGGCGGCTACAAGGTCTCCGGCGGCCTCCACGGCGTGGGGGTGTCGGTGGTCAACGCCCTCTCCACCCGCCTCCTGCTGGAGATCGACAGCGGCGGCGACCACCACGTCATGGAGTTCAAGGACGGGGGGCGCCCGGTCGGCAAGCTCGAGGTCACCGGCAAGGCCCCCCACGGCCGCACCGGCACCACCATCACCTTCTGGCCGGACGGCTCCATCTTCGACGAGATCGAGTTCCGGGCCCAGACGGTCATCGAGCGCCTGCAGGTGATGGCCTTCCTGAACAAGGGCCTCGAGATCCGGTTCACCGACGAGCGGCCCGACGGCAAGCCCCAGGCCCCGTTCCGGTACAAGGACGGCATCGTCGACTACGTCCGGCACCTCAACGCCTCGAAGGAGGCGCTGTTCCGGAAGGTCGGGTCGTACACCCGCACCGAGGACACCATGGAGGTGGAGGTGGCCCTCCAGTGGAACTCCGGGTTCTACGAGAGCATCCACTCCTTCGCCAACGGCATCTCCACCGTCGACGGCGGCATGCACGAGGAGGGCTTCAAGAAGGCCCTCACCAACGTGGCCAACAAGTACGCCCGGGCCAAGGGCACCCTGAAGGAGAAGGACCCCAACTTCAGCGGCGAGGACATCCGCGAGGGCCTGACCGCCATCATCTCGGTCCGCCTGCAGGAGCCCCAGTTCGAGGGCCAGACCAAGGCCAAGCTGGGCAACGTGCCGGTCCGGTCGCTGGTGGAGCGGGCCACCAACGAGAAGTTGGCCGAGTGGTTCGAGGAGAACCCCCGCGAGGCCAACCAGATCATCCAGAAGGCCCAGCTGGCCTCCCGGGCCCGGGTGGCCGCCCAGTCCGCCCGGGACCTGACCCGGCGGAAGTCGGCCCTCGACGGGGCCGGGCTGCCCGGCAAGCTGGTCGACTGCTCGTCGCGGGACCCCCGGGAGTCGGAGATCTTCATCGTCGAGGGCAACTCGGCCGGCGGCTCGGCCAAGGACGCCCGGGATCCCCGGCGCCAGGCCATCCTCCCCATCCGCGGGAAGATCCTCAACGTCGAGCGGGCCCGCATCGACAAGATGCTGAAGAACACCGAGATCCAGGCGCTCATCTCCGCCATCGGCGCCGGCCTGGCCGACGAGTTCGACGTGGCCAAGATCCGCTACCACAAGGTGATCATCCTGGCCGACGCCGACGTCGACGGCTCCCACATCCGCACCCTGCTGCTGACGTTCTTCTTCCGTCAGATGAAGCCGCTGGTGGAGGGGGGCTTCGTCTACGTGGCCCAGCCGCCCCTCTACTCCACCCTGGTCGGCAAGGAGAAGATCTACCTGAAGGACGACGCCGCCAAGGACGCCTTTCTGGTCGAGCACCCCAACCACAAGGCCGACTTCCAGCGCCTGAAGGGCCTGGGGGAGATGGACTTCAGCGAGCTCCGCGACACCACCATGGACCCGGGGCGCCGGTCGCTGCTGCAGGTGGGGGTGGAGCAGGCCGCCCTGGCCGACGAGGTCTGCTCGGTCCTGATGGGGGAGGACGTCGACCTCCGGCGCACCTTCATCCAGACCAACGCCAAGGACGTCCGCTTCCTCGACATCTGAGCCCCGCCGGCCCCGCCCGGGCCGACCGGCTCTTCCACGGTCACGCACACGGTAAGGACTGAGACTGCACATGGCACCAGGGGACAACGACGGGACCACCGGCACCGACGACGGGCCGGTGTCCGGGTCCATCGAGCCCATCGAGATCCAGGAGGAGATGGAGCGCTCGTTCCTCGAGTACTCCATGTCGGTCATCGTCTCCCGGGCCCTGCCCGACGTGCGGGACGGGCTGAAGCCGGTCCACCGCCGGATCCTCTACTCCATGTTCGACAAGGGGCTCCGCCCCGACCGGCCCCACACCAAGTGCGCCCAGGTGGTGGGCGACGTGATGGGCTACTACCACCCGCACGGCGACTCCTCCATCTACGAGGCCCTGGCCCGGATGGTCCAGACCTTCTCGATGCGCCACCCGCTGATCGACGGCCACGGCAACTTCGGGGGCACCGGGCCGGACGAGGGCCCGGCGGCCATGCGCTACACCGAGTGCCGGCTGGAGTCGCTGGCCCTCGAGCTGATGGCCGGCATCGACCAGGACACCGTCGACTTCGAGCCCACCTACGACGCCACCTCCGAGGAGCCGACCGTCCTCCCGGCCCGGTTCCCCAACATCCTGGTCAACGGGTCCCAGGGCATCGCGGTGGGGATGGCCACCAACATCCCGCCCCACAACCTGGGCGAGGTCATCGACGCCACCGTCCACCTGCTCGAGCACCCCGACGCCACCCCCGACGACCTGATGGAGTTCGTGAAGGGGCCCGACTTCCCGACCGGGGCCCTGATCCTGGGCCGCCAGGGGATCCTCGACGCCTTCCGGACCGGACGGGGCTCCATCAAGCTGCGGGCGGTGGCCGAGATCACCGAGGGGCGCGACGGCGCCACCCGGATCATCGTGACGGAGATGCCCTACCAGACCTCCATCGCCAGCGTCTCCAAGCGGATCGAGGACCTGGTGCGGGCGGGCGACCTCGACGGCATCGCCGAGCTGCAGGACGACTCGGCCGGGGGCGAGACCCGGCTGGTGGTGCGCCTCAAGCGTGACGCCAACGCCAACGTGGTCCTCAACAACCTCTACAAGCAGACGCCGCTGCAGACCAGCTTTTCGGTCAACGCCGTGGCGCTGGTCGACGGGGTGCCCCGCACCCTGAACCTGGCCCAGATCCTCACCCACTACATCGCCCACCAGGTCGAGGTGGTCACCCGCCGGTCGGAGTTCCTGCTGGCCAAGGCCCGGGCCCGGGCCCACGTGGTGGAGGGCCTGCTGAAGGCCATCGACATGCTCGACGCGGTGATCGCCACCATCCGGGGGTCGGAGGACCGGCCGGCGGCCATGGCCGCCCTGCAGGCCACCCCCTTCGAGTTCTCGGAGGAGCAGGCCAACCACATCCTCGACATGACCCTGGCCCGGCTGACCCGGCTGGGCCGGGCCAACCTCGAGGAGGAGATGGCCAAGCTCCTCGAGGAGATCGCCGAGCTCGAGTCGATCCTGGCCGACCCGGCCAAGCTCCGGAGCGTCATCGCCGGCGAGCTGGGCACCATCCGCGAGAAGTTCGCCGACGAGCGGCGGTCGATCATCACCCACGATCCCGGCGACATGAACGTCGAGGACCTGGTGGACGACGAGGAGCTGGTGGTCACCATGAGCCGGGCCGGCTACGTGAAGGCGGTGTCGGCCGACTCCTTCCGGACCCAGGGCCGGGGCGGGCGCGGGGTGCAGGGGGCCAAGCTGAAGGAGGAGGACCTCATCGACGATGTGGTCCACACCACCTCCCACGCCCACCTGCTGCTGTTCTCCAACCGGGGCCGGGTGTTCCGGCTGCGGGCGCTGGAGATCCCCATGAAGGAGCGGACCGCCCGGGGGACGGCCATCGTCAACCTGCTACCGCTGTCGCCCAGCGAGAAGATCCAGGCGATCATCGGCACCCGCGACTTCTCGGCCGACCACTACCTGGTGTTCGCCACCAAGCTGGGCCAGATCAAGAAGACCTCCTTCGCCGAGTACGACAAGTCGCGACGCGAGGGGTTCATCGCCATCAACCTCCGGGAGGGTGACGAGCTGGTGCGGGTGGTGGAGACCTCCGGCGACGACGACCTGTTCCTGGTCACCCAGTCGGGGATGACCATCCGGTTCAACGAGACCGACGTCCGGGCCATGGGCCGTGACGCCGCCGGGGTCCGGGGGGTACGGCTGAAGGCCGGCGACGAGGTGGTGTCGTGCGACGTGGCCCGCGACGACGCCGACATCCTGCTGGTCACCGACGCCGGGTTCGGCAAGCGGACCAAGCTCGAGCGGTTCAACCCGCAGGGCCGCGGCGGCCAGGGGGTGCGGGGCATCAGGCTCACCGCCAAGCGGGGCAAGGTGGTGGCCGCCTTCATGGCGGCGCTGGACGACGAGATCCTCCTCATCTCCACCAGCGGGGTGGTCATCCGCATGCCGGTCCGGGAGATCGCCTCGCAGGGCCGGGACGCCACCGGGGTCCGGGTGATGAACCTGGGCGACGGGGATGCGGTGGCGGCGGTGGCGGCGGTGGCCGGGGAGACCGCCGGGGGGGAGTAGGACCCGACGTCCGACCCCCTCCCGGCTGTGCCGAGGGGCGGGGGACGTGGTGTAGCGTCGCGATGCCGTTTCCGGGGCTATAGCTCAGTCGGTTAGAGCGCAGCACTGATAATGCTGAGGTCGCTGGTTCGATTCCAGCTAGCCCCACCACGGAGTCCCCGTTCAGAGGCTCTAGTTAGTTTCAGTTCTAGTTCAAATGTCCTGCAAGAGTTGTAGGACATTTGGTACACGACTCGTAAAACTCAGTCCTCCGGGGACGCCTCCCGGTGCCCGACCTCAGGAATAGGCGGACTGAGGCACGACCGACCTAAGAGGAGCTGGCCGTAGAGGTGCCCTTAACGTCGGTTCCGCAGATCGTCTGCTTGTAGGGAACAAATCCGTTCTTCTCCGCCCGGAGCACCCACACGCACTGCTCGGGGGGATCGTGGCCGAAGACCGTCGAGTAGTTGATCGGATCGGGGAGCAGTCCGTTGGCGGTGTAGTTCTTGATGCTTCTCAGGTCCTTGATCACCGCCGCCCGGGTGGGATCGGGTCCGGCCATCTGCAGGCCCTGGATCATCAGGTTGGCGCCCGACCAGGCCTCGTACTGGAACAGCGTCGGGAACTGGTTCTTCGAGAAGTGCTGGTACTTCTGGAGGGCGGCCGCCATCTGAACGGTGCCGGCGTCGGGCAGCGAGAACGGCCGGAAGATCGACAGGAACTCGAAGCCCTGCAGGCTGGCCCAGGCGGGCGAGTGGACCACGGTGGGGGTGTAGCCGGTGGCGAACACCGCCGCCTTCAGCTTGACCCCGGCCTGTTCGAGGGCCTGGGTCAGGGCGTAGTTCGAGGAGTCGATCATGGTGGGGAAGATGGCGTCCACGTGGTGTTGCTCGGCGGTCAGGGCCTCGCTGGTGAAGTCCACCGAGCCGAACTGGACCGAGGTGTCCAGGACGCCGGGCTTGCCGCCGACGTGCTCGAACGACTTGACGTTGGAGGCGGCCTCCCGACTCGACGTCGGCGAGATGCTGTAGCCATAGGAGCCGAGGACGGTCCCCCCGAACCTCTTGAGGACGTTCCCCTCCAAGGTGTTGACGGGATAGGAAGGATCCAGGCTCCCGAGGTCGGAGGCGAACATGTTGGTGTAGGGCTGCTCCCCCCATTCAGGCCCGTCGGTGTACGACCCGGTCACCGGCACCCCCGCCTGCTGTGGGTACTTGGCCGCCAGGAAGAAGAGGGGGCTGGCTGCCACGATGCCAAAGGCACCTTTGGCCAAGGCGCTCTGCACCGCAGTTGTGATCTCGGACGGACTGGTCTGATCGTCGATGACCAAGGGAATCAACCTGTGACCGTTGACACCGCCCTCGGCGTTCTGGAGGTCGATACGGGCCAGGAACCCGGCGGGGTCGTCGGAGGTCTCCGAGGCCCCGACACCGGTCAGCGACGTCACCAGGGCCAGCGTGATTGGCGCCGGTGTGGCGGAGGCAGACCCAGAGGTGGTGAGGACGACACCGACCGCGATGCCGAGTAGCGCCACCACCGCGAAGAACGATCGGAAACGACGTGGCACGTTGTGCGAACCCCCCGGTTCTCAGAGACGCCCCCGGTGCGTCAGCAAACCTGATATTTGTTCCGCAGCCTAGGAGTGCGGCACGAGAGCGTCAACTGTCTTTCGGGAGATCGCTCAGGGAAGCAGCTGACTGGTGGGGCGCACCACCAGCTCATTCACACAGACCCCCTCCGGCAGGCTCATCACGAAGGCGATGTAGTCGGCCAACGACTCCGGAGGTGCCGGCCCTCCGCCCTCCACGAACATCGGAGCCTCGCTGACTGGCACCTCGCCGTCGATGATGACGCCCTCCAAGGAGAGCCCCTCGGTCTCGAACATCCCGGGCATCACCAGACTGACGTTGATGTCCCGAGTAGCCAGCTCCAGACGAAGACTGTCGAAGGCGCCCTCGAGGCCCCGCTTGCTGGCGGCGTAGATCCCGACCCCGGGCATCGGTGTCAGCGCTCCGGTTGAGCCGACGATGACGATGTCTCGGCGACCCGACTCGGAGAATCGTCCCAACGCGAAGCGTACGGTGGCCAATGGCCCGATCAGATTGAGGTCGATCAGCTCTCGCCAACGCTCGGGACTCCCGGTTGCGATGCCTCCTGCCATCATGCGGCCAGCCACGGCCACCGCCCCGTCCAACCCACCCAGGGCATTGGCGGCCCGGTCCACGCTGACCTCCAGCGCCGGGAGGTCGGTGACATCGCAGGAGATGGCGATCGCCCGATCGCCGAGCTCGCCGACCAGATCGTCGAGGCGCAGCTTGCGTCGGGCCAGCATGGCCACGGTGCCTCCCTGACCGACGATGGCCCGGCTGATCGCCTCGCCGAGCCCGCTGGATGCGCCCGTCACCAGTACCCGTCGACCGCTGAGGTCACCGATCACACTCATTGGACCACCCCCGTTGTCGCACGTTGACGCCTCCCCTCACGGTAGGTACCGTGTGAACAAATCTTAGGTCAGCGGGGAGGCGACGGGGTGCTGGGGGAAGCGGGTGCAGCGGTGGGCGGGACGGGACGGCCCGATGACGACGGCGAGGAGTTCGGTCTCTTCGACGACGCGGTGGCCGGTGACGCCCGGGATCCGTACCCGGAGCTGGCCGAGGCGAGGCACCAGCACCCGGTGCAGCGGCTCGACGCCTCGGCGATGCCCCATGACGACGCCCTTCCGGTCTTCTTCATCTACGGGTACGAGGACGTCGCCCGGGTGCTGCGCGACGGTGAGACCTTCTCGTCGGGCCACATCATCGACATGATCATGGGCCCGGTGATGGGGGAGCACATCATCCTGGGGATGGACGGGGAACGGCACCGTCGCTACCGGGCCCTGGTCTCCACCGCCTTCCGTCAGAAGGTCCTGGTCGAGTCGGAGGACCAGCTGATCACCACCGTCGCCGACGGCCTGGTCGACCGATTCGCCGACCGGGGCCACGCCGAGCTGGTCCGCGAGTTCACCTTTCCGTTTCCGACCCAGGTCATCGCCGGGATCCTCGGTCTGCCCCGCCAGGACTACCGGCAGTTTCAGAAGTGGTCGATCGCCATCCTCAGCTTCCTCTCCAAGCAGGACGAGGCCATCGCCGCCTCCCGGGAGGTCAAGGAGTACATGGCCGACATTCTCGACGAACGGCGAGCGGTGCCCCAGGGCGACCTGATCAGCGCCCTCGCCCAGGCGGAGCTCGATGGGGAACGGCTCAGCGACGAAGAGATCTTCTCCTTCCTCCGTCTCCTCCTCCCCGCCGGGGTGGAGACCACCTTCCGTTCGACGGGAAACCTTCTGTACCTGTTGCTGTCCAACCCCGACCAGCTTGAGGCCGTGCGCTCCGATCGCACCCTGATCCCCCAGGCCATCGAGGAGTCGATCCGACTCGAGGCGCCCCTCCTCAACATCACCCGTATGGCGACCCGGGACACCGAGGTCGGAGGCGTCGAGATCCCGGCCGGATCCACCGTCATGTTGATGCTCGCCGCCGCCAATCGCGAGGAGACGAGATACCTCGACCCCGACCGGTTCGATCTCTTCCGGCCCGAGCCCAAGCCGCACATCTCCTTCGGAAACGGCCCCCATATGTGCCTGGGGATCCACCTGGCCCGGGTGGAGATGCGGGTCGCCCTCAACCTCCTGCTCGATCGCCTCCCCGACCTGCGGCTCGATCCGCAGGGGGATGACCCTCACATCCGGGGTCAGGTGTTCCGCTCCCCGACTTCCCTCCCCGTCCGGTTCGGGTCGTAGGGTCGTCGACCCCGGGAGCTGTCGTGGACATCGAGCACCTCCTGACCGCCACCCGATCCGCCCGCCGTTCCCTCGACCTCGAGGCCCCGGTCGACCTGTCCGAGGTGCGCGACTGCCTCCGGGTGGGCCTGCATGCCGCCAACGGCACCAATCGGCAGTCGTGGCGCTGGGTGGTGGTCAGCGACGTCGGCCGGCGCCGGGACATCGGAGCCCTCTACCGGGCGTCCTACCTGCAGATGACCGGCGGGGCCCTGGTCTCCGACCTCCTGCCCGCCGACGGGTTCGGGCGGATGATGTCGTCGACCGAGTGGTTGGTCGAGCACGTGGCCGAGGTGCCTCTGCTGGTCATCCCCTGCTACCAGCCCTACCTTCCGGAGTTCGAGGGCGATGACCGGGCGTTCCAGGCCGCCACCCTCTACGGCTCCGTCTTCCCCGCCGTCTGGAACTTTCAGCTGGCGCTCCACGCCCACGGCTACGGCACCTGCATCACCACCACCCATCTACTCCGGCAGGCCGAGGTGGCATCGCTCCTTGGGATTCCCCCGACCTACGTGCAGGGCTGCTTGCTGCCGGTGGCCCGGTTGCGGCCCGGGACTACCTTCGCCCCGGCGCCCCGGCGCCCCCTCGACGAGGTGGTCAGCCGAGACGGGTGGGACGGACCGCCGCTCTGAGCGACACCCAGGAGGGACCGACGTGTTGAACCAGGAACAGGAACGGCGACTGCTCGAAGTGGCCGACCGGGTCGAGATCCTCGACTGCCTCACCCGGTACACCCGGGGGATGGACCGGCTCGACCGGGAGCTGGCCCGCTCGGCCTACCACGACGGCGCCATCGACGACCACGTGGGCTTCGTGGGTGAGGTCGACGACTTCCTCGACTGGGCGTTCGGGTACCACGCTGGACAGGTCCGCCACCAGCACTACCTGGCCAACCCGTCGATCGAGCTCGACGGCGATGAGGCCCATGTGGAGACCTATTACACGTTCGTCGGGACCGAGCGGGACCCGGCGGCGCCGCTCACCGTCTTCGGGGGCCGGTATGTCGACCGGTTCGAGCGCCGCCAGGGCACCTGGGCCATCGCCGTGCGCCTCTGTCTGGTCGAGTGGGCCACCGATCCGACCTCGCGGCTCCCGGAGGGGGCGACCGACCTGCTGGCCGCCACCGGCACCTTGGCCCGGGACCGCACCGACAGCTCGTACGAGCGTCCCCTCCGAGCCCGCCGCACCCAGATGGACCGCTGAAGGTGGAGCGGCTTAGCTGCGTTGGGCGGCGCCGCGCAGCATGGTGTCGCGTACGTGGAGGAGGGCTTTCCTCTTGCCCTGGGTGCGCAGGATGTTCTCGGGCACCCAGGTCAACTCGACGATCGACCGGGCGGTGAGCTCGGTGGCCGGTCCGTCGACCGTCAACTCCCCGGCCCGGGCGCCTTCTTTCAGCATGGCCTGGAGTTGCCGGAGGAGGGACGGGAACGACCAGGCCATGTCGGGAGTGTCCGGGGGGGACTGTCGGAGCCACGCCAGCTGGATCTTGAACTCGTCGTGGAACCGGTCGAGCACGTTGACCTGGAGCCAGGCCACCGCGTCGAGCTTCTCCACGCTGGTGGCCGACGAGGTGAGGGCGGCGTCCCATCCCGCCACCACCTTCTCGGAGAACGAGCGCATGATGGCGATGAGCAGCTCCTCCTTCGACCCGATCTCCCGGTAGACGCTGCCGGTGCTCATCCCGGCGGCGCTGGCGATATCCCGGACCGTGGTGACCTCATACCCGCGCCGCCCGAACTCCGAGCGCGCCACCGATCGAATGAGCGACGATCGGTCGGCCTCGGAAGCCTCCCCGTCATCCCAGGTCCGCATGACGTCCTCGACCGCCTGCATGGCCCTCGACCCGTCGAGATCATCATCACGCGGAAAGTACGTCGCCACCCCCTCCAGGACCATGGCGCAGAGGTGGTGTGCCACCCGATCGACATCCTGGTACCGGTGGAAGAGTCCGAGCCCGATGTGCAGCATCGTCTGGGTGAGCCGGTCGGCCAGGAGCGGCAGTTCGATGTCGTCCCGCAGGAAGCCCGAGGCCCGACCGGCCCGCAGCGTCTTGAGCATGGCCTTCTGCATGGCTGTGGGTGCCCGGGCCGCCAGCTCCACCAGCTCGTGCCCGGCGCTCACCGGCGGCTCGTAGAACGTGAACTGGACGGCGGCCCCGTGGCGAGCCGCGCAGCGGGCGATGGCCGAGCAGTAGGTCACGATCCGCTCCCGCACCCCGCTCGGAGGGCTCTCCCGCAGCTCCTTCACGGCGATCTCCGCCAGCCGGTCGAGGTCGGCGTGGTAGCGCTTGACCAGCTCCACCACGATGGCTTCCTTCGAATCGAAGTGGTGGTAGAGGCTGCCCGGTTGGATACCGCTGGCCTCGGCGATCTCCTCCAGGGTCGCCCGCAGGCCGGACGATCCGAAGACCTCCGAGGCGGCGTCGAGGATCTCGTCCCGACGTTGGCTGTCCAGGGAGCCGACGGGGGGGCCGGCCGTCATGGGGCCCACCAGCGGTCGGCCGTCGAGCAGTTCACCCGGTGCCGGGCGTCACGTCCCCTGGTCATCGTGGTCTCTCGACGGTCACTGGCTCGGCCTCCGGAAGCAAGATACCCCGCGGCAACCACCCCCGATCCCGTGGGTCGGCGTCAGGAGTGCCCGCTGAGGTTCTGGGGACTGCAGCGGCCGTCGGGGTTGGTGGCCGTGTCGGGGCGTCCGGACTGAGCGGACTCCCAACCGTCCCAGATGCCGCCCATGTACGGACCCGGCTGCCCGGCCTTGGCGTAGAAGCCCTGCGGGTCGTACACCTTGGCTTCGGGGAAGGGCCAGGGACAGGCCACCGAGGTGGCCGCCCCGGTGTCCCGGATGATGGCGAAGCTGCCCCCGTAGGCGAAGTAGGCGACGTTGAGGATGGCGAACATGACAGTGAAGGTGGCGATGGCCGGGCGCCCTCGGAAGGGCCGGTAGGTACGGATGCGCTGGGCCAACTTCTCGGCTTGGGTGCGTCCGGTGTCGTCGCGATAGAGCAGCACGCCGGCCGGGATCATCACCCAGCACACGAAGGTGGACTCCCAGAGGAGGGGGAACTGGTAGGGCTTGCCGGTGAAGAGGGATCCGAAGGGAATCACCTGGGAGTAGATGTAGAGCTGGGTCCGGACCAGGATCGACTCGAGGATGCCGTCGTAGACGAAGCCGACGACCAGGATGAGCCCGCCCAGGCTGATCAGGGGGTGGCGCCAGACGAAGGTGTCGAGCGGGCGGCGGGCCTGGATGCGGCGCAGGATCCAGATGGCCGGGAAGTAGGCCCCCAGGTAGAAGGTGGCGTACCCGATGCCGATGAACGGCTCGACGGTCGGCGACAGCGAGGCCAGCGGCCAGGTCTCCGGGAAGTGGGTGAGCTGGGGGTTGTAGGCGGCGTAGGGGGCCCAGTTCATGATGGGGTCCATCCAGACGATGGCGGTGGTGGCGATGACCATCAGCAGGATCGGGTGCTTGGGGTAGCGCTGCCACATCACCACGAAGATGATGACCATGGCGATCACGCCGATGGCCGTGCCCAGCTCGAGGGTGGGGATCCAGTCGTGGTGGAAGAGGGCGGCCACCGGTCGGGGGGCGCCGTGGACGGCTGGGTTGGCGATCCGGGAGGCCACCGCCCCTCGACGGGCGTTGTACTGGATGGCGATGATGCCGACGTTGGCCAGTAGGAGGATCCCGATCAGCCAGGGTGAGGGGCGCTTGATCCCCGACCGCTCCGTCCCGGCAACCGGGTCCTCGGTGGATGTGAGGTCGATGGCGCTCATGGGCGGCTCACCCCGGACCGGCTCGATCGACGAGGGGGGCGAGCACGCCACCCCCATCGGGGTGCCGGCGGGCCGGCGGGCCCCCTGGGCATGGGCTCAACGCCCGTCTCGTACGACAATGCGCCCCCTTGTCACCGCCCCCCGAAGGACGAACCTGAGATTTGTTCCAAAGCTAGCGACGCCCTCCCGGAGTGTCAAGGAGACGTCACCCCCCAGCTACGTGCCGGAACCGGGCAGGTAGGTGTCGATCATCTCCAGGAGTCCGGCGGTGATCAGAGGCTCGTCGGTCAACGGGCCGGCCACGGCGGCCCGACAGGCGTCCCGCGCCGACAGTCCGGCCGCCACCAGTCGTCCGGCGGCGACCAGGACCCGGGTCGAGGCGACCTCGCGCAGCCCGGAGGCCTCGAGTCGTCGGATGGCTTGACCGAGCTGCACCAGGCTGGCGGCGGTCGGCTGGTCGATGCCGGCCTCGTGGAGGAGGATCTTCTCCTCCACGTCGGCAGGGGGGAAATCGAGCTCGATGGCCACCATGCGCTGGCGCGTCGAGTCCTTCAAGTCCTTGAGCACACTCTGGTAGCCGGGGTTGTACGACACCACCAGGCAGAACCCCGGCGCGGCGTCGAGGGTCTCGCCGAGTCGTTCGATCGGCAGCTGGCGCCGGTAGTCGGAGAGGGGGTGGAGGACCACGGTGGTGTCCTGCCGGGCTTCCACGATCTCGTCGAGGTAGCAGATGGCCCCCTCCCGCACCGCTCGGGTCAGCGGACCGTCGACCCAGGTGGTGTCACCGCCGTGCAGCAGGTACCTCCCGACCAGGTCAGCCGTGGTCAGATCGTCGTGGCAGGCCACGGTGACCAGTGGTCGGCCGAGGTCATGGGCCATGGTCTCGACGAACCGGGTCTTGCCGCACCCGGTCGGTCCCTTCAACATCACGGCGAGCTTCTGGTCGAAGGCAGCTCGGAAGACCTCTGCCTCATTTGCCACCGGTAGATAGAACGGCGGGAGATCCTGGGTCACGCGTTCCTCCTCTCGAGCTGCCGACGGCTCGCCGCACGACGGGCCTGGGCGGCTCTGGTTCGCTGGAGCTCCGCCGCACCGAGGGCCGACCGGAACAGCGGTCCGACAAGAGGCGGGAGGTCGTCCTCGGTGGGCACGACGGCGTGGGCGGCGGTCCCGAAGACCTTCCGGAGGGCGGCAGCATCGGTGCCGGATCCGATACTGAGACACAGACAGCCGATCCCCCGGTGTCGAGCTTCCGAGAGCGCCCGGCGGGCATCCGCCTCGCCATAGGCTGTTTCGTAGCCGTGGTCGTAGGCGAACCCATCGGACAGGACAACCAGCAACCGCCTCTGGGTCCCGCCCTCCCGCTCCAAGGTGTCCGCCCCGTGGCGGATGGCCGCCCCCAGTCGGGTGAATCCACCCGGGCTCAGCCCTCCCAGTCTGACGCTCAGGGGAGCCAGCCCGTCATCGAAGTGCTTGACAGGAATGACGGAGACGGCGGCGCGGCCCTGCGATCGGAAGCCGTAGAGGGCCACTCGGTCGCCCAGGTCATGCAGCGCGGCGGTGAGGGCGGCCGCCGCAATACGTTGGTGGAGGTGCACCGTCCCACCGACGGGACTCGGTTCGCCGGCCGACCCGGAGATGTCCAGGAGCACGAGCACCGAGAGATCCCGACGGCGCCGTTGACTCTCGATGTAGACGGCCTCGGTCGGCGAGGTCCCGGCCAGGGTCTCCACGTAGGACTCGACGGCAGCATCCACGTCGATGTCCTCGCCCTGGGTCTGGCGGTGACGACGCTCCAGCTCGGTGCCCAGGCGGGCGAGCGCCCGCTGGAGGGCCTTCGGGTCGGGGATCGACAGGGGGGACGGAGTTCCCACGTCGGGACCGGTTTCGGACACCGTGCACCAGTCGGGTCGGTAACCGCCATGGTGGACATCCCACTCGGGGTAGGTGCGGCCCCGAGGGGTGTCGAGCGGGGAGCGGTCGGCCATCGCCGCCCGGCTGGTGGTGGTGACGCCCCGGCGGGACACGCGGTGGCTGCCCAATCCCGAGTGGGTGGGGGCGTCGGCGCCGGGCGCACCGCTCCCCGAGGATCGGGCGTCCCCGAGGAGGCGCCTCAGAAGACGCCCGATGGGCCCCCCGCCCCCGACCGGGCTGGCGAGGAAGTTGATGGGCGAAGGGTCTCCTCCACCGTCCTCGAGGTCGCGCAGGGCGTCCTGCCGCCGGGGGTTCGGATCAGAGGCGGCCGCCCCCCCCCGGAGTCCAGGCTCCCCGGGCTCCACCACCGACCGGGGACGCAGGTCGCCGAAGACCTCGGGTGGATCCGGGACCCCCTCACCACCCAGGGCGAGGAGGAGGGAGGCACCCGGCGAGTCCGTTCGATCGGCGGTCGGGCGATCGGCGAGGGAAACCATCGATGCCGGGAGCAGCGGTTCGAGGACACCCAACGCCCGGTGGCCCTCCAGACAGAGGAATCGCCGCGCCGCCACCGGGTTGCGGTTCAGGCGGCTCATCATCTCCGGGGTGAGGCTCCCGGCCGCGATCAACGAGGCTTGGACCACCACGCACTCCACCTGACGCCGGGGGCCCGTCTCGGGGTCGATGAAGACCGTCCGGCCGTCGCTCCACGGGGGGCTCTGCGGATCCCCGAAGGCCACCCCGAGTCGGCGGCCGGCGACCGCCGACGCCAGGAGGGCGAATCGGCCGGCATCCGCCCCGGTGTCCTCGACGGCGCCCAGAGGCTCGCTCACCTGTCCCCCCCGTGACGTGCTACCCGGCCTCCGCCGGCCAGGCCACCGATTTGACCTCCAGATACTGCTCGAAGCCGGCGTAGCCGTTCTGCCGTCCGACCCCGCTGCTCTTGTAACCCCCGAAGGGCATGTCGGCGAAGTACGGTGCGCCGCCGTTGATCCCGAGGAACCCGGCCCGGAGCCGGTGGGCGACCCCCAGGCCCCGTTCCAGGGATCCGGACATCACGTTGCCGGCCAGGCCGTACTGGCTGTCGTTGGCAATCCGCAGGGCGTCCTCGTCATTGTCGAACGGGATGACGACCAGCACCGGGCCGAAGATCTCCTCCTGGGCGATGGACATCTTGTTGTCGACATCCGTAAACAGGGTGGGCTTCACGTAGAAGCCTCGTTCCGATCCGGCCGGTGCCCCGGTACCGCCCACCGCCAGGGTGGCTCCCTCGTCGACGCCACGCTGGATGTGGCCGAGCACCCGCTGGCGCTGCTTGGCGGAGATCACCGGCCCGCATAGGGTGCCGGGGTCCTGGGGGTCGCCCGGTACCACGCCTTCGTACATCGCCGTCAGGATCTCGACCCCCTCGTCGTAGCGGGAGCGGGGCAGCAGCATGCGGGTCGGCATGGCACAGCCCTGGCCGGCGTGCATACACGGGGCGATGCCGATCAGGCAGGACAGCTCGAGGTCGGCGTCGTCGAGGACGATGGTGGCCGACTTCCCCCCAGCTCGAGGAAGAGGCGCTTCATGGTGTCAGCCCCCTTCTGCATGATCCGTTTGCCGACTGCCGTCGAGCCGGTGAAGGAGATCAGGTCGACCTTGGGGGAGAGCGTGAGCTCCTCCCCCAGAAGGTGGTCGGAGGACGTCACGATGTTCACCACACCGGCCGGGATGTCCGTCTGCTCGGCGATCAGTCGACCCAGGCGGGTGGCGTTGAACGGCGTGTCCGGAGCCGGCTTCAGCACCACGGTGTTTCCGGTCGCCAGGGCCTGACCGAGCTTGTTGATCGACACTTCGAAGGGAAAGTTCCAGGGGACGATGGCCCCGACCACCCCGACCGCCTCGCGCCAGATCCTCTTGGTCATCACCTGTCCGGGGACGACATCCGACATCTCGTCCTCGAGGGCCACCTCCCAGGGGTACTCGTCGATCAACCTGGCCGGGTAGGTCAGGGCCCCGTTCAACGGGGCGTCCAACTGGGGTCCGTGGGTCACCATCCGAGGACAGCCCACTTCGAGGATGAGCTCCTCGCGCAGGGCCTCCTTGTCAGCCTCCAAGGCGGCGTGGAGTTGCTCCAGGCAGCGCCTCCGAAAGGCGCCGTTGGTCGACCAGTCGGTCTCGTCGAAGGCTCGCCGGGCCGCATCGATGGCCCGGAGCATGTCGCCCCGGGAGGCATCGGGGGCGAGGCCGATCTCCTCCTCGGTGGCAGGGTTGAGGTTCGGAAAGACACCCGACTCCCCGTCGACCAACGCCCCGTCGATGAGCATTCTGGTTTCGAACTCGACCTTCGTCGTTTCGGGCATGCCTGATTCCCTTCAGCCGTCGACCGCTCTGTCCGATCCGGTAGAAATCCGTGAGTCGTTCCACGGGGCCGCCAGCCGATCCGGCCCCTCGGAATCGATCACCATGCCCCGCGGATCCCTTGGTGAGCGTAACCTAACACTTGTTCCGGAGCCTTCCGGCGGTCACACGCCTGGTCAGGCGCGGGCGGGGACCGAGGCCGGGAAGGTGATGTGGACGGCGGTGAGCCCTCGGAAGATCCAGGTGGCGAGGTACTCCCACGTCCGGGCATCAGGCGTCCCGTGGTACTCCTCGGCCACGTGGAACTCCGGCATGCGATCGAGCAGTCGTTCGAGGGTGATGCGGCCCTCGGAACGGGCCAGAGGTTGGCCGAGACAGCTGTGCACGCCGCGGCTGAAGGCGAGCTGCTCGCGCACGTTGCGCCGATCGAGGGCCAAGGCGTCCGGGTCGGTGAATTGACGAGGATCGCGGTTGGCGGCTCCGGGCAGCAGCATGACCGACGTGCCGGCGGGGATGTGGACCCCCCCTAGGGTGGTGGTTCGCCGGGCCATCCGGAAGTAGGCCTTGATCGGGCTCTCGAGGCGCAACATCTCCTCGACGAACTCGGGGATCAGTTCACGATCATCACGGAGACGGCGCTGGACGTCCTGGTGCTCCGCCAGATGGCGGATGGCGAAGGCCAGCAAACGGACGGTGGTCTCCTGGCCGGCGGCAAAGACGAAGGAGGCCTCCCGGGCCAGGGCGGTGACATCGGGGACCGAGCCATCGGAGTACTTGGCCAGCGCCAGATGGGTCAGGACATCACTCCGGGGGGTCTCCCGGCGATCGTTGATATAGCCGGTGAAGGCCTCTTCGATGTAGGCCAGAGGGTTGTCGGCCAGGATCTGCTGTTCCTCGGACACCTCGGCCATCATCTGCTTGTCGAAGAGCCGGCGGAAGGCCCTCCGGTCCTCCTCCGGGACCCCGAGCAGATCGGCGATGACCACGCTGGTGTATGGAGCTGCGTACTGTTCGACGAATTCACACTGCCCGTCGGACAGGAACTCGTCGAACTGGTCATCGGCCAGGCTCCACATGAAGTCCTCGTTCTCCTTCAGGCGACGAGGTGTGAAGAGACCCCGCAGGAGGCCGCGTAGTTCGCTGTGTTGTGGCGGATCCATGGTGACCATGAACTCGTGCATGGGCAGTTGGTCCCGGTATTCGTCGATGACCGAGGTGGCGTCGTCGCCCTCCGGAGCCACGGGGAGTCCCGGGAACGGCCCAGTGGGTGCATTGCAGGAGGAGAAGGCGTCCGGGTCGCGCAGCACGGCCATGGCTTCGGCGTGGCCGGTCACCATCGCTACGCCGTACTCAGGCTCCAACCAGACCGGTCCCTTCTGGTCCCGGAGGAACTCGAAGTACGGGTAGGGATCGTCAATCAGGGTCTCGTCGGAGAAGAAGTCGACGCCCTCGAACGGGCAGTTCTCTGATTCGGTCATACCGCTGCACCCCACTCCCGCTTCATCGTCAACAAATCTTAGGTTAGTCTGCCCAAGGTTCTCAATTCCCGGGCGGTTCCGCCGTCGCTGGGAGGCGATGCCGCCGACGGACTGCGGCGGGCACCGCCGGCGAGAGTGAAGGAGTGCGCAATGGAGCAGCTGCGTTTCGACGGACGGACCGCCATCGTGACCGGGGCCGGGCGGGGGGTGGGCAGGGCCCACGCCCAGCTGCTGGCCGCCCGGGGGGCCCAGGTCGTGGTGGCGGATCTCGGTGGTCAGCTCGACGGGACCGGCTCGTCATCGGCCCCCGCCGACGAGGTGGTCAAGGAGATCGAGGCCGCCGGTGGGACCGCGGTGTCCTGCTTCGCCTCGGTCGCCACCGAAGAGGGGGCCGCCACCATCGTCGGCGCCGCCCTGGAGGCGTTCGGCCAGTTGGACGTCGTCATCAACAACGCCGGTATCTCGGAGCCCGACTGGTTCGACGACCTGACCGCCGACCGGTTCCGTCGGATGATCGACGTCCACTACATGGGCACCGTCAACGTCACCCTGGCAGCGTGGCCCCACCTTCGAGACAGCGGATCCGGCCGGATCATCAACACCTGTTCAGAGGCGGCGTTCGGTATGGTCCCGAAGAACACCAGCTACGGCGGGGCCAAGGGAGGGGTGTTCGGCTTCACCCGCAGCCTGGCGCTCGACGCCAGCCGGCACGGGATCCTGGTCAACGCCGTGGCCCCCCGGGCCAACACCCGGCTCTCCGACCCCAAGATCCTGTCGCACGTCTACGACGTGCCGGAGGAGTCCTTCACCGAGGTGATGGACACCTTCGTCCCCGACCTGGTGGCCCCGGCCGCCGCCTACCTCGCCCATGAGTCCTGCCGGCTGAACGGCGAGGTCCTGGTGGCCGGCGGCGGTCAGGTACTGCGGATGGCGATCGTGCAGACCCCGGGCATCACCTCGGAGGACCTGACGCTCGAGGAGCTGGCGGCCGGTATCGATACGGTGATGGACGTCGCCGGCGCCACCGTCATGGAGGCCGAGGTGCGGTTGGACTGACCGGGCTCCGGTCTCCCGGTGCTGGTCCTCAGTCCGACGGCGGGATGGGGACCGGGTTGGCGCCGGTCATGGTGTTCGGGCCCATGGCGATCACCGCCGTCTTCTCGTGGGTGAAGTCAAGCACGGTGTCGTAGCCGTACCCGCTGTGCTTGAACCCGCCGAACGGCAGCTCGTACCGGATCTGCATGTAGGAGTTCACCCAGACGTTGCCCGACTGGATGTCACGGATCATCCGGTGGGCGCGGTTGAGGTCCTGGGTCCAGACGCCGGCGGCCAGGCCGTACCGGGTGTCGTTGGCGAGAGCGATCGCCTCCTCCTCGGTGTCGAAGGGGAGGATGGCGGCCACCGGGCCGAAGATCTCCTCCTGGCAGATCTGGGTGGAGTTGTCCGAGGTCAGGAACAACGTGGGTTCCACCCAGTAGCCGTGGGGAAGGTGCGGTACGACATCGGCGCCGTGGCGACCGCCGAAGACGAGCTCCGCCTCCTTGTTCCCGATACCGATGTAGTGGACCACCTTGTCGACCTGCTCCTGGGAGATGATCGGCCCCATGGTGGTGGCAGGGTCGAAGGGGTCACCGATCACCTGGGACTCGGCGATGGCCCGGACCCGGTCGATCATCTCGTCGAGGATCGGGCGCTGCACCAGCATCCGGGTGCCGGCCACGCACGCCTGACCCGAGTTGAAGTTGAAGACCGAGGGGACGGTGAGCCCGAACGCCGCGGCGTCGAGATCGGCGTCGGCAAACACGATGTTGGGGGACTTGCCGCCCAGCTCGAAGGTACTCGGGGTCAGGGTCTCTGCCGCCGCCGCCTGGATCAAGCGGGCGGTCGACGACGAGCCGGTCATGGTCACCTTGGCAACGTCACGGTGACGGACGATGGCGTCACCGACGTTGCCCAGCCCCGACACGATGTTGACGACGCCGGGAGGAAAGACCTCGGCCAGGAGCTGTCCGAGACGCAGCATGCCGGCGCCCGCCTGTTCGGGAGGCTTGGCCACCACCGTGTTCCCACCGGCCAGGGCAGCCGACGCCTTGACCCCGAACATCCCGATCGGCATGTTGAAGGGGATGATCGCTCCGATCACGCCGAAGGGCTCCCGCCGGGTGAATCCCAGGGTATTGGCGTCCAGCACCGAGGACTGTCCACTGGCGGCCAGCAGGGCGTCGTTGGCCGCCCGGTTCCAGGTCGGGGGCATCGCCATGGCGTTGATGGCCTTGGCGACCTCGAAGAGGTTGCCGTTGTCCGTCGTCTCCAGGCGGGCCAGCTCCTCCCCGAAGTCGGCGAACACCTGGGCGGCGCGCTCAAGGTAGGTGCCGCGGACCCCTGATGACAGCGCCGCCCACGCCGGCTGGGCGGACACCGCCGCCGCCACCGCGGCGTTCACGTCCTCGGCGTCGCTGGCCGGGACCCGCGCCCAGGCCCCACCGGTGGCCGGGTTGACCGAGTCGAGCCAGGCGCCCGACGCCGCCGGTCGCAGCTCACCGCCGATGAGGTTCAGGTACTCGGGCAACATGGCGTTCCTCCTCCAGGGGCGGAGCCGGCTTCCGCTAGGCTGTCAACAAACGTTAGGGCCAGAAGAGGCGGCGCGCCAGCGGTCCCCCGGGGGACGGAGGAGGCATTTGCCCTACAGATGAACGACACGATCCCGGTCTGCACCGGTGACCCCGTCCGTGAGCCTCCCGACCGGGGGGACCACGTCCCTGTCCATTGGAGGAACGACATCCCCTCCGCCCGGCCGATCGCCGGATCCAACGACCTCACCGTCCGGCTGCCCGGGTGACTCCGATGCCGGGCACCGTGGTCGTCACCGGCGCGTCGCGAGGACTGGGCTTCGCCACGGCTACCTATCTGCATCGGCGCGGATGGTCGGTGGTTGCCGCCATGCGGACGCCCGAGCGCGGTCTCCCGTTGCTCCGGGATGCCCTGGGGACCGGCTCGGACGATCGCCGCCTCGCCGCCGTCCGGCTCGATCTCGAGGACACCGACTCCATCGTCGCGGCCGCCGCCGATGTGGTGGCCACCTTCGGGGCACCCGATGCCGTGGTCCACAACGCCGGCATGGCGGCCGTCGGGGTGGTGGAGGACCTGCCCGACGAGGTGTGGAAGCAGGTGTTCCAGACCAACCTCTTCGGTCCGGTCCGTCTGACCCGCCAGCTGTTGCCGTCGATGCGGGCCGCCGGAGTCGGGCGCGTCGTGATCCTGTCCAGCCAGGGTGGGGTCCGGGGAGCGGCGACGGCCGCCGCCTACGCCGGGGCCAAGGCGGCGGTCGACCGGTGGGCCGAGGCACTCGCCGGCGAGATCGCTCCGTTCGGGCTCGGCGTCACCCTGCTGGTTCCCGGTGCGTTCAAGACCGACATCCTCGAGGAGACGATCGCCTATACCGACCGCGAGGGACCCTACGGTCGGATGAGTGCCGATCTGGAGATCCGGGGCCGGCGCATGCTCCGGTTCGCCGTATCACCGGAGCGCTTTCCGCCCGCCGTCGAGCGGGCGCTCCACGAGACGGCGCCGTTCGCCCGACACGCGGTCGGACGTGACGCCAAGCTCCTGCTCCACGGCAGCCGCCTGGTGCCCGCCCGCCTGATGCACCGGCTTCTGGGCGAGGCGATGGGTCTGCCGAAGGCCGGCTCGCTGCGAACCACCCCGCCGGAGGCGGATCCGCCGGCCGCCTCCGGGGATGTGCCGGATGGGCGCTCTTCTCGGTCGTCGTCAGGGAACGGCACCACGACCTTTCCCCGGGCAGGCGAGTCGCCACGGCCATAGCCTGGCGTCGACGACAGGAAGGGCGAACCCGATGCGAGTCATTGTGGACTTCGAGATGTGCGACAGCAACGGGTTCTGCGTGGACGCCGCCCCGGAGGTCTTCGAGTTGGGGGACGACGACGTGCTCTCGGTGCTCGACGACCATCCCGCCGAGGCCCTCCGGGAGCGGGTGCTCCGGGCGGTCGGCTCCTGTCCCAAGAACGCCATCTCCCTGGAGGAGTAGTCGGTCTGCCGGCGCCGCCTTGCTCGATCCGGCCGTTGTACCTAACATTTGTTGCTCCAGTCGAGGAGAGGACCTTCATGTCGTACGAGAGCCACGCCGATCCGATCAAGCTGGGGTATCTCTTCGACTTCCGACTCCCCGAGGGCTATCCCGAGGAGAAGCGCCTGGATCTCACCCGTCCCTTCGACCTGGTCTTCAGGCAGGCCCATGAGAGCGGTTTGTTGGACCGTCCGGTGGAGATCGTGTTCCGGGAGGTGGAGGGGCTGCCCAAGGGATCGGCCAAGGCGGTGATCGACGCCTACGGGGAGCTGGTTGACGAGGGATGCCTTGCCGTCTTCGGGCCCGCCATCACCGACAACGCCGTGCCCACCCGGGAGGCCATCGAGGATCGATTCCACGTACCGGCCATCACCATCACCGGCACCGAGGACTGGCTGGGGGAATGGACGTTCTGCCTGCCCCAAGGATCGATGACCGACGAGCCCATCTTCTGGGCCCAGCTGATCTCCAAGGCCGGCCACACCACGATCGGGTGCCTGATCGAGCAGTCCCTGGTCGGTGAGTCCTACATCCGCAACTTCCGCAAGGCCTGCGCCACCCAGGGACTCCGCATCGTCGGAGAGGAGTGGATCGCCCAGACCGCCCAGGACGTCACCGAATCGGTGGTCAAGATCCACGAGGCCAAGCCCGATGCCCTGGTCCACTGCGGCTTCGGATTCGGGGTGGTCCGGGTCAATCCGGCGCTCGAGAAGATCGGCTGGGACCCGCCCCGCTACATGGGCACGGCGTTCCAGAACGCCTGGATCAACGAGGTGATGTGGAACGCCATGCTCGGCTGGGTGGGGGTCGATCAGTACGACCCGTCGAACCCGGTGGGCCAGCGATTCCTCGACGAGTTCGAGGACGCCTACGCCCGCCGGCCCGAGTACTGCGTGCCGGTGGTCAACCGCGACCTGGCCACCGTCCTGGCCCACGCCTTCGCCGACGCCCATCCGCTGACGCCCCGCGGGGTGAAGGAGGCGTTGGAGCGGGTGAAGATGCTGCCGGCCGCCAGCGGGGCGCCCGGCACCTTCCTGTCCTTCGGCAAGTGGACCCGTAGGGGTTGGATGGGCGCCGGGTATCTCGTCGCCCGGACCCTGGACGCCGACGGCGTGACCGCCCATACCGTGGACCGCTTCGGCCAGTGAGGTCGGCTGGGAGCCTGCCGGGCGGATCGGATGGGGCGCCGGTCGACAGGCCCCCTCGCCGCTAGGCGACCGGTGCCGCCGCTCCCCGGAGGAGTACCTCACGAGCCAGGGTCGATGTCGCGGCCGGGCCCAGGTCGTGGATGATGTTCTCGGGCGTCCAGATCAGCGAGAACGCGCAGCGTGCGCGCACGTCAGCCGATCCACCGGCCGAGCCGAGTTGACCCGCTGAATCGGCGTCCTCGAGGAGTTGGCGCATCTGACGGAGCTGGGTCGGAAAGGACAGCCCCAGGTTCGGCGAGACGGGCGGCGCGAATTGGAGGGAGACGGACTGGATCCTGTGTTCCTCGTTGAAGCGGTCGAGCAGGTTGATGTCCAGCCACTGCAGGGCATCCAGCTTCTCGATCGGGAGGGCGGACGATGTCAGCACGGCGTCCCAGCCCTGGGTGACACTGGATGCATAGGTGTCGAGGATCATCGTCAGCAGCTGGTCTTTGGAGTCCACCACACGGTAGACCGTCCGGGGATCGACGCCGGCCGCCGCCGCCACATCCCGGATGGTGGTGGCCTCGAATCCCCGTCGTCCGAATTCGGTCCGTGCCGCCCGGAGGACGGTCGCCGCCCGATCCTCCGACCCCAGTGGATCGGGCGCCCATCCGGCGATCACCGCGTCGGCGACCCGGCGGGCCTCCGACCGGTCGAGAGTCCCGTTCGGAGGGCAGTTCTTCCCCAGCCCGCCCAGGAGCATGCGGCACTTCAGCCGAGGGATGTCCCTGGCCTCCCGGTTGCGATGGAACAGGCCGATACCTACATGCAGCATGGCCTGGCACAGCCAGTCGGCGAGGATCCGCAGGTCGAGCCCAGAGCGGAGCCGACCCTGGTCCTGGGCCCTGGCCAGAAGGGTGGCCATGGCCCGATTGATCTCGTCCTGGGTCCCGGCGGCCAGCATGGCGAGCTCACCGCCGTAGACGGTGGGCGGCTCGTAGTAGGTCAACAGCAGGGCGGCCCGGTGACGGATGGCGCAGGCGGCGATCCGGGCTCCGAGCTCCACCACCGCGTCCAACGTCGCCGCCCCGACCGAGGGGGTGGCCGCCTCGGCGCCGTCGGCCACCTGGCTGAGTTCGTCCCGGTACCGCCGGACCAACTCGATGACGATGGCTTCCTTGGAGTCGAAGTGGTGATAAAGGCTGCCCGACATGATGCCGCAGGCGTCGGCGATGTCCTTCAGCGACGCCCGGATCCCGGCGGAGGCGAACACCTCGGCCGCCGTATTGAGAATCTCCGTCCGCCGCCCGCTTTCGACAACCGTCACCGGTGTTCCTTGCTCCAGGTCGTGAATGGGAGGGACTGTATCCCCCGTCCCTTACGTCCCCCACGCTTGCCATCCGTGCTCCGGACCCCTAGAGTAGCACCTAACATTTGTTGACAAGGGGCTCCGGGGGGGTCCGGTCCGGAGCAGGTCGAGCCGGGGTGACCGGAGGTCCGTTCGGACAACTTCGACGGTGGCATCGAGGGATTGAAGCGACGAGTGAAGTCCGGGGGGCGATGAGCAGTCACCACACCGGTCTCCGGGCTCCGGTCGCCACCACCACCGGTGGATCGGCCCGAGGCCACGGTCGACCGGGTCGACCAGACGGAGCGGGCTCCTGCCCGCCCGGTGGCCAGGGACTCAGGCGACCACCGTGTTGACCCTGCGCTTCGACATGCGGGCGCCGGCCTTCGGCGCTTCGACGACGGACCTGTATGCGGCCGCCATCGACATGTGTTCCTGGACCGAGTCACGCGTCCCGTCCATGGCCGTCCTCTCCGAGCACCACGGCACCGAGGACAACCATTTGCCCGCCCCGATGCTGCTGGCATCGGCGATCGCCGCCCGCACCGAGCGGATGGCGGTGCTCCTGGCGGCTCTGGTGCTGCCCCTCTGTGACCCGGTCCGGCTGGCGGAGGAGATCGCCGTACTCGACATCGTCAGCCACGGGCGGGTCGCCTACGTCTTCGGTGTCGGCCACCGGACCGACGAGTACGAGCAGTTCGGCCGGGAGGCGAACCACCGCGGCAAGGTCGCCGATGCCAACCTCACCCTTCTCCTCCGTCTGCTCGGGGGGGAGACCGTGATCGAGGACGGTCGACGCATCCGCGTGACCCCGCCTCCCGTCAGCCCGGGGGGACCCCGATTTCTCATCGGAGGCGGCAGCCTGGCGGCAGCCTGGCGGGCCGGTCGCTTCGGACTCGATCTCCTGGCCCAGGCCGACCATCCCGGGCTGCGGGCGGCCTATGAGGAGGCCTGCCGGGAATCGCACCTTCCGGTGGGCCGGGTCCAGCTTCCCGATCCGACCGCACCGACCGCCGTCTTCGTCGCCGATGACCTGGATGCCGCCTGGGAGGAGCTGGGTCCCCATCTGCTCCACGACGCCCTCATGGCGGCGTCGTACCGTCAAGGCGACGAGGCAGTGGCCAGCATCTCCGGGGCCCGCACCGTTGACGAACTCCGGGCTCCCGGCGGCGCCTACCGGATCCTGACCCCCGATCAGGCCGGGGAGTACGTGAGCCAGCGTTCGTCGCTTCCGCTGCTGCCGCTCTGTGCCGGCCTGGCGCCCGAGGTGGCCTGGCCCTACCTCGAGCGCGCGGTGGGGGTCGTCGCCGGCCTCCGATCGGCGAAGGGCTAGGTCGAGAGTCCTGATGACGGCCCCTCCCCTCCGCGTGGTGGTCTGGTCGACTGGTGGCATCGGCGCCAACGCCGTCCGGGCCATCGCCCAGCGTCCCGGTCTGGAGCTCGTTGGCGTCTGGGTCCATAGCCCCGACAAGGACGGGCGGAAGGTCAGTGAGCTCTGCCCGGGCGGCCCGTCCGGCCTGACGGCCACCCGTGATGCGGATGCGCTGATCGGACTCCAGCCTGACTGTGCGATCTATGGCGCGAGTGGTCCGGAGCGGGACACCACCGCCATCCCGGACTATGAGCGGCTGCTCCGGGCCGGTATCAATGTGGCCACCACTACTTCCACGAGGTTGGTGTTTCCCCCGGCCTACGAGCCGTCCGTCCGGGATCGATTGGCGGAGGCGGCCACGCAGGGCGGGGCGTCGCTCTATGCCTCCGGTATCTTCCCGGGCTTCGCCTCCGACCAGCTCGCACTGGTGGCCACCACCCTGTCCAGTCGGGTCCACACCATCCGGGTGTCGGAGATCTCCCTCAACGACCACTATCCGGTGGCCTCGGTGATGATGGAGGGAATGGGGTTCGGGCACCCACTCGACTTCGAGCCCCTCCTCAGTCAGCCCGGCGTCATCCCCACCGTCTGGCAGGCACCTATTCAATTGATCGCCGCCGGCCTGGGCGTGGAGCTCGACGAGGTCCGAGGTCGACTCGATCGGGTGCTCACCGACCGGGACCTCCCGGTGGCGTTTGGCACCATCCCGGCCGGCACCTGCGGAGCGGTGCGCACCGTCGCCAGCGGAGTGGTGAACGGAAGGGAGGCCATCGTCGTCGAACACGTCATCCGGATGGCCCGGGACGTCGCTCCCGAGTGGCCGACGTCGGAGAACGATGCCACCTACCTCGTCGAGATCGAAGGCTATCCCGACATCCAACTCCGGCTCACCCTCGGCGAAGCCGAAGGACATGACGCCGGCAACAGCGCCATGACGGCCACCGCCATGAGAGTCGTCAACGCCATCCCCTTTCTGGTCGAGGCCGACCCCGGGCTCCTGAGCTCGCTCGACCTGCCCCCAACCGTCCCTCACCACCCCTTCGACTGACGATGAAGTTACCTACCGCTGCTCCCCGAGACACGACAACCAAGGGAACAGTGCTGTCCCATCTGTGAATCCAGCGAGGGGCCTTCGGGGCTCCGTCGCACTATTGATAGGAGCTGAATGCTGCGACTCGTAAAGAACCGAATTGTGGCTGTTGCCATCGCCACGTTGGCTGCCGCATCGCTGGTCGCCGCGGCACCGGCCGCTTCGGCCTCGGGTACGCCACTGAAGATCACCTATCTCTCCTCCCTGACCGGCCCAGCCGCCACTCAGTACGTGGACTCCCAGAAGGCATGCACCGCAAGGGTGGACCTTCAGAACGCCGAGGGCGGCATCAATGGGAGAAAGATCGATCTGTCGATCGTCGATGACCAGACGAACCCGTCACTGACCACCAGCGGAGTCCAGGACGCCATCTCCGGAGGCGCGGTGGGAATCGTGGCCAACTCACCGCTCTTCTCCCTGGCGGCGAAGTATGCCCAGCAGGCTGGGATTCCGGTCACGGGAAACTCCTCTGATGGTCCGGAGTGGGGCGAGCAGCCCTACACCAATATGTTCGACGCCTTTCGGGGGAGTGAGAACCCGAAGGAACCCGTGAACAGCCTCTACGGCAAGTTTCTGAAGGCCCACGGTGGAACGATCATCGGAGCCTACGGTTACGGAGTCTCTCCACTCTCGGCCGAGGAGGCGGAGGGTGCGGCGGAATCCTTTCAGCGAGCCGGGGGCAAGGTCGGCGTACTGAACACCACCGTTCCCTTCGGGGGCGTCGACTTCACCGCGGATGCCCTGGTGGCCAACCAGAAACACATCAACGCACTTCTCCCCACGTTGGACGACAGCTCGAACTTCGCACTGGTGACGGCCCTGAAGCAGGCCGGTGTGAAGCTCAAGGCGGTGCTCTTCTCCGTCGGCTACGAACCCTCTGTCATCAACTCTTCGGTCTGGCCCGACCTTCAGGGAACGTACTTCTTGTCCCTCACTCGACCCTTCTCGGTCCCCGACGCAGGGACCGTGCAGATGGGGGCGGCCCTCCAGAAGTATGCGGGCTTTACCAAGAGTGAGTTTCCGAGCTTCGGCCAGGACCTTGCGTGGCTTGGGTGCGACCTCATGATCAAGGGCATTCAGAACGCCGGGACAAACCCGACCCGGGGGAGTGTGATCAAGGCGTTGCGGAGCATCAAGTCTTACAACGGTAACGGGTTGCTCCCCGTCAACATCAACTACTCGACGGTCTTCGGAAAAGACCTTCCCCAGTGCGCCTGGATCTTGCAGGCCCAAAAGTCAGGCTTCGTGCCGATCTCGTCCAAGGCGATCTGCGGGACGGACTTCGCGGGCACCAGCCTCAACCCCAGCTCGTAGGGCTACGGGCCGGACGTTCGGACTTCGTCGGCATCACCTCCGGAGGATCCGTTCGCTGGACAGCTTCGATGGTGCTTCGCTACGAGGGCACCAACGGGACCGACGGTCGACGATGGTGCCGTGGGGTTGTGGCCTAGCGCCCGTGGGTGTCAGTGGCGCCTTGCGGAGGCTGATTCGGGACGCCATGAAACAACGGGGCTCGGGGACCGGCCGTCTCCCAGCCCTCCAACTTCGCAGTGAGATGGGGGGCGAAGACGGCGCCGTACATCAGGTTTGCGAGGACGACGACCCCGATGATGGACAGAACGGTCGCCTTCGTTCGGCTGGAGGACTTGGCGGCGGCCCACGTCTCGATGACGTTGCGTCCCTCGGGATCAGTCCGTCCGAGGATGTAGGTGAAGACCATCATCATCACGCCCATTGCCAGGGCGTCGTAGAGCGGGTACTGGTGTTTGGTCCCCTGGAACACCGCCAGTCCGGGGATCACCCGGCCGTAGTAGAAGACTCCGGCCCTGGCACCCAGAATGCCGTTGAAGAGAAAGGCCCAGACGAAGCCGACGACGAGCCCGGTGGTGAGAAGGGTTGTCGGTCTCCGCCAGTGGTGGTGGGCGCTCATCCGACGTCCGAGAGCCGCGCCCAACAGGGCCGGTGTCACGAAGTAGGAGATGTAGCCGACGGGCACCGATGCCGGCAGCCCGTGCCAGGTCATGTTCAACGGCCACCACGACGGCATGCGAGGGATGGCGGGCGCGAACTGCGCGAAGACAGCCCAATCGTAGGGGGCCTCGATCCAGGAGATCGAGATCGCCGCGATGCAGACGAGGAGGAGGGGATGGAGCCGGCGGCGCCGAATCGTGAGGTACACGCCGATGACAACGAACGCGATCCCCCCGACCCAGGCGAAGGCGATCGAGGCCTTCAGAAGGGGCGTTAGTCCGCCGCTCATCGGTCGCCCTCTCGGCGCGGATCCCGACGAGCCTCCGGGTCGAATCGGAGCACCACCGCGTAGATGATGATGATCAGCCCGAACAGCGTGCCCAACATGACCACTGCACCCATCGTCGGCACTCCTTTGCGGCGAACATTCAGCCCGTTAGGGTAGTGATCACTACCTCATGTAAGGGTAGTGCATACTGTCCTAAAGCACGCGGCCGAGGCGGCGCCAGGAGCGAACGTGGTGCCCGGACGACAGTCGAACAAGGAACCGATGGCAGCAGACGTGGCGACTCGGCGCCCCCGGGGCGCTCCCCGGAGGCTTCTCCTTGACGCCGCACGTGAGCTATTCGCACGTCAGGACTACCGCAGCACCACTACTCGTGAGATTGCCGAGGCCGCCGGCGTCACCGAGCACCTGCTCTTCCGCAACTTCGGCTCCAAAGCGTCCCTGTTCCGGGAGGCCCTCGTCCTCCCCTTCACCAATTTCATCGACGAGTTCGGTCGGACGTGGCGGGCGGTGGTTCCCGAGGAGACGGACGAGGAGGAGCTCGCCCGGCGGTTCGTCGGGGAGCTCTACGACCTGTTCGTAGACCATCGAGGCCTGGTGGTGACCCTGCTGGCCTCGGAGTCACTCAGCGAAGGGGAACTCACCGAGACCGGCATCGCTGAAGTCAGGGAGGGATTCCTGGCGCTCGGTCAGATAAGCGCCGAAGGAATGCAGATGCGAGGGATACCCTCGGCCTTCCCCGACCTGGCGGCCCATTCGACGGTAGCGATGATCGCCGGGATGGCGGCGTTGGGTTCGACCTCCTTCGGAACCAGACGGCCGTCGAGGGATGCCATCGTCGAGGAGCTCACCCAGGCGAGCCTCCACGGGTTCCTGCATCGGCCTCGGTGAGAAGACGACATCACTGAAGGGCTGGACGCCGCCACAACCGCACCGCCGGAACCAACCAACGTAATGGCATATGGACTGCAATAACTGTCCTACCAAATGTCCTACCACTCGGACCAAGGGCTGTCGTCCCGAATCGTCTGGTGGGCGCATCGTGCAGTTCAGACGTCACGGGCCGTTACACGTCTCCCCCTACGGTGCCCTTGAGCGAACTGGTAGTGCTGAGGTCGCTGGTTCGATTCCAGCCCGGTGGCCGATCGGCGGTGTGCCCGCTGGGTCCGGGTCGGCTCAGCCGTGGTCTCGATCGACCGGAACGATCTCACCCGGGGCGTCAAGGTCCTCGGGACGCACGTGCCGAAGGAAGCGGGCGGGGGTACCGACGACGACGGTCCGGGGCGCCACGTCGGTCCGGACGAAGGAGCCGGCGCCGATGAAGGCCTCTTCTCCGATGTTGATCGGCGGCGACAGGGTCGCTCCGGTCCCGATCCTCACTCGACGGCCGACGGTGACTCCATCATGGGGGATGCCGGAATCGCGCCTCCCCATCGTGGGATCTCCGACGAAGGTGACCCGGGGGCCGATCCTCACCTCCTCGCCGATCGTCGTACCGGGCCCCGTGAAGACCGCCGCCTGCGTCCGCGTCCCGGCTCCGATCACCGTCCCGGGGCTCACCACCGAGCCCCGGCCGATCAGGACCCGGTCACCGAGTACCGACCCCTCCCGGGCGAGCACCAGATCGGCGAGGGTGCAACCGTCCCCGAGGCGGGCGCCGGCGACGACGATCGTCCCACTACCGACCATGCAGTCGTCACCGATGAATGTCAGCTCGCCGGCCGGCCGGCGAGCTGTTCGCGAAGCGGGGTCGATGCGCTGCGGGCGGCCCAGGATGGCACCCTGGCCGAGCCGCGCCCCCCGACCGAGGACGACCCCGGCGTAGACGGTGACATAGGGCTCGATCTCGGTGTCGTCGGGGAGTTCGACCCCGGATTCGAGAAGCAGCCCCGGGGCGATATGGGACGCGTCTCGGAGCTGAGTCAACGCCGGCCCAGCAGGCGATCGTACTGACGGCCGAGGGCCAGGGCGCCCTGAACCCGGCGGGATCGGAGCAGGTGCCGATCCGAGCGCATCTGATCCTCTGCTTCGGCAGCCCGACGCTCGGACGCCATCGCCCGTTCCTCCGCCTCGGCCAGCCGCGCCGAGAGGTCGGCGAACTGCGCCTGCAGCGATTGGGCGTCACGGATGGCCTCGGCCGCTGCCTGGGCCTTCCGCTCAGCCTGCTGATGCATCCGCCACGCCGTCCGGAGCGATCGGGCTGTTCCTCCGGGGCTCGGCCCGACGACGGACGTGGTGCCGGGGGGTTGGCGCAACACCTGGACCAGCTGGATCACGTGGTCCCGGACGTCGTGATGGGTGGCGACCAGTTCGCGATTGATCCAGCCCATGTCCGGGTTGTACCCCTTCAGGTCCAACGTGAGCTTGTCCCGGTCGACCGGACGCGCTGTCGCCATCCCCGCGAAGTTGTCGGCTTCCAATGCCGCGAAGTTCTCGGCGGTGACCCAGCCGTCGCCTCCGAAGCTGTCGAAGATGTAGACAGCCTTGCCGCAGGCCATCGCCTCGAGCGCCGCCCGTGCCTTCCCGACGACGATGTCCGCCTCGGCGATATCGGCCCGGACGTCGAGGCTCAGCCGGTGTTGGAAACCGACCTGGACGCAGTCGATCCCTGCCGACGACCAGGTGTCGACGAGGGCGTTCCGGCGGGGGCCGTCGAGGTAATGGCTGAGGAGGAGGGCCCTTCGGGGCAGTTCCGGGAGTGGCGCCGAGGGGGTGTAGAAGAGCGTGTCGATCGGCTGTGTCAACAGCACCACGGGAACCTCGAGCGCCAACGACCGGGCATGGGCGGCGAAGCGCTCGGACAGGGCGATCAGGACGTGGACGACCCCTGCCTCGAACGGAGGCAGCTGGACGTCGAAACGGCTGCTGTGGACGCAGAATGCCCGTCGGGCCTTCGGGTAGCGCTCGGCCAGGAGCCCGGCGCTGATGGCATCGTTGGCCAGTACGGCGTCTACGTCCCCCGACAGTTCCCCGACACCCTCGACGACGTCAAGGCCCTCCTCCAACGCCCGTTCGGCGAGGGGGCCGAGGGCCCCGGCGACGATGGTCACCCCGTGCCCGAGGCGCTCGAGCTCCCGGGCGACGGTGAGGCAGTAGGTCTCGGTCCCACCCGGAACCTCGAGGGCAACGGTGCCGATGACGATCCGCATCTTCAAGTTCGACGAAGGGAGGAACCGGGCGCCATGCCGTCATGGTAGGCGCCCCGGCGCGACGTCTCACCCGGTCTCCACCCGCACCGGTCAGGGGGTCGTCACCGATCGTCCGGTCCTCGTTCCCAGATCAGGGCGTCGGAGACCGTGGGTCAACTCCGACCGCCACCTCCGTGCTAGAGAAGACGGTGTCAACTCGCGAGCGAGGTGGGACATGACCGATTCGGAAGCCATGGGGCCGATCAGCTACCTCATCGTGGAGTTCCCCGACAACCGGATGACGGGGGAGGGGATGGCCACCCTGGTGGACCTGGTGGACCGCGGGGTGATCCGGATCCTCGATCTGGTCTTCGTGAGCCGGACGGCCGACGGCACCGTGACCCGGATCGATCTGGCGGATCTCGACGGGGACGGCAAGCTCGACCTGGCGGTGTTCCAGGGGGTGTCCTCGGGGGTGCTGGATGACGACGATCTGGCCGATGCCGCCTCCGTTCTCGACCCCGGGTCGTCGGCGGGCGTGCTCCTCTTCGAGAACCGCTGGGCCACCCCCTTCATCGAGGGCCTCCGACAGGGTGGAGCCCAACTGGTGGCCGCCGGATACATCCCGCAGGATGCCCTGGTGGCGTCGCTCGACGCCACCGACCACTGAGCGAACGGAAGGAACTCCCGTGCCAGGACTGCTCCGAGGTGTGGCCAGGACGGCGGTGATCGCCGGCACCGCCACCGCCGTGTCCAACCGGGTCTCCCGGCGGCAGGGCAATCGCTGGGCCCAGCAGGAGCAGGCCCAGCAGCCGCAGTACGCCGAACCCCAGTACGCCCCACCGCCTCCCCCGCACCCGCCGGCGGCCCCGGTCGACACGGTGGCCCAGCTGCAGGGTCTGGCCGACCTGAAGGACAAGGGCATTCTGACCCAGGCCGAATTCGACGCCCAGAAGGCCAAGCTTCTGGCCATGTGACCGCCCGGCCCGGCCTGAACGGGTCGGACCGGATGTCGGCGGCCGGTCCGGATGGAACGATGGCGCTGGTGGTCCGCTCTCCCCGCCCGGCTCTCATCGATCGAAGGGCGTCCCGATGAAGGAACGGCTGCAGCGGTGGACACCGGGAGCGGTCACCCTCCGGAACTACCAGCGCAGCTGGCTCCGGCCCGATCTGGTCGCCGGGGTGGTGCTGGCGGCGATCCTGGTCCCCCAGGGCATGGCCTACGCCGAGCTGGCCGGGCTGCCGGCGGCGACCGGTCTCTACACCACCATCGCCTGCCTGGTGGCCTACGCCGTCTTCGGACCATCACGGGTACTGGTGCTGGGGCCGGACTCGTCGGTGTCCCCACTCATCCTGGCGGCCATCGCCCCTCTGATCGTGACCGGCGACCCGGGCAGTGCCATCGCCCTGGCCGGCATGCTCGCCGTCATGGTCGGGCTGATCGAGATCGGCCTGGGGGTGGCCCGTCTCGGCTTCGTCGCCGACCTGCTGTCCAGCGAGGTCCGGGTGGGCTACCTCAACGGTCTGGCCGTGACCATCATCGTCGGGCAGCTTCCCAAGCTCTTCGGGTTCTCCACCGACGCCGACAACTTCATCGACGAGGTGCGGGCGTTCGTGCACGGGCTCGGTGGGACCAATGGAACCACCCTGGTGACCGGGCTGTGCGTCCTGGCCGTCCTGCTGGTCCTCCCACGGATCACCACCCGGCTCCCGGCCGTACTGGTGGCGGTGGTCGGCGTCACCGTGGCCTCCGCCGTCCTGGATCTCGCCGCCCACGGGGTGAAGACGGTCGGGAGCCTCCCGCAGGGGCTGCCCACCCCGGCGCTCCCCTGGACCCGGTGGTCCGATGTCGGCCCCCTGGTGGTGGGGGCCGTCGGGATCACCATGGTGTCGCTGACCGACACCATCGCCACGGCCAGCAGCTTCGCCTCCCGCCACGGCGACGAGGTCCGACCCGATCAGGAGATGATCGGGATCGGCACCGCCAACATCGCCGCCGGGTTCTTCCAGGGGTTCGCCGTCTCGGTCAGCGGCTCCCGGACCGCGGTGGCCGACCAGTCGGGAGCCCGGAGCCAGCTCACCGGGGTGGTCGGCGCCGGGGTGGTGGTGGCCCTGCTGCTCTTCTTCCACGGGCTCCTGTCCGACCTGCCCCAGACCGCCCTGGCCGCGGTGGTCATCACCGCCGCGCTCTCCCTCATGGACTTCAGGGCGGTCCGTCGGTATGCCCAGGTCCGCACCTCGGCCCTGGCGGTGAGTCTGGTGGCCGCCGCCGGGGTGATCCTGCTGGGTGTGCTCCAGGGGATCGTGGTGGCCATCGTGCTGGCGGTGCTGCTCTTCTTCCGCCGGAATTGGTGGCCCCATGGCGCCGTGCTCGGCGAAGTCGCGGCGCTGCGGGGCTGGCACAGCCTCGACCAGTACCCGGAGGCCCGCGAGGTGCCGGGGGTCGTGGTGTTCCGCTGGGAGGCGCCCCTCTTCTTTGCCAACAGCGGTCAGTTCCGGGATCAGGTCCGGGAGCTGGTGCGGGAACGCCACCCGGCCTGGGTCGTCCTCGAGTGCGAGGCGATCACCGACATCGATGTCACGGCCGCTGACGTGCTCGCCGCCCTCGACGAGGAGCTGAATGGCCAGGACGTCCATCTGGCCTTCGTCGAGATGCGGGCACGGCTCCAGGAGCTGGTCCGTACCTACGGGCTGAGCACCACGCTCGACCAGGGCCACTTCTACCCCGGACTCGACCAGGCGCTCGATGCCATCGACCTCGCCGCCAGGTCGGACGGCGCCGGCCGGGAGGGCGAGGAAGAGGAGCTCTGAGCCGCCACCCCGTGGGGACCGGGATGCGGGGTCGGCCCGATCAGCCGGGCGGCGGTGCGCTCGAGGCGGTGACCCCTTGCGGGATTGGCGACCGGCGTCGGATCCTGGGGTCCCGATCTACCGGCCCGAGGGTTGCACCTCACGAGGCCACGAACACCGTGTCGCTGTCGCTGAAGACCGGGCCGATTCCGGGCTTGGCGGCGGTGAGCACCAGGTAGAGGTGCTGGAACGTGGATGGGGTCACGAACCGGACCGTGCGGGTCACGTGCGAGCCGAGGGGAACGACCACCGAGAGCCTGCCTCCCGCCACGACCGGCCCGTTCGACGAGCCGTTGCGCAGCGTCCAGCCGACGTTGACGGTCGTCCCCGCGAACGTGTCGTTGAAGATGTCGAGGGTGCGGGTGGTGGGCTGTCCCGCGGGGAGCTGGACGTCGACCGCCGGCCAGTCACCATCGGCATCCGAGAGCTTGTTCGCCGCCCAGTAGGCGTCGTCCGCCACCAGCACGGGGGCGAACGCCTTCTGGATCCGTTGGATCTCCGGGTTGCTCCACGGGTCCGGGAGATTGTTCGCCCCGTACATCGGGTGGCCACCCTGCTCCATGGTCAGGTCGGTGGTCGCCACGCCGGGGACCAGGGACACCCAGGCGTCGAGGAGCGTGTACGGGCGGATGTCGGAGGCGCCCTTCAGGCGCATCTGCTCGGCGGAGGTGGCGAACCAGGCGAAGCCCTGCTTGGTGCTGTCCGCCGACCAGATGTACTCGCCCTGGCCGAAGGGCTTGTCGGGAAACGTCCCGGGGGCTCCTTGGCAGGTGTTGTCGGTATAGGAGGCGACGGCCCCGGAGGGAGGGGTGGTCGGGACCTCGGGGTAGTAGTGGCACCAGATCGTGTAGCCGGGCACCGGGAGGTCGTCCGTCGACAGATAGGAGTCCGTACTGATGGGCCGGGTCGGATCGAGACCCCGGATGGTCTGGTAGAGGGCCAGGTCGAAGGAAGCGCCGGACCCGGGCACCGGCTTCACCGACGTCGGCTCGTTGGCCTGGCTCCAGCGCAGCACCGAGGCGTGGTTCCGATCCCTCAGGACCAGATCGCGGGCGTCGTTCAGCATGTTCGGCAGCCCGGTGGCGAAGTTCTGGCGCACGTTCGAGCCGCGGATGGCCGTCTCGTCGAGGACCATCAGACCCAGTTCGTCGGCCACGTCCAGCATGTAGGGACTGGCCGCCTCCTGGTGGATGCGGACGTCGTTGTAGTTGAGCCGGAGGTAGTTCCGTACCACCTGCGGCCAGCCCGGGTTGGAGCTGCTCGGCTCGAGGAAGCCGGGGTAGGTGTCGTAGGCGTCGCTGGGTCCGCCCCCGTAGACGATGCTGTCGTAGTCGGCACCGGCCAGGTTGTCGCCCCGGAAGTTCACCGGCACCCCGTTGAGGGTGAAGCCCTGGCCGACCTGGTCGATCTGGCGGAACCCGAAGCGGTAGACGGCCCGGGCCGGGGCCTGGCCGGGAGTGGACAAGGTCAGCGACAGGTCGTGGAGCTGGGCGCGGTAGTTCGCCCGGTACGGGACGTCCGGCCACCAGTAGGAGGCGGTCCCCAGCGACCAGTTCACCGGCCCCACGGTCACCACCGTGGTGCTGTGGGCCGGCACGGTCACCTTGTGGATCGGCAGGGTGGGGTAGTGCCAGTGGCTGCCGTTCCACGAGGAGAGCCGTCCGGTCAGCGTGGTGACCGTGGCCGTGGCCGAGGCGTTGGCGATCGACACCTGGTAGCTGAGCGACCGGTTGGCCACCGACGTGGTCACGAAGGCGTCGGAGACGCGGACGGCCGGGAAGACCTCGAGGGTGGCGGAGCGGTAGATGCCCTCGGCGATGTTCGGCGACCAGTCGGCGGCGTCGGGGACGGTGTAGTACCCGCCGGCGTCCATCAGTGCATCCCGGCCCTTGACGTCGACGCTGACCGTGTAGGTGTGACCGGGCCGGACGAACGGTGTCAGGTCGAAGGTGGAGGGGAGGAAGGCGGTGGTGGTGGTGCCGACCGTCGTTCCGTCGACGCTGAGCGTCGCCTGGAAGTTGACGGCGCCGAACACGATCCGGGTGTCCTGGGGGCCGCCGAGATCGGGCACGGTGATCCGGCGGCTGTAGATGGCCTCGGAGAGCGACGTGTATCCCTGCTTGACCCAACCCCCACCCGGGACCTCGATGGTGGTGTGCTGGTGGAGGGGCGTGGTGACGCAGCCGGTCTGGGGCCCCAGGGCGTAGCCGGTGGCGGTGCACACGGTGTCGGTCACCGGCTGGAAGTTCCAGGTGCCGGCCAGGTCGACGTGCCGGGCGGCCACCGGGCCGGACACACCGTCCTCGTAGGGGTGGTCGAAGGCCGGGTGGGCGGCCGAAGGGGCTCGGCCGGAGGCCTCGGCCCGGACCGGGGACCCGAGGGCGGCCACCAACGGGAGGACCAGGGCCACCAGGCCCAGGCGGTGGAGGCGGCGGTGGCCTCGGTGCTCGGAGTACACGGGTGGGCTCCCCCTTCGCTCGCGGTCCACTACCGGGCCGACTCGGCCGCCCGGTGGAGCTCGACGCCCCTCTCGTCGACGGCGTCGACGAGATCGCCGTGGGTGACGATGTACCGGTCCCCGGCCGTGATGGCGTCCAGAACGTGCGGGGCGATGTCGGCGGGATCGGCCACCGCCTTTGTCATGTCCGGGTTGCTCGAGAGCATGGCGGTGAAGTCGTCCTCGCTGGCCACGGGCCTGCGGAGGTGCTCCGGCTGGGCCCCTTCACTGGTCTCGAGGTGCCGGGTGATCATCCCGGACGGGAAGAGGACCGACACGGTGATGCCGTCGCCGGCCAGTTCCATGCGGAGCGATTCCGCCAGCCCCCAGACGGCGAACTTGCTGGTCTGGTAGGCCGCCATGTGGCTGGCGACGCTGAGCACCGACGACGAGGTGGTGAAGGCGAGCCGGCCCTGGGGTGCCCGACGGAGGAGGGGGAGGAAGGCCCTGGCCACGCGGGCCGATCCGATGACGTTCACCTCGAGAACCCAGCGCCACTCGTCGTCGGTCAGGTGCTCGGTGGAGCCGAAGAGTTGGATGCCCACGTTGGAGACGACGAGATCGGCACCGCCCAGCCGGTCGGCCACCGTGGAGGCGGCGGCGTCGACCGACGCCGCATCGGACACATCCACCGGGAGCCCGAGCACGCGGGCGTGGTGGGTGGCGGCGAGGGCGGCGGCCTCCGAGCTCGCCCGCTCGCCGTCGAGGTCCAGCAGGGCGACCGCCATCCCCCGGGAGGCACACAGCCGACCCAACCCGAGGCCGAAGCCCGAGGCTCCCCCGGTGATCACGGCCACCCCGTCGTGCGTCGGTGAGGTATCAGGCATCAGCAGCTCTCCTCAGCGTTCGGTCGTCGTGAAGTCGATGTGCAGGCGGGTCAGCGTCGAGCGTGCGATCTTCCACCGGCCGGCCACCAGTGCGTAGTCCTCGTGGTAGTGCCCGTAGCCCTCCAGTCGGGTCCCGTCCGGCCACACGATGGTGTCCTGCAGTGCCCAGATGCCGGTCGCCGTCGACGCCGAGGTGATCTCGATCTCCGGCATGTGCCCGTGGTGGACGGTGACGGCTCCCTCCAACGTCGGCTGCAGGAAGGCCAGAAACTCGTCCGCACCCTGGATGACGCCGCCGCCGGAGCCGGTGGTGTCGACGACGACGTCATCGGTGAAGAGCTCGCGCATGCCCGACCAGTCCTTGGTGTCCATGGTCCGGAAGTAGCGGGCCTTCAGCTTCTTGATCTCTTCGATGTCGTCCATGTCCGGCTCTCCTCATCGGCCCTGGTCGTCGTGGAGGGAGTGGTGGGTCCGGAGACGGCGGTGGCACGGGTCCGTGCCTGACCCCCGGCGCCTCATCACGACCCCCTACCGTCCCCCGGCTGTTGGGCAGGCGCCCAGCATTGCTGGGCACCTGCCTAGCACCGATGGGTCGAAGATGGCAAGCTATCGGCATGACCGCACCCCGACGGATCGGCACCGTCGACTCGAAGACCCGGGCCAAGCTGCTCGACGCCGCCGAGGTGGTGATGGTCGATGAGGGCTACCCCGCCGTCACCTCCCGCCGCCTGGGGCAGGAGGTGGGGGTCAGCAGCAAGCTGGTGCACTACTACTTCCGGACCATGGACGAGCTGTTCGCCGAGCTCTTCCGTCGCCGCGCCGAGGAGGGGTTCGCCCGGTTCGAGCAGGCCCTGGCGGCGGACACCTCACTGCGGACCATCTGGTCGTTCCGGGATGACGGTCCCGGGGCCATCTACCACCTCGAACTGGCGGCCCTGGCCAACCACCACAAGGCCATCCGCCAGGAGATGGCCCGCTACTCCGAACGCTTCCGGACCATGCAGCTGGACGCCATCGAGAAGGTGTTCGCCGAACAGGATGCCCTGCCGTTGGCCGTGCCCGCCGAGGTCGTCCTGCTGGTGATGACCGGGGTCTCCCAGGTCATGGCCATCGAGCAGTCACTGGGCATCACCGCCGGCCACGACACCACCGTCCGGTTCTTCGACGAGCTGGTGGTGCGGTTCGGCACCCCCGGTCACGACCACTGAGGAGACGGGATCACCCATGCTGTTCGGACTCCGCTACGACTTTCGAAATCCGGCCTTCGCCGGGACCTCCATGGCCGACCGGTACGCGGCGGCCCTGGACATGGCCACCTGGGCCGACTCGTTGGGGTGCGTGGCCATCTCGGTCTCGGAGCATCACGGCTCGGACGACGGCTATCTCCCGAGCCCGATCCCGATGCTGGCGGCCATGGCGGCGCGCACCGAGAACGTCCGCTTCATGGTGGCGGCCCTGGTGGCCCCCTTCTACGACCCGCTCCGGCTGGCCGAGGACCTGGTGGTGCTCGACAACCTGAGCCGGGGTCGGGTCGACCTCATCGTGGCCGGTGGCTACGTGCACGAGGAGTTCGCCATGTTCGACGTGGCGATGAACGAGCGGGGTCGGCGGGTCACCGAGGCGGTGGCCACCCTCAAGGCCGCCTTCGCCGGCGCACCCTTCGAGTACCGCGGCCGGACGGTCCAGGTCAGTCCGGCCCCCTTCCGGCCCGGAGGACCCGCCCTCATCCTCGGGGGCAGCTCCCGGCCGGCCGCCGAGCGCGCCGCCCGCATCGCCGACGGGTTCCTGCCCAGCGACGCCTCCGTGTGGCCGTACTACGTCGACGAGATGGCACGCCTCGGCAAGCCGGACCCCGGTCCGTGCCCGATGGGGGACACCACCACGGTGGCCCTGGCCGAGGACGCCGAGCTCGGGTGGGAGCGGATGGCGCCCTACTTCATGCACGAGATGAACGCCTACGGTGCCTGGCAGGCCCAGGACGACCTGGCCAGCCCGTTCCGGACGGTGGCGGACCTCGACGAGTTGCGGGCCAGCGGCAACTACCGGGTGATCACACCCGAGGAGATGGTCGAGGAGCAGCGAGCCTCGCCGTTTCCGTTCGCCATGTTCCATCCGCTGTGCGGTGGCATGCCGATCGACCTCGCCTGGTCGAGCCTCCGGCTCTTCGAGAAGGAGGTCCTGCCGGCCGTCGGCGACCGATTGGGGGACGCCGGTGGGGCCTGATCCGCTGCTGATCGTCGGCGTCGAGGACCGGGTGGCCGTCGTCACGCTGCACCGGCCCGAGGCCCGCAACGCCCTCAGCCGGGCCCTGCTGTACGAGCTGTGGGACGCGGTGACCGCCCTGGGAGCCGACTCCGGCGTGGATGCCCTCGTGCTGACCGGGTCCGACCCCGCCTTCAGCGCCGGGATCGACCTCAAGGAGACCTCCGGTGACGTGCCGCCCTCCGCCGGCCCCCGGGCCGCCGGCCAGGGGCCCGAGCGCGACGGCAACGGGCTCTTCCGGTTCCTCCCGGTGATCGACAAGCCGGTCATCGGTGCCGTCAACGGCGTGGCCGTCACCGGTGGCCTGGAGCTCGCCCTGCAGTGCACCTTCCTGGTCGCATCCGACCGGGCCCGGTTCGCCGATACCCACGCCAGGGTGGGCATCATGCCCGGCGGGGGGATGACCGTCCTGCTGGCCCAGTCCATCGGCGTGCGACGGGCCACCGAGCTGTCGTTGACCGGCAACTTCCTGGGCGCCGAGGACGCGCTCCGCTACGGGCTGGTCAACCACGTCGTCCCCCACGACCAGCTGCTGCCCTTCGCCCGGCAGCTGGCGGCCGACATCGTGAGCAACGACCAGGAGGGGGTCACCCGTCTCGTGCAGCACTACCGGGAGATCGCCAACGCCGCCACCCTCGACGACGCCCACCGGCTGGAGGGGGACATGGCCGAGGCCTGGCGACCGGGGGTGAGCCAGGTCGGCGAGCGGAGGGCCGAGGTCACCGCCCGCGGCCGGTCACAGAGCTCCGGATGCTGATCGACACCACCCTCGGAGGACTGGACGACGCCGCCCGGGCCGCCGCCTCGGCCGAATCCGCCGGCTACGACGGCGCCTTCACGGGGGAGTTGGGCAACGACCCCTTCCTGCCCCTGGCCCTGGCGGCCGGCGCCACCGAGCGCATCGGTCTCGGGACGTCGGTGGCCATCGCCCTGGCCCGATCGCCGATGAGCCTGGCCTACACCGCCCACGACCTCCAGCGGTTCTCGCAGGGTCGCCTGGTCCTGGGCCTGGGGTCCCAGGTCCGGGCCCACGTCACCCGCCGCTTCTCGATGCCGTGGAGCCATCCGGCACCCCGGATGCGCGAGTTCGTGCAGGCCATGCGGGCAGCCTGGGCGTCCTGGTCCGGGGACGGGGCGCTGGAGTTCGAGGGCGACTTCTACCGGCACACCCTGATGCCACCGGCGTTCGTGCCGACCCCGCACGACTTCGGGCCTCCGGCGGTGTACCTCGCCGGGGTGGGCGACCAGATGACCCGGGTGGCCGGCGAGGTGGCCGACGGCTTCGTCTGCCACGCGTTCACCACCGATCGGTGGATCCGTGAGCGCACCGTGCCCGCCCTCGAGGAGGGCCGTCGTCGGGCCGGCCGGTCGATGGACGGGTTCGCGGTCAAGGCGGCGATCTTCCTGGCCACCGGGACCGACGCCGAGATCGAGTCCGGCGTCGCCGCCATCCGGTCACACCTGGCCTTCTACGCCTCCACCCCCGCCTACCGCCCGCTGCTCGAGCTCCACGGCTGGGGTGACCTGGGGGAGGAGCTCACCAGGTTGACCAGGGAGGGTCGATGGCCGGAGCTGCCGGGTCTCGTCGACGACGAGATGGTCCACGCCTTCGCCATCGTCGCCCCGTTGGCGGAGGTCCCGCAGCGGGTGGCCGAGCGCGGCGCGGGGGTGGTCAACCGGGTCTCGTTCATCACCACCGTCGAGCACCCGGAGCTTGTCGACCTCCTCCGGTGACCCGACAGCTCCCCGGGGCGGGACGCCCGCTTCCGACCGTCGCGCCGCCCCCGGACCCCCGGATCCAGAGGTGCACGCCGTCCACGGCCCGTGGCGGGGTCCCCAACACCAGCGACAGGAGCGCCAGGGCGGCGCGTTGATGGGGCATGGGCCCGACCGCGACCGTCGAGACTCCCCAGGTGGTCAGGTCCCGGCGCTCGACGGCCAGCACGGCCGGTGACTGGGCGGGGAGGGGCGACCCCCGGATGGCCAGCGACAGGGCGGTGCTCATGGCGTCCGGCTGACCCCCCTCGGTGTTGCCGCCTCCGTCGCCGGGCACGAAGATGCCGCCGCCGGGCATGGAGAATCGCAGGCCGGCATCGGCCTGCCAGATCATGCCGGCGTCGTCGCCCGGCGTCCCCAACGGGAACGGAACGACCAGGGTCGTCGATCCCGCCGGGATGGCGTCCACGGCCGTGGAGGTGAAGAAGGGTGGCTGGGCCGGGGTGTACGTCGGGTACTGGAGGGTGGGCAGGAGTGGTGCCAGGCAGACGGCCGCCGCCACGGCTCCGAGCGCCCGGGCCGGCCCGGTCCGGCTCTCGCCGATCCAGACGATCCCCTCGGCGACGAGCACGGCGACCCCGAGGTCGACGAGGATGGCCAGGCGGTTGGGCTCCAGGGTGCCCAGCACCGGGAGGGCGTGGATCAGGCGCCACGGCAGCCAGATGTCGAAGGTCCGCCCCTCGACGCGCAGCCGCTCGCCCAGGCTCAGGACGACCAGGATGGCGGTGGCGACGGCGGTGACCCGGACGGCGGGACGCCGCCACCGGGCGACCACGACGACCACCAGCCCGACGAGGAGCGTGGCGCCGACGAAGCCGTCGGTCTCGGAGATGCCATGGGGGATGATCACGGCCTGGGCATGGGCCCGGCTCCAGCTGGTCGTCCACTCGTTGAGGGCCGGAACGGGTAGGACGAGATTGGCCAGGTCCGTCCCGGATCGGCTGGTGGAGTGGAGGGGGCCGGAGATGCTCTGGGGGCCGAGGAACTGCTCGAGGACCGGACCCGAGACGAGGACCGTCGCCGTCACGGCGGCGGCACCGAGGGCCCGGGCCGCATGCGCCACCCTGGTCCGGATCTGGTGACGGAAGAAGGCGGCGCCGGTGACGCCGACGACCACCACGGCGATGCCGAGGTCGGCCAGCAGCTCCTCGCCCACCAGCAGCTGGGCGGCGACCAGCAGACCCAGGGCGCCACCCGCCACCCACCACCGCCACCGTTGCTCGACGACGATGTCGACGAGGAGGAGGAAGGCCAGCGGCACCAGGGCGGCGCAGGTCATCTGGGCGTGCCCCAGCGAGTTCGAGAGCATGGCCGGCGAGAAGGCGAACACCGCCCCGCCCACCAGGGGGCCGACGAACCCCCCCACCCAGCGCCGGAGGGCCACGAAGCAGGCCCACCCGTCGAGGGCGAGGGCCAGCGTGATGACCAGGTTGTAGGCGACCATCGGGCCGACGGTCGACTCCAGGGGGGTGACGACCAGCCCCACCAGGGGCATCCCGTTGGGCTGCCACATCACGACTCGTCGGCCTATGTCGACACCCTCCGGTGGACCGGCGCCTCCGTCCTGGGGCTGCACAACCCGCTCGTCTCCCACCTGCAGCAGGTCCCGATCAGGCGGCTGGAGGGCGCCGCCCACGACCGGTGGAAGAGGGCCACCGCCGCCACCGAGTAGGCGGCCATGTTGACCCCGCCCGGGGCGTTGGCCACCAGGCCCGTCCACGGACATGACCTGGGTCCGACCCGGACGGGTCCTCCGTCCCGGGGGCGCGGGGTCCGTCTCCGCGACGGGTGACGGGTGGGAGGAGCCCGGACCGCCACCGGCTGTCCGGCGACCGGGATCCTCAGGCCGGGTCGTCCCGCGAGGCCCCGGCCGGACGGGGGAGGGACCCCTGGTCCGGATCGGACCGCCACACCTCGAGGAACTCGACGAGGGCCTCCGCGGCCAGGGGCCGGGACACCAGGAAACCCTGGCCCCGGAGGCAGCGGACGCTCTGGAGGATCTCGAGCTGGGTGTAGTCCTCGATCCCCTCGGCCAGGGTCTCGATGCCGAGGGCCTGGCCCAGGTCCACGAAGCTCTTCACGATGACGTTCGACTCCCTCGACTCCAGGATCGAGGCGATGAACGTCCGGTCGATCTTGAGTTCATCGATCGGGAACTGGCGGAGGTAGGCCAACGAGGAGTACCCCGTCCCGAAGTCGTCCACGGCGATCCTCACCCCGAGGTCCTTCAGCAGCCGGAGCCGCTCGCGCACGGCGGCGGGGTCGCTCATCAGCATCGTCTCGGTGATCTCGAGGATCACGCGGCTCGGACTGCAGCCGGCCGTCGAGATGGCTTCGGCGACGTCCTCGACGATCCGGTCGGTCCCGAACTGCGCCATCGAGACGTTGACGGACATCACCAGCTGAGGGCCGTCGCGCTCCCACTCCGCCAACTGCCGGCAGGCCTCACCGAGGACCCAGCGCCCGACCTCGAGGATCAGGCCGTTGGCCTCCAGCGCCGGGATGAACTCGGCGGGCGAGACGACACCGCGTTCGGGATGCTGCCACCGGAGCAGTGCCTCGACGCCGTAGACGGCGACCGGGTCCAGGTCGAACAGGGGTTGGTAGACGAGGTAGAACTCCGATTCGGCCACCGCCCGATGGAGGTCGGACTCGTGGCGAAGCCGATTGGCCACCGCCTCGGCCATGGCCGGGGCGAAGACGACGCTGCAGCGCTTCCCCGCCGCCTTGGCCTGGTAGAGGGCGATGTCGGCGTCCCCGATGAGGTCGTCCGGGCGTGCCCGGCGACCGATGGCGATCCCGATGCTGGCGGAGACGGCGATCGGGTACTCGTACTCGGGCCCCAGGTTGACCGGCTCCCCGAGGACGGTCAGGAGCTTGGCGGCGATGTGCTCGGGCTCGCCGTCGCCGAGGGGTCCGTCGAGGAGAACCACGAACTCGTCACCACCCATCCGCCCCACGGTGTCCGACTCCCGGACGGCGGCCACCAGCCGGTCGGCCAGCTGCACGAGGAGGGAGTCCCCGGCCCGATGGCCGAGGGTGTCGTTGACGTCCTTGAAGTTGTCCAGGTCGATGAAGAGCACGGCCGGCTCGTGGTCGTGGCGACGGGACCGGGCGAGGAGCTGCTCGGTCCGATCGAGAATGAGCGCCCGGTTGGCCAGTCCGGTCAGGGTGTCGTGCAGGGCGGCGAACTCCAGCTGTGCCTCGGCGGCCTTCCGTTTCGAGATGTCCCGGAGGTTGAGCACGTACCCGTTGACCGCCGGGTTCTCGTGCATGTCGCTGATGACGGCTTCGATGTCGCGCACCTCACTGCCGTCCAGGGTCGAGATCTGGAGCTCGAACTGAACCATCGGTTGGAGCTGGATCTTCTCGGCGATCTGCGCCGTGACCCTGTGGAGGTCTTCGGGGTGGACCAGGTGGAAGAGGGTCATCCCCACCAGCTCCTCGGGGGAGCCCCCGAGCAGCTCCTGGCAGGCCGGGCTCACGTAGATGATCCGGGCGTCCTCCGGGCTGACCAGCATGGTGGTATCCGAGGCGTACTGGATGAGGGACCGGAACCGCTCCTCGCTCGCCTGCAGCAGGTGTCCCGACGCCTCGATCTCACGAGCCGCATAGATGGTCAGCCCCACGATGACGGCGTAGATGAAGATCCCCAGCGCCACCACCCCTTCGGAGGTGGCCACGGCCAGCTCGCTGGGCACCAGATGGAACGCCATCCCGCCCTGGGCCAGGACCACGCACCCCAGGCCGACGGCGACCAGCGGCCTCCACAGGTCCGGCCCGTAGCGGATCACCGTGACGACGGGGAAGATGGCGATGGCGGTGATCAGGATGGGTCCCCAGCCGGTCAGGTAGATGGCGGTGACCGCCAGGATGGTCATTCCGGTCATCTGGACCAGCAGGTGGCGCCGGCCGGGAAGCTCGTCGACCCAGGGTGGGGCGGCGGCGATGAAGCCGGCGATCGCTCCCAGCACCACCACCCACGCCCAGACGGGCTCGGGTGAGATCAGGCCGAAGTGGCGGAGGAGCAGCGTGTTGCCCATGCCGAGCACCAGTACGACGGCAGTGATGGTGGCGATGCGGGCCCGCGTGGACAGGACGGCCTTCGCTCCCGGTGCGGCCACCATCGACGTGCCGTGGGATGGGCCCGGCAGCCGACCGGTGATCGCATCGGGCGCGGGACGACCCGGGTCGTCCGAAGCCGTCTCCCCCCGAGATCCACCGATCGCCATCGCCCCCAACCCCCACGCTCCCCGTCGGCACGAGTGGAGGCCCCCTTTAGCCACGCCCGACCGTCGGGGAGACCGCCGGCCCGCCGGATGATCACCTCACGGGATCGGCCGGGGGGAGCCCCGATTCAAGCGGGAGTCAGATTCGGGCGATAACCAAAGGGTGACCAATGTCGTCGCCTTCGATGAGCTCCAGGCCTTCTTCGAGGCCTCCGAGTCCGTCGTGGCACTGATGGGATCGCCTGCCGTCGGCGACCGGTGGGGACAGTCCAGTCTGGTCGAGGGGTTCACGGTGGGCGGCCTGTGCGGTCACCTCGTCCGAATCGCCGCCCGACTGGAGGACCTCCTGATCGACCGCCCTCCCTGCCAGGGGCACGTCGTCCCCATCGCCCACTTCTACAACGCACCCACCGCTCCCGGACATGCCCTCGACGACCCGGTCGGTCGCTTCGTGGTCGAGGACGGCGAGGGTCGGGCGCTGGCAGGGCAGGACGTCGTGGTGGGATCGTTCCGTCGGCTGTTGGACAACCTCCGGGTGGACCTGGAGAACATGCAGCCGACGGCGCTGGTCGGGGCGGCTCGAGCCCCGAACTGTGCGGCCCACCTGCAGGACGTGCTGGCGACCCGGGTGGTGGAGATCGTCATCCACGGCGACGACGTCGCTTCCAGCGTCGACGTGTCCTGGGAGGCCCCGCCGACGGCCGTCCGGGTTGCACTCCACGCCCTGCTCGAGGTCGCCCGAGGTCGAAGTGGCGACCTCGCCGTGCTCCGGGCCGTCGCCCGCGGCGAGCGGGCGGACGCCGGGATCTTTCCGGTCATCTGAGCCAGGCATGGGCACCTGCGTGCCCAGGCGGGTGGCCACCCTGGTCACGGGGCATTGCGGCGAAGCGGTCGAAGCGCAAGGCTCTCCGTAGCGACCATGAGCCCGAACGGGAGCCCTGCCCATGACGACCAGCCCTGCCACCACCGAAGATCCCTTCTCCCAGCTGTTCTCCCAATTCCTACGGTTCTGGAACTACAGCCCGGACACGTCGTGGAAGGACTTCTTCAATCCCCAGTTCATCATCAACTCGAACACGAGCGATGCGCCGGTCGAGAACGACGTGCTCGCCTCGGTGGGCAGCTACGGCAAGCAGCTCGGCATCATCATGGATGCGTTGAACGTGGTCATCTCGGCCTCGACGTTCGACGACCTCCTCCCGGCGGACCGACGGGCCCTCGACCGGTTCCGGTCACTGCGCAACGACGTCGACGGCGTGGTCGTCCGGCACCGTCCGGCGGGCCACCACGAGTTGACCGGAGCGGAGGTCGCCGACTTCCTCGAACGCCTGCGTGCGCTCGAGCGGGAGGATCCGGCCACCGCACGGTCGGTGTACGGGCAGCTGGCCAAGGTCGTGACGGCTCACGGTGAGGGCACCAGGTAGGACCCGCCCGCCGCCGGGTGCCGTTGCCACGGAACCCGTACGGGACCGGGTCTACGATCACCACCCGCGCCACGAGTCGTTGGGAGGGCAGGTGACCCGGTATGTCGAGGGCAGCTCCAACTTCGGAGCCGACGGCCCCTTCTTCGACGTCATTCGTGAAGGGCTGGCCGGCCTGGTCGATGGCGAGGACTACTTCGACCTGCTGGCTGACGATGTCGTCTTCGAGTACGTCATCTCCGTGCCCGGCTACCCCGAGCGGGTGGAGGGGAGGCAGAACATCGTCGACCTGTACGCCGACTACGCCAGCTCCTTCACCATTCGAAGCGCCGACCATCTCCGTGTCCACCGGGATCCCGAGGCATCCGTGGTGGTCCTCGAGTACGAGGTTCACGGCGAGGCGACCCGGACCGGCCGTCCGTACGACAACCGGTTCGTGTCGATCGTCACCGTCCGGGACGGCAAGGTGACGTGGTGGAGGGACTACCTCGACCCGGTGGCGGTGTTCGACGCCACCGGGTGGCCCGGGGCCCTCGACGGTGAGTAGGGCCGATGGCGGCGGTGGTGGGAAGCGGTGGGTCCCGCCCCGGTGGCGAGCGGGCGGAGGATCGGGGGAGTGGTGCCGGGTTCAACCCGCCGGGTCGGCCGGGGTGCGACGGCCGAGGGGGTGACGGGGCGCCGGTGCCGCATGGTGCGGGACCCGGCGGGGATCGGCGGCCTCCAGCAGCAGGCGCCGCTCGGCGGTGGCCATCGAGTGCCGCACGGCGGGGGCGGCGTCGGGGTTCACCGAGACCGAGGTGATCCCCAGCCGCACCAGGAACTCGGCGAACTCGGGTCGGTTGGAGGGGGCCTGGCCGCACAGGGACGAGGTGATCCCCGAGTCCTGGCAGGCGCGGACGATCCGGGAGATGGCATCCAGCACCGCGGGGTCGGACTCGTCGAACAGCTCGGCCAGCACGGCCGAGTCGCGGTCCACTCCCAGGGTCAGCTGGGTGAGGTCGTTGCTGCCGATGGACACGCCCTCGATCCCCATGCGGGCATAGGTGGGGATCCAGTAGGCGACGGAGGGGACCTCGGCCATCACCCAGACCGGCAGCCCGCGTGCCCCCGGGTGGTCCTCGATGATGTCGAGGCACCGCTCGAGCTCCCATGCGGTGCGGACGAAGGGGATCATGAGCCGCAGGTTGGGGGTCTCGGCCGCCACCCGGGCCAGCACGTCCAGCTCGAGACGGAAGAGGTCGGGCTGGTCCACGTACCGGAAGCACCCCCGGTAGCCGATCATCGGGTTGTCCTCGTGCGGCTCGAACCGGTCCCCGCCCTCGAGGCCCCGGAACTCGTTGCTGCGGAAGTCGATGCTCCGGTAGACCACGGGCCGGGGCTCGAAGGCCCGGGTGATCCGGAGCAGGGACTCGGCCATGCCGTCGACGAACGTCTGCTGTTGGCCCCGCTGCATGAGGAGGCGCGGGTGGACCCCGCCCAGGGCATCGGCCACCATGAACTCGGCCCGGAGGAGGCCGACGCCGTCGACCGCCTGGCCGGCCACCTCCTCGGCGTGCTCGGCCACCGCCAGGTTCACGTAGAGCCGGGTGGCCAGCCCGTCGGTCGGGGGTCCGGCGACCACCGGGGAGGCCAGGGTGGCGGCGCCGACCGGCTCCCGCGGCGCCACGCCTTCGAGCACCTGCCCCCGGCCGCCGTCGACGGTGACCACCTCGCCGTCCCGGAGCACCGTGGTGGCGGTGCGGGTCCCGACCACGCAGGGCACCTTGAGCTCACGGGCGACGATGGCGGTGTGGCAGGTCATGCCACCCCCGTCGGTGACCAGGGCGGAGGCACGCCGGATGGTCGGCACCCAGTCGGGGCTGGTCATCGGGGCCACCAGCACCTCGCCGTCGAGCAGGCGCGAACCGTCGTCGGGGGTGAGCAGCACCCGGACCCGGCCGGAGACGACGCCCTTGGAGGCGGCGAGCCCCTGGACCAGCACCTTCTGCGGCCCCGGCGTGGCCTCCGGCCCGTCGGGGACGGTGTCCCGGAGCGTGGTGATGGGCCGGGACTGGACCAGGTAGACGGTGCCGCCCACCATGGCCCACTCGGTGTCCTGCGGCGAGCCGTAGTGCCGTTCGACGGCCAGGCCCAACCGGGCCAGCTCCAACACCTCGGAGTCGGAGAGGACGCGGGCTCCGCCCTCCTCGGCGGACAGCTGGACCTCCTGGTCGCCCCCGTCGGGGCCGCGGACGATCTTGAACGACTGGTGGCCGACGCGCACGCTCTGGAGCCGGAGCCCGTCCTTCATCACCTGGTAGGTGTCCACCTCCACCATCCCGGACACCACCACCTCGCCCTGGCCGAGGGCGGCCTCGATGACGATCCGGTCGGTGGCGCTGGTGGCCGGGTCGGCGGTGAACATCACCCCGGAGCGCTCGGAGGGCACCATCTCCTGGACGATCACCGCCAGGGTGGGCTCGTCGGTGACCTCCTCCACGGAGCGGTAGGCGATGACCCGCTCCCCGTAGATGGAGGCCCAGCAGTCGACCAGTCGCCGGAGGAGCTCGTCGTCACCGGCCACGTTGGTGTACGTGACGTTCATGCCGGCGAAGGAGGTGCCCGAGGTGTCCTCGCCGGTGCCGGACGACCGCACCGCCACCCGGATCCCGTCGCCCAGCCGGTGGTAGGCGTCGAGCACCGCGGTGCGGAGCCCGGGCGTCACGGACATCCCGGCGACGAGGCTCTGGGCCTCGGCGGCGATCTCCTTCAGGCTGGCCGGATCGTCGATGTCCATCTGGTCGAGCAGCGCCACCAGCTTGGAGCGGATGCCGCTGTGCTCGATGGCGTCGCGGTAGGCGGAGGCGGTGACGACGAAGCCGGGTGGGACCGGAAGGCCCGCCCCGGTCAGCTCGCCCAGGTTGGCCCCCTTGCCGCCCACCAGGTCGACGTCCCCGACCGACAGGTCTGTGAACCACATCACCGATTGCATGGCCTTCTCCTCCGCGGTGGCCACCCGGCGGGCTGCGAGCCGCGGGCGACCTCCCCGTCCAGTGTCGCCCCCGCCGCCGGCGGGGGGAAGGGCCATAAGTCCCATGGGGACCAACCCGGGGAGGGTGGATCGGCCGGGGTGGTCGCTCCCGGGGCCGGCGTCGGGGTCAGAGTCGGTAGTCGATGATGCCGCGCAGGTTCCTGCCGGCGCGCATGTCCTCGTAGCCGTCGTTGATGTCCTCCAGCCGGTAGCGCCGGGTGATCATCTCGTCGAGCTTCAGCTGCCCCCGGCTGTACATCTGCAGCAGGGCCGGGATGTCCCTCGACGGATTGGAGGCTCCGAACAGCGAGCCCTGGAGCCGCTTCTGGAAGAGGACCAGGTGCCGGATCGAGATCGGGATGGCCACGTCGTCCGCCGCCCGCGGCAGGCCGGTCATGACCACGGTCCCCGCCTTCCGGATGGACTCGACGGCCTGGGCGATGTGCTCGCCGGTGGTGACCCCCACGCAGACGATGGCGGCGTCGGCCCCCTGCCCGTTGGTGAAGCTCTGGGCGATGCCCGTCGCCTCCTCCATGGTCTCGACGGCGTGGGTGGCGCCGAAGTCGAAGGAGGCCTGGCGCTTCATCTCGACCGGGTCCACGGCGATGACCACCGACGCCCCCCCGTGCCGGGCCCCCTGGACGGCGTTCATCCCGATCCCGCCGGTGCCCATCACGATGACCACGTCCCCCGGCCGGACGTCGGCCGACCGGACGGCGGAGCCCCAGCCGGTGCCGACCCCGCAGCTGGTCAGGGCGGCCGCGTCCAGCGGGATCCCCTCGGGGATTCGGATGGCCGACTGGACCGACACCGTCGACCACTCGCTGAAGGTGGCCACGCCGGCCCCCTGGCCGATGGGCGTCCCGTTCAGTGACATCCGCCGGCTGCCGTCCGGGCGCACGCCGGAGAGGACGTTGCGTCCGTTGTCACAGAGGTTCTGCATCCCCGAGGCGCACCACCGGCAGAGGCCGCACATGGGGAGGAAGGTGAGCACCACCCGGTCACCCACCTTCCATCCCGGCGTGTCCGGCCCGACCTCCTCGACCACCCCGGCACCCTCGTGGCCACCGGCGACGGGCAGCGCTCCCGGTGGGACGGGGAGGTCACCCTGCAGGATGTGGTCGTCGGAGTGGCAGAGACCGGCGGCCGCCATCCTGATCAGGAGCTCGTCCTGACGGGGCCCCTCGAGCTCGAGCTCGGCGATCTCCCACCTGCCGGGGGCTTCGAACAGCACGGCGGCTCTGGTCAGCACGGTGGTCTCCTCGGGATCGGGTGGATCGGGTCGTCGACGGGCGGGTGCGGGCTCACCGTGCCCGCAGCCGCTCCCGGAGCACGTTCTTCTGGACCTTCCCGGAGGCGGTGCGGGGGAACTCGTCCAGCTCCAGCACCTCCTCGGGCCACTTCTGCCGGGCCAGTCCGGCCTCCTCGAGGTGGGTGCGGATCTCGCGGAGCTCGGGAGCCGGCTGGTCGCCCAGCATCCGGATCACCGCGGTGGCGTGCTCCCCGGTCCGGGCGTCGGGGGCGGCCACCACCGCCACCTCGCCCACCCCGGGCATCACCAGGAGGAGCTCCTCGATCTCGGCGGCGCTGATGTTCTCGCCGCCCCGGATGATGACGTCGGAGATCCGGTCGGTGATCAGGATGTACCCGTCCTCGTCGCTGATCCCCACGTCGCCGGTGTGGTACCAGCCGTCGGCGTCGACGGCCCGGGCGGTCAGGGCGGCATCGGTGTAGCCGAGGAACTGGTCCGGTCCCCGGGAGAGGATCTCCCCGGGCTCGCCGGGGTCGACCTCCCGTCCGGTCGGGTCCACCAGCCGGACCTCCACGCCCAGCAGCGGTCGTCCGTCGGTCCGGAGGCGCTTCTCGGGGGCATCGGCGTAGCTGGAGCCGGTGATGGAGGGGTGCTCGGTCGACCCGTAGGCGCGGAAGACGACGATCCCCAGCTCGGTGGCCCGCTCGGCCAGGGCCCGGGGCACCGGGGCCCCGCCCATCCCCTGGAACTCGAGGTGCTCGAGGTGCTCGTCGGTGAGGTCGGGGTGGTCGAGGAGACTGGTCAGGAAGTAGGGGGCGCCCCCGGCGGCGGACAGGTGCTCCTGCAGCATGAGGTCGAGGACCTCCCGGGGGTCCCACACGTCCATCAGGTGGACCGCGAAGCCCCGGTCGACGGGCATCAGCAGGGCCCCCTGCATGCCGATGGCGTGGCTGATCGGGTTGGCCATCAGGAAGGGGTACCGGTAGGGAGGGGAGTAGTCCCTCCCCTGGCGGATCTCGGCTCCCACCGTCTGGTGGGAGTGGATCACCCCCTTGGGGTTGGCGGTGGTGCCGGAGGTCCACCCGATCAGCGCGGGTGCCCCCGGATCGGTGTGGGCGGGCGGCCCGAACGGGTCGGACGCCGCCAGGTCCCCGAACCGGGTGGTGCCGGCCCGACCGTCCCCGTCGATGACCACGATGTCCATCGGGAGGTCGCCGATCGACTCCAGGTTGGCCAGGTAGTCCTGGTGTCCGAAGCCGGTGGCGGTGACGTGCACCCGCGGTCGGCTCTGGCGGAGGATGTACTCGAGCTCGTGCCGGCCGTAGATGTGGACGATCGGCACGACCACGGCGCCCAGCAGGGCGCTGGCATAGAAGGTGGCCACGCCCTCCAGCCAGTTGGGGGTCTGGAACGACACCACGTCCCCCGCCGTGACCCCCCGGTCGGCCAGCCCCCTCGCCACCCGCCGGGACAGGTCGAGCACCTCCCCGAAGGTGCCGCGCCACGGCCGGACCTTGGAGTGGATGACGAACGGCAGGGTCCGGTTGGCGGTCAGCTTGGCCGCCAGGAGCTGACCGACGGTCTCGTCGGACCACCAGCCGTTGGCGACGTACCTCGACCGCTCCTCGCCCGGGACCTCCCGGAGCGTCCACCCCGACGTCGTCATGAGGGCCAAGGTAGCCGCGATCCCCTGCTTGACTGCAACTAGGTACTCTGAAATGGTAGAACCATGCTCTACTTCCCCCCGGGACGGCCGGCGCGGTGACGGCGGACGCCCTCCTCACCGAGCGCGACTCCTTCGTGGGCGGCCGATGGGTGGAGGGCGACACCACCTTCGCGGTGGTGAACCCGGCGGACGAGTCGGTGGTGACCGAGGTCGGCGCCACCCCGCTCAAGGAGGTCGACCGGGCGGTGGCCGAGGCCCGTCGGAGCTTCGACGACGGGGACTGGGCACTCCGTCCGGCCCGGGAGCGGGCGGCGGTGCTCCACGCCCTCCTCGACCACCTCGAGTCGGTGCACCAGCCGTGGGTGGCCACCATGGTGGCCGAAGCCGGGCAGCCGGTGATGTTCGCCGAGATGGCGCAGTACACCGCCGGGATGGCCTTCTCCCGGAACACCATCGACCTCTTCCTGTCCCTGGCCGAGGAGGAGGCCAATCCCGTCCCGCTCGACGACCTGGTGCGGGGACGGGTGGCCGCCAGCTTCCGGCGCTACGAGCCGGTGGGTGTGGTGACGGCCATCACCCCCTACAACGGGGCGGTCATCATGGCCTTCCAGAAGCTGATCCCCGCCCTGATGGCGGGGAACTCGGCGATCCTGCGGCCGAGCCCGCTGACCCCGCTCTCCTCACTGGCCTTCGGCTCCGCCGCCGAGGCCGCCGGCCTCCCGGCCGGCGTCCTGAGCGTGGTGGTGGAGGAGGGGGCCGAAGGGGCCGAGCTGCTCACCTCCGACCCCCGGGTGGACATGGTGTCCTTCACCGGGTCCACCGTGGTGGGGCGGCAGATCCTGGCCCAGGCGGCGCCGACGGTGAAGCGGGTCGCCCTCGAGCTCGGCGGCAAGTCGGCCCAGATCTACCTCGAGGACGCCCTCCACCGGGTGGCCCAGGGAGCCGCCCAGGCCATCGCCCTGACAGCCGGGCAGGCGTGCGTGTCGGCCACCCGCATGCTGGTGCCCCAGGAGCACAAGGCCGCCGCCCTCGAGGCCGCCACCGCCGCCTACACCTCACTCACGGTCGGGCCGCCAGGCGATCCCGGGGCCAGGGTGGGCCCCCTGATCACCGCCGCCCAGCGGGAGCGGTGCGAACGGTTCGTCGCCCTGGCCGTCGAGCACGGCGCCACCGTGGCGTGCGGCGGCGGCCGTCCGGCCGGGCTGGACCGCGGCTACTACTTCGAGCCGACGGTGCTCGACGTGCCGGACAACTCGAACCCCGCCGCCCAGGAGGAGATCTTCGGGCCGGTGCTGGCGGTGCTCGGCTACCGGGACGTCGACGACGCCGTGCGGATCGCCAACGACAGCATCTACGGGCTGTCCGGCCAGGTGTACAGCGCCGACACCGCGGCGGCCACGGCGGTGGCCCGCCGGATCCGCAGCGGGGCGGTGAGCGTCAACACCTCGATGTTCAACGCCTATGCACCGAGCGGCGGCTACAAGCAGAGCGGCCTCGGTCGCGAGCGGGGCGTCGACGGCATCCGGGCGTTCCAAGAGGTGAAGCACATCAGCGTCGGCGAGCTGCCGACGTGACCGTCAAGGGGGGTCGATGACGTCTGACCTGAATCTCGACTGGCTGATCTCGGTCGACGACCACATCCTCGAGCCACCCGACCTCTGGGTGGACCGGGTGGCCACCAAGGACCGTGACCGGGCTCCCCACATGGAGACCATCGACGGCATGGACTACTGGATGTACGACGGCAAGCGCTTCCCCAGCTCGGGCCTGAGCGCGGTGGCCGGGAAGTCGAAGGAGGAGTTCAGTCCCGAGCCCCTGGCCTACGCCGACATGCGTCCCGGGTGCTACGACGCCTCCGCCCGTCTCGAGGACATGGACCGGGCCGGGATCCTGGCGTCGCTCTGCTTCCCGACCCTGCCCCGCTTCTGCGGCCAGCTCTTCATGGAGGCCGGCGACCGGGAGTTCGGCTTCGAGCTGCTGCAGATCTACAACGACTGGATCGTCGAGGAGTGGTGCGGTGCGGCTCCCGGCCGGTACATCCCCCTGATGCTCATCCCCCTGTGGGACCCCCGGCTGGCGGCCGGGGAGATGGAGCGGATGGCGGCCCGGGGCGTCACCGCCTTCGCCTTCTCGGAGAACCCCGCTCCGCTGGGCCTGCCCACCATCCACGACAAGGACCGCTACTGGGATCCGGTGATGGCGGCCGCCGACGAGCTCCACCTGGTGGCGTCGATGCACGTCGGCTCCTCCTCCCAGGTCCCGCAGATCGCCCCCGACTCGCCGTTCATGGCCAACCTGGCCTGGGGGGCCGTCCGCACGTCGGGGGCCATGCTGTCCTGGCTGTTCAGCGGGATGTTCCAGCGCTACCCCAACCTCAAGATCGCCCTGTCCGAGGGCGAGGTCGGGTGGATGCCCTACTTCCTCGAGCGGGCCGAGCAGGTGCTGGACAAGCAGCGCTACTGGGTCATGCGGGGCCAGCGGTTCATGGACCACGGGACCTCGGGGGAGGTGGATCTCGACACCCTCAACCTCCGGGAGCTGTTCCGCGACCACGTCTTCGGCTGCTTCATCGAGGACCATCACGGGATCGCCAGCCTCGATGAGATCGGCGAGGACAACGTCATGTGCGAGACCGACTACCCGCACTCCGACTCCACCTGGCCGAACTGCATCACGGCGGTGAAGAAGGTGATCGGGCACCTCCCGCCCGAGACCCAGTACAAGCTGCTCCGGGGCAACGCCGAGCGGCTCTACCGGTTCACCCCGGCCGACCCACCGGTGGCGGCGGATGCCTGAGGGGCCGTCGGGGATCGTCCTGGCGGTGGACAGGGAGGTCTGCATGGGCGCCGGGACCTGCATCCTGTACGCCCCGGGGACCTTCACCCACGACGCCGACACCAAGGCGGTGGTGGTCGACGTCCACGGCGACCCGGTGGACAGCCTCCGGACCGCGGTCGAGGCCTGCCCGACCGGGGCGTTGACGCTGACCATCGACGGGGGGGCGTGAGGCCACATGACCGACACCCAGGATGTCCTCGACCTGGACCGGGTCCGCCAACTGTTCGACCTGGGCAGCAGCTTCAACTCCTACTCCGGCGGGGGGTACCGCGGCGACCCGTACCCGGCCTGGGCGGCGCTGCGGGAGCAGGCGGCCGTCCACGTCGGCACCGTCCACGACCTCTCCGGTGCCGGCCCGGACCTGTTCTTCCACGGGTTGCCCTACCCCGACGTCCCGCACTTCTCGGCCTTCTCGTTCGAGGCCTGTGACGCCGCCTACCGCAACCCCGAGGTGTTCGCCTCGTCGGCCGAGGCGGTCGACCTCGAGGGCGGCGAGCTCGGGCCCACCAACAGCATGCTGTCCATGGGCGGCAGCCAGCACCGGCGCTACCGGGCGCTGGTCCAGCCGTCGTTCTCGCCGACCCGGGCGTCCTGGTGGATCCGGAACTGGATCGAACGGACCGTGCACGCCCTGATCGACTCGTTCGAGGCCGGGGGCCGGTCCGAGCTGAACGTGGAGTTCTGTGCCGCCATCCCCGTCCTCACCATCACCGGCAGCTTCGGCGTCCCGGTGGCCCAGGCGCTCGACATCCGCCAGTCGCTGGGCACGCCGGACGTGATCGTCGAGATCCTCGCCCCCATCGTGGCGGCCCGCCGGGAGTCGCCCCAGGACGACCTGATCAGCGTGCTGGTCGAGTCGGAGATCACCGATGAGGACGGGCGGACCCACCGGCTCACCGACGCGGAGATCTACTCGTTCTCGCTGCTGCTGCTGGCCGCCGGCTCGGGCACCACCTGGAAGCAGATGGGCATCACCCTGGCCGCCCTGCTGCAGCGACCGGAGCTCCTCGGGGCGGTGCGGGACGACCGCGCCCTGCTGCGCCCGGTGATCGAGGAGTCGTTGCGGTGGCAGCCCACCGACCCGATGTTCTCCCGCTGGGTCACCCGGGACACCGAGCTGGCCGGCACCCCCCTGCCGAAGGGATCGGTCCTCCATCTCTGCCTGGGCGCCGCCAACCGGGACCCCCTGCGGTGGGAGCGCCCGGACGAGTACGACCCCTCCCGACCCGTGAAGCCGGCGCTGGCCTTCGGGAACGGCCCCCATGTCTGCCTCGGGCAGCACGTCGCCCGCGCCGAGATGACCATCGCCATCGGGGCGCTGCTGGACCGGTTGCCCGACCTCCGGCTCGATCCGGATGCCGAGCCACCGGAGTACATCGGGTTCTACGAGCGGGGTGCCACCGCCCTCCCCGTCGTGTTCGGGGAGGGCGGGCGGGGCGATGGCTGAAGACGACTACCGGGCGCCGGACCTCCTGCTGTTGGGCGAGGAGCACGTCCAGCGGTACCGGGAGACCGACGGGGCGGTGGGGTACCTGTGGAACGGCGTGCCCACCCTGCTGCTCACCACCACCGGCCGCAGGACGGGGGAGGCCCGGACCACGCCGCTGATCTTCGCCCGGGACGGCGACGACTACCTGGTGGTGGCCTCGATGGGGGGCGCCCCGTCCCATCCGAACTGGTACCGGAACCTGGTGGCGCAGCCGTCGGCCGAGATCCAGGTGAAGGCGGACCGGATCCCGGTGGTGGCCACCACCGCCGGCGAGGCCGACAAGCCCCGGCTGTGGAGGATCGTGAGCGACCAGTGGCCGAACTACGACGTCTACCAGACGCGGACCGACCGGGTGATCCCGGTGGTCGTCCTGTCCCCGGTCTCGTGAGCCGGGCTCCCGCCCATGTCTGAGCAGCCCTTCGACGGGGTGACGGTGGTGGAGCTGGCCCAGTGGGTGTTCGTCCCGGTGGCGGGGGCCCTGCTGGCCGACTGGGGTGCCGACGTCATCCACATCGAGCCGACCGAGGGGGACCCCTACCGTGCCCTGGCCACCCAGGGGATCGGCACCGACCGCGGCGGTGTCAACCTGTCCCTGGCCCTGGCCAACCGGGGGAAGCGGTCGATCGCCCTCAACGTCAAGACCGAGGAGGGGCGGGCGGTGCTGCACCGGCTGCTCGCCTCCGCCGACGTCTTCCTCACCAACATGCGGCCGGGGGCGCTGCAGCGGCTCGGCCTCGATCCCGAGACCCTGACCGACCGCTATCCCGCCCTGGTGTGCGCCAACGGCAACGGCTACGGCGTGCGCGGGCCCGACGCCGACCGGCCCGGGTACGACGCCACCGCCTACTGGGCGCGTGGCGGGATGGCGCACATGCTGACCCCGCCCGACCGCCGGTACCCGATCGGTCAGCGCGGGGCGCTGGGCGACCGGAACGGCGCCCTGGCGCTGGCCTTCGGGGTGTCGGCGGCGCTGCTCCAGCGCTCCCGGACCGGGAAGGGGACCGTGGTGGACGTCTCGCTCCTCGGTGCGGCCGTCTGGACCCTGTCCTCGGACGTCCTGGCCGCCCTGGGCGGCGACACGCCGATGGCCATGAGCGGTCGGGGCCCGCAGGTCAACCCCCTGGTGGGCAGCTACCGGACCAGGGACGGGCGGCACATCCAGCTGGTCTTCCTCCAGCCGGACCGCTACTGGCCCGACTTCTGCCGGCTCATCGGGCGCCCGGAGCTGGCCGACGATCCGCGGTTCGCCGACCTCACCGCCCGCCGGGAGAACGGGGCGGCCTGCGTCGCCCTCCTCGACGAGGAGTTCGCCACCCGGACCTTCGCCGAGTGGACGGAGCTGCTCTCCGATCTCGACGCCCCGTGGGCCCCCGTGCAGTCGGTGCCCGAGCTGCTCGAGGACCCGCAGGTCATCGCCAACGGGTACGTCGGCGACGTGGAGATCGACGGGGAGGTGGCCTACCGGCTCCCGGCGGTGCCGGTGCAGTTCGCCGGGGAGCCCCCGCCCCTGCGGCGGGCCCCGGAGCACGGGGAGGACACCGAGACCGTCCTGCTGGAGCTGGGCTACGGGTGGGAGGAGATCGCCGCCCTCAAGGAGGCGGAGGTGATCCTGTGAGCACCGGGGCCCGCCCGGTGCCGGTACCGGACGAGCGGTCGGCCCCCTTCTGGGCGGCGGCGGCGGGGCACACCCTGGCCCTGGCGCGCTGCCCGCACTGCGGGGCCCTCAACCACCCGCCGGGACTATCGTGCGCCCACTGTGGCTCGATGGATCCCCGCTACACCTACGCCCCCGTCGACGGCTCCGGGACCATCCGCTCGTGGACGGTGGTGCGACAGTCGTTCCTCCCGGGCCTCGAGGTGCCCTTCGTGCTGGTGGACGTGGAGCTGGACGCCCAGGACGATCTCCGGATGATCGGGCGCCTGGTCGACGGCCCCGACGCCACCTTCACCACCGGCACCCCGGTGTCGATGGTCTTCGAGGACATCGCCGACGGCGTCTCGGTCCCCGCCTTCGCCCTGTCGGCATGAGCGGGCGCCTGCAGGCCGGCAACCAGGTGGCCATCGTGGGGTACGCCCAGAGCCCGGTGGCGCGGCACGCCGACCAGACGCTGGGCGCCCTCACCGTCCAGACGGCCCGGCGGGCCATCGCCGATGCCGGGCTGACCGAGGCCCAGGTGGACGGCTTCGTCACCGCCAGCCTCTTCCCGTCGGCCGGGGCCCACGTGGCCGAGGACGGGGTCAGCCTGGTGTCGGCCAACTGGCTGGCCGAGCAGCTGCGGATCAACCCCGCCTACGCCGCCGGGTTCCAGGGGTTCGGCCAGATCCCCGGGGCGGTGTCGCTGGCGGTCAACGCCGTGGCCAGCGGGGCCGCCGAGTACGTGCTGGTCCACCGGGCCCTGCACAACCCCCACGCCAGCTACCACGGGAACCCGATGACCGAGGCGCACGGCCCGCAGCAGTGGACGGTTCCCCAGGGGTTCTTCGGCCCGCTGGCCATGATCGCCTTCTCCTACACCGAGTACCTCCAGCGGTACGGGGCGACCCGGGAGGCCATGGCCGCCGTGGTGTCGGAGGCCCGCAAGAACGGGTCCCGGATCCCGTGGTCCTACTGGTCGGGCCGGCCGCTGGACCCCGAGGAGTACCTGGCCGCCCCGATGATCGACGACCCGATCTGCCGGCTCGACTGCGACATCCCGGTCGACGGGGTGGCCGCCTTCCTCTTCACGTCGGCCGAGCGGGCCCGGGACCTCCCCCACCCGCCCGTCTACGTGTCCGGCTACGCCACCGGGGCCCCGGTCACCCGGCGGCTCCCGTTGCACTGGCCCCTCGACGACATCATGGACGTCGGCGCCGAGACCGCCCGCCGGCTGTGGGAGCGCTCCGGGGTCGGCCCGGGCGAGGTGGACCTCCCCCAGGTGTACGACGGCTTCTCGCCCTTCGTCTACTACTGGATGGAGTCGCTCGGGCTGTGTCCGGTCGGCGAGGCCCACCGCCTGGTGCTCGAGGGCGGGATCGACAGCGACCGACCCGGTGCCCTGCCGGTCCTCTCCGGCGGGGGTGCGCTGGGGAACGGACGGATGCACGGGGTGCCGCAGATGCTCGAGTGCTACCTGCAGCTCGCCGGCCGGGCCGGCGACCGGCAGCGGGCCGGGGCCTCGATCGGCGTGGCCTGTCACTCCTCGCCGCACTTCGGTGGGGCCGTCGTCTACAGCGCGGATCCGTTTTGAGCACCGGCCGACCCCTCCCCGACGACCCGGCGGGCGGCGCTCCCGCCGTGCCGATGACCTGGGCCGAACGGGCCGCCGAGCGGTCGCCCCTGGTGCGGAGGTCGAAGACCCGGGGGGTGGAGCAGGCCCAGGCCATCGTGGCCGCCGCCCAGCGCCTCGCCGTCACCAAGGGCACCAGCTTCACCACCCAGGAGCTGATCAAGGAGGCCGGGATCGCCCTGCAGACCTTCTACCGGTACTTCCCCAGCAAGGACCACCTGCTGCTGGCCGTCATCGAGAACCTCATCGACGAGAACTGCCGGGCGTTCCGGGAGCAGGCCAGCGCGCTGGGCGACCCGGTGGACCGGCTCCGCCTCTACGTGACGGCGTCGGTGAGCGGGCTGGAGGTGATCGGGGACGGCCCCAGCTTCATCACCGCCGAGCACTGGCGGCTCCAGACCCTCTACCCCGCCGAGGTGTCCGCCGCCACCCGACCCTTCACCGACCTGTTGCTGCGGGAGATCCGGGAGGCCGAGGCCAACGGGGAGATCGGGACCCCGGACCCCGAGTACGCCGCCTGGCTGATCACCCAGCTGGTCATGGCGGTGTTCCACCACTACGACAGCGCCGGGCTGGACGAGCCCAGCGCCCAGATCGCCGCCCGGCTGTGGACGTTCTGCCTGGCGGCCCTCGGGGGTCCGGGCGCCGACCCCCGCCGCCCGGCCCCGGCGACCCGCCGGCGGCTCTCTTAGAGTAGGTCCCATGCAGGAGCTGGAGGGGAAGGTGGCGGTCATCACCGGTGCCGGATCGGGGATGGGACGGGCGGCGGCCGAGGTGTTCGTCCGCGAGGGGGCCGAGGTGGTGGCCGCCGACATCAGCGGCCAGCAGGAGGCGACGGCCGCCGAGCTGGGGGAGGGCGCCCTCCCGGTGGAGGTCGACGTCTCGGACGAGGGCTCGGTGGAGGCCATGTTCGCGGCGGCGCTCGCCCGGTTCGGCCGGGTCGACGCCGTGCTCAACGTCGCCGGCATCGCCGGGGCCGCGCCGTTGGCCGACCTGACCGTCGAGGAGTTCAACCGGTTCATCTCGGTGAACCTCACCGGCGTGATGCTGGGGACCAAGCACGGCATCCGCGCCATGCTGCCCACCGGCGGGGGAGCCATCCTCAACTGGTCCTCGACCGGGGGGATGAACGGGTCCCGGCTTCCGACGGCGGCCTACTCGTCGGCCAAGGCGGGGGTCATCTCGCTGACCAAGGCCGCCGCCATCGAGTACGGCACCCGGGGGGTCCGGGCCAACGCCATCTGCCCGGGATTCGTCGAGACCGCCATGTCCGGCGGCAAGGGCGCCGGGGAGCGGTTCCCCGGCCTGGTCAAGGGCTCGGCCCTCCAGCGGGCCGGCCAGCCCGAGGAGGTCGCCGAGCTGGCCTCCTTCCTGGCGTCGGACCGGGCCACCTTCATCACCGGCGCCGTCATCGCCATCGACGGCGGCAGCACCTGCATGCTGCCGAGCTGACCCGAGGAGCCACCATGTCCACCGCCCCGCCCGTGCCCGACCTCTACTACGACCCCTACGACGTGGGGATCAACGCCGATCCCTATCCGATCTACGCCCGGCTCCGGGACGAGGCGCCGATCTACCACAACGAGCCGTACGACTTCTGGGTGCTGAGCCGGCACGCCGACGTGGAGGAGGCGCTCAAGAACTGGCAGGCGCTCAGCAGCACGCGCTCCGACATCCTCGATGTGATCCGGTCGGGCTACGACCTCCCCGGCGGGGTCATCATGTTCGAGGACCCGCCCACCCACACCATGCACCGGGGACTCCTGTCCCGGGTCTTCACCCCCCGCCGGATGGCCGAGCTCGAGGACCAGGTGCGCCAGTACTGCATCGCCTGTCTCGATCCCCTGGTCGGCTCCCGTGGGTTCGACATCATCGAGGAGCTGGCCACCATGCTGCCGATGAAGGTCATCGGCATGCTGCTGGGCATCCCCGAAGCCGACCAGGTGGCGGTGCGCAACAAGACCGACGACAACCTGCGCACCCGGCCGGGCCGGCCGATGGAGATCCGGCAGGACCAGATCGCCAGCGGCGCCATGTTCGAGGAGTACATCGACTGGCGGGCCGAGCACCCCTCCGACGATCTGATGACCCAGCTCCTCAATGCCGAGTTCGAGGACGAGACCGGCTCGACCCGGACGCTGACCCGCCAGGAGGTCTCCACCTACACCGCGGTGCTGGCCGGGGCGGGAAACGAGACCACCGGGCGGCTGATCGGCTGGCTCACCAAGGTGCTGGCCGAGCACCCCGACCAGCGGCGCGCCGTCCACCAGGACCGGTCGCTCATCCCCCGGGTCATCGACGAGACGCTGCGCTTCGAGCCCACCGGGCACTCCATCGCCCGCTACGTGACCCAGGACATCGAGTACCACGGGACCACGGTGCCGGCCGGAAGTCCCATCCTGCTGTCGATGGCGTCCGCCAACCGTGATCCCCGTCGCTACACCGACCCGGACGTGTTCGACATCCGGCGGACCGACGTCACCCACCTCACCTTCGGGCACGGGCTCCACTTCTGCCTGGGCGCCAGCCTGGCCCGGCTCGAGGGCCGGGTGGCGCTCGACGAGATGCTCAACCGGTTCCCGGAGTGGGAGCTCGACTACGACGGACTGTCGCTGTTCCCCACCTCCACCGTGCGGGGCTGGGCGAGCATGCCGATCATCCTCCGGTAGGGGCTGCCCGCCCGATGACCGGTCCGCCACCAGGGACGCCCTCCGGCACCATCCGCCTGATCGCCGCCATGGACACCCGGCGGGGCATCGCCACCGCCACCGGCCTCCCCTGGAGGCTCCCGGGTGACACGGCGTACTTCCGCCGGACGACCACCACCGGCGCCATCCTGATGGGCCGGGCGACCTACGAGGAGTTCGCCGCCCCCCTCCACGACCGGGTGAACTTCGTGCTGACCAGGAGCCCGGGGGACCTGCGGACCGGGTTCCGACCGGTGGGCAGCCTCGACCAGCTGGTGGCCGAGCGGCCGGGCGAGGACGTCTGGGTGATCGGCGGCGGGGCGGTGTACGCGGCGACCATCGGGGAGGCCGACCAGCTGCTGCTGACCCAGGTCGAGGGGGACTTCCACTGCGTCACGTTCTTCCCGCCCTACCGGGAGGCCTTCCGACTGGTCACCCGGAGCGACGAGCACCGGGACGGTGGGATCGGCTACCGCTTCGAGACCTGGCAGCGCGCCGGAGCCTCGGGAGGTGGCGGGTCCGTCTGAACCCGGTGGGGGCGTGCACCCCCGGTCGCTCCCACCAGCTCCGGGCCCGGTCGTCGAGGGCGTTGACGACGACCGCCGGGCAAGGTGCCCCGGCCGGACGTGGGGTGCACTCGACCCGTCGATTCCGGTCAGGGCGATCGCCGCCAACGCCAGGACCTCGCGGTCGGTGTCGGTGATCACCCAGGTGGCGAGCCTCTCAACCCTCCAGGTAGCGCAGTACGGCCAGGACCCGGCGGTGGTCGGTGGACGAGGCCGGCAGGTCCAACTTGGCGAAGATGTTGGCGACGTGCTTCTCCACCGCCCCCTCCGACACCACCAGGGCGGCGGCGATGGCCGAGTTGGTCCTCCCCTCCGCCATCAGGGACAGGACCTCGCGCTCCCGGCCGGTCAGCACCTCCAGGGCGTCGGTGCGGCGGGAGGCCCCCATCAGCTGGGTGACCACCTCCGGGTCGAGGGCGGTGCCCCCCGACGCCACCCGTACCAGCGCCTCGGCGAAGTCGGCGACGTCGGCCACCCGGTCCTTCAGGAGGTAGCCGATCCCGGCGGCACCGCCGGCCAGCAGCTCGGCCGCGTACCGGGTCTCCACGTACTGGGAGAACACCAGGATCCCCACCTCCGGGTGGTCCCGGCGCAGGCTGATGGCGGTCCGGAGCCCCTCGTCGGTGAAGGTCGGCGGCATCCGGATGTCGACCACCGCCACGTCGGGGGGATCGGTGGCGATGGCCTGCTCGAGGCTCACGGCGTCGCCGACCGCGCCGGTCACCGCGAACCCCCGGTCCGCCAGCAGCTGGACCAGCCCGTCCCGGAGGATCGCCGAGTCCTCGGCGATCACCACCCGGATGGCGTCGGGGTCCGCCATCAGGCGTGGGTGGGGAGGTCGACGGTGACCACCGTCGGACCGCCGGGGGGGCTGGCCACGCCCAGGTGTCCGTCCACGCTGCCGACCCGGTCGGCCAGGCCGGCCAGGCCGCTCGACGACGAGCCGACCCGGTTGACCGCCGCCCCACCCCGCCCGTCGTCGCGCACCACCACCCGGAGCCAGGGGCCGTGCTGGGCGCAGCTCAGGGTGGCCCGGGACGCCTCGGCGTGCTGGGCGACGTTGGCCAGCAGCTCCGCCGCCGAGAAGTAGCAGATGGCCTCGATGGCCGGGCTCGGCCGCGCCTGGACGGCGACGTGGACCTCGGTGGGCACCGGGCTGCGCGCCGCCAGCGTGGCCAGGGCGTTCTCCAGGCCGGTGTCGAGGGCCGGGGGGTGGATCCCCCGGGCCAGGTCCCGGAGGTCGGTGATCGCCTCCTTGGCCCCGGCGTGCGCCTCGTCGACCAGGCGCCGGATGTCGTCGAGGGCGGCGGTGTCGTCGGCGTCGGCCCCCAGGTTCTCGAGCTTGTCCTTGGCCTGGCCCAGCCGCATGGCCAGGGCCACCAGCTGGGCCTGGGTCCCGTCGTGCAGGTTGCGCTCGATGCGCTGCAGGGTCTCGGTGGCGGCGTCGAGGGTCCTCGACCGCGACTGCTCGAGGGTCTTCACCCGCGAGGCCACCGCGCTGGGCCCGAGCAGCAGGTGCATCAGGCGCCCGTCGAACCAGACCACCAGCCGCATGGTCCACGGGGCCACGAACAGGAACAGGACCCCGATCACGAAGAGGAGGAGGTGCCCGCCGCCCCCGATGGGCGTGGCGTTGTTGAAGCCCGGCCCGGTGAGATGGCCCAGGACACCGAACCGCACCGCGCCGCCGCCGATGAAGGGCGAGGCGATGCCGAGGAAGGCCTGGATCCAGACACTGAGGGCGAACCAGATGCCGAAGAGGGTGAGTGGCACCTTGGCCATGAAGTAGAGGACCGACCGCCAGGCGGTCCGGTCGCCCAGGGCGGCCCGCAACCACGGGAGCCGGCCGGGCCGCCGGGTGAACGGCTCGGGCTCGGTGATGTCCTCGCCCAGCACCCGCCACGCCAGCGTCCGCTGCCAGCGCCCCAGCCCCCGGGCCAGCCGGAGGTCGCAGGCCAGCAGGAGGATGCCGACGAAGACGATGGTCAGCACCAGCCCGGCGAGGCCCACCACCCCGAGCACCACCACCGCCACCCCGGCCAGGGCCGAGCTGACCAGGAAGTACCCCAGCTCCGCCCAGCTCCGGCGCTGGAACGGCTCCCGCAGCACCATCCGGGACAGCCGTCTGGCCTGTTCGACCCGCTCCTCGGGGATCCGGACCTGCACCCAGCCTCCCTCCACCCCCGACTCGCTCACGTGTCCCGCCGGACGAAGAGGGTGGCGCCCACGGCCAGGGCGACGGCGGCGTAGAGGACCATCAGCAGCAACCCTACGACCGGGGAGAGCGGGGGGAAGGGCTCCCCGGGGGGCTGGGGGGTGGTGGCCATGATCGAGTTGGACAGGATGTTGGTCGGCAGGAAGTGCATGTCGGACTCGGAGAAGCTGCGCACCACCAGGGGGAGGACGAAGATGACCCCGACGAAGGCGGCGATGGCGGCCGCCGTGCTCCGGAAGATGACCCCGAAGCCGAAGGCCATGAGGGCGAGGAGGGCGATGAACAGGCCGGTCAGTACCACCGCCCGGGCCGCCCCCGCCGAGGCCAGGGTGGCCGACGGTGCCCCGCCACCCGAGAGGATGGCCTGGCCCAGGAAGAACGACGCGAAGCTCAGGACCTCGCAGAACACCACGGTGAGGGCGGCGGTGACGGCGACCTTGGTGGCCAACAGGAGCGGTCGCCTCGGGGCGGCCGACAGGGTGGAGCGGATGGTGCCGCTGGAGTACTCGCCGGTGATCAGCAGGGCCCCGAACACGCCGGCGGTGAGGGCGGCCACCACCATCCCGGTCAGGGACTCCTGGGTGGGGTCGAAGCCGACGTAGTACCCGGCGCCGTGGTGCAGGGCACTGTGCGCCACCAGCCCGGTCACCAGCAGGCAGGCGACCGAGGTGAGGCCGAGCATGATGGCCGTCGAGCGCAGGGTGGTGACCTTGAGCACCTCGGAGCGGGCCAGGTTCCGGAACCGGTAGTGCCCCCGGGGGGCGTCGAGCAGCAGGTCGGTGGTCATCGTGGCTCCTTGGTCCCGGCGGCGGCCATGCCGGGCGTCGTCGATGGGCGGTACTCCACCTCGTCCTGGGTGAGCTCCATGAAGGCGTCCTCCAGCGAGGCGGTGACGGGCGTCAGCTCGTGGATGCGGAGTCCGTCCCGGGCGGCCAGGTCGCCGATCTGCGGCGAGGTCAGCCCTTCGACGGTCAGCGCCCCATCGCCGTCTCCGACGGTGGCCCCGGCGGCGGAGAGGGCGGCGGTGAAGGCGGCGGCATCCGGGGTGACCAGCCTGACGGCGGCCCCGCCGCTGCGGGCGACGAAGTCGGCCACGTCGGTCTCGGCGATCAGCCGGCCACGGCCGATGACGATCAGCCGGTCGGCGGTGAGCGCCATCTCGCTGATCAGGTGGCTGGACACCAGCACGGTGCGCCCCTGCGCCGCCAGGTCCCGGAGGAAGTGCCGGACCCAACGGATCCCCTCGGGGTCGAGGCCGTTGACCGGCTCGTCGAACAGCAGCACGCCGGGGTCTCCCAGCAGGGCGGCGGCGATGCCCAGCCGCTGGGTCATCCCCAGCGAGAACTTCCCCACCCGGCGCTTGGCCACCGAGGTCAGCCCGACCTGGTCGAGCACCTCGTCGATCCGGCCGACCGGGAGGTCGTTGGTGAGGGCCAGCCACCGGAGGTGGTTCCGGGCGGTCCGGGCCGGGTGGAACGCCTTGGCGTCGAGGAGGGCGCCGACCTCCCGGAGCGGCCAGTCGAGCTGGGCGTACGGCCGGCCCCCGATCAGCGCCGATCCCGAGTCGGGGTGGTCGAGTCCCATGATCATGCGCATCGTCGTGGACTTGCCCGACCCGTTCGGCCCCAGGAACCCGGTGACCAGCCCGGAGGGGACCTCGAAGGTCAGGTCGTCCACGGCGGTGGCGGTGCCGTAGCGCTTGGTGAGGGAGTGGGCGGTGATCATCACCGGCAACGGTACGTGGCGACCGGATCCGGCGGAATACCGCTAGTCGGCGTCTCGACCGGGGGGTTAGCCCCACCCCGGGGGCGGGGGCCCCGGTGGCCGGACACCGGCACCCCTACGATGGACGGATGGCCCAGGACCTGCTGCCGGTGGACCCGTCCACCATCCCCCAGCTCTGTGGACGGTTCGAGCCGGTGGCCACCGAGGTGAGCGCCGACGACCTGGCCGTCGAGGGGACCCTCCCCGCCGATCTCACCGGTGCCTACCTCCGCAACGGGCCCAACCCCCGCTTCACGCCCCTCGGCAGCTACACCTATCCGCTGGAGGGCGACGCCATGCTCCACGGGCTGTGGATCGAGAACGGCCGCGCCCGCTACGCCAACCGGTGGGTGCGCACCCGGGGGATGGAGGCCGAGGAGCGGGCCGGCCGCTCCCTCTACGGCGGCCTGCTGACGCCGGCCTTCGTGGACACCGCCCTGCTGGGTCCCGACCCCGACCCCGGGTGGCCGTTCCGTCTCGACCCGTTCGTCAACGTGGTGCGCCATGCCGGGCGCTACCTGGCCCTCGAGGAGGGCACGCCCCCCTACGAGGTCACCGGCGCTCTGGCCACCGTCGGGCTTTACGACTTCGCCGGCGGCCTCCCGGCGGGCATCTGCGCCCATCCGAAGATCGACCCGGTGACCGGCGAGATGATCGTGTTCCGCTATGACGTCGAGGCCCCGTTCCTCACCTGGGCGGTCATCGGGCAGGACGGGACGGTCACCCGGCCCCCCACCGTGGTGGACGGGGTCGACGCCGGCTACATGATCCACGACTTCGCCATCACCGAGCACCACCTGGTCCTCACCGTCGGGCCGGCCCTGTTCGACCTCGATGCCATGCTGACCGGGGGGGCGGTGCTCCAGTGGAAGCCGGAGCTCGGGACCCGGATGGCGGTGATCCCGCGGGACGGGTCGGCGCCGAGGTGGATCCACTCGGACGCCTTCTGGGCCTGGCACTTCGCCAACGCCTACGAGTCGACACCGTCCGCCGGGGCCGACGATGTCCGGATCGTGCTCGATTTCCCGTGGTGGAGCACGCTGGGCCTGGCGGCGGGGGGAGCCTCGGAGCCGGTGCGCGGCGCCTTCACCCGGGCCACCCTCGATCCGGGCCGGGGGACCGTGGCCCTCGAGCATCTGGACGCCGCCGGCACCGAGTTCCCCCGGATCGACGACCGCCGGACCGGACGCCGGCACCGGTACCTGACGGTGGCCGGGGTGTCCGGGCGGAACCAGCTGGTCCGGGGCGAGCACGATCGACTCGTCCGCTACGACATGGATGCCGGCACCTCCCGTTCCTACGACTGCGACGCCGTCATCGGCGAGGTGGCGTTCATCCCCCGGCCCGGGGGGACCGAGGAGCTCGACGGGTACTACGTGACCCTGGCGTCGTCGTCGGACGCCGGGCGCTCGGCCTGGGCCTACCTCTGGGACGCCGGCGACTTCCCCGGGGCCCCGGTGGCCAGGGTGGCCCTCCCCCAGCGGGTGCCGAACGGCCTGCACGGCAACTGGTTCCCCGCCGAGCCGGGCTGAACGGCGGGACGGGGTCCCGGCGGGAGGGGCCCGGGCCGGCGGCCGGTCAGCCCCGCCACCCGAGGCTCCCGAGGAGCCCGGGCAGGTCGCCGATGGTGTCCACGATGTGATCCGGTGCCGCACCGCTCCCCTCGAGGTCGCTCGGCCGGAACTTGCCCGTCCTGACCAGCACGCCGGTCATGCCGACCGCCTGGGCGCCGCGCACGTCCGATCCGATGTCGTCGCCGACCATGACGGCGTCGGCGGCGTCGACGCCGAGGTCGGCCAGTGCCGCCCCGAAGAACTCGGGGGCCGGCTTGCCCACGATGGGGATCTCCACGCCGGCCGCCGCCTCGAGGCCCACGATGAACGCCCCCATGTCCAGGGCCGGTCCCTCCGAGGTCTGGTAACGGGTGTTGCGGTGGAGGGCCACCACCGGCACCCCCTCGGTGGCCAGCTTGAACACGGCATCGAGCTCGTCGTAGCCGGTGCCGGGGCCGGCACCGCCCAGCAGGACGACACCGGCGTCGGAGGGCCCCACCGTCGCCACGCCCTCCAGGTCCTGGCGGAGCGACCCCTCGTTGACCACCAGGCAGGCCTCCCCCGGGTACCGCTCCGTGAGGTAGCGGGCCGCGCTGCTCACCGCCGTCAGGATGGCCGCGGTGATCGACCTCCATGCCCGACCCGGCCAGGAGGGCGGCGATCTGGTCACGCGACCGTGACGAGGTGTTGGTGACCAGTCGGAACGGCAGCCCCCGGGCCCGCAGCCAGGCCACCGTCTCGGCGGCGCCCGGCAGCGGCCTCCACGACTCGGCCAGCACCCCGTCGATATCGAGCAGGACCCCGTGAGGCATACCCCAACCTACCGTCCACCCCACCGGTCACGGTGGCCCGGTCCGCACCGGGGCCGGGTGATCCCGGCCGCCCTCGACGGGGCGGAGCCCGAGGCCCTCGTCAGGGGAGGGCCGGCGACGCCACCCCCGGAACGTGGGGATGGTTCCAGGTGAGCCACACGATGGTGGCGTCGTCCCGGAGGCGGTGGTCCTGGAACTCGAGGACGCCGTCGATGGCGGTGCGGAGGATCACGTCGCTGGGTTGACGGGCGGCGGAGGACCGCTCGATCAGGTCGACGAAGCGCTCGATCCCGAAGGCCTCGCCCGACGGCCCCCGACCCTCGATGACGCCGTCGGTGTAGAACACCACCGAGTCGCCGGGCTGGAGCCGGACCTCGGCCTCCTCCCGCAGCCCGCCCCCGAGCCCCCAGGGCAGCGAGGGTCGGCAGGCGAGCACGGCCACCACCCGGTCCCCCCGGACGTGGAGGGGGAGGGGGTGTCCGGCGTTGAGCCAGCCCAGGCGACCGGACCGCACGTCGAGTGTGGCCAGTTGCCCGGTGACGAACCGTCCGCCCGAGAAGTGCTCGCCCAGGACCTGGTCGAGGCGCCGGTGGATGACGGCCAGGGACTGGCCCTCCCGCCGGTCGTGGCGGTAGCTCTCGACGGCCAGCGAGGAGATGAGGCTCGACTCGAGGCCGTGGCCCATGGCGTCCATGATGGCGATGTCGACCGTCGACCCGTTGACGGCATGGTCGAAGCAGTCGCCCCCCACGTCGTAGGCCGGCTCCAGCACGCCGATGGAGGAGACCTCCGGGGTCTTCAGGCGCAACGGAGGGAGCAGATCCCACTGGATGCTGGCCGGGAGGCTCATGGCCCGACGCCGGCGCACCACGTTGAACAGGTCGGTGTACCGGGCGGCGATGGAGATGGCCACCCCCGCCAGCATGCCGAGCTCCTCGTACCGGCGACGGGCGTCGTCATCGACGGGGCCGTCCACGGTGAAGGAGAGGACCCCGGTGCAGTCGGATCCCTCGATGATCGGGACGCACACCCGGGTGGCATCCTCGGTCGCCGTCTCCACCAGCTGCCGCCGGCGGAAGGACCGGCCCTCCGGGGTCCCCTCCATGGCCAGCCCCACCGGTGCGTCGGCGTGGGCCGACCGGTCCGGGACCGGTACGAGGGTCGACTGCTCGAAGTCGACGAGGTAGGCGACCGTGTCCCAGGCACCCACGCCCCGGGCCACCTCGGCGATGTTGTCGGGGATGTCCGACGGGGACAGCTCGTGCAGGGAGCGGAGCGTCGATCCGAAGTCGAAGGCCTCCACCGTCAGCTGGCCGGGGCGTGGGGATGCCGTCCGGCCCGACCCTCCGCCGGGACCGGGCCCCGGCCCCCCCGGGCGGCGGACGACCCTCGGACCCCCGGCGACGACCTCACGCCCTGAGGCTAGCGCCGGCGGAGGGCCGTCCCGTCGCCGGCCGGGTGGGGCGTCAGCCGGCCACCGAGGTGCCGGCGATGTCGTGCCCGCACCAGGGGGCGGACGACACCGGGACGAACCCCTTCTTCTCCGCCTGGAGGTACCAGAGGCAGGTCTGGGCCGGGTCCTGGCCGAAGTTGGTGGCGTAGTCGGTGGCCCGGGGCAGGAGCCCGTCCCCGTCGTACGAGGTGATCCCGCGCAGGCTGTGGACCACCTCCGCCGACGTCGGCTTCGGTCCGGCCAGCCCGATGCCCTTGAGCATCAGGTCGGCGCCCACCCAGGCCTCGGAGATGCCGAGGTCGTAGAACTGGCTGGGCGGCCGGTGCTCGTACTTCTGGAGGGCCGAGGTGAGCTGCTCGGTGCCGGCGTCGGGAGCGCTGGCCGGGCGGAGCTCGGAGACGAAGTAGTCACCCCGGAGCGACGACCAGGCGGGGGAGGCCAGGAGGCTGGGGCTGTAGCCGGTGGGGAAGACCTCGGCCTTGGGCTTCACCCCCGCCTGGGTGAGGGCGGTGGCCAGCGCCACGTTGGAGTTGGCGTCCATGGCCGCGAACACGGCGTTGACGCCCTTCTGCTTCGCCACCAGGGACTCCGGCGTGAAGTCGACGCTGCCGAAGGGGACCGAGGTGTCGAGGACCCCGACGGTTCCCCCCTCCCGCTGGAAGGCGTCGGCGGCGCTGGTGGTGCCCCGGACCGAGGTGGGGGAGATGCCGTAGGCGTAGGAGCCGATCACCGAGCCCCCGTGGGCCCGCAGAAAGGAGGAGAACACCGTGTTGATCGGGAAGCTCGGGTCCACGCTGCCCGAGTCGGCGGCGAACATGTTGGTGTAGGGCTGGGTCCCCCACTCCGGACCGTCGAAGCTCCCGCCGGTGACCGGAATCCCGGCCTGCTGCGCCTCCTTGGCGGCCAGAAAGAACACCGGGCTCTCGGAGACGATCCCGATGGCCCCCTTGGAGATGGCGTCCTGCACCGCGGTCATCACGGTGGTGGGGCTCGACTGGTCGTCGATGACCAGCGGCACGATCGGGTGCCCGTCGACCCCGCCCTCGGAGTTCTGCAGGGCGATCCGGGCCCGGAACCCGAGCGGGGCGTCGCCGTACTCGGGACCGGCCATCCCCGTCTCCGAGGTGATGAGGGCGACGGTGACCGGACTCTTCGCCGTCGACGCCGAGGCCGGTCCACCGGCGACGGCGGTGAACGCCATGCCGACCAGGGCGGCGGAGACCGCCGTGGTGGTGGCCCGGCGCAGTCGATGACCCATGGACACTCCCCCGATGTCGTGTCGCCGCCTGCCGGTGCGTGGCGGACGGCGAACGTCTCCCGCCGAGCCCCGCAGGGCGGCGTCCGGTCTCAGGGTACCGATTCATCTAGAGGATTACAACCTCCCCATCTAGAGGTTTCGGGGGACCCGGCGGCGCCGGAGGCCCACCGGCACCCCGCACCCGGGCGTCGGGGGAGGTGCGCCGTGTTGCGACCCCCCGGCGGGAGGACCTAAGACTGGTTGACGAGGATGCCGGATCCGCGCCCGACGGGCACACCGGCCCGGGCGTATCGTCGGTTGGGACTGAGGAGGCACACCGTGCAGATGAACGACATGATTCTGGTCAGCATCGACGACCACTTCATCGAACCCCCGGACATGTGGAACCACGTGCCGGCCAGGTGGCAGGACGAGGTCCCCAAGGTGGTCCGGAACGCCGACGGCATCGACGAGTGGGTGTTCCAGGGCCAGGCCACCTCCACCCGCTTCGGCATGTCGGCCACCGTGGGGTGGCCCAGCGACCAGTGGGGCTTCCACCCCGGCTCCTACTCGGAGCTCCGGCCGGGCTGCTTCGACGTCCACGAGCGGGTCCGGGACATGAACGCCAACGGCGTCCTGGCCTCGATGAACTTCCCCACCATGGCCGGCTGGAACGCCCGGACCTTCGCGGAGGCGGAGAACAAGGAGCTGGGCCTGATCATGCTCCGGGGCTACAACGACTGGGTGATCGACGAGTGGTGCGCGGCCTACCCCGGCCGGTTCATCCCCCTGGGCCTGGTCCCCATGTGGGACGTGGAGCTGGCCGTGGAGGAGATCCACCGGATCGGCAAGAAGGGCTGCCGGTCGGTCAGCTTCCTCGAGACCCCCCACGCCCAGGGCTATCCGAGCTTCCTGTCCGGCTACTGGGACCCGATGATGCAGGCCCTCTGCGACGAGAACATGGTGCTCTCCCTCCACATCGGCGCCGGGTTCGCCGTCATCCAGCAGGCCAAGGAGGCCCCGGTCGACCACCTGATGGTGCTGGCCTGCCAGATCTCGGCCATCACCGCCCAGGACCTGCTGTTCGGGCCCACCCTCCGGAAGTTCCCCGACCTGAAGGTGGCCCTGTCGGAGGGCGGGATCGGGTGGATCCCCTTCTACTTCGACCGCATCGACCGTCACTACCAGAACCAGAAGTGGCTCCGTCACGACATGGACTTCGGGGGCAAGCTCCCCTCCGAGGTGTTCAAGGACCACATCCTGGCCTGCTACATCACCGATCCCAGCGGCCTGGAGCTCCGGCACCGGATCGGGATCGACAACATCGCCTGGGAGTGCGACTACCCCCACACCGACACCACCTGGCCGGAGTCCCCCGAGTTCGCCTGGGGCGAGCTGCAGGACGCCAAGTGCACCGACGAGGAGATCGACAAGATCACCTGGGAGAACGCCTGCCGGTTCTACAGCTGGGACCCGCTCCGGTACATCAAGAAGGAGGACGCCACCGTCGGCGCCCTGCGGGCCCAGGCCACCGATGTCGACACCACCCGGTTCCCCAAGGAGGAGTGGAAGAAGCGGAACGAGGCGGCCGGGATCGGCGTCTTCGAGGGGATGCGGTAGACACCGGCCGGAGGGCCGGCCCGACACCGGTCGTTAGCATCGGGACCTCGTGACGACTCCGGAGGCCCCGTGACCGACATCGCAAGCCAGGGGATGCCCCTCCCGAGCCGGCTCGGGGTGACCGCCCGGTTGGAGGACGGCCGCCTCGTCCTCGGGCTGGAGCCCCAGCCGGAGACGCTCCACCACGGCGTGGTGCGGGCCAGCGTGATCTCCTACCTGGTCGACGTGGTGGCCGGGGTGCCGTTGGACAACGACCCCGACTTCTGGACCCTGACCACGGACATGACCGTACGGGCGCGGCCGCTGCCCGCCCCCGGGCAGATCTCCACCGTGGGAAGCGTCCTCCGCCGCGGCAAGCGGTCCGCCACCTGCCTGGTGGAGCTGACGTCCGACGGGGGGGAGCCGTACGCCACCGGTGCCATCGGCTTCGCACGGATTCCCCGCAAGGAGGGCGACCCGCCCAAGCCGAGGGTGGCGCTGGAGGAGTTCCCCGACATCCTCCGGGGTCCCGGCACCCTGACCCGACCCCTGCGCCAGGAGGCCGGCATCGAGGTGGTCGACGCCGCCGGGGGCACCGTGCAGGTGGAGCTCACCTCCGATCTCCTCAATCCGGCCGGCACCCTCCAGGGCGCCATGGTGGCGCTGGTGGCCGAAGCCGCGGCGGAGGATCTCCTCGAGGCGCGCTCCGGCTCCCCGGTGGTGGTCACCGACCTCGACCTCCGGTACCTCCAGAAGACCCACCTCGGACCGGTGCGCACCCGGAGCCGGCTGCTCGGCACCGGGCCGCTCGACCCCGTGCAGGTGGAGCTGGTCGACCTCTCGACCGACCAGGTCACCACCCTGGTCTACGTCCGGGCGGTCGCCGTCCCCTGACCGCTGGGGCCGGGGCGGAGGGTCGTGCCGGTATGCGACAGTGTCGGAACTTGGCGATCGAGAGCCTGGCGACGAGGGAAGGAGTCCGAGCATGACGTCCCGGAGCAGGGTCCACCGGTGGACGGGGCGGGGTGTCCCGCTCGCCGTCGTGGCGGCGCTGGGCGCCGCCGTGCCGTTGGCGGCCGGCACGCCCGCCACGGCGTCCACCGCCCCCCCGTCGGCGGCGGCGCTGGTGGCGGAGTCGAGCTCGGCGATGGCGGCGGCCGGCTCGGTGAGCGCGGTGGGCAGCGGCACCGTCGCCATTCCCGGTGAGGGCAACGTCGTGCTGGCCGAGTCCAACTACACCGCTCAGACCTCGGGATCCGAGAGCCTGAAGATGACGACCGCCCACGGCAGGTCCCTCGCCTCCGGCTCCCTCCGCCTGGTCGACGGCGCCCTGTTCATCAACGGGAACACCGGCTACTGGACCAACGGCGCCGGGCTGTCCTCCTCGCAGGCGGCACCCCTGGCCGGCCGGTGGGTGGAGGTCCCGTCGAGCAGCCCGCTCTTCACCCAGTCCGCCGAGGACCTCACGATGTCCTCCTTCATCTCGGACATCTTCGACGGCCAGACCTACCACCTGGGCCCGGTCACCAGCGTCCGCGGGGTGAAGGCCTACAAGATCACCTACACCAGCACGGGCAACGACGCCTCCGGGCCGACCACCGCCTACCTGGCGGTGGCCGGGAGGCACCTGCTGGTGTCGGCTTCCAACAGCGGTCTGACCCTCCACTTCGGCCCGTGGGGCAAGGCCAGGACGGTGGCCGCCCCCACCGGGGCCGTCCCCTTGCCCGCCGGGGTCGGTTGACCGGGGGGGCGGCCGGCACCGCACGTCACTACCCTCGGGTCCCGTGACGGACGACGCACGCCAGATCGAGAACCTGATCTACACGTACGCCGAGCGCATCGACGCCGGCGACCTGGCCGGGGTGGCCGAGCTGTTCCGCCACGGTCGCCTCGAGGCGGCTCCCGGCGTGGTGATCGAGGGCGTCGACCAGGTGCGGCGGCTCTACGACGGCTCCACCCGGCTCTACGACGACGGCACGCCGCGCACCCGGCACGTCACCACCAACGTGGCGGTGGAGGTGGACGACCCGGCCCTCCGGGCCACCGCCCACGCCTACTACACGGTGTTCCAGCAGACCGACACCCTCCCCCTGCAGCCGATCATCGCCGGCTCCTACCGCGACTCCTTCCACCGGGTGGACGACCGCTGGTGGTTCGACACCCGCCGGATCATCGTCGCCCTCACCGGCGACCTCAGTCACCACCTGCTGTTCGAGCTGTAGCCCGCCCGGGATCCACCTCGGCGGGTGGACCGGCCAGGAGCTCGGTCAGGGTGGCCCGGAACTCGGCGAGCCGGTCGGGCCCCAGCCGGTCCGCCCACTCGGCCTCGGCGGCCACCGCGCTGGCCCGCACGGCCCGGAGGGCGGCCCGCCCCCCGGCGGTGAGGCACACCAGCTTGGCCCGGGCGTCGCCGGGGTCGTCGAGGCGCTCGACGTACCCACCGGCCTCGAGGGTGCGGACCACCTGGGCCACCGCCTGGCGGGACACCCCCAACAGGCCGGCGAGGTCCGAGGCCCGGCGACCCCCCCCGAGCAGGGGCAGGAGGACCAGGACATGGGCCGGTCGCACGGTCGCCATCCCCCGGTCGGCCAGGTCGTACCGCAGCCGCTCGATCCCCTGATTGGCAAGGCGCTGGACAAGAGCCGGAACCGCCATGAAGTCACTCGGCGCGACTTCCCTTTCCATCCCGCAATTCTACCCCACTTGCAGTTGACAACTACCTTGCCTAATCTTCGAACATGACCCCGGCGCTGCGGTCGCGACACACCCTGGCCTCCCTGGTGGCCTGTGCGGCGCTGGTGGTCTGCACCGCCGGCTGCGGAGGGCTCCTCCGGCACGCCGTCCAACGGACCCCGTCCGCCCCGGCTCCCCACGCCGTCCCGGTGGGCTCGTCCACCCAGACCCTCACCGTCGACGGGATCACCCGGACCTTCCACCTCTACCGCCCCGAGGGACTGCCGTCGGCGGCCCCGCTGGTGGTGATGCTCCACGGCGGCTTCGGATCCGGGGCCCAGGCCGAGCGCTCCTACGGGTGGGACGCCCAGGCCGACCAGGACCACTTCCTGGTCGCCTACCCGGACGGCCTCCACCGGGCATGGAACGCCGGGGGCGGGTGCTGCGGCACGCCGGCCGCCGACCACGTGGACGACGTGGTCTTCCTCTCCTCGATGGTCACCACCATCGAGGAGGAGGTGCCCGTCGACCCCCACCGGGTGTTCGCCACCGGCATCTCCAACGGGGGCATGATGGCCTACCGGTTGGCCTGCGACACCACGCTGTTCGCCGCCATCGGTCCCGACTCGGCCACCCTGATGGGACCCTGTCCGCATCCGGCCCCGGTCTCCGTCATCCACATCCACGGGACGGCCGACCACAACATCCCCTACGGCGGCGGGCCGGGCGACGGTCCGGGGCACGTCGACGGGCCCTCGGTCCCCTCCCTCAACGCCACCTGGCGGGGGGTCGACAGCTGCGCGCCTCCCACCACCGCCACCCAGGGGGTGGTCACCACCTCGGTGGCCGCCTGCCCGGACGGGCGGTCGGTGGAGCTGGTGACCATCGCCGGGGCCGGGCACCAGTGGCCGGGCTCGCCGTCCCGGCCGGTGATCCAGAAGGTGCTCGGCCTCGACCCGCCCTCCACCGCCCTCGACGCCACTCCGGTGATCTGGCAGTTCTTCGCCGCCCATCCCGGGTAGAACCAGGACGGCCACCGGGCGGACGGACCGGCGGTGGCGGGACCGGCGATGCGGAACGGGAGGAACGTCGATGACCATCGAACACGTGCTGGCGGTGGCCCCGGTCACCGACCTCCCGGTGGCCGCCGCCTGGTACGAGCGGCTGTTCGGCCGCCCACCCGACAACCGGCCGATGGAGACCCTGGTGGAGTGGCGGGTCACCGGGTCCGCCTGGCTCCAGGTGTTCCACGCTCCCGACCGGGCCGGCTCCTCCTACGCCAACTTCGCCGTCGACGACCTCGACCGCCACCTGGCGGAGCTCCGGGGCCGGGGACTGGCGCCCGGGGAGGTGCAGGCGGCCGACCGGGGGGTGCGGATCTCGTCGATCGAGGATCCCGACGGCAACACCCTGGCCTTCATCGGCGGCTTCCGGACCGTCTACTGAGGGAGCCGCGTGGGTGGCGTCGGGCCGGGTGGTGCCGGCGTTCGAGGATCCCGATGCTCCGCGTCCGGTCGCCGACCAGCGGCTCGACCACACCGGGGACCAGGCCCGTCCGCAGGGAGGCCGCCCGGGCCGCCCGGCTCAGGCCGTCTCCGTCTCGGCGGCGGGCTGGACGTCCGACCGGGTGACGGCCAGCCAGGTCACCCCGATCACGATCAGCCCTCCGAAGAGCGCCACCACCGCCCCGTCCCCCCATCCCAGCCCGCCGGCGGCGGTGGGCTTGCCCAGGGCGTCGGCCACCGAGGCACCCAGCGGCCGGGTCAGCACGTAGGCGACCCAGAAGCAGGCCACCGAGTTCCAGCCCAGGAACCGGTAGCCGAGCCCGGGGACGGTGATCAGCACCGCGAAGAGCAGGATGGAGGTCAGGTAGCCGAGGTGGAGGGTGGTGGCGGTGAAGTCGCCCAGGGCGGTGCCCATGGCGAAGGTGGCCATCACCGCCGCCCAGTAGAACGCCTCGCGTCGGGGGGTGTCGATGCTGTGGATCGACAGGGTGTGCTCGGTGCGCTGCCACACCCCGAAGACCACCGCCAGCACCACGGCGTAGAGGAGGGTGGAGGCGGTGTACGGCACGTGGAGGGCGACGTGGAGCACGTCGGCGGCCATGGTCCCGACGATCCCCACCATCACCACCGCCAGCCAGTACGTCCAGGCCAGGTAGCGGGCGGTCCGGAACTGGAGGACCAGGGAGCCGGCCAGCCCGACGAAGCCGGCCAGCACGGCCACCTCGGGGACGATGGCGTTGACCAGGAAGTCGGAGGTGGCCTCGCCCATGGCGGTGGACAGGCCCTTGATGGCCCAGAACGCCGCGGTGATCCGGGGGACCCGCCGGAGGCCCCGGGTCGTCCACCAGCTGGCCGGCGGTGCGGCGTCGGGAGCCATCGGGGCATGGTACCTGCGACCCGGCCGGTGTCCCCGGCACCCGGGCGGCTCACCGACCGGTCAGCACGAACTCCCCGAGGTCCGGGGCCCGGGTCCACGCCCAGTAGTCGACCAGCCGCCACGGCGACAGGATGTAGATGCGGCCGTCGCCGCTCCGGTACCAGCTGTGCCGGATGGAGGGGTGGGACCAGACCATGGTGTCCAGCTCGGCCTGCAGGCGCCGGTTGTACTCGTCGTGGACGTCGGCCCGGCACTCGAGGGTGGCGTGCTCCCCGTCCAGGAGGGCGGCCAGGCACCCCATCACGTACCGGGTCTGGCACTCCGAGTGGAAGATGATGCTGCCCCCGCTGGCCAGGTTGGTCCCCGGCCCGTAGAGGCAGAAGAAGTTGGGGAAGTTGGGGACGGTGATGCCCAGGTAGGCGGTGGGGGCGTCCCCCCACTGCTCGGCCAGCACCGCCCCGTCCCGGCCCACGATCTCCATCGGCCACAGGTACCGGTTGGCGTGGAAGCCGGTGGCGTAGACGATCACGTCCACCGGGTACTCCTCCCCCGCCTCGGTCCGCACCCCGGTGGGGGTGATGGCGGCGATCGGGTCGGTCACCAGGTCGACGTCGTCGCGGGTCAGGGCGCCCAGCCAGCTGCCGTTGTCCTGCAGGGTGCGCTTGCCCAGGCAGACGTAGTCGGGCACCACCTTGGCCAGCAGGTCCCGGTCCTCGCCGACCTGGTCGGCGATCCACTGGGTGAACACCTCCCGGGCGGCGTCGTTGAGGGCGCTGACCGACCGGTCCGGGTCGGTCCACTCCGGGTCGACCCGCATGGCCGGGAGGCCGCCGTCGCATCCCGGCCAGCACAGCAGCAGCCGGTACCACCGGGCGTAGTACGGCAGGTGGCGGAAGGCCCACCGGGCACCGTCGGTGACCTGGTCGTGGTAGTGGGGGTTGGGGAACATCCAGGGGGCGGAGCGCTGGAACACGGTGACCTGCGCCGCCTCCGGGGCGATGGTGGGGACCAGCTGGAAGGCGCTGGCCCCCGTCCCGATCACCGCCACCCGCCGGCCGGCCAGCTCGGTCCCCTCCACCCACTGGGCGGTGTGCATCCACTGGCCGCCGAAGGAGTCGATGCCCGGGAGGTCGGGGAGCTTGGGCCGGTTGAGCTGGCCGACCGCGCTGATCACGGCGTCGGCCTCCACCGTCTCGAGGGTGCCGTCGGGGGTCCGGACCTCCACCGACCACCGGGCGGTGGGCTCGTCCCAGGCCGCCCGGACCACCTCGGTGCCGAACCGGACCCGGTCGGCCACCCCGAAGTCGTGCATGCACCGGTCGAAGTAGGCGCGCAGCTCCGGCGCCTCGGCGAAGAACGCCGTCCACTCCTCGGGGGCGAACGAGTAGCAGTAGTAGTGGTTGCCGATGTCCACCCGGCAGCCGGGGTACCGGTTCTCCCACCAGGTGCCCCCGGCCCCGGCGTTCTTCTCGATCACCGTGAAGGGGATGCCGGCCCGGCCCAGCCGGATGGCGGCCAGCAGCCCGGACATGCCCGCCCCGATCACCACCACGTGGAACCCGGCCCGCCGCTCGTCGGGGACGTCGTCCACCCAGTGGAGGTCCCGGCCGTCCGACCCGTCGAGCTCCAGCTCCTCGAGCAGCAGCGGCACGTACTCCTCGGGGATGTCGGAGGCCACCAGGTGGCGCATCATGGTCAGCACGGTGCCGGCCGGGGGTGGGGGCGGCAGCACGCACCCGGCGTCGCGGTAGGCGGCGATCTCCTGCAGCGCCCGGGCCCGGACGGTGGCCTGGTCCTCGGGGGACATGAACCCCTGGACCTCGTTCAGGTAGATCCCCGCCGGAGCGGGCAGCTGGTCGAGGATCGACGGGTCGCCGGTCAGGTGGACCAGGGAGAGCAGCAGGGTGGGGACGCTGACCTCCTCCAGGGCGGCGGCGATGGCGTCGTCGTCGTCGACGATCGGCTCCCCGGCGTAGCGGTGTCGTTCGGGCACGGCCCCCCCTCGGTCCCCCGGCCCCGGTCACCCGGACCGGGGAGCCAACCTACAGCGGTTGCACCCCGGCGGGGCCGCCCGTTACCGTCCTCCCCGGGGGCGTCCGGACCCGGCGCCGACCGTTCACCGTCCGAGGGGGGACCGCGTGACCCACGCCGGCATCGAGCTTCTGCGCACCTTCCTGGCCGACTCGGGGATGTTCGAGGGGTCGATCGGGGAGCAGCGCGCCGCCATGGACGCCGCCTCGGCCGGGGCGCCGCCGCCGTCCGGGGTGGAGGTGACGCCGGGCCGGCTGGGCGACCGTCCGGTGGAGTGGCTGGTCCCCAGCGGGGCCGACCGGTCGGCGGCCGTCCTCTACCTGCACGGGGGCGGCTACTGCGTCGGCTCGCTGGACAGCCACCGGGGCCTGGCCGGCCGGATCGCCCTCGCCGCCGGGGTCGCGGTGGTCTCGCTCGACTACCGGCTGGCCCCCGAGCACCCCTACCCGGCCGCCCTCGAGGACGCGGTGGCCGCCTACGGCGCCCTGGTGGCCGGCGGGGTGGAGCCGTCCCGGACGGCCATCGCCGGCGACTCGGCCGGCGGCGGGCTCACCGTGGCCACCCTCCGGGCGCTCCGCTCGGCCGGCCGGCCCCGGCCGGCCGCCGGCGTCTGCCTCTCCCCCTGGGTCGACCTCACCCAGTCGGCCCCCTCCTACGCCGCCCTCGGTGCCCTCGACCCGATGGTGTCGAAGGAGGCCCTCGACCGGCTGGCCACCGCCTACCGGGCGGGGGCCGACCCGTCCGACCCCGGGGTGTCCCCGCTGTTCGGCGACCTGGACGGCCTCCCCCCGCTGCGCATCGAGGTGGGCGAGTGCGAGGTGCTCCTCGACGACGCCCTCCGGCTGGCCGAGCGGGCCGGCGCGGCGGGGGTGGCCGTGGAGCTGGTGCGGTGGCCGGAGATGGTCCACGTGTTCCAGGCCTTCCCCGGCGACCTGCTCCCGGAGTCGGACGCCAGCATCGCGGGTGTCGGCACCTTCCTGGCCGGCGCCCTGCTCGCCGGGGGCGGGGCCGGCTAGGGCTTGGAGGTGAAGGTGTAGGTGAAGGGCGTGGCCCGGGGGGTGGTGCTGAAGACGTTCTTGCCGTCGATGACGATGCCCACCGCCACCGCCGTGGAGCCGACCTGGATGGTGATCGACCGGTCGGCCTTGAACGACTGGATGGTGCCCTTGGGCTGGACCCCGACCAGCAGCGGGGTGATCGACGCCGGGCTGGTCACCTCCACCCAACAGGGGCCCGAGGTGGCGATGCCCATGGTGAACTGCTGGGCGTCGACGTAGTACGTGGCCCGGGTGGCGCCGTCGGTGGGACCGGCCACCACCGCGGCGGTGGGCTGGTGGGTGTGGGTCACCGGCGCCGCGGTGGTCGGGGTGGTGGAGGCCAGGGGCTGCCCGTCGGGCTGGGTGACCCGGAGGAGGTGGGCCTGGACCATCCACTGGGGATGCTCCCGCAGGACCACCACGCCGGCCACCGCCGCCACCGCCAGGAACCCCACCACCCAGGTGAGGACCTTCAGGGAGGTGGGGGCCCGCCGCCGCCGGCGGGCCCGGGCGGTGGCCCGCTTGGTGTCCTTGATCTCGTCCCGGGGGATGACGCTCAGGGTGCCGGTGGGTGGCCCGGTGGCCACGCCGTAGCCGTAGGCACCGGAGCCCCCGGCCGCCGCCGTGCCGCCCACCATCGGCACCTCGCCGGTCTGGGTGAAGGCCCGGAGGTGGTCGGGGCCGGCGCTGACGGCGGTGACCACCCCGGTCACCGGGGCCGCCTCGCGGTAGGCCCGGGCCACCGTGGTGGTGGGGGCGCTCGACCACGCCTCCATCAGCTGGAGGGCCAGGGTGTCCCCGTCGAGGTCGAGGAGGGCGGCGTACCGGCGCAGGGTCGACAGGGCGGCCGCCTGGTCGGGGAGGGCGCCGAGATCGCCGGACTCCAGCGCCTGGAGCTGGTCGAGCGGGCGGCCCAGGCGGTCGGCCACCGCCACCAGCTGCTGGCCGCGCGCCTCCCGCACCTCTCGGAGCATCCCCCCGATCTCTGCCGGCGACGAAGGGAGCTGCTCGGACTGGTCGCCGTGTCGACGGGTGGCTCCGCCACGTTGCCGTGTCACAGGGTCTCCTGACTCTTCCCTGCGTGCAAGTGTAGGTGGGCAGCGGCGGCATCGCCCGCAGCCCTGCGGTATTCTTCGGCCCGGCGTCGGAATGTTGCGAGCGCAACTACTGTTGGACCAGCTGCCGGCGGGCATCCGGTCCGGGCGGTGAGACAGAGGAGGTCGGCGATGCCGGCAGTGACGGTGGAGAACGTGTTGGCCCTTCCGAAGGTCGAGGTCCCCGACCCGGCGACCTCCGCCGCCCGCCCGGTGGTGTCGGTGACCACCGCCCCGGCCGGCTTCGAGGGCGAGGGGTTCCCGGTGCGCCGGGCGTTCGCCGGCGTCGACGCCGCCGCCCTCGACCCCTTCATCCACATGGACCAGATGGGGGAGGTGGAGTACGCCCCCGGCGAGCCCAAGGGGACCCCGTGGCACCCGCACCGCGGCTTCGAGACGGTGACCTACATGATCGACGGCACCTTCCAGCACCAGGACTCCATCGGCGGGGGTGGCCTCATCACCAACGGGGACACCCAGTGGATGACCGCCGGCGGGGGCATCCTCCACATCGAGGGCCGCCGGAGGAGCTGGTGGCCAGCGGTGGGCTCTTCCACGGGATCCAGCTGTGGGTGAACCTGGCCCGGGCCGACAAGATGATCGCCCCCCGCTACCAGGACATCGGGGCCGGCCACGTGACGCTGCTGTCGAGCCCGGACGGGGGGGCGCTGGTCCGGCTGATCGCCGGGGACGTCGGGGGCCACGCCGGCCCGGGGTCCACCCACTCGCCGATCACCCTGGCCCACGCCACCGTCAGCCCGGGGGCCCGTGTCGACTCCCCTGGAACCGGGAGTTCAACGCCCTGGCCTACGTCCTGTCCGGGAACGGCACCGTCGGGGACGACCGCCGTCCGGTCCGGACCGGCCAGCTGGCCGTCTTCGGGGCCGGTGACAGCGTGTCGCTGGAGGCGGACACCGCCCAGGACTCGCGCCACGCCGGGCTCGACGTCCTGCTCCTCGGGGGTCGGCCCATCCGGGAGCCGGTCTACGCCTACGGCCCGTTCGTCATGAACACCAAGGACGAGGTGGCCCAGGCCTTCGAGGACTACCAGGCCGGCCGGCTGGGCACCGTCCCCGCCGACCACATCGGCTCGTAGGCCCGGCCGGGAGGCGGGTGGGATCCGACCCACTCGCCCCTTCCGGACCGGTGCGGGCGGTCAGGCGGCGAGGAAGGCCTCCTCGGCGGTGGCGGCGTTGGCCATGGCCTCCATGTCGGCCCGGGAGGCGTTGACCAGGAAGAAGGCCGACAGAGCCGCCACCCCCATGAGGCAGGCGCTGATGACGAACCCCACGGTGTAGCCGTGGATCTGGGCCGCCTCCTCGGTGGCCGGGTTGTGGACGTGGGTGGCCAGGTAGCCGGCCACCGCGGTGGCGGAGACGGTGTTGAGCAGGGCGGTGCCCAGGGAACCACCGATCTGCTGGGTGGTGTTGAGAGTGGCGCTGGCCACCCCGGCGTCGTGGGCCCGCACCCCGAAGAGGGCGGTGCTGCTCATGGGCACGAAGGCCAGTGCCCATGCCCAGGGCTGATGAGGATCTCGGCGGGGAGGACGTGGGCCAGCGTAGCTGGTGTGGGCCCCGATCTGGGTCAGCCAGATCATGCCGAGCGCGGCGGCCAGCGAACCCGCCCACCATCAGGGGCCGGGGGCCGGTCCGGGGCAGGATCTTGCTGGCCGCCCCGGCGGCCACGATGATGCCGGCCGAGAAGGGCAGGAAGGCGAAGCCGGTCTTCAGCGCCGAGTACCCCAGGTTCCCCTGGAAGTAGTAGGTGAGGAAGAGGAACATCCCCATCAGGGCCGAGCCCGACCATCAGCGAGCTGAGGAACGAGCCGCCCCGGGTGCGGTCGAGGATGACCCGCATGGGCAGCAGGGGGTTCTTGGCCCGCATCTCGATGACCACGAAGGTGGCCAGCAGCACGGCGCGCCGCCACCAGGCAGGTGAGGGTGGTGGCCGAGGTCCAACCGCTCTGGGCGGCCTGGGTGAAGCCGTAGACCAGGGCCACCAGGCCGGCGGTGCTGACCGTACGGCGCCGGGGATGTCGTAGCTGGTGTTGCCCTGCGCCTCGGCTCTCGCGCACCAGGGGCACGGCGAACAGGGCGGTGACGATGGCGATCGGCACGTTGACCAGCAGGCACCAGCGCCACGAGGCGTACTGGGTGAGGACGCCCGCCCATGATCAGCCCGATGGCGGCGCCCCCGCCGGAGATGGCGCCGTAGACCCCGAAGGCGGTGGCCCGCTCCTTCACCTCGGTGAAGGTGACCGAGATCAGGGAGAGGGCGGCCGGGGCCAGCAGGGCGGCGAACGCCCCCTGGAGGGCCCGGGCCCCGAACAGCATGGGGGCGTTGACCGCCACCCCGCCGAGGGCCGATGCTCCGGCGAAGCCGATGCAGGCCGATGATGAACATCCGCTTCCGTCCGACGTAGTCGGCGATGCGCCCGCCCAGCAGCAGCAGGCCGCCGAAGGCCAGGGTGTAGGCGGTCACCACCCACTGGCGGTTGTCGGTGGAGATGTGCAGCGACCGCTGGGCCGAGGGGAGGGCGATGGTGACGATGGAGGCGTCGAGCACCACCATCAGCTGGGCGACGGCGATGACCGCCAGCGCCAGCCAGCGTTTCGGGTCGGGTCCCGTGGTGTCGACGGGGACGGTGGGTGTGTCGGTGGTGGTGTCGGTGGTCATGGGATGGGTCTCCTGGGGGGATGGGAGGGAAGGTGGGGTACGGCGGTGGGTAGCGGGTGGGGCGAGGCTGGAGAGGTACGGCGGGGCTACGGGTGGGACGTCAGCAGCGGAGGAGCGGCAGGACGACGTCGTCCACCACGTGGACGACGAACGCCTCGTCGACGGCGTCGCCGTGCATGGCCACCCGGTTGAAGAACAGCGCCGAGGTCACCTCGTTGGCGACGGTGGCGCTGGCGGCGGAGCGGAGCTCGCCGCGCCGGACGGCCCGCTCCACGATGACGTCGAAGACCTCCTCCTTGCCCTCGGTCATCTGCCGGCGGATCAGCTCGGCCAGCTCGGTGTCGTGCTGCATGGCCGACACCAGGCCGACGATGAGGGCGGCGTCCTCGTCGGTGAAGGCCTCGACGCTGTGGTCGAGGGCGGCCAGCAGGTCGCCCCGGAGCGAGCCGGTGTCGGCGGGGGCGGCGAAGTCGTCGCACTTGCGGCGGCGGACCGCCTCGGCCACCACCTCGGCCTTGCCCGACCAGCGCCGGTAGATGGTGGCCTTGCCGGCGTGGGCCCGCTCGGCCAGGGCGTCCATGCTCAGGCGGTCGTAGCCGACCTCCATCAGCAGGCTGAGGGCGGCGTCGAGGATGGCCTGCTCACGGGCGGCGGCGCGTGCCCCGGTGGGCCGGCCGGGGCGCTGGGGGATGTCCACCACCGTGCTGGTCACAGCCACGTCCTCCTCGAATGAAACGGAACGGTTCCGTCTCAGTCACTGTAAGGGGTGGAGGAACGGAACGCAACCGTTCCGTTCAGATTTCTCGGTCTTCCCAGGTGGAGGGGCGGATCGCGGTCGGACGGCCCGGGCGTCGCCGGTCGGTCAGGTGCCCTCGCCGCCGGACGCCGTGCACGCCCGGGGGTCCCACGGCTGGAGGGGGGTGACCGATGCCGACGGGGCCTGGAAGGCGCCGTCGGCCACCGTCGAGGCGGCGGTGGTCGTGGTGGTGGCGACGGTGGGTGCGGTGGTGGTGGCAGCCGCCGCGCTGGTCGGCGTGGTGGCCGCCGCCGGCGGGTTCACCGAGAACTGGGTGCCGGTGACCACCGTGACCTCGGCGCCGTCGGTCACCTGGCTGGGGGAGAGGGCCATGGTCACCGAGCCGGACAGGGAGTCGGCCACCGTCTGGGCGGCCGCCTCGTCGGTCGGGGTCATCTGGGAGTAGTAGACGACCGTCTCGGCCTCCTCGCCGACCGGCGGGGTGTCCCCGGTCCCGGAGATCTGGAAGCCGAGCGCCTGGAGCGAGGCGGCGGTGTCGGAGGCCTGGTTGTAGGTCCCGGTGCCGTTCTCCACCGAGACGGTCACCGAGCTGGGGGCCGGGAGCTTGCCGCCGCCCATGGTGTCGGTCCCGGCGCTGACCCCGAGGAACTGGTCGACGACCTGCTGGTCCTGGGGGTTGGACGGGAACTCGATGTCCCCGTAGCCGGGGACGCCCTTGTAGGTGTACGAGCCGAACTGGTCGACCTCCACCGGCAGGGTGAGCTGGGGGGCGGTGTTGGCGTTGACGCCGTGGAAGTTGAGGATGAGGTCGACCATGTCGCTGAGGGAGAACGAGGAGTCGACCTGGAGCTGGGGGGCCACGCCGCTGACCAGCTGGGTGTCGGTGACCGGGTTGGAGAGCCCGTTCTTGGCCACCGCGGTGGCCAGCACCCGGAGGAACTCGTGGTCGCGCCGGATCCGGGCCAGGTCGCTCAGGTTCTCCGACGGCCAGTCCTCGGGGACGTCGGTGGTGACGCCGGGCCCCTTGTACTGGAGGTGCCGGGCCCGCACCACCTGCAGGGCCTCGGTCCCGTCGAGGTGGATGCAGCCGGTGGTCTGCTGGTTGAGCCCCGAGTAGGCGTCGAACACCGGCATGGGGAAGTACATGTTCACCCCGCCGAGATCGTTGACGACGTTGGCGAAGGTGTCGAAGTTGAGGACCACGTAGTGCTGGATGGGGATGCCGAAGTCCTCGTTGATGGCGGCCACCAGCTGGCTGGGGCCCTGGTAGAGGGCGGCGTCGATCTTGTTGGCGCCGGTGGTCCGGGCGTTGGGGACGAACAGGTCCCGGGGGATGGAGAGGACGGAGACGGTGTGCTTGTTGGGGTCGAGGTGGAGGATCATCACCACGTCGCTGTTGACCCCGTTCACCCCCTGGGAGCACAGGCCGTAGGCGGGGTTCTGGACGGTGAGGGCGCACCGGTCGGTCGAGCCCACCATCAGGATGTTCTCCGTGCCGGCGTCGGCGCCCGAGGTCGGCGAGTCGACCAGTCCCTTGACGTCGATGTGGTGGATCTCGTGGTCGAGGTGGTAGGCGTAGGCGGCGCCGCCCCCCACCACCACCACCAGGAGGGCGGCCACCGCCCCCAGCGCCCACTTGGTCTTCCGGAACCGCCTGGGCTTCGGCGACTTCTTCCGGCCGTGGGCGTGGCCCTTGGGCTTCCGGTCGATGCGGTCGGCCAGGGCCAGCAGGCCCGACTCGTCGAAGGTGGAGGACGCCCCCTTCGCCCCCCGCCGGCGGGTGCCGTCGGACGGGCGCGACCGTGCCTGGTCGCCGGACGGACCGGGTCCGTGCTGGGCGTCGATCATCGACCCGAGGCGGCTGAGACCGTCCTGGTTGGGAACGGAACCGCGTGAGGGTGGACGGGGAGGGTGGGAAGCGGGGTCCCTCGGACCGCGGCTGGCCATGGGGGGAACGGTAGCAAGCAGCGGGCCGGGGGTGAGGTCGGCGCCGGCCGACCCCCAGCTCACGGGGGGGCGCCGCCCCGCCCCGTCGGCCGGCTCAGCCGAAGAGGCCCAGCGCCGCCAGCGCCGCGGTCATCGAGACGGGCACCAGGACCAGGCCGACGGCGGTGTAGGTCCGGACCGAGGGCCGGGCGCCCTCCCTCCGGGCGACCCGGAGCCAGACCAGGGCGGCCAGCGACCCGGTGACGGCCAGGTTGGGCCCGAGGTCCAGGCCCACCAGGAGGGCCCGCGTGTGGGCACCGCCCCGGGCGGACAGCAGGACGGCGGCCGGCAGGTTGTTGATCACGCACGACAGCCCGGCCGCCAGCCAGGCGGTGGCCACCGGGCCGAGCGACGCCGTCAGGTGCTGCGGCCCGCTCCACGTGCGGGCCACCACGCCGAGGGCGACCGACAGGGCGAACAGCGTGCCCAGGATGGCCGGGCTGGCCGCCTCGGCGGCCCCCCCGGGGGCCAGCCGGCGGGTGAGGACCTGCACGGCGGCCACCGCCACGCCGAGTACCAGCACCGGCAGGGCGGGATCGGGGATGGCCAGCACCAGGGCGATGGCTCCCACCACGCCCACCGCCCCCGCCCCCCAGCGGGGGAGGACCACCGGGGTGGCCGGCTCCGGGGCGGCGGAGGGGCGGCGGAGGTCCCGCCGGCGCCAGACCAGCACCCCGGCCGTCACCACCACCACGGCGGCGGCCCAGGCCGGCGCCGTGCCGGCGGCGAAGCTGACGGCGCCGACGCCGCGGGCCACCAGCAGGTTGGTGAGGTTCGAGCCGGGCAGCAGCAGGGAGGCGGCGTTGGAGAGGTAGACGACGCCGAAGAGGAACGCCGTCTCCCCGAACCGCCGCCGGCGGGCGGCGTGGAGCACGATCGGCGTCAGGAACACCACCGAGGTGTCGAGGTTGAGGATGACGGTCACCACCACCACCAGGCTCATCAGGGCCACGAACAGGCGGACCCCGCCGCCGGGGGTCCGGGAGAGGAGGGCGCCGGCCGCCTCGAAGAGGTGGTCGCTGGCCGCCACCGCCCCGATGAGCAGCAGGCCGGCGACCAGGACGAAGGGCGACCAGGTCTGGTCCAGGGCCTGCGACAGCGGAGGGGGCATGGCGGGGTGACGCTACCCGGTGGGGTCCGCCCGACACCCCGGCCGGCTCCCCGGCTACGAGCTCCGTCCGGCGGTGGCCGGCGCCGGCGCCGGCTCCGGCGATGGCTCCGGCGCGGTCCGCGGCGCGGTGATCCGGAGGTCCCGGCGCTCCAGCCGCAGGGTGCGGGCCCAGAAGGCGACGGTGAAGCCCGGCCAGTTGTTGGTCAGCCGGCCGGCGGCGTTCTTGTACCAGCTCCGGCAGGAGTCGAGCCACACGGTGCCCCCCGCCCGGCCCTGGACGTAGGCGTCGTCCCGGTCGTAGGCCTCCGGGGTCACCTCCACCGAGCCCACCGACCCGGACGTGCCGGACTCGACCTGGGCGGCCAGGGACTGCAGCACCAGGTTGAGCTGCCGCTCCACCATGAAGAGGATCGAGTTGTGGCCCAGGTTGGTGTTGGGGCCGTAGAGCACGAAGCAGTCGGGGAAGCCGGGCACGCAGGTGCCCCGGTAGGCGCGGGCCCCGTCGGCCCAGGCCCCGGCCAGGGTCCGGCCGCCCCGCCCGGTGACCGGCAGGTGGGCGAGGAAGTCGGTGGTCCGGAACCCGGTCCCGAAGATCAGGGTGTCGGCCGGTCGGCTCCGGCCGTCGGCCGTGACCACCGCCTCGGGCCCGACCCGGGCGATGGGCTCGGTGACCACCTCGACGGTGGGGCCGAGCAGCGCCGGGAACCAGTCGTCGGAGATGAGGATGCGCTTGCAGCCCACCGGGTAGTCGGGGAGGACGGCCGGCTCCGGCAGGCGCTCGGAGACCACCCCGCCCCGGATGCCCGTGACGAAGCGGTCGGTGAGGAGCCGGCCGGCCCAGCTCCCCTTCCGGAAGATCGTCCACCGGGCCTCGAGCGTCCAGTAGATCCACCACCGCTGGGCGAGCTCCACCGGCCGGACGTGCTCGAGCCACCACCGTCGCCGGGGGGAGAAGACGACGTCGGCCTTGGGGGCCACGTAGTTGGCGCTGCGCTGGTAGACGGTGACCGAGGCGGCCCGGGCGGCCACCGGGGGCACGAACTGGACGGCGCTGGCCCCGTTGCCGACCACCGCCACCCGCTTGCCGGCCAGCTCGGCCCGGTGGTCCCAGCGGGCCGAGTGCCAGGTGTCCCCGGCGAAGCCGTCCAGCCCCGGGAGGTCGGGGGTCCACGGGCGGTTGAGCTGGCCGCAGGCCAGCACCAGGGCGTCGGCCTCCAGGACCTCGGAGCCGTCGGCGGGGGAGGAGACGGTGACCCGCCACCGGCCCGACCCCTCGTCGAGGGTGGCGTCCTCCACCGTGGTGCCGAGCCGGAGGTGGGGGCCCAGGCCGAACCGGGTCACGCACCGCTCGGCGTAGGTGAGGATCTCCGGCTGCTCGGCGAAGCGGCGGGACCAGTCGCACTTGGGGGCGAAGGAGAAGGAGTAGAGGTGCGAGGGGACGTCACAGGCGGCACCGGGGTAGGTGTTGTCCCGCCAGGTGCCGCCGACGCCGTCCGACTGCTCGACGATGGTGAAGTCGCGGACCCCCGACCGCACCAGCTGCATGGCGGCGGCCAGCCCCGACAGCCCGGCCCCCACGATGACCACCGAGGGGGTGGCCCGGCCCTCGCGGCGGGCGGCCGCCACCGCCCGGGCCAGGCGTCTCCGGCCGACGTCCAGTGCCATGTCCCCCCTGCCCTCCCCGACCGCCGTCAGTCGTCCTGGGTGCGACGGCGCCTCCGCCACATGGTGGCGAACACCGCCACGCAGAGGACGGCGGCGATGAGGAAGATGATCATGGTGTCCCCCGGTTCTCCGGCGCCCGGCACCGGTGCCCGGTGAGCGTACCGGACGGCGCCGGGACCGACCGGCGGCGGGTCGGGCTCACCCGCCGTCCCCGGAGGGGAAGTGGAGGTGGGACTGGACGTCCCCGCCGTCGGGGGCCCCGTCCGGCTCGGGCCACCGGGTGGTCACCGACTTCAGCCGGGTGGCGAACCGGACCCCCTCCATCCCGTGGACGTGGGCGTCGCCGAACAGGGACTGCTTCCACCCCCCGAACGAGAAGTAGGCCATGGGCACCGGGATGGCCACGTTGATCCCCACCATCCCCACGGTGACCTCCCGCCGGAACCGGCGGGCGGCGTGGCCGTCCCGGGTGAAGATGGCGGTGCCGTTGCCGTAGGGGTTGGCGTTGACCACCCCGATCGCCTCGTCGAGGCTGCCGACCCGGAGCACCGACAGCACCGGCCCGAAGATCTCGTCGCGGTAGACGTCCATCGAGGGGTCGACCCGGTCCACCAGGCTGGGCCCCAGGTAGAACCCGTCGTCCCCGCCGGGGACCTTGACCAGCCGGCCGTCCAGCACCACCTCGGCCCCCTGGGCCTCGGCGGAGCCCAGGTAGCCGGCCACCCGGTCGCGGTGGGTGGCGGTGATCAGGGGGCCCATGTCCGAGGCCGGGTCGGTCCCCGGCCCGGTGGTGAGGGCGGCGGCCTTGCGGGCCAGCTCGTCGACCAGCCGGTCGCCGTCGCCCACCACCACCACCGCGGAGATGGCCATGCACCGCTCGCCGGCCGAGCCGTAGCCGGCGCCGATCAGGGCGTCGGTGGTGGAGCCGAGGTCGGCGTCGGGCAGCACCACGGCGTGGTTCTTGGCCCCGCCCAGCGCCTGGCAGCGCGTGCCGGACTCCGCCGCCCGCCGGTGGATGTGGCGGGCCACCGGGGTGGAGCCCACGAAGGAGACCGCTGCCACCCCCGGGTGGTCGAGGAGGGCGTCGACGGCCACGGCGTCGCCGTGGACGACGGTGAAGACCCCCTCGGGGAGGCCGGCCCGCCGCCAGAGGTCGGCCACCAGCTCGGAGGCCGACGGGTCGCGCTCGGACGGCTTGAGGAGGAAGGCGTTGCCGCAGGCGATGGCGATCGGGTACATCCACATCGGCACCATCACCGGGAAGTTGAACGGGGTGATGCCGGCCACCACCCCCAGGGGCTGGCGGATCGACGAGGCGTCCACCCCGGTCGAGACGTCCTCGGAGAACTCCCCCTTCAGCAGGTGGGGGATGCCGCAGGCGAACTCCACCACCTCGATCCCCCGGGCCACCTCGCCGCGGGCGTCGTCGAGGACCTTGCCGTGCTCGGCGGTGACCATCCGGGCCAGGTCGTCGCGGTGGCGGTCCACCAGCTCCCGGAAGGCGAAGAGCACCTTGGTGCGGGCGGACAGCGAGGTGTCACGCCAGGCCGGCCAGGCCCCGGCGGCCCGGGTCACCGCCCGGTCGACGTCGGCGGCGGTGGCCAGCACCACCTCGGCGGTCACCCGGCCGGTGGCGGGGTCGAAGACCGGCGAGGTCCGGGGAGCGGGGTCCCCGGTGGATCCGATGGTCGTGGTGGGCATGGAGCCTCCGGCTCAGAGAACGGTGGCGAGGGGCGTCGAGTCCAGTCCGTGGGCCTCCGCCACCGGCGGGTAGACGATGGAGCCGCCCACCACGTTGACGCCTTCGGCCAGGGCGGGGTCGGCCCGCACGGCATCCTTCCACCCGTGGTCGGCGATGGCCAGGGCGTAGGGCATGGTGGCGTTGACCAGGGCGTGGGTGGAGGAGTGGGGGACCGCCCCGGGCATGTTGGCCACGCAGTAGAACACCGACCCGTTGACCACGAAGGTGGGGTCGGAGTGGGTGGTGGGGCGGGTCGACTCGAAGCAGCCGCCCTGGTCAACGGAGATGTCCACCAGCACCGAGCCGTCCCGCATCCGGGCCACCAGGTCGTCGGAGACCAGCTTGGGGGCCTTGGCCCCCACCACCAGCACCGCCCCGATGACGATGTCCGCCTCCAGGCAGGTCTCCTCGATGGCGTGGGCGCTGGACGCCACCGTCTCCAGGGCGCCCCGGAAGTGGTGGTCGACCTGACGGAGGCGGTCGAGGTTGCGGTCGAGGATGTAGACGTCGGCGTGCATCCCCACGGCCAGGGTGGCGGCCGCCATGCCGGCCACGCCCGCCCCCAGGATCACGATGCGGGCGGCGCGGACGCCGGGCACCCCGGAGACCAGCACGCCGCGGCCGCCGCCCGGCCGCATCAGGTGGTGGGCGCCCATGAACGGGGCCATCCGCCCGGCCACCTCGCTCATGGGGGTGAGCAGGGGCAGCGAGTGGTCGGGGAGCCGGACCGTCTCGTAGGCGATGGCGGTGTTGCCCGCCGCCAGCAGGGCGTCGGTGCAGCTCCGGGAGGCGGCCAGGTGGAGGTAGGTGAAGAGGACCTGGTCCGGCCGCAGCCCCAGCATCGGGTACTCGTCGGGGACCGGCTCCTTCACCTTCAGCACCATGTCGGCGGCCGACCACACCGCCTTGGCGTCGGCCACGATGGTGGCCCCGGTGGCCACGAACTGGTCGTCGGGGATCGAGGAGCCCACCCCGGCCCCCGTCTCGATCAGCACGGTGTGGCCGCTGCCGGTCAGCTCCCGGACCCCGGCCGGGGTGATGGCCACCCGGAACTCGTTGTCCTTCACCTCACTGGGGACACCGACGATCACGCCGCCACCTCCGCGGTGTCGTCCTCCGGCGCCTCGATGGTGTCGTAGCTGACCATCTTCTGCTTGAAGAAGTCGCCCCTGGTGGTGTAGCGGGCGATGATCACCAGCGGGACCCCGAGCACCAGGGTGATGATGTCGGCACCGGCCCCGCTCCACCCCGCCGTCTTGATGACGTCGATCCCCACCAGCAGGAGGACGAGGCCGCCGAGGAGGGGCAGGAGGATGCCGGTGAAGAAGAAGCTGCTCCGCTGGAAGGCCACCCTCCGGTAGGCCCAGGCGCAGGTGACGCCGGTGACCCCGTAGTAGAAGGCGATCAGCACGCCGATGCTGGAGATCAGGTTGCTGAACACGTTGCTCACCGAGCTGACATTGCTGACCAGGATGATCCCGAACAGGGAGATGAAGGCCAGGATCAGGGTGCCCACCATCGGGGTCTTGAGCTTGCCCTGGATGGTGCCGAACACCGAGGGGAAGACCCGGTCCCGGGACATCGACAGGGTGATCCGGGCCGCCGGCAGCAGGGTGGTCTGGGTGGTGGCCACCGTGGAGGACAGCACCGCCACCAGCATCACGTAGCCGGCCCAGTGGCCGGCCGCCTGCTGGGCGAAGTAGAGGAGGATGGTCAGCTGGTGGGCGTTCCAGGCCTTCTCGGGCAGCAGCATCTGGGCGGCGATGATGTTGATGGCGAACACCAGCAGCAGCAGGAACATGGCGATGATGCCGGCGTGACCCGGGGTCTTGGTGGCGTTCTTGGACTCCTCGTTCAGGTTGGTGGCGGTGTCCCAGCCCCAGAAGAAGAAGACGCCGAGGACCAGGCCGGCCGACAGGGCGGTGAAGCCCTGGATGGACCAGGGGTTGAGCCACCCCCAGTGGAAGCCGGTGGAGCCGGCCGGGTGGGAGACGGCCACCTTGACGATCCCCCAGATGGAGAAGCCGATCACCGCGGTGTACTCGATGATCAGCAGCACCCACTGGAAGTTGGTGGTCCACCGGATCCCCCAGATGCAGATGAAGGTGATCAGGGCCAGCCAGGCGCCGGCCGCCACCGCCGCCGTGCCCACCGAGTTGGCGGTGGCCGAGGAGATCCAGCCCCACTCGTTGAAGAGCTGGAGGGTGTACTGGCCGGCCACGATGGGGGCCGACACGCAGAACAGGATGCTGGTGGCCACCTGCACCCAGCCGTTGAACCAGCCCACGGTGGGGTGGACCAGCTTGGACAGCCACGAGTAGGAGGCGCCGCAGTCGGGGTCCCGGCGGTTCAGGTGGAAGTAGGAGATGGCGATGAACAGCACCGGCACGAAGGCGATCCAGATGACCGCCGGGCCGGCGTAGCCCACGCCGGCGGTGAGGAACAGGACGGCCATGGTGGCGGCCAGGGTGTAGGCGGGCGCCACCGAGGACACCGCCACCACCGTGGAGTCGAACAGGTTGAGCGTGTCGGCCCGCAGGGCCGGCTGGGTCTCGGAGGTCGGGACCGGCGCCCCGAAGGGACCGGGTACCTCCGGTGGCTGACCGGTGCTGTCGACGACATCGGTGCTCATCTGCGCTCCCCTGCTCGGTTGTCCCTGTGTCGGTCGGTTGGTGGCGGCGCCCTCCGGGGAGGGTGGTTCACGCGCCGATGTAGCTCATGACGTGCTTGATGCGGGTGTAGTCCTCGAACCCGTAGGACGACAGGTCCTTGCCGTAGCCGGAGTGCTTGAACCCCCCGTGGGGCATCTCCGCCACGATCGGGATGTGGGTGTTGATCCACACCGCCCCGAAGTCGAGGGCCTTGGCCATCCGCATGGCCCGCCCGTGGTCCCGGGTCCACACGCTGGAGGCCAGTCCGTACTCCACCCCGTTGGCCCAGGCCACCGCCTCGGCCTCGTCGGAGAACCGCTGGACGGTGATGGCCGGGCCGAACAGCTCCTGCTGGATCATCTCGTCGTCCTGGCGGAGCCCGGTGACCACGGTGGGGGCGAAGCAGTAGCCCCGCGAGCCCACCGCCGTGCCACCGGTGGCCACCTCGGCGTGGGCGGGCAGCCGGTCGAAGAACCCCGAGAGCCGCTCGAGCTGGGTGGCGCTGTTCAGCGGTCCGAAGTCGGCGTCCTCCACGTCGGTGCCGCCGACGGTCTGGGCCTCGGCCTGCTCCACCAGGGCGGCCACCAGCTCGTCGTGGATCCCGGGGCCGGCCAGCACCCGGGTGGCGGCCGTGCAGTCCTGGCCGGCGTTGAAGTACCCGGCCACCGCGATGCCCTCGGCGGTGGCGGCCAGGTCGGCGTCGTCGAACACCACCACCGGTGCCTTCCCCCCCAGCTCGAGGTGGACCCGCTTCAGGTCGGGGGCCGCCGCCCCGGCCACCTCCATGCCCGCCCGCACGCTGCCGGTGATGGAGACCATGGCCGGGGTGGGGTGCTCGACCAGCAGCCGGCCGGTGTCCCGGTCGCCGCAGACCACGTTCATCACGCCGGCCGGGAGGTGCTCGGCCATCACCTCGGCCATCAGCAGGCTCGACACCGGGGTGGTGTCCGACGGCTTCAGCACCATGGTGTTGCCGGCGGCCAGGGCCGGCGCCCACTTCCACACCGCCATCATCAGCGGGTAGTTCCACGGGGTGACGGCGGCGCAGACCCCGATGGGCTCCCGCCGGATGAAGGAGGTGTGGTCGGCCAGGTACTCGCCGGCCGACTTGCCCTCGAGGTGGCGGGCCGCCCCGGAGAAGAACCGGATCTGGTCGACCAGCTGGGGGAGCTCCTCGGCCATGGTGACGTTGAAGGGCTTGCCGGTGTTCTCGCACTCCGCCCGGATGATGTCCTCGCCGGCGGCCTCCAGGGCGTCGGCGATGCGGATGAGCGCCAGGCTCCGCTCCGAGGGGGTGGCGTCCCGCCACTCCGGGAAGGCGGCGGCGGCCGACTCGAAGGCGGCGTCGACCTCGGCGGCCCGGGAGAGGGGGGCCTCGGCGAAGACCTCGCCGGTGCTCGGGTCGACCAGTGGCAGGTAGCCGCCGGCGCCCCCCACGTACTTGCCACCGATGAAGTTGGACAGCTGGCGTGTCACGCATCCTCCGTCTGACTCTGCTCGGTCCGTCCGGCACGGCGGCCGGGGCACGGACCCACGATCGTGACCCGACCCCCCGGGGTCCGGATGCAGTCATCGTTACCGAAGAGGCGCCGAGAAACAAGGGATTTCGTTGTTAAGAACATATTTCGCAACGAATCCACTTGACATCGGACCTGATCTTGGCACTAACTGCTATCTAAGGAGTACGCTCGCCGAGCGATCGCGCCCATGCACAACGCCACCCAGAGGACGATGCGAACCACCAACGGCACCAGCGGCAACGCCGAGCCGGGCCTTCCCGCCGGCGGACGCGGCGCCGTCGTCCTCGACGAGGTCAACCGGGCCATCATCGAGGAGCTCCAGCAGGACGGTCGGCGACCCTACGGGACCATCGCCGAGGCGGTCGGGCTGTCGGAGGCGGCGGTGCGCCAGCGGGTCCAGAAGCTCCGGGACGCCGGGGTCGTGCAGATCGTGGCGGTCACCGACCCCCTGCAGATCGGCTTCCGCAGCCAGGCCATGGTGGGCATCCGGACCGAGGGCGACGTCCGGGACGTCGCCGAGCGGCTGGCCGCCGTGGAGGACATCGACTACGTGGTGATGTGCGCCGGCTCGTTCGACCTGCTGGTGGAGCTGGTGTGCGAGGACGACGACGCCATCCTCGAGCTCCTGAACGGCGTGATCCGCCGGATCCCCGGCGTCCGGGAGACGGAGACCTTCATGTACCTGAAGTTGACCAAGCAGACCTATACCTGGGGGACCAGATGACCGACCTGACCACCGGGGCGCTCCAGGAGAGCGCCCGCCGCCACCTGTGGATGCACTTCACCCGGCTGTCCTCCTACGACGAGAACGAGATCCCGGTCATCGTCAAGGGCGAGGGCGTCCGCGTGGTCGACCAGTACGGCAAGTCGTACCTCGACGGCCTGTCGGGCCTGTTCACCAGCCAGATCGGCCACGGGCGGACCGAGCTGGCCGAGGCGGCCGCCCGCCAGGCCGCCGACCTGGCCTACTTCCCCCTGTGGAGCTACGCCCACCCCCGGGCCATCGAGCTGGCCGACCGGCTGGCCTCCCTCACCCCGGGGGACTGCAACCGGATCTTCTTCACCACCGGGGGCTCCGAGGCGGTGGAGTCGGCCTGGAAGCTGGCCCGCCAGTACTTCAAGCTGATCGGCCAGCCCGACCGGATCAAGGTCATCAGCCGGGACATCGCCTACCACGGGGCCACCATGGGGGCGCTGTCCATCACCGGCCTCACCGACATCAAGACGGCGTTCGAGCCGCTGGTCCCCGGGGCGGTCCACGTGCCCAACACCAACTTCTACCGGGCCCGGTACTTCGCCGACGACGAGGAGGCCTTCGGCCGGTGGGCGGCCGACAGCATCGAGCAGGCCATCCTCATCGAGGGCCCGGACACGGTGGCGGCCGTCTTCCTCGAGCCGGTGCAGAACGCCGGCGGCTGCTTCCCCCGCCCCCCGGCTACTTCCAGCGGGTGCGGGAGATCTGCGACCGCTACGGCGTGCTGCTGGTCTCCGACGACGTCATCAGCGCCTTCGGCCGGCTCGGCCACTGGTTCGGCGGCAACCGGTACGACTACGAGCCGGACATGGTCACCATGGCCAAGGGGCTGACCAGTGGCTACGCCCCGCTCGGGGCCCTGGCCGTCAGCGACCGGCTGGTGGAGCCGTTCCTGGAGGGCCACAACAGCTTCCTGCACGGCATCACCTTCGCCGGCCACCCGGTCAGCGCCGCGGTGGCCCTGGCCAACCTCGACGTCTTCGAGAAGGAGCACCTCCTCGAGCACGTCCAGCAGAACGAGCCGGTGTTCCGGGCCGCCCTCGACACCCTCGCCGACCTCCCCATCGTGGGCGACGTCCGGGGGGCGGGCTACTTCTACGGCATCGAGATGGTCCGCGACAAGGACACCCGCGAGACGTTCACCGACGACGAGTCGGAGCGCCTGCTGCGCGGCTTCCTGTCCGGCGCCCTCTACGAGGCCGGGCTCATCTGCCGGGCCGACGACCGGGGGGACCCGGTGATCCAGCTGGCCCCGCCGCTGATCTGCGGCGAGGCGGAGTTCGACGAGATGACCTCCATCCTCCGCACCGTGCTCACCGAGGCGTGGAAGCGGATCTGACCCGGCGGGGAGCCGAGCGGTACCGCTCGCTCTCGCTGTGGTGGGACACCCTCCCCGGACCCCTGGGGCTGCGCCCGCCGCTCGACGGTGACACCGAGGTCGACGTGGCCGTGGTGGGCGGCGGCTTCACCGGCCTGTGGACCGCCTACTACCTGGCGGAGGCCGACCCCACCCTCCGGATCGTGGTGCTGGAGCGGGACGTGGTCGGCTTCGGCGCCTCGGGCCGCAACGGCGGCTGGTGCTCGGCGCTGTTCGCCGCCTCCGGGGAGAAGCTCGACCGGGTCGGCGGCCCCGGGGCCGGGGCGGCCATGCGGCGGGCCATGGAGGAGACGGTCGACGAGGTGGGCCGGGTGGTGGCCGCCGAGGGCATCGGGTGCGGCTTCGCCAAGGCCGGGACGGTGGTGCTGGCCCGGACGCCCGCCCAGCTGGCCCGGTGCCGGCAGGAGGTCGACCACGCCCGCTCGGTGGGGATCGGCGAGGGGGACCTCCGGCTGCTGACCGCCACCGAGGCGGCCGACCGGGTGGGCGCCACCGACGTGCTGGGCGCCACCTTCACCCCCCACTGCGCGGCGGTCGACCCGGCCCGCCTGGTCCGGGGCCTGGCCGAGGCGGTGGAGCGCCGCGGGGTGACCATCGTGGAGCGGACCCCGGTGCTCGCCCTCGGCCCCGGGGTGGTGGAGACCAGCCGGGGCACGGTGCGGGCCTCCACCGTGGTCCGGGCCACCGAGGGGTACACCCCCGACCTCCGGGGCCAGGGGCGGGCGGTGGTCCCGGTGTACTCGCTGATGATCGCCACCGAGCCGCTGCCCGACCGGCTGTGGGAGGAGCTGGGCCTGGCCGACCGGCCGACCTTCTCCGACCACCGGCACCTGGTGATCTACGGCCAGCGGACCGAGGACGGCCGGTTCGCCTTCGGCGGCCGCGGCGCCCCGTACCACTTCGGCTCCGCCGTCCGCCCCGGCTTCGACGTCGACGGGTCGGTCCACGACGCCCTGGCCCGGACCCTGGTGGAGCTGTTCCCGGCCCTGGCCGACGTGGCCATCACCCACCGCTGGGGTGGGCCGTTGGCCATCGCCCGCGACTGGTTCCCGTCGGTGGGCCTCGACCCGGCGACCCGGGTGGCGTGGGCCGGGGGCTACGTCGGCGACGGGGTGTCCACCACCAACCTGGCCGGCCGGACCCTCACCGACCTCATCGTGGGGCGGGACACCGAGCGCACCTCGCTGGCCTGGGTGGACCACCACTCGCCCACCTGGGAGCCCGAGCCCCTCCGCTGGCTGGGGATCAACGCCGGGCTGTCGCTGGCCGGCTGGGCGGACCGGGCCGAGGAGCGGGCGGGGCACGCCACCTGGCACGCCCGGGCCCTGGGCCGGCTCACCGGGGGCTGACCCCGGCGGCGGCCCGCACGGCCCGGGACGGCCCGGAACGGCCGGGGATGGACGGTTCCGGACGGGTAATCTCGGACCATGGACCTCAGCTACCCCCCGGAGACGGAGCCCTTCCGCAAGGAGATCCGGGCGTGGCTGGCCGACCACCTGCCCGAGGGGTGGGGCACCCCCGGGTTCTCGATGACCCGCGAGGAGCGGAAGGCCTTCAACGCCAGCTGGACCGAGACCCTGTTCGCCGGCGGGTGGATCTGCGCCTCGTGGCCGAAGGAGTACGGAGGCAAGGGCCTGTCGCTGATGGAGTCGGTGGTGCTCAACGAGGAGTTCGCCCGGGCCCAGGCCCCCCTGCGCGCCGACTTCTTCGGCGACACCCTGGTCGGCCCGACCATCCTGCAGTGGGGCACCGAGGAGCAGAAGCAGCACTTCATCCCCGGCATCCTCAACGGCACCATCTCGTGGTGCCAGGGCTTCTCGGAGCCCGACGCCGGCAGCGACCTGGCCTCCCTCAAGACCCGGGCCGAGCTCGACGGGGACGAGTGGGTGATCAACGGGCAGAAGGTGTGGACCACCCAGGCCCAGTTCGCCGACTACATCTTCCTGCTGGCCCGCACCGACCCCGACGCCCCCAAGCACGCCGGCATCTCCTACCTGCTGGTGCCGATGAAGCAGCCGGGGGTGGAGGTGCGGCCCATCGAGCAGGTGGACGGCAGCGCCGACTTCAACGAGGTCTTCTTCACCAACGTGCGGTGCCCGCGGGCCAACGTAGTGGGGGGCGAGCACAACGGGTGGAAGGTGGCCATGACCACCCTGGGGTTCGAGCGGGGCTCGTCGGCCACCACCGGCCACCGGCGGTTCCTCCGGGAGCTCGACCAGATCATCGCCACCGCCCGGGCCAACGGCCGGGTCGAGGACCCGCTCATCCGCCAGCGCCTGGCCACCGCCTGGAGCAAGGTCAAGATTATGGAGATCAACGGCTACCGGTCGTTGACCGACTCCCTCAACGGGACCCACCACACCGCCGCCCTCGGCGCCTGCAACAAGATGTTCTGGACCGAGACCCACCAGCAGACCATGGAGCTGGCCCTCGACATCCTGGGCATGGACGCCCAGGTGCTGACGGGCAGCTTCGACCCCGACGCCGACGAGCGGGTCCAGCGGGGCCGGGACGACTACCCGGTGAGCGACCTGCAGGCCTCCTTCTTCTTCTCCCGGAGCGAGACCATCTGGGGGGGCACCGCCGAGATCCAGAGGAACATCGTGGGGGAGCGGGTGCTGGGGCTCCCCAAGGAGCCCAAGCCGGCGGCGGCCGGCGCCTGAGCGACCGGGACCCCGGAGCGACCGGGACCCCGGTCGGGGCCTGGCTACCCTGGGCCGGTGATCCGACGCCGCCCGCCGGGCCGCCCCCTCCGGCGATCCGCCCACCGCCGGGCCACCGCGGTCCTGCTGGCGCTGGTGGCGGGGGTGGCGGCCGCCTGTGGTGCGTCGGGTGCCCCGGGAGGGGCCGAGCCCACCGCCTCGGTCAGCGCCTCGCCCGACTACCTGGACGGGTGCGCCATCTCCGGCCTCGACGACACCCCCGGCTGTGCGCAGGTGGCCCTCGAGGCCATCGACCGGGCCCGGGCCCGGGAGGGGGTGGGCCCGATGCGGCTCCCCTCCTCCTTCGACTCGATGCCGTTCGACCGGCAGATGCTGGTGGTGGTGGATGCCGAGCGCACCGACCGGCAGCTCCCCCCGGTGGCCGGCCTCAGCCCCGCCCTCGACGCCCTGGCCCAACGGGGGGCGGACATCGACGACCTGCCGCCGCCGGCGGGACCGCAGATCGCCGGGTCCCGGTCCGACGCCTTCTCCGACTTCGTCAACGCCCTGGACGTCGACTACGCCTGGATGTACGACGACGGCCCCAAGAGCGGCACCCCGGGATGCGACCACCCCGGCGACGCCGGCTGCTGGTTCGACCGCCGGGTGGTGCTGGCCTCCTACCCGTCCGGCGGCACCCTGGTGATGGGGGCGGCCGACGACCCCACCGGCGACACCCAGTCCGACGACAAGGGAGGCACCTCGATGGCCCTGGTGATCGGGACCTCCACCGCGCCCACCGGTCCGCTGGCCTACACCTGGGACCAGGCCTCGGCGGCCATCCGGGCCTCCACCCTCCGCCCCCTGGTCACCCCGCCGTCGGGCATCTCCGAGACCGGGATCGCCGACCCGCCGCACACCGAGCCCCCCGACCCGGACTACACCCAGGACTGCGCCTCCCAGGGGACCGACGACTCGGCCGGCTGCCTGGCCGCCGTCCTGGCGGCGGTGGACCACGCCCGGGCCGCCGAGGGGGTGAAGCCGATGGTCCTCCCGGCCGACTTCACCGAGCTGACCATCCCCGTCCAGCTCTTTGTGGTCACCGACCTGGAGCGGGTGGACCGGGGCCTGCCGCCCTTCGTGGGGCTGAGCGCCGCCCTCGACGCCAACGCCGCCAAGGGGGCGGCCTCCGCCAACGACCCGCCCGACCCCGACGGGGTGCTGGGTGACGACGAGGAGTGGTCGGGCGGGTCGGTGAACGCCCTCGACGCCGACTACGGCTGGATGTACGACGACGGGCGGGGGAGCGGCAACCTCGACTGCCCCCGCGCCGGCGGGGCGGGGTGCTGGGGGCACCGGGAGGGGATCCTCGACAACTTCGGGACGGTGGGGACCATGGTGATGGGTGCGGCCTTCGACCCCACCGGCGACAACGCCGCCGGCGGGTGGGCCGGGGGCACCTCGATGGCGCTGACCCTGGCCGCCACCCTCACCCCGCCCCGGACCTACCTGGCCACCTGGCCGCAGGTCCTGACCACCCCACCGGCCGGCGGCGGCTGACCCGGGATCTCAGCCCACCCGGACCGACCGACCACCCAGGGCGACCACGTCCCCCCGGACCAGCTGCCGTCCGCGCCGGGCCTCGGTCGCCCCGTTGACGGTGACCGCCCCGGCGGTGAGGGCCTGTCGGGCCTCGGAGCCGTCGCCGACCAGGTCGGCCAGCTTCAGGAACTGCCCCAGTCGGATCCCGTCGTCCCGGATGGCCACCTCGCGCACCGGGCCAGTCTCCCCCGCCCCGGCTACTCGGTGGTCCGGGTGCGGAAGAGGTGGACGGCCAGGGGGGCGAAGACGGCCAGGAGCACGCCGCACCAGATCAGGCTGGCCACCACCGGGTGCTGCATGGGCCAGACCTCCACCCGGGACGACGGGTTGGGGTTGCCGAACAGGGTCCGGCAGGCGGAGGTCACGGCGCTGACCGGGTTCCAGTCCGCCACGTACTGCAGCCAGGTGGGCATGTGGGTGGTGGGCACCATGGCGTTGGACACGAAGGCCAGGGGGAAGAGGAGGATGAAGCCGAACGACTGGGCCGACTCCGCCCCCTTGGAGATCAGCCCCATGCAGGCGCTGGCCCACGACAGCGAGTAGCTGAACAGCAGGGCGATGCCGAAGCCGCCGAGGACCGAGAGCACGCTGGTGGTGGGGCGCCACCCGATGGCCAGGCCGGTGACCGCCACGATGGTCACGCAGACGGTGGCGGCCAGGACGTCGGAGAACGACCGGCCGATGAGGATGGCGGCCCGCCACATGGGGAGGGTGCGGAACCGGTCGATCACCCCGGTGGTGAGGTCGGTGCAGATCCCCACCGCCGTGCCCACCGTCGAGGTGGTCAGGTTGAGGGTCAGCAGGCCGGCCAGGGCGAAGTCGACGTAGGTGCCGCCGCCGATGGGGATGCCGGCCCCGAAGATGTAGATGAACAGCAGCGTGAAGAGCACCGGCTGGATGGTGACGTCGGAGAGCTGCATGGGGTCCCGGGCCACGTGGACCAGGTTCCGGCGGGTCAGCACCACCACGTTGTGCCACCGCTCGCGCAGGCGGCCGGGGGCGGGGTCGGTGGTGACGGTGGGGACGAGCGGGCGCTCGGCGGTGAGGGTCATGGGAGGGCTCCTTCGAGTTCGGGTTCGGTCGGCTCCTCGGAGGGATGGCCGGTGAGGGCGAAGAAGACGTCGTCGAGGGAGGGCTGCCGGATCTCCACGTCGTCGACCTCCACCCCGGCCAGGTCGAGGGCCCGCACCACCCGGGTGGTGAGCCCGGAGGTGCCGGCCACCGAGGCGCCCAGCCGGCGCCCGCCGTCGGAGGCGGTGATCTCCCCGTCGACCAGCTCGGCCAGGGCGTCGACCGCCCCGGGATGGGGTCGGGTGAGGGTGACGGCCAGGCGGGACCCGCCGATGGCCGTCTTCAGCTCCCCGGCGGTGCCCTCGGCGATGATCCGGCCGTGGTCGACCACCACGATGCGGTCGGCCAGGGTGTCGGCCTCCTCGAGGTACTGGGTGGTGAGCAGCAGGGTGACCCCCTCGGCCACCAGGTCCCGGATGACATCCCACATCCGGTTGCGGCTGGTGGGATCGAGCCCGGTGGTGGGCTCGTCGAGGAAGAGCACCGGGGGGCGGGTGACCACGCTGGCCGACAGGTCGAGGCGCCGGCGCATGCCCCCCGAGTAGCCCTTGACCACCCGGTCGGCGGCGTCGGTGAGGTCGAACCGCTCGAGGAGGTCGGCCGCCCGCGACTGGGCCGCCCGGCGGGAGAGCCGGCTGAGCTCCCCGATCATCACCAGGTTCTGGCGCCCGGTGAGCGCCTCGTCGACGGTGGCGTCCTGGGCGGCCACCCCGATCCGGCTGCGGACGTCGTCGGCCTCGGTGACCACGTCGTAGCCGGCCACCCGGGCGGTGCCGGCGTCGGGGTGGGCCAGGGTGGTGAGGATCCGCACCGCGGTGGTCTTCCCGGCCCCGTTGGGGCCGAGGACGCCGAGGATGGAGCCGGCGGGCACCGACAGGTCGATGCCGGCCAGCGCCACCGTCTCGCCGTACCGCTTGGTGAGGCCGTGGGCCTCGATCATGGGGGAGTCGGCCATGGGTCACCTTCGTTCAGGGGGAGGACCTACTTGCCGCATGGTAAGTGCTTACTTGCCGACCGTCAAGTAGTACTATGGAGACGTGCCCACCCGTTCCCGCACCCGACCCGCCGCCGCCCCGTCCGCCGGTCCCGCCGCGGTGCCGGCCGGCGTGGCCGGCGTGGCCGGTGCCGACGATGCGGACGGTGCAGGCGATGCCGAGGGGGAGAAGAACACCCGGGAGCGGATCCTGGACATCGCCCTCGACCTCTTCACCGAGCAGGGGTACGACAAGACCTCCCTGCGGGAGATCGCCGAGCGGCTCGGCTTCTCCAAGGCGGCGGTGTACTACCACTTCGCCAGCAAGGGGGACATCCTGCTGGCCCTCCACTACCGGCTGCACGACCAGTTCGGCACCTCGCTGGACGACCTCAACCAGCGGGTGGACGACCCGGCCGCCTGGGTGGCCGTCCTCGACACCTTCATCGAGCAGATGCTGTCCGACCGCCGGCTCTTCGTCCTCCACGAGCGGAACCGGGCCGCCTTCGAGCAGCTCCACCGCGAGGATCGGCACGAGGAGAACCACACCGACATGGAGGAGACCTTCCGGGCCCTCTTCGCCAACCCGGCGGTGCCGGTGGCCGACCGGGTGCGGCTGTCGTGCGCCCTGGGGGCGATCATGGGGTCGCTGGCCATCGCCGGCGAGGCGTTCACCGACGTGCCCTCCGACGAGCTGGCCGGCCTGATCCGGTCGACCATCGGTGGCATCCTCACCCCCCGGTAGGCGGCGCCGGACTCCGGGTCCCGACCCCGGCCCGATCCCCACCCCCACCCGGCGTGGAGGGCCCCCGCCTCACCCCTCGGTCGGCACCACCCGGTCGATGAGGCCGGTGGCGACGTCGTAGCGCCACCCCTCGATCCGGGTCCCGTCCGGGAACAGGGTGCAGGCCCGGAGGGTGGCCACGTCGGCGGTCAGCACGGCGTCGGGGTCGGCCATGGTGAGGAAGTCCCACCCCTCCACCTCGGCCCGCTGGGCGGGGGTGAAGCGGGACCGGACGGTCACCTCGTCGTTGGCCGCCATGGCGCACCCGGTGTGCTGCATCACCGCGATGTGGGTGACCTCGAGGAAGGTGGTGGCCAGCACCAGCGAGCGCAGCACGTCGGGGGTGACCCGGCCGCCGGCGTTCCGGAGGATCTTGGCGTCACCCGGCCGCAGGCCCAGCATGGTGAGTGGCTCGATGCGGGTGTCCATGCAGGCCACCAGCCCGAAGTGCCGGGCCGCCTGGGGGGGCATCCCGGCCAGGTTGAAGGTGTCGGCGTAGGTCCGGTTGGCGGCGAGGAGATCGTCGAACATCCGCTCAGTGTCCCAGATGGGCCGCGCCCCCTGGTGGAGCGCCGTCCTCCCCGCCGGTCACCACCAGGGGGCCCCGACGGTGGTGCTCGAGCCGGACCGCCGAGCGTTCGGCCGCCCGGGTCCCCAGGTACCGCTCGACGATCCGGAGGGCCAGGTCGATGCCGGCCAGCACGCCGCCACAGGTCAGGACGTCACCGTCGTCCACCACCCGGGCCTCGTCCCGGACGTCGGCGCCGGTGGCCCGGAGGTCGTCGAGGGCGAGCCGGTTGGTGACCGACGGCCGGCCCCGGAGGAGCCCGGCCCCGGCCAGCAGCATCGCCCCGGTGCACACCGACGCCATCACCGTGCCGGTGGCGTGGAGCCGGGCGATGACGGCGGGGAGCTCCCCGGCCTCCACCAGGGGCCGGACCCCGGTGGGCCCGCCGGCCACCCAGCCGCCCCCCGGGACCAGCAGCAGGCCGGGGGCCCGGCCGATGGGGCCGTCGACGGTGACGGTCAGCCCGTTGGCGCCACGGAGGTGACGGGCGTCACCGGGAAAGCCGACGGCCCGGGTGGCGAAGCCGGCACTGGTCAGGACCTCCCACGGCCCCACGGCGTCGAGCTCGTCGACCCCCTCGAAGAAGAGGACCTCGACCGGAGGGGTGCCGGCGGGAGCCGGGGGCGCGCTCATCGCACCATGGTCGCCGTTCGGCCGGTCGGACGCCACCCCCGGCAGGGCGGAGGCGGTCGGGGTCGGGGGAGGGGATCTCCGTAAGATGGCCCCATGCCACCCGTGGAAGCCCTGACCGTCGACGAGATCAACCTGTCGGACCTCGCCTTCTGGGAGCGGCCGTGGGCCGAGCGCGACGGGGCGTTCGCCACCCTCCGGCGGGAGCGCCCGCTGGCCTTCTTCGACGAGCCGGACCTCTCCGACACCTCGCCCCTGGCGCCCCCGCCCGGGCCCGGCTACCGGGCGGTCACCCGGTTCGCCGACGTCACCGAGGTCAGCCGCAACCCCGACCTCTTCTGCTCGGGCAAGGGGGCGGTCAGCGTCGTCGACCTCCCCCCGGAGATGGTCGAGTTCTTCGCCGGCATGATCTCCACCGACAACCCCCGCCACGCCCGGCTCCGGCGGATCGTGTCGGCGGCCTTCAACCCCCGGCGGATCCGCAGCATCGAGGAGTCCATCCAGCGGGTGGCCGAGGACGTGGTGGGTCGGATCGGCGTCGACGGCGGGGGCGACTTCGTGGCCGACGTCGCCGCCCCCATGCCGTTGAAGATCATCTGCGACATGATGGGGGTGCCGGAGTCCGAGTACCCCACCGTGTACCGGTGCTCCAACATCATCCTGGGCGGGGCCGACCCGGAGTTCATCTCCGTGGACAAGGACCCCATCCTCGAGCTCCTCAGCGCCGGACAGGAGCTCACCGACCTGATGCAGAGCATCGCCGCCGACCGGGTCGACCACCCGGCCGACGACCTCACCTCCGCCCTCATCAGCACCAACATCGACGGCGAGGCGCTGACCCACGCCGAGCTGGCCTCCTTCTTCATCCTGCTGCTGACGGCCGGCAACGAGACCACCCGCAACTCCATCACCCACGGCCTCTACGCCCTCACCACCCACCCCGACCAGCGGGCCGCCTGGCAGGGCGATGTCGACGGGGTGACCGCCACCGCCGTGGAGGAGATCGTGCGGTGGGCCTCCCCGGTCATCTGGATGCGCCGGACGGCCACCACCGACACCGTGCTGGCCGGCCAGGAGCTCCACGAGGGCGACAAGCTCCTCCTCTTCTACAACTCGGCCAACCGGGACGAGGAGGTCTTCGCCGACCCCTTCACCTTCGACCTCCGCCGCCAGCCCAACCCCCACGTCGGGTTCGGGGCGGCCGGCCCCCACTTCTGCCTGGGCGCCCACCTGGCCCGCCGGGAGATCGACGTGATGTTCCGGGAGCTGTTCCGCACCCTCCCGCAGATCCGCTCGGTCGGTGAGCCCGACCGCCTCCGGTCCGACTTCATCAACGGCATCAAGCACCTCCGCTACGAGGTCTCCGGCAGCTGACCGGGGGACCTACGACGGGGCGGCCACCGGGGAAGCGTCGTCGACGAAGCGGTACCCGGCCCCCCGGACGGTGACCACCAGGGGGGACAGGCCGGGCTGGTTCAACTTCCGCCGCAGGTAGCCGACGTAGACGTCGACCACGTTGGAGCCGGAGTCGAAGCTGTACTCCCACACGTGGCTGAGGATCTGGGTGCGGGACAGCACCTGGCGCGGGTGGCGCATGAACAGCTCCAGCAGGGCCCACTCCCGGTGGGACAGCTCGATCCGCCGGCCGTCCCGCCAGGCGACCTTGCTCAGCAGGTCGAGCCGGAGGTCGCCCACCACGATCTCCGAGGCGGTCGGCTGCTCGGCGGTGCGCAGCGCCGCCCGGATCCGGGCCAGGAGCTCCTCGAAGGCGAAGGGCTTGGTCACGTAGTCGTTGGCCCCGGCGTTGAGGGCGCCGACCTTGTCCTGAATCTCCGCCCGGGCGGTGAGCACGATGACCGGGGTGACGTGACCGTCGCGCCGGAGCCGGCGGAGGACCTCCTCCCCGTCGCCGGAGGCCAGGCCCAGGTCGAGCAGGACCAGGGCGGGAGGCGGGTCCGACGCCGCGAACACCGCCAGGGCCTCGGCGGCACCGGTGGCCACCACCGGGACGTAGCCCTCCGCCCGCAGGCCCTTCTGGAGGAAGGAGGAGATGCCGTGGTCGTCCTCCACCACCAGGATCTGCATCTCAGACCCCCACGGGCGTCAGGGGCACTCCGACCGAGACCCGGCCGGCCGGCACCACGATGGCGGCCCGGCACCCGCCCAGTGACGACCGTCCCAACTCGAAGGCCCCTCCGTGGGCCTCCGCCACCGCGGTGACGATGGCCAGGCCCAGGCCGCTGCCCTCCCGGTCGGCGCTCCCGAGCCGCCCGAAGCGGGCGAGCACGCCGGCCACCTGGTCGGGAGGGATCCCCGGCCCGGAGTCCTCCACCGCCAGCACCACCGAGCCGTCGCCCGTCCGCTCGGCCCGGAGGGTGACGGCGTCGCCGGGGGCGGTGGCCCCCACCGCGTTGTCGATCAGGTTGAGGAGGGCGCCCCGGACCTTGGCCACGTCGACCTCCAGCACCAGGTCGGGCACCGGGGCGAGCGTCCACCGGCGGTCGGCCAGGACCCGGGCGGCGTCGAACAGGTCGGAGAGGAAGGTGCGGAGATCGAGGGCCTCGACCTGCAGGAAGTCGGGCTCGAGGGCACGACCGAGCATCAGCAGGCGCTCGACCAGGGCCCGCATGTGGTCGAGCTCCTCGACGACCACCGCCACCGTCTCGCGCACCTCGGTCAGGTCGGCGGTCGGCTGGCGGGCCAGGACCTCGAGGTGCCCTCGGGCCACCGTCATCGGGGTCCGGAGCTGGTGGGAGACGTCAGAGAGCAGGCGACGCTGGACCACCATGGCAGCCTGCAGGCGGTCGAGCATCGAGTCGAAGGTGGCGGCCAGCTGACCCATCTCGTCGTCGGTGCCCTGGTCCCCCAGGCGCCGGTCGAGGTCGCCGTCCTCGATGGAGGCGGCCGTGGTGGTGATGCGCCCGACGGTCCGGAGGAGGCGTCGCAGCAGCAGGTAGGCGCCGGCCACCGCCCCGACCAGGGCCACCAGGGCCTCCGCCCCGACCAGCACCAGCACACGGTGCTGGTCGGCCTCCAGTCGGGTGAGGTCGGTGGCCACCACCAGGGTCCCGAGGGTCCGGCTGCCGTCGCGGATGGGGGCGGCCAGGAAGAGGGTGTCCACCCCGTCGAGGGTGGTCCGGGTCGAGGTGGTGGAGGAGGGGGGCCGGGCCAGGACGGTCCGGACGGCCGGGTCGCGCAGCAGCGCGGCGGAACCGGCGGAGCCGAAGCGCCGGCCGTCGGGCAGCGCCACCATCACCACCTCCCCCTGCGGCAGCACCCGGCTGCGCAGGTAGGCGACGGTGGACGGTCCCACCCGGGTCGGGGTGGTCCCGGCCAGGGCCCGCTGGTAGCTGGCCAGTTCGGACACCGAGTCGCGGGTGACCGAGTCGAGGGACCGGCTGGCGAACGCCCGCTGGGTCTCGAAGGCGGTGGCCGACAGGATGAGCGCCAGCAGCAGGGCCAGGAAGGCGGCCAGCCGGGTGGCGAGCCCGAGGCGCCGTCGCCCCGGACGTGTCACGGACGCACCGTCAACCGTCGCCGGAGGCACCCGGCGCCGTCGTCCCGGTGGTCCCCTCGTGGCCGTCGTCGCTCCCGCCCCCGTCGTCGCTCCCGCCCCCGTCGTCGCTGCCTCCGCCGGGTCGGGTGGTCGTGGTGGTGGTGGACGGCGGGGCCGCCGTGGTGGGAGGGGTGGCGGAGACCGTCGTCGGGGTGGTGCCCGGCGAGGCCGTCGACGGGGTGGCCGCGGTCACGGCGCCGGTGGCCGGCGCCCCCGCCGTCGGGGACGTCCCCGCGGAGGCCCTGGCGGTGGAGGCGGTCCCGGTCGAGGCGGCCGTGCCACCCCCCGAGGTCGAGGCGGCCTGGGTCACCACCGGGTGGGACGGTGTGACCACGACCCCCGTCGCCGCCGGCCCGGTGGTGGCACCGACCGTCCGGGCGTGCGGGAGGGTCGGGACCGTCGGCACGGCCAGCTGCACGCTGCCGGGGAGCGCCACCCGCGGTGGAGAGGGAGCCCTGGGCCAGGGTCACCAGGGTCACGGCACCGACCACGGCGGCACCGGGGAGCGCCCACCATGGCGTCCTCACGGGAACTGATCCGCCTCGCCAACCATCTGCCCCTCCTCGGCCGGACGGCGGATGGGCGTCCCCTCCGGGCCGCCCACTCCGGTCCCCTCGACCGTGTCCATCATAAGCAAGGCGCCGTTCGGGCAGGCGGCCACCGCCCGCGCCGCCCGCCGGGCGCTCCGCCGGTCGTCCACGCCGGCCTCCACCACCGTCCCGTAGCCCCACGGGTCGAGCTCGATCCCGTCGGGGTGGAAGAGGGCGCACACCGCGTGACCCCGGCAGCGGGTGGGGTCGATGCGGAGGACGACGCTCATCGCCAGGTCACCGGGGTGGGTCGCCCGGGGGGGACGGCCAGGACCGGCGGGTGACCGGCGCCCGCACACGGCCCACCGCCCAGGTGCCGGTCGACGTCGCCGGCGAACACCCGCAGGGCGGAGTCCACCAGGTGGGCCACCCCGTCGGGGTGACCACAGGCCCCGCGCCCCACTACCGACGACGCCCGGGCCACCAGGCGGCGCACGCCCCGGGGCCGGAGCCGGCCGGCCGCCAGGTCCTCCCAGCCCCCGGCCAACGCCGGGAGCCCGAGGACGCACGGGCCGCACTGCCCGGCCGACTCCCCGGCCAGGTAGCGGGCCAGGCGCGCCGTCTCGGCGAGCCCGCAGGCCCCGTGGGGCAGCACCGCCACCAGGCCGCAGCCCGGCCGGCCCCCCACCCGTTCGAGCCCGGGGCGGTCGAAGGGGGTCCACCAGGCGGCCGGGCCGTCCACCCAGGTGCCGGCGTAGCCGCCGACCAGGACGGCGGCCGGCGGGGTCGTCCAGCCCGCCCGGGCCAGGAGGTCGCCGAGGGTGGCGCCGCCTCCCACCTCCACCACCTCCCCGTCCCGTGCCACCGCTCCGGTCAGGGTGACCAGCCGGGGGCCGTCCGGGGAGTCGGGAGCCCACCGGCCGTCCCCTCCCACGTGGGCGAGGTAGCCGAGGTGGGCCACCGTCTCGGCGTTGCAGACCACCGTGGGCCGCCCGGACGGCCCACCCGACGCCATGCGGTTGCCCGAGAACCGGGGGCGGGCCTCGCCCCCGGCCACGAACGAGGCCACCGCGCTGGCCTCCCCCGACACGTAGCCGTCCGGGCCGGCCGACAGGCGCCAGGCGGGATCGGCCACCCCCGCCGCCCGCCGCTCCTCGAGGGCCCGGTCGAGGGCCTGCAGCAGGGCGGTCCCCCGGCCCGACCGGTGGGTGTGGACGACCACCTCCGGCGACCCGACCAGGGCGGCCAGGGTGGCGGCCCCGTCGAGGAGGAGGTGGGGCCGCCGGGTGCCCAGGACATGGTCCTTCCGGCTGGCCGGCTCGCTCTCGGCGGCGTTGACGATCACCAGCGCCCGGCCGGGCGCCCGCCGGGCCATCTCGAGCTTGGCCGTCGTCGGGAAGCCGCCGCCGCCCCGACCCCGCAGCCCGCTCCGGGCCACCAGTTCGTGGAGCGTGGCCAGGCGGGACGGCGGGGGCAGCGCTCCCAGCCGGTCCACCTGGCCGGCCAACGACTCGGCACCCTCGGCGGGACCGGCCAGCAGTCGGGACCCGGCCTCCCCGGGGCCGGCGACGGCGGGTCGGGCCGGCGCCTCGGGGACGGACCGGGGGGCGGTGGGCAGCCCGATCACCGGACCACCGGCACCCGGTCGGCGGTGGCGTGCCCCGCCACCCACCGGCTGACCTGGGCCACCGCCACCGCGGTCCCGGTGGCGGCGTAGAACCACCGGAGCCGGTGGGTGTCGCTCCCCGCCAGCACGGCGTGGGCGAACGTCGAGCAGAACACCAGCACCGCCACCGAGTGCAGGGGGAGCCAGATCCGTCGCCCCAGCGAACCGGCCAGGGCGGCGGTGGCGGTGACCAGCACCACCAGCACCAGGCTGAGGGTGCCGAGGGTCACCGCCGTCGGCCGGTAGGTCGAGGCCTCCGGGACCACGATCCCGATCCAGCCGACGCCGGCGTAGCGGTCGAGGGCGGTGGCCGTCAGGTGGCCGGCCAGCAGGGTGACCATGGCGGCGGCCAGGGTCACGTGCACCCGCAACAGCGTCTCGGGGTGCGGCGAGGGGACCCGGGTCCGCCAGGGGTGCCGCAACCAGATACCGGTCAGCACCAGCGCCGTCAGCGCCGCGTACGCCGCCAGGCCGAGGCCCCGGGTGAGGATCCACGGGAGCATCCGGTCATGGACCAGCGGCCGGCCCCCGGTCCCGAGGAACCGGCCCACCAGCCCGGAGACCACGAGGAGGGCGAGCAGCAGCGACCCGGTCCCGACCACCGAGGCGCCCCGGGTGGCGGGGGCCGAGGCCCCGGCACCGTCGGGCCGGGGGCTCATGCCGCCCTCCAGACGACCGAGGGCGAGAAGTCGGGGGTCTCCCCGCACCGCCCGTCGACGTCGACCCAGAGGGCGGCCACCCGGCGGCGGCGGGCCCGGGCGGTGATGCCCCGCCGCCCGGCCAGGAAGAGGGCCTTGCTGGTCACCTCGGCCTCCGCCGGGTCGTCGGCGATCACCGTCACGGCCAGGAGTCCCTCGCCCCCGGGTCGGCCGGTGGAGGGGTCGATGAGGTGGTGGGCCGGTGCCCCACCCGACCGCCAGCGCCGGAGCCGGGTGGACGAGGTGGCCACCGCCACGTCGTGGACCTCGACGACCGCCAGCGGGGGGCCGTCGCCGTCCCGCGGGTCCTCCACGCCGATCCGCCAGCCGTCCCCGCCGGGGCCCGCCCCCCGGGAGGCACAGTCGCCGCCGGCGTCGATCAGGTAGGCGTCGAGGTGACCGTGCAGTGTGTCGGCGGCCCACCGGACGGCCAGGCCCTTGCCGATGCCCCCCAGGTCGATCGGCTGACCGCCCAGGTGGACCTCGGGCCGGTCCCCTCCCCGGAAGCGCGGGCGCCAGGGCGTCGGTGCCGGCCGCCGGCGGCCGCTGCCGGCGGTGACCACCCCGCCACCGGCGAAGGGGAGGCTGCGGTCATAGCCGAGGTCGACCAGGTCGCGCAGGACCCGGGGGTCGAACCACCCGTGGGTCCGCTCGTAGGCCCGGTGGGCCTCGGTGACGGCGCCGAAAAGCAGGGCCGGTACCCGGTGCCAGCGATCGGGGCGGGCGTTCATGCGCATCAGGGGGCTGGCGGGGTCGAACCGGGTACAGGTGGCGTCGACGCGTCGGAAGACCTCCAGGGCCCGGTGGATGGCCGCCTGGGCCGGGTGGACGTCGCCGGCGAGGCCGTGCACGGTGACGTCGCAGGCCATGGCGCGGACGGTGCCGCCGACGGCCAGGCGCGGGTCGTCGGGGCGGTCAGGGCTTGGCGGCGGAGGCACCGGTGGTCGCCGTGGTGGTCGGAGGGGTGGTCGGCGTGCTGGTCGGCGGGGGCGCCACCGGGGTGGTGGCCGCCGTGGTGGCGGGGGTGGTGGCCGCCGTGGTGTCGGTGGGTGCCGGCGCCGGAGCGACGGCGGCCGGGGCCGTCGGGGCCGCTGACGGGGCCGAGCCGGTGGTGGTCGCGGCGCTCGGGGCGGGTGCGGTCGTGGCTCCGGAGGTGCCCGGTGTGGTGGCCCGGGAGGACGAGCCGGAGGGGCCGGTCGCCCCGGTGCCGGAGGCGGTGGCAGCCGGGGCCGTTCCCCCCGGGGCCGCCGGTGCGGGGACGGGTGCGGCGGACGACCCGTCCGTGGCGATCTGCTGCTCGGTGGAGGCGATCGACTGGCGGAGCCGGGCGATGGCGGCGCGCTCGTCGGCCACCTGGCTGGAGGCCTGGGCGGCGCCGGTCGGCACCGCCGAGGCGTGCTCGGAGGTCTGGAACGCCCAGGCCAGGGTCAGGCCGGTCACGCCGATGGTGACGGCGGTCACCGTCGCCGACGGGCGTGCACCTCGGCGCCGGCGGCGGGCGGCCTCAGCCATCGCCGTCATCCGATCCGCCGTCGTCCCCACCACCGTCCCCGCCGTCGTCCCCACCCCCGCCATGCACCGGGAGGGTGGTCGTGGTGGTGGGTGGAGGCGAGGTCGTCGTCGTCGTGGTGGTGGTGGCGGCGGTCGCCGTCGGGCTCGGGGTGGTGGCCGGCGGGCTCCCCCCGTCGGCGACCGTCGGCGCCGGGTCCGGCGGTGGGGTCGTGGCGTCGGCGGCGCCGGTCGGCACCGCCGGGACCGCCGGCCGGTCGGATCCGGTGTCCGGGGCGGCGACTCGCGGCGCCACCGACGTCGTGGTGGTGGGCGTGGCTCCGGCCGGCGCGGTGGTCCCGGCCGCCGCCGGCCGGTCCTCCTCGGAGCGGAGGGTGCCCTGGAGTGACGACTGGCGCCCGTCCAGGGCGATGAGCTCACGATGGAGCTTGGCGGCCTCGGCCGCCGAGGGCGTCACCCCGCTGGCGGCGGGCGGGACCGGGTCGCCGCTCGCCGCCGCCGCCCCGGCCGCGGTGCCCACCACGACCACCGCGGCGATCAGCCATCTCTTCGCTGACGTGGTCCCTGCCATGTCCCACACCACCCCTCGGAGCCGGTCCTCTGACCGGTCCCCGATAGCTTGATCCGGCTCCCTAAGGCGGTGATGAGCCGGTCATGAGAGTTCTCTCATGACCGCGGCGGTCCGGGCGGGTCCGCCGCCGCCGGCCGGAAGGGGTCGGGCGGGTCCGCTGCCGGCCGGAAGGGGTCGGGCGGTGCGTCAGGCGGGGGTGGTGGGAGCGGGCACCGGGCTGTCGTCGCCGAGGGTCCGCTCGGGCAGCAGCAGGACGGCGCCGATCAGGAAGCAGATGGCGCCCACGAACGTCCCCAGGTTGGTGAGGCCCACGCTGCGGAGGTCGCCGTCCGGCTTCACCTTGGAGGCCACCGCCGAGACACCGAAGGCCACGGATCCGGTCAGGTTGAGGGCGGCGATCCACCACGACAGGTCGGTGGGCCGCCACGACCACGAGCCGTTGCACACCTCCGCCCACGACAGCCAGCTCGACACCAGGAAGCAGATCGAGCCGATGGCGTCGGGGCGCCAGATGGCGTGGTTGGCGCTGGTGGGGTCGGTGAAGGTGCCGAAGAACGCCCGCCCGGTGGTGACGTTGAAGAACAGCGTGCCCACCAGCTGGACGACGGCCGCCCACCAGTCGATGCGACCGACCTGCACCACCACCAGGCCGAACCGCCCCCGGCGGGTCCCCACGAAGGAGGGATCGGTGGTCACCACCTCCCGGTAGAGGAGGAAGGCGGCGGTGGTGAAGAAGAGCGAGCCCACGAAGAAGGTGAGGTTGTCGGTGCGGGTGCCCACGCCGTCGGCGTAGGCGGGGAGGGCGCCGACGGCGAAGCAGGCCGATCCCACCGCGAACAGCACGCCGATCCACCATCCGATGGCCCGCGGTGCCCACCAGGTGGATCCGCCCGCCCGCTCCCGTCGCTTGCGGTACCGGCGGGACTGCCACCGGACCTCGGTCCCGTCGGGACGGCGGAGGGTCTCGGCGGTGACGAAGGGCCCGAAGCCCCTTGAACGCTCCTTCACCCAGCCGGCGGGGAGGTGGAGGTAGGACTGGCGGATCACGCCGGGTCGGGGGAGGTGCCGGTGGGGCGGTCCTCGTCCCGGGGGACCAGGACGCAACGGGTGCCCCGGTAGATGGTGGGCATGCACTTGTTGCAGTGGATGCACAGCGAGGTCGTCGACGCCCCGGTCCGCCACCGCTCGACCAGGTCCGGCTCCCGGAGGAGAGCCCGTCCCATGGCCACGAACTCGAAGCCCTCGGCCAGTGCCCGGTGGACGGTGGCCAGTTCGCTGATGCCCCCGAGGAGGATGAGCGGGAGGTCGAGGGCGTCGCGGAACTGGCGGGCGTAGGGGAGGAAGTACGCCTCCTCGTAGGGGTAGCTGTGCAGGAAGCGTCCGCCGAACAGCTTGAACCCGGGGCGGATGAACTTCGGCATGTAGCGGGCCATCTCGTCGACGGGGGCCTCCCCCCGGAAGTAGTACATCGGGTTCTGCAGGGAGCTGCCCCCGGTCAGCTCCAGGGCGTCGACGTTCCCGTCGGCGGCCAGCCACCGAGCCACCTGCACGCTCTCCTCCACCCACAGCCCCCCCGACACCCCGTCGGCCATGTTCAGCTTGGCGGTGACCGCCACCCGGTCGCCCACCGCCCGACGGACCGCCTCCATGACCTGTCGTGGGAACCGGGCCCGGTGCTCGAGCGAGCCACCCCAGCCGTCCGTCCGGGTGTTCAGCCCCGGGGACAGGAAGGAGCTCAACAGGTAGCCGTGACCGAGGTGGACCTCCACGACGTCGAAGCCGGCGTCGGCCACCAGGGTGGCTCCGTCGGCGAACGCCCCGGTGATCCGCTCGATGTCGTCCGGGGTGGCGGCGGCGGTGCGGCGCATCCCGAGGGGGTTGAAGATGCGGGTGGGCCCCAGGGCAGGGCGGCCGGTGGCCACCGGGTTGGCCACCGGGCCGGCGTGGCCGATCTGGGCCGCCACCAGGGCGCCGCTCCGGTGGACGACGTCGGCCAGGCGGGCCAGGCCGGGGACGGCCGCCGGTCGCAGAAGCAGGGTCCGGCCGTCGGTGCTGCCCTCGGGCGACACCGCGCAGTAGGCGACGGTGGACAGGCCCACGCCGCCGTCGGCCACCCGGCGGTGGAACTCGATCAGCCGGTCGCCGACCAGGTTGTCGGGCTGGGGGCCCTCGAAGGTGGCCGACTTGATGAACCGGTTCTTCAGCTCCCGGGGGCCGAGCGGATGTGGTGAGAACGGGTCGGGGGCGGTCACGGGCTCCGGCACCCGGACACACTGTCACAGGGTCGGCCCCGGTTCCGCGGACGGCCGCCGGGTACGGTGGACGCACCGAAGCACAGAGGAGCCCCATGGACCCCATCCACCTGTCCAGCCATCACCGGACCACCGCCGAGAAGATCCTGGCCCATCCGGTCAGCCACAACATCGAGTGGCACGACGTCGTCTCGCTGCTGTCCGAGATCGGCACGGTGACCGAGCAGCCCAACGAGCGGCTGACGGTGACCGTCGGCGACGAGACCGAGCGGTTCGACCGGCCGAAGGGCGACGACATCGACACCCAGCAGGTGGTCGACCTCCGGCGCATGCTGCGCAACGCTGGGATCACCCAGGAGACGCTCGGGGGCTAGCGCTTGCGGGCGTGCCTTGCCCGGCCGGCGGGGCCGAGTTGTGGGTGCCCGCCGGTGGGCGAGCCGGTCGAAGCTGCCTGCGGGCCGAGTTGTGGGTGCCCGCCGGTGGGCGAGCCGGTCGAAGCTGCCTGCGGGCCAGGTTGTGGGTGCCCGCCGGTGGGCGAGCCGGTCGAAGCTGCCTGCGGGCCAGGTTGTTGGTGCCCGCATCCGAGCGAATTCACTCCGCCGACCGGACTTCAGGCGCCCAGCCCAATTCGCTCGGATGCGGGCAGAACCACCTCTGCCGACGGGCGCTCCCCGGTGACGACGCCCCGTGGCGGGTCGGGGTCGGCGTCCCCGCTCAGGCCGGGCCGGCCGGCGACGGAGTCGGGGCCGCCGAGGGGGCCGCTGCCGGGGCCGCCGCCGGGGTGTCCGGCGCCAGCTTGAGGAACGGCATGAGCCGGGCCGCCGCCACGTAGGCCACCACCACCGCCACGATCACCAGCGACACCAGGTTGAGGGAGTCGGAGGAGAGGAACAGCAGGGCGAGCAGCACCGAGGTCAGCGGCATGCCACCCAGCATCACCGTGCACATCGCCCCGATCCCCATGCCCGCCCCCACGATCATGGGGAGGCCCGGCAGGTGGGAGAGGGCGATGCCGCCTGCGGCGCCGAGGAACATCCCCGGGAAGGTGGGCCCGCCCCGGAAGCTGCTCAGCGACAGTCCGTAGGCGACGCCCTTGCAGACGAAGAGCAGCAGGAGGGTGCCCACCGTGTAGGCGGCGGCGTGGTCGATGAGCGGGGCCAGGGCCGACTGGCCCGAGAACAGCACCAACTGAGACGACTTGCCGCTGACCTGGGCGAAGAGCACGGCGGCCCCCCCGATGACCAGGCCCAGCAGCGGGGTCAGCCACAGCCGGTAGCGGTCGGAGAGCGGCTGGACGAAGGTCCCGATCCGGCGGATGCCGGTCCCGGCCACCGCCGACAGCAGACCGATGACGATGGCCCAGCCGAACTCGCCCACCCGAGGAGTGCCGGCGGCCGGGATGTTGGGGACGGCCAGGGCGAAGGTCCCGAAGCCGGTCCAGCCGTCGAGGCCGATGAAGATCAGTGCCCCCATGCCGGCGGCCAGCAGGCCGGGGGCCAGCATCACGCTGACCAGTCCGCCACCGATCCCCGCCGCCTCGAGCAGCAGGAAGGCCCCGGCCAGCGGCGAGATGAGCAGGGTGGAGATGGCGGCGAAGCTGCCCGCCGCCCCGATCACCAGGACGGCCATGTCGGGGGCATCGCGCTTGATGAGGTGGACGATGGCCACGGCCAGCCCCCCGCCCATCATGATCAGCGGGGCCTCCGGCCCGAGGACGGCGCCCAGGCCCAGGGTCACCAGCGCCGCCACGAAGACCCCGGGCATCTCCCGGAGAGGGGCCAGCCCGCCGGTCTTGAACCCCTCGGCGGGAAGGTGGCCGCCGGTGCCGGGCAGGTAGTGCAGCGACAGCCCCACCAGCAGCCCGCAGAGGGCGAGGACCGGCAGCGGCCACCACGGTGGGACCCCGTGGAAGCCCAGTCCGCTGGGCAGGGAGGTGAAGAACCAGTGGTTCAGGCGGCCGACCAGCTCGAGGAAGAAGTAGGCGAACACCGCCACCGGGATGCCCACCACCGCCCCGAGGACCAGCAGCACCACGTAGCTGCGACTCTGCAGGAGGGCCAGCGGGGAGGGCGGGCCGGCGGCCGGCGGGGGGGCCGGAGGCGACGGTGGACTGGCGGCCGGCGGGGTCGAGGTCACAGTGGAAAGGGAGCGTAGTGGCGACCCCGACGGTGCGCCCGGACGGTGGCGGTGGCTACCCGGCCGCCTCGAGGGCGGCGTCCCAGGTCTCGTGCCAGTGGCCGATCAGCGACTCGCCCACCCCGCCGATCACCGGGCGGGCACCCGCCTCGTAGCCCCGCTGGCACGCCTCGGCGGCCGGGAAGTCCTCGACGTCGAGGACGCTGAGGTTGATGGCCATGGTCTCCTCGCACCGGGCGCGGGTCCCCTCGTCGACGGGACCGGGCCGGGCCTCGATCATGGCCAGGGTGGTCTCGCCGGGATGGCGGCCGGGGGCGATCTGCAGCATCATGCCGCCCTCCATGTGGTCGACCAGCACCGTCGACGGGAAGAGGGTGGTCACCATCACCGCGTCGATGCGGTCGGGCCACTCGGACTCCGGGCGGTCGGCCAGGGTCTCCAGCCCCTTGAAGGGGACGACCAGCCGGGTGTGGGGGCCCCACCGGTCGACGGCGCAGTGGTCGGCCAGAAAGGGCAGCAGCGTCTCGCGGTGGAGGGAGGGGACGTGGTACGCCTCGACGTTGACGTCGACCATCAGCTTCCAGTTGGCCTGCTTCACCAGGTCCACCCGGTGGCCGGCCCGGTAGGTGTCGTAGCCCATCCACCCGGTGGGGCCCACGATGGGGTCGAGGAACCCGGACACGTCGACGTCGGGGCGGAGCCCGACCACCACCAGCCCGGCCTGGAGCTCCACCGGGAGCGGCGCCAGCCCCATGATCGCCGGGTCGAGCCCGGGGAAGCGCTCCCGGTGGGGCAGGCCGACCAGCCGGCCGCCCAGGTCGTAGGTCCAGCCGTGGTAGCCGCAGGTCAGCCGTCTGCCCCGGTCGGCGCCGTCGCACAGGCTCATGCCCCGGTGGGTGCAGGCGTTGAGGAATGCCCGCACCTCCCCGTCCTCGTCCCGGGTGACCAGCACCGGCACCCCGGCGATCACCCGGGCCAGGATGTCGCCCGGCTCCGCCACCTCGCCCGCCCACCCGAACACCTGGGGGCTGCGCCGGAAGAGGACCTCACGCTCCCGTGCGAAGCGGGCCGGGTCGGTGAACTGGGAGCCGTCGCCCCGGTACACGTGGTCCCCCAGGTCGGTCCGGTCGAGCTCGATGTTGGCGATCAGGCGCTTGGCCAGTTCGATCAGCTGCGGTGACGGCATGGCGGTCCGATCTCGGGTGGGGAGGGCCCCGGTGAGCGAGGGAGCGTGCGGTCCGTGGCGCCCCCCGGCGTCGGACTCTGGACGGTGCACGACCCGGGGTCAGGGTACCCCCGGCCTCCGGGCGGGTCCATCGACCGACCGCCGACCGCCCGGCGCGCTGACCGTCAGCCGACGGTGGCGATGCCGCCGTCCACCGGGATGACCGCCCCCGTCAGGTAGGCCCCGGCCCGCGAGGCGAGGAACTGGGTGATGCCGGCCATGTCGTCGGGACGACCGATGCGCCGGAGCGGCGCCGAGGCGGCGATCTGGTCCCCGAACGCCTCGAGGGTGGCGGCCATCATCTTCGATTCGAAGGGCCCCGGGGCCACGGCGTTGACGGTGATCTCCGGCGCCAGCTGCTTGGCCAGGTGCCGGGTGAGCTGGTGGACGGCGGCCTTGGACGACGAGTACGAGTAGGACTCGAGCACCGGGGTGTGGATGCCGTCGATGGAGCCGATGTTGATCACCCGGGAGGGCTCGTCGACGGTGGCCCGGGCCCGGAGCAACGGCAGCAGGAACTTGGTGGTGTGGAAGACGCCCTGGACATTGAGGTTGAGCACCCGGTCCCACGAGGCGGTGTCGTGCTCGGCCAGGGGCGCCCCCCAGGTGGCGCCGGCGTTGTTGACCAGCACGTCGAGGTGGTCCCGGTCCGCACCCACCCGGTCGGCCAGGACCCGGGCGCCCTCCTCGGTGGAGAGGTCGCTCGGCAGTCCCCGGCAGCTCCCGTAGGCGGACAGCTCGGCGACGGTGGCCTCCACCGCCTCGGCCTTGCGCGAGGTGATGACCACGTCGGCGCCGGCGGCCACGAACCCGGCGGCGATCATCCGGCCGATGCCCCGGGTGCCCCCGGTCACCAGGACCGACTTCCCGGCCACCGAGAAGAGGTCGGCGGGCGGGGTGGGGGGCGGCTGCTCGTCCATGGCCATCGACGGTACCCCACGGCCCGGTGGGCGGGGCCGGGGCCCGGGAGGGGGTCGGTAGGATCCATCGGGTGCCCACGCCCCGCGTCCTCCGAGGCCGGAACCGGTGACCCGCCTGGACTCCGCCGCCCGCCCCCGCCGCCGGTGCCCGGAGGGTCGGGAACCACTGGTGGGTGCTGGTGGTGATCGCCAGCGCCCAGGTGATGGTGGTGCTCGACACCACCATCATGATCATCGCCCTCCCCTCGGCCCAGCGCTCGCTGGGCTTCGCCAACGTCGACCGCCAGTGGGTGGTGACCGCCTACACCCTCGGGTTCGGCGGCATGCTGCTGCTGGGGGGCCGGCTCAGCGACATGTTCGGCCCCAAGCGGACGCTGATCGCCGGGGTGGTCGGCTTCGCGGTGGCCTCCGCCCTGGGGGGCGCCGCCCAGAACACCGGGATGCTGATCGGCGCCCGTGCCCTCCAGGGCCTGTTCGCCGCCCTGCTGGCCCCGTCGGTGCTGTCGCTGCTCACCTCCACCTTCACCGAGCCCCGGGAGCGGGGCCGCGCCTTCGGGATCTACGCCACCATCGCCATCGGCGGGGCGGCCTTCGGCCTCATCCTGGGCGGCCTGCTCACCCAGTACCTCGACTGGCGGTGGTGCCTGCTCGTCAACCTGCCGATCGCCGCCGTGGTGGTGGTGGGGGCCACGTCGGTGATCCCCACCGCAGGTGGCCCACCCCGGCGTCCGCCTCGACATCCCCGGGGTGATCCTCGGGTGCGGCGGCCTGGTGGCCCTGGTCTACGCCCTGGGCACCGCCGGGACCGACGGGTGGCACTCGGCCCACGTCCTCGGCCCCTTGGCGCGTGGCGGTGATCCTGCTCGGCCCTCTTCGTGGTGGTGCAGGCCCGGTCGAAGAACCCCCTGCTGCCCCTCCGGGTGCTGACCAACCGCAACCGGGGCGGGTCGTTCCTGACCATCATCCTCTCGTCGCTGGGGATGTTCGGGACCTTCCTGTTCCTCACCTACCTGCTCCAGACGGTGGACGGCTACTCGCCGTTGGTCACCGGGGTGGCCTTCCTCCCCCTGACTGGCGATGAACGGGCTGGCCGCCACCCAGGTGGCCAGCCGGCTGATGGCCCGGGTGCCCACCCGGGCCCTGGTCGTCCCCGGCCTGCTGATCGCCGCCGTCGGCATGGCCCTCCTGACCCGGCTGACCCCGGGCGCCTCCTACGCCTCCTCGGTGCTGCCCACCGAGCTCCTCCTCGGCTTCGGGCTCGGCCTGGCCATCGTGCCGTGCGTCAGCACCGCCACCAACAACGCCGAGCCGGGTGACGTCGGGGTCACCTCCGCCACCACCAACACCTCCCAGCAGGTGGGGGCCTCCATCGGCACCGCCCTGCTCAACACCGTGGCCGCCAGCGCCACCGCCGCCTACCTGGTGACCCACCACGGCGGTGCCGGCTCGGTGGCCGACGCCACCGTCCACGGCTTCGCCACCGCCAGCTGGTGGGCGGCGGGGTCGTTGGCCCTCGGGGCCCTGTTGGCCGGGGTCCTGATCACCGCCAACCCCCGGGCCGCCCGGGAGTCGGTGTCCGACATCGCCGTGGAGGCCCTGGGCGAGGTCCTCTGACCCGGGTCCCGGGACCGGGACCGGGACCGGGGCCCGGGGTGGGTCAGTCGTCGCCCAGGCGCTGCACCACGCCCCGCACGTAGGCGGCCTGGCCGACGTGCTGGAGGTCGTCGGCCAGGACGCTGACCAGTCGGACGCTGAGGGTCACCGGCGGGTCCCACCGCCGGTCGACCACCCGGACCAGGTCCTCGTCGGTGAGGGTGCGGACGTAGGCCACCGTCGAGGCGTGGACGTCCTCGAAGTAGTCGAGCAGGGACCGGGCGTCGGCCCGGACCCGCCCGACCGTCTCGGCGTCGTGGCCGTAGCCGGTGTCCCCGACGTCGAGGGGGAGGTCGAAGCGGTCGGCCCAGCCGCCCGCCGTCCAGACCTGCTCGGTGCCGGCCAGCGCCGACACGTGGTCGTCCTGGATGCGGGTGAGGTGCCACACCAGCCAGGCGATGGAGTTGGCCTCGCCGTCCAGGCGGTAGGTCAGCTCCTCGGGGGTGAGGCCGTTGACGGCCGGGTGCACGGCGTCCCGGACCCGCTCGAAGGCGTCCACCAACAGTTCGGGGTTCATGGCGCCGGCCTCCCGTCGTCGTCCTGGCAGCACCCTTGCACCTGACACCCGGTTCTGCCAACCCTTGGTTGCCGTCGACCGGGGGAGTAGGTTCGGCGGCGGAATGCCAGACGCCCGCCGGTCGGCCCGGCTCCCGGGACCCGCGGCGCCCCGACGGTGACCGTGGACTCCGCCCCGGCCGGCCCGCCGCGCCCGCCGCCCGTGGGCCCCGGTGGTCGACTGGGTCCGGAGGAAGGACCCGCGCCTGGCCGCCATCAAGCGCTCGGTCCGGGCGGCGGTGGTCATGCCCCTGGCCTTCGCGGTGGCGCACCAGGCCTTCACCGACGGGCAGGTCGGCCTGTTCGCCTCCTTCGGGTCGTTCGCCCTCATGCTCTTCGTCGACTTCCGCGGCCGGCCCCCGCCCGCCTGCGCGCCTACGCCGTGCTGGTGGCCGTCGGGGCGGTGCTCATCACCCTCGGCACGGTGGCCTCGACCCACGAGGCGGCCGCCGTGGTGGGGATGGCGGTGGTCGGGTTCGTGCTGCTGTTCGCCGGCATCGCCTCCCCGGCGGCGGCGGCCGCCACCACGGCCGCCCTCCTCACCTTCGTGCTCCCGGTGGCGGTCGCCCAGCCCACCTCGGCCATCGGGCCCCGCCTGCTGGGCTGGGCCATCGCCGCCGCCTTCGCCGTCCCCACCTGCCTGCTGGTGTGGCCGGCCGCCTGGCACGACGATCTCCGGCGACGGATCGCCTCCGCCCTGTCCGCCGTGGCCGACCTGGCGCTGGTACGGGCCGAGGGGGGTCACGACCCGGCCGCCGAGGCGGCCATGACCGCCGAAGTCACCGGCCTCCGGGCCCAGTTCCAGGCCACCCCCTACCCGCCGTTGGCCGCCACCGGGACGGCGGTCGCCCTGTCCAAGCTGGTGGGCCGGGTGGAGTGGGTGGCCGACAACGCCGCCCTCACCGGGGACCCGGCGGCCACCCCCGACCCCGGCCCGGTGCGGGAGGTGGTGGCGGGGGTGGCCGCCACCCTGCGGCACTGCTCGGCACTGGTCTGCGACGCCAGCGGACACCCGGTGGACGACCCGACGCTGGTCGACACCGTGCGCGCCTCGACGGAGCGCCTCGACGGCCTGATCGCCGCCGAGCTGGCGTGCGAGCTCTCGGTGCTGGTGGATCCGGAGGCGGAGCCGGAGGGGACGCCGGACGGGGGCGGGGACCGACCCCGGCTCGATCCCAGCTTCCGGGCCCGGACCATGGGCCTCACCGCCGAGATGGTGGCCGACTCCACGCTGGAGGCCTCCGGGGCCCAGGCGGTGGGGGACCGGCGCCTGGGCCCGTCGGCCACGCCGGAGCCGCGCCTGGTCTGGCCCCGGCTGACCTCCCACCTCTCCTTCCGCTCGGTGTGGTTCCGGAACAGCCTCCGGGGGGCGGCCGGCCTGGCCGCCGCGGTGGCGGTGGTGGAGGTCACCGACGTGGAGCACGGCTTCTGGGTGGTGCTGGGCGCCCTGTCGGTGCTGCGCTCCAACGCCCTGGGGACCGGGGCCACCGCCGCCCGGGCCATCGCCGGCACCACCCTCGGGTTCGTCATCGGCGCCCTGATCATGATCGGGGTCGGCGGCCACACCACGCTCTTGTGGTTCATCCTCCCCGTCGCCGTCCTGGTGGCCGGGGCCGCCCCGTCCATGATCTCCTTCACCGCCGGCCAGGCCGGCTTCACCGTCATGGTGGTGGTGCTGTTCAACATCATCGACCCCGAGGGGTGGAAGGTGGGGCTGACCCGGATCGAGGACATCGCCCTGGGCTGCGCGGTGAGCGTGGTGGTCGGGCTGCTGTTCTGGCCCCGGGGGGCGACGGCGGCGCTGGGCCGGGCCCTGGCCGACGCCTTCACCACCAGCTCCGACTACCTGGCCGCCGCCGTGCAGCGGCTGACCATCTCGACCCACCCGGTGGACACCGAGGCGGCCCAGCGGGAGTCCCACCGCGCCTACCTCCGTCTCGACGACGCCTTCCGGCAGTTCCTGGTCGAGCGGGGGGCCAAGACGGTCCCGGTGGAGACCCTGGCCCACCTGGCCACCGGGTCCAACCGGATCCGGCTGGCGGCGTACACCCTGGCCCAGCTGCCGAGGGTGCCGGTGGACGCCGAGCGGCCGGAGCTCGAGTCGGTGGCGGTGGCCGGAGCCGTGCTGCGGGACGCCTACGCCGACAACGTCCGGTGGTACGAGCGGTTCGCCGCCGACCTGGCCGGCCACGGACCGCCCCTCGACCCCCCACCGGTCCTGGACGGGACGCTCGACGACGTCCTGCGGGCGGCGTTCGACGACGCCCGGGCCGCCCGCCGCGGCGACCGCCTGCAGGTCGTCCTCCGGATGGTCTGGGCCGACGAGCTGCTGGCCACCCAGCACGGCTGGCAGGCCGACCTGGCCGACTCGGCCGGGCTGTTCGCCCGGGGTCGCCGGCGGGGGGTCTGACCCCGGCCGCCATGCTCCCCCCGGCTGACCGGGTGTGGCACGATCGTCCCGGCGACCCCGACGGGTTGCCCGCACCACCAGATGCCCGACGGGGAGGGAGGCCGACGATGGCCGAGAACGACAGCGGGGGCGGCCGGGCCCGCGGGATGAGCGGAGGGGCGATCGCCACGCTGGTCGGCGCGGCCGTCCTGGTGGTGTTCATGATCCAGAACACCGAGCAGATCCGGGTGAAGTTCCTCACCTGGAGCTTCAGCTGGCCGGTGTGGCTGCTCATCATCGTGTCGGCGGTCTTCGGGGCGTTGGTGTGGCTGGGCCTCGGCGTGCTGCGGCGCCACCGCCGCCGGCGGGCCCGCCGCGCCGGGCGGGACTGAACTCCGGCCGGCACCACATCCGCCGGCACCACCCCGGGTCGGCCCACCCCGGGTCGGCCCACCCCGGCCTCCGGCGGCGACCGCCTCCCTCGCCCGACCGCCCGGGCGCGCCCTCCAACAGGAGGGACCTCGCGTCGCCGGGCGAAGCGCCACCCGCCGCGGTGACTGGACAGGGTCGGCCGGACACCCGGGGCGGTCATCCCGGGTAACGGTTGTGTGGCGCCTTGGTCAACTCGCCGTGACCACAGGGTAATCATTGGGTGACGGCGGGAAAAGTCCTGGTCAGAGGCCTTAACTTCTGCGAATCGCCGTGGACATCCGTCGGGGTGGACCGGTACAACCGCACTGGGGCCGATTCCAGGAGGACTGTTGATGCAAGCGCACGCGGGTGGTCGTCGACGCAAGGCGTCGCTGCTGTTCCGGATTGCCGGGGCCATCGGACTGGTGGCCGCCTGCGCCGTCGGGCCGGTGCTCAGCGGTGGGACGGCCAGCGCCGACAGCACCGGGCTGGCGCCGGGTTCGATCCAGCACGTGTGGCTGATCATCCTCGAGAACAAGTCGTTCGACGAGACCTTCACCGGCCTCAACAGCAACTCCTACCTGTGGCAGACGCTGCCGTCGGAGGGCGTGGAGCTGACCAACTACTACGGGACCGGCCACTCCAGCATGGACAACTACATCGCCCTGGCCTCCGGGCAGGCCCCGGAGGAGGACTCCCAGGAGGACTGCAGCAACTACAACACCCAGTTCGGCTCCGACTCCACCATCGTCACCACCGGCTCGGTGGGGGCCGACTCCCCCAACTGGAACTACGGCCAGGTCCTCTCGGGCCAGGGCGCCAACGCCCCCCTCGGCACCACGGCGACCAACACCAACGGCTGCACCTACCCCACCGACACCCCCACGCTCTTCGACCAGTTCAACCTGGCCGGCGTGAGCTGGAAGGGCTATGCCCAGGACCTCGGCGGTGCCCAGCCCATCGGTTCCACCACCTTCGTGAACGACAGCGTCCCCGGCCGCGAGGACGCCCCCTGCGGTGCCCCCGGCTCCACCACCGCCAACCCGGTGACCAACCCCACCGCCCTCAGCGGGGCCGCCGGCTACCCGACCGGTCCCGACGGCAAGCAGGACACCTCGTCCTACACCTCGGCCTCCCTCGAGGCCGGCACCGGGACCACCAACAACCCGGAGTACTCGGACGCCTACGTGGCCAAGCACTTCCCGTTCCCGTGGTTCGAGTCGCTGACCGGGGTCGGAGGGCCGGCCCTCACCGAGCCGGCCACCGGCACCAACTGTGACGCCAACCACATCGCCAACCTCGACAGCCCGACCCACGGGCTGGTCCAGGACCTGCAGAACAACACGGTCCCCGCCTTCAGCTGGATCACCCCCGACAACTGCAGCGACGCCCACGACACCACCTGCAAGGGCAACAACCTGTCGGGCGCCTTCGGCACCAACCCGGACGGCACGGTGAACCTCAGCGACCCGATCTACCACCCGACGGGCCTGCCGTCGTTCGACCCGGAGGCCACCGCCCCACGGAACTACACCGGCGGCCTGTACGCCTCCGACCTGTTCCTCGCCTACTACGTCCCGCTGATCGAGGACTCGACGGCCTACGCCCACGGGCTGATCGACATCACCTTCGACGAGGGTGAGCCGTCCTTCACCTACTCGGGGAACAGCTTCAACAACGTCCTCACCTCCGGACCTGACGGCCAGGGCACCACCTCCCCGCAGAGCAGCCCGCCGGCCGACGCCCCGACCTTCGGGTCGGCGGGGACCACCGCCCCCGGGGCGGACTCCATCTACGGCGCCTACGGCATCGCCGCCGACGCCGCCGGGGAGACCATCGACGGCACCACCGTCCACGACGAGCCCTTCGGCCCCAACTCCACCCTCAGCACCGACGGGTCGGGCAACCAGCTCGACCCCGGGCCGGGGAACAACTCGTTCATCGACCGGCCACCGGTCTGCACCTCGCCGGGGGTACCGGCCAACTGCGTGGCCGGCATCGTCCGGGGCGGGTCGGGCAGCACGCCCGCCGCCCGCACCGACGCCGCCGCCACCGGAAGCTCGGCCTCCAACGTGATCACCGACAACTCCATCGTGGGGGACGACACCGGCCGGGGCGTCACCGGGACCAACATCCCGGCCAACTCGTTCGTCGGGGCGGTCACCGACAACGGGCCCCTCTACCCGACCTCGAGCGGCGGGGCCACCGTCAGCGGGTCGTTCCAGCTGGTCAACGCCTCCGGCTCGCCGGTGTCGCCGACCGGGACGGTGTCCGGCGTGACCCTCTCCGCCGAGGGCGCCCCCGGCTACCTGACCGCCGGCCAGACGGCGGACCCGCTGTACGACGCCACCGACGCCACGCCCGGCGGCGGTGACACCGGCAGCGTGCTGATCAGCCCCTACATCACGCCGGGCACCAAGGACGCCGAGTACTTCAACCACTACAGCTGGCTCCGGACCATGGAGGACCTGTTCGACGTGTCCAGCTGTGCCGGGACGTCCAAGGACATCACCCTCCCGGCCGGGACGGTCTGCGGGGGCCTCGACGGGCAGGGCCACATCGGCTACGCCGCCCAGACCGGCCTCGACACCTTCGACTCCCAGGTGTTCAGCTCGCCGAGCGGCAACGGGTTCCAGATGATCCAGCCGCCCAACGCCCTCCCGGAGACGCCGTGGGCCTTCGCCCTCCCGGCGCTGGCCGGACTGGCCCTGCTGGGCTGGTACTTCGTGGCCAGCCGGCGCCGGACCCCGGGGGGTACCGGCCACTGATGGCCGTCGCCTCGCCATCGCTGTCGACGACGGGGGACCGGGCCGGGCGGCCCGGTCCCCCCGTCGCGCACCGCCGCCTGCTGATCGCCGCCCTGGTGGTCCTGGTGCTCGGCCTCGGGGTCGGCATCTACGGCCTCGTCGCCCGGTCCGGCACCCGCCTGGGCACGGTGCCGACCTACCACAACCCCCTCGACCGGACGCTGACCGGCACCGTGGCCCACCCCGCCCTGACCATCGAGGGGGACGCCATCGCCGTGCGGACGCCGACCTTCACGGCGCTGGCGGTGGTCACCGGGCCGGTGGTGCCCGGCGAGGGGTTGCCGTACCAGACCGCCTTCACCACCTGCACCTGGACCATCCACCTCTCCAAGGTGACCGGCACCGTGCCGATCGGGGTGGCCGACTTCGACTCCATCGACCACACCGGGGCGGTGTACAAGCCGTACCTGGTGCCGGGGGAGCCGCCGCCCCCCGCCACGCTGTCCGCCGGGCGGTCCCTCACCTTCCAGATCCGGGCGGTCATGCCGGTGGGCGAGGGCCTGATGCGCTGGGCACCCGACGGCGACCACATCGTGGCCAAATGGGACTACCAGGTCGAGAACGACTGAGGACCGTCCCCCACCTCCGCCCGCTGACGACCGCCCGCCCCCGATCCCGGGTCGCCCTCATCGCCCTCTGCCTCCTGTCGGTGGCATCGGCGGTCGCGTCCTGCGGGTCCCCGGGCGCCGGCGGGGGGACCCCGACCAGCAACGGGACCAAGGTGGGGCAGCTGGTGGTCCCCAAGGTGTCGTTGACCCAGCAGAGCACCTACCTCGAGGACGTGGTGGAGGCCGACCCGTCCCTCCAGACCTACGCCGAGTCCGGCACCACGGCCGACAAGGCGCTCCTCACCGACGGGGCGGCCTTCTGCGCCTTTCTGGGCCAGGGCAGGGGGATCGACAGCGCCCTGACCTCGTTGGCCGCCGGGGCCCAGAGCATCGAGTCGAAGACCCACCTCCCCATGGGCGTGACCACCTTCAACACCATCGAGGGGGTGGCGCTGGTGAGGCTCTGCCCCTCGGAACAGCGGCTCCTGCCGCCGGCCGACCGCACCCAGGTCCAGAAGCTGCAACAGGCCCTCGACGGGAACGCCGGCTGAGCGGCCGGTCTAGCCTGACCCCGACCGTCGACCGATCACCTTGGGGGTATCCGTGTTCACCCTGCGCTTCGACATGCGCGCCCCGACCACCGGGGCCGCCGCCACCGACCTGTACCGGGCCGCCCTGGACATGGCGGCGTGGTCGGAGACCCGGGGCGGGGTCGCCGCCATCGTCTGCGAGCACCACGGCTCGAGCGACGGCTACCTCCCCTCGCCGATGCTCCTGGCGGCGGCCCTGGCCGCCCGGACCTCCCAGATGGCCATCATGACGGCCATCATCACCGTGCCCCTCTACAGCCCGGTGCGCCTGGCCGAGGAGATGTGCGTCCTCGACATCCTCAGCAACGGCCGGGTCAGCTACGTGGGCGGCATCGGCTACCGCCCGGAGGAGTACGGGATGCACGGGGTGGACTTCCACCGTCGGGGGGCCATCGCCGAGGAGCACCTGGGGGTCCTCCTCCAGGCCAAGACCGGCCAGCCGTTCGAGTACCAGGGGCGGACCGTCCAGGTCACCCCGGCGCCGGTGACCCCCGGCGGGCCCTCGGTGGCCTGGGGCGGGGGCAGCGTGCCGGCGGCCCGGCGGGCCGCCCGGTTCGGTCTCGACTTCATCAGCGAGAGCGGCGACCCGGAGCTCCGGGTGGCCTACGAGGAGGAGTGCCGCGCCCACGGGCGGGAGCCCGGCTCGTGCATGCTCCCTCCCCGCGAGACCCCGTCGGTGGTGTTCGTGGCCGAGGACGTCGACCGCGCCTGGGAGGAGCTGGGCCCCTACCTGATGCACGAGGTGGCCATGTACGCCGACTGGAACTCGGGGGGCAAGGAGGGGATCAGCGGGATCTCCTTCGCCGGCTCCGTCGAGGAGCTCCGGGCCGAGAACCGCAGCCACCGGATCCTGGGGGTGGACGAGGCCGTCGAGCTGGCCCGCACCGAGGGGATCCTGCTGCTCCACCCGCTGATCGGCGGGATCCCGCCCGAGATCGCCTGGCGCTACCTCGAGACGGTGGTGGAGAAGGTCGAGCCGGCGCTGGCCGGCTGAGCGACCGCCGACCGCCGACCTCCGGACCTCCGGGCACCCAGGTACAACTCACCCGGCGTTCACAGCCCGGAAACATGCCCGTCACGAAGCCCGCGTAGCTTTCGGGAGGTTCAGCCAGAGTCGGATCACCAGTCGTGCGCTGCCCTGCTGACCTCACCAATGAGCCCCCCGGAGGAGTCACCATGAGTGGAAGCAAGGCGCGTCTCGACGCCATCGACGCCGTCAAGAACTACCAGGCCCCCGCCACGTTCTTCGCCCCGGACGAGGTGCCGGGCGAGATCTTCGGGTCGAACGTCTTCAGCAAGACGGTGATGCAGAAGCGCCTGCCCAAGCCGGTCTACAAGTCGCTGATCGCCACCATCGAGCACTCCAAGCCGCTCGACCCCACCGTGGCCGACGTGGTGGCCTCCGCCATGAAGGACTGGGCCATGGAGAAGGGGGCCACCCACTACGCCCACGTCTTCTACCCGCTGACCCACCTCACCGCCGAGAAGCACGACAGCTTCTTCGAGCCGGAGGGGGACGGCTCGGCCATCGCCGAGTTCCAGGGCAAGACCCTGACCCAGGGCGAGCCCGACGCCTCCAGCTTCCCCAACGGCGGCCTCCGCGCCACCTTCGAGGCCCGGGGCTACACCGGGTGGGACGCCACCAGCCCCGCCTACATCCTGGAGGGCGCCAACGGCAACACCCTGTGCATCCCCACCGTCTTCATCTCCATGACCGGGGAGGCGCTGGACAACAAGACCCCGCTGCTCCGGTCGCAGCAGGCCATGGCCAAGCAGGCCGAGCGGGTGCTCCACCTCTTCGGCCACGACAAGCCCGACGCCGTGGTGTCGTTCGCCGGCGCCGAGCAGGAGTACTTCCTGATCGACCGCAGCTTCTTCCTGTCCCGGCCCGACCTGCTGAACTCCGGACGGACCCTCTTCGGGGCCAAGCCCCCCAAGGGCCAGGAGTTCGACGACCACTACTTCGGCGCCATCCCCGAGCGGGTGCTCGGCTACATGATGGACTGCGAGCGCGAGCTCTTCAAGCTCGGCATCCCCGCCAAGACCCGCCACAACGAGGTGGCCCCCGGCCAGTTCGAGCTGGCCCCGATGTTCGAGCGCTCCAACGTGGCCGCCGACCACCAGCAGCTGCTGATGACCACCCTGAAGAAGGTGGCCCAGAAGCACGGCATGGAGTGCCTGTTCCACGAGAAGCCGTTCGACGGGATCAACGGCTCGGGGAAGCACGTCAACTTCTCGCTGGGCAACTCCACCGAGGGCAACCTCCTGCTCCCCGGCGACACCCCCCACGAGAACGCCCAGTTCCTGGTGTTCTGCGCCGCCGTCATCCGCTCGGTCCACAAGTTCGGCGGCCTGCTCCGGGCGTCGGTGGCCTCGGCCACCAACGACCACCGGCTGGGTGCCAACGAGGCCCCGCCCGCCATCATCTCCATCTTCCTGGGTGACCAGCTGGCCGACGTCTTCGACCAGATCGCCAAGGGCGGGGCCACCTCCTCGAAGGAGAAGGGCCTCATCGAGATCGGCGTCGACACCCTGCCGATCCTCCCCACCGACCCGGGTGACCGGAACCGGACCAGCCCGTTCGCCTTCACCGGCAACCGCTTCGAGTTCCGGGCCCCCGGCTCGCTCCAGTCCATCGCCGGGCCGATGGTCACCATCAACACCATCCTGGCCGAGGCCCTCGACTACATCGCCACCGAGCTCGAGAGCCTGGTGGAGAGCGGCACCGAGTTCAACGCCGCCGTGCAGACCGTGCTGCAGGACATCATCACCAACCACGGGTCGGTGGTCTTCAACGACAACGGCTACACCGACGAGTGGCAGGAGGAGGCGGCCAACCGGGGCCTGCCCAACCTGCGGACCACCCTCGACGCCCTCCCCGAGCTCATCACCGAGGAGTCGATGGAGCTGTTCAGCCACTACGGGGTGTTCAACCACCGGGAGATGCACAGCCGCTACGAGATCGCCCTCGAGCAGTACATCCTGGCCATCGATGTGGAGGCCAACCTGACCCTCGAGATGGGCAGCACCAGCATCCTCCCGGCCGCCGTCCGCTACCAGACCGAGCTGGCCACCAACGTGGCCGCCCTCAAGGCGGTGGGCGTGGAGGCCGACACCTCGACCCTGACCGAGGTGTCCGGGCTGATCGCCGACCTGCGGGCCGGCATCGCCTCCCTGCGCTCGGAGATCGACCACGACGACGTGGAGTCGACCGAGAAGCACGCCGAGCACGCCCAGAAGGGGCTCCTCCCGGCCATGGAGGCGGTGCGCACCGCCTCCGACGCCCTCGAGGCCCTGGTGGCCGACGACCTGTGGCCGCTGGCCACCTACCAGGAGATGCTCTTCATCCTGTAGACGGCGCCACGGCCGGGCCCCGGCCCACCCTCCGCCACGCCCCGGGGTGGCGGAGGGTGGCGCCCCCGGTCGGGGGCCGGCGTGGAGGCCGGCGCCGCGTTGGCGGCGGATCCGGCTAAAGATGTCCCCCTATGTGGAACCTGGCCCCCGCCGTCACCCGGTCCTCCCGGGCGGTCCTGGGTGCCGCCGTGCTCCTCCTCCTGGCGGGCTGCACGACGCAGGCGACCCCGTCGGGCGGCCCACTCCCGATCCGGTCCGCCTCCGCCGACTGGCAGGGCAGCGACCTGCTCTGGGACGCGGTGGGCTCGCCGGCCGGGTTCACCGCCGTGGGCAACAGCGGCACGGTGGTGACGTCGTCGGACGGCGTGCGGTGGAGGCGGCAGCCCGCCGTCACCCGCCAGACGTTGCGGGGGGTCAGCTCCGACGGCACCACCACGCTGGCCGTGGGGACCGGGGGCGCCGTCGTCTCGTGGCCGTCGGACCGCCCCGGGCGGCCGGCCCTCCACCCCACCGGCACGGCGGGGACCCTGATGGGGGTCGCCTACCACGCCGGCACCTGGGTGGTCGGTGGCAGCGGGGGCACCATCCTCACGTCCACCCGCCTCACCCGGTGGACCCGTCGGACGTCGGGCACGACCGGCGATCTCTTCGCCGTCGCCTACGGGGCGGGCCGGTTCGTGGCGGTGGCCGACGACGGGAGCATCGTCTCGTCGGAGGACGGCTCGTCGTGGTCCGAGGCGGTGCGGCCGGACGGGGTGTGGCTGTGGGACGTCACCTTCGGGGACGGCACCTTCGTGGCCACCGGCGCCGGGGGGACGGTGCTCCAGTCCTCCGACGGCCTGACCTGGACCCGGCGGACGTCGGGGACCACCCAGGTGCTGCGGGGGGTGACGTACGCCCGCGGGGCGTTCCTCGCCGTCGGCTCCGACGGCACCGCGCTGACCTCGCCGGACGGGACGGCCTGGACGCCCCTCGACGTCGGTGACGTCGGGGTCGAGCTCTGGAGACCCGCCGCCTCGGCCTCCGCCTGGCTGGCGGTGGGTGCGGGCGGGACCCGGCTGGTGTCGCCGGACCTGGTCAGCTGGAGCGATGCCGACACCACCCGCGACGCCTTCTACGCGGTGGCCAGCGCCGGCACCCAGACGCTGGCGGTCGGTGTCAACGGCGGCATCGCCGGCCTGGAGCCCGACGGCCGGTGGGGCCCGGTCGCCACCGCTCCCGGACGACGGGAGCTCCGCGGCATCGCCCACTTCCCGGCCACCTGGGTGGTGGTCGGCGGCGGTGGGACCATCCTGACGTCGTCGACCGGCACCAGCTTCACCGCCCGGGCGTCCGGCTCCACCGCCGAGCTCTGGTCGAGTGCGCTCCTCGACGGACGCATCGTGGTGGTCGGCGCCGGTGGCACGGTGCTGGCATCCACCGACGGAGGGGTGACCTGGCAGGCCACGCCCAGCGGCACGACGTCCACCCTGTTCTCGGTGACCTCGGGCCCCGACGGGTTCGACGCCGTCGGGGTGGACGGGACGGTGCTCCACTCGGCGGACGGCGTGACCTGGTCCCCGGTGGCCAGCGGGCTCCACACGACGCTCCGGGCGGTGGCCGCCGACGCCGCCGGGTACGTGGCCGTCGGCGTCTCCGGCCGCATCCTCCGGTCGGCGGACGGCGTCACCTGGCAGGCCGTCACCCCGATCACCACCGAGACCTGGCGGGGACTGGTGGCCACGCCGTCCGGGTGGGTCGCCGTCGGCGGTGGCGGCTCGGTGGGGACATCGCCCGACGGCGTCGCATGGCGGCCGGCCGCCTCCGGCACCTCCGAGGAGCTCTTCGCCGTCTCCACCTACCCGGCCGGGGTGGTGGCGGTGGGTGGGGTGGACGTCACCGTCACCTCCCGCGACGGCTCCCGCTGGTCGGCGCTTCCCTGACCCGGGAGCCGTCCACCCCCACCCCCCCGGCCCCGGTCAGGGGGTGGCCCGGCGGCCCCCCCGCCCACTGGCCACCGGCGGGGTGGTCACCTCGATCACCGTCGAGCCGAACTCGGAGATCAGCACCTGCTGCATCTCCACGAGGTGCGTCCGCATCTCCCGGGCCGCCCGGTCGGCGTCGCCGGCCGCGATGGCCGCCACCAGGCGCCGGTGGGCGGCCACCGAGCTGCGCCGGGCCCTGGCCCGGTCGGCGCCCAGCTCGAGGCCGAGGGCCCGGGTCTCCTGGGCGCTCCACAGCGCCTCGAGGGTCCCGGCCACCAGCCGCATGGTGGTGTTGCCGCACAGCTCGGTGAGCCGACGGTGGAAGTCGTGCGCCGACCCGGTGAACTCGGCGGTGGTGGCGCACCGCTCGCTCTCGTCGACCAGGCCGCCCAGCTCGGCCGCCACCGCCTGCCGTCCCGGGAGCCCGGCGGCCAGCGCCGCGCAGATGGGCTCGATGGCGTCCCGGGCCACGGCCAGGTCCCGGTGGGTCACGTCGTTGGCCCGCAGGGTCAGGCTCAGGTGGTAGGCGGCGCTGGCGGTGTCGGGACGCTTGACCACCGCCCCGCCGACGTTGCCCCGCCGGATCCGCACCAGGCCCTCGGTCTCCAGGACCCGCAGGGCCTCGCGCAGGCTGGGACGGCTGACGTCGAACTCGGCCAGGAGGTCGGACTCGCGGGGGAGCTCGTCCCCCTCGGCGAGGTCGCCGGCCACGATCCGCCGGCGGAGGTCGGCGGCCACCAGCTCGGCCACCTTCGGCACGTGGATCGGCTCCGCCGCGCCCATGCCGGTCAGCCCAGCCGGCGGGTGACGAACTGCTGCAGGGCCGGGGCCAGCAGGGGCCACCGGGCGAAGAGCCCCTCCCCGGTGGCGTAGGCGGCCTGGCGGTCGTTCCACTCCTGGTCCCCCCACGGGGGCTCCACCAGCTCGGCGTCGGGCAGGAGGGCGGCCAGCTGCTCGGAGGTGGCCCGGGTGTGGTTGACGTCGCTGGCCCCGCTCCGGAACACCAGGGTGGGGAGGTCGAGCGCCCGCCCGTCGGCGTCGTCGAGGCCCGGCACCAGCTGGTCCCCGCAGGGGCAGTAGGCCAGCATCCACTGCTCGAGGGTGGCGATGAAGGTGGCGGGGTCCTGGGCCAGGAACCGCTCGCGATTGGCCGGGTTCCGCTCGAGGACCTCCGCCCACTCGGGCAGGGCCACCACCGCCTCCATCCCCCCCTGCCAGGCGGCCACCAGCGAGCCGCTGCAGTAGTGGGTGGCCAGGGACAGCAGGCCGTGCACCCCGCCGCTGATCCACCACAGGGCCACGGCGGAGGCCACGTCGCGGTGGCGGGCGGCGGTGAGCAGGGAGACCCGGGAGCCGCCGGAGCCGCCGGCGATGACCGCCGGCGCCAGGTCGAGGTGGCGGAGCAGCCCGGCCAGGGTGTCGGCCTGCATGGCCGACTCGGAGGACCCGGTGAAGCAGACGTCGGAGGCGCCGGTGTTGGGCCGGTCCCAGATCAGGACCCGGTTGCCCTGGGCGGCCAGGGCCCCGGCCAGCTCCCGCACCCCGGGCGAGTCCTTGGAGAAGCGCCCGCCGGGGGTGAGGACCCACGGCCGGCCCTCCCCGACCAGCTCGTAGGCGATGGTCAGTCCGTCAACGCTGGCGGTGGTCACCCGTCGAGCTTACTATCGTCTATATGTTAGAGACCTCGTTCATCGTCGACGCCGACTCCCACTGGTGCGAGAAGTCCGATCTGTTCACCAGCCGGGCCCCGGACCGCTACCGGGACCGGGTCCCCCGGGTGGAGGAGGTCGAGGGCCAACTCACCTGGGTGTTCGACGGGCACCCCATCGGCCGCTACAGCGCCGGCGGGGTCATCGACCGGGCCGGCGCCAAGGAGAGCTCCTACAAGGCCCTCTTCGAGTGGACCGCCGACGAGGTCCACGCCGGTGGGCACGACCCCGAGGCGCGGCTGGCGGTGCTCGACGAGTGCGGCATCGACGCCCAGGTGATCTTCCCCAACACCATCGGGCTGGGCGGGCAGGATCTCGGCTTCGTGGACGACGAGGCGCTCCGCCGGCTGACCGTGGAGATCTACAACGACGCCCAGGCCGAGATCCAGGCCGACTCCGGCAACCGGCTCCTCGGGCTGCCGCTGATGCCGGCCTGGAGCGTGGACGCCTGCGTCGAGGAGGCCACCCGGGTGGCGGCCCTCGGCGCCCGCGGGGTCAACATGACCTCCGACCCCCAGGACCTGGGGTCGCCGGACCTGGCCAACCGGGCCTGGGACCCGTTCTGGGAGGTCTGCAGCGACCTGGGGCTGCCGGTCCACTTCCACATCGGGGCCAGCGCCACCGCCATGACCTTCTTCGGGAAGTACCCGTGGGAGTCGCACCCCCTCAACACCCAGCTGGCCATCGGGGGCACCCTGCTGTTCATCGGCAACGCCCGGGTGGTCACCAACCTCATCCTCTCCCGGGTGTTCGACCGCTACCCGGCGCTGCAGTGCGTGTCGGTGGAGAGCGGCTGCGGGTGGATCCCCTTCATCCTCGAGGCCCTCGACTTCGAGATGGCGGAGAACGCCCCCCGGGAGCTCGCCGAGATGGAGAAGCCGCCCTCCGAGTACTTCCGGAGCAACCTGTTCGCCACCTTCTGGTTCGAGCGGAACGGCAACCACCTCCCGGCGCTGGTGGAGGCGGTGGGCGAGGACCGGATCATGTTCGAGACCGACTTCCCCCATCCGACCTGCCTCTACCCGAACCCCCTCCAGGCCGTCGAGGAGAAGATGGCCACCCTCTCCGCCGGGGCCCGGCGACAAGATCATGGGGGAGAACGCCCGGAAGCTCTACCGGCTCTGAGGCCCCGGGGCCCGGGGCCACCTCCGCCGGCCGACCCCCGCCGCCCCGTTGGTAGATTCGCCCCTCCATGGCCACCCCCACCAACTCCAACGAGATGACCCGCGCCCAGGTGGAGGTGGCGGCCCGCGGGGAGCACGTGCTCCAGCAGCTGGGCACCCGCGACGTCCCGGCCCCCGAGGGCCGCCTGGCCATGGAGATGGACCTCCGGCCGGAGGTCGCCAACGTCCGCGGGGCGCTGCAGGGCGGGCTGATCGCCGTGCTGGTGGACATCTGTGCCGGCCGCCTGGCCTACCAGCAGTGCGACGCCGAGCACGGCTACAGCACCGCCACCTCCGACCTCACCGTCCACTACCTGTCCCCGGTGGCGGTGGGGCCCGCCCACGTCGAGGCCCGGGTGGTGGGTCGGACCCCGACCGGCTTCGTCCTCGAGGTGGAGGTGACCGATGTGGGCCGTGACCACAAGCTGGCCGCCGTCTCCACCCTGGCCTTCCAGGTCCTGGCTCCCCGTCGCTGACCCGGCCGGGACCGCCGTCCCCGGGTGTGGATGATTGTCCAGATCAGTCTCTGGACACGTGTCCAACCCACCCCTACACTGCCGGTGACGCCGGTCGGGGCCGGAGCCGGCGCCGGGGGGAGGGAGGGCCGTGGCCGCTACACCGCTTCGGGTCGTGCAGTGCGCGACCGGCAACGTGGGCTCCGAGATGGTGGGCCGGCTCGTCGACCATCCCGACCTCGAGCTGGTGGGCCTGTACTGCTACTCGCCGGAGAAGGTCGGACGCGACGCCGGGGAGATCGTGGGGCGGGAGCCCCTGGGGATCGTGGCCACCGGCGACGTCGACGACGTGCTCCGGCTGCGGCCCGACGTCGTGAACTTCAACGGCGTGTGGCCCGACGTCGACCTGTTCTGCACCCTGCTCGAGCACGGCATCAACGTGGTGACCACCTCCGACTGGATCACCGGGCACCACCGCGACCGGAACCACCCGCACCCCTCGGGCCGGCGGCCCACCGACCTGGTCGAGGCGGCCTGCCAGCGGGGCGGCTCCACCTTCTACGGGACGGGGATGAACCCCGGCCTGGCCCAGATCCTCAGCGTGGTGGCCACCGCCGGCATGGGTCGGGTCGACCGGGTCACCGTGCTGGAGTCGGTCGACGTCTCGTGCCACCACTCGGTCGACACCTGGAGGAACGTCGGGTACGGGCGGCCGGTGGACGACCCCGAGGTCCCCGCCCTCCTCGAGACGGGCTGCACGGTGTTCGCCGACTCCATCCACCTGATGGCCGACTGCCTCGACCAGCGGATCGACGAGGTGGTCTTCGAGTGCGAGCTGGGCGCCTGCACCGAGGAGGTGGACCTCGGCTGGTGGACGCTCCCCCGGGGGTCGGTGGGCGGGAGCCTGGCCAAGTTCAAGGGGCTGACCGACGGCCGGCCCACCATCGAGGTCCACCTCGAGTGGCAGATGACGCCCCGGACCGACCCCCGGTGGGACGTCCAGGGCTGCTACATCACCACCGTGGAGGGCGACCCCACCATCGTCAACCGGCACATGATCTTCCCGGCCACCGGCATGGCCCACGGGGCGATGCACGCCGACTACTTCGCCTCGCTGGGCATGACCCTCACCGGGATGCCGGCGCTCAACGCCATGCGGGCGGTGTGCGCGGCCGCCCCGGGCATGGTGACCAGCGCCGACCTGCCGCTGCGCGCCTTCGCCGGCCGGTTCGGCGGCGGCGCCCACCGCCACCACGGACCGGCCGCCCCGGCGTGACCGCCCCGCGCTACCCCTTCCCCGCCGCCCCCAACGGCTGGTTCGGCATCGGCGCCTCCGACGGGCTGGCCACCGGCGAGGCGAGGACGGTGCACTACCTGGGACGGGACCTGGTGCTGTTCCGGGGGGAGGACGGGGCGGCCCGGGTCTTCGACGCCCACTGCCCGCACCTGGGCGCCGACCTCGGGGTCGGGGGCCGGGTGTGCGGCGACGGCATCGCCTGCCCCTTCCACGGCTGGCGGTTCGACGGCGCCGGGCGGCTGGTGGAGGTGCCGGGGCTGGAGCGGGTCCCCCGGGCGGCGGCCCGGGCCTGGCCGGTGTGCGAGCGCAACGGCCGGATCTTCGTCTGGCACCACGCCGGCGGGGCACCGCCGGACTTCGAGGTCATCGGCTACCGGGACGACGAGTCGACCTGGACGCCGTGGCGGTGCAGCACCTACACGGTGCGGGTCCACGTGCAGGACCTGACCGAGAACATCATCGACCGGGCCCACTTCGCCACCGTCCACGACATGCGGCCCCCCGAGCGGGAGCACTTCGAGGTGCGGTTCGCCGGCGCCTCCATGGTGGTGGAGCAGAGCCTGAAGGTCACGGCGGTGGCCGAGGCCGGGATCGAGGTGCGGACCACCACCACCACCTGCGGGCCGGGGATCGCCGCCGTCGAGGTCGCCCAGGACCCGGTGGACATGCTCACCTACATCACCCAGACCCCGGTCGACGAGGAGCACACCGAGGTGAACCTCCTCTTCTCCATGCGACGGCTGGACGACGCCGCCGCCACCGAGTCGATCTCCGAGCTGAACGACCGGATCACCAACCTCCAGTTCACCCAGGACGTCCCCATCTGGGAGCACAAGATCTACCGGGAGCGACCCATGCTCACCGCCCTCGACGGCCCGGTGGCGCAGTACCGCCGCTGGTTCCGCCGCTTCTACGCCGACGCCGGCTGACCGGGGACGCCCCCGGGGGAGCCCGGGCCGTGGGGATATGCTGAGCGAGTGCCCAACACCCCGCCGTATCGGGTCGTCCAGTGGACGACGGGAAATGTCGGCAAGAGCTCGGTCCAGGCCATCGTGGCCAACCCCGGGCTGGAGCTGGTCGGCTGCTACGCCTGGTCGCCGGAGAAGGTCGGCCGCGACGTGGGCGAGCTGGTCGGCATCGACCCGCTCGGCGTCACCGCCACCGACGACGTCGACGCCCTGCTCGCCCTGAAGCCGGACTGCGTGGTCTACAACCCGATGTGGCTGGACGTCGGGGAGCTGGTGCGCATCCTCGAGGCGGGGGTGAACGTGGTGGCCACCGCCGCCTTCATCACCGGCCACAACCAGGGCCCCGGCCGCGACCGGATCCTCGAGGCGTGCCGGCGGGGCGGCTCGACGGTGTTCGGCACCGGCATCAGCCCGGGCTTCGCCGAGCTGCTGGCCATCGTGTCGGCCACCATCTGCGACCGGGTCGACAAGATCACCGTCAACGAGGCGGCCGACACCACCTTCTACGACTCGCCGGCCACCGAGATCCCGGTCGGCTTCGGCAAGCCCATCGACGATCCCGGGCTCCAGGCCATGACGGCCGAGGGCACCGCCGTCTTCGGGGAGGCGGTGCGCATGGTGGCCGACGCCCTCGGCGTCGAGCTCGACGACGTCACCTGCGAGGCCGAGTACGCCCAGACCACCGCCGACCTCGACCTGGGGTCCTGGACCATCGGGGCGGGGTGCGTGGCCGGGGTGGCGGCCAGCTGGAAGGGCCGGGTCGGCGACCGGGTCATCGTGGAGCTGAACGTCAAGTGGCGCAAGGGCGCCACCCTCGAGCCCGACTGGCAGATCGACCAGGACGGATGGGTGATCCAGGTCGACGGCCGGCCCACGGTGACCGCCAAGGTCGGCTTCCTCCCCCCGCCCGACTTCGAGGCGGAGACCATCGCCGACTTCATGGTCCTCGGGCACATCATGACGGCGGCCCCCCCGCTCAACGCCATCCCGGCGGTGGTGGCGGCGGCCCCCGGCATCGCCCACTACGGGGACCTGCCGCTGGTGCTCCCCCGCGGGCTGGTGCCGTCCGACCGGTAGGGACCGACGGTCCGACGGCCCCGGGGCGTCGCCGGCCCGGATGCCGGTGTGGCATAGTCCACGCGTGTCGTTGCCCCCGATCGACTCCTCCGTCCTGCGCGTGGACGACGACGGCGTGACGCTGCTCGGCGGCCGGTCGGCCACCAGCGGCTTCCGGCACTTCCCGCTCGCCCCGGTCTGCCCCTTCACCGGGGCCGACGACGTCGAGCCGCTGGACCTCCCCCGGAGCGGCACGCTGTGGCTGCACACCCGGGTCAACGTGGCGCCCCCCGGCTACACCGGCACCGTCCCCTACGGCCTGGGCATCGTGGAGCTCGACGGCGAGCCGCTGCTCCGGGTGGTGTCCCGGCTGTCCGGCGACGACCTGGCGCCCGGCACCCGGGTGTGGCTGGACGGCGAGGAGGTGCCCGGCCCCGACGGGGAGCCGGTCCTCACCTGGGTGTTCCACCCGTGAGCGGTGTCCGGATCACCGGGGTCGGCCTCCACCCCTTCGGGCGCTTCGACGGGCGTGACCGGCACCGCCATGGGCGTGGCGGCGGTCCGGGCGGCCCTGGCGGAGGCGGGTGTCGGCGTCCACGACGTCCAGGCCGCCTTCTGCGGCACCGCCTACGGCGGCGTGGCCGCCGGCCACCGGGTCCTCGGGGCGCTGGCCGGGACCGGCATCCCCATCTACGACGTCGAGGCCGGCTGCGCCTCGGGCGGGGCGGCCCTGGAGCTGGGGGCGGCGTCCATCGCCTCCGGGCAGCACGACCGGGTGCTGGTGTTCGGCCTCGAGAAGATGCCCAAGGGCATCATCCGGTCCTCCTTCTTCGCCCCCTGGCAGGAGGCCGGCGGCCTCAACCCGGCCCCCGCCTTCTTCGCCCTGCGGGCCCGACGGCTGCTCGACGAGTCGGGGCTGACCGTCGACCACCTGGCCCAGGTGGTGGTGAAGAACCGCCGCCACGGGGTGGCCAACCCCGACGCCATGTTCCGGAAGGCGGTGACCGTCGAGGAGGTGCTGGCGTCCCGGATGATCAGCCCGCCGCTCAACCTCTTCATGCTGTGCTCGCCCAACGAGGGCGGTGCGGCGGTGGTGCTCTCCCGGGAGGGGACCGGGCCGACCCTGGCCGGGATCTCGCTCCGCTCCCACCTGCCCGGCAACGTCCTCGGCGAGGACTCGCCGCTGAGCGGCATCGACGACGCCGCCATCACGCCGCCCACCACCCTGGCCGCCCGGGACGCCTACGCCCAGGCCGGGCTCGGGCCCGACGACGTCGACCTGGTGGAGTGCCAGGACACCGACGCCGCCCGGGAGCTGCTGGCCTGGTCGGAGCTGGGCCTCTGCCCCACCGGCGGGCAGGCGGCCATCCTGGCCGACGGCTCCGCCCTGGTCGGGGGGCGCGCCCGATCAACCCGTCGGGGGGCCTGCTGTCCAAGGGGGAGCCCCTGGGGGCCTCGGCCCTGGGCCAGGTGGTCGAGCTGGTCCGCCAGCTCCGGGGCACCGCCGGCGACCGCCAGGTGGACGGGGCGAAGGTCGGGCTGGCCCACGTGATCGGCCGGGGGGCCAACGCCTGCGTCACCGTGCTGGTGAACTGACCGCCCCCCGGCGGCGGTGGCGCCGGTCGTCGCCGACGGTGCCCGTCGCCGCTCGCGGTGGTCGCCGCGGTTGGTTGACGCACTCAGCCATGTTTGACACACTCTGCCAAACCAAACGATGGGGGGATCCACCGTGCGTCCAACGACGAGTCGTCGCCTGACCGCCTGCGCGGTGGCGGTGGCCATGCTGAGCCTCACCCTCACCCTGGCCGGTCCCGGTGGGGTGGCCGGGGCCGCCCCCTCGGGCGTGCCGGTGCCGTCCCCCACCGTGGACGGACCCATCCTGCCCAGCAGTGGGATCTCCTTCCTGGGCTCCACCCTCTTCTCGCCGTCGACGGTCGGCTACCAGGAGTCCGAGTTCTTCCTCTCCGGCACGGCCAGCTCGTACACCGGCACCTCCCCGCTGACCACCGACGGGAAGTGGAGCGTCAAGGCCGCCACCACCGCCCCCTACAAGACCCGGGTGGTCGTCTACCGGCCGGCCGACCCCAAGCGGTTCGACGGCACCGTGGTGGTGGAGTGGCTGAACGTGACGGCCGGCATCGACGCCCCGGCGGCCTGGCTCAACGCCCACCAGGAGCTGATCCGGGCCGGCATGGCCTACGTCGGGGTGGACGCCCAGGCGGGGGGCGTCAACGGCGAGGCCGGCTCGATCGCCGGCGCCGAGGGTGACGACGGGCTCAAGCCGTCGGACCCGGCCCGCTACGGCTCCCTGCAGATGCCCGGGGACAGCTACTCCTACAGCATCTTCCAGCAGGCGGGGAAGGCCCTCCGCACCTCGGGCACCCAGCTCCTCGGGGGCCTCCACGCCAGGCACATCCTGGCCCTGGGGGAGTCGCAGTCCGCCTTCCGCCTGGTCACCTACATCGACGCCCTCCAGAACCGGTCGCCGGGGATCTACGACGGCTACTTCGTCTACAGCCGGGGGGGAGACGGCGCCGACCTCTCCCAGTCCCCCCAGGCGACGGTCACCACCCCGACGCCGACCTACATCCGGACCGACCTGCACGTCCCGGTCTTCCTCTTCGAGACGGAGACCGACCTGCTGGCCCTCGGCTACCTGGTGGCCCGGCAGCCGGCCACCCCGGAGATCCGGGAGTGGGAGACGGCCGGCACCGCCCACGACGACACCTACGGACTGCTCTACGCCCGGGGGGACACCGGGAGCGGGGCGGCCGACACCTCCGCCTTCGAGTCGATGCTCGACCCGCCCAGCGATCCGATCCCCGGCATCGTCGACTGCGGGGCGCCGGTCAACGCCGGGTCCCACACCTACGAGCTGCGGGCGGCGGTGGCGGCGGTCAACCACTGGCTGGTCACCGGCACCCCGCCCCCCCAGTCGCCCCGCCTCGAGGTCGACCCGGCCACCCGGACGTCCTTCGAGACCGACAGCAACGGCAACGCCCTCGGCGGGATCCGGACCCCCCAGGTGGAGGCGCCGGTGGCCACCCTGTCGGGCATCGGCCAGCCGGGCACCACCTCCATCGGGACCCAGCCCAGCAACGCCGACTCCATCTCCAGCGCCACCCTCTGCAGCATCCTCGGGACCACCGTGCCGCTGACCGCCGCCCACCTGGCCACCCTCTACCCCACCCACGCCGCCTTCGTGGCCAGGTGGGACGCCGCCACCGCCGCCGAGGTGAAGGAGGGCTACCTGCTGGCCCCCGACGCCCGCACCCTGGACAAGGTGGCGGCGGCCTCCACCGTGGGGGGCTGAGCCGCCGGCCGCCGGGCCCTCAGGCCCCGTCGGGGGTCCGCTCCGCCTCGATCAGCTGGGAGACGGCGTCGATGAGGGCCAGATGGGTGAAGGCCTGGGGGAAGTTCCCGAGGTGCTCCCCGGTGGTGGCGTCGATCTCCTCGGCGTAGAGGTGCAGCGGGCCGGCGAAGGAGAGCAGCTTTTTGCACAGCGCCCGGGCCCGCTCGATCTCGCCGATCATGGCCAGCGCCGACACCAGCCACCACGAGCAGATGGTGAAGGTGCCCTCCTTGCCCTCGAAGCCGGTGTCGGTGCTGTCCACCTTGTAGCGGAGCACCAGCCCGTCCTCGGTGAGGTCGTCGGCGATGGCCAGCACGGTGGCCTTCACCCGCTCGTCGTCGGGGGGGAGGAACCCCATCAGGGGGATGAGCAGCAGCGAGGCGTCGAGCTCCTCGTTCTCGTAGGCCTGCCGGAAGGTGCCGGCGGGGCCGACGCCCCTGGTCAGGATGTCCGCCTTCAGCTCGTCGGCGGCGGCCCGCCAGCGGGCGGCGCGCTCGGGATCGTCCCGCCGCTTGGCCAGGTCGGCCCCCCGGTCCGCCGCCACCCAGCACAGGACGGCCGAGGCGGTGAAGTGCTGCGGCTCGCCGCGGATCTCCCAGATGCCCTGGTCGGCGTCGCCGCTGTGGGCCACGGCGTCCTCCACCAGCCCGGCCAGGCCCTCCCACACCGGCCGGACGATCTGGGCGGCGGCTCCCCGCCGGAAGTGCTGGTCGACGCCGTCGAGGAGCATGCCCCACACGTCGTTCTGGTGCTGGTCCCAGGCGCCGTTGCCCACCCGGACCGGGCGGGCGCCGTCGTAGCCGCTGAGGTGGTCGAGGGTCGACTCGGTGAGGTCCCGCTCGCCGCCGATGCCGTACATGATCTGGAGATCGAACGGCTGGTCGGACCGTCCCTGGCTGACGCTCTCCAGCACGAAGGCGAAGTACTCCAGGGCCTCCCAGTCGAACCCCAGGCGGTAGAGGGAGCGCAGCATGAACCCGGTGTCCCGGATCCACGTGTAGCGGTAGTCCCAGTTGCGGGCGCCGCCCGGCGTCTCCGGGAGCGAGGTGGTCGACGCCGCCAGGATGGCCCCGGTCGGGGCGTAGCTCAACCCCTTCAGGGTCAGGGCGCTCCGCTCCACGTACGGGCGCCACGGGTGGTCGGGGAAGGTGCCGTTGGCCAGCCAGTCACGCCAGAAGGCCACCGTGGAGTCGAGGTCGGCGGCGGCGTCCTCCTGGCTGGTCGGCGGGGCGCCGCCCCACGACAGGGCGATGAAGGCCTCCTCCCCCTCCGCCAGCGTGGTGCGCCCGTAGCACCGCGCCCCCACCACGCCGAGGCGGAGGCTGCTCACCACCGCCAGCGAGTGGTGGCCGCCCGGGTCGCGCACGGTGGCCGACCCGTAGCCGTCGCCGTCGTAGCTCCACTGTCCGGTGGAGGCGCCGTAGTCGAAGAGGGGCACGCACGACGTGTCGATCTCGACCTTGCCGGAGATGCACCGGGCGGTCCGGAGGAGGACCCCGGAGGCCGCCGAGTCGGTGGGCGCCCGGCGGTACCCGGGACGGCGGGTCTCCCCGTCCACCTTCCGGATGACCAGGAGGTCGTGGATGATCAGCCAGCCGGACGGGGTGTGCCACGTCGTCTCGATGGCCATGGTGCCGGGGACGTAGCGCCGCTGGTGGGGGACCAGGGTGTTGGCCGGGCCGAACCGGAAGGAGCCGGCCGAGCGGTCGAGGAGGGCGCCGAACACGCTGGGGGAGTCGGGGCGGGGCAGGCAGAGCCACTCGACGGAGCCGTCCGGGGCGATCAGGCAGCTGTTCTCGCAGTCGGACAGGAAGGCGTACTCGGCGATGGGGGGGAACTCGCTCATGGCCGGGACCACCGGCCCCCGGGGCCGGTCCGGACCTCCGGCCGGCCCCTCCCCGGTGGCGACTCCATCCTCTGCGCCCACATGGCGGCACCCTTCCCTCGGTGGTCAGCCTCACCCTAGCCACCGGCCGGCCGGGGATCCCGGGGGAGCCGCCGGTCAGCCGGGCACCGGGGGGGCCGGCACCCGGCGCCCGGGGCGAGGACGCCGGACAACGAACAATGGCCGGCGGAGGGACCCGGAGGCCCCCCGCCGGCCGTGGTCCGCTAGAAGCCCACCCCGCCGAAGATCGGGCTGTTGAGGTGGTCGTTGCCCAGCGACCCCAGGAAGGGGGCGTCCCCGAAGGTGAACACGCCCCCGTCGGTGGCGAACAGCCAGTAGCCCTTTCCGGTGCTGGTGGCGGTGCCGGCCGTGATGGGGCCGTTCAGCCGGGTCCCACCCATCGACCCGTAGAAGGCCGAGTCGCCGAAGCCGAAGACCCCGCCGTCCGAGGCGAACAGCCAGTAGCCGTCGCCGCTGGGGGTGGCCGACATGGTGGTGATGGGGGCGTTGAGGTGCTGGCCGCCGGTCGAGCCCTCGAAGGCGGCGGACCCGAAGGAGAACACCCCGCCGTCCGACGCCACCAGCCAGTAGCCCTGGCCGAAGGGGGAGGAGGTGGCGGCGTGGATCGGCTGGTTGGGCACCACGTGGATGCCGGGGAGCGATCCCTCGAACTGGGCGTCGCCGAAGTCGAAGACCCCGCCGTCGGCGGCGAACATCCGGTAGCCCTTGCCGTCCACCGACGACTCGGCGGCCACGATCGGGGCGTTGAGGTGCTGGCTGCCCATGGAGCCGTAGAACTGGGCGTCACCGAAGGAGAACACGCCCCCGTCGGCGGCGAACAGCCAGTAGCCCCCGTGGTCCGGGGTGGTGGCCATGGCCACCACCGGCTGGTTGAGGTGGCTGGCGCCCATCGAGCCGAAGAAGCTCGCACCCCCGAAGGAGAAGACCCCACCGTCGCCGGCCACCATCCAGTAGCCGGGCGGGAGGTAGGTGTAGCTCTGGCCGGCGGTGGTGGTGCCGCCCAGGGTCACCACGGTGACGGTGACGGTGCCGCTGCCCGGAGGGGCGGTGACGGTGAGCACCGTGCACGAGGCGTTCACCGAGAACGACGGGGCCGCCGTGGTGCCGAAGAACACCGCGGTGACGTCGCAGAGGTCGGTCCCCTGGATGATCACCGTGTTGCCACCGCCCGGGTCACCGCTGGTGGGGGAGATCCCGGTGATCACCGGGGCCGGGTGGCCGGGGAGGGTGCCGGCCACGTAGGTGAACCCGACCGGCGTGGTGGCCGATCCCGAGGGGTTGGTCACCACCACCGGCACGGTGCCGGCGGCGTGGGCGGGGGTGATGGCCTGGATCTCCGTGGGGCTGACCACGGTGACGCCGGTGGCCGTGGTGCCGCCCACCGTCACCGTCGAGGTGGGGCCGAAGTTGGACCCGGTGATGGTGATGGGGGTGCCGCCGACGGTGGTCCCGGTGGTGGGGGTCAGCCCGGTGGCGGTCGGCGGGTAGCCGATGTCGGGTCCGCTGACGGCGCACGACGCGTGGGCGACGGTCAGGGTGGTGGTGACGGCGGTGCCGCTCAACAGCTGGACGACCAGGCCGTTGACCGTCAGCGACGAGGTGCCCGGGCCGTAGGCGTGCACCTGCTGGTTGAGGGTGACCGACACCAGGGCGGTCAGGGGGGCCGGCAGGGCGATCACCGTGTTGGCGGGGATGGTGGCCGGAATGGTGACCGGGGTGCCCCCCACGTCGAGGCCGACCACCGTGGTGGCGCCGGTGGCGCCGGCGGCGTCGGCCGAGCACGACGAGGTGACCGCCGTGACGGTCAGGGCGGCCGGCAACCCCAGCAGCGAGAGGTTCTCGGCACCGGCCGAGCTCCGGACCTGCTCGTCGGCTTGATCCGGCGTTGGTGGCGGCGGTGGTGGCGGAGAGCGTCGCCGAGGTGGCCAGCAGGTTGAGCGGCAGCGAGGCGAGCGACTGCGACTGGCTGGCCCCGCTGGGCGGCAGGGTGACCGTGGGGGTGGGGGCGATGTCGACCAGGCCCGTCGCCTCCACGCCGACGGCTCCCCCGGCCACCGCGTCGGGCCCGGTGGCCCCGGCGGGGACGGCGGTGGCCAGGCCCACGGCGGCGAGGGCGGCGACCGCCGTCACCGCCAGGACCCGGCGGGACCGGCCCGCCCGTGCGGGGGTGCCTCCGGCATCCCGCACCCTGACATCGTGACTCCAGCGGACTCGCATCATGCACACCTCTTCTTCGTTCTCGTTCTGCCTAGCCATCGGCACTAGCGCGAAGGAGTAACAGCAGGTGGTGATGGAACTTGTGATGCGGATGTCGGATCACTCGGTGAATCAGGGAGCGCCTGGGCCCCCTGCCCCTCAGAGGGAGACGGGACCGGGAGCGTGGTCGGGCAGCTCGTACCCGGCCCCCAGGGACCGCGACGACGCCAGGATCAGCTCCCGCACCGCCCGGTTGGCGGGGCTGTCCTCGTCGGCGCCCCGCCACACCAGGTGCAGGGGGATGCCGGGGACCGGTGGCTCGAGGGGGACCATGACCAGGCCCCGGGTACTGGTGCCCCGGAAGACGGCCTGGGGTGCGAGGCCGATCCCGTAGCCGGACTCGACCAGCAGGAACATCGAGGTCACCGAGTCGGCGGTGCGGACGATGGTGCGGGGTCGGAGGTCCTGTCGGCTGAAGCTGTCGACGGTGCTCTCCGACGTCGAGCTGGTGGTCGGCGGGGGGAGGGAGATGAAGGGTTGGGCGAAGACCTCGTCGATGGTGAGGGAGTCGGCGGTGGCCAGGGGGTGACCGGCGTAGAGGATGGCGGCCAGCAGCTCCCGGGCGATGAGGGCGTGGTGCAGCGGGGGTCGGTCGACCGGAGGGCGGGCCAGGGCCAGGTCGATCTCCTCGGACTCGACGGCTCGGAGGCTCTGGTCGGATCCGATCTGCACCAGCTCGATCTCCATGTCCGTGAGGTGCCGGTGGGAGGCGGACAGGGCCAGTTCGGCCACCTCGAAGCCCCGCAGGCGGCCGTAGCCCAACCGGACCACCGGGACCCCCGACGCCCGTTGCTCGTCCCGGGCCTCCGCCATCGCCCCGGCCAGGCGTTCGGGGAGGTCCCGGACCCCCTCGAGGAACCGCTGCCCGGCGTCGGTCAGCACCACGTGGTGCCGGTCCCGGCGGAACAGGCGGAGCCCGACGGCGTGCTCGAGCTCCTCGATGTGACGGGAGAGCGTCGGCTGGGACATCGAGAGCCGCTCCGCGGCCCGGTGGAAGTTCAGCTCCACCGCCAACACCCTGAACTCGATGATGCGTTCAGTGTCCATTGATCGCTCTGCCGATCTGCACCTAGGGTCGGGGGGCAGGGTCCCGGACCAGCCCAAACCTATGCCCTCTCCCGTGACGACGCACTCCGGTTCGGCCGCCGTCCACCGGAGCCGTGCGGGGGCCGGGCCGGGCGGCCGCATCCGCCGGGTGCTCGCCGAACTGGTGGCGGTGAGCTGCCCCGGTGCCCTCAACGTCTACGACGAACGGGCGTCCCTGGCCGCCGGTGACGCCCCGGGCCGGGCCACCGTCCGGCTCCAGGCGCTGGCCGACTACCTGACCGCCCACTGGGCGGCGCCGATCGCCCTGGTCGGGGAGGCCCCGGGGAAGAACGGCGCCCGCCTGTCGGGGGTGCCCTTCACCTCCCCGCGCAGGCTGACCGGATCCGGCCCGGCGGAGCCCAGCGCCACCATCGTCCAGCGGACCCTGGCCGAGCTGGGCGTGGAGCGGCAGGTGCTGCTCTGGAACGCCTCCATGCTCTTCCCACCCGGGAACCGCACGCCGACGGTGGGCGAGCTCCGGGCCTGCCGGGAGCTCCTCGGGCTGGTCACCGCCGGGCGCACCGTCTACGCCGTCGGCCGCCATGCCCAGGTGGCCACCGGGGCACCGTACGTGCGCCACCCGGCCAACGGTGGTGCCGGCGGGTTCCGGGCCGGGATGGGGGTCGTCTTCCGGTCCCCACCGGGCACCGACCTCCCCCGGGCGCTGCGCGCGCTGGAGCGGGGCCCGGCCGGGGCCGGTCCGGGCCCGGGGGCCGTGGCCTGATCCGGAGGTCCGGCCTACCGGCCGACCGGGCTGGGGGCCCTGGCGAACTCCTCGACCAGGGTGGTGCAGAAGGCCGGCAGGTCGTCCGGCTTGCGGCTGGTGATCAGGGTGTTCGGTGTGCCCTGGCCGGCGCACACCACCACCTCCTCGTGCACCCATTGCCCCCCGGCGTTTGGTGATGTCGGTCCGGAGGCTGGGCCACGAGGTGAGCGTGCGGTGGCGTGCCACGCCCGCCTCGACCAGGGTCCACGGCCCGTGGCAGATGGCGGCGACCGGCTGGCCGCGCTCCACCATGGCCCGGACGAAGTCCACCGCCGGCTGGTCGGTGCGGAGCTGGTCGGGGTTGGCCACCCCGCCGGGCAGCACCACCGCGTCGAAGGCGGCCGGGTCGGCCTCGCCGGTGGTGAGGTCGACGTCGAAGGTGTCGCCGGGGTCGAGGTGGTTGAGGGCCCGGGCCGTCCCCGCCTCCGGGGCGACGAGGCGGGGCTGCCCGCCGGCGTCGAGCACCGCCTGCCAGGGGTCGGTCAGCTCCACCTGTTCGATCCCCTCGTTGGCCACCAGAAATGCCACGCGGACTCCGTCGAGCGCTTGCGCCATCGGTCCTCTCCTTGTCCTGGGTCGCGGTCGCGGGTCGGGCTCCCTCGCCCCCGCCACCTACCCGGGGAGGGGCGGACGAAACCGCCCACCCGGGGCAGGGGGGCCGGCCGCTCCGCCTACAGCAGGGGAGGGATGACCGCCTCGACGACGCTGGGGCCCGGCGTGGCCAGTGCCCGGGCCAACTGGTCCGAGAAGGCCTCGGCGGTGTCGGCCCGCGTGGCGTGGAGGCCGAGGCCCCGGGCGAGCTGCACGAAGTCCATGGGCGGATCGCCGAGGTCGAGCATCCGGCGGGCCCGGGGGCCCGGCCGCTCCACGCCGACCCGGTCGAGCTCCATGTCGAGGACGGCGTAGGAGCCGTTGTTGAGGAGGACGGTGGTCACGTCGAGACCCTCACGGGCCATGGTCCACCACGCCTGCAGGGTGTAGAGGGCGCTCCCGTCCGACTCCAGGGCGATCACCCGGCGGTCGGGGGCGGCCACCGCCGCACCGACGGCGAGGGGGAGGCCCTGGCCGATGGCGCCGCCGGTGAGGCAGAGCCAGTCGTGGGGCGGGCTCCCCTCCGTGGCGCCGGGGGCGAAGATCCCCGAGGTGTTCCCCTCGTCGGAGACGACGGCCCCCTCCGGCAGCAGGGCCCCGAGTGCCTGGCACACCGTCTGGGCGGTCAGCGGTCCGGTGGGCAGCCCGGGGAAGGCCGCCCGGGCGCGCACCGCCGCCCCCGGCGTCGCCCCCAGCCGGGCGGCCAGCGCCGCCAGCCCGGCGTCCACGTCGTCCGCCGGGCCGACCAGGTGGTGGACGGTGCACCCGTCGGGGACCAGGTCGCTCCGCTTGCCGGGGTAGGCGAAGAAGGAGACCGGCGAGGCCGCATCCACCAGCACCAGGTGACGCAGTCCGTCCAGCTGCAGGGCGGCCAGCTCGGCCAGGTAGGCCAGCCGGCTCACCGGCGGGCGACCGGCCCCCCGTTCGAGGCGGGCCGGGAACGTCTCGCACAGGAAGGCCGCCCCGGTGGACGCCGCGATGTCGGCGGCCACCTCCAGCGCCGCCCCGGTGCAGGCCCGCCCGCCGATCATCACCGCCGCCGGCTCGCCCGAGCGCAGGGCGTCGGCGGCGCCGGCCACCGCCGCGCCGTCGGGTCGGGTGCCGGCGGGTGGCGGTGGGCCACCGTGGGCCGGCCCCTCCACCGGTACGACCGATCCGCCCTCCGACCAGGACACGTCGGCCGGCACGATGAGGGTGGCCACGGTGGCCGGCGGGCCCAGGGCGGCGGCCAGGGCGGCCACCGCGTCGCCGGCCAGGCCGGCGGCCGACTCCGAGGTGTGGACGTAGGCCAGGGAGACGTTGCGGGCCACCGTCTCGATGTCGGACTGCAGCTGGGCGTCGTAGGGGCGGTGGGTGACGGCGTGGTCCCCCACGATGTTGACCACCGGGCTCCGGGCCCGGCGGGCGTTGTGGAGGTTGGCCAGCCCGTTGCCCAGGCCCGGGCCGAGGTGGAGCAGGGTGGCCGCCGGTCGTCCCGTCATCCGGGCGTACCCGTCGACCGCCCCGGTGGCCACCCCCTCGAACAGGGCCAGGACGCTGCGCATGGCCGGGACGTCGTCGAGGGCGGCCACGAAGTGCATCTCCGAGGTGCCCGGGTTCATGAAGCAGGTGTCCACCCCCTGGTCGACCAGGGTGCGGATCAGGGCCTCGGCGCCCTTCACGACGCCGCCACCCCGACCGGGTCCGGGTCGAAGATGGTGCCCGGGTTGAGGATCCCCAGCGGGTCGAAGGCGGCCTTGATCCGTCGCATCAGGGCGAGCTTGCCCGGGTCCTCGAGGTCGGCCAGGAACGACCGCTTCAGCGTGCCGATCCCGTGCTCGCCGGAGATGGCACCACCGAGGGAGAGGCCGGTGGTGATGATGTCGTGCAGCAGCCGGTGCCGCACCTCGGGGTCGGACTGCCAGACCGACAGGTGGACGTTGCCGTCGCCGGCGTGCCCGCACCCGATGACCAGTGAGCCGGTGGTGGAGGCCAGCCGGCCCACGGTGTCGAGATAGGAGGGGATGGAGGCCCGGGGCACCACCACGTCCACCAGGTCGTCGGCCCCGTTGGCCTTCGACGCCCAGAAGGCGCGCTCGCGGGCCTCGATCAGCTGGGTGCCGGCCTGGTCGGGCAGGACGTAGACATCGAGCGCCCCGAGGGCGGCCACCTGTTCCGCCAGCGCCAGCACGTCCTCCTCCAGCCGCGGGGCCTGGTGGTTCTCCAGGACGATCACCAGGTAGGCCAGCGCCTGCCCGCTGATGTCGTCGGGGATCCCGAGGTCGATCCCGGCGGCGGCGGTGATGCCGGCCATGGTGACCAGGTCGATGTACTCGACGAGGAGGGGCTCCACCCCGCTGACCACGATCGGCGGCACGGCCAGGGCGATCTGCTCGACGGTGGCGAAGGGGGCGAGGAGCGTGGTGTGGTGCTGGTGCCGGGGGTGGAGCCGGAGGGTGGCCTCGGTGACGAGGGCCAGGGTGCCCTCGGACCCGATGACCAGCTGGGTGAGGTCGTAGCCGCTGGTCGACTTCACGTACCGGCCCCCGGCGGTGAGCACCTCGCCGGTGCCGAGCACCATCTCGACCCCCAGCACGTGGTGCCGGGTGACGCCGTACTTGACGGCCCGCACCCCGCCGGCGTTGGTGGCCACGTTGCCCCCCAGGCTGGCCGACTGCTCGCCCGGGAACACCGGGTAGATCAGCCCGTGGGGGAGGAGGGCGGCGTCCAGCTCGGCCAGCGTCACCCCGGGCTGGACGACGGCCACGTGGTTGGCGGTGTCGATCTCGAGGATGCGGTCCATCCGCTCGAAGGAGACCACCACGCCCCCCTCGACCGGCGTGCACCCACCCGACAGCCCGGTGCCCGATCCGCGGGCGGTCAGCGGGACGCCGGCGGCACCGGCCGCCCGGACGACGGCGGCCACCTCGGCGGTGGAGCCCGGCCGGACCACGGCCCGGGGCCGGACCGGTGCCTCCCCCAGCGCCTCGTCGTGGGTGGCGTCCTCGCCGACCTGCGCCCCGAGGTCGACATGGGCGGCCCCGGCGATGGCCACCAGCAGGTCGTCGATCACCGGGTGCCCCCCCGGGGCCGTCTGGGTCCCGCCCGTCGATCCGGCCGCCTTGGTCATGGGAACTCCCCCGTCGGTCCTCCGAGGCGAACTCTACCGTCCGAGGTCGTCGGGGGCCTGACCTGGTCCCGGGCCGTCGACGGCGGCGTCCACCCCCGCTCACCCCGGGCCCGCCCTACAGCTATCCGGCGGGGATGCCGACATCCCTAGGTAGAGGGGTGCCCTGTTGCCCCACTCGGCGACGAGCGGTCCTCCGGTGCGAGAGGTGGGACCATGGGCGGACTCGGCGTCGGCGAACGGGGTCGGCCTTGAGCACGGCCATCGAGCCCGTGGCTCCGGCCACCGGACCGCCGTCGGCGCCACCGGCCCACCCCGCCCGGGCGGCCTCCCGGCTCGCCGTGCCGTTCCTCGGCCTCCTCGGGGCCGTGCAGGGATCGTGCCCCGCCCCCGACGCCGACCCGGTCGCCACGGGCTGAGCCCGTGGGACCGCTCCCCGACCCGGCCGCAGGCGCACGAGCCGGGCCACCGACGAAAGCGCAGGAAACGCCATGTGCATGACCTTCAAGCTCCCCACCGCCGTGGACGGCACCGTGGTGGCGGCCCGCAGCATGGAGTTCCCGATGGGGATGCCCACCCAGCTGGCCGTCCTCCCCGCCGACTTCGCCGGCACCGCCGCACCGGCCGGCGGCGTCAGCTGGACCGCCCGCTACGGCGTGGTGGGGATGGGGATCTTCGGCCGGGCCGACTGGCTGGTCGACGGCCTCAACACCGAGGGCGTCAGCGCCCACGCCCTGTACATGCCGGGCGGCTACTGCACCTACCGCGACCCGGTGGGGGACGGGACGGACCTGGCCCAGGTGGACCTGGCCGCCTTCGTGCTCGGGACGTGTGCCAGCCTCGACGAGGTCAGGGCGGCGGTGGCCCGGGTCAACGTGGTGGGGACCGACCCCGGCATGGGCTTCGTGCCCCCGGTGCACTGCCTGGTCCACGACCGCACCGGCTCCATCGCCATCGAGTTCCACCCCGACGGCACCCGGGTGGTCGACAACCCGGTGGGGGTGGCCACCAACGCCCCGTTCCTCGACTGGCACCTGACCAACCTGTGCAACTTCCTGGGGGTCTCGGCCGAGAGCCCTCCCGCAGCGGTGGTGGGCGGGCTGACCCTGTCCGCCCTCGGCCAGGGTGAGGGCCTGCGCGGGATCCCGGCCGACTACACGCCGCCGGCCCGGTTCGTGCGCCTCTTCACCATGCTGCGGCTGGTGTCCCAGGCCCAGGACGCCCACGAGGCCGAGCAGCTGGCGCTGCACCTGTGCAACGCCTTCGACATCCCGCCGGGGGCCATCGAGGAGTCGATGGGCGGCCATCTGGTGCCCGAGGTGACGGTGTGGGACTCCGTGCTGAACCTCAGCACCCCCCGCTACGCCTACCGGATGATCGGGAACCCCGAGACCTATGTGGTGGACCTGTCCTCGGTGGACTTCACCGGACCCGCCCGCCTGCAGGAGCTGCGCTCCACGGGCGGGTTCACGTCGCTGACGGTCTAGCCACGACACGACCGGGCGGACCCGGTCAGGGGCCTCACCCTCCGTAGTGCCCCGGACCCCTCAGGTAGCCGCCGGCGGAATTCCCCGGATTCGACTGATCGCAGGCAGGTCTCCTCACGTAGTGCCCGGTGAAGGCAACGCCCCTCCCCTACGCGATCGGAGAGTCAGCTATGAGCAGTCCCGGCATCCCTACCCCGGCGGGTCCGTCCCGCCGACCCCCTCGATCCGGGCGACGCCGGTTGGCGTCGGTCGGCATCGCCAGCTGCCTGAGCCTGGTGGTCCTGGCCCTTCCGGCCCGTGCCGGTGCGGCCGGACACGGAACGCCCTCCTACCTCTCGCACCTGTCGAAGGTGACCAACCTGGCCTCCACCGTCCCCGCCAACGGGGACGTGAACCCCTACGGGATCACCGTCGTCCCCCGGTCGGTGGGGAAGCTGGTCCGGGGGAACACGCTGGTGAGCAACTTCAACGACTCCGCCAACCTGCAGGGGACCGGTACCACCATCGTGGAGGTGGCTCCCTCCGGCGCCGTCTCCACCTTCAGCCAGCTGGACGGTCCGCTGCCGGGGGCCTGCCCCGGTGGGGTCGGTCTCACCACCGCGCTCACCACCCTGCCGGGGGGCTGGGTGGTGGTCGGCAGCCTGCCGACCACCGACGGGACCTCGGCCACCGTCGGCGCGGGGTGCCTGATCGTCCTCGACAGCGCCGGCCTGCCCGTGGAGACCTGGTCGGGTGGGAACATCAACGGCCCGTGGGACCTGGCGGCGGTCAGCGTTGGGGACCGGGCCCAGCTCTTCGTGTCCAACGTCCTGAACGGCACCGTGGCCCACAGCCCGTCGACCGTCGACCAGGGCACCGTGGTCCGACTCGACGTCCGTCTGAGCGGGAACAACCCTCCGGTGCTGGTGGGTTCGACGGTGATCGGGACCGGGTTCGCCGAACGGACCGACCCGGCCGCCCTGGTGGTGGGACCCACCGGCCTGGCCCTCGGGGACCTGGGACAGCTCTACGTGGCGGACACCGTCAACAACCGGATCGCCGTCATCCCCTTCGCCCCGTGGCGCTCGACCCCGGCCACCGGTGGTGGCGCCACCGTCTCGTCGGGCGGGTCCCTCAACGGCCCCCTGGGGCTGACCCTGGCGCCCGACGGCGACGTCCTCAGCGTGAATGCCGGTGACGGGAACATCGTCGAGACCACCCCGTTCGGCCGGCAGGTCGACGCCGTCCAGATCGACCCGGCCGGTGCCGGCGGGGATCTCTTCGGGCTGACGCTGGCGCCGTATGGCGGCGGCGTCCTCTTCGTGGACGACGGTGACAACACCCTGAAGCTCTTCGGACCGGCGGTGGACCCGACGGGGTGGTGAGCGGGTGGGGTGGCGACTGAGCCCCGACGGGGAAGGGAGGCGACGTCGGGGGGGGAGCGGAGGTTAGCTCCGACGGCGGCATCCACCTCCCGTCGAGAGTGAGCGGTGACGATGGCCGGTCCGACGGTCAGGAGTGGCGGTCACCCGTCTGCCCGGGACCGGGGAATCGCCGCTTCATGAACTGGCCGAACAGCGGGACCGTGAAGGCGATCTCCCCGCGGACGGGCACGTAGCAGAGGGCCCGGCGGAGCAGGGTGTCCCGCACCGGGCTGAGGGACGCCGGCTGCCTCCCCAGGGCGGCGGCCACCTCCCTCGTCCGGACCGGTCCGGGCCCGAGCTCCGCCATGGCCCGCAGGTAGGTGCGCTCGGCCACGGTGCACCCCTCCGCCCGCACCAGGAAGAAGCTGTCGTCGAGCTTGGCCATCGACAGGGGCACCGACCGCTCGAAGTCGTCGACGGTGATCAGGTCGGGCCCGTCGGCGGCGTCCCAGGCGTGCTTGCCGAACTCCTGCAGGAAGTACGGGTAGCACTGGGTGACCTCGAGGGCCCGGTGGATGGCTCCCTGCTCCCAACGCACCCCCTCCGACTCGGCCGGGGTGGCCAGCGCCTCGGCCGCCTGGTCGTGGGTGAGCACGCTCGGTCCTCGACATCACGAACATCCGCTCGGCGTAGGTCTTGGCCTCGCCGGTGAGGGAGGTGAGGGTCGGCAGGCCGGCCCCGGAGACGGTGATGGGCAGGCGCTCCTGCGAGGCGCGGTGGAGCCCGACGATCAGGGCGGTGAGCGTCAGGCGGTCGACGTAGTGGAGCTCGTCGATGGTCAACAGGATGCCGGTCCCGTGGTCCCGGGCCACCTTCCCCACCTCGACGAACAGACCGGCCAGATCGGCGCCCAGCTCCCCGGAGTCGGCCGGCCCCCAGACGGCGTCGACGTCGATGCTCAGCTCGGGGCCGTCGGGGATGCGCAGGGTGAAGGCCTTCAGCACCCCGAGCGCCCGGCGGGCGGCATCGCCGACCCGCCGCCTGGCCTCCATGGACAGCAACACCCGCCGCAGGGCGGCGGCGATGGCCGGCGCCAGGGTGCCGGCCTCGCCGACCTCGATGTACTCGTGGAAGTACCCCCGCCCCTCGGCCAGGTCCTCGAACTCGTTGAGGAGGACGGTCTTGCCGGTTCCCCGCAGCCCGACCAGGAGCTGGCTCTGCGAGTTGGTCCCCCGGAGCAGGCGCTGGAGGGTGACGTCCATGGCGTCGATCTCGCGGTCCCGGCCCACCAGTGCCGAGGGCCGGGTACCGGCACCGGGGTTGTAGGGGTTGCGCACCGGGTCCATCGTCCGCCCCTCCCGCTGGCTGGGTCTCGGAAAGTATTCGGGAGTCTATCTCTATCTAGCGATCTGACTAGAGAGTGCGTCGTCCGGAGAGAATCTTGGAGATTCGCTAGATAGCGGTAGATTTCCGAAGAAACCGGATGACTGGGGACCGCCAGCCCCCCGGTCACACCCTTTCCCTACCCTCGGCGTTCAGAGCACAGCGTTGCAGGGCGCTCCACCCTGTCCGATCAGTCCACACGAACACGCTGAGGACGGGGGTGGTGCCCATGGCACCGGACGAGACCACCTCGACGTCGTCACCGACGACGATCACGCTGGCGTCGTATGCCGCCCAGTGGATGGATGCCCGTCACGACCTGGCCGAGCGCACGGTCGAGCTGTACGGCTGGCTGCTCCGCCGGCATATCGGGCCGACCTTCGGAGACCGGCCCCTCGACCAGATCGCGCCCGTCGAGGTCCGGGCCTGGCATGCCGAGTCAGCTCGGAGGCATCCCACCACGGCGGCCAAGGCCTACCGACTCCTCTCCTCCATCCTGCGAACGGCGGTGGCCGACGAGCTCCTCCGTCGGAATCCCTGTCAGGTCCGGGGGGCGGCCGTCGAGAAGGCGCCGGAACGACCGGTGGCCACCATCGCCGAGGTCGATGAACTCGCGGCCGCCATGCCGCCCGAGCTGCCCATCGCGGTGCTGCTGGCCGCCTGGTGCCAGCTCCGGCGCGGGGAGGTGCGTGGCCTGCGACGCCGGGACATCGATCTCGAGGGCGGAACCCTGCAGGTGAGCCTCACCAAGACGACGGCGATGTCCGGTCGATCCATCGTCAAGGAGCCCAAGACGCAGGCCGGGCGCCGCATGGTCGCCATCCCGCCGCACATCCTGGAGATGGTCGCTCGCCACCTGGGCGCCCACGTCGGGGCGTTGCCGGATGACGCCGTGGCCAACGTGTCCAATGGCTCGTTGAGCACGGCCTGGGATCGTGCCCGCTCAACGCTCGGCCGTCCGGATCTCCGCTTCCACGACCTCCGGCACTCCGGCCTCACCTGGTCGGCCGCCACCGGGGCCAGCCTCGCCGAGTTGATGCGACGGGCCGGCCATGCCTCCCAGGCGGCGGCCATGCGTTACCAACACGCCACTGACGAACGGGACCGGGCGTTGGCCGAGGCCCTGGCCCAGTTGGCGGGACAGGCCACCAACCATCAGAAGGAGAGCATCACCTGATGAACAATGATTCCGTGGAGAGGACCCAAATCTACCTGGGTGAGGAGGAGGTCAAGCTTCCCGACCGCGCCGGACGTGCCACCGGTGCCTCCCGGTCTGAGCTGATCCGCAGGGCGATACGGAGCACCTTCGGAGAATGGTCGGCGGCCGACCGACGCCAGGCCCTGCTGGCCAGCGCGGGAGCGTTGGGCAGCCGAACGGAGTCCGGCGCCGAGTACGTCGACAGGATCCGAGGCGACCTCAACCGCCGCCTGGCCGACGGGGGATCCGACCTCGGGTGAACCTCCTGCGGAGTGCGACGGAAGCGGCCTAAAATGGCACCTCGGTTCGACCATGAACCAGGAGGCAAACGGTATGTTCTCGTCGCGAATGACGGACGTGACCCCCGATACGCATCAGGCACGGCTCGCAACGCCGGGCAAGGACGCCGACTCGAACTCGAACTCGGACGGGTGGCGCCAGACGACGGCCGGACCTCGGCCCAGCGCCAACTGGTCCACGATCGTGCAGGCAAGATCAGACCAATCGACTGCCAAGGACGTCCACGGCGGGAATATGACATCGGGCCGAGACAGCACCGGCACGGTGCCGACCTCCGCGACGGGCGCGACATCGCAGGTACCGCAGGTCGGTTCTCCCGCCGCGCCCAAGCGAACCCTAAGGATCTTTCCGATAAGTGTAGGAGCATCGTCACGCAATCCTTATCCGGACATTCAACGCGCCAGTGCGGTGTGGGCCCAGTGCAACGTGAAAGTGGTCGGAGAGATCGGCATGTGCATCGATGGCGCCGCACTGGACCTTCAGGAGCCCAAGGGAGTACTCAACGAGTACTCCAATCCATCATCGCCGACCACTGAGGAGCAGGCCCTGCTAGCCAAGAAGGCAACCAGCGCCGGCGCGGTACCGGCATATTACGTACCCAGGATGTCGGCCGGCTCGCGTGGTGAGTCGTTCTGGCCAGCGGTAAGCCCGACATCCGCGGTCGTCATCTCTGACAGCGCCGCTTCGGACTCATTGGCCCACGAGCTCGGTCACGTTCTCCTCAACGATGGCGGACATCATTCGGACCCCGACAACTTAATGGCGTCGGGAGGAATCCGTAATGTTGGAGTGGACAAACTTGATGCTGGGCAGTGCGGGAAACTCTGATCGGACTCACGGCCCAGACGCCTCCGGAAGCCTTCGTCCGTATCGCCAGCTCGTTGATCAGACCCGCGCTGGCCATCCCGCGCTTGGAGGGGTGTCAATTCCGACCTCCTCCGGGACCGGCCGAAGTCGCCTTACCGCCCCTGACCTACTGACCAGCGATGGCAGGTTGGCGAACGCCCCAGGGTCAAGGTGCCCGATCCGGCTGCTCCAGTAGGTACCTCCTCGGACACAATCGGTAACCCTCAGCTTCATAGGTTGCATCCTCAGCTGCTAAGTCGATATGGGATCGACGCCAGACCTGGATGATCAAAGGAAAGCCCAGTTCAGGGTCCTGCCGCTACCGCCCGATAGGTACCACTATTCACCCCCAGAATCAGCGCCTTAGGGCAAAATTGTGGCACGACGGCCTTCGAAGAGTCTTCTCTTCGAGCTCGTGATCGAGGCAGAACCGAGACATCATGGCACTCTCGTCGGCCCGTCTCGATTTGGGTCATGCGACCACGGCGTGCGACGGATCCGGAAAAGGCACGACCTCCCGCCGACTAGGCAGGCCGCAGACCAGCCATCCAAGCCACACCATTGGCCGTCTCCACATCCTGCATAACCGTCACGGCTCCAGCTTGGCTCCGGATCGGAATCGTGGTCCCGTGGTAGATGTACGGACTCTTGACTGTAACGACGACTGCACCCGTGGTATGCGGCTTCTTGTCGAGGAGAAAGAGGAGTCCGAGCAAGAAGATCCAAATGGTGAGGACACACAAAATCTGACCCGCCGTAGTCGTTTTCATCACGGTGACCGTATGGTCGGCGGCCGAGAAGTCGCACCCTGCAATGGGGAACGTTCCCTCGGGGGTCGTGACGGAATCGGAGCTCACCAAGATGTCTCCGATGTAGAAAGGGAGCTGGGCCTGTTTGGCTGGCTTTGTCACTTGCTCTCCTTGGTCGACGGGACGAGATTTCCGAGGATCGCCATCACCGTGATCCTCGCATTCGTCGTCACCAAGATCATTTCCGGAAAGGGGTCAACATCGACGTGGGGAAGGTATCGGTTAGTGCGCCGCGAAGCCTGAGCGGTTTCCGCCTACATCAGAACTCCCAGCTCCGGTAGGTGTCGGGCACAGGGGGCGATTTAGACGTGACCCAGCCCCCTTGAAAGAGTAGAGGGAATGCTGTCGCGCTCCACCGATCCCCAAACCGACTGACTGGCAGCCGGGACCGACGATCGGCAGCCAATCGAGGCCAAGCGGTCACGAAGTGGCCGTGCGGCAGCACCTCGGACTCCAGTTCTGCGTCAATTGGCAGGCTGTCGTGGTTGGCCCCAAGCAACTCTGGAGGCATCTTGCGCCGGCGTAGGCCCCCCAGGGCCGGAGCCGGCGCCTGTAGGAATCCGGCAAATGGTTGGTCGCCGTACCGCTCAGCGGTGCCGAATTGCCGATGATCTGAGACCGGAGGAGCTCCAGAACGGGCGCCTCGCCACCGGCTCAGCCTCGAGCTGAGCGGTCAAGCGGATGGAACCGGGCAGGCGAGGCTGGGCAGGTCGGTCGCCGGCTAAGGCCACCCCCTCTGGCCTGGTCGTTGTCCAAAACCGGCCGCCGAGAATCCCCATTTGTATATGAGGGAGGAAGTTCCTCCTTCGTCTGTGAATGGAGGAACCAATGCGACTTCCCGTCGACACCTCGGCTGTCAGCTTCGTGACGGCCGGCCCGGCAGAGCCCGCCGTCGACTTCGACACACTGAGGCGTGCGAGCGGTGAACAGGCTTCCGGCGTGGGCGGTAATCTGCGTCGTACGGAACGTGAGCAACTTTGGTGCCCACGGTGATCGCGCCATCCGCTCCGATCAAGCGGCGCCTCGAGAGCCCCGGTGGGCCGGGATCCTGCCCCCACGAGTACTGAGGTAGCTCAAATGGCAAGGCGTCAGTTCGGAACGATCCGTCAACTGCCTTCGGGAAGATTCCAAGCCCGATTCCGGGAACCGCAGACACGACAGGTGATCCCAGCTCCTTTCACCTTTCTGACCCGTGGCGAGGCCAGTCGCTGGCTGTCTATGGCGGAAGCGGATCTCTTGAGAGGTGAGCGAATCGAGCGTTACGTACCGACGGTGACGTTGATCGACTACGCACCGACGTGGCTGAACGACCGCATCCTGCGGCCTCGAACGGTCGAACTCTACGAGGGGCTGCTGGAGCACCACATTCTTCCGGTTCTGGGACAGTACGAACTCGGTGCGCTCAATCCACCCCTCATTCGGTCGTGGCATTCGAAGTTGTCCAAGGCCGATCGCCCCGGACCCACCACCGTGGCGAAGAGCTACCGGCTTCTTCGGACCATTTGTGAAACTGCCCTCAGTGATGATCTGATCAGTCGAAATCCCTGCAACATCAAGGGAGCATCGACCGAGCATGCCGCAGAGCGGCCTGTACTGACTGTCAACCAGGTCGATTCCTTGGTGCAAGCCATCGAGGCTCGGTATCGATTGATGGTCGTCCTCGCCGCATGGTGTGCTCTCCGCCTTGGCGAGTTGTTGGCTCTAACCCGCTCGGACATCGATCTAGAACTCGGAACAGTGCGAATCGACAAGGCCGCCGCCGAGATGAAAAGCGGTCAACGAATGGTCGGGCCTCCCAAGACTGCTGCTGGCGTTCGCACCGTCGCGATACCCCCGCATGTGATCCGTGAGGTGGATGCGCACCTTCAAATGTTCACGGCCGCAACCCATGATGCTCTGGTCTTCGTAAGCTCCCACGGCCGGCCGATGGACCGCGCTTCCCTCTATTCGGCTTGGAAGCCGGCCGTGGCCAGCATCGGCCTCTCGGGAGTGAGATTCCATGACCTCCGGCACACCGGAGCAACCTTGGCGGCATCAGCTGGTGCGAGCACCCCGAGTTGATGTCCCGCCTCGGTCACTCTTCTTCGGCTGCATCGATTCGGTATCAGCACGCAACCGTCGCCAGGGACGCCTCCATCGCTCAAGCTATGAGTGAGCTGGCAAGCAGGGGGTGTGCCTACGGCTCGCGGTGTCAGCTTGCCGCGAGGAACTGCCTCCACCGAACTTCCAGAAGATCGGGATTCGGTCGGGCAGCTCGCCGACCAGGGAGCTCAATCGTCGAACCGTTGATGGATTGCAAGGTGTATCGCAATGTCGGACCGTCGATCTCCTCCATGACGTCGGGACGGACGGAGACCTTGTACTTCGGCGTAATTCCGAAGATGTCGGCGTCATAGGCGGCATGGTGGATCTTGCACATCGCAATCCCGTTGGTGACGACGGGCTCTCCCCCTTGAGAATCAGGGAGTACGTGAGCGGCGTCGAGAAGTCGGGTGTGTCGCAGGCGACAAAGAGCACACTGGTTCTCGTATGCCACGAGCACCCGCTGACGGAACAGTGGCTGATGGAGCCTGGTCATAACCACTCGCTCGGCATAGGACCGGAGGAGTCCCGGGTCCTCCACCGCGAGGTCCTTCCTTGCTCGGAGGGACTCCTCATCCAGCGACACGACGAACTGCTGCGCCTGAGGCTCCTCGGCCGCCAAGAAAACCGGAAAGACGGGCAGGTAAATCCCCGAGGCGACCCCGTGGAACCAGATTAAGGGAAGGCCGGCGACCATTGCCGATCTTAAGGCTCGATTGTCGGCATGCTGCGGATCCTCCCCACGCCACTTGTACCGAAGAAATCCGTCCGCCCCAGGATCGTCGTTGTAGGGCCGTTTTGACGGGTCTGGCGAGAAGACCGTCCGGAAGCTGAGTGCGCCCTCGAGGCGTTTGGGCTTCCAGATCCCTTGCTGGGTCGCCATAAGTCGCACGGGCGAACCGTCAAACGTGAAGCCACTCAGATCCTCCTGCCGGACGAGGGGTGTGCCTTGGTCGGCAAGGCGCTCGAGGAATGCGAACGCAGCAGCCCGAACTCGTCCTTAAAGGCAAGATCGAGGGGCGACATGTCCCAAAATCTACTCAGATGGCTCGACTCTGATGCGGGATGAAACCCCGTGAGGTAAAGTCGTCCTCCACAGGGAATCCTCCGGCAGGGCGATTTCAGGGGCGAGGCAACGATGCCGATGACGACAGCATGGTCGTCAAACTGCTCAAATTGCGCTACGCAGCCATATGTTCAGGCTGTGCCTCCCCTATGGAACCGGGCACCTTGGGATGGTGGGATTCCAAGGTGCGCTCGGCCACCTGCGTCACGTGTCGCCCTGCGAACGATGACCAACCTCCTACTCCTCCTCCAGAACCCGCCTCGAGTCTCATTGAGAGACTGCCAACGCTCCCGGCCCTGAGTACAGCAGGCGCGTCGGCCCAGCTCATCTACGAGCGCAAGCATCAACGCCGGGCCGACCGGATTGACCAGAAGTGGGGCCGGCTGTCCGGCATGGTCAAGTTCCTCTCCGATGACCCTCAATCAACAAAGGCGTGGGCCAAAGGTTCGGAGGGCGAGCGAAAACTAGCAGCGCACCTGCTGCGAACCGTCGGTGACCGTGCGGTCATGCTTCACGATCGCCGCATTCCTCGCAGCCGAGCAAACATCGACCACCTTGTTGTTCTGCCCCACCAGGTTGTTGACACGACTGACGGGTGGTCCCCTCGATGGCCGTGTGGTGCCGATGATGGTTGTACATGTGGAGCCAGGTGTCCAGGGCCCGGGTCTGGCGGCCTCTGAACGGTAGGGACGGGCGTAGGCCCACTCGTTCTGGAGAGTCCGGTTGAAGCGTTCGACCTTGCCGTTGGTCTGGGGTCGGTAGGGCCGGGTGAACCTGTGCTTGATCCCGGCCGTGACGAGCTCGGCGGTGAAGTCCTTGGCCCGGTAGCAGGCGCCGTTGTCACTGAGCACCCGCTCGACGGTGATGCCGTAGCTGGCGAAGAACTCCCGGGCCCGGCGCCAGAAGGCGATGGCGGTGGTGGCCTGCTCATTGGCATGGATCTCGGAGTAGGCCAGCCGGCTGTAGGCGTCGATGGCCGAGTGGATGTAGGCGTAGCCGACGCGTGGCCGTCCGCCCTTGCCGTTGGTCAAGCTGCCCGCTCTGCCATTCACCTTCCAGCCACCACCTTTGGGGATCTTGGCCTGCTTCTTCACGTCGACATGGACCAGCTCACCGGGGTGGGTGGTCTCGATCCGCCGGATGACCCGGCCTCCCTTGCGGTCGAGGTCCGACAGCCGGCTCACCCCGTGGCGCTGCAGCACCCGGTGGAGGGTGGAGGCCGGCACCCCCACCCTCGGGGCCAGGCGGGCCGGGCCCAGCTGGTGGCGCCGCCGGAGCTCAACGATTCGACGCTCCAGGCGATCCGGTGTCCTGGTCGGACACCGTCGGGGTCGACTGGACCGATCCTCCAGACCGGCGATGCCTGCCTCCTGATAGCGCCTCCACCACTTGTGGGCGGTCTGGCGGGAGATCCGCATGGATTCGGCGGCAGTGGCCACTGGCCAGCCGTCCTCGATCATGTTGCAGAGCCGAAGTCGGCCTTCTGGGGTGAGCGGAGCATTACGGTGCACGGTGAGCCTCCCGATGGCTGTGTGGTGGTCTAGACAGCTCCACACTGCCTCGGGGGCTCACTTCATCTGGGGGACCTCCGCGTCAACAAGGTCCGTGGGTAGAACACCTAGTCGTCGCAGCTTCTGGAATCTGGATCGTGGATGCCAAGAGCTACAAAGGGAAGGTCGAGCTTCGCGATGTCGGTGGATGGCTCAAGACGGATCACCGTCTCTATGTGAACGGTCGGGATCAGTCGAAGCTCGTTGGTGGACTCGCCAAACAGATCGACGCCGTGCTCGCTGCCATCGAGGATGCCGATATCCCCATCAAGTCCGCCCTGTGTTTCGTTGACTCTGAATGGGGCCTGTTCGCCAAGCCGTTCCAACTGGGCGGTGTCCTGGTAACGTGGCCTCGCAAGCTCTCCGAGATGATCGCCGAGACAGGGCCCCTGAGTCGGGACCAAGTGATTCAGATTGCTGAGCGCCTCGCCGCATGCCTGCCGGCGGCGACAGCATGAGGGGAAGCCCTTCGCTGGTCACGGCACGGGCTTGTTCGAAGCGGACGGGGCATGACTCAGCTGCGACTGTGGCACGTACGAGGCACGGCCATTGGGGACGATCGAAATAAGCGCAGCTAGGCGCCCCTTGACCTGGATGTTGTTCTCAGCTTCATAGGCGTCTTCCTCAGCTACTGAAGCTGAGGAACCGCACCGAGGCCGGTAGGACAGGTGACGTACGGGGAGATCCCGGATGGGAGCTGCAGCCGACCGGAGCCGGACAAGTTAGATAATCGGTCACCCCGCCAGGACATCTGAGAGGAGGAGCATGAGTGTGAGATCGTCCATCGGGGACGGCTCAAAATCGAAATGCAGGTAGAAGCTGCGTGCATCCTCGTCCATGGCGTGGACCAACAGGATGCGAACGCCAACCAGTTCTGCCACTTCAATACTCTTCAGAATGAAATGCTTGAGGAGAGCAGATCCCAATCCAGCCTCGCGATGCTTCTCGTCAACAGCGAGTCGTCCCAGCAGGATGGCCGGAATCTCCTCAGGTTGGTTCTTCCTGACCCTCGAGGTTGCCTGCTGTCGAATGAGGGAACCAGTGGCCGACGCGTAATACCCGACGACTACCCCTGAGTCGTCAACCACCACCCAGGTGCGACTCGTCCCAGATTCCTGGTTGCTCTTCTCCCTCTTGCCGATCCAATGGTCGAGGGCCGGCTTGCCACAAGCGAAGCCCTTAACTACGTGGTCAGGGGTGAGCAGTACGGGAGGCGAATACTCCAACTACTTCTCAAGGACCGAAGGATTCCCGAGCAGCTTGGAGAGCCGTGGCTTGAGGGCCGGTGACGCAGAGAGGCGGGCCTGAAGCTCAATCCACGCTGCATCCTCTAAGAGAAACACCCGACGATCAGCCAAGTCAGTCTCGGCCGCTTCGACCACATGCCGGACCACGTATTCAGAAAGCTGTTCTCCGCGAGCCTCAGCAGCACGGCGAACGAGCTCGTCCTGACCTCGCGTCAGGCGAACGGCAAGTCGTTCGGTCTTGGCGGTGCGAGATCCCACTGGGTGCTCCATCGTCTCAGTTGTACGCCTGATGAGCGTACAAGTCAACCGAAGTTCGGGCATCCTCACCGGCGTGTGCGCTATCGGCCAGGCGACTGATGCGTGTTTGAGAAGATGGGCCAGGCTCTACTTCTTGACCGGATCGGTGTCGCCGAGCAGTTCGACGAAGTTCTTGCCGGGGATCCGACCGGTGGTCAGCACCTTGCGGATGAGGTTGTTGGCGTCGGCCAACCCCTGGCGCTGATCGCGGTCCTTGGGCATGGCCGCCCGGGGGGACCTGTCACCCCGGGCGATGGCGATCGCGTCGAGAACGCCGAGGCAGTACATCCCGTGGTGGTCGAGCTTGCTCTTGCCCTTCGGGCCGGCCTGCTGGTGCTGCTCGACCTCCTGTTTGGCCCACCGTTCCAGCTTGCCGACCCACAGCGCCGCTCGTCGTTTGGCAATGAAGTTCACTGAGGTCCTTCCGAGTCGTTTCTGGCCGTCCCACGACGGTACGTGCCGGCCGATCAAGGCTGTGGATCGAATTGAAAAATGAAGGTCGGCAAGGTCGACCGTGAGGTCGAACTTACCTTTACCGGGAGACTCCTCAGCTGAATCAGCTGAGGGCCCCATCTCTCCGCCTCCAGAGCTGAGAGGTAGACGCTGGTCTGCCCGGCCGAGTCGGGCCTTTCGATCAACGATCGAGATCCAGGGTGAGCCGGGTCTCAGGGACCGCATCCTCGTCGGGGATGTCCACGGGCCCACGGGTTCACGATGGTTTTCCCGTTTCGATCCGGCGCTTCCGCGAGATGCACGGGATCCTTCTGTCGGGGCGTACGCGGCCAACATCTGCGACCCGGAGACCTACGCGAGAGCCCTGTCTGGATCGGAGGAACCACCCTCGACAACGCCGTCTTCGTACCCCCGCAACGAGGCCGAGATCATCGCCCTGGAGCGCCCGATGCCGGGCAGGCTGAGAGATCTCGTCGCCGAACGGGCGACCCGGTGCCTGCGTGTCATCAAGGCTCCGGGAGCCTCCATCTGAACCGATCTGGGCGGATCCGCGGCTCTGACCGCACCATGACCCGACAACCCTCTACCGGTTGTGCGCTCTACCGGTTGTGCGCTTCTCAGCGGGGAGCAGTTGATCTGATCCAGCGGCGGCCAGGTGGCGGGATCGGCCAGGTGACCGCGTTGGTAGTGGTGGGTGGTGGGCGAGGGGGGACTTGAACCCCCACATCCTTTCGGACACAGGAACCTGAATCCTGCGCGTCTGCCAATTCCGCCACTCGCCCGAGCGACCGGACGAGATTACCCGACAATTCGGCGGCTCCGGCCACGCCGAGTGCCGGCGGACCCGCCCAGGCTGGCGGAATCGGGCCGGTGGCCGCGAGGCCGGGGAATTTGCCTCCCCTACCGCCTACCAGGAGGTTGGCACCGGTAGGCTGTGCCCAGCATGGGACTTCAACGGTTCGAAGGGCGCCTCGAGCGCATCGTCGACGGCACGTTCTCCAAGGCCTTTCGAGGCGAGCTCCATCCGGTGGAGATCGGCCGTCGCCTCACCAGGGAGATGGACCTCCAGCGACGGCTGAGCGTCCAGGGTCTGATCGCGCCCAACGCCTTCATCGTCTACCTCTCCGCCTCCGACTTCGAGCGCTTCGAGAGCTTCCTCGACGCCCTGGTCCGCGAGCTCGAGGAGGCCGCCCGCGAGCACGCCCGCGCCGAGGACTACGTGTTCGTGGGCCCGGTCACCGTCTCCGCCGTCGACGACCCCCGCCAGCGCCGAGGCCGCTTCACCGTCGTCTCCGAGGTCCGCGAGGGCCCCTCCACCCTCTCGCCGGCGTCCGTCGTCCTCACCGACGGCGGCCGCCTGGTGCTGGGTGCCGATCCCATCACCATCGGGCGCCTGCCCGAGTCCACCGTGGTGGTGTCCGACCCCAACGCCAGCCGCCGCCACGCCGAGATCCGGCGGTCCGGCGACGACGTGGTGGTGGTCGACCTCGACTCCACCAACGGCACCCGGGTCAACGGTGCCCCGGTCCGCCAGCGGGTCCTCGAGGACGGCGACGAGATCGCCATCGGGACGACATACCTCCGGTTCGAGACGTCCTGACGGTCCCGGGCACCCGAACCTCGATGCATCTGTACCTGGTGGCACTCCCGGGACCCTCCGATACGCCCGTCCTGCGCGTGCTGGAGTACGGGGTGATCCTGCTGCTCTGGCTGTTCTTCATGTGGGTGGTCCGGGCGGTGTGGATCGAGGTGCGGCCGCTGAAGCGCAAGCGCCGGCGTGACAAGGACGACGAGCTCGACCCGGCCATCGTGGGCAAGGCCCGCCGGGGCCGGCGCCTCCGCCTCCACGTGGTGCGACCCGAGGAGCACACCGGCCGCATCTACGACGTCGGCGAGGAGGTGACCGTCGGCCGGGCCCCCGGCTGCGGTGTCCCCATCGACTACGACACCTTCGCCTCCAACCTCCACGCCCGCCTGTTCCGGCTGGACGGCGACCTCTGGGTGGAGGACCTCGGCTCCACCAACGGGACCTGGGTGAACACCGAGCGCATCGCCGAGCGGACCCGGATCGAGAAGGGCGACCTCCTCCAGGTGGGCGGCACCGTGTTCGAGGTGGGGAAGTGAGATGACCGTCCTCCGATCGGGGTCGGCCACCGATGTCGGCCTGGTGCGGTCGTCCAACCAGGACCTGGCCCTCGAGACCTCGAGCCTCTTCGCGGTGGCCGACGGCATGGGCGGCCACGCCGGCGGCGAGGTGGCCTCCCGGGTGGCCATCGACGCCCTCACCGCCGCCTTCGGCCGCCAGCCCACCGGGGTGGGGCTACGCGAGGCGGTGGTCAGCGCCAACACCGCGGTGTGGGAGCGCAGCCTCGAGCGCACCGAGCTCCGGGGCATGGGCACCACCCTGACGGCGGTGGCCCTGGTCGACGAAGGTGGCCGCGACGTGTTGGCCCTGGTCAACGTGGGGGACTCCCGCTCCTACCGGTTCCACGACCGCGAGCTCACCCAGGTCACCCACGACCACAGCCTGGCCGAGGAGATGGTCCAGAACGGGGAGCTGACCTCCGCCGAGGCCATGGTCCACCCCCACCGGCACATCCTCACCCGGGCGCTCGGCGTGTCGCCCGACGTGGACGTGGACCTGTGGCGGATCCGTCCCACCCGGGGCGACCGGTTCCTGCTCTGCAGCGACGGCCTGACCAACGAGCTGGGCGACAGCCAGATCATCGAGATCCTGGCCACCGTGGCCGAGCCGCAGGATGCCGCCGATCTGCTGGTCCGGGCGGCCCGCACCCACGGCGGCTCCGACAACATCACCGCGGTGGTGGTGGACGTGGTCATCGGCGAGGAGGACAGCGGGTCCACGCCGGCGGTGGCGGCGGTGTCGTCCGACTTCGTCCCTGTGGTGGCACCCGGCGTCGAGACCCCCGTCGAGGACCGCCGACCGGTGCCGGTCCCCGAGGCCAGCCTCCCCAGCCGCCGCGAGGTCCGCAAGGCCAAGCGCCGCGACCGCCGCCGCCGCCGGGGGCGCCGCCTGATCACCTTCCGCACCCTGCTGTTCATCATCCTGTTCGTGGCCATCGTGGGCGGCGCCCTCTTCGCCGTCCGCTGGTTCGACATGAACTCCTACTTCGTGGCCCTCAACCCCGACGGCACCAACTCCGGCAACGAGCTGATCATCTACCAGGGCCGGGTCGGCGGCCTGCTGTGGTTCGAGCCCCGCCTGGTGGAGCGCACCGGGGTGACCACCAGCGACGTCAACCCCACCTACCTGCCGGCGGTGGAGTCCGGCGTGCAGGAGTCCTCCCTGAAGGCGGCCCAGTCCTACGTGGCCGGCCTGCGGGCTGACTACAACGCCACCCACACCACCACCTCCACCCTGCCGCCACCCCCCACCACCACCAGCACGGCGGTGCCCGGCGCCTCCTCCACCACCAGCACCACCGTGGCGGGGCACCCCTGATGGAGAAGCGGATCCGTCGGCTGGGGATCTTCATGGTGCTCTGCTTCGTGGCGCTCTTCGTCCAGCTGAACAACATCCAGGTGCTCAAGGCCAGCTCCCTGGCCAACAGTCCCGACAACCCCCGGGTGGTGGTGGCCGAGCGCAGCCAGCCCCGCGGCTCGATCATCTCGGCGGACGGGGTGACGCTGGCCCAGTCGGTGCTGGCCCCGCCGGGGAGCAGCTACAAGTACCAGCGGGTCTATCCCACCGACACCGCCACCCTGTTCGCCCAGACGGTGGGGTTCGACTCCATCAACTACGGCAACTTCAACGGGGTGGAGGCCGAGTACAACCGGTACCTCGAGGCCCACAACAAGCCGGCCAAGACCCTGCAGGACCTGCTGTCCAACAGCACGGTCACCGACAACGTGACCCTGACCATGAGCTCCCGGCTCCAGCTGCAGGTGGCCACCGCCCTCAACGCCGGGGACAACGGGGCGCTCGGGGCGGCCGCCGTGGTGCTCGATCCGGCCACCGGGGCCATCGAGGCGATGTACTCCAACCCCACCTTCGACCCCAACCCCCTGGTCTCCCAGACCATCTCCAAGGAGATCGCCTACTGGCAGGCGTACAACGCCCAGCCCGGCAACCCCCTCCGGGCCGGCACCTACAACGACTTCTTCGCCCCGGGGTCGAGCTTCAAGGTGGTGACCACCTCGGCGGTGCTGGAGACCAGCCCCACCCTCACCAACATGATCTACCCGTCGGTGCCGTTCATCCTCCTGCCCGACACCGGCACCACCCCGCAGAAGCTGACCAACTACCACTCGGAGCTGTGCCCGGCCAACGGCCCGGGCACCCTCGAGCAGCTGCTGGTGGAGTCGTGCGACGCCGACTTCGCCTCCATCGGGCAGCAGCTGGGGGCCACGGTGCTGGTCAACCAGGCCCAGCTCTACGGGTTCAACCAGAAGCCCCCGCTGGACATGCCGCCGTCCACCGTCCTGGCCTCGCACTTCGGCACCGTGGCCGACTTCGCCGACGACATCCCCGGCCTGATGAAGTCGGCCATCGGCCAGGAGAACGTGCTGGCCACCCCGTTGCAGATGGCCATGGTGGCCGGCGCCATCGCCAACGGCGGGGTGGAGATGACCCCCCACGTCATGGCCCAGATCCGCGACTCGCAGGGCAACCTGGTGGAGAGCTACACCCCCCAGCCGTGGCAGCGGTCGGTGTCGGCCCAGACCGCCGCCACCCTCACCACCTTCATGCAGGGGGTGGTGGCCTCGGGGACGGCGGCCAAGGTCTTCCCGGCCAACTGGGACGTGGCGGCCAAGACCGGCACCGCCCAGACCGGCTCCTTCGGGCCCGACCCCCAGTTCACCACCGACTGGCTGATCGCCTTCGCCCCGGTGGGCCAGACCCAGCAGAAGGTGGCCATCGCCGTGGTCGTCCCCAACCAGGTCGGCAGCGCCACCGGCGCCGCCGTCTCCGGCCCCATCGTCAAGGCCATCCTCGGGGACGTCCTGGCCGACGCCGGGCAGAGCTCATGACGCCGTCGCTCCTGACGCCGCCGAACGGCCGCCCGCCGGGGGCGGCGGCGTCGCCCACCCGCACACCTCTCCACCGCAACCCGTCCACCCAACCCCAGCCGACAAGGAACGCAGGAATAGTCTTGTGACCCACATGGACCCGAACCAGGCACCCCGCGTCTTCTCCGAGCGGTACGAGCTGAACCACCTGATCGCCCGCGGCGGCATGGCCGAGGTGTACCGCGCCCACGACCGGCTCCTCGACCGGCCGGTGGCGCTGAAGGTGCTCTTCCCCGAGCTGTCGGTGGACCGCTCGTTCGTGGAGCGGTTCCGCCGCGAGGCCCAGGCGGCCGCCAACCTCTCCAACCCCAACATCGTGCCGGTGTTCGACTGGGGCGAGGACAGCGGCACCTACTTCATCGTCATGGAGTTCATCGACGGGCGCCCGCTCTCCTCCATCCTGAAGTCGGCCGGCCCCCTGTCCACCGACCGGGCCGCCGACATCGGCGCCCACGTGGCCACCGCCCTCGGCTACGCCCACAAGCACGGGGTGATCCACCGCGACGTCAAGCCGGGCAACGTGCTGATCACCGACGACGGCCTGGTGAAGGTGACCGACTTCGGCATCGCCCGGGCCATCAACACCGAGGAGAGCCTCACCCAGACCGGGGCGGTGATGGGCACCGCCACCTACTTCTCCCCCGAGCAGGCCGAGGGGATCGGGGTCGACGCCCGCAGCGACATCTACTCGCTGGGCGTGGTGCTCTTCGAGATGGTCACCGGCCGCCCGCCGTTCCTGGGCGACACCCCGGTGGCGGTGGCCTCCAAGCACGTGCGGGACATGCCCCCCACCCCCCGGGAGATCAACCCGGCCATCGAGCCGACCTTCGAGGCCATCATCCTGAAGGCCATGGCCAAGGACCCGGCCTACCGGTACCAGACGGCCGAGGACCTCCGGGCCGACCTGCTCCGCTTCAACGAGGGCCGGGCGGTGGGGGCGATGGACGACCCCACCGTCATGCAGGCCGCCCTCGGCACCACGGTGGCGGTCGGCGCCGTCGCCGGCATGGACGCCACCCGCACGCTGGCCTCCCAGCCCGGCCTGGGGCCCGACGACGACCCCGAGAAGGAGCACAACCGGACCCGCACCTACGCCATCATCCTGGTGGCCCTGCTGGTGGTGCTGGCCGTGGTCGGCTTCTTCCTGGCCCGCCAGCTCGGCTACCTGGGCGGCTCCTCGTCGTTCAGCATGCCGTCGGTGGTGGGCCTGCAGGTGGGGCCGGCCACCGCCAAGCTGACCGCCGACGGCCTGAAGGTCACCGACACCTCCCAGCAGACCGCCGACTACGCGGTGGGCACCGTCCTCAACTCCGACCCGGCCAAGGACACCCTGGTGAAGAAGGGGGACACCGTCACCCTCACCGTGGCCGCCGCCCCGGTGGTGCCGAAGACCACCGTGCCCGACGGCATCACCAACGTGCCGGTGGGGACGGCCGAGTCGGTGCTGGCCGGCGCCGGGCTGCAGGCCACCACCAAGTACCAGACGGCCACCGCCTCGGCGGGACAGGTGATCAGCGCCAGCCCGTCGTCGGGTCAGTCCATCAACAAGGGGGGCACCGTCACCCTCACCGTCTCCTCGGGCCCGGCCACGGTGACCGTCCCCTCGCTGGCCGGGCTCACCCAGACCGCCGCCGGGCAGCTCCTGGGGTCCAGCCAGCTGGTGGTGGGGAGCGTCAACCCCACCCCGTCGTCGCAGTACCCGGCGGGCGAGGTCATCCAGTCCAATCCGGGGGCCGGGGCCCAGGTGGCCCCGGGCACCGCCATCAACATCGCGGTGTCGACCGGCCCGCCGGCTCCCACCACCACGACCACCACCACGACCACCCCGCCGTCGTCCTCCTCGACCTCCACCTCGTCGTCCACCACCACCTCCACCGCCACCGGCGGGGTCCCCCACCCGTAGCCGGGGGGGGGCGGGTCGCCGGACCGGGTCAGACCCGGGCGGCGGCCAGGAAGTTGGCCAGCAGCGACGGGCCGCTGGGGGTGAGGATCGACTCGGGGTGGAACTGGACCCCCTCCACGGGGAGGCTCCGGTGGCGGAGGCCCATGATCACCCCGTCCGGGGTGGTGGCGGTCACCTCCAGGTCGTCGGGCACCGACGACGGCTCCACCACCAGCGAGTGGTAGCGGGTGGCCACGAACGGGTCGGGCAGCCCGGCGAAGACCCCCCGTCCGTCGTGGTGGATCGACGAGGTCTTGCCGTGCATCAGGGTGGGGGCGGCCACCACCCGCCCGCCGAAGACCTCCCCGATGGCCTGGTGGCCGAGGCACACCCCGAGGATGGGGACCTCCCCGGCCAGCTGGGCGATCACCTCCATGGAGATGCCCGCCCCCTCCGGTCGCCCGGGGCCCGGTGAGATGAGGACGGCCTGGGGGTCGGCGGCCCGGATGCCGGGCACGTCGATCTCGTCGTTGCGGTACACCGTCGGCTCGGCCCCCAGCTCGCCCAGCTCCTGGACGAGGTTGTAGACGAACGAGTCGTAGTTGTCGATGACCAGCACCCGGATGCCCATGGCCCACCGATGGTACCGGGGGCGGGGGACCGGCCCCGACGGCGGCCCCGTCGGGGGGTCGCGACTGGCTATCCTTCCGCCCATGGCAACCAAGGCCGGACCGGGGAAGGCGTCCAAGAAGGGCCGGTCGAGCCGCGGGCGCACCACCACCCACCGGCCCGGCGAGGTCCGGAGCGACCGGTACACCCCCCCGGTCCCGAAGACCGCCAAGGCCAGCCCCCGGTGGATGGGCCCCGCCATCATCGCCCTCTTCGTGCTCGGGGTGCTGATCATCATCCTCAACTACGCCGACCTGCTCCCCGGCGGCGTCAACAACTGGTGGCTGGTGGGGGCGATCGGCGCCATCTTCGCCGGCCTGATGATGGCCACCCGCTACCGCTAGCTCCCCCAGGTTCCCACCGGGCGCGCCCGGACGACGGGACGCCGGCCCCGAAGGGCCGGCGTCCCGTGGGTCACGGGTGGGTCGGCGGGCGCCGACCGGCGGTCAGCCCAGGCGCTCGAGGATGGTGGCGTTGGCCATGCCGCCGCCCTCGCACATGGTCAGCAGCCCGTAGCGGCCACCGGTGCGCTCCAGCTCGTTGAGGAGGGTGCCGGCCAGCTTGGCGCCCGAGGCCCCCAGCGGGTGGCCGAGGGCGATGGCCCCCCCGTTGACGTTGACCTTGTCGAGGTCGGCGCCGGTCTCCTTCTGCCAGGCCAGCACCACCGAGGCGAAGGCCTCGTTGATCTCCACCAGGTCGATGTCGTCGAGGGTCAGCTTGGCCCGCTCGAGGATCTTCTGGGTGGCCGGGATGGGGCCGGTGAGCATCTTGATCGGGTCGCTGCCCACCACCGCGAAGCTGTGGAACCGGGCCCGGGGGGTCAGCCCCAGCTGGGCGGCCTTCTCCTCGCTCATCACCAGCACCGCCGAGGCGCCGTCGGTGATCTGCGAGCTGTTGCCCGCCGTCACCCGCCCGTTCTCCGGGCGGAAGACCGTCTTCAGGTTGCCCAGCACCTCGACCGAGGAGTCGGGGCGGATCCCCTCGTCGGTGGTGATCTGCTCGTCGGTGTCGTGGCCCTCGTCGTCGCGGATGGCCACCGGGATGATCTCCCGCTCGAACCGGCCCTCGGCGGTGGCGGCGGCGGCCCGCTGGTGGGACCGGACCGAGAACTCGTCGAGCTGCTCGCGGGAGATGTCCCACTGCTCGGCGATCAGCTCGGCACCCTCGCCCTGGCTGACCAGTCCGCCACGCTCGGCGTAGCGGGCCATCATGCGGGGGCCGAAGGGGAAGCCGAGGTCGCGGACGACCGAGGAGCCCATGGGGGTGCGGGTCATCGACTCCACCCCGCCGGCGATGACCACGTCGTAGGCCCCGGCGATGACGCCCTGGGCGGCGAAGTGGAGCGCCTGCTGCGAGCTGCCGCACTGGCGGTCGATGGTGGTGGCGGGGACCGACTCGGGGAACCCGGCGGCCAGGGCGGCGTTGCGGCCGATGTTCAGCGACTGCTCGGCCACCTGCATGACGCAGCCCATGATCACGTCGTCCACCAGGGCGGGATCCAGGTCGTTCCGCTCCACCAGGGCCTTCAGTGGCTCCGAGGCCAGGTCCACGGCGTGCCAGTTCTTCAGCTTCCCGTTGCGCTTGCCCCCGGCGGTGCGGACCGCGTCGACAATGACGGCGTTGGTCATGATCAGGCTCCTCCCTCGGTCCGGCGGAACCCTTGCCTGCCGGCCGTGCTCACTCTGTCGGGCCACCTGCCCGCTCGTCAACTGCCTCGGCGAAAAACTTGACCGAGCAGTCAATATCATAGCGGCCCGGGGCGCCGGACGCGTCGGCCGCCGGTGCCGGCCCCGTCGACCCCGGCACACCGTCACGCTACGGTCTGCCCCGTGGGCTCCCGGGTGAAGGACATGGACCGCTGGCTGGGCGACGGCGGCATGCCGCTGATCGGCACCGTCGGGGGGTCGTTCGACGGGTACGGGGTGGACGGCGAGGACCTGGGCTGGGTGGCCGGGACCTTCACCCCCCTCGGGCCGGCCTGCAACCCCCACGGCATCGTGCAGGCCGGGGTCCACGGCCTGCTGCTCGACGCCTGCATGAACTTCGCCATCAACGCCGCCCTGCCCGGGCGCGACCGCACCAAGGCCACCCTGGAGATGAAGGTGGAGACCATGCGCCCTGCCCGGCTGGGGGAGACCTACCGGTTGCGAGGCGACGTGGTCCGGATGGCGCGGCGGGTGGCCTACGGCGAGGCCACCGTGCGGGACGCCGACGGGGAGCTGATCAGTCGGTCGACCGGTACCTTCATGCTGGACCGCGCCGACCCCCCGCCGACCGCCTGAACCGCCGCCCCTCGCGACGCCGCCGGCGGGCCGGCGCCGCCGGACACCCCGGGCCGGTCGACGGCCCCCATCCGAGGAGCGGCCCGTGGACCCGACCTCCGACCACTTCGGGCGCTGCCGGCCCTGCGGGGCCCCCACCCGCCCGGGCCACCGGTGCTGCTACTGCTGCGCCGTGCTGGCGCGCCAGCTCCGGGCCCCGCTGGCCCCCACCGTGGCCGTCGCCCCCTACCGCCTCCGGGACCGGCTCCACCGGCTGCTGCGCGGGTACAAGGACGCCCCCCTGGCCGAGGTGCGCACCGATCGCCGGCTCCGGCTGGCCGGGCTGGTCGGGGAGTGGCTGGACCGGCACGGCGACCACCTCCGGGGCCGGCTGGGCCCCTGGGAGGTGGTGGTGGCGGTGCCCCCGTCCCGGCGACCGGGACCGGCGCCGGTGGAGGACCTGGTGGCGGCGGTGCCGGCCCTGGCCCCGGAGCTGCACCGGGGACTGCTGGTCCGTGGGGAGGTCCCGGTCGACCACCTGGTGGCCGACCGGGCCGGCTTCCGGGTGGTGGGACCGGGCCTCCCCGGCGGGCGGCGCCGGGTGCTGGTGGTGGACGACAGCGTCACCACCGGGGCCCGCTCGCAGAGCGCGGTGGTGGCCCTCCGGGGGGCCGGACTCGAGGTGGTGGGGGTGCTGGTCGCCGGCCGGGCCGTGGCTCCGGACGCCGCGCCCTGGCAGGCCGCCTACTGGGCCGCCCACCGGGCCGGGCTCCTCCCACCCGGGTCGTGAGGGCGCGGGCGCCGCCTCCCGGCGTTGCGGGCGCCGACGGGACCCTATATAGTTGCTTGTTACAAGCAGTTAGCGGGCACCGACACCGGGTCGGGCCCGACCGTGCACCCCCTGAGAGACGCCCATGCCGACCGACGCACTCCAACAGCAGGCCACCCGCCCCCGGGGCTCCGGAGCGCCCGCCCCCACCCCCCACCCGACCCCGGTGGTGGCCTCGCCGGCCCGGCTGGAGCGGGCCCTCACCGAGGTGGCCCGGGCCATCCTCCGCCTCGGGGTCCCCCAGCACGTGCTGGGGGAGGGGGAGTCCATCGACCGGTCCGGCTACTGGCTGCTGGTCCGCATGTCCGAGGACGGGCCGCTCCGGGCCTCGGAGCTGGCCGACTCGGTGGAGCTCGACGTCTCCACGGTCAGCCGGCAGCTCCGCAACCTGGCGGAGTCGGGGCTGATCACCAAGGACCCCGACCCCCAGGACGGCCGGGCCTCCATCCTCGCCCTCACCGAGCGGGGAACCGCCGTCCTCGAGGCCGTCTCCGAGGCCCGTCAGCAGGCGCTGGCCGAGGGCATGACCGGCTGGACCGACGGGGAGCGCACCACCCTGACCGGCGGGCTCCTCCGCCTGGCCGACGGGCTCCACCCGCTGCAGAAGGGGGCCCGATGAGCATCGACACCCCCTCCCGGGCCTCCACCGACGACGCCCCCGACGACACCCCGGGGGAGGCCCCGGCGGCCGAGCCCGAACGCCTGTTCACCCACCGGCAGATCCTGCTGATCTTCAGCGGGCTGATGCTCGGGATGTTCCTGGCCGCCCTCGACCAGACCATCGTGGCCACCGCCCTCCCCACCATCGTCAACGACCTGCACGGCCTCAACCACATCAGCTGGGTGGTGACCGCCTACCTGCTGACCTCCACCGTCTCCACCCCCCTGTACGGCAAGCTCTCCGACCAGCTGGGCCGGAAGAACATCTTCCAGTTCGCCATCGTGGTCTTCCTGATCGGGTCGGCCCTGGCCGGCCTCAGCCAGAACATGGGCGAGCTGATCCTCTTCCGGGGCATCCAGGGCCTGGGCGCCGGCGGCCTGATGGCCATGGCCTTCACCATCATCGCCGACGTGGTCTCCCCCCGGGAGCGGGGCCGGTACCAGGGCTACTTCGGCGCCCTGTTCGCCGTCTCCTCGGTGGCCGGCCCGCTGCTGGGCGGCCTGTTCACCGAGCACCTGAGCTGGCGGTGGATCTTCTACATCAACCTCCCCATCGGCATCGTGGCCCTGGTGGTGACGTCGGTGTTCCTGAAGCTCCCCTACCGCCGCCTGAAGCACCGAATCGACTACGTGGGGGCCGGCCTCCTGGTGGTCGGCATCACCTCCACCCTGCTGGTCACCGTCTGGGGCGGCACCACCTACTCGTGGACCTCGCCGGTGATCCTGGCCATGTCCGGGCTGTCCGCCGCCCTCATCGCCACCTTCATCGTCTGGGAGCACTACGCCGCCGAGCCGATCCTGCCCCCCAGCCTGTTCCACAGCGGGGTGTTCCGGGTGGCGTCGGCGGCGACGTTCCTGGGGGCGGTGCTGATGTTCGGCTCCATCATCTACCTGCCCCTCTACCTGCAGCTGGTGGACGGGGTCTCCCCCACCGTCTCCGGCCTGCTGCTGGTGCCGCTGATGGTGGGGATGATGGGCGCCTCGGTCTCCGCCGGCCAGGTGGTGTCCCGCACCGGCCGCTACAAGATCTTCCCGGTCATCGGCGGGCTGCTGATGATCCTGGGGATGTACCTGCTGTCCGGGCTCACCCTCCACACCTCCCACCTGACCATGAGCCTCTACGTGCTGGTGCTGGGGGCGGGGATGGGGCTGTCCATGCAGATCATGGTGCTGGCCACCCAGAACTCGGTGGAGGGCCGGATGATCGGCACCGCCACCGCCGCCATCACCTTCTTCCGCTCCCTGGGCGGTGCCTTCGGCACCTCGCTGTTCGGGGCGGTCTTCATCGCCAGCCTCACCCACTGGATCCCCCAGCTGGTGCCGGGGGCGGCCGGCCGCTCGCTCCACGTCAACCAGAGCTTCTCCATGAGCCCCCAGCAGCTGCACGCCTTCCCGCCCGCCGTCCAGCACGGGATCCTCGACTCCTTCGTGCGGTCGCTCCACAGCGTGTTCCTGGTCGGGGTCCCGCTGGCCACCGTGACCTTCATCGTCATCCTGTTCCTGAAGGAGGTCCGGCTCCGCACCGACTCCGGGCTCGAGCGGCCCAGCGAGGACCTGGCCATGGCCGTCGGGGCCGCCGGGGCCGGGGATGCCGAGTACGACGAGGGCGCCTCCGGCCTGGGGGCGATGCTCTGACCGGCGGCTGCGCTAGACAGGTCGGATGGACCTCCGCATCTTCACCGAGCCCCAGCAGGGCGCCTCCTACGACCAGCTCCTGGCCGTGGCCCAGGAGGCCGAGCGCCTCGGCTTCGACGCCTTCTTCCGGAGCGACCACTACCTGAAGATGGGCGACGTCGACGGGGCCCCCGGCTCCACCGACGCCTGGGTCACCCTGGCCGGCATCGCCCGGGAGACCCGGCGGATCCGGCTGGGCACCCTGGTCACCTCGGCCACCTTCCGGCTCCCCGGACCCCTGGCCATCTCGGTGGCCGAGGTGGACGCCATGAGCGGCGGCCGGGTGGAGCTGGGACTGGGGGCGGGCTGGTACGAGGCGGAGCACACCGCCTACGGCATCCCGTTCCCGGCGGTGGGCGAGCGGTTCGAGCGGCTCGAGGAGCAGCTGGCCATCGTCACCGGGCTGTGGGGTGCGGGACCCGACGCCCCCTTCTCCCACCCGGGCACCCACTACCAGGTGGTGGACAGCCCGGGCCTGCCCAAGCCGGTGCAGCGCCCGGGGCCGCCGATCATCGTGGGCGGGGTCGGCCACAAGCGCACCCCGCGCCTGGCCGCCACCTACGCCGCCGAGTTCAACCTCGCCTTCCGGTCACTGGAGTCCACCACCGCCCAGTTCGCCAGGGTGCGGGCCGCCTGCACCACCCTCGGCCGGGACCCGGACGAGCTGGTCTACTCGGCGGCCCAGGTGGTGTGCTGCGGCACCGACGAGGCGGCGATCGCCCGCCGGGCGGCGTCCATCGGGCGCCCGGTCGAGGACCTGCGCACCCAGGGGCTGTGCGGCACCCCGGACGAGGTGGTGGCCAAGCTGGCCGACTTCGGGTCGGCGGGGGCCACCCGGGTCTACCTCCAGGTGCTCGACCTCGACGACCTCGACCACCTCCGCCTGCTGGGCACCGAGGTGCTGCCGCGGGTGGCCTCCCCCGGCTGAGGCCGGGTCAGCCGGCCGGGGCGGTGACCGGGGCCAGGGCGGTCGCCTCCGCCACCAGGGCCAGCGACCGGACCCGCGCCTCGTAGGAGTGGGCCCGGGTGGAGAGCATCACCTCGTCGGCCCCGGTCCGGTCGACCAGGGCGTCCAGCCCGGCCACCACGGTGGCCGGGTCGCCGATCAGGTGGGTGGCGGTGGTCTCGGCCACCAGGGCGGCCTCCGCCTCCGAGTACCGGTAGGCGGCCGCCTGCTCGGGGGTGGCCAGCGGGCCCAGCCGGCCGGTCCGGAGCTGGACGGTGGCCAGGGCCGACGGCCCGGCCAGCCAGCGGGCCTCCTCGTCGGTGGGGGCGCACAGCACCGACACCGCCACCATGGCCCGGGGCTCGGACAGCACGAAGGAGGGGGCGAAGTTGTCCCGGTAGAGCTGGAGGGCGGTGTCGAGCAGGGCGGGGGCGAAGTGGTAGGCGAAGGAGAAGGGCAGCCCCAGCATCCCGGCCAGCTGGGCGCTGAAGCCCGAGGAGCCGAGCAGCCACACCTCGGGGAGGTAGCCCCGGCCGGGGACGGCGGTGGGATGGGTGGCGGGACGGTCCGAGGGGGCCAGGTAGTGGACCAGCTCCACCACGTCGTCGGGGAAGGAGTCCGCACCCAGGTCGCCGGTGCGTCGCAGGGCCCGGGCGGTGGCCGGGTCGGTGCCCGGCGCCCGGCCCAGGCCGAGGTCGATCCGGCCGGGGTGGAGCGCCTCGAGGGTGCCGAACTGCTCGGCGATGACCAGGGGGGCGTGGTTGGGGAGCATCACCCCGCCGGCCCCCACCCGGAGGCTGGTGGTGGCGTCGGCCAGGTGGCTGATGAGGACGGCCGGCGCCGAGCTGGCCACCATGGGCATGCCGTGGTGCTCGGCCACCCACAGGCGGTGATAGCCCAGCCGCTCGGCCTCCACGGCCAGCCGGGTGGTGTCGGCCAGCGCCTCGGCGGCGTTCGACCCGGTGACGATGGTGGCGAGGTCGAGGACGGAGAGGGGGACCATGCTCCCTCCAACACCGCCGGGGCACCGGGGCTTCCCCGCCCGGGCCCCGTCACTCGGCCTGACGCCACCCCCGGGTGAAGGGGAGCCGCCAGGCGGCCGGCTTGATCAGGTCGTGGATGGCGTCGGGGCCCCAGCTCCCCGGCCGGTAGAACTGGACGTCGGGCGGGTTCTCGAGCAGGGGGGTCGACAGCTCCCACAGCCGCTCGATGTCGGCGGCGGCGGTGAACAGGGTGGGGTCGCCGCTCATGGCGTCGTGGATCAGGCGCTCGTAGGCCTCGAGGACGTCGTCCTCCAGATGGGTCTCGTGGAGGGCGAACTGGAGGCTCAGCTTGTCGAGCTTCATCCCCGGCCCGGGGCGCTTCCCGTAGAACGAGAGCGAGAGCTTGGAGGCGTCGGCCAGGTCGAAGGTCAGGTGGTCGGGCCCCTGGGCGCCGATCCCCGAGCCCTCGGGGAACATGCTCTTGGGCGGCTCCCGGAAGGCGATGGAGATGATGCGGGCCCCCTCGGCCATCTGCTTCCCGGTCCGGAGGTAGAACGGCACCCCCGCCCAGCGCCAGTTGTCGATTTCGCACCGGAGGGCGATGAAGGTCTCGGTCTGGGACTCCGGGTCCACCCCCGGGATGTCCCGGTAGCCCTCGTACTGGCCCCGCACCACCTGGGTGACGTCGAGCGGGCGCATCGACCGGAAGACCTTGTTCTTCTCCTCGGTGATCGACTGGGGGTCGAGGGAGGTGGGGGGCTCCATGGCCATGAAGGCCAGGATCTGGAAGAGGTGGGTCACCATCATGTCCCGGAAGGCGCCGGTGCCCTCGTAGAAGCTGGCCCGGGCGTCCACCGACAGGGTCTCGGGGACGTCGATCTGCACGTGGTCGATGTGGCCCCGGTTCCAGATCGGCTCGAAGAGGCCGTTGGCGAAGCGGAAGGCCAGGATGTTCTGGGCCGCCTCCTTCCCCAGGAAGTGGTCGATCCGGTAGACCTGCTCGGGCTGGAAGACCTGGTGCACGGCGTCGTTGAGCACCTTGGCCGTCCGGAGGTCGGTGCCGAAGGGCTTCTCCATGATGATGCGCGACCGCTCGACCAGGTTGGCCTCCCCGAGGGTCCGCACCACGGCGTGGGCGGCCGACGGCGGGATGCTCAGGTAGTGCAGCCGGCGGTGCTCCTCCCCCAGCACCGCCTCCGACTCCGCCACCCGGGCGGCCAGGCCGGCCGGGCCCAGCCCCTGGGGCACGTAGCGGAGCCGGTCGGCGAACCCGCCCCACTCGGCCTCGACGATGTCGTCCCGGGCGAACTCGTCGCAGGCCTGGCGGGCGAACCGGCGGAAGCCGTCGTCGTCCAGCTCCTCCAGCGAGGTCCCGATGATGTGGCACTCGGGGAGCAGCCCGGCGTGGGAGAGGCGGAGCAGCCCGGGCAGCAGCTTGCGGCGGGCCAGGTCCCCGGTGGCCCCGAACAGGACGATGACGTGGGGGTGGAGCGAGGCGATGAGCTCGGGCGCCAGCTCGGCGGGCATGGTCTCGGTGGTCATGACGGGGACATCCGGGCTAGCGCTCCTCTCCCGGGCGCGGCGCGCCCCGGTTCGCTGTCCCCGAAGCTAATCCTCCACTGTTTCGGCTCTGTGTCGGGCGGGGCAGCGCTCTGTGAACGGCCGGGCCGGTGGGGACCGTCGGCGCCCTACTTGGGCCGCTTGCGGAGCGCCTTCTTGAGGACGCCGGCGTAGGCCTCGAGCCCGTCGCGGTAGAGCTTGGACTCGGGCCCGGCGGCGATCCCCACCCGCTCGGGGATGACCCCCCAGATGGGCACCTGCTGCTCGGTCCACCAGGCCACCGCCTCGTCGAGGTCGTTGGTCCCCAGCCGGGCGGCGCAGATCACCACGCCGTGGGGGGTCTTCCCGCCGATCATGTCCAGGGTGGCCACCACCCGGGAGTACTCCACCCCTCCGGCCCGGGTGGGGATCACCACGGCGTCGGCCTGGGCCAGCGCCGCCCGCACGATCCGCTCGTCGCCGGGCGGGGTGTCCACCACCGCCAGGCCGCCGTGGCCGCCGAGCGCCCGGGTCACCGTCCGCTCGGACGGGGCCTCGACCAGCTCGACCCCCTCGAGGGGGGAGGCCTCGAACCACTCGGCCGAGGACGCCTGGCGGTCGGCGTCGACCAGGACCACCGGGTCCCAGCCCCGCTCGACGGCCGCCGCCGACAGGTAGACGGAGGTGGTCGTCTTGCCGACCCCACCCTTCACGTTGCTGACCACGATGTTCATGATGGCGATCCTCGGCGCTCGGTCCCGGTGGCGGCTGCTGCGGGTCAACCTACCGGAGTTGTGCCCGCCCGGCACCGGCCGTTCCGGTCCCGGGCCGGGTCAGGCGGGGTGGGGGACGGCCGCCGCCCCGAGGGGGGCGGTCATGCGCTCGACCCGGGCCCGGGGGCCGGCCACCAGGACGTACTCGAGGTTCCGGAGGTGGGAGACCTTCCCGACCTTCTCGCCGGTGGGGCTGTGGATGCCGATCTGGGCCCCCACGTACCGCCGGGAGTCGAAGGCCAGCACCGCCACGTGCCCGCGGGGGGCGCACATCGCCACCAGGTCGTCGAGGGACACCCACGACTCGTTGTTGTAGGACAGGACCACCACCTCGGCCCGGACCTCGGCCACCACCCGGGCCAGGGCGGCCGGCATCGCCCGGGTGGCGTTGAAGACGCTCTTGGTGGCGTCGTCGCGGCTGTCCACCCGCTTGCAGGCGACGCCGTAGTGGGGGGGCGCGTCCCAGGCCACCAGCGTCTCCCAGACGTGGTAGTTGGTGAAGTAGCGGTGCTGGTTGTACGGGGGGTCGAGGTAGGCGAGGTCCACCTCGGGGAGCCACCCCACGGCGTCGAGGGCGTCGGCCCGCACCGCCCGCCCCGGCCCGTCGAGGAGGTCGGGCACCCGGAGCTCGAGCGGGCGGTAGGACCGGGCCGACCACTCCTTCACGTAGGCCATCTGGACCCCGGTGGTGGAGTCCACCCGGTCGGCGGCGTCGAGGAGGCTGGCCAGCAGGATCGGCTCGAGGGGGCTGCCGGCGTACTCGGTGGCGATGGCGTCGCGGATGGCGTCGATCCGCTCCCCGTTGAACGGCTGGAAGTAGCGGGACCGGACGCAGAAGGTCTCGGTCACGTACCCGGGCCGTCCCGGGAGGCCGGCCAGGTGGGCCAGGGCCCGGTCGAGCGCCGGGCGGTCGACGGCGGCCCCGTCGGTGGCGATGTGGCAGGCGGCGTACACCTCGGAGTACCGGGCGGTGTCGACGGCGGTGACGTGGGCGCCCCGGCGCTTGAACTCCTGGGCCACCCGGGTGGTGCCGGTGAAGAGGTCGAGGGCGCGCCGGGCCCCGGACCGGGAGAGCAGGTCGCCCAGCACGGGCACCAGTCGACGTTTCGAGCCGATGTACTTGATCACCAGGCGGCTTCCGGGCGGGCGGATGGGCTGGGGCGACCGTACTCGCTGGGCGGCGGCCGGGCCCGGATGGCGGCCGCCCCGCCGTCGTGCCCACCGGCCGTGGTGCCCACCGGCCGGCTCAGGCGCCGCCGCCCTTCGACGGGCAGCCGTCGAGGTGGTCGTCGACCACCCCCACCGACTGGAGCAGGGAGTAGACGATGGTGGTCCCCACGAAGGTGAAGCCCCGGCGCTTGAGGTCCCGGCTCAGGCGGTCGGAGAGCTCGGTGCTGGCGGGCAGGTCGGCCGGGGTGGCCGGGTGGTTGACGATCGGCTCGCCGTCGACCCACCCCCAGAGGTAGGCCCCGAACGAGCCGTGGGCGTCCTGCGTCTCGAGGAAGGCCCGGGCGTTGGTCACCGTCCCCCGGACCTTCAGCCGGTTGCGGACGATGCCCGGGTCCTCCAGCAGGGCGAGGATCCGGGCCTCGTCGTACCCGGCCACCCGGGCGGGGTCGAACCCGTCGAAGACCTGCCGGTAGTGCGGCCGCTTGTGGAGGATGGTGGACCACGAGAGGCCGGCCTGGGCGCCCTCCAGGACCAGCATCTCGAAGAGGTGGCGCTCGTCGTGCGACGGCACCCCCCACTCGCGTGTCGTGGTACTCCCGCATGGCCTCGGAGCTCTCGGCCCACGGGCACCGGCAGGGTCGGCGGGTCGGAGCGGGGCATCGCCGACCAAGGTACCGGAGCCGGCCGACCCGTCCGCCGGGCTCAGGCCGGCGTGGCCAGCACGAAGCCGGCGTGCCGGGCCCGGGCCCCGCCGCTCGGTCCCCGGCCGCCAGCCGGCCGCCTCCAGGAGGGGGTCGGCGTCGGCGGCGGACATCCGGTTGCGGGTCGGCTCGCCCAGGGCGGCCACGCCGGCCTCGAAGGCCTGGCGGCGGACCTCGTCGCCCGGGTCCGACCCGTCGGCGGACAGGGTGAGGACCAGCCGGCTGGCCGGGGCGGCCACCGTGCGGAGGTCCGCCAGCAGCGCCGCCAGGTCGTGGGGGTGGAGGTAGACGGCCACCCCCTCGCAGACCACCAGGGACGGCCGGTCCCGGCGGTGGCCGGCGGCGGCCAGCACGGCGGACGGCCCCCCGGCGGTGAAGTCGGTGGCCACGAAGACCACGCCGGGGGCGGCGATCCCCAGGGCCTCGAGCCGGCGGCGCTTGTCGTCCTGGGTGTCGGGGTGGTCGACCTCGAACCAGGTCACGCCGGGCCGGGCGTACCGGAGGGACCGGCCGTCGTACCCGGCGCCCACCAGCACCACCTGGGCGATCCCCGCCCCGATGGCCCCGACCACCGTGCGGTCGACGAAGGCGGTGCGCATCCGGAGGTACCGGGTGAGGATCCCCACCGGCGGGCCCTCGAACTCGCCGGCCACGTCGCCGGCCAGCCGCTCGTCGGCCGCCGGGTCGCCGTAGGGGGTGGCCACCCGCCCGAAGGTGAGGCGTTGGGCGGCCACCCGCTGGGCGGTGGCCGACGGCCGTCCGGCCTTCATCGAGGACCCCCGGGCTCCATCACCGGAGTCTGCCACCCGCCGGCGGATTGACCGGCGGGACGGCCGGGTCCCACACTGGACGCCGGGCCCCGGGGGGGTCGGTGAGGAGCCGGGACATGGGTGGATGGAGCAGGGACGAGCTCGAGTCGTCGTTCGGGGAGTACCAGCGGCGGGCGGCCGAGTCCGGCCGTACCGGGGAGTGGGGGCCGTGGGCCGACCTCTTCACCGACGACGCCACCTACATCGAGCACCACTACGGCACCTTCCACGGTCGGGCGGAGATCCTCCGGTGGATCACCGCCACCATGGGGGAGTACCCGGGGAACGCCATGCCCGAGTTCCCCATCGGGTGGTCGGTCATCGACGAGGAGCGCGGGTGGGTGGTCTGCCAGGTCTGGAACCGGATGGAGGACCCGGGGGACGGCACCGTCCACCAGGAGTACAACGTCACCCTGCTGAAGTACGCCGGCGACGGCCGGTGGTCGTACGAGGAGGACATCTACAACCCGATGCGGTTCGCCACCATGGTGGGCGGCTGGGAGCGGGCCCGGCGGGAGGCGGCCGGCACCTGACGGCCGGGACCTGACGGCCGGGACCTGACGGCCGGGTGGGCGACGGCGGCCGTGCCTACCATCGGGTGATGGACCTCGACCCCGGCACGGCCTCCGCCACCGACCTCACCCGGGCCATCCGGGAGCGGCGGGTCTCCAGCCGCGAGCTGCTCGACGCCCTCCTCGACCGGGTCGGGGACCGGAACCCCCGCCTCAACGCCGTGGTCGCCCTCGACGTCGAGCGGGCCCGGGCCGCCGCCACCGCCGCCGACCGGCGGTCGGCGGCCGGCCACGTCGACGGGCCGCTCCACGGGCTGCCGATGACCGTCAAGGACGTCTGGGAGACCGAGGGGCTGGTCACCACCTCCGGCGCCCCCGCCCTGGCCGACCACGTCCCGTCGGCCGACGCCCCGGCCGTGGCCCGGCTGCGGGCGGCCGGGGCCATCGTCTTCGGGAAGACCAACACCCCCCTCTACGCCGGCGACCTCCAGACCTTCAACGACGTCTACGGCGTGACCGGCAACCCCTGGGACCCCGCCCGCACGGCCGGTGGCTCGTCGGGGGGCGCCGCCGCCGCGGTGGCGGCCGGCCTCACCCCCCTGGAGCTGGGGAGCGACATCGGTGGCTCCATCCGCAATCCCGCCCACTACAACGGCGTCTACGGGCTGAAGCCCTCCTGGGGGGTGGTCCCCAGCCGGGGCCACATCCCCGGCCCCCCGGGGTCGCGGGTGGAGACCGACGTCAACTGCGGGGGACCGCTGGCCCGGAGCGTGGCCGACCTCCGCCTGGGGCTCGACGTGGTGGCCGGGCCCCTCCCGGAGGCCGCCGTGGGGTGGCGGCTGGAGCTCGACGCCGGCGCCCCCCTGGAGGGGGTGGGCACCCTCCGGGTGGCCACCGTGGTGGACCAGGGGGCCGATCTCCTCCCGCTGGCCGCCGAGGTGCGGGCCGTGCTCGACGGGTTCGCCGGTCGGCTGGCCGGGGCCGGGGCGCGGGTGGAGGCGGTGCCGCTGCCGGTGCCGCTGGCCGAGGGGTTCCGCACCTGGCAGCGCCTGGTGCTCCCCATCATCGGGGCGGGGCTGTCCGATGCCGACCATGCCGCCTTCGCCGAGCTGGAGTCGGTGCCCGGCGACGACCCGATGCTCGAGGCCGGCCGGTCCCTGGCCGGTCGCTACCGGACCTGGGCGCGGGCCGACGGCCTCCGCCAGCACCACCGCCGGGCCTGGGCCGACCTGTTCGAGCAGGTCGACGTGGTGCTGGCCCCGGTGATGCCCACCGCCGCCTTCCCCCACGACGTGGAACGCCCGATGACCGACCGGGTGCTCGACGTCGACGGCACCCCGGTGCCCCACGTGGTCTCGATGGCCTGGTGCGGGGCGGTCGGCACCGTGCTGCTGCCGGTCGTCACGCTCCCGGCCGGCCGCACCCCGGCCGGGCTGCCGGTGGGGGTGCAGGTGATCGGCCCGTTCCTCTCCGACGCCCGGCTGCTGGAGATCGCCGCCCGGATCGACGAGGCGGCGGGCCCGGGCTTCACCCCGCCACCCGACGGGGCCGGCGGCGATCAGCTGTAACACTGCGGAAATCCTCCCGAGACCGCCCCCGGGTAGGGTCGGGGCGCATGACCAAGACCCACGCCCACGGCCACGGCCCGAGTCCCGCCAAGGGCGGGGCGGACCCCATCGTCGTCCACAAGAGCGACTACGACGCCGAGCTGGAGCGGCTGCAGGTGGAGCTGGTCCGCCTGCAGGAGTGGGTGATCCACGAGGGTCTGCGGGTGGTGGTCATCTTCGAGGGGCGGGACACTGCCGGCAAGGGCGGCACCATCAAGCGGATCATCGAGCGCCTCAACGCCCGGCACTGCCGGGTGGTCGCCCTCGGGACCCCCACCGACCGGGAGAAGACCCAGTGGTACTTCCAGCGGTACGTCGCCCACCTGCCCGCCGCCGGGGAGATCGTCCTCTTCGACCGCAGCTGGTACAACCGGGCCGGCGTGGAGAAGGTGATGGGCTTCTGCACCGATGAGGAGTACACCGAGTTCTTCCGGACCTGCCCGCAGTTCGAGCGGGCCCTGGTCCGGTCGGGCATCATCGTGATCAAGTACTGGCTGTCCCTCAGCGACGAGGAGCAGGAGCGCCGGTTCACCGAGCGGATCAACAACCCCGGGAAGCGGTGGAAGCTCAGTGCCATGGACCTCGAGGCGCGGGCCCGGTGGGTGGACTACGCCGAGGCGAAGGACGAGATGTTCTCCTACACCGACATCAAGGAGGCGCCCTGGTACGTGGTGGACGCCGACGACAAAAAGCTGGCCCGGCTGAACCTGATCAGCCACCTGCTGGCCCGGGTGCCCCACCACAACGTGCCGCACCCCCCGATCGAGCTCCCGCCCCGCCAGCAGCGCGCCTACGAGCGGCCGCCGATCGACAGCCAGTCGTGGGTGCCCATCCGGTACGTGCGCCAGTGACCCCCCGGCCCCCGCGCCCGGCGGCCTCCCGGTAGGCGACCGTGCACAAGTTCATCATCATGGGCATCCAGGGGAGCGGGAAGGGGACCCAGGCCAAGCTGCTGGCCGACGCCTACTCCCTCGAGCACCTGAGCGTGGGCGACATCTTCCGGTGGAACGTCCAGCACCACACCAAGCTGGGGGCCCAGGTGAAGCGGACCACGGCGGCCGGCAGGCTGGTGGAGGACGAGCTGGTGGAGGCGGTGGTGCGCGACCGGCTGGCCGCCCACGACTGGAACTACGGGTTCATCATCGACGGGTTCCCCCGGAACGCCCGCCAGGCCGAGTTCTTCCTGGAGGGGTACGACATCGACGGGGTGATCAACCTCCACCTCCCCGACGACGAGGTACGGCGACGGGTGCTGTCGCGCCGCCTCTGCTCCCAGTGCGGGATGGACTACAACCTGATCGCCTCGCGCCCGAAGGTGGACGACACCTGCGACGTCTGCCACGGCACCCTGGTGACCCGGCCGGACGACAACCCCGAGGCGTTGGCCAACCGGTTGGCCGACTACCACCAGGAGACCAAGCCGCTGATCGAGATCTTCCAGCGCAAGGAGTACGTGGCCACCTTCGACGCCACCCGGACGGTGGAGGAGATCCAGGCCACCATCCGGGAGCGGTTCTCGCTGCCGGACGTCCCGGGGGGCTGACCCCGCGACCGGCCGGGCGGCCGGGGTGCTTGTCGACCCCGGCGGCCGGGTAGAGGCTGCGGGTCGGGGACGGCGGCCCGGCTTCAACGGCGTCGTCGACCATGTCACCCGGGGCCCGGGACTCCACCGTGGCGGTCCTCACCCCGACGGGCGGGTGCGGCACTTCTCCACCGGCCACCCGAGCATGGGCGGCACCACCCGCGAGCGGGGTCTCGACCTGCTGGTGCCGGTCCGGCACCTCCTCGACCTGACCCCGGAGGGTCGGGGCGACCGCTACGCCTCGCTCGAGTGCTCGCGCCGAGGCCGGGCGCGGGCGTCGATCTGACCCTTGCGGTGCACGGTAGTGTCCACTAACATGTCTCGCATGGTAGAGAGCGGCGGTCGACGGACCCAACTCCTGCGTGGCGTCCTCGACCTGTGCCTGTTGACGGTCATGGGCGAGGGCCCCGCCTACGGCTACGAGATGACCCGACGCCTGGGGGCGCGGGGCCTCTCCATGGTCGGCGAGGGGTCGATCTACCCGCTGTTGGGCCGCCTGGAGCGCGACGGGCTGGTCGACACCCACCGGGCGGCCAGCAACGGCGGCCCGCCGCGGAAGTACTACCAGCTGTCCACCCAGGGCCGGAAGGCGCTGGCGGCCGGCGTCGACGAGTGGGAGGCCACCCGCGACGCCGTCGACGCCGTCCTGGGTCTCGCGAGCTCGGAGGTGAGCGCATGAACACGTTCGTGGTGGCCTGCCGGAGGGAGTGGAGCCGGCTCGGGGTGCCCGAGGCCCTGGCCGGCGAGATGGCCGCCGATCTCGAGGCCGACCTCGACGAGGCGGCGGCCGACGGCGTGTCCCCCGAGGAGGTGCTGGGGAACGGCTACTTCGACCCGGAGTCCTTCGCCGCCTCGTGGGCTCGGGCCAGGGGCATCGTCAGCGACGACCCGGCTCCCGCCCGCCCCGCCCGCCGCCGCCCGTGGGTGGTGGTGGCCGGCGCCCTGGTTTCGGCGGTCATCGCCCTGGCCGGTCTGGTGGCCCTGGCGGGAGGCCGTCAGTCGGCGTCGGTGGGGGTGGCCGGGGTGGCGTTCCGTCGGCCCAACCTCCCGCCGGTTCCCGGTGTGTTGATCGGTCCCCAGCGGTTCATCGTCTCGCACCAGGGAGGCTCCATCGCCCTGGCTGGTATCGCGCTGTGCCTGATCGGCCTCCTCGGGCTCGGGATCGCCCTCTGGTTCGGGCGCCCGTGGTGGTTCAGCCGACGACGGCCACCGTCCGACCGGGACATCGGCATGCCGAGCTTCCTCTGAGATGGGCGAGCCCACCGGGGCCGGCCCCCGACACCCCGGGGAGTCAGGGTTGTCCCTGATGGTGGAGACCGGGACGGTTGAGGAGGATGGCACCATGACCAACCCCCACCCCCGCCCCCGCCACCGGCGACGGAGGCCCGCATGAGCGCCACCGGGCTGGCGGACCCCGCGGCTCCCGTCGGAGCCGGGAGCGACTGGGCCGTCGAGACCCACGGCCTGACCAAGTCGTTCGGTGGTCAGGTGGCCGTCAACGGCGTGGAGCTCCTGGTCCCCCGAGGCTGCGCCTTCGGGTACCTGGGCCCGAACGGCGCCGGCAAGACCACGCTGATCCGGGTCCTGCTGGGTCTGACCCGTGCCGACGCCGGCACCATGTCGCTCCTCGGCTACCCGGTGCCCAGCCATCGTGACCAGGCGCTGGCCCGGGTGGGTGCCATCGTCGACGAGCCCCGGTTCCACGGGCACCTGACCGGCCGGCAGAACCTGCAGATCCTGGCGGCCGCCCGGGAGCCCCGGGCCACCGACCGGATCATGCCGTCCCTCGAACGGGTCGGCATCCTCCACCGGGCGGACGACAAGGTGTCCAAGTACTCGATGGGGATGCGCCAACGGCTCGGGGTGGCCGCCTGCCTGCTCGGCGACCCGCAGCTCCTCATCCTGGACGAGCCGATGAACGGGCTGGACCCGGCCGGCATGCAGGACATGCGCGACATGATCCTCGGGCTGGTGGCCGAGGGCCGGACGGTGGTGCTCTCCTCCCACCTGCTCGACGAGATCGAGCGGACCTGTGACGCGGTGGCCATCGTCGACCGGGGCCGGGTGGTCCGCCAGGGATCGATCGGGGAGCTGCTGGCCGGGTCGTCCTTCGAGGTGGAGATCGAGTGCTCGGACCCCGACCGGGCCGGGGCGCTGATCGCCTCGGTGCCGCCGGTCGCCCAGTACCAGATCCGGCCGACCGGCCTCGGGGTCACCCTGCCGGCCGGCACCCAGCGCGACGTCATCGCCGAGATCAACCGGGTGCTGGTGGACGGCGGCATCGCCGTCTACCGGCTGCAGCAGGTGCAGGCCTCCCTCGAGTCGTGGTTCCTCGAGGTCACCAGCCGGCTGGGGGACAACCCGTGACCGTCACCGACGAGATCGAGCGGCCGGCGCCGGGGCCGGTCCCCGCCCCCGACGACCGGGGGCCCGACCACCGGGGGTCGTGGATCCCGACCTGGCGGATGATCACCACCCGGTTCATGGAGCTCCGCCGGCGCCGGGGACTGATGATCGGCCTGGTGGCGGTCAACATCGGCATCCCGGTGGTCTTCCTCGCCGTCCGACTCATCTCCCACGCCGTGGCGCCCCGGTCCTACGGGCCGGCCGGCGGCTACAGCATCTTCACCGTCCTGGTCGCCGGGTTCATGTACGTCTTCGGCTTCATCGTGGCCGCCACCGTGGGCTGCACCGCCGGGTCGGTCGACCTCAGCGAGGGGATGTTCCGGCACCTGGTCATCACCGGCCGGTCCCGGCTGGCCCTCTACCTGGCCAGGATCCCGGCGGGGCTGGCCATCGTGCTCCCCATCGTGGTGGCCGGCTTCGCGGTGGTCTGCGTGGTCTGCCTCCTGGCCGCCCCCACCCAGCTCAACTACGACGGGGTCAACGTCCCCGCCGGCCTCTCACGCGCCGGACTCGACAGCTGGGCGGCCGACCACGCCGAGGAGGTGCTGTGCAGCTTCAACTTCAACGGACCCATCAACGTCGCCGTTCCCTGCGCGGGCCCCGGCGGTTCCCCGGACCAGGCCTTCCGGGGCCCCGGGGGGGTGACGCCGCCCACCCCCACGGCGGCGCAGGTCCGGGCGGCGGCCGTCCAGGTCGCCAACCAGAACTATGCCGCCTACCACTCGAACTTCCTCTCGCCGCCGGTCCCCCTGATGATCGACACCGGCCTGTGGATCATGCTCGAGGCGACCATCGGGTTCGTGGTCGGCCTCGGCCTCTCCTCGCTGATGGGCCAGCGCACCCTCCCGGTGATCCTGCTGGTGGTCCTCGAGCTGATCCTCACCCCGATCCTCAGCCGGCACGTCATCACCCACCTGCTCAACGCCCAGCGCGGCATCGTGGGCGCGGCCATGGCCCACATCGAGCCGGGCGGGCTCCCCGCCCCCTTCAGCGGGGGCAACGGCAACGGGCCCAACGGCGGGACGATGCTGATCCCCGAGTCCCGGACGGTGGCCGTCTGCGTCATCGTGGCGTGGCTGGTGGTGTGGACGGCGCTGGGGGCCTGGCGGATGATGACCCGGGACGCCTGACCGGAGCCGGCTCGAGGGCGGCTCGGGCGGCGTGACGGCGGGGCAGACTGGGTCATGCCGACGACGCGGATCCACGGGGTCGACCTCCACTACGAGCGGTCGGGGTCGGGCCCCCGCCTGCTGTTCCTGAACGGCACCGGCACCACCCTGGCCACCTCCGCACCGCTGGTGGCGCTCTTCACCCCCGACTTCGAGGTGGCGGCGTTCGACCAGCGGGGCCTGGGGGGCTCGTCGCTCCCCGCCGCCCCCTACGCGATGGCCGATCTGGCCGCCGACGCCCTGGCCCTGGCCGACCACCTCGGGTGGGAGGAGTTCCGGCTGGCCGGGATCAGCTTCGGGGGCATGGTCGCCCAGGAGCTGGCGGTCGCCGCTCCCCACCGGATCGAGCGCCTGGCCATCCTCTGCACCTCGCCCGGCGGTGCGGGCGGCTCCTCGTATCCGCTGGAGACGCTGACCGGGCTGCCGACGGCCGAGCGGGCCGCCGTCTCCGCCGGGCTGATGGACACCCGGTTCACGCCGGAGTGGTTGGAGGAGCACGACGGGGACCGGATGCTGGTGGAGGCCTTGGCCCAGCACTTCAGCCGCGACAAGTCCGCGGCGGTGCTCGAGGGGGAGGCGCTCCAGCTCGGGGCCCGGAGCCGGCACGACGTGTTCGACCGCCTGCCGCGGATCACCTGCCCGACCCTGGTCGCCGTTGGCCGGTATGACGGCATCGCCCCGCCGGCCAACGGGGCGGCCATCGCCGCGCAGGTCCCCCACGCCGAGCTGCGCACTTACGAGGGGGGCCACCTCTTCTTCGCCCAGGACCCCGCCGCCTTCCCCGACGTCCTGGCGTTCCTCCGGGCCGGCTGACCCGTCGGCCCGGCAGGGCAGGGGACCGGGCGCTGGCTAGCCTCCGGCGGGGTCGAGCGACCCGGCGACGGTGAGCGGGGCCTGGGCCGACCACTCGATCAGCGGCGGGCGCACCGAGGCACAGACCGGGTCGCCCTTCGGGTCGGTCAGGCCCAGGCGGCCCACCAGCAGGCCACCGGCCACGGCGGCGTCCAGCACCTGCGGGGGAGCGGCGTTGAGCCAGAGCTTGGCCCGGCGGAAGAGGGTGCGGGCGCCGTCGCCGTCGACGTCACCCACGAGAGGTAGACGAAGCGGCCGCCGGGCGGACCCTGGAGGTGCGGCCCCTTGAGGTCGACCCCGGTCGGCAGCCGGCTCGCCGTGCACTCCAACGTCCAGGTGGCCGAGGGCGCGTCACCCCGGGTCAGCCCGAGGAGGTCGTCCCGGTCGCCCCGACGTTGGACGCCGACATGGACCTGCCGGTACCCGTCGGGAGCCTCCGGCCCCGGCCCGCAGGTGTCGCCCGGGAGGTCGCCGGCCTCGATCCGGATCTGCACGCCTCCATGGTACGGAGGCGGGCAGGCGTGGTGGGACGCGGTGGCCGGGCGGTCCGGGTGGAGCCGCCGGCGGTAGAGTTCGCCGATGGCCCGTCCCACGGCCCGCGACCTCGTGGTCACCCGCCAGGAGTTGCTGGACTTCGTGCGACCGCGCCACCGGGGGATCCTGGTCACCACCCGCCGCGACGGGAGGCCGCAGATGTCGCCGGTCACCATGGGCCTCGACGAGGAGGGACGGGTCACCGTCTCGACCTACCCCGAACGTGCCAAGACCAGGAACGCCGCCCGCAACCCGCTCGGCTCCCTCTGCGTGCTCTCCGATGAGTTCAGTGGGGAGTGGGTGCAGGTGGACGGACCCATCGAGGTGATCCGCCAGCCCGAAGCCGTCGAGGCCCTGGTGGAGTACTACCGATCCATCAGCGGGGAGCACCCCGACTGGGACGAGTACCGCCAGGCGATGGTCCGACAGGGGAAGGTGGTCCTGCGGCTGACCATCGACCGCTGGAGCCCCATCAGCCGGGGTGGGTTTCCGGCCCGACTGGCTCCCCCGGACTGAATCGGGGCTCCGCCTCAGCCCTTGGGTCCGCGGGGTCGGACCGCCGGGGCACCAAGGGAGGCCTTCGTCCCGGCGGCGCCCCAACGGCGAGCCGGTGGGACGGCGAGTCGGCGACGGGGTCGGCGAACCTCCTGCCGAGCCCCTCCCTGGTCATGCCGCGGAGGCGGCTGCGATGGTGGACGGCCGGCGGAGGCCGAACGGGTCCATCGACGGAGAGCCCGTCGGACGGACCGCCTCCCCGGAACGAACCGCTACCTCATGGAGCTCGAGCAGTCCCCGGCCGTTCAGGAGAAGGTCACCCGGTGGGTACCGCCCCGACGACATTGTTCACCTTGACGCCGATGCCGGGAAGGGAGCCCTGGCTGGTGGCATCGCCGAAGGCGAAGACTCCACCGTCGCTGCCGATGAGCCAGTAGCCCGTCCCAGTGGGGGTGGGCACGATGCTCACCACGTTCGAGACCGAGACCTTCAGGTCCGGCAGCGACCCGTAGTTCGTGGCCGTCCCGAAGGCGTAGACCGACCCGTCGGCTCCGACCACGTAGTAGCCCTTCCCGTCGGGGGTCGCCGCGATCCCGGTGATGTCGTCCACGTGGACTCCGGTGCCGGGAACGGACCCCAGAAAGGGGGCGTTGCCGAACGTGAAGACCCCACCGTCCCTGCCGACCAGGTAGTAGCCACCGCCGCCAGGGGTAGCCACGATGCCGACGATGTCGTTGACGTGGACCCCGATGCCGGGCAGCGAGCCGTAGTAGCCGGCCGGCTGCCCGGTGGGGAAGACGAAGACCCCGCCGTCGGACCCCACCAGGTCGTAGCCCTGATCGTGGTTGGTGGGCACGATGCCCACGACGTCGCTGACGTGGACCCCGATGCCGGGCAGCGAGCCGTAGTAGCCGGCCGGCTGCCCGGTGGGGAAGACGAAGACCCCGCCGTCGGACCCCACCAGGTCGTAGCCCTGATCGTGGTTGGTGGGCACGATGCCCACGACGTCGTTGACGTGGACCCCGATGCCGGGCAGCGAGCCGTAGTACCCCGAGGACGTACCCACCGGGAACACGAAGACCCCCCCGTCGGAACCGGCCAGGTCGTAGCCGGGGGTGGCCGTCGGGGCAGCCTTCACCGTGTACGAGAGGTTCGTCCTGGCCGTCTGGCCGTCTGGCCGTCGGCGCTGGTAGCGATGACGGTGTAGGTGTGCGTCCCCGCCGTCGAGGTCGGAAGGGCGCCCACCCCGCCCGTGGCGCCGTTGGAGTCGGTGCAGGCGGAGATGCCCGGCCCCCACGAGCTGTCCGCGCAGCGGAACCCGGTCGGCACCGACTGGCCGATCAGGTAGGTGCCCCCGCTGGGCGGCGAGGTGATCGTGGCCCTCGGGGGAGCCGGGAGGTCGATGCCGAAGACCGTCCCCCCGAGCTGCGACAGGCTGGGACTGGTGAGGTTGTCGCCGGTGGCGGGGTCCGTGAGGTTGTTGAACGTGACGTTCAGGCAGCCGTTCGAGTAGGTCGGACCCGGGTCGCCGACGACCGCCTCCCATGACCCGCTGTCGCTGTCCGCATCGGGGTCCCACCATCCCATGCTCGAGCCGACCGGCAGGCCGCACTCCGACAGGGTGAGGCTGGTGTAGCTGTCCCCGGGAGGCAGGTAGGCATCGAAGTAGTTGTCGCCGCTGTCGAAGTTCAGCGGGTTCCCTTCCGGATTGCCGCTGTACTTCCCGACCGTGACGCTTCCCGTCCCTCCGGACCCGGTGGCCGACAGCGAACCGTCGGTGGCACTCGGCGTCCCGACACCGTAGGACGCCAACGGGGGAGTGGCGGTCTCGAAGTTGACGGTCGGGCTGTCGCCGGCGTTGAACACCAGGAAGTTCTGGACGCCCGAGGAGAAGTCGGTGCCCGACACGTAGAGGGGGAACGTTCTGGCGATGGCCGCCGTCTTGGTGTCGATGGCCACCGCCCAGGTCCCCGGGGGCAGGCCGTCCCCGGGGCCACAGCTCGACTCGCCGGCGTCTCCGGCCACCACCTGGGTGGTGCAGGTGGGGGGCCAGGCCGGCTGGCCGGTGCCGGACCACCAGCCCGGCATGGTCTGGCCGCTCTGGGGCAGGAATTCGACCGTGGTACCGGCCGAGTATCCCCCCACGACCCCGGAGATGGTCACGAGGGGGAACGGTGCCGTGGCCACGTCGGCCGATCCCGAGTCGGCCCCATCGCCGGCGTTGAGGTTCACGGCGTCGAAGTACTGCTGGGTCCTGGTCTGTTGGGTGAAGTAGAGGGGTGCCCCGGAGAGTCCGGTCGCCGTTGACAGGTCGGAGTCGATGGCCCACAGGCCCGGGGGAAGGACCCCGAAATCGCAGCTTGCCGTGTTGGCGTCCACCTCGGTGGCCGAGCAGGTGGGGGGCCAGGCCAACGGATTGACGCCGGGCCACCAGCTCGGCTCGGTCATTCCGGCCGGTGGGACCAGGGTGATGGTGGCGCCGGCGGCCGCCGCCCCGTCGCCCGGTCCCTCGAGGAAGTAGCTGAGGGAGGGAGCTGCCCCGGCGCTGAAGGTGGCGGTCGGAGCTCCGCCGGGGTTGAGCGTCTCGACCTGGGAGCCCTGTTGGGAGTTGTCGCTGGTCAGGTAGAGCGGAAAGGTGGAGTCGTACGCGGCCGTCGAGAGGTCGACCCCCACGCTGAAGTCTCCGGGCGGGAGATTGGGGAAGGTGCAGCTCGACTGGGTGCTCCCTGCCACCACGACGACCGTCGCGCAGGTGGGGGGCCACGCGCCGTCGCTCAAGAGGTTCCACCAGCTCGGCTTGCTGACACCACTGGGTGACAGGGTGACCGTCGTGTTGTCGGAGTCGTTGGCGATCTCGCCGGTGACCGCCACGGTCAGCGATGGCGCGGCGGCGACATCGAACGTGACCGGCGAGTTCCCTCCCGAGCCGAGCACCACGCCGCCCTGGTTGGCCTGCTGTGCGTCGGTTGCCGTCGCATAGAGGGGCGCGCCGGTGTCGTCGGCGGCCGTGGAGAGGTCGATTCCCACGGTGAAGGTTCCCTGGGGAAGCGCTGCGAACGTGCAGCTGGACACGCTGCCTCCCGATGCCGTTGTGGTGCAGGTCGGCGGCCAGGCACCCTGGTCGGAAGCCGCCCACCAGCTCGGCTCGGCCATTCCGGCCGGTGGGACCAGGCCGACCGTGGTGCCGACCGAATCGCCACCCCCTCCGGAGACATTCACGCTCAGGGACGCCGGAGGCGCCAGCTGGAAGGTGATGGCCAGGGGACTGCTCCAGTCGGCGGGGGTCAGGTCGCACACCGGGGCGCCGGAGGGCCCGGTCACCGAGGTGCAGCCGCTGACGCCGGTGATCGTGTATCCCGGGGGTGGGGTCAGGGTGATGGTGTCCGGATCCCACATGGCGGTCACCGGGCAGCTTCCGGTGTCGTCGGTGGTGCAGGTTGTCGTGGACGCCGTCAACGGGTCGCCCGTCGGTGGCGATCCGCACCCCTCCTCGCCGTTGGAGGTGAAGGGATAGCAGGGCTCGTCGACCGTGTAGGCGCCGGTCTCGCCGACGTCCTGGGTGATGTCGGCGGTGGCGCCGGCCACCGGGGTCGAGCCGATCCCGAGCGGCCCGGGCACCTGGGCCTGGACGTTCAGGAGTGCGCCGTTGACGAAGTAACAGGTGCCACACGACGGCTCGGTCCCGTTGAGCGAGTACGACGTGGCGCTGTAGCCGTCGTAGGTGGCCTCGACGACGGCCGGTGAGGTGGTGACCGCAGAGGCGGTGACGCCGATGAGGTCACCACCGGTGTAGGTGAACGTGACCGCTCCGGAGGGCACCGGCTGCGTGCTCATGGTCACCACCGGGTTCGGATCTCCCGGAGGTACCACCAGCGGGGCGACGGAGCCGTTGGAGAAGTCTGCGTCGATCTCCAGGTCGTAGGAGTCACCCAGGTAGAGCTCGACTCCCGGTACGCCGGCCTCGGTGGGAAAGCCGGCGGAGGAGATGCTGATCCCGGTCATGACCGGGGGCTCCACGGTGAAGGTGGTGGTGGCGATCGGGTAGCCGGTGGCCGAGACGGTGCCGGCCCCGACGGCCGAGTCGGCCGGGACGACGAGCGCGCAGGTGGTGCCCGCGCCGTCGATGATCGTCCCGGACCCATTGGTCTCGCACTCGGAGGACACGGTGGGCGTGGTCCCGCCGTCGGGGGTGAACGTCACGTCCACGAGGTCGTTGGCGGTGAAGCCCGACCCGTTGACGGCCACCGTCGAACCTCCCAGGCCGCTGGTGGGTGACAGGAGGAGCGTCGGTGTCGGCTCCAGCGTGAAGGTCTCGTCGAAGACCTCCGTGCCGGCAGTGACGACCGCCGGCACGTCTGCCGGCGGGGAGATGCCGGAGAGGGCGGGCACGGTGAAGGTGCACGGGTTCGGGCCACCGACGCCGGGGAGCGACCCGTTGGCACCGGTGGTGCAGTCGCCCGACAGGGTCACCGGGGATCCGTCGAGATTCAGGGTGACGGCCTGATCCTGGCCCGACAGTCCCGGAAGGTCCTCGATCACGAGCGTGTCGGTGGCGCCGGTGTAGCTGCTCCCGTCGAACTCGACTTCGCTCACGGCCTCGTCGACCGGCCCGACCGAGAGGCCGAGCGTGTCGGTGGCGGTGACCGCGATCGTCTGGCCGGGCGTGCAGTAGCCGGAGGGGCATGTCCACACGAAGGTCGCCACGCCGCCGGCATCGGTGGTCTCCGGGCTGACGGCGGCCTCACCACCGAAACTGGGCTGGGTGCCGAGGGTGACCACGTCACCGGCGATGGGGTCGCCGGTCCCATCGTCGACGGTGACGGTGGCGGTGAAGGTGACCGAACCGTCCGGGCCCGCCAGGACGACGGGATCCGGGTTGACGGAGATCGTCGAGACGGTGTCGGAGGGCTGCCCGAGCAGCAACTGGAGGCTGGTGTCGAAGGTCTGGCTACCGACCGTGACCACGGCGGCGAGGCTCTGCGGCGGGGAGGTGCCGGACAGCGACGGGACGGTGAAGGAGCACGCCCCCGCACTCCCCGGCGCCGGGAGCGACCCGGTCCCGTCCGTGGTGCACGCGGGGAGCGCCACCGGCGTGCCGTCCAGGGTGAGGCTCACGGGCTGATTCTCGGTCGCCGCGCCGGTGAGGTCCTTGACGAGCAGCGTGTTCAACTGGCCCACATAGCCGGTGTCGTTCGCAAGGGTGACCTCGCCGACCGACTCGGTGACCGGACCCGCCACCACCGTCTCGGACCCGTCGGCCGCGCTGACCTGGAGCTGGTCGCCGGGGCTGCAGCCCAGAGCCGCACAGGACATCGCGTAGGTCACCTGTCCGTTGGCGTCGGTGAACTCCTGCCCGTTATCGGGCACCAGGGTGGACAAGTTCTCCTCGGAGGTGATGTCCTGCACGACCAGGTTGACCTGCTCGCCCGAGAGGGGTGTGCCGCTGGCGTCCTCGAAGGTGACCGTGGCCGAGAACGAGCCGGAGCCCGATTGACCGGTGAGCACCGCGGGATCGTTGCTGAGCGTGATCGTGGACTCTGGTGCAGTCGGGATGCCTTGCGCCACGGCCGGGTCTTGACCCACCAGGACCGTCAAGCCGGCGACGAGCGCCAGGACCAGCACCACCTTGCCGAACCGACTCCCCAGGACCGAGATCGCGTCTCGCCTCATGGTGATCCCGCCCTTCGCCGGCCTCAGATTCGTCTCGCAAGTCGTCCCGAAGCGCCTGGCTCGATGGTAATCCGTTTACCTGTTCTGGTCCCCTTTGATCGCGTTCTGTCACGGGGGGTGGACACTCCGTGGCGTTTCTGCGGAACCGTCGGCCGGGCCCCGTGGAGGGGTCCGGCCTCGGCAACCGAGGCGACCGGCGGGCGTCAGGGCCGGAGATTCTCGAGGTCCTCGAGCAGGCTCGGGTGCGACGGCTGCCAACCCAGCGCCTCTCGTGTGTAGGCACTCGACGAGGGCTGGTCGGTGGCGAAGATCGGCCCGAGCGGACCGTAGGTCTCCGCTGGCACCGACTCGACCGGGAGCTCGAGGCGCCGGCCGATGACGGTGGCGATGTCGAGGACCGCATCCCCCTCGTCGCCCACGGCGTGCCACGCGGTGCCGGCCGGAGCTTCCTCGAGAGCCAGGCGGAAGAGCGTGGCGGCGTCGAGGGCGTGCACGGCGGGCCAGCGCTGCGTGCCGTCGCCGGCGTAACCCGAGACGCCCGTCTGGCGGGCGATCCGCGTCAACATGCCCGCGAAGCCCCCCGTACCGTGGTTGTGGACGGTCCGTGGCAGACGCACCGCGCTCGGCGCGTACGCCTCGTGCGGCCAACGCGAGGACCTCGTTGACGGATCGACCCCGACCGCCCACCGGCCCCTCGAGCGGGAGCGGGTCCTCCTCGGTGGAGAGGCGACCCGGCACCGGCGGCGTTCCCGAGCACGTGACGAAGGGACGGTCACTCCGGACCAGGGCCTCCCCCATGGCGGCCAGGGCGGCGTTCTCCCGGGCGACCACGTTGGCCAGTGCTTCAGCACTCGAGAAGTCGGCTCCGAAGGCGAGGTGGATGACACCGTCGGCTTGTGCCGCACCGGTGCGCAGAGCCTCCAGGTCTCCGAGATCGCCCCGATGGGGGACGGCGCCGGTTGCCGCCAGCGCCTGGGCGGAGCTCTCGGAGCGAGCGAGCCCGAGCACGCTGTGGCCGTGGTCGAGGAGTTCGGCGACGACGGCGGACCCGATGAGGCCCGTGCCACCCGTGATGAAGACGTTCATGGATCGCTCCCTGGTTCTGATGGGACTCTTGTCCTATCACCATACCAAGTAATGGGACTCCTGTCCCATCGCTACAATGCACCCATGGCTCGGTGGCAACCAGGCGCGCGGGAGCGTCTCGTCTTCGCTGCCGTCGACCTCTTCACCGAGCAGGGCTACGACGCCACGACGGTGACGGAGATCGCCGCCAGGGCCGGCGTGACCAAGAGCACCTTCTTTCGTTACTTTCCGGACAAGCGCGAGATCCTGGTGGCGGGTCAGGCGACGCTCAGCGAGCTGCTGGCCAGGGGCATCGCCGACGCGCCGGAGGGAGTGAGCCCGCTCGAGGCGGTGGCCAGCGGCCTGGTGTGCGTCTCGAGCGCCATGGGTCCCATGAACCGGGACCTCGGCCCCCGCATGAAGGCGGCCGTGGCCGCCAACACCGAACTCCAGGAGCGGGATGCGCTCAAGCGGGTGGGCCTGGCCGCGGCGATGACCGCCGCCCTCGTCGAGCGCGGGGTTCCGGGCCCGACCGCCCATCTCGCCAGCGAGATGGGAGTCCTGGCGTTCAAGCAGGGCTTCGCCGAGTGGTGTGACGCCGACCGGCAGGCCGATGACGACCTCGCCCACTTCACCCTGTCGGCCCTGAACGAGCTGCGAGGCGCGGCGACGTCACTGGGCTGAGCGGGGAGCCGGGGCCGATCCCCGGGGACCAACATCGCCGGTCATCGTGAGTCCCGCCCGGAGGCCGATCGTCCGGTTGCCTTCGGGAAGACCGTTGTGTTCCTCGGTCATCGATGATGCTGGACCCCGTCAGCTTTCAGAGATGTTCACCTGCCAGCCGATGCCGTACTTGTCGATGAGGCCTCCGAAGATGTCACCCCAGAACATCTTCTCCAGAGGTTGCTTGACGTCCCCACCCTCACTCAGACCATCGAAGATCCTGCGCAGATCCGCCTCGTCGCTTCCGGAGATGGTCAGCTCGATCCTGGTCTGGACCTCATGGGATGCATCGGAGCGATCACTGGCTCGCAGCATGAACGACCCGGTGTCCAGCGATGCGTTGATCACGAGGTGCTTCTCACTCTCGGATGCGGTCGGGTCCACATCGCCGCGCCGGGTGATCACCAGCTCCCCACCGAGGATGGACTGGTAGAAGCCGACGGCTTCCTCGGTGTTGCCCGGAAAGAACAGGTATGCCTCGAGCTTCATGGGGTCGACCTCCTGAGTCGTGTCTGATCGGAACTAGACCGTATAGTACTCCACCTGGAACTGATCCGTCTAGTACTCTGAATGGGGTGGCACCTGTGAGCGTTCCGGAACCGGCAGAGCGCAGTTCGGACAGGCGTCGCCGCGAGATCCGCGAAGCGGCCATCGACACGTTCCTCGCCAAGGGGTACGAAGGCACGACGATGGAAGAGATCGCGGCAAAAGCCGGGGTCTCCAAACAGACCGTCTACAAGCACTTCACCGACAAACAGCATCTGTTCGCCGACATCGTGCTGTCGACGACCGACGACATGAGCGCGCTCATTGGTGTCATCGCTGAGAAGTTGCCGGCAACGGTGGAGTTCTCCAGGGACTTGGAGCACCTGGCGGAGACGTTTCTCGGGGCGCTGATGCAGCCTCGAGTCCTGCGACTCCGTCGTTTGGTGATCTCGTCAGCGGATCGCTTCCCCGAGATCTCGACAGCCTGGTACGAGAAGGGGTTCGAACGAGTTCTCGCGGCACTTGCCAGCAGCTTCCAAGCCTTGGCGGATCGGCGCGTTCTCGTAGTTGACGACGCGGGTGCAGCCGCGGAGCATTTCGTCGGCATGTTGTTCTGGATCCCGGTCAACAAGGCCATGTTCACCGGCGATGACGACTACGCGTCGACACACGATCTCATCCCAGTGGCCCGGAAGGCCGCGGCTGCGTTCATCGACGCCTACGGAGCCGGTTGAATCGACGAAGGCCTGAACCGGCCCACCAAGCGCGTGACCCGAATAGGACGTTCGCCCAACTCGGAGGGGGGTTCGAACTTCGCAGGTTGCCTCGGGTGGCGAGCGGGCGCCAACAACACCCATCCACTTGAGAAAACGTTGCTGATCCGACAACGTCGAGTGGAGGTGATGCGACTATGTTCGAACCCCTGCCAAAGGCCGACTCGCGTCGCACGATCGCGGCGGTGACTCGGTCGAATCGGCCGGCCTACCGGGGATGGAACCGCAGCCAATTCGCCAGCATCGTTGCCCGGACCTTGTCCTCGTAGACAAGCTCGGCACTCACAACGATGGCCAACTCCGAGACCTCCACGGATTCGGCCTGTAGCGACACCGCCGGTCCCAGCGGAGTGGGCCGCAGGAATCGCACGTCGAAGCCAGCGGTGATGAAGGGAACTGGTGCTCCGTCGTCGGCCGCCCAACCATGGCGATCGGCTTCCCACATCACGACAGCCGCCGTGTGGCAATCGAGCGCCGTCGAGATGATCCCCCCATTGAGGAAGCCGAACCCATTGTCGTGTTCGGGGCGAGGAGTGAATGTGGCGACGGTGACCTCGTTCTCTCGATAGCTACGCAGGTGAAAGCCGTCAGGGTTGGCATGTCCGCACCCGAAGCACGTGAGATCGGGATACAGGGTTTCCTGGATACTCAACTGCGTCATGGTGTCACTCCGATCCTGTCGACGATGACTCTCGGACTGTGGTGAAACGACCGCGGAGACGGAGTCGTTTCTTGCCGGGCCGCCCGTCGGCGCAGACGCCTCGCCAAAGCTCTGTGGCGGGAGAGGCAAGCCCGACCTGGAGGGACGGCGACGCCATCGTTCGTTGCAGGACTAGCACGGGATCAGGCAGCACTTGCGACGATCCATCCGAACTCGGAGGTGACCCGGACGCCGACGTCCCGATCGCACAATGGCGAGATGACCTCGTGCAACGCTTCGCAGAATTCCTCGTAGCCGACTGCCTCGATCGCAGGGACGGAAGGTCCCGCCGCCGCCAATGCACGAACGGCCGTGTCAGTGTCAGGCCACTCATTGACGACGTCCACGACTCCGCGCTCTACCAACGTGAAACCCGCAACTGCCAACATGTCCTCCATGACGCCACCGCGGCCGGTGTCCCCGTGTTCCACATTGGCTGCCCCGTGTTCAGGTGGAGACATTTCGATGACCTTGAGGAAGTACGGCATGAGGCCGAGGTGTTCGTAGCGCCCCCAGAAGGTGAGTCCCAGTCGACCGCTGGGCACGAGCACCCGCTGAGCCTCCTTCAACGCACCTTCGCATCCCTTCCAGATGCCGTTGAAACTCGTTGCGACATCGAAGCTGTCAGCTGCGAACGGAAGTTCGAACATGTCCCCAACGCGGAAGTCCCCGCTCGGCGTTCTCGTTCGTGCGATCCTCACGAGGGCATCGGCTGCATCCAGTCCGGAGACGTCGGCCTGCCGCTCGGCGGCAAGATGAGCAGCGAATCCGGACCCACAGGCGATGTCGAGGAGGCGGGCACCGTCTCCGACGGCTAGCCGGTCGAAGAGCAACTCGTTCGCCGGGCGTGCATAGGGCTCGAACAGGTACGCCCACTCAACAGCACGCGCTCCCCATCCCCGCCCTGCTTCTTCCCAGTCCACGGTAGACACTGGCTCCGACCCCTTCTTAGACGAACGATCGTACAATAACGATAAACGATCGTGCGTCTAAGATGCAAGGGTCAGTCATGCGATGGAGGGAAGACGAGCTGATGCCGGAGGAGGAGACACCGAAGAAGCAGACCCGGGCCCCCGGTGAGCGTTCTCGTGCCCGCATCGCGAAGGAGGCGGCACAGCTGGCCACGATCGAGGGCATCGACGGGCTGTCGATCGGCCGACTCGCTGACGCCACCGGGATCGCGAAGAGCAGTGTCTACGCACTGTTCGGCTCCAAGGAGGAACTCCAGCTCGCGACCATCGACGCAGCTCGCGAGAGCTTCATCACCGAGGTGGTCGCACCGGCGGTGGGCGCGACGGAACCGGGGCGCGAGCGCCTGCAAGCCCTATGTGACGGTTTCCTCTTGTACGTAGAGCGGCGCATCTTCCCCGGCGGCTGCTTCTTCGTCGCTGCATCCGCCGAGGTCGGGGCGCGCCCGGGACGGGTCCATGATGAAGTCGCCCGTATCCAACAGCAGTGGCGAGACCTGCTCGGACGTGAGGCCAGCGTGGCCGTGGAGAAGGGCGAACTTCCCCCAGGCACCGACCCCGGGCAGATCGCATTCGAACTTGGTGTCATTCTTGCGGGGACCAACATCGTAAGCGTCCTCCACAACGATCAAGCCGTCGTCGCCCGTGCCCGTTCGGCGGTCAGGAGTCGACTCTCCGGCTAGTCCGTCGTAGCCCTCGGCTGATCGAGTTGGAGAGCGTCACTGCGTCGACCGGGCGCCTCGGCTGCTCCCCTCCTGGGCCGCTGACCTGGGGTGATGCGCAGCGAAGTTCTCAGTAGGGGCCGAACTCGGGCGCTTCGCGACCGATCGCAAGGTCGGCGACGGAAGTGATGGGACTACGTTCGGACCCCTGCCGATCCCGAGCGCACCCGCTCCCCTGAACCGTCCATTCATGTACTAGTACATTCATCCTTGTATTCTCCTGCCTAGATGATAGGATGCTTGTACTAGTAAAGGAGAGGCGGATGCAGCTCGCACCAATGACCGCGGTCGGACGCGTCGTCGGCGGCCGAACGGAGGTCGTGGACGACAACTGGGGCTCGGTGTGCGCGCACATCGAACTGCATGACGAGGTTCTGGAGAAGACGGCCACCCGAGGTCTCGAGGCGTTCTCCCACGTGGAGGTCGTGTTCATCTTCGACCGGGTCGGCGAGGACACCATCTGTCGGGGTGACCGGCACCCCCGAGGAAGACAGGACTGGCCGAGCGTCGGCATCCTGGCCCAGCGGGCGAAGGACCGTCCCAACCGGATCGGAATCACCACATGCGAGTTGGTCGACGTCGGTCCGGGCTGGCTCGAGGTTCGGGGCCTGGACGCAGTGGTGGGCACTCCCGTTCTGGACATCAAGCCGTTCATGCGAGAGTTCGCACCGCGGGGTCCGGTCGTCCAACCGCAGTGGGCCTCTGAACTGATGAAGGGCTACTGGTGAGCGCTCCAGAGAGTGCCGGCAATCCGCTGCGGTTCTGTGCAGTGGTCACCAACCAGCACGGACTCGGGGGCGACCTGACCGTCCAGATCGACGGCGAACTGAGCATCGCCGACGCGGCACGTGAGTTCGGATGGGACGGAGTGGCGGTAACCCAGCACTTCCTCACTGGTGCGTGGCTGCACGGGATCGACCAGGTAGCAATGCTGGGGCGCCTCGTCGACCGGACGGGTGACATGTCCCTGGTCGTCTCCATCAACCTGCTGGCCCTCCACAATCCAGTGGCCACGGCCGAGCAGTTCGCATCCATCGACGTGCTGTCCGGCGGGCGCCTCGTCTTCGGGGCCGGCCTCGGCTACCGGGATGAGGAGTACCTGGCCTTCGGGATCGATCGGAAGCGCATGGTCGAGCGGTTCGAGGGAAACCTCGCGGCGCTCAAGGAGCTGTGGACGAGCGACGAGCCGGTGGTTGATCTTCCTTGGTGTCAGGTAGAGGGGACCCCGATCTCGACCCGGCCCCTCCAGGAGCCTCGGCCTCTCATCCTGATGGCTGCAAACGCCGACAAGGCGGTCATCCGGGCGGCTCTGCAGTCGGACGGATGGATGATCAATCCCCACGCCACCTACTCGACCGTGGCTCGCCAACTCGAGCTCTTCTCGACGACCCGTAAGCAGGCTGGACTCCCCGCCTCGTCTCGGACGTCGGTGGCCCGGGAGATCTTCTGTGCTCCGACCCGACAGCGAGCGCTCGAGATCGCCCGACCATTCCTCGGCGCCAAGTACGACGCCTACGCCGCCTGGGGCCAGGACAAGGCACTCCCGGGCGACGAGAGCTTCGCCATCCCCTTCGAGCTGTTGGAGGACGAGCGCTTCATCATCGGCACGCCCGACGACTGCATCGCCATGCTCACCCCCTGGATCGACGATCTCCACATGACTGATTTCGGGTTTCGCACCAACTGGTTCGGCATGCCCCACCAGCACGCCGTCGAGTCGATGCGGCTCCTGACGACTGAAGTGTTCCCCGCGCTACGAGAGGGTCGGTAAGGCAGATGGGCAAACGAACGGATACCCGTCAACGCATGATCGATGCCGCCAAGGTCAGTTACCGCCACCATGGGGTGACGGCGACCGGATTCACGGAAGTCCTGGAGCGGGCCGGGGCTACGCGAGGAACGATCTACCACCACTTCCCTGGCGGCAAGGAGGAACTGGCCGTTGCCGTGGTGAAGAGCAGCGGTGACAACGTCGAACAGATGATCCGGACACTCGGAGATCGTTCCTCTTCGCCACTCGAGGCGGTCAATGCCTTCGTCGACGTGTGTGTCGCCGCACTGGAGGGAACAGGCGGTGCGTTCGGTTGTCCTATCGCTCCCGCCGTCCTCGAGTCCCCCGATGCGGATGCGGTGCTCAACGCGGCGGCGAAGGCATTCGATCAGTGGAAAGTTGCCATCGAGGAGCAGCTGAGCCAAGCGGGAGTCGGTGGTGAGCATGCTCAGCAGCTCGCGACACTTCTCATTGCGGCAGTCGAAGGCGGGTTCGTCTTGGCCAGGGCCACGCGGTCGGCGGGTCCGATGCGCGACGTCGGGTCATCCATCGGTCGACTTCTGGACTTCGAGATCGAGGGTGCCCGTTGATTCGGCACTCCACCCGTCGTGGGGCATTGGGCTTCATGGGGAGCTCCCGGCGATGGCAATCCGACACTGTTCACCTTCAGACGTCAAACGATGAAGGAGGTCCCGTGACCACTTGGGCCGTCGGTGACTACCCCCGCATGGCAGAGCGACTCGAGCCTGCGGCGCATCGTGTCGTGGAGGCTGCAGGGATCGAGGCGTCCGACACCGTGCTCGATGTCGCTACCGGAAACGGAAATGCAGCACTCCTGGCCGCCGGCCGTGGGGCCGACGTCGTAGGTATCGACTTCGAGCAGACATTGCTGGACATTGCCTCCAAGCGGTGCTCGTCAGAGGGCTTGGTGGTCCGTTGGGTGAATGCCGATGTCGGAGACCTGCCGGTTCCGCATCAGTCTGCATCTGCTGTCCTCTCCGTCTTCGGGGTCATGTACGCCGCCGACCACGAGGTCGCCATGAGGGAGCTGGCCAGAGCCGTCACTCCCTCAGGCCGTGTTGTCCTGGCATCGTGGGTGCCCGGCAGCTTCATGCCGGCCATGGGTCCGGCCCTTTCGCCGCATCTACCGCCACCTCCGGCCAGCTCCGGGCTACCGAGCAGATGGGGTGACGCAGACTCTCTGGGGGAACTTGGGGCCCGCCACTGTCTGCGATTGACGGATCATTCTGTCGAGCGGCTGGAGCTGGACTTTCCGACAGCGGAGGAGGCTGCGGACTTCATGGTCCAGACTGCCGGCCACGTGATGGCCGAGAAGCCCCGGCTCGTCAGGGAGCAGCGGTGGGATGCTCTCCTCGCCGACGTCCGTTCGCTGACCGAGACGATGGCGCTTCCGACGGAAGAGGGGATCGCCATCCCGTGTGACTACCTCATTGCAACGCTCTGTCCGACCCGTCCTGTTGGAAACGAAATCTGAACTGTCCGACAGGGCGAATCGACTGGTGGGGGCGTTCTCCCTGGTCAGCAGGGGGTTCGACCATCGACCTTTGCCTCGATTGGCGAAGGGATCACGAAAATGCCCATCTACCAGGTAAACGTTGCAATTCCGACAACTGGTGGAGGCGAAGGGACTCGAACCCTCGACTTCCTGCTTGCAAAGCAGGTGCTCTAGCCAACTGAGCTACGCCCCCGGCGTGGCATCGGCCGGCGTCCCGCCGTCCGAACTCCCGGAAGGCGCCATCGTAGTGGCGCCGGGGTCCCTGGCGGCTCCCGTCACCGCGCCCTCGACGACCCCGCCCGTTTCCGCACCCCCGGCCTGCCAGGATGAGGGGGCTTGAGGGACTCGACGAGGAGGTCGACGTGTTCGGGAAGCTGGCGCGGACGGTGGTGATGCATCCGGTATGGGTCATCGTCACCTGGCTGATCGCCGCCGTGGCCATTCTGGCGCTCTCCCCCCAGCTGGTGCACTTCACCTCCAACAACAACTCCACCTTCCTCCCCGCCCACTACGAGTCGGTCCGGGCCCAGGACGTCGCCGACCGGTACTTCCCGTCCCTCTCCGGGGCCGGCGGGACCATCGTGGTCAGCTCCACCGACGGCGAACCCCTGACCACCTCCCAGCAGGCCGCCGTCGCCGCCCTGCCGGCCGCCCTCCAGGCGGCCCGGATCCCGGCCGTGGAGTCGGTCACCACCAGCCCGCTCTACCTGTCGCCGGACAAGAAGGTCCAGCTGGTGCAAGTGGAGTTCTCGGGCCAGGCCGGTGACCCCGGGCCCAACGCCGCCGTGCCGCTGGTCCGCGCCGAGACGACCCGGAGCCTGGCCGGCACCGGGCTGCGGGGTCAGCTCACCGGCAACGCCTCCATCAGCGTCGACTCCACCACCGCCTTCGACAACGCCGAGACCATCATCACCCTGGCCACCGTGCTCCTCATCGTGCTGCTGCTGGGGCTGATCTTCCGGAGCGTGATCATCGCCGTGCTCCCCATCGTCATCATCGGCATCGTCCACCAGATGGCCCAGGCCCTCACCGCCGCCCTGGCCGACTGGCTCCACTTCGAGGTCGGCGCGGAGCTGGCCCCCCTGCTGGTGGTGGTGATGTTCGGGGTGGGCACCGACTACATCGTCTTCATCCTCTACCGGTACCGGGAGCAGATGGCCGCCGGCCACGAGCAACGGGCGAGCCTCCTCTACGCCGTCGAGCACGTCGGGGAGGTGATCACCTCGGCGGCCGGCACGGTGATCGCCGCCTTCGCCGCCCTGCTGGTGGCCACGCTGGGGTCGTTGCGGACCCTGGCCCCCGGGCTCATCGTGGGGGTGGCGCTGATGCTGCTGGCCGCCATGACCCTGGTGCCCGCCATCTTCAGCCTGCTGGGCACCCGGCTGTTCTGGCCCACCCAGCCCCGGGCCCGCCGGTCCGGCCACCGCACCTACTCCGAGCGGGCCGGGAACGTGGTGTTCAAGCGTCCGGGCACCGTGCTGGCGGTGTTCGGCGGGGTGCTGGTCCTGCTGGCCCTCGGGACCGCCGGCTACAAGACGACCTACAACCAGCTGGCCGAGCTGCCCACCTCCACCCTGTCCTCGCAGGCCTTCGCCACCATGGCCGGGTCGTTCCCGGCCGGCTACCTCGGCCCCACCCAGGTCTACGTCACCTCCACCACCGGCGGGCCCCTCGACCCGGCCGGTGTCACCGCCCTGTCCACCGCGCTGGCCGCCACCTCCGGGGTGTCGGCGGTGGCCCCCGCCACCTACACCGCCGACAGGGGCCAGGCGGTGGTCAACGTGCTGTTGGAGGAGAACCCCTACTCCGTCGCCGCCATCAGCGACGTGGCCGGGCCGGTGCGGACCACCGTCCACGACCACCCGCTCACCGGGGCCACCGCCGTGGTGGGCGGGGTCACCTCGACGCTGGTGGATGTCCGCACCGCCCTGTGGATCGACATCAAGCACATCTTCCCGCTGGCGCTGCTCATCGTCCTGGTGATCCTGGCCCTGCTCCTCCGGGCCATCGTGGCCCCCCTCTACCTGCTGGCCGGGGTGGTCCTCACCTACGCCGCCACCCTGGGGACCATCACCCTGGTGTTCCTCGACAGCCTCCGCTGGTCGGGACTCGACTTCAGCCTGCCCATCGTCGTGTACCTCTTCGTCATCGCCATCGGCACCGACTACAACATCCTCATCTCCTCGCGCCTCCGCGAGGAGTTCAACGCCGGCCAGTCCCCCCGCGAGGCGGCCCGGGTGGCGGTGGTCCACGGGGCGCCGGCGGTGACCTCGGCCGGGGTCATCCTGGCCGGGACCTTCGCCTCGCTGATCCTCACCGGCATCCAGCTCCTGCAGGAGATCGGCCTGGCGGTGGCCGTCGGCGTCCTGCTCACCTCCAACGTGCTGGCCAGCCGGGTGGTGCCGGCGCTGGCCGCCCTGCGCGGCTGGCACTTCTGGTGGCCGCACCGGATCCACCGCCGGATGCCGACCGTCGGGCCCGAGCAGCGGTCGCTGGCCGACCCGGCGGAGGAGCCGGTGCCCACCCGCTAGCCCGCCGGCGGGGGTCCGTCGGGACGGCAGTCGGGGCACCGCCCGACCAGGTCGAGCCGGTGGTCGGTGACCAGGTAGCCCTGCTCCTCGGCCACCGCCCGGGCCGCCTCGGCCAGCGCCCGCTCCAGCCGGGGGGAGGGATGGACGTCCTCCACCCGGCCACAGGCGGAGCACACCAGGTGGTGGTGGTGGCTGGAGAGCTCCTCGGCCAGCTCGAACCGACCGTGGTCGTCGGTGCCGGCCACCCGCCGGACCACCCCCGCCTCGATCAGGGCGGTGACGTTCCGGTAGGCGCTCGACTGGGGGACCTCGGGGGCCAGGTCGAGGATCTCGGGGATGGTCAGCGGCCGGCCGGCCGCCGACAGGGTGTCGATCAGCGCCCGCCGCGAGGCGGTGTAGCGCTGATCGGTGCCGGCCAACCGGAGGTCGACGGCGTCGTGGATCGACGGGGTGATCGCCATGTCACCATCCAGGGTACTCAGGCCGGCGCCGGTGGCCCCCGAGCGGTGACCGCAACGGTTCCGACACCGTTCCGCAACGCCGGGCCCGCCCGGTCGGGCGCCGGCCCCGACATGCCCGTTCCCTTTTGGCCCCACCGGCGCGAAGATGGCCGCGGGTGGGGGATGGCGGCTACGGCCGGTGTCCCCGGCTCCAGGGGGGCTGACAAGGGGGTTCTGTATGCACGTGTCGGATCTGCTCACCGTCAAGGGGTCGTCGGTGGCCACCGTCACCCGGGACGCCACGGTCGGCGAGGTGGTGGCCGAGCTGGCCCGTCACCGGGTGGGGGCGCTGGTCGTCTCGCCGGACGGCCGCCACATCGAGGGCATCGTCTCCGAACGGGACATCGTGCGTCACCTCAGCGAGGTGCGGAGCGAGCTGCTCGACGAACCGGTGTCGTCGATCATGTCGGCGGTGGTGAGCACCTGCTCGCCCGGCGACGACGTGGAGTCGATCATGGAGCTGATGACCGACCGGCGGATCCGCCATGTGCCGGTGGTGGCCGACGACGTGCTGGTGGGCATCGTCTCCATCGGCGACGTGGTGAAGAGCCGGATGGGCGAGCTCGAGAAGGACCGCGACGAGCTGCTCGAGTACATCAGCGCCCGGTAGGCGGCTCCGGCGGCGGGTCGCCTCCGTGGCGGTGGTCGACCGCCCGCTGGAACGACCGGTCGATCTCGCCCCACGCCGCCTCCACCCCCTCGAAGCCGCCGACCTTGGTCAGCTTGCCCGGCTCGAGGTCCTTGTAGACCTCGAAGAAGTGGGCGATCTCGAAGGTCAGGTGGGGCGGGAGCCCCTCCAGGTCGGTGACGTTGTCCCACATGGGGTCGCCGCAGGCCACCGAGATGATCTTGGCGTCCGGCCCCTTCTCGTCGCTCATCCAGAACACGCCGACCGGGCGCACCTCGACCAGGCAGCCCGGGAAGGTGGGCTCGTCGATGAGCACCAGGGCGTCCAGCGGGTCGCCGTCCTCCGCCAGGGTCTCGGGCACGAAGCCGTAGTCGGCCGGGTAGAAGGTCGCCGAAAACAGCCGGCGGTCGAGGCGGATGATGTTGCGCTCGTGGTCGTACTCGTACTTGTTGCGGCTGCCCCGCGGGATCTCCACGATCACATCGACCAGGCGGTCCTCGTTCATCGCTCGTTCCTTCCCTCGCGTGGTGGCGGCCGTCCGGCGTCGGCCTCCCCCGAGTCTGCCCCACCGGAGCCGGCCCCGGACCCGCCGGCCGCCGCGGCCCACGATGCCCGGTATCGTCGGGGCGATGACGGACGGACGACCGACGGGGACCGAGCTGACCGGGGCGGGGGTGGTGGACCCGCCCTACTTCGCCCGCCAGCTCTCCGACCTGGACTTCAACGACCGGCTCCTCGACCTGGTGGCCGACGACCGGGTCCCCCTCCTCGAGCGGGTCAAGTTCCTGATCCTCTTCAGCGAGCGGATCGACGAGTTCTTCCAGGTGCAGGTGGCCGGCCTCAAGCGCCAGGTGGTGGCCGGCATCAAGACCCGGGCCTCCAACGGCCGCACCCCCGACGAGCTGCTCGGCGACGTCCGCGACTCCCTGGGCCGGATGGTGCGCCGGATGGAGTCGCTGATGATGGAGACGCTGGTCCCCGCCCTGGCCGCCCAGGACATCCTCCTCTGCGACTGGGACGACCTCGGCAGCGCAGACCGGGAGCACCTCCACGAGCTGTTCGACCGGCTCATCCTGCCGGTGGTGACCCCGCTGACCGTCGACCCGAGCCACCCGTTCCCCTACATCTCCAACCTCTCCCTCAACGTCGGGGTGGAGGTGCGCGACCCCTCCGACGACGCCGTCCGGTTCGCCCGGGTGAAGGTGCCGCCCAACGTCCCCCGCCTGCTGCCGCTGCCCGACGGCGACCGGTTCACGCCGCTGGAACAGGTCCTGGTGGCCTACCTGGGTGAGCTGTTCCCCGGCATGGAGGTGGGGCCGCCCTGCGTCTTCCGGGTCACCCGCGACGCCGACCTGGCCCTCGACGACGACACCGCCGACGACCTGCTGCTCGCCCTGCAGGAGGAGCTCCGGCGTCGGCGGTTCCTGCCGGTCATCCGCCTCGAGATCGACTCCAAGCTGTCGTCGGCCCCGGTGACCCGGCTCACCGCCGACCTGGGCCTCGAGCCCGAGGACGTCTTCCACTACCAGGGCCCCCTGGGCGTCGACTGCCTGTGGGCGCTCCACGCCCTCGACCGGCCCGACCTCCACGACGAGCCCTGGACCCCGCTGGTGCCACCGGTGCTGGTCCCGGTGGAGCGGGACGAGGGGATCAGCATCTTCTCGGTCCTCGACCGCCAGGACGTGCTGGTCCACCACCCCTACGACTCCTTCTCGGCGTCGGTGGAGGAGCTGATGGACGAGGCGGCCCGGGACCCCCACGTCCTGGCCATCAAGCAGTGCCTCTACCGGACCTCGGGTGACAGCGCGGTGGTGGCCGCCCTGGTGCGGGCCGCCGAGCGGGGCAAGCAGGTGGCCGTGCTGGTGGAGGTGACCGCCCGGTTCGACGAGGAGGCCAACATCGGGTGGGCCCGGGCGCTGGAGGAGGCGGGCGCCCACGTCATCTACGGCCTCATGGGGTTGAAGACCCACGCCAAGACCACCCTCGTCGTCCGGCAAGAGGGTGACACCGTCCGTCGGTACTGTCACGTCGGCACCGGCAACTACAACCCCAAGACGGCCCGGATGTACGAGGACCTGGGGGTCCTGTCCTCCCGGCCGGAGCTGGGCGCCGACGTCACCCGCTTCTTCAACTACATCACCGGGTTCAGCCAGCCCCCCAGCTACCAGGAGCTGGTCACCTCCCCGGCCGGCATCCGCGACCGGGTCATCGAGTGCATCGACGCCGAGGCGGCCGCCGGCCCCGACGGCCGCATCGTGATCAAGGTCAACGGCCTCGACGACATCCGGGTGATCGACGCCCTCTACCGCGCCTCGCGGGCCGGGGTGCCCATCGACCTGATCATCCGGGGGATCTGCTGCCTCCGCCCGGGGGTGCCCGGACTCTCGGAGACCATCACCGTCCGCTCCATCGTCGGCCGGTTCCTCGAGCACTCCCGGATCCTCCGGTTCGGGGGCGCCGCCGGCCGCCCGGCCGTCCACTACATCGGCTCGGCCGACCTCCGCCGCCGCAACCTCGACCGCCGGGTGGAGGCCATGGTCCCGGTGGCCGATCCGGACGCCGTGGCCCAGCTCGACGACATCCTGGCGCTCAACCTGGCCGACGACCTCCAGTCGTGGTCCCTGCAGGGCGACGGGTCCTGGCACCGGGTCCCCACGGTGGCCGGCATCGCCACCCAGCCGTCGCTGCAGGCGGCCGCCCTGGCCCGCAACATCCCCTACGACGAGATCCTCCGGGCCCGTCCCGCCCAGGACCGGGCGGCCGGGGGCACCCCCTTCCGCACCCGCTGACGCCATCCGTCCGTCGTAGGCTGCGTGGGTGAGCGACGCCCCCCCGGCCCCCGACCCCGGTCCGGGACGGCGGAGGCCGCACGGCGCCACCCTCGACCTGGCGCCGGAGATCCGCCGGAGGGTGCGCCGCCTGGCCTGGCTCTACCTGCTGGCGGCGGCCGTCCTGCTGCCCTGGATCGCCTACCTGGCCGTCAGCCTGCCCCGGCGCAGCCTCGACGTGCACTACCGGGCCGCCTGGGTCGGCTTCGACCTGCTGCTGGTGGTGGCCCTGGCCCGCACCGCCTACATGGCGTTCAAGGTGGACGCCCGGATCCAGCTGACCGCCACCGCCGCGGCCACCCTCCTCATGGTGGACGCCTGGTTCGACGTCACCACCTCCCACGGACGGGCCAGCGTGCTCGAGGCGCTGGTGCTGGCGGCCCTGGTCGAGATCCCGGTGGCCCTCTACTGCCTCTTCGTGGCCCGCCGGGTCAGCGCCCACGTCTTCGAGCTGGCCCACCTCGAGCGGATCGAGCGCGGGGCCACCCCCTCCCCCCGGCCGGAGACGTTCCCCGGGGCGGAGGAGGACCGCCCCCGGCTGGCCGGGGGTGGCGTCGATGCCGGCCAGGACGTCCCCGGTCCGTAGGGGTAGGACCTCCCGGCCGGATCCCCCCGGCCGCCGGTACTCCCTGGCCGCCTGCCGCCGCCCCTCCCCGTCTCGCCGGGGCCACCGGCCGGCGGCCCCCTCCACCACCGACGCTACGCTGCCAACGCCGGTCGGACGACCGGCACACGGGGGCTCCGGCTCCGGGGCCGACGAGGGGGAACGGGCATGTTGCTGAGCGATCGGGTGTGCGTGGTGGCCGGGGTGGGGACCGGCCTGGGACGCGAGGTGGCGCTGGCCCTGGCCGGTCAGGGCGCCACCGTGGTGCTCGGCGCCCGGACCGAGGGGTTCCTCGACGAGGTGGCCGCCGAGATCAACGACGCCGGCGGGACCGCCCGGGCGGTGCCCACCAACGTGGCCGACCAGGCCCAGTGCGACCGGCTGGCCGCCGCCGCCGTGGACGAGTTCGGGCAGGTCGACGCCCTGGTGAACTGCGCCTACCGGACCGACGTGTTCCAGACCTTCGAGGACGTGGACCTCGACAAGTGGCGCAAGATCATGGAGGTCAACCTGTTCGGCGCCCTCCAGCTGGCCAAGGCGGTGGTCCCGGCGATGAAGCGGCGGGGGAAGGGGTCCATCGTCTTCGTCAGCTCCATGGTGACCCGCCGGCCGGTGCTGCTCCAGGCCGGCTACGCCACCTCCAAGGGGGCGTTGAACGTGGCGGCCATGGCCCTGGCCGCCGAGCTCGGCCCCTACGGCATCCGCGTCAACACCATCCTGCCCGGGTGGATGTGGGGCCCCAACGTCGAGATGTACGTGACGATGACCGCCGAGGCCCGGGGGGTCGAGGAGCAGGTGGTCATCGACGAGATCGCCGCCAACATCCCCCTGGGCAGGATCCCCACCGACGACGACGTGGCCGGCGCCGCCGTCTACCTGGCCTCCGACCTGTCGGGGGCGGTCACCGGACAGGGCCTCGACGTCAACGGGGGCGAGTACTTCCACTGACGCCCGTGGCCCCGCCCCCGGGCGGCTACCGGTCGGGGGTGGTGGAGGCGAGGGAGATGGCCATCCGCTCGGTGTAGGTCACGCTGCCCAGCGGCCCGGCGGCGTCCGACAGGTCGACCGTCTCGTGCTCGCGGAGGATGAGCCCGGTGGCCGGGGCCACCCAGTAGTCGGTGGGGTTGGTGCCCTGCTCGCCGCCGGCGAAGGTGAAGGTGAGCCGGGTGTGGACGGCGGGGACCGACCGACCACCCACCTGCACCGCCGGGTCCCCGAGCACCTGACCGGTGAGGGTGACCGCCGAGCCGGTGGTCTGGCAGGTGGCCTGCCACCGCTGGCCGACCCGGGGCCGGGCGGGGAGGAACACGGTGGCGGCCGGGCAGGTGATGACGTCGGTGGTGGTCATGCCGGCGATCTGCTCCCGGGTGGTGACGGTGGGCGTGGCCAGCCCGCCCCCGCCCGTCGGGCACACCTCGAGCCCCTCGACGTGCTGCTCGTCCGGGACCCACCGCTCGGTGGCACAGCCGTCGTCGTCGACGATCAGGTAGGAGGTGGAGGGGAAGGTGCGGGACGCCCCGGCCACGCTCAGCTGCTCGGACCCCGAGGTGGCGTAGCGGTAGACGCCGGGGGAGGGGAGGCCCCGCTGGCTGCCCGGGTGCCCGTGCCGGTAGAGCTGGAGGGCCTGCCGGAGGCCCACCTCCGTCGAGGGGCTCCGGAACAGCAGCAGCCAGACGCCGGCCAGGGCGGCGGCGATCACCACCAGGACCCCGAAGCCGATCCCGAGGTGCCAGATCCGGTGGTGGCCGGCCCAGTCGACGGTCGGCATGCGGTCCTCCTCCTGCGTGCTCCCTGCGTGCCATGGCGTGGTCACCGTCCAGTCTACGGAGCGGGTCCGGCCATCGTCGGGGCGTCCCGGTACCCCGGGTCCCAGGCCGCTCCCAGGTGGATCTCAGGCCCGCCCCAGGTCCGGTGGTTTCCGGGCGGATCACCCCCCTCGCCTGGGAGGATCCCGGCGCGGTCCCCGGGGTGGCGGACCGGACCTGCGGTAGGGTCGTCACACGTTTTCCACCTTGGCCGCGGCGGTCGCGGTCAGTCAGGGGCCATCGCACGTTGCACGCGGATCACGACGTGACCACACCGGAATTCCTCCCGTCGGGCGCCTCGTTCGACGAGATGCTCGCGCCGGTCCACGCCAGCGGGAAGGTCGAGCGGGACGCCTGGCAGGTCGGGGTGGAGGTGGCCGGACCGGCGGCGGACGCCGTCGACCGCGAGGCCCGCTTCCCCCACGAGTCGGTGGCCGCCATGCGCGACCGCGGGCTGCTGGCCGCCATGATCCCCGAGGAGCTGGGGGGCGGGGGCGCCTCCCTGGCCACCCTGTCGGCGGCGGTCCGGGCGCTGGCCACCCACTGCGCCTCGAGCGCCCTGGTGCTGGCCATGCACCAGCTCGAGGTGGGCGACCTGGTCCGGCACGGGACCACCCCGGCGCTGCGCTCGTTCCTCGGCGAGGTGGCCGACCGGCAGCTGTTGCTGGCCAACGCCCACAGCGAGGTGGGGATCGGGGGGGACGCCGGGCGGAGCATCTGCGCCATCCAGCGCTCCGGCGGGCGGTTCCGGGTGGAGAAGCAGGCCCTGGCCATCTCCTACGGCGAGTACGCCGACGCCATCCTCACCACCGCCCGACGGGACGCCGACGCCCACGAGTCCGACGTCGTCCAGGTGGTGTGCCGGGCACCCCACGTGGCGCTCGAGCCCACCTCCACCTGGGACACCATCGGCCTCCGCGGCACCCGCAGCTCGAGCTTCCGTCTGGTGGCGGAGGGCGACGACGCCATGGTCTTCCCGGTGCCGTGGTCGACCATCGCCAACCGGGGCTACCTCCAGACCGCCCAGATCCTGCTGAGCTCGGTGTGGTTCGGACTGGCGGAGGCGTCGGCCGCCCGGGCCCACGGCTACGTGCGGGAGATCGCCCGCCGCCAGATCGGCACCCTCCCGCCGGCGGCCATGCGGCTGGCCGAGCTGGCCACCCGCCTGCAGGAGGGCCGGAACCTGCTGGCCGGCACCACCCTCCGGTACGAGGCGGTCAAGGACACCGAGGAGGTGGAGAGCGCCAGCTTCGTGGTGGCGCTGCGCGGCATGAAGGTGTCGGCGTCGCGGCTGGCGGTGGAGATGGCCACCGCCGCGGTGGGCATCTGCGGCATGTCGGGCTACCGGAGGGACGACCCCCACACCATGGACCGCCTGGTCCGCGATTCGATGGGGAGCCTGGTGATGGTCAGCAACGACCGCTACCTCGGCAACAACGCCCAGAACCTGCTGGCCATGAAGCAGATCTGAGACCCATGGCGGGCACGGCGGACCACGGAGGGGCCGGGGGGCCGGCGGCGACGGCGGAGTGCGTGGTGACCGTCGGCCCGACGTGAGGCTCCCGCCACCGGGGTCGACCGGACCGCCGAGCCCGGGGCCGGCAGCGGCCTCCGGGACCCCCGGACCCCGGGGGTCCGGCAGGGACCTGCCCCGGTTGGCCGTCGCCTTCGACGTCACCTCCGCCTCCCCCCTGGACCTCAAGGGGACGGTGGAGGGCGTCTGCTCGATCGTCTGGGTGGTGGACATGGGCGACCCCACCCTCGGCTCCCTCGCGCGGCTGCTCCCCCGGCTGGGGACGGTGGTGGACACCCGCGGGCTCCCGCCCGGGGAGGTGGCCGGGCGACTGGCCGACCAGGCGGTGGAGGGGCTCATCGCCTTCACCGACACCCAGCTCCCCGTCGCCGCCGGACTGGCGGAGTCCATGGGCCTGGTCGGCAACCCGCTGGCGGTGGTCGAGCGTCTGAACGACAAGGTGGTGCAGCGCCGGGCGCTGGCGGCGGCCGGCATCCCGGTGCCCGGCTTCGTGCCCATCCCCCCCGGGGTGGACGCCTCCCGGGTGGTGGACGCCGTCCGGCACCTGCGGTTTCCACTGGTGGTCAAGCCCTCCCGCGGCGACAGCAGCCGGGAGGTCCGACGGGTGGCCGACCTACCCGCCCTCGTCGAGCTGTTCGAGACCCGCGTCTCGCGAGGAGAGCGCCCGGTGGAGGAGTTCATCGCCGAGGAGTACCTGGCCGACCGTCCCCCGGTCGATCCGGCGACGGGCACCTACGTCTCCGTGGAGTCGATCGTGCAGAACGGGGTCCCGGCCCCCCTGGCGGTGACCGGGAAGTTCCCGCTGGTGCCGCCGTTCCGCGAGACGGGCAACTTCATGCCCCATCCGCTGGACACCGAGGAGGTGGGCCGGGTGCTGGACCTGGCCATCGAGTCGGCCCGGGTGCTGGGGGTGCGGAGCGGGGCCCTTCACACGGAGATCAAGCTCACGCCCGAGGGCCCGAGGATCATCGAGGTCAACGGCCGGGTGGCCGGCGGGGGCATCGACGCGCTCTTCGCCAAGACCCACGACCGGTCGATGACCGAGCTGGCCGTCCGGGTGGCGCTCGGCCAGTCCGTGGAGCTGGTCGGCGACATCCCCGGCCGGTCGTCGGGCCCCTTCGACTTCGAGTTCTTCGTCCAGCCCCCGATGTCGGCCAGCCGGCTCCGCTCCCTGGCGGGGACCGAGGAGCTGGTCGGGGTGGCGGGGACCGAGTCGGTGGCGGTGAACAGGAGTCCCGGCGACGAGCTGCGGTGGCACCAGGGAAGCCAGGGCTACCTGGTGCAGGTGGGGGGACGGGCCCCCGACCGGGCGTCGTTGGCGGCGGTGCCCGACGAGGTGCTGGCCCACCTGAGGTTCGAGTTCGACTGACCCCCGAGACACCTGTCCGAGGATCGTGCCCGGCCGGCCGCCCAGCGGTCCGACGGGCCACTACCGAGAGAGGCTCACCATGAAACTGTTCTTCGACGACGAGACCTTCGACGGCCAGCTCCAACGGAGCGTCGGTAAGGCCAGCTCGGGGATGGCCACCATCGGCGAGTGCCTGGCCATCGCCGAGCAGATCACCGGCGGAGACCGGGACAGCTGGTACCGAGCCTGGTCCGACTTCGCCACCCGCCTGGCCGACCAGGGCTACGTCGCCCTCGCCGCCGGCCACCCGGTGAGCGCCCGCACCGCCCTCCTCCGGGCCACCGAGTACCACCGGCAGTCGTTCTTCTTCCACCGGGAGGACCTGGACGGCGCCGAGCTACGGGCCGGCTATCCGGCCAGCGTGGGGGCGTTCCGGGCCGCCCTGCCACTGTTCGACCACGGGTCCGAGGTGCTCGAGGGCGACCTCACCGGGTACCTGTTCACCCCCCGGGGATCCGACCCCCACCCGACCCTCCTGCACATCGGCGGCTACGACGGGACGGCCGAGGAGCTGTACGACTCGGTGGGGCCGGCCCTCGCCCGGGGGTACGGGTTCGCGGCGGTCGACGGGCCCGGACAGGGCGCGAGCCTCTATGACCATCGGATCCCCATGCGGCCCGACTGGGAAGCCGTGGTCCCCACCATGGTCGACGCCCTGATCTCCCACCCCTCGGTGGATCCGGGTCGGGTGGTGCTCGTCGGCCGGTCGTTCGGCGGCCTGCTGGCCCCGAGGGGGGCGTCGGTCGAGCATCGCCTGGCGGCCCTGATCGTCGACCCCGGCCAGTTCGACCTGGGGAAGGCCATCGTCGGGCGGCTCGGCGAGCTCGGCGACCGGGTGGACGATCCGGAGGCCGACGACCAGTTCGAGTCACTGCTGACCATCCCGGCGCTGAAGGCGCTGCTGGCACCCCGGATGGTCACCCACGGCCTCACCAGTGTCCGTGCCTACTTCCAGGACGTGCTCCGGTTCTCCAACGAGGAGACGGCGGCCGCCATCACCTGTCCGACCTTCGTCACCGACAACGAGACGGACTTCGTCTCCACCGGGCAGGGTCAGGTCCTCTTCGACCATCTGACCTGCCCCAAGACCTTCCGGCGGTTCGGCAAGGCGGAGGGGGCCGAGGGCCACTGCGAGGGGATGGCACCCATCGTGTTCTGGACGGCGGCACTGGACTGGCTCGACGAGCTCCTGGCCTGAGGCGGCGAGGGGCGGTGGCCCCGGACCGCTACCGGGCCGCCCGGCTCCGCGGCTCCTGTGGAGACCCCCCCGGGGTTCATCGCTTGGCGACTCCCGTCACGCACGCGGCTGCCTGGGTGACGGAGGTGACGGTCCCCGCCGCCGGGCCGTGCCCGCACCCTGCCAGGGCCGCCTCGGATGGGATCGGCGTGGCCCCGGAGATGTGCACCCCGTCCCACACCCAGGCGCCGGCCTGCCGGATCGGGCGCTCACCGGTGGCGGCGGTGACCAGCACCACGATGGACCGCACCTGAAAGACCTGGACGTACGCCGGAAGCGAATGCGTGTCCGGCAGCACCACGGTGGTGACACCCCAGCCGGAGAGTGCCTGGCGGACCGCCCGTACCTCGTCCGGGGTGACCGGCCGGGCCGATGGGGAGTCATCGGCGGTGGAGAAGTCACCCAGCACGGTCTGTCCGGGCGCCTCCGGGCCGGCTCGCGTGATCAACCCGCCCGGCCCTCCGCCACCCGCCATCGCATAGCTCATGCGATCGACGGCCTGCCACGTCATCGCGCTCTGCATGGCAGCGAACGGAACCGGGAACGCCAGCACCACGTGGTGTCCCCGGAGTGCGGGGCCCACCTTGGCGAACCACGTCGGCAGCTCGACCGGTTGGACGGTCAGCGGCATGCCGGTGTCGAAGTAGGTGACCCAGGGGACGAGGGCGATGGCGCCGACCGCGGTGCCGACGAGCGCACCCCTCCAGCGGGGCCACCGGGAGGGCGGGGGATCGGGAGCGGGCGCGGTCGACGGGGCGGCGTGCCCACCCCGACCCCGGATCGACCATGCCCGGGCATGGTCGACCACGAGGCCCAGCAGGACGCCGGCGCAGAGGTAGGTGACCACCAGCAGCCGGCTGGGGATGACGTTGACCATCAGGGGGAGCCGGACGATCAGCCGCCAGGGGGTCCAATGGTGATAGCTGAGCCCCAGGGAGAGCACCATCGAGACCGCCCCGACGATGGCGAAGAGACGCAACCGCCGGTCCCGTCGCCAGACGATCAGTCCGAGGAGGATCACCGCCGCGAAGCCGACTCCGAGGTACTGGCCCGAGAGGACCGGCGCCTGGTAGCCCCCGTAGCGCTGGGTCAACGTCCCGGCGAACGGGATGGCCGCCGCCGGCTCGAGGAAGTCGTGGGCGACGGTGCCGACATGGCCGATGGGGGCGGCAGCCCCCCAGACGGGTCCGGAGAGATGGGCCGGTCCGGCCAGCGCGAACCACAGTGGGTACGAGAGGAGGACGACCGAGACGGCGGCGGCGGAGGCCAGCGCGGTGGCCGCGTACCGACGGTGTCGACGGAAGCGCTCCCGGTGCCGTAGCGCCATGGCCAGGACGACCACGAGGCCGATGCCGGTGGCGAGGGCGGTGATGACCAGGATCTCGGTGCCCACGAAGAACTGGACGGTCACCAGCAGGCCGAGGAGGGCGCCGGTGGCCAGGGGGCGACGCGCCTGCCGGACGAAGATCTCGTCGAGGCAGGCCACGATCAGGGGTGGGATGGCGGCCATGGTCACCATCAGGTGTCCGTCCGTCAGGCCGATGATGATGAGGGGCGAGAAGCCGTAGGCCAGGCCCCCGATGAACGCGGCCGGGCTCCACGACACCCAGCGGCGCAGGAGGGCGAACAGGGAGAGCGCGGAGAGCACCGGGCTCAGGGTCAGGGCCACGTTCAGCGAGGCGATGGGGCCGAACCACCAGGTCACCGGGGCCAGCATCACGCCCAGTCCGACCTCACCGGTATTGGACAGGAGATTCACGCCGGACGGAGCGAACATGGCTGTCGAGTACAGGGGGTTCGACGCCTGGGAGAGGGCGTGGGCCGGCCAGGCGATGAACCAGGTGAAGAGGGACGTGTCGCCGCACCCGCAGGTCGTCGTGGTCGTCGGATGGTGCGACCAGACGTGCCAGAGGACGACCACGGCGAGCCCGAGGTAACCGGCCGCCGAGAGGACGTAGGCCCGGGCGGGGTGGGCGGGGTGACCGCCACCCCCTCCCTCGGAGGGCGCACCTGTGGGTCCGACCCTCGGGGGGACGAGGTCTGGCGTGGCCTCGGGAGCCGGGCCGTCGTCGACGGTCAGCACCGTGTCACCGAGTGCACGGGGAGTGGCGGAGTCCTCGTGTCCATTCGTCATGATGGCACCGGGCGCGGGTCATCGACCCACCCCGGTGTCCGTCGGGTTCGACATGCCGGCAGGGCGCCACCGCTCGGAAGCCCCCGGCGTTCCCACCCGGCAGATGGGACATCGCCCGGGCGGCAGATCACCCGTAGAGCCCGACCGATGGGGACAGGTCGCCGGCGACGGGTCACCGGTACGACCGGCGCTCAGGGCGACCCCCGGTGATGAGCTGTCCATTCGCTGGCACCCTTCGATCAGCGAAGCCCGCTGAGCCAATCGGCCACGATCGCAGCCGCCTCATCCTCGCCCTTGCGCAGGCCGTGATCACCATCGACGAAGCTCAAGGTGACGGCACCGGGAATGGCCGCCGTCTCCCGCTCCAGTTCGGCGGGCGTGGCGAACGCGTCGCGACGGCCCGAGACGAACAGGCAGGGCACCTGCAAGTCGGGAAAGTGGGATGTCCGGAGCTGATCGGGCTTGCCGGGCGGATGCAGTGGATAACTCACCAAGACGAGCGCCCGGGCCCCGAGGCCTTCGGCCACGGCCATCGAGCACATGCGGCCACCGAAGGATCGGCCGCCGACGGCGATCCGGCCCGTCGAGACGCCCAGCCGCGAGGCCAGTGCGTCAGCCGCCCCGCCCACGGTGGCGATGCACACGGCCGGTGGATCGGTGCGCCGCTTACCGGCGGCTTGCGAAGGAAACTCGACCCGTTCCACCGCCATGCCCCTGGCTGACACCGCCTCGTCGATGGCGAGCAACCCGGTCTGCTCGCGTCCCGCACTGGCTCCCGGAGTCAGCACGAGTCCGGCTGGTGGCCTTCTGGGCATGGCGCCCATCATGGCCGAACCCGACAGGGACTTCGGTCTCACCCACCGCGCAACCGGCGATCGGGTACGACCGCTCCCGGCGACACGAGCGACGTTGAGCCGTGAAGGCGATTGCTGCAACCGTGTGGGGAGCTACGTCCGCACCAGTGCCAATGCCAGCTTGGGAACGACAAAGGAGGCGAGAAAGGTCACCGGCGACCACCCGGACAGGGGACGACTCAGCCGGAACCAGATGACGACACGAAGTCTCCAAGGGGCACGGCACACTGACCACCGACCGCCCACCTCCCATGTTGGAACACGTAAGAAACCCAGTTGTCGTTACCTACCGACTGGTTGTATTCCACTTCGGCCAATGCGCTTTTCGGTGTCACGTCTCGAACCTTCACACCGGTGATCCGGATCGAGTCAAAGGAGATACCCAGCTGCTTCTCCCAGACGGCTCGAGCCAACGGCAGGTTCTCGGGGGTGATGTGATCTGAGGACTTGCATTCGGCACTCAAAGCGCCCTCCACACCGCTGAATCGACCGTCCAGCGTCGCATCGGCGTATGCCTTGGCCTCTTGCCTCAACCCAGCAACGCCGGTAGCTGATGGGGAGGGGCTCGGCGAGCTGCAGGCTGCACACGCTGCCCCGATCGAGCCAATCACGACTACCCGCGCCAACTGCCTCACCGAGCAATCATCTCATGCTGCGGAGGGGGTACCCCCACACCCAACGGCGGTCGGCGACACCCGATTCAGCACGCTCCTCATTCAACACGCTCCTCATTCAAGATGTGCAGGTGACTCGGGCGTCCGAGGGCGACCCATCGAATGGGGAGACTGAAAGGGGTGACACATTGATTGTCTCGGACACGGTGGTCGACCGAGTAGAAGATACCGGAAGGCCAATGGATTCAGCCTGGCTTCCCATGGTTTCGCCGCCCTGAATCACCGTTGCGGTGCACTCGATTGCACCGGTGAAAATCCCGGTGATGCTGAAGTTGACCTGCTCTGCCGGGATGCCGCCGGTGGTCAACTCCGGGTTGTACGGCAAGGACGTCGCAGTGACGGAGGTCACCACCGCATGAAGGGTGCCCGCAGGTGCGACGGCAGATGTCGTAGGCGTCGTCGTTGCCGGTGTCGCAGGCACGGTTGTCGGAACACTGGCTGGAGGGGATGATCCCAGGGTCTCCCGCGGCCCGCTCGACACCGAGAGGTTCACGGAGGAGCCAGGTGCGACTGCGGTGCCAGGTGACGGGCTCGAGGCGACGATGATCCCTGCCGGGAAGACCGAGCTGGCTATCGGGACAATCTCTCCGGCGATCAGGCCAGCCGCTCCCAGCAGGTTGATCGCAGCAACCTGTGTCATTCCGGTCACTGCAGGGACGGCAACGGTCTGAGCCTCCGGAGTTGTAGTTGTCGTGGCTGCCGTCCCAGAGGCTTGCTTCCTGTGTTCGGTGTTGCCACCCACCACGCTGAAGACGACGATGATCAGTGCGGCTGCCGCGACAAGGACGGCAATCGCCTTGGGGTCAACCCGGCGGTACCAACGGGTTGTCGCCTGGGTGCGCAACTCCTCACCAGTCAGGTCCCAGGGTGCCTCCTCGGCGCTACTGGCGACGTTCCGGAGTAGCTGCTGAACCTCCTGCTCACTTCGGGGCATGACCCTCCTTCATCGACGGGGAGGCGTCGTCGAGAGCGGCTGCGGCAACAGCTCGACCCCGGCTCAACCAGGACTTGACCGTCCCTTCGGCAACGCCCATTTCAGATGCCAGTTCTCTCACGGACATCCCCACGCCATCGTGAAGGACCACCGCTTTCATCTGGTTCTCCGGCAAGGTGCGCAGCGCCGATGTCAGGACGAGATGCAACTCGTCTGGCGGAGGAATCGAGGTCACACTCTCGATTGTCCGACGTCGAACCTTGTTCTTCCGATGATCGCTGGTCACCAGATTGAGGAGGACCCGACGGGTCCAAGCCTTCGGATCGTCGTACTCACGGACTTGTGCCCAACGGCGCCATGTCTGGAGGAAAGCCTCCTGAGTGAGGTCCTGCGCCGTCTGCAATTCACCAGTGAGCAGATACGCCACGCCCACCAAGGGCTTCTTGAACGTGTCGAAAAATGCGTCGAAGGAAGCCGCCATATCGTCAGACGACTTGTTCACGAGGGACTCCGCTCGGTCCGCAGGAGCTGTCGGCACAGTACATACACGTCCCAGTCAGACGATGGGTTGCAGCAGGACATGCCGAGGCTGCGATTCTGCGCCCGACGGTGGAGGAGTGGGTCACCTTCCGGGCGGTAGGGCCATGCCGGCTCGGCAGGGGAAGGAGGCCATTTTGGACCTCCGGTAAGCCGCGGGGCTCAAGGCCGGAGATTTTTTCCCAGGTCCCGTGCCTTTCGGACCGGCATGAGGGCCGAATGCCCCACCCGGAAGCTGGCGGACGACCGGAGGTTCGTGATCTCCCGGTCGGCCCGGACCAACTGCTGTCGGAGGTCGGTCACCTCCTCGTCCGCGGCCGCGAGCCTGGCCTTGAGCTCAGCCACCTCTTCCGGTTCCGAGTCGTCCGCAGCCATGGACAGCCGACTGCGACCGTTGGTCAGTCGGTGGATCCGCAAGTCCATACCGTTGTAGGTGTGCCTTACGCTCTCAAGCGTCCGCAGGTTGATGACGTCCTTGAGCAGCAGCTCGCCGGTGGCGACATCGGAGAAGACGGGCGTGTAGTAGATGCCCTGCTCGAAGTAGACGTGTGTGACCTGCGACCAGCGGGTGCTCCCCTCGGCCGTCACCGGACGACCGCCGTGAACGATATTGGAAGACCAGACCAGAGCGTCGCCTTTGCGGGCGTGGAACTCCACGGGCTCGATCCCAAGCTCGGCCATCAACTCGGTCTGGAAGGTCTCGTAAGCGTCGTAGCCGGGCGACTCCACCGTCCGTCCGAGGTCGTAGGCGGTGATCTCCGGACGGGAGTGGGAGCCCGGGTAGTAGAAGAGAGGTCCGTTGTCAGGGCCGGTGTCTTCGAGGGCCACCCACACCCCACACATGTAACGGGCGGGGATACAGCTGAAGTGGATCGAATCCGAGTGACTCCGCTGCTCGGTTCCCCACTTGAATCCAAGGGTCTGGAAGGGAATGGGCGGTCGCTCGTAGAAGGTCTCGAGTAACGACAGGACGTCAGGGTTGGTGGCCAGCTCTCGCGAGGCCGCTGAACCTCGGGCCCAGGCGTCCTGGACCCGGCGTTCCTTGACGGCGACCTCGTCGCTTTCGAAGATCGGCTCGAGCTCGCCACGCACCCGGTCGCACAGCTCGTGGGGGATGACCTGCCTCAAAGCTACGTAGCCCGAGCTGTGGTACTCCTGGGCCAGGCGGCGTTGTTCGCTGGACAGTGATCCCTCCCGGAGGGCCAGCTCCCGAGCGAAGAACGGCGATTCAACCCAGGGCAGTGTCATGGGGGGTGGCGGGGGTGTCGCTCTGTCAGGCATCGCTGGCACCTCCGCTTTCGTCACCGTCCCCGCCCGGATACTCGGGGCCACGGAGTCTATCCCCGACCTGCTGGCGTGGGTCAGCTGCGTGGACTCAGCTCCGGAGTCCGGTCGGCTTCACTTCTTGTCGGAACCGAGCATTCCCCCGCCTCCCCAGCTGTCGATGGGGCCGTCGTGGATCCGACCTGGACCGCGTCGGCGGGAACTCTGGCTTGTTCGCCTGCGCGCGGTGGCTTGCCGAACCGGGTCCAGCCGGTAAAGGACGCGCATCAGCCGGGGCGTCGACCCCGGCTGACCTGCACGTTTGTGGTCGGGCTGCCCGGATTTGAACCGGGGACCTCTGCGTCCCGAACGCAGCGCGCTAACCAAGCTGCGCTACAGCCCGTGCCTCGGGCCCGGCGTCGCCGCCGGATCCGAACGGGGAGATGTTACCCGACGGTGGTGCGAGCGCTCCCCGCCCCGCCGGCGGGGCGGTCGTCCCCGGGCCCGGGGTCGGCCGGTGTCCGCCGCCGGGCCACCACTTTGGCCACCCGTCGCTTGTCCATCTCGGCCACCCGGAGCTGCCACCCGTCCACCTCACAGGTCTCCCCCTCGCTAGGGATGTGCCCGAAGGCGTCGAACAGGAAGCCGCCCAGGGTGACGTACTCGCCCTCCTCGATGTCGATGCCCAGCCGCTCGCGGACGTCGTCCACCGACATCCGGCCGTCCACCAGCCACCGACTGCCGTCCACCCGCACCATCTCCGGCTCGTCGTCGGGGTCGAACTCGTCGGGGAGGTCGCCGACCAGGGCGCCCAGCAGGTCCTTGACGGTCAGGACCCCCTCCACCCCACCGTGCTCGTCGACCACCACCGCGAAGGCCCGTCGCTGACGTCGCATCTCGGCCAGCACGTCGAGCACCCGGCGGGACTCGGGCACCAGGAACGGCTGCCGGATCCGGCGCGAGATGTCCAGGGGACCGGGGAGCACCGGCTCGGCGCCGGCGCCGGCGCCGGCGCCGGCTGGGGGCCCGGGGTCGGCACCCGTCTCCTGGACGTCGACGGACGGCGCCTGCTGCTCGAACCGGCCGCCCTGCACCCGCCAGCCGCTCCGGAAGAGGTCGTTGACGAACAGCACGCCGATCAGGTCGTCGAGGTTGTCGTCGCAGACCGGGAAGCAGCTGTGGCCGGTCTCCCGGATCGCCCGGGTCACGTCGTCGGCCGTCACCGGGATGGTGAGGGCCACCACGTCCACCCGCGGCGTCATGATCTCCCGGATCTCGGTGTCGCGCAGGTCCTCCAGCGCCTCGACGATGAACTGCTCCTGGGCGTCGCCGGCCCCGGTCACCCGGGCCGGGGACTCCTCGGGAGCACTCCGGCCGCGCCGCTTCCGCGGGCTGCGTCCGTCCCCGGGGTCCCTGGTGTCCTGGTCGTCGCGTCGTCGGCGCACGGGAGGCGCGGCGGTGGACTCAGCCGCCGGAGGCGACGGCGGCGGGTACGACGGACATCGGTCGGTAGGACTCGTCGTAGTAGGTCCCGCCGTCGAGCAGGGAGGTGACCGCCCGGCGGAGGCGGATCGGGTCGAGGGGCTTGACCACCCATCCCTCGGCCCCGGATCGGCGGGCCACGAACACGTCGGGTCGGCGGTCGAGGAGCATCAGCACCGGGACGTGCTCGAGGTTGCCGTAGGACTCCTCGAGCCGCAGCTCGAGGCAGACGGCCATGCCGCCCATGTTCCCCATCTGGAGGTCGACGACCAGCAGGTCGGGGAGGGACTCGGCCACCGCCACCAGGACCTCGGGCCCGGAGCGGGCCTCGCGGATCTCGATGTCGGGCCGGGTGGCGATGGCGGCGATCTCCGCCCGGACGGAGGGGGCGTCGCTGGCCACGAGAATCGAGCGCACAGCCAGAGGTTAGCCCGCCCGCCGGGGAGGGTCCGCCGCCTCCGGCCCGGCCGCCACCGCCGGTCCCCCGCCGCCGAACAGGGCGTCGGCCACCAGTCCCAGGCCGTCGAGATCGTGGACGTCGGAGTTGAGGAGGGGCACCCGGGCCACCGGGGCCGGGGCCACCCGTCCGATCAGGTCGGCACAGGTGCGCTCGTCCCGGTCGGCCGCCGCCGCGTAGCCCCGGAGGTTCTCGACCAGGCGGCCCAGCGGGGCGTCGGCGGCGGCGCCGTCGGGGAGGTCGGCCAGCCGGGCGTCGTCGATGAACCGGGGCTGCACCCGGTTCACGATCAGGGCGGTCACCGCCATGTCCGACTCCTGGAGCTTGCCGGCGAAGTGGAGGGCCTCCTCCACCGAGTCGGGGCGGGGGGAGGCCACCAGGACGAAGGCCGTCCCGTCCTGGGTCAGCAGCTCGCCGACCCGGTCGGCCCGGTCCCGGAACCCCTGCTCCATGCCCTCGAAGGCCTGGAAGAAGGTGACGGCGTCCCGCACCACGTCGGCCCCCGCCACCTTGGAGAGCGTCCGCAGCACGGCCTGGGCCGCCACCCCCATGAACCGGAGGCCCGCCCGGGTGGGCAGCATCAGGGCCCGGAAGATCCGGTTGCCCAGGAACCCGGTCAGCCGCTGGGGGGCGTCGAGGAAGTCGAGGGCGTTGCGGGACGGCGGGGTGTCCACCACCACCAGGTCGAACCCGCCCTCCTCGGCCAGCTCGTAGAGCTTCTCCATGGCCATGTACTCCTGGGTGCCCGACAGCGCCCCGGTGAGGTTCCGGTAGATCCGGTTGGAGAGGATGCCCTCGGCCTGCTCGACGGTGTCCGAGTACCGGTGCACCAGGTCGTCGAAGGTGCCCTTGGGGTCCAGCATCATGGCCGATAGCTCCCCCGGCCACTCCCCGTCGATCCGGACCGGGGTGTTGGACAGGGTGTCCAGCCCCAGTGAGTTGGCCAGCCGGCGGGCCGGGTCGATGGTGACCACGCAGGCCCGGCGCCCCTGGCGGGCCGCCTCCAGGGCGAAGGCGGCGGCGGTGGTGGTCTTGCCCACCCCGCCCGCCCCGCAGCACACCACGATGGTCCGGGTCCGGGCCACCTCGGCCAGCGCCTCCGCCGGGCCGCCCTTTTCGTCGGCGCTCACCGGACCGCCAGCTCCGGGAGCGCCCGGATCCCCTGGGCCAGGGCGTCGGCCAGGACCCCCAGCTCGGCCGGCCCGATGGTCTCGCTGAACACGAAGGGGACCTCGAGCCGGGGGAGGGGCAGCTCGTGGGCGAGCCGCTCGATCTGCCGCTGCTGGAGCTCCTGGCGGGTGAGGCGGAAGCGGCTGGCGTCGTCCAGCGCCCGGAGCAGGTCGTCGTCGAGCGCCACCCCGGCGCTGGCCGCCGCCGACCCCGCCGGGACCTCGAGCCCGGCCACCCCCGGGTAGCACGAGTTGACGATCACCGGCCCGAGCTTGATCCCCACCCTGTCCTCGAGCTGGTAGGCGGCCTCGATCACCTCGTTGACCGGCATCTCCTCGGGCAGGGTCACCAGGGCCACCTGGCACCGCCGGGGATCGTTGAGCAGCTCCACCACGTCGGTGGCCTGGGCCTTCACCGGTCCGCCCCGGGCGGCGTCGACCAGCCCGCTGGCCGAGGTCAAAAAGGTCATGGCGTGCCCGGTGGCCGGGGCGTCCACCAGGATGAGGTCGGCGATCCCCGCCCGCTCGAGCTGCTTGATCTTGCCGAGGACCAGGACGTCCCGGATGCCGGGGATGGCCCCGGCCACCACCTCGAAGATCCCCGAGGAGGTGAGGCGGCGGGTGAACCGGCGCAGGCCGTGGTCGTCGAAGTACTCGGCCAGGGCGTGGTCGGGGGTGATCATCCGGGCCTGCACCGTCCCCGGGGGGACCCGTTCGCTGTCCTCGTCGACGGGGAGGTCCTCCCCGATCTCACCGGCCCCGGCGGCGTCGAGCACCGCCCGGTCGTGCCCCAGCGGGTCGGGGTCGCCGAAGGCGTCGGTCACCCCGGGACGCCCCTCCAGCTCGACGATCAGGACGGACAGTCCGGCGGCGGCGGCCGTCCTGGCCAGGGCCGCCACCATGGTGGTCTTTCCCACGCCACCCTTGCCCGCCACGATCAGGACGTGACTCTGCCGGCAGAAGAAGCTGACGTCCATGACCTATCGGAGCGTAGCGGTCCGGTGCCGGAGCGACCCCGACGCCCCCCGCAGGGGGTCCCGTCCAGGCAGGGACGGGGGGAAATCCTGGTCAGAGGCCTTGTCAGTGCCGAATCCCGCGTGTACGTTCGCTGCGTGGAGCGCTCCGCGGGGCGTGAAGGGGGAGAGACGGATGGCGCAGGCACTCGATACGTGGCAGGCCAAGGCCTCGTGCCGCGGCCCCCAGGCGGAGGTCTTCTTCCCGCCTGCCCACGCCGAGCGCAAGGAAGAGAAGCTCCAGCGTGAGGACCGGGCCAAGTCGATCTGCGCCAGCTGCTCGGTGCGCTCCGACTGCCTCGAGTACGCCATCCGGATCCACGAGCCCCACGGCATCTGGGGCGGCCTCAACGAGGTGGAGCGCAAGCAGCTGACCGACCGACGGGCCGGCTGAGCCCGGACCCCGGTCCGGCTCAGGCCAGGCCCAGGTCGCGGGCGGCGGTCTGGACCCCCTTGGAGCCGCACACCGCCTCCGGGCGCTGGCCGGTGACCGAGCAGATCCCGGCGGTCAGGTAGTTGGCCGAGGCGATGATGGCCCGGGACTCCGGGGTGGTGCCGGTCCGCAGGTCACCCACGATGGTGGCCTGGTCGAGCTTGGCCAGGGTGGCCGGGCTGTACCCGGCCGACGACGCCACCACCTTGTTGTCGATGTCGACGAAGGGGAACGACCCCACCGCCCCGGTGCCGGTCCCGTAACGGGCGACCACCGCCTGCTGGCCGGCGGTGAGGGTGGCGATCCGGGTGTAGACGCCGGTGGCCCCCGGCACGTTGGAGTACAGCTCCACCGGCACGAAGGCCAGGTAGGGGCTCGAGTAGTGGGGGGCGACGAAGGAGAAGGTCTGGGTCCCCGGGAACACCGAGGTGTTCGACGACTGCATGTCGAACAGCGACTCGAAGTGGCCGAACCGGGAGAGGGCCACCACCAGTGGCCACCGCTCGGCGGCGCAGAACGGGCAGTACTCGGCCCCCACGAAGAGCACCTCGGGCCGGCCGCCGTCGGCGGTCAGGGCGGGCTGGTGGGCGAGGACGGTGGGGGCGGTCAGGCCGGTCCCCGGGGCGGAGATCCCGACATCGTCGAAGGTGTCGGCGGGCACCGAGGCCACCTGGTGGATGACCCCCTTGGCGGTGGGGGACCGGTGGACCACCCGGACGGTCACCGGGGTGTCGGTGAGGGCGTAGACGACCAGGGCCACCACCCCGATCAGCAGCAGGGCCACCGCCCCCCAGGCGAACCGGGCGGTGGGGGTCAGCGACGGGCGGTCGGAGGGTGGGACCACCCGTCAGGCGAGGTCGTCGGCCAGCTCGGGCTCGTCCTCGTCCTCGTCCTCGTCGGTGCCGTAGCCGCGGGCCAGCACGATCGGTGAGGCGGTGGCGATGATCACGAACAGGATGAAGGTGATGAGGTGGACCGAGGAGCACCACAGGCAGATCGCCTTGATGATGAAGAGCTCGGCGCTGATCAGGTAGACGATCATCCCCACCCCGGTCACCGACAGGGCCAGCCGGGCCCAGTGGACCCAGCGCCGGGCGGTCCGCCACGCCACCGGGAGGCAGAGGGCGATCATGGGGACGAAGAAGGCCAGGCCCAGCACCGCCACCGGGACCCCGAAGATCACCGACTGCGGGCTGGTGGTGACCTTCTCGCAGTTGATCACCCCCTTGCCCGAGCAGACCAGCGCCACGTGGGTGTCGTAGTGGGTGATGGTCAGGTAGGTCGCCACCCCCAGCCCGGCGATGCTCAGCAGCAGCGTGGTGATCGGCTGCCAGCGCAGGGAGGTCATGGGTCGCCGGTCCGAGCCCGCTCAGCCGAGCTTGAGGGCTTTGGTGGCGGCCATCACCCCGGAGCTCGAGCACACGTCCGAGGGCTGCTGCTTGGTGCTGGCGCAGATGGCGGCGCTCACGTAGTTGGCCGTCCCGACGATCGCCTGGGTGACGGCGTTGGTCGGGTCGGTGAGGTTGCCGGCGATGTCCTGGTGGGTGAGCCCGGCCAGCATCTGCGGGCTATAGGTCGCCCCGGAGATCAGGGCCTTGTTCCCGATGTCGATGAACGGGAAGCCGATCTGGCCGGCGGTGGCCCCGGGGAGGTAGGTCGGCGAGCTGTACTTGGTCAGCACGGCCTGCTCCTCCGCGGTCGGCTGCTGCAGCGACTTGTAGCCGTTGCACGAGGTGTCGCCGGCGTCGGGGATGTTGGTGCAGGTCTCGATGGGGAAGAACGACAGGTACTGGCTGTCGAGGGTGGTCTTCTCGAAGCTGAGGGTCGGGGTCTCGGGGTAGACGTCGGTGTGGGAGGAGGCGGTGACCTGCAGCCCGCTCAAGGTGCCGAACCGGGCCAGCGCCACGGCCAGCCCCCACCGCTCGGCGGCGCAGTAGGGGCACCACTCGGCGCCGTAGTAGAGCATCGCCGGCGTCTTCCCATCCAGGGTGAGGGCCGGCTGGCCGGTGAGCACCGTCGGGGGGGTGGAGGTCGCCTGGGAGGGGAAGTTGACCCCCACGGTGTTGAAGACCGAGGCCGGCACCGTGGTGATGTCCTTCACCAGGGAGGGGGAGGCCGGGGTGGTCGGCGTGTAGGTGGCGTTGGTGGTCGACGACCCGGTGGAGACCTTGACGATCACCAGCACGGCGATGATCACGATGACCAGGCCGACGGCACCCCAGGCGATCAGCGCCCCGGAGACGCCGCGGGGCGGCTTGGCCGCCGTGGCCGCCGGGCGTCCCGGGCGGGGCTTGTTTCCCCCGGTGCCCCCCGACTTGGCCGCCGGCTTGGCGGAGGTGCCGCCCTTGGCCGGCTTGCCGCTGACCGGCCGGCTCTGGGCCCGACTGCGGTCCTTGGCGGACTGGGTGCCGGCCGGCTTGGGGGTGTTGCCGCCGGGCTTGGGAGTGTTCCCCCCGGGCTTGGGCTTGTTGCCGCCGGTGGCCTTCGGCTGGTCCTGTGCCATGGTTCCGCAGTCCTTCAGTCGTCCGATGGTCAGGGCGAGCGTAACCGTCCCCGCCGACGGAGTGCGTGCGCAACGGGGCCGGTGGTGCGGTCTTTATCGGATCCTTATGCGTACAGTGTGTAGTCATGTCCATCGCCGGGGGTACCGGAGCGCATCCGGTCGGGGAGGGCGACGGGCCCGACGACGCCCGTCTGTCCTGGTCGGAGTGCCCGGTCGCCGGGCACCGGGTGCGGTACGCCACCTGCGGGAACGGGCCCGACGCCCTCTTCCTCCACGGGTGGGGACTCACCCCCAACGCCTACGGACAGGCCATCCGTCGCATGGCCATGGCCGGCTGCCGGGTCTACGCCCCCGCCCTGCCGGGCTTCGGTGGCACCCGGGCGCTGGCCGCCTCCGAGCGCTCCTTCGCCGGCTACTCGACCTGGGTCGGGCGGTTCCTCGACGCCGTGGGCGTCGACCGGGTGGCCCTGGTGGCCGGCCACTCCTTCGGGGGCGGGGTGTCGACCGCCTTCGTGCACGACCATCCCGGCCGGGCCGACTCCCTGCTGCTGGCCAACGCCATCGGCAGCCCGACGTGGGCCGCCCTCCCCGGCGAGGTGCGCACCATGGTGGAGCGCCCGGCCTGGAACTGGGGCCGGTACTTCGGGACCGACCTGCTGGCCTCGACCCGGACCCTGCGGGTCCTGCCCAGCCTGCTCGAGGACTTCGTCCCCAACCTGATCCGCGACCCGCTGGGGATGCTCCGCACCGGCGCCTTCATCCGGCGGGCCGACCTGGTGGCCGAGGTCCGGACCATCGCCCAGCGGGGGGTGCCGGTGGTGGTGGTGTGGTCCGACCGGGACGGGCTGGTGCCCCGGTCGGCCTTCGACGACCTCCGGCGGGCCGCCGGGGTGGAGGGCACGGTGGTGGAGGGCTCGCACGCCTGGCTGATCGCCGACCCCGAGGTCTTCGGGGAGCGGGCGCTCGACGCCCTGGTCGACTCCGGCGCCCTGACCGCCGGGTCCGACCTCCGTCCGGCCTGACTCCCAGCGGTCCGGCGGTCGCCCGGCCTGACCCCCCCGGCGGTCCGGCGGTCGCCGGCGGTAGCCTCGGGCATGGTCCCGGTCCCGGTTCGCGACGCCGCCACCGTGATGCTGCTCCGGGACGCCCGGGACGGGGCCGGTGAACCGGCCGTCGAGGTCTGCATGCTCCGGCGCAACCTGGCCTCGGAGTTCGTGGCCGGCGCCTACGTGTTCCCCGGGGGGGCGGTCGACCCCGGTGACGCCGGACCGGCCATGGAGGCCCGGTGCCTCGGGCGGACCGACGCCGAGGCCAGCGCCGCCGTCGGGGTGCCGTCCGGTGGCCTGGCCCTGTGGGTGGCCGCCCTCCGCGAGTGCTTCGAGGAGGCGGGGGTGCTGGTGGCCCACCGCCGGGGCCACGACGGGTCGGCGCCCCGGCTGCTCGACACCTCCTCGCCGGCGGCGGCCGCCCGCTTCGCCGGCTACCGGGACGGGGTCAACGCCGGGACCACCACGCTGCTCGACGTCTGCGAGGCCGAGGACCTGATCCTGGCGGTGGACCACGTCCACTACGTGGCCCGCTGGGTCACCCCGGAGCTCTCCCCCCGCCGCTACGACACCCGCTTCTTCGTCACCGCCGCCCCCGCCGACCAGGTGGCCCACCACGACGACGGGGAGACCATCGCCACCCTGTGGGTCCGTCCGGCCGACGCCCTGCAGCGGTTCGAGGCCGGGGAGATCGAGATGCTGCCTCCCACGCTGAGCTGCCTCCGCTCCCTGGCCCCCCACCGGACGGTGGCCGCCGCCCTGTCGTGGGCGGCGTCGGTCACCGACATCGTGACCATGCTCCCCATCGTGCTGATCGAGGACGGCCGGGTCCTGATCCTCCGTCCCGGCGACCCCGGCTACGAGGAGGCCCTGGCCGACCGGGAGGCGTCGTCGGCGCCGGTCGTGCAGTGGGCGGACGTGGAGGGCCTGGAGGTCACCTCGCCCTCCGGCACGGGCCGGATGCCCCGCACCGCCAGGTGAGCCCGGACGGGAGCGGCCGGCGGACCGATCTCTTCGACGACGTGGTCCGGGTCCGGGCGGGCAACGCCGGGATGATGACCGGGTCGGGGACCAACACCTACCTGGTGGGGAGGGACCAGCTGGCGGTCATCGACCCCGGGCCCGACGACGCCCGGCACCTCGACGCCGTGGCCACCGCCGGGGCGGGTCGCATCCGCTCCATCCTGGTCACCCACACCCATCCGGACCACGCCCCCGGCGCCGCCCGGCTGGCCGCCTGGACGGGGGCCGAGCGGGTCGGCTCCGCCTCCCGCGACGGGTTCACCGCCGACCGGGTGGTGGGCGACGGCTGGCAGCTCGCACCACCCGGCCCCCGGATCCGGGCGGTGGCCACCCCCGGCCACGCCTCCAACCACCTCTGCTACCTGCTCGACCGGCAGACCGCCGACCGGGCCGGGGGCCCGGCCCGGCTCCTCTTCACCGGCGACCACGTCATGGACGGCTCGACGGTGGTGATCTCACCGCCCGACGGCGACATGGGCGCCTACCTGGCCAGCCTGCAGCTGGTGCTGGCCCTCGACCCGCCGGCCGAGGTCATCGCCCCCGGGCACGGCGAGCTGATCGGCGACCCGGCGGGGGTGGTGGCCGGCATCGTGGACCACCGGCGCCGACGCGGCGACAAGGTGGCCGCCGCCCTCCGTGCCGTCGGCCGGTCCACCGTCGACGAGCTGGTGCCCACCGTCTACGACGACGTCGGGTGGGAGCGGTACCCGGTGGCCCGGCGCTCGCTCTGGGCCCACCTGCGGCTGCTGGCCTCGGAGGGGGTGGTGGCGGTGGACGACCCCGACGACGGGCACGCCGTCTGGCGGTGGGTGCCGGCCTGAGTCAGGCGGTGGGGAGGCCGGCCTCCACGGCCGCCTCCACCCGCTCCACCAGGCGGGCGCTGCACGAGTGCATGTCGACCAGGGGGGCCACCCGGGTCACCACCTCGTTGGCGATGTCGGCGAACACCGCCGCCAGGGGCTGGTCCTCGTCGAGGGCCACCGGTGACCCGGCGTCACCCCCGGCCGCCACCGACGGGTGGAGCGGCACCCGGCCCACCAGCGGCACCCCGATGTCGGCGGCCAGGCGGTCGCCGCCACCGGAGCCGAACAGGGCGTAGGTGGTGCCGTGCTCGCAGGTGAAGTCGCTCATGTTCTCGAGCACCCCGGCCACCCGCAGGTAGCCCTTGCGGGCCATGTCGGCGGTCCGGGCGGCCACCTTCTGGGCGGCCACCGGCGGGGTGGTGACCACCAGCACCTCGGTGCGCGGCAGCATCCGGGCCAGGCCCATCTGGATGTCGCCGGTGCCGGGGGGCATGTCGATCAGCAGGTAGTCCAGGTCACCCCAGTGGACGTCCTCCAGGAACTGCTGGACGGCCCGGTTGAGCACCAGGCCCCGCCACATGATGGCGCTCTCCTCGTCGGCCAGGAAGCCCATCGACAGCACCCGGAGCAGACCGTCGCCGACCGGGAGCTCGAGGGGGACCATCTTCTTGTCCCGGGCCTCCACCTCGCCGGACATCCCGAGGAGCCGGGGGACCGAGAAGCCCCAGATGTCGGCGTCGAGCACCCCGACGGTCAGCCCGCGGCGGGCCAGGGCCACCGCCAGGTTGACGGTGACCGAGCTCTTCCCCACCCCACCCTTCCCCGAGGCGATGGCCAGGACCCGGGTGGTGTCGGGGATGTCGGTGACCGGTGCGGGGTCCCGGGCCAGGAGCCGGGCCCGGGCCATCACCGCCTTGCGCTGCTCGGCGTCCATCACCCCGGTGGTGACCGAGACCCGGCGCACCCCGTCGAGGGCCCCGACATGGGTCTCCACGTCCTGGCTGATCTGGGTGCGGAGCGGGCAGCCGGCCACGGTGAGGGCCACCTCGACCTCCACGGTGCCCGCCTCCGGGAACCGGACGGCGGTGACCATGCCCAGGTCGACGATGTCGGCGCCCAGCTCGGGGTCGACCACCGCCCGCAGGGCGTCGTGCACCTGCTCCGCCGAGGGTCCGGCGCCGGCGGCCCGGAGTGCGTCGGGTGGTGCCTCGGGGGGTGTCACGCTGGGAATTCTACCGGGACGGCCGCCGGGCCGACCGGCCGGGTGTACCGCCGGCCCGGACGCGCGGGTACGCTTGGGCCAGCAGCCGGGGTGCCCGTTGCGGGCGCCGTCGGCCGGATCCCACTCGAAGGTAGGAGGAACGTCGGTGAGCACAACCATGCAGACCGTGAGCATCGGGAAGAAGCCCAGCCCCGTCACCCTGACCGACGTGGCCACCGCCAAGGTGGCCGAGCTGCTCGCCCAGGAGGACTCCGACGACCTCGCCCTGCGGGTGGCGGTCCGTCCCGGTGGCTGCTCGGGCTTCAGCTACGAGATGTTCTTCGATGCCGACATCGCCGATGACGACGTGGTCCGCGAGTTCGGCACCGTCAAGGTGGTGGTCGACCCGGCCAGCGCCGATCTGCTCAAGGGCTCGACCCTCGACTTCAGCGACGGCCTGCAGGGCGCCGGGTTCCACGTGACCAACCCCAACGCCTCCCGCACCTGCGGCTGCGGCTCCTCCTTCAGCTGATCCGCTGATCCGGTTCCGCCTCGACGGGACCGACGTCGAGGTTCCCGACGACGGCTGGTCGTTGCTGGCGGTGCTGCGCGAGCGCCTCGGGGTCCGCTCGGCCAAGGACGGCTGCAGCCCCCAGGGCCAGTGCGGCTGCTGCACGGTCTGGGTGGACGGCGCCCCCCGCGTCTCGTGCGTCACCCCTGCCCGGCGGGTGGCCGGCCGCCAGGTGACCACCCTCGAGGGGCTGCCCGACGAACGCCGTGAGCGGTGGGCGGAGGGGTTCGCCGCCACCGGCGGGAGCCAGTGCGGCTTCTGCACCCCCGGGATCATCATGCGACTGGCCGCCCTGGAGCCGGCGCCCGGGGCTCCCCCGGCTCCCGCCGAGCAGGTGGCGGCGTCGGTGGACCGGGCGCTGCTCGCCCACCTGTGCCGCTGCACGGGCTGGCAGACGGTGGGTGAGGCGGCCGCCGCCGTCCTCGCCCCCGACACCGGCAGCGCCCCGCCACCGTCCGCCCTGTCCCCGTCGGCCCCGTCACCGTCGGCCTCCGAACGGTCGGAGGCCTCGGCCAGCGCCCGGGCCACGCTGGAGGGCGGCTCACCCCAGCGGGTGGGACCCGACGTCGCCCTCGGACACGCCGGCTTCGCCGACGACGGAGCGCCGGCCGACGCGCTGGTGGCGGTGCCGGACACCGACGGCGGCTACGCGGTGGCCGGGTCGGTGACCGAGGCCCGGGCCCTGGCCGGCAAGGTCCAGGGCCGTCGCACGACGTTGGCGCCGGGGCGGCCGGTCGACGTGCCGGCAGGTCCGTGGGCTATCACCCTGGCCACCTCGTGGGTGGAGCCCGCCTACCTCGAGCCGGACGCCTCGTGGTGCACCCCGGGGGGCACCCCCTCCTCGCCGTTGGCCAACGGAGGTGCGTTCGGGGGCAAGCGGCACTCGCCGGTGGCTGCCGAGGCCCGCCGGCTGGCCGATCTCCACGGGCGGCCGGTCCGGGTGCTGTGGTCGCGGGAGGACGTGGTCCGCCGGGGGCCCAAGCGGCCGCCGGTGGCGGTCGGCATCCGGGCCGACGGGACCGGGGTGCTGCGGGTGGGCATGGCCGGCCCGGCCTGGGCCGACGCCGAGTGGGAGGCGGTCCGGGCCCGGGTGGCGGCGGTGGCTCCGGGCCTCGAGCTCCGGCAAGTCACCGTGGCCGGACCCCCGGTGTCGGCCGATCTGCGTGGGGCGGTGTGGGTGGAGGCGGCGGTGGTCGAGGCGGCCCGGCGGGCGGGCGGGGCACCGGGGGAGGCCCAGGTGGACGTGCCGGTGGAGGTGGTGGCACCGGGGGGCGGCCGGGCGGTGGCCCGGTGCGCCGCCGACGGCTCGGTGGAGGTGACGGTGGCGGCCGGGGCGGTGCTCGACGCCGTGGTGCTCCGCTCCTACGTCATCGGGGCCGTCCACCAGGCCGTCAGCTGGGTGACCTCGGAGGGGCTGGCGGTGGACGCCGACGGGGTGGTCGGCGACCTGACCGTCCGGTCGTTCGGGATCCTGCCGGCCCGGGCCACCCCGACCGTCGACGTCCGGATCCTCGAGCAGCCCGACCAGCCGGCGGTGGCGGTCAGCGAGGCGGTGGTGGCGGCGGTGGCCGCCGCCCGGTGGCTGGCCGACGGCCTCGCCCCCGCCTGGCCGACCGGGGTGGGCCGGACCCTGCTGCCCTGAGTCCGGGGCCACCGCCGGCCCGTCGGTAGGCTCGGCTCCATGAGCGCCCCGATCGGTCCGTACACCCCCATCGTCCGCGCCGGACCCTGGCTGATCTGCTCCGGCCAGCTCGGCCTGGACCCCGGCGCCGCCACCCCCACCCTGGTGGAGGGCGACGCCGCCGCCCAGCTGTCCCAGGCGCTGGACAACGCCCGGCGGCTCCTCGAGGGGGAGGGGGCCACGGTGGGCGACGTGGTGAAGACCACGGTGTTCGTGACCGACATGGGGGAGTACGCGGCGGTCAACGCCGCCTACTCGGCGTTCTTCGAGTCCTTCGGCGACCACCGACCGGCCCGCTCGGCGGTGGCGGTGGCCGGGTTGCCCATGGGTGCCCTGGCCGAGGTGGAGGTCTGGGCCTACACCGGCGGGGGCTGAACCGCCCCCGGGCGGACCGGTAGGAACCCCCCGTCCCGGGTCTGGCACACTCTCTGCCATGGCCCGAGTCGTCATGGTCCACGGTGCCGGCAACGCGCTGTGGGGACCCTCCTCCATCCACGCCAAGTGGTTCCCCGCCGTCCTCGACGGGCTGGCCTGGCACGGCCGTCGGCTGGAGCCCGCCGACGTGCGGGTGGCCTTCTACGGCGACCTCTTCCGGCCCGACCCCGAGCGGGGCTACGACCCGCCGATGGACGGGGCGGCGGCCATCGCCCAGTTCTCCCAGGTGGTCCAGGGGATCGACCCCACCGTCGACCTCGACGAGCTGGTGAAGGTGCTGCACGAGCAGCACTTCGACCGGCTGCTGGCCCAGGCGTCGGCCTACTTCAGCGACCCGGACCTCCACGCCGGCGCCCAGGCCCGGATCGAGGAGGCGGTGGAGGACGACACCCGCCTGGTGGTGGCCCACTCACTGGGCACCATCGTCGCCTACGAGACCCTCTGCCGGCACCCGGAGTGGCCGGTCACCGACTTCATCACCATGGGCTCGCCCCTGGGCGGCGGCATGATCAAGGCGTCCCTCGAGTCCAAGCCCGGCGAGGGCCCGGCCCCCTGGCCGGGCTCGGTGGTGCGGTGGACCAACATCCGGGGCTCGGCCGACCCGGCCTGCATGGACGTCCTGGCCCACCACTTCGACGGGCCGGTGGTGGACAGGGTGGTGGACAACGGCCACCGGGTCCACGACCCCGAGCCCTACCTGAACAATCCCACCACCGGCCGGGCCCTGGCCGAGTCGCTGGACGCCTGACGCGCCGCCGGGCGGGCCGGGTGGCCGGGGGCCGGCGGGACGACCTCCGGAGTGGCCTACGGGGCCCAGGCGGTCTGGCCGAAGCGGTAGCCCACCGAGCGCACCGTCTGGATGAGGTGGGCGTGCTCCTCGCCGAGCTTGGCCCGGAGCCGACGGACGTGGACGTCGACGGTGCGGGCGCCGCCGTAGTACTCGTAGCCCCAGACCCGGCTCAGCAGCGTCTCGCGGGTGAACACCTTGCCCGGCCGGGCGGCCAGGAAGCGCAGCAGCTCGTACTCCATGTAGGTGAGGTCGAGGACCCGCCCGGACACCGCCGCCTGGTAGGTCTCCAGGTTGAGGACCAGGGGCCCGTGCTCCAGCAGGTCGGGCCGGAGTCCCCGACCGGTGCGCCAGAACAGGTGGGCCAACCGGGTGGTCAGCTCCTCGGGGTTCACCGGCTCCAGGCAGAGGTCGTCGAACAGGTCCTCGCGCAGCTCGAGCTCCGTCAGCTGGGCGGGGTGGACCACCACGATGACCGGGGCCAGGGGCACGTCGCGTTTCCGGAGCTGGCGGCAGAGGAAGAAGGCCCCGGCCGGGTCCTCGGCGCTGGAGATGACCGCCCCGGACCAGCCGTCCTCCGGCTCGTCGGCGTCGGCCGCCTCGGGGCGGCTGACCGCCTTCCACGGGTAGCCGGCGCGGTCGAGAACTCCCACCACCGAGGCGGGTGGGGGATCGGGGAAGCAGAGCAGCGGTTCCATGGCGATGCCCTTGACTCCCTTCTTCCCTCTCTACCTACGAACCGGCGGGCGACATCAGAGCAGCGGCAGGTACCGGTCGAGCTCGAATTGGCTGACCTGTGACTTGTACTCCGCCCACTCGGCGCGCTTGTTGCGGATGAACCATTCGTACACGTGCTCGCCCAGGGTGTCGACCAGCAGGGTCGACGTCTCCATCATCACCAGCGCCTCGTTGAGGCTGCCCGGCAGGTGGGCGATCCCCTTGGACGACAGCTCGTCGGGGGAGAGGTCGAAGAGGTTGGCGTCGGCCTCCTCGGGCAGCTCGTACCCCTTCTCGATCCCCTGGAGCCCGGCGGCCAGGATCACGGCGAAGGCCAGGTACGGGTTGCAGGCGCTGTCCGGGGCCCGGTACTCCACCCGGGTGGAGTCGGCCTTGCCCCGCTTGACCACCGGGACGCGCACCAGGGCCGATCGGTTGTTGCGGGCCCACGACATGTGGATCGGCGCCTCGTACCCCGACACCAGCCGCTTGTAGGAGTTCACCCACTGGTTGGTCACCGCGGTGATCTCGCCGGCGTGGCGGAGGAGCCCGGCGATGAAGCCCTCGGCCACCTCCGAGAGCCCGTGGGGGCGGTCCCCGTCCACGAAGGCGTTCTTGCCGCCCTCGAACAGGGAGAGGTGGGTGTGCATGCCCGACCCCTGCACCCCGGCCAGCGGCTTGGGCATGAAGCTGGCGTGCACACCCTGCTGGCGGGCCATCTCCTTCACCACCAGCCGGACCGTCATGACGGTGTCGGCCATGGTCAGGGCGTCGGTGTAGCGGAGGTCGATCTCGTGCTGGCTGGGAGCGTCCTCGTGCTGGGCGTGTTCGACGGGGATGCCCATCTCCTCGAGGGTGAGCACCGTCTGCTGGCGGATGTCACTGGCCCGGTCGGCCACCGTCAGCTCGAAGTAGGAGCCTCGGTCGATGCCCTGGGGGATCCGGGCGGGGTCGTTGTCCTCGAAGTAGAAGTACTCCATCTCCGGGGCGGCGAAGAAGGTGAAGCCGCTCTCCCGTGCCCGGTCGAGGGTGCGCCGGAGCACGTGGCGGGGGCAGCCCTGGAAGGGCGAGCCGTCGAGGTTGGTGATGTCGCAGAACACCCGGGCCACCGGGGCCTCGGCGGCGTCGCCGTGGGGGCTCCCGCTGTGGCGGTGCCACGGCAGCACCTGAAACGTCTTGGCGTCCGGCCGGGCCAGGACGTCGCTCTCCTGCACCCGGCTGAACCCGTCGATGGCGGAGCCGTCGAAGGTCATCCCCTCGTCGAGGGCGTTCTCGAGCTCGGCGGGGGTGATGCTGAAGGTCTTGGGCGTCCCGAGGACGTCGGTGAACCACAGCTGGACGAAGCGGATGCCGCGCTCCTCCACCGTCCTGAGGACGTACTCCTCCTGGCTCCTCATGGGGTCGAGATCCTCCGTGATGGCGGCGCGGGGGTTGGTGGAGTCGGGTGCGATGCCGTCATTGTCGCAGTTTGCGCGCACCTGCGTGAACGGGGGACGTCCCGGAGCACGCTGCGCCGGGCCCCCCCGGACCCGGCGCAGCGGTGTTTACAGCGTGTGACCAGGGGTCCTGTTGGTCGCGGGACCCCGGTCTGCGTGATGGTCAGCCCTTGGCGGCGTCGCCGCAGACGGTCTCCACCATGACAGCGGTGACCTGGTAGGGGTCCATGTTGGCGTTGGGCCGACGGTCCTCGAGCCAGCCCTTCTTGGCCTTGGCCACCGCCCACGGGATGCGGATGGAGGCCCCGCGGTCGGAGGTCCCGTAGCTGAACTTGGTGTAGTGGGCGGTCTCGTGGGCGCCGGTCAGGCGGCTCTCGATGCCGATGCCGTAGACGGCGATGTGCTCGTCCACCCGCTTCCCGATGGCCTCGCAGCCGGCGATGATGGCGTCCCAGCCACCGTCCTCCCGCATGGCCTTGGTGGAGAAGTTGGTGTGGGCGCCGGCGCCGTTCCAGTCACCCATGATGGGCTTGGGCTCCAGGGTGGCGTAGACCCCGAAGTCCTCGGCGATGCGGAAGAGCAGCCACCGGGCCACCCACAGGTGGTCGGAGACGTCCAGGGGCGACAGGACGCCGACCTGGAACTCCCACTGGCCCATCATCACCTCGGCGTTGGTGCCCTCGATGCCGAGCCCGGCGTCGATGCAGGCGGCGGTGTGGAGCTCGACGATCTCCCGGCCGGGCATCTTGTCGCCACCCACGCCGCAGTAGTACGGCCCCTGGGGTGCCGGGTAGCCGGACGCCGGCCATCCCAGCGGGCGGCCGTCCTTGATAAAGGTGTACTCCTGCTCGATGCCGAACATGGGCTCCTGATCGGCGTAGGTGTCCACCAGGGCGCGGAGCTTGGCCCGGGTGTTGGTGGGATGGGGGGTGAAGTCGGTGAGCTCCACCTCGCACATCACCAGCAGGTCGTCGGGCCCCCGCAGGGGGTCGGGGCACGTGAACACCGGCTGCAGGACGCAGTCGGAGTCGTGGCCCAGGGCCTGGTTGGTGCTCGAACCGTCGAACCCCCAGGTACCCGGCGTCTTGCCGTCGGCGATGATGCGTGTCTTGCTGCGCAGGAGGGGGGACGGCTCGGTCCCGTCGATCCAGATGTACTCCGCTTGGTAAGGCAAGTTGCTCTCCCCTTGTTGCTCGGGTACCGCCGGTGTCGATTCACGGCCGCACTCGTCGGCGTCGGGCATCTCCCGACGCGCCCGCACCTGCCGGGGGCCCCGCCGACGGGTGGGAGGGCGACGCCTTGGACTGTGCGGACGCCCCACCATTGCAGGGAGCGGTTTCCCTGTCATTACCCGATTGTGAACGGAGGATGAACAGCGCCGTGGGCCCCGGCGGGACGGGGCGGAGGCCCCGGCCGGGCCGGACGGTCGCGGGCCGGTGTCGGCCGGTGGACGGTGCCGGCGGGGCCGGTGGATGGTGCCGGCGGGAGCCGGTGGATCGTGCCGGCGGGAGCCGGTGGATGGTGCCGGCGGGAGCCGGTGGACGGTGCCGGTGGGGCCGGTGGACGGTGCCGGTGGGGGGCCAGCGGATGGTGCCGGTTGGGGGCCGGTCGACGTTGCCGACGGGGGCCGGTGGATCGTGCCCAGCGAGGGCCGGTGTCGACGGGAGGTCGGCGGTGGTGCCGTAGGCTCGGGGGATGGCCCGAATCCGGCTGGCGGCCTGCCAGATCAACACGGTGGTGGGCGACCTGGCCGGGAACGCCGAGCGCATCCTGGCCGCCCTGGCCACCGCCGAGGAGGCCCACGCCGACCTGGCCGTCTTCCCCGAGCTCACCGTGACCGGGTACCCGCCGGAGGACCTGCTGAGCCGCCCGTCCTTCGTGGCCGAGAACCAGGCCGTGCTGGAGCGGGTGGTGGCGGCCACCGGCTCGTGCGCCGCCGTGGTCGGCTACGTCGACACCGACGCCGAGGGACGGCTGGTCAACGCCGCCGTCCTCGCCGTCGGTGGGGAGGTGGTGGCCCGGTACGGCAAGCGCCTGCTGCCCAACTACGGCGTCTTCGACGAGCAGCGGTGGTTCACGCCCGGTACCGAGCCCTGGGCCTCCCACCTGGTGGCCGGGGTGCCGGTGGGCATCACCATCTGCGAGGACCTGTGGTTCCCCGACGGGCCGGTGGCCTCCCAGGTGGGCGCCGGGGCCCGCCTGGTGGTCAACCTCAACGCCTCGCCCTACTCGAGGGGGCGGCGGCGGCAGCGGCTGGAGGTGCTGGCCGACCGGGTGGCGGAGAGCCGGTGCGCCGTGCTCTACGTGAACCAGGTGGGTGGCCAGGACGAGCTGGTCTTCGACGGGGCGTCGGTGCTGGTCGGCGCCGACGGCGTCCTGATCGGGTCGGCCGCCCAGTTCGTGGAGGAGGTCCTGGTGGTCGACCTGGACCTCGACCCCGGGCTCGACGCCGCCTCCCCTCCGGCCGACGGGGCCACCGCCCCCGCCTTCGCCCCGGTGCTCGACCCCGACGCCGAGGTGTACGAGGCGCTGGTGCTCGGGACCCGTGACTACGTGGCCAAGAACGGCTTCACCGATGCGGTGATCGGCCTGTCCGGGGGGATCGACTCGTCGCTGGTGGCGGTGGTGGCGGTCGACGCCCTCGGGCCCGAGCACGTCCACGGGGTGACCATGCCCAGCCGGTACTCGAGCGCCGGATCGGTGGACGACGCGGTGGCGCTGGCCGCCAACCTGGGGATCGACATCGCCACCGTGGCCATCGAGCCGGCCCACCACGCCCTGTCCGACACGCTGGCCCCCCTCCTGGGCGCCGAGCCGGCCGGCCTCACCGACGAGAACCTCCAGTCGCGGATCCGGGGCGTCCTGCTGATGGCGCTGTCCAACGAGCGGGGGTGGATCGTGCTGACCACCGGCAACAAGAGCGAGATGGCCACCGGCTACTCCACGCTCTACGGGGACTCGGCCGGCGGCTTCGCGGTGATCAAGGACGTGGAGAAGACCCTGGTCTACGAGCTCTGCCGCTACGTCAACCGCCGGGCCGGGCGGGCCCTCGTCCCCGAGCCGGTCCTCACCAAGGCACCCTCGGCCGAGCTGCGGCCCGACCAGCGCGACGACCAGTCGCTGCCGCCCTACGAGGTCCTCGACCCGGTCCTGGCCGGCTACGTGGAGGGGGACCGCTCCGCCGAGGAGCTGGTGGCCGACGGCTTCGACCGCCAGGCGGTCGAGCAGGTGGTGGCCCTGGTGGACCGGGCGGAGTACAAGCGTCGCCAGATGCCGCCCGGGGTGCGCATCTCGGCCAAGGCGTTCGGGAAGGATCGGCGCATGCCCATCACCAACCGCTACCGGTCCGGGGTGGCCCGTGTCTGATCCCACCGCTCCGACGGCCGCCTCCGGGCCCTCCGGGCCGGCCCCCGAGGCGGTCCCCGCGGCGGTCCCCGCGGCCGGCCCGCTGTCGCTGGGGACCAACGCCGCGCTGGTCGGCGGCTACCGGTGGATCGAGCAGGCCCTCTTCGAGCTGCTGGGCACCTGGGTGGCCGAGATGCCCCTCCCCGCCGTGCAGGTCTTCCTCGACGGCCAGAGCGCCCGCCACGGCTGGCACGCCCAGCTGTGGGCTGACCGTCTCCCGGTGCTGGCCGGGGTGGACCCCGACGGGCTGACCCGGCCGCCCGAGCCGGCCCGGGCGCTCCTCGCCCTGCTGGCCGGGCACCCGTCGGACGCCGGGGCCAACGGGGCCGAGGGGGCGCCCCAGGGGGCGCTGCCCCGCCTCGCCGGCCTCTACCGGGTGGTCCTCCCGCGCCTGGTGGTGAGCTACGAGCGCCACCTGGCCGCCGCCTCGCCGGTGACCGACGGGCCGGTGATCCGGGCCCTCCGCCTGGTGCTGGCCGACGAGGTCGAGGACTGGCGTGCCGGGGAGCGCCTGGTCCAGCGCCTGGTGACCCGGCCCCACGACGTGGCCGCCGTCCACGCCTCCCAGCAGCGGCTCGAGTCGCTGGTGGTGAACGCCTCGGTGACCACCGGGCTGGTGCGCTTCCCCCCGGGAATCGGGCCGAATTGAGCCGCCGGGGCCCCGATTCGGCCCCCCCGACGGCCGAAGGGCTTGACGCGTCCGGTAAACTTCGACCGCAGCGATAGTTGCGCCCGAGAGCGCCTCATTCGACGAGCGTGCACCGGGACACCGGGGGCGCTTCGAGGGAGTGGCCACCCCCGCACGCGGGGAGAACGAAGGACTGTGACGTTGGCAAAGGAGCGCCTCGAGCGAGACGATGAGGACCTGGTACGGCTGTACCTGACCGACATCGGGCAGTACCCGTTGCTCACCAAGGACGATGAGGTGCGCCTGGCCCAGGCCATCGAGGCCGGACGGGAGTCCGACGCCCTCCTCGCCTCCACCCCCAAGGGACTGACCCCGGCGAAGAAGCGGGAGCTCCGGCGCACCACGCTGCAGGGCGAGAACGCCCAGCAGACCTTCGTGCAGTCCAACCTGCGGCTGGTGGTCTCCATCGCCAAGAAGTACCAGGCGTCCGGCCTGCCGCTGCTCGACCTCATCCAGGAGGGGAACCTGGGCCTCATGCACGCCGTCGAGAAGTTCGACTGGCGCAAGGGCTTCAAGTTCTCCACCTACGCCACCTGGTGGATCCGCCAGGCCATCACCCGGGGCATCGCCAACACCGGCCGGACCATCCGCCTCCCCGTCCACGCCGGCGACACCCTGGCCCGGGTGCAGAAGGCCCAGGCCCGTCTCGAGCTGAAGTACGGCCGCCCGGCCACGCTGGCCGAGCTGGGCGCCGAGGTGGAGATGCCCGAGGACAAGCTGGTCGAGGCGCTCCGCTTCCGCGCCGAGCCGCTGTCGCTCTCCGAGCCGCTCCGCGAGGACGGCGACGCCGAGCTGGGTGACGTGGTGGAAGACCGCTCGGCCGAGTCGCCCTTCGAGGTGGCCGCCGTCTCCCTCCTCCCCGATGAGATCGGGCGCCTGCTGTCGCCCCTCGACGAGCGCGAGCGGGAGATCCTCCGGCTCCGGTTCGGCCTCGACCGGGGCGAGCCCCGCACCCTCGAGGAGGTCGGGGAGCACTTCAACCTGACCCGGGAGCGGATCCGTCAGATCGAGGCCCGGGCGATGTCGAAGCTGCGCCACCCGTCCTCGGACACCGGCGCCCGCGACCTGCTGACCGTCTGAGCGGCCGGCCGGCTCCGCCGGCGTCCGTGCGGATGGGACCGAGCCGTCCGGGGTGGGGCCGGCAGTGCCCGACGGCGTCGGAACCCGCCGGCGGGTCGGCGCCCACCTCCCCCCCGGGCCCCGGAGGCAGACCCGCCATCCACGGGGTACCATCGCCCGTATGAAGAAGCTTCTGATCCTCGCCATCCTCATCGCCCTCGGCATCGTGGCCGCCAAGCGGCTCCGCCCGGCCTGAGGCATCCGGCACCCTGGCCGTGGCGTCGGCCGGCCCACCGGCCGGGTTGACGGGCCGGGTGCCGCTCAGCCCCTGGTCCGGCGCGCCACGCGCCACGCCAGGAGCGCGCCGGTGGCGGCCGCCGCCGTCCCGCCGGCCAGCATGGCCGTCATCGGCAGGCTGGGCACGCTGACCCGGTCGCGCAGTCGCACCGGCTTGGTGAACTGCATGACCTCCCACTCCCGCTCCTTGGCCGTCTTGGCCAGTACCCGGTCGGGGTTGACCGCCACCGGGTGACCGACCACCTCGAGCATCGGGAGGTCGGTGTAGGAGTCGGAGTAGGCCCACGACTCACCGAGGTCGATGCCCTCCGCCTCGGCCAGCGCCACGATGGCCTCGGCCTTGAACGGCCCGTAGGCGTAGAACTCCATCTCCCCGGCGTACCGGCCCTCCTGGTCGACCAGGGTCCGGGTGGCGATGCACCCGTCGACGCCCAGGTGCTCGGCCAGCGGCTCGACCACCTCCTCCGGCGAGGCCGACACCAGGAACACCTTGTGCCCGGCCGCCCGGTGGGCCTCGATGAGGTCGAGCGCCTCGGCATAGATGATCGGCTCCACCGTCTCCTCCAGGGCCTCCCGCACGATCTCCCGGATCTGGGCCTGGTCCCACCCCTTGGTGAGGGTGAGCATCGACTCCCGCATCCGGTCGAGCTTCTGCTCGCTGGCCCCGAGGTGGAGATAGACGATCTGGGAGACCACCGCCCGGGCGATGAGGCGGCGGTTGATGAGCCCGCCCCGGTAGAGCGGCCGGCCGAAGGCGGCGATCGACGCCTTGGCGATGACCGTCTTGTCGAGGTCGAAGAAGGCGGCCCGCAAACCGGTCAGCGCCCCACCAGCAGACTCTGCACGGCCGACTCCGCCTCGGCGGTGACCAGCACCAGCACCTCGTCCCCGGCGGCCAGCCGGGTGTCGCCCCGGGGCACGATGAGCCGGTCCTCGCGGACCACCGCCACCACGGTGGCGTCCCGGGGGATGCCCAGGTCGACCAGGCTGGTGCCCGCCGCCGGTGAGTCGTCGGCCAGGGTCACCTCCACCAGGTGGGCGCTGCCCCCCTCGAACTGGAGCAGGCGGACCAGCGACCCCACCGAGACCGCCTCCTCCACCAGGGCGGTGAGCAGCTGGGGGGTGGAGACGGAGACGTCGACCCCCCAGCTCTGGTTGAACAGCCACTGGTTCTTGGGGTGGTTCACCCGAGCCACCACCCGGGGCACCGCGAACTCCTGCTTGGCCAGCAGGGACACCACCAGGTTGTCCTCGTCGTCCCCGGTGGCCGCCACCACCACGTCGACGGTGGCCAGGCCGGCGGCATCGAGGGACGACACCTCGCAGGCGTCGGCCACCACCCAGGTGATGTCCAGCTCACCCCGGAGGCGGGCGACCAGGTCGGGGTCCTGCTCGATGATCAGGACGTCGTGCCCTCCGGCGTGGAGGTCGGAGGCGATGGCGGTGCCCACGCTGCCGGCTCCGGCGATGGCCACCCTCATGCCGGGCCCTCCTCGAGGTCGACGGCGGTGACCGGGATCCCCGCCACCACGGTGATCGGCGCCTCGTGCCCCCGGGTGAGGTGGGGGGGCTCGAGCCGGTCCTCCAGCTCGGGCCGGGCCTTGTCGGCCACCATCAGGTGGAGGACGTCACCGTCCTGGCCGACCAGACCGTCGAGGTCGAGCCGGACCACCCCGGCCCGGGTCACCGAGATCAGCACCGCCTCGCCGGGGATGGTCAGCTCCTCGAGCCGCTTGCCGGCCCACCGCGGGGGGAGGGCCCGCTCCACCAGGCAGACACTGCCGGTGGAGTCGGTCCACTCGACGTCGGACTCCCCGGGGACCAGCCGCCGCCGGACCTGGTCGATGGTCCAGGAGACGGTGGCCACGGTGGCGATCCCCAGCCGCAGGTAGATCTGGGCGCGGCGCGGGTCGTAGATCCGGGCCACCACGTTGGGGATCTCGTAGGTCTCGCGGGCGATGCGGGCGGTGAGGATGTTGGAGTTGTCGCCGCTGCTCACCGCGGCCAGCGACTCCGCCTCCCGGGCCCCCGCCTTGTCGAGGTCGTCGCGGTCGAAGCCGGAGCCCACCACCCGGGTTCCCGGCCAGTCGTCGGGCAGCCGGCGGAAGGCCTTCTCGTTCCGGTCCATGACGGCCACCGAGTGGCCCGCCTCCACCAGGTCGACCGCCAGTCCGGAACCGACCCGACCGCATCCCACGACGATGATGTGCACGTGGACCATGCAACACGGCCCGGGAGGCGTTGACAACTCGCCCACCCGGTGGACGGGGGCGTCGGCTTTTCTCCCCGACCCGGCACCGTGTTTTACTGAGGGGGTGGACGACCCCGGTGCCGGCGAAGGGGGAGTGGCCGCGCCGGTAGCCCACGACCCGGGCACGGTGCCTCCCGCGGCCCGCGGTCCGGCCCGGAGGTCGCAGCCGGCGATCACCGCCACCATCTCGGTGGACCTCCCCGAGACCCTCCGCTACCGGCTGAAGAACGCCCTGCTGGGACCGCCGCTGGTCAACGAGCAGCTGAGCGGCGAACGTCTCGGACGCCCCTCCGCCCTCGGGGTGCTCGCCCCCGACTGCATCTCGTCCTCGGCCTACGGCACCGAGGAGATGCTCACCATCCTGGTGCCGGCGGTGGGCCTGGCCGGATTCGCCCTGGTGGTCCCGGTGACCATGGCCATCCTCGGGGTGCTGTTCTTCGTCACCCTCTCCTACCTGGACGTCATCAAGCTCTACACCAAGGCCGGCGGCTCCTACGTGGTGGCCCGGGAGAACTTCGGTCCCAACGTGGCCCAGGTGGCGGCGGTGGCGCTCCTCATCGACTACACGGTGACGGTGGCGGTCCAGACGGCGGCCGGCACCGCCGCCCTCACCAGCGCCTTCCCCAAGCTGCTGGACGTGGGGGGCCACAACCTCACCGTGCCCATCACGGTGGCGGTGGTCCTCCTCCTCCTCTACGGCAACCTCCGGGGCATCCGGGAGGCCGGCAAGTTCTTCGCCTTCCCCACCTACTTCTTCATCTTCAGCCTGGGCCTGGTGGTGATCGTCGGGTACGTCAAGAAGGCCACCGGCACCCTGGCCGTCCACGCCATCCCGCAGCACGCCGGGACGGTGGCCATCGGCCACTCGGCATCCGGCCTGCTCTACGGGGCGTCGTTCATCATCATCCTGAAGTCGTTCGCCAACGGAGGCTCCTCGCTCACCGGGCTGGAGGCCATCTCCAACGGGGTGGGGTCGTTCCGCGAGCCGGCCTCCCGCCACGCCCGCCAGACCCTGGTCGTCATGAGCAGCGTCCTGGCCTTTCTGGTGCTGGGGGTCACCCTCATCGCCCACTGGACCCACGCCGTGCCCTATGTCCAGGGGTCGCCGACGGTGGTCTCCCAGGAGGTCCGGTACGTGCTGGGCGACGGGCCGGTGGGGAAGCTCCTCTTCTACGTGGTCCAGTTCGCCACCGTCCTCATCCTCTACACCGGGGGCAACACCAGCTTCAACGGGTTCCCCTTCCTGGCCAGCTTCGTGGCCGAGGACGCCTTCCTGCCCAAACAGCTGACCCGGCGGGGCCACCGGCTGGCGTTCTCCAACGGCATCATCGTCCTCACCGTGGTGGCCCTGGTCCTGATCCTGGCCACCTCGGCCCAGGTGTCGAGCCTGGTCGCCCTGTACGCCATCGGGGTGTTCACCGGCTTCGCCATGGCCGGGGCCGGGATGGTCAAGCACCACCTCGACCACAAGGGACCCAACTGGCAGCGCAAGGTGGCCATCAACGGCTTCTCCGCCGTCCTGACCGCCATCATCGTCCTCATCTTCGCCACCGTGAAGTTCAAGGAGGGGGCCTGGGTGGTGGTGGTGGTCGGCCCGCTCATGTACCTGGGGCTGATCAAGCTCCACAAGCAGTACGTCAACGAGGAGGAGCAGCTCGAGGAGGGGGCCGCCGAGGCCGCCGAGGCCCCGGTGCTCTCCCGCCACGTGGTCATCGTGCTGGTCGACCGGCTCGACATGGCGTCGGCCCGGGCACTCCAGTACGCCCGCACCCTCCACCCCGACGAGCTCCGGGCCGTCCACTTCGCCCTCGACAACCGGGAGTCGGCCGCCCTCGAGGCGGAGTGGAGCCGCCTGGGTCTGACCCGGCTCCCCCTCGACGTCATGGAGTGCGAGGACCGGCGGTTGACCCGCGCCACCCTCGAGCTGGCCGCCGAGACGGTGGCCGACCGGACCACCGAGCTGACCATGCTGCTGCCCCGCCGGGGGTTCGCGGCCGGATGGCAGCGGCTCCTCCACGACGGCACCGCCGACCGGATCGCCACCGCCGTGAGCCAGCTGTCCCACGTCAACGCCACCGTGGTGCCCTACCAGCTGACCGGCGGCTGGCTGTCCCGCCGCCGGGAGTGGCGCCGCCCGACCATCGACGCCGCCGCCGTCACCGTGGCCGACGGGGGGGCGGGGCCCCGGCCCACCCGCGCCGAGCGGGCCAGCGCCAAGCCGGCCTTCGACCGGTCCGCCTTCGGCGCCCGGGGAGCGGGCACCATCCCGATCGGCGAGGCCGAGTGGCGCCACCGGGTCCGGGTGGCCGGTCGGGTCCGGTCGGTCCGGGTGCAGCCCCGGGCCGGGACCTCCAACCTCGAGGCGGTGCTGGCCGACGACACCGGCAAGCTCCTCCTGGTGTTCCAGGGACGCCGCCGCATCCCGGGGATCCAGCCCGGGGCCCGGCTCCTGGTGGAGGGGATGGTGGGCGACTGGTCCCGCCACCAGGCAATTCTCAACCCCGACTACGAGCTGATCGCCGGCCCGGAGGCCGACGAGCGCCCGGGCTGAGCCGCCCCTCCCCGCCCCGGGTGACCGCCCGGAACCCCGTTCTTGCCTGGGGGCTGTTTTGTCGCTAGCTTCTGCCCGCACCGCCGGATCGGCGCGCTTTCAGTGCGCGCCCCGGTGTTCGGCATCGGCCGTGACTCACTTCGGGGGGATTCCGTCCCGACGCGGGTCGCGCGGCGCCGGTACCGACCCGTTCCGACCACGACCGAGTTCTGCAATCGAAGGGAGCACCACCGATGACCCACCTCCTGGCTGAAGGGGGTTACCAGATCTTCACGCTGCACAGCACCGAGAAGACCTGGCTGTACTTCGCGCTCCTCTGCTCGGTGGCCTCCATCGTGGTGGCCCTGTTCCTGGTCCGGGGCGTGCTCGCCGCCGACCAGGGCACCGCCACCATGAAGGACATCGCCAAGGCCATCCAGGAGGGGGCCGAGGCCTTCCTGGCCCGCCAGTTCAAGACCATCGGGATCATCATCGTCCCGCTGGCCGTGCTGATCTTCTTCACCGCCACCAAGGTGACCCACACGGTGTACGCCTGTGCCGGCCTGGCCACCACCACCACCTTCCACGTGGGCTGCCTCACCCACACCGTCACCGACCTGACCTTCGCCCAGGCCGGCATCTACCGGGTGATCTGCTTCCTGGCCGGGGCCCTGTGCTCGGGGCTCACCGGCTTCATCGGCATGAGCCTGGCCGTCCGGGGCAACGTGCGCACGGCGGCGGCCGCCCGCGAGGGCAAGATGGCCCCCGCCCTCAAGGTGGCCTACCGCACCGGGGCCATCACCGGCCTCCTCTGCGTGGGCCTGGGCCTGCTGGGTGCCACCACCATCGTGCTCATCTTCCAGAACACCGCCACCTCGGTGCTGATCGGGTTCGCCTTCGGCGCCTCGCTGCTGGCCCTCTTCATGCGGGTGGGCGGCGGCATCTTCACCAAGGCGGCCGACGTGGGCGCCGACCTGGTGGGCAAGGTGGAGGCCGGCATCCCCGAGGACGACCCCCGCAACGCCGCCACCATCGCCGACAACGTGGGCGACAACGTGGGCGACTGCGCCGGCATGGCCGCCGACCTCTTCGAGTCGTACGTCATCACCATCATCGCCGCCGTCATCCTGGGCGTCACCGCCTTCAGCTCCATCCACCGGAGCGGCGACGCCGCCAAGACCATCATCTTCCCGATCGCCATCCCGGCCATCGGCATCCTGGCCACCATCGTCGGGGTGTTCGTGGTGCGGGCCAGCTCCAGCGACCGCAACGCCATGGCCCCCATCAACCGGGGGGTGTGGACGGCGGCCATCCTGACCATCGCCGGCTCGGCGGTGGTGGCCGGGGCCTACCTCCACTACTGGAAGGCGTTCTACGCCGTGCTCACCGGCGTGGTGCTGATGCTGGTGGCCAGCCAGATCACCGAGCACTTCACCTCGACGGAGCGGGGACCGGTCAAGGAGGTGGCCGAGACGGCCCGCACCGGCCCGGCCACCCTCACCCTCGCCGGCCTGGCCCTCGGCCTCGAGTCGTCGGTGTGGGCCATCATCGCCATCGTCCTGGCCATCGCCGTCTCCATCGGCCTGGGGGGCGGCAACATCGAGCTCACCCTCTACCTGGTGGCCCTGACCGGCATCGGCCTCCTGTCCACGGCCGGCATGATCGTCTCCGAGGACAGCTTCGGGCCGGTGTCGGACAACGCCGCCGGCGTGGCCGAGATGTCCGGCGAGTTCACCGGTGAGGCCGAGCGGGTCATGGTCAGCCTCGACGCCGTGGGCAACACCACCAAGGCGGTGACCAAGGGGGTGGCCATCGGCTCCGCCGTCATCGCCTCGGTGGCCCTGTTCGCCTCCTTCATCGAGACCATCGGCCAGCAGCTCAAGCTGCCGCAGCTGGGCAACGCCCTCTTCAACCTGCCGGTGACGTCGATCAACGTCTCGCACCCGACGACCTTCATCGGCGTGCTGATCGGCGGATCGATCGCCTTCATCTTCTCCGCCCTGGCCATCCGGGCGGTGGGCCGGTCGGCCGGCACCGTGGTCCAGGAGGTGCGCCGCCAGTTCCGCGAGCACCCCGGCATCATGGACTACACGGAGAAGCCGGAGTACGGGAAGGTCATCGCCATCTGCACCACGGCCTCCCAGCGGGAGCTGGCCACCCCGGCCCTGCTGGCCATCCTCAGCCCGGTCATCGTGGGCTTCGGCATCAACTACTTCGCCCTGGGGGCGTTTCTGGTCGGGGCCATCCTCACCGGCCAGCTGATGGCCAACTTCCTGTCCAACTCCGGTGGGGCCTGGGACAACGCCAAGAAGTACATCGAGGACGGCCACGAGGGCGGCAAGGGGTCCGAGGCCCACAAGGCGGCGGTCATCGGTGACACCATCGGCGACCCGTTCAAGGACACCGCCGGCCCGGCCCTCAACCCGCTGATCAAGGTCATGAACCTGGTGTCGCTGCTGATCCTCCCGGCCATCATCACCCTCCAGCACCACACCGGCGCCCGCCTGGCCATCGCCGGCGCCTCGCTGGTGGTGCTGCTGGTGGCCATCGCCTTCTCCAAGCGGAAGACCGACGCCATGGACGGCGATCTGCCGGCCTCCGAGGTCACCGCCCTGGACGAGGCCGCCACCGCCGCGGTGGGCGCCGCCGAGCACTGAGCGCAACCGCCGCCGGGGGGCCTGGGCCCTCCGGCGGCGGGGGACGGCCTTGACAGCGGGCGAGCGCGGCGTTCACCCTGTCGCGACAGCCATGACAACCACCGACCTGACAGAGACGACGGACGAGGGCGCCGGGACCCGTGCCGGGCGACGTGCCGGAGGCTCCCCGCCTGCCGGGGCGAAACCGCTGGTCATCGTGGAGTCACCGGCCAAGGCCAAGACCATCTCGAGCCTGCTGGGCCCCGGCTACGTGGTCGAGTCGTCCATCGGGCACATCCGGGACCTGCCCCGGGGCGCCGACGAGGTGCCGGCCGCCTACAAGGGCGAGGCGTGGTCCCGCCTGGGGGTGGACGTCGACAACGGCTTCAAGCCGCTCTACGTGGTGTCCTCGGACAAGAAGGCCCAGGTGGCCAAGTTGAAGGCGCTGGTCAAGCAGGCCAGCGAGGTGTACCTGGCCTCGGACGAGGACCGCGAGGGCGAGTCGATCGCCTGGCACCTCCTGGAGGTGCTGGCCCCCCGGGTGCCGGTGAAGCGGATGGTCTTCCACGAGATCACCCTGGCCGCCATCGAGCGGGCGGTGACCGAGTGGCGGGAGCTCGACCGCCGGCTGGTCGACGCCCAGGAGGCCCGTCGGATCCTCGACCGCCTCTACGGCTACGAGGTGTCGCCGGTCCTGTGGAAGAAGATCATGCCCCGGCTCTCCGCCGGCCGGGTCCAGAGCGTGGCCACCCGGATGGTGGTCGAGCGCGAGCGGGCCCGGATGGCCTTCCGGTCGGCCGACTGGTGGGGCCTCGACGGCACCTTCCGGACGGCGTCGGCGGCCGGCCCGGCCCCGGCGGCCGGGTCGGCCGGGTCGGACGGCGTCCCCACCTCCTTCACCGCCTCCCTGGTGTCCCTCGACGGGGTGTCGCTGGCCACCGGGCGCGACTTCGACGAGCTCGGCGTCCTCAAGTCCCCCGACTCGGTGGTGGTGCTGGGCGAGACCGAGGCCCGGGCGGTGGCCGCCGGCCTGGAGGGCGCGCCCTTCGCGGTGAAGTCGATGACCCACAAGCCGTTCCGCCGGTCGCCGGCCCCCCCGTTCATGACCTCCACCCTCCAGCAGGAGGCCGGCCGCAAGCTCCGCTTCAGCTCCAAGCGGGCCATGCAGATCGCCCAGCGCCTCTACGAGCAGGGCTGGATCACCTACATGCGGACCGACTCGACCACCCTGTCGTCGCAGGCCCTCGACGCCGCCCGCGCCCAGGCCACCTCGCTCTACGGCCCGGAGTACGTGCCGGCCCAGCCCCGTCGCTACGAGCGCAAGGTGAAGAACGCCCAGGAGGCCCACGAGGCCATCCGCCCGGCCGGCGAGTCGTTCCGCACCCCCGACGAGGCGTCCCGGTCGCTGTCGGGCGACGAGTTCCGGCTCTACGACATGATCTGGAAGCGCACCGTCGCCTCCCAGATGAACGACGCCACCGGCACCAGCGCCCAGGTGCGGCTGGTGGGGACGTCGGCCGGCGCCGACGGGGCCGCCGCCCGGGAGGCGGAGTTCTCGGCCAGCGGCAAGGTCATCCAGTTCCCCGGCTTCCTCCGGGCCTACGTGGAGGGGGAGGACGACCCCGACGCCGAGCTGGCCGACCGCGAGGTCCACCTGCCTCCCATGGCCGAGGGCGACCCGATGGCGGTCACCGACCTCGAGCCCGGCTCCCACGCCACCCAGCCGCCGGCCCGCTACACGGAGGCCTCGCTGGTCAAGGCCATGGAGGAGCTGGGGGTGGGCCGGCCGTCCACCTACGCCAGCGTCATCGCCACCATCCTCGACCGCGGCTACGTCTGGAAGAAGGGCACCGCCCTGGTCCCCTCCTTCACCGCCTTCGCGGTGGTCGGCCTGCTCGAGCGGTACTTCGGCGACCTGGTCGACTACGGCTTCACCGCCTCGATGGAGGACGACCTCGACGAGATCGCCTCCGGCAACGAGGAGGCCCTGCCCTGGCTGACCCGCTTCTACTTCGGGACCGGCCAGCCGGGCAACGGCGCCGGTCCGTCGGACGGCGGGTGGCAACGGCGCGTCGGAGGAGGCGACCGCCGGCAACGGCGGGGGCTCCGACGTCGGCCGTCTGGGGCTCAAGCGCGAGGTGGCCACCTACCTCGGGGAGATCGACGCCCGGGAGATCAACTCCATCCCCATCGGCACCGGCAGCGACGGCCGGGACATCGTGGCCCGGGTGGGCCGCTACGGCCCGTACCTGCAGCGGGGGGAGGACCGGGTCTCCATCCCCGAGGACCTGGCCCCCGACGAGCTGACCCCCGACCCGGGCCGAGGAGCTCCTCGAGGCCCCGTCCTCCGACCGGGTGCTGGGCACCGACCCGGAGTCGGGCCTGCCCATCCAGGTGCGGCCGGGCCGGTTCGGCCCCTACGTGCAGCTGGGCGAGGTGGTCGACGGCGCGCCCGAAGCCCCGGACCTCGTCGCTCTTCGCAGTCCATGGACCCGGCCACCCTCACCTTCGAGCAGGCGGTGGAGCTGCTCCGCATCCCCCGGGTGGTCGGGACCGACCCCGAGGGCGAGGAGATCGTGGCCCACAACGGGAAGTTCGGCCCCTACCTGAAGAAGGGGACCGACACCCGGAGCCTGCTCGACCGAGGACCAGCTGCTCACCGTCACCGTCGACGAGGCCTTGGCCCTGTTCGCCCAGCCCAAGACCCGCCGGGGCCGGAACGCCGCCGGACCGCTCCGCGAGCTGGGCAACGACACCGACACCGGGCTGCCCATGGTGATCAAGGACGGGCGCTTCGGCCCCTACGTCACCGACGGCACCACCAACGCCTCGCTCCGCAAGGGCGACGACGTGGAGTCGCTGACCGTGGAGCGCGGCTCCGAGCTCCTGGCCGAGCGCCGGGCGGCCGGACCGTCGACCCGGAAGAAGGCGGCCGCCAAGAAGGCCCCGGCCAAGAAGGCCCCGGCCAAGAAGGCCCCGGCCAAGAAGGCGGCCAAGAAGACCGCCGCCACGAAGGCCCCGGCCAAGAAGGCGGCGGCCACGAAGGCCCCGGCCAACAAGGCGGCGGCCCCGCACCACGGCCGCCCTGAAGGCGCCCGGCTCCGAGTGACCGGTGGGTCCGGCGGCCGGCTGATCGCCCTGGAGGGGATCGACGGCTGCGGAAAGTCCACCCAGGCCCGCCTGCTCGCCGAGCGGCTGGGCGCCCTGCTGACCTTCGAGCCCGGCGCCACCCCGCTGGGGGGGTCCCTCCGCACCCTGCTGCTCGACCCGTCGTTGCCGCCGGTGACCGAGCGGGCCGAGGCCCTGCTGATGGCCGCCGACCGCGCCCAGCACGTGGCCGAGGTCCTCGACCCGGCGCTGGGGGTCGGCCGGTGGGTGGTCACCGACCGCTATCAGCGCCTCCACCTTCGCCTACCAGGGCTACGGACGGGGCATGGACCTCGGCGAGCTCGAGCCGCCTGGTCACCTGGGCCACCGGTGGTCGCCGCCCCGACCTGCAGATCCTGGTCGAGGTGCCGGTCGCCACCGCCGCCTCCCGCCGGGCCGGGGAGCGGCGCGACCGGTTCGAGTCGCTGGGCGAGGCGTTCCATCAGCGGGTGGCCGACGGGTTCCGGCAGATGGCCGACGCCGACCCCGACCGGTGGGTGGTGGTGGACGGCCGACCGGCGGCCGACGAGGTCGGCGATCGGATCTGGGCGGAAGTCCGGAGCCGGTTGGGGGTCCCGGCCCGTGGCTGAGCCGGCAGCCCGACGCCGGCACCCGACCGGCCACCGGTGGCGGCGCTCTTCGACGAGGTGGTGGGACAGCCGGCGGCGGTGGCCCAGCTCCGGGCCTCGGCCCGCCAGCCGGTCCACGCCTACCTCTTCCTCGGGCCCCCGGGAACCGGCAAGCGGGCGGCGGCCCGGGCCTTCGCCGCCGCCCTGCTCTGCCCGGAGGGGGGCTGCGGCCGGTGCGGCACCTGCCGGCGGGCCCTGGCCGGCACCCATCCCGACCTGGTGCTCCTCGAGCGGTCCGGTGCCGCCCTCAGCGCCGACGACGCCCGCCTCATCGGCACCCGGGCCCAGCGACGGCCGATGGAGGCCCAGCGCCAGGTCCTGGTGGTCACCGACATCCACCTGGCCGTCCAGTCGGCGGGCGCCCTGCTGAAGACGGTGGAGGAGCCACCTCCGTCGACGGTGTTCGTGCTGATCGGCGACGAGCTGCCGCCCAGCCTGGTCACCATCGCCAGCCGGTGCGTCCAGGTGGCCTTCGACCCGGTGCCCACCGAGGTGGTGGCCGAGTGGCTGGTGTCCCAGGGGGTCCCCGACCGGGACGGCCGCCGCCGTGGCCGAGGCGTCCGGCGGTCGCCTGGACCGGGCCCGCCTGCTGGCCACCGACCCGGCCTTCGCCGGGCGCCTGGCGCTGTGGCACTCGGTCCCCGGCCGACTCGACGGCACCGGGGCGGCGGCGGCCGTGGTGGCCTCGGAGCTCCTGGCCGCCGCCGACGAGGCGGTGGGCCCCCTCCGCCAGCAGCACGCCGAGGAGCTGGTCTCGCTGGCCGAGCAGGCGGAGTCGGCGGGCGCCCGGGGGGTCCCGGGTCGCAAGGACGTCGAGGACCGGCACAAGCGCGAGGAGCGGCGGTGGCGCACCGACGAGCTCCGCACCGGCCTGGCCACCCTGGCCGTCGCCTACCGTGACCGGCTGGTGGCGGCGACCGGACCGACCGCCGGGGCGACCACCCGGGGGGCGGCGGCCGACGGCCGGCGGCTGGTGGAGGCGGTCGCCGCCGTGGAGCAGGCCTCCCGGGCCCTGACCCGGAACCCCAACGAGGCGCTGCTCCTCGAGGCGCTGCTCTCGGGTCTGTCCGGCATGTCCGACTGAGGTCGGGAAGCACGGCGGGATCGGGTCGGGGGCGAAGCCGCCGTCGGATAGCGTGTCGGGTCTCGCCTGGGTAGCTCAGTCGGTAGAGCAACGCACTCGTAATGCGTAGGTCAGGAGTTCGATTCTCCTCCCAGGCTCCATGTTTGTAGCCGGAAGCACCGGTTTACCCTACAAATACCCTACAATCTGAGGCATGGCAGGCAGCCTCAGAGAGCGCTCCCCGGGACGGTGGGAGCTTCGGGTGTTCATCGGCAGGGACCCGGTCACCGGCAAGCCGGTCCAGATCACCCGGACCTACTCGGCCGACCGCAAGGAGCCCGGGGCCGGTAGGCGGGCGGCGGAGAAGAAGCTGGCCGCCCTGGTGGCCGCCGTCGAGCGGGGCGAGTACGGAGGGACCAAAGCGACCTTTGGGAGCCTCCTGGACGAATGGACGGCCCACTCCGAGCGGATGGGGCGCAGCCCGAAGACCCTCTACGAGTACCGCCGGAAGATCGACAAGTCGATCCGACCGGACCTGGGGGCGATGCGGCTCGACAAGTTGACCGCCCACGACCTCGACAAGCTCTACGCCCGGCAGCTGGCCGCCGGACTCAGCCCGAGCACGGTCCTCATGCACCACCGGATCATCGGGGCCGCCCTCAAGCAGGGGCGGAAGTGGGGATGGGTCGATCGCAACGTGGCCGAGGACGCCACCCCTCCCTCGGCCCGCAAGCCGGAGATCGCAGTGCCCTCGCCGGACCAGGTCCGGGCCCTGATCACCGAGGCGACCCGTCCGGGGGCCAAGAATCCCGAGCTGGCGACGATCGTCCTCCTGGCCGCCATCACCGGGATGCGGCGGGGGGAGCTCTGCGGCCTGCAGTGGCGCGACGTCGAGTGGGAGAACGCGGCGATCCTGGTGGCCCGGTCGGTGTGGCAGACCCCGGACGGTATCGGCACCAAGAGCCCCAAGTCGCACCAGACCCGCCGCCTGCTGCTGGGCGATCAGGCCATGGTCGTGCTGAAGGCCCGGCAGGCCCGGGCGGAAGACGATGCCACGGTGGCCGGCGTGGCCCTGTCGTCCGACTCGTTCATCTTCAGCTCCGACCCCGACGGTGCCCGACCCCTGCTGCCCGACTCGATCAGCCAGGCCTTCGACCGGCTGTGCCGGCGCCTGGAACTTCCGGCACTGACGGAACTCCACAAGTCGAATCCCAAGGCGACGCGGACCGACCTGGCACCGGGGGAGCAGTGGTCGTTCCGGTTCCACGACCTCCGCCACTACACCGCCACCCAGCTCTTCGCTGACGGGATGAATCCGAAGACCGTGGCCGACCGCCTCGGTCATGCCGACGCCTCGGTGACGCTGCGGGTCTACACCGCCAACACGACCGCCCAGGCCCAAGCAGCCGCTGACTCGCTGGAAGCCGGACTGGGAGTCGCCGCACTCGCGCTCTGAACCGTTGCCGGCCCGTCGACCAGCGATGGAACTGTGGCGCCCATCCGGGACGAATGTGCGAGCACGGGTTGGGAACCAGGTGAGGCGCCGAATGGACGGCGTGTGTCAACAGGCCACGCGTTCGATGCGGTAGGGAATGCCCAGCAGATCGAGGAGCCGGGCAACCGGAATCCGGTGATGGGTACCGGCCCGGTCACCCTTCGGCAAAGTCGGGATGCGGCCGGCGATGCAGTCGTCGCGCACCCCGTGATCGGACTTGCCCAGGATCGGCGCCACGGTGGCGGGCGAGGCGACCAGAGGCAGCTCGATTCCCGTGTCGGTGACGATCACCATGCGAGTCCGTGAGAGGGGGATCGCTTCCTGACTACCGAATGGATCACCGGATGGCGGGAGCAGCCGAACAACTGCCTCCTCCGACCCCAGCCCCGATGAGGCCGGCCGGTCGGCCCCGCCCTCTCGGATGACGGGATGAAGTCCGCTGGCATGATCTGGATCTCGACGGGGCACTGGATCTCCTTGGATTCGACCCCAGGCCGGGTGCCTCTGGTCCCGACCCATCCTCCGGATCGACGTCACCTCCGACGTCACCCTCGGATTCCGACTCCTCCAGGCGTGGAGGGTGACGTCGGTCTGTGTCCGGCCCTGAACGTCACCCTGGCAGGGCGGTCAACGTCACCCTCCCTGCTCAGGGACCTGTCCGAGACCGCGCATTCTCTATGCGGGTGACCATCTTGCGCACCTCGTCAGCCGCCTCGGCGATGTCGAGCACGGAGAACCCGGTTTCGTCAGCGAGCGCCCGATAGCCCGGTTCCCACGATTGGTAGACGGTCACGTCGGGCGGCCATGACTGTTTGGCTCGACCAGAGAACATCTCGACGCACGCGGAACGTACCTCGTGCCATCTGTCGTCCCTGACGAGCCCGGCCAGCAGCTGAAGATCGAGGAGGTCTCGGAAGCGGTCGTTTTCGCGATCGGGGAGGACCTCCGTGCAGGCATGGAGCTTCTGGGCGATCTGCCATCTGATGGCGACGCAGGGCACGGTCGCAGGGCCACTCAGGCCGACGTGATCGAGGGGCTTGGCGGGGACCTGGTCGATCTCGGATCCCATACCGCCTTCGACGGTGGCGGCCTCCATCTGCACGGTCACCACCGGCTTGGACCGGTAGGCGAGTTTGATGTCACAGCGAAGTGCGCCAGTGTCCTTGACCGCCTCGAGTTCCGTCCGAGTTGCAGTGAATTCCCCATAGCCGGCTCGAAGCGCCGGATCGAGATGGGCGGTGATGGCATCCATGCTCGAGCGGAAGGCCGTGTCGAGGTCTTTCGTGGCGCGTGCGCCTGTATTCATGCGCAGTTCCATGGCAACGCCGCCCTTGACGAGGAACAGCGGCTCGCCGTCGTCGGCGTGCCGGGCGGCATCCAGCATCCCGGCAACGATCATGAACCCGAGCCAGCGGCGGAGACGTCCCGCAGCCACACCTGTCTGCTCGGACGCCTCGCCCAGCCAGCGTTCGAGCACGTTGACGTTGAACGGGGGCTTGCGCTTCCCTGGCCGGTCGGCCGTCACTGGACACCTTCCAATTCGGCGAGTTCCCCGGCGAGCAGGAGACCCCGGCGTCGCCCGCTGTCGATGGCCTGATCGATGAGCCGCGCGTCGAGGTGCCGGTCGATCCCGTCGAGGATGGCACGTCTCGCAGATACCACCGGAATGCCCTCGGAGGCAGTGACGTCAACCGGGTCGAGGTCGCGGACATGGACGACGTAGAGCGCGGGTGTCTGGCGCCGGAGTCGGGCGGATCTGGGCACGGTCACGTGGATCTTGGCCGGGTTCACGTCGCACAACTCCCACAGGTCGAGAGCGGAGTCGTGCGAGATCACACCGAGTCCCCGGGGCCAGAGGGTGGCCTGTTTCAGTTCGTCCCGCGGATCCTGCGGGAACAGTGCGAACCGGTACAGACCGTGCGCGACCCTCCGGAGCTGACCGTGGCGGTGCATGTCGACGAGTACCTGGGCGGTACCGCCGAGTTCTCGGACGTCGTCAGTGGTGACGTAGCCGTGCTGGTCGGCGGCCACCTCGAACAGTTCCGTGTACCAACGTCCGGGCATGACAAAAGTATGTAATAAAACCATAGTTTTGGCAAGGCCCTCTTGTCCCCCACGGCCCTGTGGCTGATCCGCTCAACGTCACCTTGGACGCGTTGTCAACGTCGCCCTCCCAGGTAGAAGTGGTGTTGCTCACCTCCCGAACCCGTAGTCGCGATCGTTGGCAATGCTGCGGCGGTCGTCTCGTTCCCAGCTGAAGGCGGCGACCGGAACCGGTTCCGGTCGGGGGTTCAGCTCTCCTTCGACGGTCCAGCGCTCGTGGTCGTTCTCGTGCTTGACCTCCTGGAGCTTTGCCGTCAATCCGGCCAGTTGGCCGGTTGCGGTGGGGTGGTCGTCCATCCACCGCTCCCGATCGGAGACCTCGGTGCTGATCCCCCCGACCTTCTGGGTGGCCCGATCCAAGGCTTCGGTCAGCTTCTCTTCCTCGGGGCGGAACAGCTTCTCCAATCGGTCTTCCGCTACCTGGACCCGTTCGTTGTCGGCCGGGGCGGCGCGACGGCCGATCCTGCGGATGGCTCTCGAATAGTCCTTGTTCGCAGCCATCCGCTCGTGCTGGAAGGCGTCCTGCCTGGCCGAGAGCAGCTCGGCAGCGGCCCGACCCAGCTCGCCGTCTGACCGCAACCCGCGTTCTTCGTGCAGCGAGTCCAGATTCCTTGTGGCCGCCCTCAGGTCAGATTCGGCCTGGCGGAGCTGGGAGGTGAGGGTTTTCGGGATGGCGGCGGCCAGGGCATCCCGTTCCACCTGCAGCGCTTGTTGCCGGAGAGACGCGATCCGTTCGGCGGGCGTTCCGGGCGTGTCCGAGCCGACCGAACCTGTGTCGATGGCCCACTTCCAACGTCGTTCGGTCTCCCAACTGCGACAAAGGTCCTCGCGGGCCTGGGCGAGGTCGTCAGCGGCCAGGTAGAGCTGGGTGTGCTCTCTGGCTCTGCTCATGGCCACATAGGCCAGCTCCCGGCCACCCCCGTCCTCAAAGACATGAGCGATGTCGTGAGTGGCCCCCTGGCTCCGATGCACCGTGGTGGCATAGCCGTGGGCCAGTTGGGACGCTCCGATCGCCTCCTGTTCGAACCAGTACCGCCTGCCGTCCTCCATCTCGATGGCGATGCGCACGTCCTCCAGGTCGACCGCCGTGACCACGCCCCGCTCGGAGGTGACCACCTGGCCCCTTGCGGCCGGTGCCAGGGTGATGATCCGATCGCCTGCGGCGTAACTGGCGCCCCCGGGGGCCACCAGCTCGGGCCCGGAGAGTCGGCCCTCGGCCGCCATACGCTCCCTGGCCAGGCGGTTGAGTTCGGCCACGTTGGCCCGCCGCCAGGCGAACATGGCGGCGTCCTTGCCGGACAAGTGATGTCCCTCGCCCACTGGTCGACCAATGTGTCGAGCGCCTCAGTGCGGGTCCGGTCGCAGACGACGCGTCCGTGGTCGAGGTAGAACCCGACGGCCCGGGCAGACGTTGCCGGCCCGCAGTTCGGCCAGGGCCTCCCGTTCGGCCTCGGTGCACTGGCGGACGTTCTGGTCGAGGGTGTGCACGATCCCGCCGTGGCGTTCGACCAGGGCCCCCATGGCCCCACCGACCGACACGGCACCGAGTTGGCGGTCGTCACCGACCATCACCACCTTGGATCCAGCCAGCCGGGCCTGATCGAGCAGGAAGGCGATGTCCCGATCACCTGCCATTCCTGCCTCGTCGAGCACCAGGACGTGATGGGGTGTGAGCCGCATCCGGTCGTGTTCGAGCCTCCAGCGCAGGGAGGCGAGGGTCCGGGAGTCGGACAGTCCGGCCTCCCGGCCGAGGGTCCGCGCCGCCTGGCCGGAAGTCGAGGTGCCCACCACGGTGAAGCCGCCCCTCTCGAAGGCGTCCCGGACAGCGGCCATGACCGTCGTCTTGCCCGACCCGGCCACTCCTTCGACCAGCTCCACCCTCCGGCCCGAGGTGGTGATCCCAAGCACCGCCGCCAGCTGGCCGGGGGTCAGCGGAGACCCCAGGTCAGCGCTCTGGCGGTCCATCGCACCGGCTGCCACTTCGGGGGAGACCCTGGCCGCCTCCCGGTTCTCGACGCCTCGCTCCACTGCTTGTTCGATGGCCAGTTCGGTGGCGATGACATGGGCTGTGCCATAGGCCTGCTCGGACGCCCTCGGGACACCGACCAGGGGGATGGCGTCGGGATCACGCAGGACGCGGGTCGTGACTCTGTCCAACTCGGCGGCCGGCAGTCCGAAGACTATTGGTGCCACAGCCACGATGACGTCCCGTTTGGCGAACACCTTGCGGGCAGACAGCGTCCCGTTCGGTCCCAACAGGTCCTCGGCCATCGCACCCAATGCTCGATTGCCGAGGAACTCGTTCCCGTTGTTGTGCTGGCGCTGGTAATCGAGGCCGGCCTGTTCGATGTCGGCCAGCAACTGATCGGGCGGGAAGCCGGCAGTGGTCAACTCGGCACGCCACCTCGGCAACAGGTCCTCGACCGAGGTGTGGCGTTTGGCCTTCCTCGTCTCCCGGGCCGCCACCTGGCGGGCCTGGTAGGTGGAGAAGCCCTTCTCGGCCACGGCCTCGCTGATCTCGACAGAGCGCTTGGAATGCACGGCCAGGGCAGCGTCGGGGATGCCAGAGATCTTCCAGTGCCCGAGCTTGCCCGAGGGACCGGGATCGGCCTCGATGCCGTAGCCGAGTCGGACTGCTGTGGCGGCCGAGGACATGCGGCCGACCATGGTGGCGGCGTGGAGGTGCTCTCGCCACAGGGTGGTGTCGGGTGCCTTGGTGCCGGCCTTTGCGTCCAGCATCTCGATCACGTTGGCGATGAGCACGTGGTCGTGGGGACCCGGGTCGCCGGCCCGGGTGGCGGCGTGGCGGGCGTGGGCGTAGACCAGTCCGGTGGTGGCCGTAGGCACGGCAGCTACACCACGGCGTCCGCCCCGTTCTCTGGTCAGGTCGTCCAGGTAGCGAAGCGTGGCGTCCCGCTCGGCGTCCATGATGGCGTGCATGTCCTCTGCTCGCCCGAGGACTCCCAGTTCGGCGACGGACTTGTGGGCGGCGATGACCAGCTCCATGCCCGGTCGCCTGGCGGTGACCATTCGCTCGCCCGTCGCAGGGTGACGGGCCCCGCCCGGTCCGTAGATCGCGTCGTAGGAGGGATTGTCGACGGGGCCGATCAGGCCGAGGGATTCGGCACCCGATCCTCCCCAGAGAAGCGGGGTCTCACCGCGCGAGGCGTAGTACTCGAGGGCGGCCCCGGGGAAGTCGTCGCCGCGCTCGATGATGGTCTCGCGGTGGTAGGCGACAGAGTCCGCTCCCATCATCCGCATCCACGCCACGCCGACTCCCTCTCCCCGGCAAGGGGAACCCCTTGCAATCGTGTTCAAGGTATTCAGAGGGTGTGACGCAGGATCGTGGGCGAGCTGCGGATTGGACTCGGAACGAACCGGCGACGCTTGGCCGGGTCGTTCCGAGTAGCGCGAGCCCGGCATGGGTGCTGCCTCCATGGGAGATCGGAGATGCCTGCTGATCCGGGAGGGCTCGGCCAGTCAGCAAGGCGGGTCCGAAATGTTCGCAGAGTCGGCGCCCCGATGACCCCTCGACCTGAATCTCCGTTTGGACGGCGTCTCCTTCCGCCCCTTCTGTCACCACCGTCGAGTCTCTCATCACCGCGCATGCAAATGGGGTGTGACCAGGGAGGGTGACGTTGAATCGGGTGGCGATCCGCCTCGTTGGCGACTGCCAACCGACGAATTCGCCCCTTCCGTCCCAATAACGCGATTACACGGGTGAAAGCGTCCCCTACCGGCACTTACACGGGTGATCCGCCCCCTGGACTAACCACCCGAGAAACCTTCCTCGGGTGGAAGTCCAACCAGGAGGTGCGGTGTGCAGTGGAGTCCGGTATTCGAGTCCTCGGTCGATCCTGACGGGAGGAAGACCTATCGGGTCGGCCACGAGCTGGTCGACGAGTTCCTCGAGTTCGCATCGGTCCGGTGCCGACCGAGCACGGTGCGGGCCTATGCCCACGACCTGAAGACCTTCTTCGGGTTGGTGGCCAAGGATCCGACCGAGGTGACACCGAAGGACGTCCTCGGTTTCATCGCCGCCCAGCAGCGGTCGCGGTCCGGAGCGGACAACGTGGTGCGGATCAGCGATGCCCTGTCCGGCCTGTCGACGGCCACCATCAAGCGGCGGCTGGCGGCGGTGTCGGCCTTCTTCGGTTACGTGGTGCTGCGAGGGGACACGATCATGACCGCCAACCCGGTGCCCCGGGGGATGCCCACCCGACGGAGCCGTCATCGCGACCAACGGGGCGTGCCGCTGGTGCGTGGGGTGCGACGACTGCCCCGGATCCTCGATGCCGACGAGGTCGAGCTGTTGATGTCGTCGTTCCGGACCGACCGGGACCGGGCCATGGCCCAGGCCATGCTGCTCGGCGGTCTCCGTCGCTGCGAGGTGCTGGGTCTGCGACTGGAGGACCTGCGGGTCGGCGAGCGCCAGCTGTTCATCGCCGAGGGGAAGGGAGGCCACCAGCGCCTGGTCCCCATCTCCCCGACCTTCTTCGCCACCGTGGCCGACTACCTCAACCGGGAACGTCCACCGGATGCTCCGACCGACCGGCTCTTCGTGGCCCTGAAGGGTCCACGACGGGGTGCACCGCTCTCGGCAGAGGGCCTCGACGAGGTCTTCGGGGCTGCCCGGGCCCGGGTCGGGCTGGTGCACGGGACCTGCCACGAGCTCCGCCACACCTGCTTCACCCGACTGAAGGAGGCGGGCATGGCCATCGAGGCCATCCAGGCCCTGGCCGGGCACCGCTCGATCGCCTCCACCCGGATCTACCTCCACCTGGGAGGTGACTGGCTGGCCACCGAGTACCGGCGGGCGGCCGAGGCCATCGACGCCCAGGCGAACGTGGGGGTGGCCCGATGACCGCCCTCCCGATCCCATCCCTCGACGGGCCAGACGAGCGGGTCAATCGACGCTTCGGAGGTGCCGGGCCGGAGATCACCTGGGGGGAGATTGCCCAGCGTGCGCCCCTGATGGCCTCCACCATGGCCACCTACCTGGACCAGCTGTCGGTGTCGGCCCGGCCCTCGACGGTCGGGGCCTTCGACATCGCCCTGCGCTTCTTCGCCGGCCGGGTGACCGAGGCCGACCGGTGGTGCGTGGCCGTCGCCGATGTCGAGCGGCGCCACATCGAGGACTTCAAACTGTGGCAGGCCGCCCGGCCCGGCAAGCGCGGGAAGCTGCTCTCGACCACCACCATCCGGCACCGGCTGGGACTGCTCCGCACCTTCTTCGAGCGGATCATCGAGTGGGGCTATGACGACGCCCCGGCCCGGGTGCCGATCTTCCCGGGGGACTTCCCAAAGGCCGACGAGCCGCTGCCCAAGTTCCTGGACGACCCCACCATGGCCAGGTTCATGGCGGCGGTGGCCGCCGATCCCAACCGGCGCCGTCGGCTGATGATGGAGCTGCTGGCCCGGACCGGCATGCGGGTCGGGGAGCTGGCCGCCCTCGAGGACGACGCCATGGTGCAGATCAGCGAGACCTTCTGGCTACGCATCCCGGTGGGCAAGCTGCACAACGACCGCTACGTCCCCCTCCACCCCATCCTGGTCGACCTCATCACCGACTATCGGAGGACCCGAGGCCCGAGCCGCTCGGGTCGGCTGGTCGTCCGCAACGACGGTCAGCCCTTCGACCGGCGGACCATCCACCGCTACGTGGCGGCGGTGGCCAAGCGGGCGGGTGTGGGACACGTCCACCCCCATCAGCTCCGCCACACCCTGGCCACCCAGGCCATCAACCGGGGGATGAGCCTGGAGGCGATCGCCGCCCTCCTCGGCCACCGATCGATGCGCATGACCATGACCTATGCCCGGATCTCGGACCGCACGGTGGCCGACGAGTACTTCCGGGTGACCGAGGCCGTCGAAGCCAACTACGGGAGAACCGAAGCCCTTCCCGACGACGCCGCGGGGACGAACATGCGCCGACTGGCCGCCGACCATCGTCGGATGCTGGGCAACGGGATGTGCACCCGGCCCGCCGCCTTGGGCTGCTCGTTCGAGTCGGCCTGCGAGCGTTGCACCTTCTTCGAGACCGGCCCCCAGTTCATCCCGATCCTGAAGCGCCAGAGGGACCATGCAGTCGAACACGACCAGGCCGACCGGATCGTGCTCTTCGAGAAGCTCATCGACGACGTCGACGGCGCCGGCTGACTGTGCTTCGATGGGCCTCGGCCCAGGGCGTGTGGATCACCCGTGTAACAACACATCCGGGCGTGTGGATAACCCGTGACCATCCCGAACACGGCGTCGGGCATGGTCGAGTTCGATTCGTGCAAACTGGCCGAGTGATTCCAGATCCCGCATTGATCGATCTCAGGTATTCGGGGGGTCAACTGACAGATCTGGAGCAGCCGGACAGCACGGTTCTTGCGATCAGGCACGGGTTCGTCAAAGGGATCGCTGGTGCCGACGAGATCAACGTACGTTGGGAGAGCAGTTCCAACTACGGACTTGCCCCTGGAGAGCCCGTGGTCGCCAACGTGAGTGGGGGATGGAACGACACACCAGCCGAGTTGAGCGGCAGGTTCTTCCTTGAGGATCCAATGCCCTTCTTCCGAAAAGGGCGTGTGGAAGGAGAGATCGACGGGGTTGCGGTGACCGCCCTGCTCTCTCCTTCGCTTGGCGGATTGGGCAAGACGATCTCAGCCGTTGGCTCGTGGGATGAGACTCCAGTGAACCTGATCGGATCGATTGGTTCAATGCTGGACGAGGCATGGGTCCGGGGGGCAATCGGAGATGAGGCCGTGAACCTCGTCCTGGCGAAATCAGAATCAGATGTAACGATCAAGGGAACCTTCGCCGGACCACCGCCCCTGCTGCTCATTCTGGTGACCTGCCTCTTGAAATTCACAGGTTCGCTGAATCCAACATCGTGAGGATCACACTGTCCCAGACCGCCGGGAGCGGGTCGCCCTCTATCTGACGCCCGGCCGTGGAGCCAATGGATCTGGCCAAGGGTCATCCCACCCGACCGTGGGTCCGTTCTCAGCAATGGCCTCGTGCCACCGACCTCGCGTCTTGACGCAGTACACCCAGCTTGGCCAGCTGGGATCGGCATCAAGGACCACCTCTGCCCGGTCCCCGTCAACCACAATCGACCGGACCCGTGCCTCAGACGTCGTTGGCCATCCAGCTAGAGCAGCCCCCTCGGGAGTCTCGTGCGTCCAGAACGAGGGTTGGCTATTGAGCTTTGACACCGCATGTCCGCTGTCGTTTGAGGCGATGATCCGAAGAGGCGGGCTCAGAACTGCCGCCACGTAGACGTTGAACCCGAGGACATCGGCGCAATCAAGCATGGCCGTGTTGACCTGCGCTCCGTCCCGGCAGATGAGGGAGACATTCCCGTAATCGGCAGCGACCTCGCCATGAACCTGTAAGGGTCCGCTGTCCCGACTCCTGCTCATCATGTAGCTGTGACCGAGCACCCATGTGAGCTGCTGGGAGCACTCGCCGCCCCCGCCCGAGCCGTCCTCGCTGACGAGCATGAGCGATGGATGTTCGAGGAACCTATAGGGCGGCCAGTGGACAACGCGGAATTCACCCGATCCGAGGACCACGTGCCCAAGGTCACGAGCCTGCGGCTCAGAACTCATGGGCGTCAGGCTCTCACGTCGAAGCCACCCCGACCAGCGGAAAATCCACAAAGTGTGAGTTGCCGGAGATCTGTGTTGGTACTTCACGACCGAACGGGAGTGACCCCGAACCCCGGGTCAGTCCGAACCGACCCCGTTGCGTCATACTGGCAACGTGGAGCAATCAGGGGGAGTCTCCCGAGGCGTAGCAATCGCAGGGGTGGCGGTCCTGTGCGGTTTTGCAGCGATGGTGCTCACGGTTGTTGTGACGTTCTTACTTAATTCTCCCGCACTACTCAGTTCGTGCTCGGTCTCCCGTGCCGGGGGACCAAAGGTATGTACGCCTCTGACCTGGGAATGGTTGGTCTTGAGTGCGGGTGTTGTCGGAGCAGCGGTGGGAGGCATCGCCACCTCGCTCGTGTTCCGGCACCAGACTCGACTGCGTGCCAATGCCGCACCCCCAGTCGGCCAGCTGTCTGACTGCGTGCCCGCTCGACGACTGGAGCAGCGGAGGTAGCACGCCGGTCCCAATCATTGTGAGGGAACAGGTGACCCAGATCGCCGGGACGGTGCGCCACCTATCGTTCGCACATGCTTCATGAACTGTGGGTCGATCGCGACGGATTGCAGACGATCTGCCTGGCCGGCCCCCTGGGGGATGCAGCCCGAGCACTCCTCCCGGAAGGTTCACTTCTGGATTGGACTTTTGAGGCTCAGAGCCATCTCGACGCCATGACCAAGTATCACGCCCGGATGGGCTGGCCGCCCTACGTTTCCGACTACCCGGACGACGATGAGGAGTCCTACTCGGCGAAGGGTTGGGAGTAGGCCGCCCTGCCCCTGATCGCCGGGTGGTGGTCACAGGATCCAGCCTCAGAGCAGAGGTGCTTGTCCGGCCGCGAGCGTCACGCTCCGGCACTTCGACGGCGCGCGTCAGATCTTCAGCTCACTGGCTCGGCAAAGAGGCCAGGGCATCAGTGACCGTGCTGGTCATCTGCGCCGGCGTCGGTAGTGGGGGCGTTCCGGGGCGGCCACCGGTTTCTCGCAGATTCCAGATATCCGACCAATACAGCTCTGCCACGAACGATCCACGTTGGACGAACACGGTGGCAGTGGCTGCGTCTTGATAAGAACTTCCGTAGTCGCCCAGCGTGGCGGAAAGGGAGGGCGTGGTATCGGGTAAGACAATGACGGGCCCCGCATTGCACTGACTCGCTTGGGCATTGAGGCGACCAAGGACCTCCGTTGCCAATTGCTCGGTTGGGAAGCGAGCAAGCGTTTCACTAACACTGTTCACAGTGGGTGCTGGCCCTGAGGAGGGAGGTGCAGGGGGCGGATATTCGTAGGTGATCGAAGCCACCGGATCCTGGTTGGTACTCGGAAGGATGGCGGTCGATGGCGGTCCGGGGGCGGCGGCGATCGTCGGCCCTGTTGTCGTCCATCCGCTTGGGATGTCGGAGTTCGAAAGTAGAAGCTGCTCAATCGTGGTGGATTCCGGTGAGCCATTGGTGTGGATACCGAAACCGTCACACGGCGACGACGGAGCAGTCGTTGTCGTGGATGACTCGGGTGTGGATACAAACGTCTCCGTCGAGGGCGGCGAAGGCGTCTGCGACGGGTTGACACGAGTATCCGTTGTGCAGCTGGTCAGCCCGACAGCAAGCATTATGGCCACGCTGCTGCCTATAAGCCTTTGCCGCATTCTCCGACAGTACAGGGCATGGCATGGGGATTCGATGGTGGGTCCGGCCGTGTCGGCCGTGGTGCGGTCTCCAATGAGACCGTCCCCTATCGCCGGGAGAGGGTCAGTTATTGACCGTGGCTAGACGGCACGAGTGGGGCAGGTGCGGACGGGCGCCAGGTCGCTCCTTCGGTAAGTATCTGGAGGTGGCCATCCCACCAGGTCCCGAGAACCCCCAGGCGGCAACGTGGAGTGATCCTGATCGAGTGGATCGCTACCTGACCCGGATTGGTGGATTGGCCCCACGGGCTGCAGGTGAGGAGGTACTGGTGTCGGTGCTGCCTGCCTCACCTCGCACCGTTCTCGACCTGGGTTGTGGGGACGGCAGGCTGGCTGCACTGGTGCTCGAACACCGAAGCAGCGTCGAGAGGGTTCTGGCCGTCGACTCCTCGCCCGCCATGCTCAGCCATGCTCGAGATCGATTCGACGGCGATCATCGAGTTCAGCTCCGAGAGTGGAGTTTGGAGGAGTCCCTCACGCCACTTGGTTCGTTCGATGTTGTTGTCGCTGGATTCTCAATCCACCACGTCGAGGACGAGCGAAAGCGGGAGCTTTTCAGTGAGGTCGCTGGACAACTCACCGACGAAGGTGTCTTTGCCAATCTGGAAGTAGTCGCCTCAGCCACACCCGAGCTTCATCGCCAGTTCCTGGACCTCATAGGCCGTGCTGATGATGACCCTGAGGATCGACTTGCCCCTGTTGAATCCCAGCTCCTATGGATGCGAGAGGGCGGACTGTCGCAGGTTGATTGCATGTGGCGTTGGCGAGGGTTCGCACTTCTGGTGGGCCATTCGCACTGAGGTGCGAGGCAGGACAGAGTGCCCCCGACCGCTGGGACCGGGGCGGTTATCAGGTGCCCAGATCGGCACTTTGATGACAGGGCGAATTAATCGCCCAGACCATCCGCCGAGACCAAACGGCTAGTCAGAAGTCCGCTTCGCCATCTGCCGCCAGCCATCATTTGCCGCACCAAGGAACCACCAAGCAGACGGCGGATCGGGAGGTAGGTCGCCCGACAGAAGCTGGATCCAGCCATCGGAAATCTGCATCACCCGATCATCGGAAACTGCAGTCTGAGCGGCCCTTGCCATCTCCAAAAGTACCGCAACCTGCTGATTGCTCCAGGCATCTGACAGTGTGGCCCCCAAGTCATCAACTTCCGCCTGGATCGACCAGTCTCGGCGGAGATCGGAGAACCAATCCTCGTCCCGACCCTCGACGTTTTCAGATTCGTCGACCAGCAGGCGCAACCACTGCTGAAGTCCCTCGGTGGTTACCCAGAGCATCCGACCACGGAAGCTAATGGCTGCGGTTCTGCTCATGCCAGGCAGCGTAAGACACGTTCGTCGTGCTCTGCCCCATATCATTCACACTTCTCTTGGGGGTCCACCGCTGAGCTGCTGGTCCTCAATAGCTTCGGGAGCACTGGAGGATTCGGCCTGACTTGAGGTCATGAGGCGCTCTCGGGCGTCGTCGGCTGAGCCCTTCCAGACAGCACATTGACAACGGCACGCCCCGTCTCTGAGGTTGGGTGATTGGTCAGGACTGCAGCAACAGTCCCGACCGCCCGTCGCTCCGATCCAGGACGGCCGTGCCACCCCTCAACCGCTAAGGAAGGAAGGGATGGCCATGACCATCGTAGAAGCTCCCCCCGGTATCACGGGTGGCGTCGACACCCACCTCGATACCCACGTTGCTGCCGCACTCGACCCACTGGGCCGGCTGGTCGGCACCGAGTCGTTCGACGCAGACGCCGCCGGCTACAAAGCCTTGCTGGCCTGGCTCGAGGAGTTCGGCCAGGTGACCAAGGTCGGCATCGAGGGCACCGGTTCCTATGGAGTGGGACTCGCTCGATTCCTCCGCCGCAAGGGTGTCGAAGTCGTCGAGGTCAATCGACCCAACCGGCAAGCCCGACGCAGCCACGGCAAGTCCGATCCCCTCGATGCGGTCGAGGCCGCTCGTGCCGTTATCAGCGGCCGGGCGCTAGGTGCGGGCAAGACCAAGGACGGTCCCGTCGAGGCCATCCGAGTCTTGGTGGTGGCCAAGCGCTCGGCCCGACAGGCCCGGGTGAAGGCCATCGTCCAGATGCGGCATTTGGTGATCACCGCCCCTGACCAGCTCCATTCCCGCCTGAAGGGTCTCTCGGTCACGGCTCTGGTAGCCGAAGCAGCCAAGCTCCGATCCACCCGGGCGTCCGATCCTCTGACCGCAGCCACCAAAGCGTCGCTCGCCTCGCTGGCCCACCGGGTCATGGCATTCGACGCCGAGCTCGAAGAACTCAACGAGAAGATCGAGTCGTTGCTTCTTGCCACCGCTCCCGATCTGATGGCCCGATTCGGCGTCGGGCCCGATACGGCTGCGTCCCTTTTGATGGCGGCCGGCGACAATCCCGAACGGCTGCATTCGGAGGCCGCCTGGGCCCACCTGTGTGGCGTGTCCCCGGTCCCGGCCGAGTCTGGCAAGAACGCCGGACGTATGCGCCGGCACAACGGTGGGGACCGCCAGGCCAACAGCGCGCTCTGGCGCATCGCTATGGTTCGCATCGCCCACGACCCGGAGACCACCCACTACTTCGACCGTCGAGTGAAGGAAGGCCGGACCAAGCGCGACATCATCCGGATCCTTCAGCGCTACATCGCCCGCGAGGTCTATCGCTACCTCCCCCGCGGCTGATTCCCCGAGTCGGGGGTCTGGCTCACCCCATAACTGTCGCCCTCCGGGTTGACTTACCGGCGACCCGCCGACCCACGACTCGGGCCTACTCTCACCAAGACGCGTGACCTCATAAGAGCATGCCCTCGACACTCGAGTGGCTCATGAATGTTTTGTCCGCTGTCTTCACCCCGGAGCCCCTCAGAGGGGCTTGACATTGATAGGAGCGTCGCCGGGAGTGGGTGACGATCGAGCACGAGTGACGTCCCGCCAGTGTGCGAGCGATGATGGTTTCCGTGCAGCCCCCTTCGTTCGATGAGGAATGGACCAGCGACTGGAGCTACTGGTCTCTCGACCACGGGCTGCCGGACCTCCCACAAGAGCTGCTGCGAGGCGAATCAGTTCCAGTCGCTCGATGGGTGAACGGCGCGGTGGGCGCCGTCCTTCATGTTCAGTGGTCTCACTGGCCGGAGCAACCCGATGATGACCAACTCGTTAGCGAGGTCGAGGTGTTTCACCGTTCTGACGGTGAATGGGAGTCATCTCTGGGCGGAGGTGGGGGTGAATGGATTGATCCCCCGTTTGAGAGGGGCTCGACGGCCCCGCGTATGGCGCAATTCATGGGTTTACACGGATCTGGGGCCAGAGAGTGGTACGTGTGTGCGTACTACGGGGTCGCGGGGATCGAAGCGAGAACGATCGAGGTGGTCGCCTCCGGACAAGGTTCCACGGCGCCGATTGAGTCGCCGTTTGGGGCTTTCGTGATAGCCATCGACGCCCATCAGCCGGCGATCTTGTGCATTCGGGACGCGACTCGAGAAGTGCTGTTGTCCTACGACTACGACGGTCGAGGGTTTGAACGAGGAGCTGGCCTTCACTAGATGACGCCGGCATCCGTGACTGTCCCCGAACGCCGGGAAGAGGACCGGGAGCGAATAGTTTTGGCGCCGATGAGTCCAGAAGATGGCCGGCAGGTCGATCGAGGCGTTCCATTTCCGTACCCGGAGGGAAGGTTCCCTCGGCGGCTCGGTGCTGTGATTCAGCAGACCGTGCTCGATGGATCCGAGCCCGCCCGGATGGTGGTTCACGATGCGGAGAATGACTGGCTCGTCGGGGACGGTGTCAACAACCCGAATGAGCACGGGGCCTGTGTCATCGGTCACATCGTTCATGTTTCAGACGCGGATCCCACGGTCGCTGAACTCGCTTCCATGGGGATCGGACTTGTCGCCACACGAAGTGATCCCCACTCGCCTTGGCAGATCGACCCTCACGAGTGGGCGGAGGAGTAACTGCGTCCCAGATCGCCGGCTCAAGGACATGGCCTGCACAGATCCGGCGTGGACTCGGCGTCACGTCGTCGACAGACTCAGGCTCCCGGGGGGCCTTGCTGAGGGAGGTAGAGGCTGTCTTGAATTTCGAGGAACTTGATGGCGTTCTCATTGCACTGATCGCAGATGAATACCGTCCCGCCGTCGCTGAAGGCGCCGTCCGACTTCATCTGCTGGCACACCCCGCATCGTTGTAACTCAGCGTCCATCACGCACGCCTCCGTTCTTGATCACCGTGGCTCGGGCTCAGTTGATTGGCGGGCGCGATTGTGCTCTGTCCGAAATGGCCATGCCGGTGTTGGCTGGATCTCCCAACTGTAGAAGGAGAGCCATGTCTGTACTCGACTCAGATTCGACCACGCTGGCCATCATCATCGAGGACTCCGGCTTCGATGAAGCTCAGGTGGCAGCTGCAGCATTTCTCGCCCGGTACAACGGGCGCACGCTCGATGCCTACCGCTACGACCTCCGGACCTTCTTCCAATGGGCCGCTGACGCGGGCCTCGCCGTCCTGGAAGCCAAGCGACCCCACATCGAGCTCTACCGCACCGCCATGGAGCAGAAGGGACTGGCCCCGTCGACCATCGACCGACGGCTGTCGACCATCTGCGGCTTCTACCGGTTCGCCCATATCGACGGACGGGTGAACGCCAACCCTGCTCAATACGTCCGGCGCCCCAAGGTGCACCCTTCCGAGGGGCGGGGACTGGACCGCCGGGAGTTCGGCACGTTCCTCTTCACCGCCGAGCGATTCGACAGGGATCATGCCGCTCTGGCCGTGCTCCTCGGGCTCAACGGGCTACGGGTCAGTGAGGCATGTGGAGCCAACATCGAGGATCTCGCCTTCACCCAGGGGCACCGGACCCTCCGGATCATGGGGAAGGGGAGCAAGCCTGCGGTGATCCCGCTCGTCCCGAGGGCCGCCCGGACGATTGACCTGGCCATCGGCGAACGCACAGACGGCGCGATTCTGCGTCGGAAGGATGGAGCCAGGCTCGATCGGCGAACCGCCCACCGCTGGGTGCGTTCAATCGGCAAGCAAGCGGGGCTCACCGCCGTGTATCCGCACATGCTCCGGTCCGCCTTCATCATGGCCGCACTCGATGCGGGCGTTCCTCTTCGTGATGTCCAGATCGCCGCTCGCCACGCGGATCCAAGGACGACCACGGTCTATGACCGACGGCGGGAGAACTTCGATCGTCACGCGGCCTACGTCGTCGTCGCCTTCGTTGCCGGCGGGTAACAAGAACGGGTCGCGACCCACTCAGGGACGCACTGACCGATGGCGTCTCGAGTCGGAATCAGGCCGTGCGCACCGTCACGCCGCGTCGATCGGCGATTGAGCGGGCGACCTCTTCGACGCGCCGTCCCGATCGCTCGGCGGCGACCCGCACGTAGAGCAGAAACGCGAGGAACGAGTAGACCCACGAGTCATCGGCCTCCCACCACGCGGCGTCATCGAGGAGGTCGGGATATACGCCCCCGTGGATCATGGCGGCGGCAGAGATGGCGTACTTGCTCTTGTGGTGCTGCGTCTTCCCGGAGAAGGGATAGTCGGCGAGGAATCGCTCCCGGACACCCTCACAGTCGATGGGATCAGCTGGCGTGACGCCGGACTCTTCGATTGCGTCGGAGGCGAGTTCGAGGAGCTCCTCGGCGGGAAAGGTGTTGTGCCGGATGTGTAGAGCGCCGAGCTTGGAGAGAATCTCCTCGGACGGCACTCCAGAGGCCAAGCCGGTGAGGGCGACCCGGATGGCATCACTCCGATCCTCCGGCGTGGGCTGCTTGTTCGGCGCCATCGCCCCAACGGTAGATCGAAGTTGCGGTTCACGCAGATATCGTCCTCGAGCCGGCGGTAGGGGGCATCCGGGACTCACGAAGGCACAGCAATTAGGGGGCACTCCCTGCCCGCCGGAACCGTTCGACTTCACTGGCACGACCGGCAGATCAGGCCGACCTCAAAGTGTGCAAGACCTTGTTGGCCTCGGGCCCCGAACCGCTTACCGTCAGATTTCGTGAGGAAACGAGCCAGATGATGCCCGCTGCATCGTCGACCACCTCTACATTGAGACCGTTCACCCGGGCCGAATGCGTAGGCGGTGAGCCTGAACCCAGCCCGGACTGAACGTCGACGGTGGTCGCCGACTGTTCGCTGAAACTGGGCGGACACCCGGCACCCGACCATGTCGCCCCGAGAGCCAGGAGACCGCCATCCTGCGGATCGGGGCAGCCGATCTCGGTGTTCGGCCCGTGGTACTTCCAGCCCGTGGGCGTCGAGACGGCGATGCCGTCGTAGGTATGGCTCGTCCAACCCTCGGGGATATGAACGCTGAGCTGTGTCGCCGGGCTCGCTGATCCGCTCCCGCAAGCCGACAGCGTCACTGCGGTGATCAAGAGGGCGCCGACGGCCGCTGCACGTCCTCTTCGTCGGAGGCGACTGGACACTAGGTCGCCGGCCTCACCCGGCATCAAGGCTCAGCAGGTTCGTCAATCCCACGGGATCATGGCCGATCACGGCCGGGAGGTCAGCGGTGACCACCGCGGCGTCAAGATTGATGAGGACCGATTCGGACATCCCACACGCTGGGCCGTATGGCCGGGTGACCCGCACTTCGACATTCGGACCGCTCCGGTCAACGAGGACGGTACCTGGTGCTTGGTCGCAAGGAAGTACCGACGCGGCAATCGTGCCCGAGTAGCCGTCCGGATTGCGTGAGATGAGCGTCCAGGGCACCGAGATCGACTCTTCGGCCACCGCGAGGGAGGGGGGAACTCGAGCTCCGGCCGTGCACCCGCCAGGCCCTCCTTCCCGGTAGACAAGGGCATTAGCTCCGGTGCGGGCATCGATTGCAAACACCTCGTAACCGTGATCGCTGGGGCGACCGGTGTCAATGGAACGGGGTACGACGTGAACTGGGCCACGCTCCGCCGGGCAACTGAAGCCTCCACCGGGGTTGCCACGGACGATCACCAACCAGGCGAGGCGGTCACGAAATGACGCCACGGTCGCATACTCGGCAGTCCCATCCACCGGGGAGGAACTACCGCCCACGACTGGAAAGAGGCTCGCGGCGACACTGACCCGGCCGTAGCCGACGGCGACACCCTGTTCGACATAGCCGCTCAGACCGGCAGTTGATGCCATGGCGCCACAGATGGCCTGGTCTGCGCTGAGTACGGGCACGTCGCCGGGTCGAGGAGGCTCAACCTCGAAATCGCCGTGATCCAGGGAGAACCCGTGGTGTGCTGCTCCTCCGGTCAGAGCGGAGACCGCTGGGCCCGAGAGCATCGTGCGACTGGTTGCCTGCGCCACCCCGTGAGGCAGAGCTGGAACCGCGCATGTGAAGTCGGACGGGTTTGGACCAGCGCTCGTGTCGGCGGCCGCCGGGGACGGGGCCACGGTCATAACAACCATGACCAGCCACATTGCCCCGGCCGTTCCAATCGTCAACGCCCACACTCTGACCAGCAGCACGAATCGCGGCCGCCTCCTGCTTACGGATGTCGAGTGCATGCTCGGCCTCACCCCCTGCTTGCTAGCACTTCAAGTGGGCATCACGCTCGGTGGAGCCAATCGGTTGACAAGCGCCCTCATGTTCGTTGAGCTACGCGCAAGGGCACGCCTACCGAGACAGAGGATGCCTGAAGCACCTACCGCTGTTGGAGCGGCTCACCGAGCCGGCGGTCAGGGGCGCGGTGTCTGCCCCGGGATACTGGTTCGACCTGGGAGCTAGGTTCGGATCTCAAAGGCAGTTTCTGGAATCCAGCAGAGGCCGTCCACGACGAGTTGGAACTCCTGTCGGATACTAGGGGCCCGGTTGATACGGAACCGGAAGGTGGCCTCACCGCCGGGGGCAACTGCAGATTCAGTGATGGTGGCGGGACGGTTGTGCTCGAGCCACGACCTGTGATGAAGCGGCGACGCCCCATCCCGTGGGCCGATCGTCCCGATCTTGATGGGGTCATCAGGAGACCAGTTGCGTCGGCCGGTGTTTCGCATCCGCACCACGACGAGGGCGTCCTCTCCCGGCGACACCTGCGAGCCCACGAAAACCGCCCCATACTCCGTCAAGGGATGGACACCAAGCGGCACGGCGGTACAGCGCCGGCAGATGTCCGGCGTTGTATCGCTGTCCAAGAGGTCGGACCTGAACTTCACGTACTGCGCTCCCGTCCAGACGTCCTCGAGCGAGTCAGGTCCGATCCGACCGAGAGAGAGGTCACCGGAGGAAGCGGCGAAGCAGCACGAGAACACCCGGCCGTCCTTGTCGATATAGGGAATCTCCCAGGGCAACATGCATTGCCTGGTCTCCCCTGGGCTCGGTGGGACTTCGCCGTAGAACCGTCTGATCGCACCCTCCGGGTCGTTCACATCCGCTTCCGAGCGTTCAGGAGTTGTCAGCGTCAACTCCACACCGTGGGAGGTGCAGGCAGAACGCAATAGTGCGAACTGCTCGGCAGCCACTTGGTGGAGGAGCCGTTCGTTCTGACTCGCCTCGTTGTAATCGAAGATGCCCTGGACGATGTAGTGGGAGATGCCGAGTTCGGCGAGCAGCGCCGGGAACGCGGCCAAACTCGCCAGGTTGCTGCGCATCGCCACCGACGACACGGAAATGCGCCGCGGGTCCTCGAACGCTCGAGCGAGGCGCTCCAGGCCACGCCAAGCACGAGGCAGGCTTCCTCCCCGGATCGAGCGATAGATGGCGGGATCTGGAGAATCGATCGACACGTTGATGTGGGCTAAGCCGGGCACTGCGGCGAGTCGAGCCGCGATTACCTCCGAGATGCCCACGCCATTCGTGACAAAGGTCGTCTTGACACCCAGTTGCCCCAGCTCTTCCAGCATTCCCAGGCACCTTGGGTTCTTCAGCGGTTCGCCGAACCCCGAGACGAAGACCTGCTGGGCCCGTTGAGCGACGGCTACCACTTCTGACCACACGAGCTCCGACATGTGTCCGGCATCAATCTGGGACGCAGTGTCGCCCGAGGTGAGTGGACAAACCTTGCAGGCCAGATTGCAGCTACTTGTAATCTCGACCTGCAGCGCAAACGGCGGGCTGAACCCAAAGCTCGCTTCCGCATCGAGTGGACGGTTCGCCATTGAGTGCACCCTACTGACCCGATGTCGGAGGTCGAGCCGAGGTGGCGGGGGGAATGAGACCTCCAGGTTGGCGGCTACCGGAACACTATGCCCGTCGCTTTGAGGGGGAGGTGCCATAATTCCACAGCTACCCGGCGACCGGACGTCCCCTTCGTGGCGATACAGGCATGTCCGTAAGTCGACGTCAATTGATACGTAGCCGCTAGTCCGAGGACCGTGCACAGAGGGCTCGCATCTGAGGGCGAACGAGAATGTTTGGATGCGTGTCACCCAGACCTGGGTTCGGCGGCATCGTATAGGTGTGGATGCGGCCGACGGGGAGTTGTACCTGAAGCACGCTGATGGGTTGACTCGCTTTGCAACCGGGCTTGTAGGCCCCAGCAATGCTGCCGACGTGGTCTCTGAAGCTGTCGTCGCATGTCTGGGCTCGCGGCAGTGGGCGATGGTGACCGAGAAGCGCTCGTACCTCTACACCAGCGTTTACCACAAGGCTGCGGAGTTCCATCGCTCGTCTCGGCGCCGCCTAACCCGGGAGGCGCAGTTGGCCCGGGGCGATCTGGTCGAAGTACCCGAACTCCGACCCGAAGTCCTCGCTGCTGTCTCCCGACTGAGCGTGCGCCAACGCGCCGTCATCGTCCTTACCTACTGGGACGACCTCGATACCGCTGCTGTCGCAGCTCTCTTGGACATAAGTGAGGGATCCGTGAAGCGCCACCTTGCCCGAGCTCGATCACATCTCAAGGAGGCTCTCAATGCTGACGACTGAAGAACTCGACGCGAGAATTCGGGTGCTCGTCACTGAGCTGATGAACTCCGCTCCCCAGGCTCCGTCCCTGTTGGAACTGGAGAGTGTCCACCCTTCTCAGGTCAATGCGGGTGCCAGCAGAGCACGCCGACCCGTCCACCGGGCCCGGTGGGTGAGTCTTGCTGGCATCGGAGCGTTGGCCATTGCCGCGTTGCTCGTGGCGGTACTGCTGCCGTCTGTAGGTCAGAAGCAACCTGTGGCTGCGGCAAGCCAGCTGCGTCTGATCGCTACGGCTGCGGCCCAACAGCCCATGTCGCAACTCGCCTCCAACCAATGGCTAGAGACGCAGCAGGAGGTCTCGTATTCGTACTCAGTCACGCAAGTTGGCACCGAGAAGGTCAGCGGAGCGACAGCTTCGGTCGCGGGGGGCATCGACCAATGGTCGAACAACTTCGGCGAGTCGTGCTGGACGGCCACGATCGGCGACGCCACCTTCGCTTCCCCGACCAATGAGGCGGCATGGAAGAGGATCGGATTGGCAACTACCCCATCCCATTCAAAGAACGGATCGTGTGGCGCAGTGTCCGGGGACAACGTCTCAAATGGGAAGTCGGGAGGAGTCATCAGCGTGGCATCGTTGCCGACCGACCCCACCACGTTGGCCCACGAGCTCCTGACGGGCACGACCGGGCTCGCGTGTGCTTGTGAGCAAGCTGATCCGAGCAGCGGGTTCGTTCTAGCGGCGGAAATCCTACTGGGGCCCACAATTGGGTTGACTCCGGCCCTCACGGCTGCTGTGTACGAGGCACTCGCGTTGATGCCGCACGTGCAAGAGCTCGGCCAGGTGGTCACCCACTCCGGCGCCACCGGTCTCGGCTTCACCACCCCCTCGCCAGATGGGCCTCGCACCATTGTCGTGGAGCCGGACACCGGTCAACTGCTCGAACTGCGGAATATCACATCGATGGTCCCCGACATGGCGATGGACGTCGGTATCAGCCAGTCCTACACGCGTTCTCTGGGTTCGTACGGCAGTGACGGAGAGTTGCAATGGATCGATCCAATCGGGTCACCGGCAGTGGTCGGCGCCGTTCCCTCCACCCTGGCAGGAGAGCTACCGACGATCACGGCGCAGATCACCGCCACGGCTAAGCCAGGAGTCGCTCCGGCCTCCATGGAGGCCTTGGAGGCTCAGCTGAGCGCACAATTCAGCTTCAGTAGTGGTCAGGACCCGAACGGGGGCGGGTACATGGACATCAACTTCGCCGGACCTAGATCACAGGTTCCTGCCTTTGTGGCAGCTATCCAAGCCTCGGGCCTGTTCGCATCAGTCGTGGTGAGCAATGGGCCAGGTTGACCGACGCCGCTCCCTACCCACCAACGGCTCCGTGAAGCTGTGTGAACAGTGCCCGGCGGCATGAGACGCGACAACCTCCCCGTCGTCGTTGACCCTTCGAAAGGTCCGCCCGGGCAACTGTGGTCCCAACGAGTGTCCTCCGGACTGGGCATTCTTGCCCACACGGACGACCCAACAAGGGGTGCAACTGACGATGGTCGCGGATGGTCGCCTCTGTCAGGCTCCGATCATGGATCACGAGGAGTTCAACAGAACGCCGCCAGGAGCTGGAACCGGGTCCGATTCGTCGAATCTCCGATTCCACGGCGAAGTGGTTGATCGTCTCCTTCCAGCAGCGCCGGGTGGATTCCGTTTCAGGTTCGGGCCGCCCTTGCGGATGATTCATCCGATCGGGACAACCCGCTCCGTCGGTGATGTCGGCGAATTGGCCAGTCAGACCGCGTAGAGCGAACAACCTCACCACCCTCCAACACAAGGCGGAATGCATGAATGGGCCCACCCTCTTAGCGGAACGCGCCCCCTTTTCGACGATCTTCGGACCGGACCGCCTGAGCCGGCTCGTCACAGCGGGCTTCGTAGCGGGATACTGGCTTCTCGCAGTCGTCGTCTACTGGGCCATCTGGAGCAAGGATCCCCGGTCGGTGACGCAACTGGGCGGAGACCAATTCGGGACGGTCTGGTTCCTGCAGTGGGTCCCGTTCGCTGTGGCCCACGGCCACAACCCTCTCTTCACCACCTTCGCCAACTATCCGCACGGAGTCAATCTCCTCGACAACACGAGTGTGCCGCTGCTCGGCCTGCTCGGCGCACCGATTACCTGGGCGTGGGGGGCGATCGCTACCTACAACTTCTGGTGCACTGCCGCCTTGGCCGGATCGGCGTGGGCGGCGTTCGTCCTCGCTCGGCGCATCGTGAATTGGCGTCCGGCTGCGTTCGTGGCCGGGCTCCTCTACGGCTTCTCTCCCTACGAGATCGCTCAGAGCGGCCACCTGAACCTCTCATTCATGGTGCTTCCTCCGTTGATTCTTCTGTGTGTTTACGAGCTCGCCGTCGGGGAGCGCGGATCGCCCCGACGGTGGGGTGTGCTCCTCGGCCTACTCCTAGTTGCGCAGTTCTTCATCTCCACAGAGGTGCTGGCCTCGACGGTGGTCCTCGCTGGGGTCTGCATTGCGGCGGCCGCCGTTCTCCGCCGGCGCTCACTTCGGACTCGTCTACGTGATCTCATCACCGGGTTTGTATGGGCGGTCGGCATCACTGCGGTGTTGCTGGCGTATCCGGCATGGCTGGTGTTGAGAGGTCCAGCCTCGATTCGCGGTCCCATCCAACTCGAACCCCAGGCCTACCGTGCTGACCTTCTCGGAACCGTGATCCCTGGCCTCCATCAATGGCTGGCACCGTCAGCCATGCTCGGCAGCACCTCGACCTTTGCGAGCAGCACGTCGGAGAACGGCTCGTACCTGGGGATCACCCTCTTAGCGTCTCTCCTTGTCGGGTCCGTGATCCTCTGGCGAAGATCCGACCTCGCCAAGATCGTCGCCATTGGGGGCTCTACGGCACTCGTGCTCTCCCTCGGCGCCGGGCTGGTCGTGACCGGGCGCCCAAGTGCGGCGACCACGGGTCTGCCTCTTCCCGAGCGGCTGTTTGCGCACCTTCCACTTCTCTCGAACACCGTCCCAGTCCGGTACTCCACCTACGTGGGTCTCTTCGCCGCACTTCTCCTGGCAATGACCCTCGACACGCTCCACCGGACCTTGCTGGATCGGCGGCGCTCACGGGCCACCCGGAAGGCGCCGACCATGTTCGCCTGGGGCGCACCCTGCGGACTCGCCGCCCTCTGTCTCGTGCCGCTCCTTCCGGCGCTACCGGTGAGTCCGATCGGACCGACGGGGACACCGAGCTACTTCAGATCGCCTGCGGTGCGTCGCATCCCGAGCGGGAGCGTTGCCGTGCTCTATCCGTATCCGACGGCAATCCTTCCGTCGGCTGTGCTCTGGCAGGCGGAGGCGAGCATGCGCTTCAAGATGCCTGGTGGCTACTTTCTCGTCCCTTCGGGGTCCGCTCATCGCATCGCATACACGCCAACGCTGCTCTACGGTGCGAACACACTGACGGCCAGAACGCTCGACCAGATGTTCGCCAACGGTCCGCCACTTGAGACCGCGACGCTCCGGCGTGCACTGCGTGATCAGCTCGGCGCATGGCATGTCGACTCGATCGTCGCCAGCCTGGTTGGTGTGCCCGACCCGGGAGCGTCCCTGGAGTTCCTTATCTGGCTGACCGGGAGGCTACCGACACCGACAGTTGGTGGCGTCTACGCCTGGTACGGACTCCTCAGGACAAGCTGGAGTTGAGGTGGTGCAATTGGACGCGCTCGACTCCAAGGGAATCGAATCTCCAGGCCGGCCAGCGCCGCCGAAGCGGCGACTAGTGATACCCCTCGTCTGGTGAAGCCGCAGGAGCTAAGAGGCGCAACTTGCCTTGGAGCGCAGGTCAGCTCCCTGGTGAGTGCGCGGAACCCCAGAATTGGGCAAGTCGACTTCCCCCGGATGCGTCCCAAGAGTCGGTAGTTGGTCATTTATGCCTACATGGAATAGTGGCATCTGCCCCTAGCTAGCTGTCCGGCACAAGCGCAGTATCGTGAACATGAGAATCAAGGTGTCGCGGCCTGCTGTCCTGTGCCTGGCGATTGCAGTCGTCGCCGTCGCACTGGCCGGAACGACAAGCCTTGCATCGGCATCGGAGCTGAAGGCTCCCATCTGGTCGGTGAACCCAAGCCCGAACCTACCGAACACCTCATCCTCCAGTCTCAGCGCGATTTCGTGCGTCAGTCCAACGTTCTGCGTGGCGGTAGGCACTTCGGTCACTTCGGGCGCTCCCTCAGCTTCCGTGGCGTTGGCAGAAGAGTGGAACGGAACAACCTGGTCCATCATGTCCACTCCCACCAACGCAGCGGCGGCGCCGTCGGCAATCAGCTGCACCTCGAGCTCTTACTGCGTTGCCGCCGGGACAGGGGTCACAGAGGTCTGGAATGGCTCGTCTTGGTCGCTGGCCAGCGCGCCGAGCTACGGCACCTCCGTCAGTGGAATCTCGTGCGTCGGTCCGAACGATTGCTTCGCCGTGGGCGAGGCGCCGGTCCAAGTGGGAGCGATCCTTCAATGGGACGGATCATCATGGAGGTCGTCGGGATCAGACGGCGAAGGTCCGCTCTTGACGATCTCCTGCTCCGGTGCCGACGCCTGTACAGCGATCGGAACCGAGGCAACCATCAACGGAATGGCCACACCGCCCATTGCTGAGCAGTGGAACGGCGTTGCTTGGTCCACAGCACCGGCGCCGACGACGAACCCCTGGGCGGCACTCTTCGATATCTCTTGTACCACGCCGTCGTCGTGCACCGCAGTTGGGTATACCTCGGGCTCCAATCAGGAGAACACGCTCGTGGAGGATTGGAACGGCGCGACGTGGACCACCGTAGGTAGTCCCAATGATCCCGCCTACGCGTACAACAGGCTTCAAGCCATTTCATGTGTCGGACCTTCCTTCTGCGTCGCCGTCGGAGCGCTCGGGGGTGGATCGAGTGCGAGCGTGTCCCCGGCGCTTGTCGAGATCTGGAACGGCGCCTCTTGGACGATCACCCCGGGTCCCGGCCCCAGTCAGAGCGGGCTCGCCTCCGTCTCATGCAGCACCGCTCTGGTGTGCTCGGCGGTGGGGAGCCAGTACAACCCGGCGCCGGGCTTGAGCCTGTCCGTGTCGACCTACGGCCAGGAACGTCCCGCCCAGGTCGTAGGTATGGCTAGTACCTCTGCAGAAGGCGGCTACCGGGAGGTGGGATCAGACGGCTCCGTCGCCGCCTTTGGATCGACCTACACCGGGTCCCTCGGCGGGGCCCCTCTCAACCAACCAATTGTCGGCATGGCCTCAACTCCCACTGGCGACGGTGACTGGGAGGTTGCCTCTGACGGAGGTGTGTTCAGCTTCGGGGACGCCCAGTTCTACGGCTCGACCGGATCTCTCAGACTGAACAAGCCCATAGTGGGAATTGCAGCAACGACCGACGGTAGGGGCTACTGGATGGTCGCCTCCGATGGCGGAGTCTTCAGCTATGGAGACGCACAGTTTCGTGGATCGATGGGGGGAACGTCCCTCAACCAGCCAGTGGTCGGCATGGCCGTAACCCCAGACGGAGGCGGCTACTGGCTCGTCGCAGCCGATGGCGGGATCTTCAGCTTCGGCGACGCCCGGTTTTCCGGGTCCACCGGGGCAATGCGTCTCAATCAACCTGTCGTTGGAATGGCGGCGACACAGGACGGCGGGGGCTACTACCTGGTCGCCGCCGATGGCGGGATCTTCGGTTTCGGCGACGCACCGTTCCGGGGGTCGATGGGTGGAACGCATCTCAGCGAACCAGTGGTCGGAATGGCCACGACCTCGGGCGGGGACGGCTACTGGCTCGTCGCGGCCGACGGCGGGATCTTCAGCTTCGGGAGTGCTCCGTTTCTCGGGGCGTGGCAGTAGCAGAGCGGTGATGGGCGACAGGCAGATCCGCGTTGGCTAGACCCTTAGGCGCATCCGGGTGGGCTCGAAGCGACACAGCCAATGGCTGCCGATCCACGAGCAGCGGTGCGGAGATGCTTCAACAGCGGATGCTTCATTGGGACGCCCAGAGCACGACGCTGCGGTCCGCAGCGCGGACGACCACAACCCCATCGTCCTGCAATTCGACCAACGAGCCGGGGTGCCCGAAACTTCCCGACGACCAGAGGGCGAGAGTCGGATCACCGGGAGGAGGGGCGCTCTTCCCCTTGGGGTAGACCACGAAGTCGCCATCGGCCTGGACTACTGCGTACGCCCCGAAGTTGCCGCTAGTGCCGGTTTCCCATCTTGGCGCCCTCGAGGAGGCGAGATATTCAACCAGATTGCCATCCGATTGCATGGTGAGCTCGAATCTCCCGTTAGGGGAGGTGATCGACTGAGCCGGCTGGAGCGTGCCCCCCGAAGGCAGAACCGAGGTCGCGGCGGTTGGTCGACCATGGTCGCCGGCGACGTGCCACCAGGACACACCCGCCACCAGCAGCACCAAGACAACAAGCGATGTGACGATCGCGCCACGCCGCGAGACAGCACGGCTAGCCATTCGCTGAGCAGCCGCCGGGGCCGCCTGTGTGCGGCCGTCGCCTTTAACGGTGGCTTCCGCCCGACGGTACGGCAGGGCGATCCTCTCGATCGGGATGCTTGGGCGGATGGAACTGAGGGGTCGATCAACGGTCCACCTCTCAACAAGCCCCTCGAGCCCACCGCCGGCGAACGGCTCCACTGCCGCACGCATAATCATGGCGTCGGCAAATCGATCGTCTGGACGCTTCGCCATTGCCCGCTCGATGGCTGCCTCCATGGCGGGCGGAATGTCGGGGCAAGCCTCATGGACGGGAACGGCGTCGGCGAATCGATGCTGGAGAACCAGCTGACCAACCTCGTCGGCCTCGAAGGGCGCGCTTCCGACTAAGCATCGGTACAGCACGCAGCCGACGGAGTACAGATCGGATGCCGGGCCGATTGCCGCCCCGCTGAATTGCTCGGGCGAAGCGTAGGTGGCCGTGCCTACGAACGACCCGACTGCAGTCAATTCTGTAGTGTCCCCGGCCCCCCTGGCGACGCCAAAGTCGGCAATCATGGCGGTGCCACCGTGGGCCAGCAGAATGTTGGCCGGCTTAACATCGCGGTGCACGACCCCTCGTCGGTGAGCGTGGGCAAGTCCGGAGAGCACGTCCAAGGCAACCCGAGCCGCGGAGGCGACCGGCAATGTGGGCGAGAGCAGGTCTCGGAGCGCCGGTCCATCGATGTACTCCATCACCAGGAAGGCCCGCCCGTCAGCAACCCCGAAGTCGTAGACCGGGACGATGTTCGGGTGCGAAAGGGAGGCTAAATGGCGAGCTTCCCGACGAAATCGCTGAAATACCGAGGGCTCGTCGGAAGAGTGGGTGGCGAGGATTTTGACCGCTACCTCTCGGTGGAGTTCTCGATCAAAACTACGCCAGACCTGCGCCGAGCCTCCGAACCCGATCATCTCGACCAGGTCGTACCGGCCGCCCAGGATTACCTGCGACCAGGGCGGTGCGTCCATGAAATCGATCATACCGACGGGGTTGGTCTCGTCCGAGCCAGGGACCGATCACGTAGAGTCAGATCGCAGTTCAAAAGGAGCGCTGATGGCGTCACTTCGACATGCTGATAAAGGACCCTGCGAGCTAATTGGGAATCGGATCACCCTTGGACGTGATCCCGCCAACGACTTTGTGCTTGCCGACGATCCGAGAATCTCACGTACACACGCAGAGCTGAGTCGCAGCGACGGCCAGTGGGTTCTCGGCGACCTGAACAGCAGCAACGGAACCTACGCCAATGGGCGACGCATACAACGGCACCCTCTCCGTGACGGCGATCAGATAGAGGTTGGGAGTACCGTGCTGACCTTCTCTGTGGGTCACGATGAGAACGCCACCGAGGTCGGCGCCATCGGGCCTGAACCCGCCACTGGGCTCTCCGAGCGCGAGAAGGAGATCCTCGGCCTGGTGGCCCGAGGCCTCACGGACCGGGCGATAGCGGAACGACTGTTCATTAGCCCAAGCACCGTTCGTTCCCACCTCGATCGGATCAAGGAGAAGACCGGACTTCGGCGACGGACAGAACTGACGAGATTCGCACTCCAAACAGAGATCTACTGATCGGACCGGTCACAACGCTCGCGGCACCGAGCACCGAGTGAGCTTCCCTGGGCGACCGGCAATAGTGCGGAGGGCGGAGGGCGGGTGGTCTCCCTCGAGAGGTGTATAGGTAGTTCTGCCCACTAGGAAGTGGTCGTTCTGCCCCTTACGTTGGCGACTTGGCCACACCACAATGGCCTTGCACTCCTTGTGGTCAACGAGTTGCACCTGGGAGATCACGTGAACTGGTTGGGCGAACGCTCGGAACAACGCAGAATCCCGAGATCAGTGGTCATTGTGCCTCTGGTCGACGAGGAGGCTATTCGTCAGGGTGGACGAATGGGGATACGAGACGGATCCACGGGTCGACCTTTCACCGTCGTCCTAGTTGCCGCAGCAATTGCACTGATGGCAGTGTTCGGAGGCAGCCCGTCTGCTGGTGCCACTTCTCAAGGGACAGCCACTCGATCGGCCCAAAGCTCGCCCCCCTCCAGGTGTGCCACGCTGCTGCAGGCGAACACCGAGGGGGCGTGTCCACCTGGATCGCCGACCATCAGCGCCGTTTCTGCAGACGGATCCTTGGAAACAACAGCTCGTGGCACCGTGTACGAGAACGGCATTGCGTTGCAGACCGGCCTCGCTCCTGCAGCGCCCATCGTCGGCGTCGTTTCCAATCCCGCCGATTCGAACTACTTCTACGCCGGCCAGTACTGGCTGGTAGGCAGCGACGGCGGAGTATTCGCGCTCGGAGGTGCGCCCTTCTACGGATCGATGGGAGGAAGGACGCTGAATGCCCCGATCGTGGGCATTGCGACGACGCCAGTTGGCGATGGGTATTGGCTGGTGGCCTCCGATGGCGGCATCTTTGCCTTCGGTGGAGCGGCCTTTCTCGGCTCCATGGGCGGCTCACCTTTGAATTCTCCGATCGTCGGGATGGCAGCCGGCGGCAACGGCGTGGGCTACTACCTGGTGGCTGCCGATGGCGGGGTGTTCGCCTTCGGTGGCGCCTCGTTCTACGGCTCCATGGGCGGCTCACCTTTGAATTCTCCGATCGTCGGCGTCGCCCCCACTGGAAGTGTGGTCTCCACTGCCGGGACCGTCGTCGGGAGTGGATACTTCCTGGTCGGCGAAGATGGGGGAATCTTCGCGTTTGGAAATGCACAATTCACCGGCTCATTCGTCGGCGCCAGCTCTGCCCCGGTAATCGGTATCTACACCATCGATGGGGATTGTGATCCGTTCGGACCGAACTATCTGGTCCCCAACGTCGTTACCGCGAACGGAACGATATGGGGACAGACGGTGGCGATCTGCTGAGGCTCGGGGGAGCCTGACCTCGTTGCAGCGTTGCCATCTGGAAGGAAATGAACGCCGGCCTTCCGACGATGACCGGCTCGTAGAGCTGGGCAATGCGCGACCCTGGGATCAGGTCTGCCCCGAACACGTCGGTGTCGATGACGATGGGCCCACGTGAGGCCTGGGCGTTCTCGCCTTCAGGGTGGCGAGGAGGGCAGCGCCTTCATCAGGAAGGAGATCGTCGATCACCATCTCGTCGCGCGGGGGCAACGGCCTGGCGCGCGTCAGCAACTCGTCGACCGGAAGCTCGAGGCTTCCAGCATCGGATGGCTGCGGATGGGGGTTTGACATCTCAAGGAAAGTGAAGCGGTCGCCATTCCGGGCATCGCCCGGCCGTGGTCGACCAAACCTGCCCCAATAACCCGCCGCCGATCACCCGTGTAACCGTGGCATAAGTGCCGTTCAGGGACGTTTCACCCGTGTAATCGCGAATTGGGACGGACTGGAGAATCGGTTAGTCGATAGTCCGCCGGCGAAGGGGATCTCCCACCGTCCCAACGTCACCCTCAATGTCATCCTCCGTGGTCAGGCGACGATTTCGACCCAGTGGTGGAAGGCTGGAAGCCCTCTGCCATGCGCCGCCAGCGCCAGTCCGGGCCCGATGGACAGTCCTGCCGTCCCCGCATCGCCCCCCGGCCACCTTGAACACGATTGCGAAGGGGGTCCCTTGGGGCTGAGGGCAGCTCTGGTCGGACTCGGGACACAGACACCACTTGCGCCATGTCTTCTCCTCCGCAGCGGCTCCGGCTGGCGGGACGGTAACTCCGCACCATGGAGTGCCCTGATCGGGAGTGCCCTGATCGGATCCTGGCCGCCTCGCTCGACCTCCCGAACCGCACCGACCCCACAGCCATGGTGATGAGCCGAGCTCGGTTCTGACGACCGTAACGGGCGTCCGGGGCGGGCATCGAGCCCGCCCCGACCGCGAGGTGGCGATGACAGAGGCGTGGGGGCCGGACCTGGACAACAAGTCCACACAGTTGCACCAGGGGATGC